>NZ_BOMM01000007.1 GCF_016862195.1 Paractinoplanes ferrugineus | reverse complement strand
GGCACCGCCGCCGCCACCGGGACGGAAACCGCCACCGGCACCGCCGCCGCCACCGGGACGGAAACCGCCACCGGCACCGCCGCCGCCACCGGGGCCGCCGCGGTAGCCACCGCCGCCGCCACCACCGGGACCGCCACGACCCGCACCGGGACCACCGGGACGACCGGCGCCGCCGGCACCGGGACCGCCGCCGGGACGACCCGGACGCTGCGAGGGCATGGACGCGGGGCTGGGCCGCGGCGGCATCGACGCCGGGCTCGGCCGCGGCGGCATGCCGGGCTGGTTGGGACGGGGCATCCCGGCCGGCGAGGGCCGGGCGGCCGTGCCGCCGGTGACACCGAACGGGTTGTTACCGGGACCACGGGCCGGCGGACGCGGAGCGCCACCGGCGGGGCCGGGACGCGGACCACCGGGCGCACCCGGAGCGGCCGGACGGCCACTGCCGGCGGCCGGCGAACCGGGACGCGGCGGGACCGAACCGGGGCCGGGACGCGGACCCGCACCTGTCGGACGGCTCTCGGCCGGCGGCTGCTGAGCACGACGCTCGGCATCCCGCGTGCGGGCGGCCTGCGCGGCCTTGACCGCGGCCTCCTGCTCGGCCTTGAGGGCCGAGGCGCGCGCCTCGGCGGCCGCCACCTCGATGTCGTGAGCGCTCGCCGGCTTGGCGACCGGACCGGGCATCGGGCCCGGCCGGCCGGCCGGCGGCTTCGGACGCACGAACGGACCCGGCGCCGGAGCGGGGGAGGTCGGTGCGATGGGAGCGCTGGGCGCGCTGGGGGCACCCGCCGCCGGAGCGGTGGGGCGGCGCGGCGGTTGCGGCCGCGCGTTGGTGGACGGACCGGGGCGGGCGGCGGGCGCGTCTGCGCTCGAAGCGGCCGCGGGCGCCGATGCCGGGGCGGAGCCGCCGGCCTCGAGAGCACCACGCAGTCGCCGGGCCACCGGGGCCTCGACCGTGCTGGAAGCGGATTTGACGAACTCGCCCATCTCTTTGAGCTTGGCGAGAACGGTCTTGCTGTCGACCCCGAGCTCCTTTGCGAGCTCGTGTACGCGGGCCTTGCCTGGCACTGCACTCCTCACTTCGAGGTCGTGCGAGCGCACCCGCAACGACCTCACTCGTGCACTAGAAGCCTGTTCATTTCAGGGACTTCATCGTGTGCTCATCTGGGTCGTCCTACCTTGCTGGGTCGTGATCCGGCGTTGGGGCCGGATCATCGGTTGTTCCGAGCGGCATGGAGACCGAACGGATGTGCTCGGCCAGCGGACCGGTGTCAGCAACACCGGTGAATCGCAACGCCCGCCCGAAGGCTCGGCGCCGCTCCGCCAGCGCGAAGCAGGCCGGATCAGGATGCAGATGCGCTCCCCGACCCGGCAGTCGCCGATTCGGATCGGGCTGAAGGCGGGAAAAGTCCCCGTCACCAGCCAGAACGAACCGGAGTAACACAGAAGCCGGCGCGCGTTCGCGACAACCGACACAGGTGCGCGTCGGACCGACCATGGAAAAGTCTACCCCTCGCGGATGCTGCCCGCGTATCCGGTCAGCTTCCGGCCTCGGCGGCATCACGATCCGCACCAGTCGACCGGTCGGCCGGTTCGTTGTCCGGGCGGATGTCGATCCGCCAGCCCGTCAGTCGCGCGGCCAGTCTGGCGTTCTGCCCCTCACGGCCGATCGCCAGCGAAAGCTGGAAGTCGGGCACGGTGACCCGGGCCGTCCGGGTGGCCAGGTCCACCACCTCGACACGCAGGGCTTTTGCCGGCGAGAGCGCGTTACCGACGAACTGGGCCGGGTCGTCCGACCAGTCGATGATGTCGATCTTCTCGCCGTGCAACTCGCTCATCACGGCGCGCACCCGCTGGCCCATCGGACCGATGCAGGCACCCTTGGCGTTGACCCCGGGCACCCTCGAGTGCACGGCGATCTTGGTGCGGTGACCTGCCTCACGTGCGATCGCGGCGATCTCCACGGTGCCGTCGGCGATCTCCGGCACCTCGAGCGCGAACAGCTTCTTGACCAGGGCCGGGTGCGAACGGGACAGGGTCACCTGCGGTCCGCGGAAGCCCTTGGCCACGTGCACGACGATGGCCCGGACGCGCATCCCGTGCTCGTACGTCTCGCCGGGGACCTGCTCGGACTGCGGGAGAATCGCCTCGATCTTGCCGAGGTCGACGATCACCATGCCCTTCTCGGCCCGCCCGGCGTCGGCCTGCACGATGCCGGTGATCAGATCACCGTCGCGCCCGGCGTACTCCCCGAAATGCTGTTCGTCGGTGGCCTCCCGCAGCCGCTGGAGGATCACCTGCTTGGCCGTCATGGCCGCGATCCGCCCGAAGTCGTGCGGCGTGTCGTCCCACTCCCGCACCACTGTGCCGTCCGCGTCGGTCTCCTGGGCGAGCACCGAGGCCACCCCGGACTTGCGGTCGATCTCCACCCGCGCGTGGCTCTCCGAGCCTTCGGTGTGCCGGTAAGCGGTGAGCAGCGCGGTCTCGATGGCCGCGACAATCGTGTCGAACGGGATCTCCCGCTCGCGCTCCAGTGCGCGTAGCGCCGCGAGGTCGATGTTCACTCCTCGCCCTCCCCATCGTCTTCTTCGTCGGCAACGTCTTCGTCGCCGAAATCGGCCTCGTCGAGTCGTTTGAACTCGATCTGAACCCGCCCGGACCCGAGCTCGGCGAAGGTGAGCGATCTGGCCGTGCCGTCGATGTCCAGGACGACGCCGGTGTCGTCCACCTCGACGATCCGGCCGGTGAGTCCGTTGACCGCGACCAGCCGGCCACGGTTGCGCCGCCAGTGCCGCGGGAGGGTCAGCGGCCGGTCCACCCCCGGGGAACCGACCTCCAACTGGTATTCGCCGGCGACCACCTCGCCGTTCTCCTCGGCCGCGTCGAGCGCCGTCGAGATCTCCCGGGAGACGACGGCCACGCCGTCGAGATTGACGCCCCCGTCGGTGTCCACCAGGACCCGCACCACGTGCCGCCGGCCGGCCCGGGACACGCTGACGTCCTCCAGGTCGTAGCCGGCCTTCTGGACCACGGGCTCGATCACCGCGAGCACCCGCGCCTTGGCGGCGACGAGATCGATGCGCGGAGCCGCGGGGCTCCGCTCCTCGCCCTCGTCACGGGACCGGCGCGGGCCGGGGCGACTGCCAGGCCGGGCGCCGGCGCGACCACGCTGCGTCATCGGGCTCGACCTTTCGCTAGTTGTCGGAGACAAGCACTATATGCCGCCGGGCGAAAAGCCCCGCAGCTGTGCAGAGCGTAACGCGCGGGGCAACTGAGGCGTCCGCCGGAGTTGCCTTCCCCACCCGACGCGCCACGCTCGGCCGCCGCCCGGCTCCGGCCGACGCCATGGTGTTGACTGGCGCGGTGCTGAACAGCGACACGGGGCACACCCGCCGGCGAATGCTGGGAGCCGGCCTGGCCGCGCTGACCCTGGGCGGGTGCGGCGTCCTCGACGACGATCCGCAACCCCCGTCCACCCCCGATCCGCTGCAACCACTGGCCGACGAGGCGCTGGCGCTGGCCGCCGCCTACGACCGGACCGCGGCGAGCCTGCCGGCCCTGGCCACCCGGCTCACCCCGCTGGCCCAGGATCACCGGGCGCACGCCGCCGAGCTGGCCCAGGTCACCGGGCGCACGCCGGCGGCCTCGATCTCGGCGCCAGCCTCGGCTGCGGCGGCCGGGGGATCGGCGACCGATCCGGCCACGGCGGTCGCGGCGCTGCGGGCCGCCGAGCAGACGGCGGCGAAGAACGCGGTGACCGCCTGCGCGACGACCACCGCCGAGCGGGCCGGCCTGGTCGGTTCGATCGCGGCCTGCCGGGCCACGCACGTCGAGGCACTGCGATGAACGACCAGATCGCGGCGGCGTTGGCGGCCGAGGAGGCGGCCATCTACGCGTACGGGGTGCTCGGGGTGAAACTGGCCGGCAAAGCCGAGGTGGACGCGGCTCGAGCGGCCCAGCTGGAACATCGGGAGCGCCGGGACTGGCTGGTCACCAAGATCGCCGAGAGCAGCGCCGCTCCCCCCGCCGCGCCGGCCGGCTACCGGTTGCCGTTCCCGGTGGTCGACCGGGCCACGGCCGTTCAACTCGCGGTCAAGGTCGAGGACGGCGTGGCCCAGGCGTGGCGCCCGGTCCTCGGCGTCACCCGGGACGCCGACCGCACCACGGCACTGGCCGCGATGACCGACGCCGCCGTCCGCGCCTGTCGCTGGCGACGACTCGCCTCGATCACCCCGCTGACGATGCCGTTCCCCGGAAAGGCCGAGTGAATAGTCCGTTTTCGTGCTCGGCGCCGGTCACCTTCCGGGGAAACCGGGATCGCTGAGAATGACGGGGTGCAAGACGAGATCGATCTCCACTCCCCCCGCGGAAAGCTGGCCGCCCGCCTGCGCGACGTCATCGAGCGACGCTGGTCGGCCGAGGTCCAGGCGATCGGGGTGCACGGCTCGCTCGCACACGGCGACGACCACGACAGCAGCGACGTCAACGTGCTCGTGGTGACCTACCGGCCGGGCGCCGGCCCCCGACCAGCCCTGCGCCGGGTCGACGGGGTGCTCGTCGACCTCGAGGTGGTGGCCGGCGACGAAGGACTGCGCCGGGCCCGCGAGCTGACGTCGCGCTGGCCCCTGGAAGCCGACCGGCACCTCACCACGCGCGCCCTGCACGACCCGCGTGGCTGGTTCGCCGAACTCCGCGACACCCACCTGACCCGGCTGGCCGCGGCCCGGCCGCCCGAGTTCACCACCCTGGCCCGGCACAACTGGGCGCTGGCCTCCGCCGCCCACGCCCGCGCGGTCCGGCTGGCCGAGTGGTACGAGACCGACGCCGCCCTGGTGCTGCTCGCCGAGGCCCGCCTCCACACGGCACTGGTGACCGGCCTGCTGACCCGGACCTACTTCCGGAACGCCGCCGACGCGGTGAAGCGCGCCGGCGTGGCCGGGGTCGACATGCAGGAGCTGACCGGGGTCCTCAAGGAGCACGCCGAGGAACTGGCCGCCCGCGGCCGCCCGGTCGACGGCGACCTGACCGCCCTCTTCGACTGACCGGGAGCCCGTCCCGGTCGCGTACTCAAGAGACGCCGACGCCTATCAACGTGCCGATGCCATAGGTGATCGCGGCCGCGAGGCCGCCGAGAGCGAGTTGACGCAGGCCGCTCGACCACCACGGGTTGGCCGTGAAGGTGGCCACGACGGCGCCGGCGGTGAACAGGCCGAGACCACCCACGGCCAGCGCGAGCCACAGGCTGTCGCTGCCGAGGAGGTAGGGGAGCAACGGGATCAGGGCGCCGATCGAGAAGCAGACGAACGACGACGCCGCCGCGACCCACGGGCTCGGCAACTCGTCGGGGACGACGCCCAGCTCCTCCTGGGCGTGGATGCGCAACGCCTGCTCCGGGTGGTCGCGCAGGACTGCCGCGATCTCCTCGGCCAGATGGGTCGGCAGGCCCCGGGCGGTCCACGCGGCGGCCAGCTCGGCCGCCTCGCCGTCGGGGTTGACCTCCAGCTCGTGGCGCTCCTTGGCCAGCTCGGCGCTGATCTGGTCGTTCTGGGTGCGGACACTCGTGTATTCGCCGAGACCCATCGAGATGGCCCCGGCCACCAGGCCCGCGACGCCGGTGAGCACCAGCGTGCGGTGCCCGACGCCACCTCCGCCGACGCCGGCGATCAGCGCGATGTTGGTGACGAGGCCGTCCATGGCACCGAAGGTGGCCGCCCGCAGCCAGCCGCCGGAGACGTCGGCGTGGTGGTGCTCGACGACCGGGACGCCGCTCACGGGAGGGTCAGGATCTCGGCGCCGTCCTCGGTCACCACCAGGGTGTGCTCGAACTGGGCGGTCCACCGGCGGTCCTTGGTGACCACGGTCCAGCCGTCCGGCCACAGGTCGTACTCGTGGGTGCCGAGGGTGATCATCGGCTCGATGGTGAAAGTCATGCCCGTTTCCATAACCGCGTCGAGGCGGGGGTTGTCGTAGTGCGGGATGTAGAGGCCGGAGTGGAACGTCTCGGCGATGCCGTGGCCGGTGAAGTCCCGCACCACGCCATAGCCGAAGCGGCGGGCGTACGCCTCGATGACCCGGCCGATCGCGTTGATCGGGCGGCCCGGAGCGACCGCCCGGATGCCCCGCATCATCGCCTCGTGGGTGCGCTCGACCAGCAGGCTCGCTTCCTCGCTGGGCTCGCCGACGCAGAAGGTGGCGTCGGTGTCGCCGTGCACGCCGTTGATGAAGGCGGTGACGTCGACGTTGATGATGTCGCCGTCCTCGAGCACGGTCGAGTCGGGGATGCCGTGGCAGATCACCTCGTTGAGGGAGGTGCAGCACGATTTCGGGAAGCCCTTGTAGCCGAGCGTCGACGGATAGGCACCGTGATCGAGGATGAACTCGTGCACCACCCGGTCGATCTCGTCGGTGGTGACGCCGGGCTTGCAGTGCTCGCCGGCGAGCTGGGTGGCCTGCGCCGCGATCCGCCCGGCGATCCGCATCTTCTCGATGGTCTCGGGAGTCTGCACGTGCGAGCCGCGCCACTCTTTCGGGCGCTTCTTGCCGACGTACTCAGGACGGACGATCTGTGCCGGGACCGCCCGCCAGGGCGACTGTTTTCCCGGCACCAAGGGGGCGCGCACGGTCATGGGCCCAGACTATCGCCGGCGACACCGGAGGCGGCCGGCCCACAACCCGTTCTTGCTGCCCCCGAGCGCCTGTGAAATCGTATGTTCGTGGATCAAGAGGGGCCGGACCCCAACTTCTCGGCCATCGCCGCGGTGGCCGACGGCCGGGCCACGGTGACCGTGACCGGCGAGGTCGACATGTCGACCGCCGACGACATGCTCCGCGCCGCGATGACCGACGACGTCGCGGCGACCACGCTCGATCTGCGGCGGGTCACCTTTTTCGACTCGGCCGCCATCCATGCCGTGCTCCAGCTCGCCGATTTTCACGGCCCCAAGCTGACCGTGCTGCCGTCCGCGCAGGTGCGGCGGGTGTTGGAGATCTCCGGGCTGGCCGGCCAGCCCTGGCTCAGCGACTGACCGGACGACGCGGCCGCTCAGGCGGCGCTCTCGGCCCCGGTCTCGACCTTGGCCTCGGCCAGGCCGGATCGAATCGCGGCCGCCTCGACGAGGGCGGCGAAGACACGTAGGTCGGCGGTGCGCTCCGGGTGCCACTGGACGCCCATCGCGAACGTGTGGTTGGGGCCTTCGATGACCTCGACGACCCGGTCGTCGGGACACCATCCGACAGCGGTGAACTTGCCCGGGTCGTCGACCGCCTGGTGGTGGAACGAGTTGACCACGAGGTGGCCGCCGAGCAGGTCACCGGCCCGCGAACCGGGCTCGATCACCACGTCGTGCCGGCCGTAGGCGGACGCGTCGGCGGCGAGCGGATCGGTGCCGGCGGCGGCCTGGTGCCGTTCGTGGCCGATCAGGTCGGGCAGGTGCTGGTGCAGGCTGCCACCGTCGGCCACCGCCATCAGCTGCATGCCCCGGCACACGCCGAGCACGGGCAGGTCGAGGTCGAGCACGGCGCGCATGAGCATCAGCTCGGACGCGTCGCGAGCGGCGTCGATGTCGGTCTCCGGATGCCGCTCGGCCCCCCAGTTCGCCGGGTCGATGTCGCCGCCGCCGGAGAAGACGATCCCGTCGAGGGACTCCAGCACGTCGATGTCCGGGTCGTCCGGGGTGATCAGCACGGCTCGGCCGCCGGTGGCGTGCACGGCCCGCACGTACGTCATCGGGAGCATCCCGGCCATGACGTCGTTGTTGCCGTAATGCACCTGCTGGGCATAAGCGGTCATGCCGATCAAGGGCCTGCGCATCTGGTGACTGCCTCCTCGATTCATCGCTTCGGCGTGCTCGACTTCGGTTCTAGCTCGCGGCCTCCACCAGCGCTCCGAACAGTCGTCGGTCGCGTACCACTTCCGGGTGCCACTGAACACCGAGGACAAACCGCCGGTCCGGGTCCTCCACCGCTTCGGCCAACCCGTCCTCGGCCCGTCCGGTCACGGTGAGCGTGCCCGGATCGGCGACCCCTTGGTGGTGATAGCAGTGCACGCCGACGTCGTCGCCCATCAACTTGGCGATCATCGAGCCGCCCTCGAAGCGGGCCTCGTGCTCGCCGTAGATGCCCGGCGCCGGGCGGTGCCGCTCGTGGCCGAGCACGTCGGGCAGGTGCTGGTGCAGGGTGCCGCCGGCGGCGACGGCCAGCACCTGCATGCCCCGGCACACACCGAGGATCGGCAGGTCCAGCTCCAGCGCGCGGCGCACCAGCGGGAACTCGCCGGCGTCCCGGTCGGCCCGGGTCTCGGTGAGCGGCTCCGGCTCGGCGCCGTAGCGGACCGGCTCGACGTCGGGGCCTCCGGCCAGCAGCAGGCCGTCCAGCACGCGCAGCACGTCGGGGTCACGACCGTCGGGCGGGATGATCACCGCGCGTCCGCCGGCCTGCTCGACGGCGGCCACGTAGTCGTTCGGGATCAGCGCCGTCGGCAGGTCGTGCCAGACGCCCCACGTGGCGGGCACCACGTACGAGGTGATGCCGATGATCGGACGCATCGCTCCACCGTAGTCAGATCAGGTTTCGTTTCAAGACCGTTCCCAGGTCTGCGGTGAAGGGGTGCGCGGCGTCACCGACTCGCAAGTGGCGACGCCGCGCCCGGGCCCCTCTGTCCCACCGATACCGGGATCCGAGCCAGCACCGGCGGGGATTCGACCCCTGCGCCCGAAACCTCGGTCAACGGGCGTGTACAGAGTCGTTCCCCTGGTCACTGGCGGCCCAAACATCACAGCGGTGTCACATACGCACCGGTGATCCCGCCGTCGACGACGAATTGCGACGCGGTCATGAACGAGGCGTCGTCGCTGGCGAGGAACGCGACCGCCGCCGCGATCTCGGCCGGCTCGGCGAACCGGCCCATCGGCACGTGCACGAGCCGGCGGGCGGCGCGCTCCGGGTCTTTCGCGAACAGCTCCATGAGCAGGGGCGTCGCTACCGGCCCGGGACAGAGCGCGTTGATCCGGATGCCCTCGCGGGCGAACTGCACGCCGAGCTCGCGAGTCATCGCGAGCACCCCGCCCTTGCTGGCCGTGTACGCGATCTGTGAGGTCGCCGCGCCGAGCAGAGCCACGAACGACGCGGTGTTGATGATCGAACCCTTACCCTGTCGCTGCATGTGCGGAATCGCATATTTGCAGCAGAAGAAGACACTCGTGGTGTTGACCTTGAGCACCCGCTCCCAGGCGTCGAGGCCGGTGACCAGGATCGAGTCGTCGTCGGGCGGCGAGATGCCGGCGTTGTTGAACGCGATGTCGACCCGGCCGTACCGCTCGGCGACACCGTCGAAGAGCGCCTTGACCTGATCCTCGTCGGACACGTCGGCCCGCACGAACTCGCCGCCGACCTCGTCGGCGACCGCCTTGCCGGCTTCTGCCGAGATGTCGACCGCGATGACCCGGGCCCCCTCGGCGGCGAACCGCCGGGCGGTGGCCAGCCCGATCCCACTGCCGGCGCCGGTGATCACGGCGACCCGGTCCTGCAAACGCTCCACTTAATCTCCCATCGCAAGGAACACGTTCTTCACGTCGGTGAAGCCGAGCAACGCGTCGGGGCCGAGCTCGCGGCCGAGGCCCGATTGCTTCATGCCGCCGAACGGCGTCCAGTACCGCACCGACGAGTGACTGTTGACGCTGAGCGCGCCGGTCTCCACGGCCCGGGAGACCCGCAGGGCCCGGCCGAGGTCGCGGGTCCAGAGCGAGCCGGACAGGCCGTACTCGGTGTCGTTGGCGAGCCGGACCGCGTCTTCCTCATCCTTGAACGGCAACACGCTCAGCACCGGGCCGAAGACCTCCTCGCGCCAGTGCCGGTCGTCGGGGCCGTGGGCCAGGAGCACGGTCGGCGGGAACCACCAACCGGCACCCTCCGGTGCGTTTCCGACGAAACCGACATCGGCGCCATCCACGTAGGACGCGACGGTCTGCCGGTGTGCGGCGGAGATCAGCGGGCCCATCTCCGCGGCCGGGTCCGCCGGATCCTGTACGCGAAATGCCCGGACCGCCGGTTCGAGCAGGCTCAGGAACTTGTCGTAGACCGACTCCTGCACCAGCAGCCGGGACCGGGCGCAGCAGTCCTGACCGGCGTTGTCGAAGACGGCCGACGGTGCCGAGGCGGCGGCCTTCGCCAGGTCGGCGTCGGCGAAGACGATGTTGGCACTCTTGCCGCCCAGTTCGAGCGTCACCCGCTTCACCTGGTCGGCGCAGCCCGCCATGATCGACTTGCCGACGTCGGTGGAGCCGGTGAAGCAGACCTTGCGAACCGCCGGGTGGGTGACGAACCGCCGGCCGACGACCGAGCCCTTGCCGGGGACGATCTGGAAGACGTCGGCCGGGATCGCGGCTTCCAGGGCCAGCTCACCGAGCCGGATCGCGGTCAGCGGGGTCAGCTCGGCCGGCTTCAGCACGACCGTGTTGCCGGCCGCCAGCGCCGGGGCGAACCCCCAACCGGCGATCGGCATCGGGAAGTTCCACGGCACGATGATGCCGACCACGCCCAGCGGCTCGTGGAACGTGACGTCGAGCCCGCCCGCCACCGGGATCTGCTTGCCGATCAGCCGCTCAGGGGCGCCGGCGTAGTAGTTGAGAACGTCCCGGACGTTGCCCGCCTCCCAGCGCGCATTGCCGATCGTGTGGCCCGCGTTGCGTACCTCAAGATCGGCAAGCTCCTCGAGATGTTCGTCCACCACCGCCGCGAAGCGGCGCAGCAGGCGCGCCCGGTCGCCGGGCGCCATCGACCGCCATGCCGGGAACGCCCGCCGGGCCCGCTCGATGGCGGCGTCCGTCTCCCCCTCGTCAAGCGAAGGGACGCTGGTCAATACCGTCCCGGTGGACGGGTTGAGCACGTCAGTCGTCACGTGTACCTCCTGGCGCGATCCTTACACGTTCAGAGGCGCTCGAAGCCCCGACGCAGTTCCCAATCCGTCACAGCGGCGTCGAACGCGGCCAGCTCGATCCGGGCCATGTTCGCGTAATGGCCGACCACGTCGGCGCCGAAGGCCGCCCGGGCGACCTCGCTGTCCGCCCACAACGCCCCGGCCTCCCGCAGCGTGCCGGGCACCCGGCCGGCATCGGCGTCGTCGTAGGCGTTGCCGGTGCACTCCGGCTCCAGCTCCAGCTCGTTCTCGATGCCGTGCAACGCCCCCGCCACCAGCGCGGCGATCGCGAGGTAGGGGTTGACGTCGCCGCCCGGCACCCGGTTCTCCACCCGCATGCCCTGGCCGTGGCCGGCCATCCGGAGCGCGCACGTGCGGTTGTCGACGCCCCACCGCAGCGCGGTCGGCGCGAACGAGCCCGGCTGGTAGCGCTTGTACGAGTTGATGTTGGGAGCGAACAGCAGGCTGAACTCGCGCAGGGTGGCGAGCAGCCCGGCGGTCACCTGCTGACCGATGGCGCTCAGCTGGGCCGGCCCGTCACCGAGCAGGGCCGACTTGCCGTCCCGCCCGCGCAGCGAGAAGTGGATGTGACACGAATTGCCCTCGCGCGCGTTCGGCTTGGCCATGAAGGTGAGCGCCATGCCCTCCTGGGCGGCGATCTCCTTGGCCCCGTTCTTGTAGATCACGTGGTTGTCGGCGGCGGTCAAGGCGTCGGCATAGCGGAACGCGATCTCGTGCTGGCCGAGGTTGCACTCGCCCTTGGCGCTCTCCGGCTGGAGCCCGGCACCGTACATCTCGTTGCGGATGCGGCGCAGCAGCGGCTCCACCCGGGCGGTGCCGAGCATCGAGTAGTCGACGTTGTACTGGTTGGCCGGGACCAGGTCGCGATAGTTCTTGTCGAAGGCCTGCTCGTAGCTGTCCTTGTAGAGCACGAACTCCAGCTCGGTACCGGCGAACGCGGTGAGGCCGTGCTCGGCGAGCCGCTCCAGCTGCCGGGCCAGGATCTGCCGCGGCGAGGCGTAGACCGGGTCGCCCTCGGTGGTGAACAGGTCGGCCAGCACCATCGCGGTGCCCGGCTGCCACGGCACCCGGCGCAGGGTGCCGAAGTCGGGCCGCATCACGAAGTCGCCGTAGCCGCTGTTCCACGAGGACATCGCGTAGCCGTCGACGGTGTTCATGTCGACGTCGACGGCGAGGAGGTAGTTGCATCCCTCACTGCCGCCGCCGACCACCTCGTCGAGGAAGTACCGCCCGTGCAGGCGTTTGCCCTGCAGCCGGCCCTGCATGTCGGTCAGCGCGAGCAGAACGGTGTCGATGCTGCCGTTGTCGACAGCGACGTCGAGGTCCTCGAGGTTCATGGCATCCGTCCGATCTGAGGTGCGGGGGACGAGCGGCCGCCCGTCCCCCGGTTCTACTCCACGAGCGGATCACTCGCTCGGCATCGTCTGTTCCCCGTGCGCCGCTTTGTCGAGAAGGTTCTGCCGGGGGCCGGTGAACCACTTGCGGGCGCTGACGAACCACCAGATCGACGCGGCCCCGACCACCACCACGACGGCCACGATCGTGTAGTTGAACGTGGTCGCGGTGATCGGGCTGGCCGTCGGCAGGACGAACAGCACGCAGATGATCAGTACCCAGACGATCGCGATCCAGCCGATCGGGGCGCTCCACTTACCGAGGTTCCACGGACCGGGCTCGAAGTCCTTGTTCATCCGGCGGAGGAAGACCGGACCGACGTACGCGATGTAGAGACCGATCACCGCGACGGAGGTGGCCGCCAGATAGGCCGTGGTGTTCCACAGCGAGGGCAGCACCAGGATCGTGGACAGCGTGACGCACAGCCAGATCGAGTTGGTCGGCGTGCCGGTGCGCGGGTTGACCTGCTTCCAGATCCGCGAGCCGGGCAGCGCCCCGTCCCGGGCGAAGGCGTACGACATCCGCGAGTTCGCGGTCACCGACGCCATGCCGCAGAACCACTGCGCCACCATGCAGATGAACAGCAGGAACGTGCCGGTGTTGTGGCCGACGGCGTCGATGAAGATCTGCGCCGGGGGCAGGCCGAGGGAGGTGGTCCGCTCGGCCTCGTAGTCCTGGATGGACCAGGTGATCGCGAACAGCAGCACGAAGCCGGCGATCACCGACACCACCACCGACATCACGATGCCGCGCGGGGCGGCCCGGGACGCGTCGTGAGTCTCCTCGGCCACGTGCGCCGAGGCGTCATAACCGGTGTACGTGTACTGCGCCATCAGCAGGCCGATCAGCACCGCGTAGACACCCGCCCCGGCGAATGTGAAGCCGGTGGCGTTGTGCACTTCGGTGAACACCTCGGAGATCGGTTTGTGCTGGTCGGGGATGACCGTGAGCAGCACCACGATGACCGCCACGCCGACCAGGTGCCACCACGCGCTGACGTCGGAGAGCAACCGGACGAGGCTGACGCCGAACGTGTTCAGCAGGCCGTGCGCCACGATGATCACCAGGAAGATCAGGAACGTACGCCCGGGGGTGACCTCCATGTCGAAGGTCAGGCTGAGGAACGCCGCGGTGGTGATCGCCGCGCCGAAGTCGATGGCCGCGGTCACCGCGACCTCACCGAGGAAGTTGAACCACCCGACGAACCACGCCCACGCTGCTTTGTTGCGTTTGGCCAGCGCCGCCGCCCACCAGTAGAGGGCGCCGGCGGTCGGGTAGGCCGAGCAGACCTCGGCCATGGCCAGGGCCACGAAGGTGACCATGATGCCGACGAAGAGCCAGCCCAGCGTGATGGCGATGGGGCCGCCGGCGGTCATGGCGATGCCGTACGACGTGATCGCGCCGGCGAGGATGGAAATGATCGAGAAGGAGACCGCGAAGTTCGAGAAGCCGGACAGTCGGCGATGTAGTTCCTGTTCGTAGCCGAGTTGGGCGAGGCGTTCTTCGTCGGTGCTGGGTGTGGGGTTGACGCTCATCTGCGACTCCCTTGACCGAGGGGTAACTGTGACCTGGGCCACCGCTCCGTGATGATCTCCCTCAGTTGTTACGCGAGTCAATGATCAACGTTAATTACGTTGCTCATGTGGTCGGCGGTCCGCACACTGAGTCACAGCTACGCGAGCCCTCGGCAGGCATCGCGAAGAGCGGGAGCTGTCCAGTCGCTCCCGCCCCGCGGTGGTGCGGGGCGCGGTCACCTCTCTCAAGCGCGGCTCCGCCGCGCCCGGCGCCCGCCCCGCACCACCGCCCCCAGCACCGATCATCTCCGCAGGTCAGAGTCGAACGTCAGATGATTTGTCGGAAAAATCTGTAGTGGTGGTACTAGAAATCAAGCCGCCGCAGGCATAGCATTTCTCAAGTCGGCAACGCACAGCCGGCATGCATCTGAAGTGACCGGCAACTGGCAACCGATGCAGTTGCCGGCACAGACGCTGAGTTGGCTAAGGAGGACGAGATACCGCAGAAACGCGTAATCGCCACGTCCCCGACCCGACAAGAGGTGATCGCAGCCGATGCCCATCACTCAGGAAGTCCGTTAGCGGCACGCAGACGGACGACCGCATGCGCCGACGACGGTCGGCATCAGAATTGAAAAGCCAGGGCCCCGGTTACCCGCCGGGGCCCTGGACTGTCTCCGCCCCCGCCACCCCTGGAAAGAGCAATCCGCCACCCCCACCCCCGGAAAGAGCAATGAGCACGTCGTTCGATGACGCCGACTACCCGGCGTACACGATGGGCCGCGCTGCCGACATGATCGGCGTCACCCCGGCCTTCCTGCGCAGTCTGGGCGTCGCGGGCTTGATCGAGCCCGAGCGCTCCCTCGGCGGCCACCGCCGCTACTCCCGCCACCAGCTTCAACTCGCCGTCCGCGTCCGGCAGATGCTTGACGAGGGCCTTCCACTCACCGCCGCCTGCCGCATCGTCCTGCTCGAGGACCGGCTCGCCGCGGCCCACCGGCACATTCTCGAACTCGGCGGCACCATCACCGAGGGCGACGACGCCAACCTCCCCACGAAGACCCAACCAGCCGCCTAACCGACCCGGCGGACGATCGCCCGCAACGACTCCTCGACGTCCTCGATCGGCCGCTCCGGCTGGAACACCAGCCAGTCCACCGCCACCACCAGGCCCACCCCGAACAGCGCCGCCGAGGCGACCCGCACGTCGAGGTCGCCCGGCAGGTCGCCGGAGTCGACACCGGCCTGCACCGTCTCGGCGATCACCCCGATCGCCTGCTCCCGCAGCAGGATCAGGGTCTGGTGCCACTCCCGGTTGGTCCGCCACATCTCCGAGAGCAGAAGCTGGGCGAACGCCTGATAGCGGCGGATGTACTCCAGCTGGGTGCGGATCAGCGCGCCCACCGCCTCGCGCGGCGGCAGGCCCGCGACCGCCTCCCGGAAGCCCTCGGTGAGCAGGCCGATGCCGTGCCGCAGAAGCTCCTCGAACAGGTCGTTCTTCGACTTGAAGTTGTAGTAGACGGTGCCCTTGGCAACCTTGGCCCGCAACGCGATGTCGTCCACCGTGGTGGCCGAGAAACCCTGCTCGGCGATCAGTTCGACGGCGGCCTCGTACAGCCGCTGCCGGGTGTCCTCCCGCCGCCGGCTCCTGCCGTCCACCGTCATCACGCACTCCGTCCTTGGCGAGAGCCTAGATGACCAGCTCCGGGTGCAGGGCCGACGGCGTCAAGCGCCGCGACCGGTACGCCGTGAGCACGGTCAGCAGCAACGATCCCAGCCCGTACGCGAGGAGCGCCACTATGCCGGCCTGAACGGGCCACTCGGTGCCGCCGTCGATCGCGTGGCGCACGGCCTGAACCACGTACGTCATCGGCAGCAGCGGGTGGATCGCCTGGAAGAACCCCGGCGTGGTCTGCACCGGATAGGTGCCGCCGGAGGAGGTGAGCTGGAGCATCAGCAGGGCCAGTGCCAAGATCCGGCCGGGCGCACCGAAGGCCGCCCCGATCATCTGCATGATCGTCGCGAACACGGCGGCGGTCAGCAGCAACAGACCGTAGGTCAGCCAGCCGTGCACCGGGTGGAGCCCGAGGCCGAAGCGGACCACCGCGAACAGCAGACCGGCCTGGGCGAGACCGACCGCGACCGCGGGCAGCAGCCCGGCGAAGGCCACCCGCAGCGGCGGCGCGCCGGACATCAGATGCCGCCGGTTCAGCGGACGCATCACCATGTACGTGATCATCGCGCCGACCCAGAGCGCCAGCGCCAGGAAGTAGGGCGCGAATCCGACGCCGTAGGTCCCGGCCGGGTTGCGCACGCCGCGGTCCAGGCCGACCGGGTCGGCGAGAACGTTCGCCCGGTCCGACGGGTCGTCGCCGTAGCTCGGGATCTGGCCGGCCCCGTCGGCGAGGCCGCCGGCCAGCCGCGAGGCCCCGCCCTGCAACTGCCCGAGCCCGGCGGCGAGCCGGTGACCGCCGCCGGACAACTCGCCGAGGCCCCCGTCGAGCTGCTCGGCACCGGTCTTGAGCTGGTAGACCCCGTTGCGGACGCGGGCCGCGCCGTCCTGCAGCCGCGACGTGCCGGTCTGCAGCCGCTTCGCACCGGCCGCGAGTTGGTCGAGCCCCGCGGCGAGCTGATCGACCTGGCCACGCGCCGCCCGCACGTCGTCGGCCAGGTGCGGGGCGGCCGCGGCGACCGACCGGGCGGTCGCCGCCACCTCCCGCAGATCGGCCCGCAACGCGACCAGGTCGGCCTGGTCGACAGCCGATCGAACCCGCTCGGCCGCGGTCACCAGCTGTCCGGCGAGGGTCTTCGCGGCGGCCACCCCGGGTGTGTCGGCCGGCAGCCCGGCCAGGTAGTCGCGCAGCTGCTTCGCGTCCTTGACCGCCTGGTCGGCGGCGGTGTCGAGGGCGCCGATGTTGGCGGCCAGGGTGTCCGCGCCCGCCGCCACCTGGTTGGCGGCCTGCTGGATCGCGCCGGCGTTGTCGCGCAGCACCGGCCCGATCCGGTCGGCCGCGCCGTCCACCGCCGTGGCCAGCTGCCGGCCCCCGCCGGCCGCCTCGGCGGTGCCGTTCGCCAGCTGTTTCGCCCCGGTGTCGAGCTGGGCGAGCCCGTTCGTGAGGGTGTCCAGGCCGGCGCCGGCCGTGCCGAGCCCGCCGGCCAGCCGCCCCGCCCCGGCGTGCGCGCTGTCGATGCCGCCGGCGAGCTGGTCCGATCCCTCGGCCGCGTCGTCGGTGCCGTCCGACAGCTTGGCCGCACCGTCCGCGGCCTGCTGGGTCTGCGTCTTGAGATCGGTGAACCCGATGAGCATCCTGTCGTAGTAGCCGGCCGACGCGCTCGTCGCCGCGGCCGCCCGGACCTCGTCGAAGGCGGTCCGGGCGAATACCCCGGAGAGATAGTTCGTCGAGTCGTCGCTGACCGCCGTGAGCTGCGCGGTCCTGGCCTTCACCCGGTCGTCGGGGCCGGTCACCAGGTCGGCCGAGAAGTCGGCGGGAACCCGCAGCAGGATCTGATATCTGCCGCTCTCGAGACCCCTGCCGGCGGCGTCCTCGCTGACCACATGCCAGTCGAAGATCTGCCTGTCGATCAGCTCGTCGGCCAGGTCCTGCCCGGCGTGCACCTTCGTGCCGTCCGACGCGGTGGCCGGCCGATCCTCGATCACCAGGGCAGCCGGGATGTGGTTCAACCGGCCGTACGGGTCCCAGAACGCGTAGAGGTAGAGCGCGCCGTAGAGCAACGGAACCACCGCGAGCACCGCGAGAGCCGCCGCCGTGAGCCGGCCACGGAGAAACCGCCGCAGCTCCATCCAGGCCAGCGACACGGTCGAGAACTTCACCGCAACCCCTCTTCCACAAGGTCTTCCTGAGCCACACCGGTCGCCAGGTCGATCACCGTCGACACCGTGGCCGGGTCGGCTCGACGGGCCGTGAACAGCACGGTCGTGCCGCCGGCGGCGATCTCGGTCAGCTGGGCCAGCAGCGCCGCCTGCTCGCTGTCGTCGAGGCTCTCGTCCAGGCCGTCGAGCGCGATCACGGCCGGCTGCTCCAGCCGGGCCAGCACAAGGCCGAGAACCTGCTTCTCGTACGGCGTCAGGTCGCGGCCCTTGGCCTGCGGATCAAGCCCCCGCAGGTCGACCCCGGCCGCCTCCCGGTGCCGGCGACCGAAGAGAGCCAGCTGCTCGTGGACGTGTTCCAGGACCGTGAAGACCGCTTCCGGCTCGGTCACCGTCGGCACATAGCCCAGCGCCGCGCGCCCGTCCACAGTCACTCGGCCTGACGTCAAGCGGAAGCGCTTGGCCAGGCTGAGCAGCAACGTCGTCCGTCCGCTGCCGGGTGGGCCGACCACCGCGACCAGTTCCCCCGGCTCGACCGAGACGTCGAGATCGCGAAACAGCCAGCGGCGGTGTTGGCGGACGCCAGCGCGGCTCGCTTCGAGCACCGGCATCATGTCTCCCTTTTTAGACTGACCAGTCAGTTCAAAAACATACTCGTGGGAGAGATGTATTCCACCCTCCGGTGGTGGACCTCACGGCCCGCCAGGCAGGATCAGGCGCATGTCGATGCGATGGGGCATGACCGTGCCGCTCAGCGGCGTTGCGCTGGCCGAGCACCAGGCCGTCTTCCAGGCCCTCACCGAAGCGGGCTTCACCGACCTGTGGTCGTCCGAGGTGAACGGGGCGGACGCGTTCACCCCCCTGGCCCTGGCCGCGGCCTGGACCCCGGGGATGCGCCTGGGCACCGCCATCGCACCCGTCTACACCCGAGGCCCCGGCCTGCTGGCGATGACCGCCGCGGCGATGGCCGACGCCGCCCCCGGCCGGTTCCAGCTCGGCATCGGCGCGTCCTCCCCCGTGGTGGTGGGCGACTGGAACGCGGTCGACTTCACCGAGCCGTACGCCCGCAGCCGTGACGTCCTGCGCTTCCTCAAAGCGGCCCTGGCCGGCGAAGTGGTCGACCACGAATACGACACGTTCACCCTGCGCCGCTTCAGGCTGGAGCGCCCGCCCGCGACGCCGCCGCCGGTTCTGCTGGCCGCCTTGCGCCCCCGGATGCTGCGCCTGGCCGCGGCCGAGGCCGACGGGGTGATCCTGAACTGGCTCGCCGCCGGTGACGTGCCGACAGCGCTGGCCGAGACCAAGTCGGCGGGTCCCGAGTTCGAGGTGGCCGCCCGGATCTTCGTGTGCCCGACCGAGGACGCCGGCTACGCCCGGAACGTGGGCCGCCGGCTGATCGCCGCCTACCTGACTGTGCCCGCCTACGCCGCGTTCCATCGCTGGCTGGGCCGCACCGAGATGCTGACCCCGATGTGGCAGGCCTGGTCCACCGGCGATCGCAAGGGCGCCCTGGCCGCCATCCCGGACAGCCTGGTCGACGACTTGATCGTGCACGGCTCCCCGGCCGAGTGCCGCGCCAAGGTCCGGTCGTACGCCGCCGCCGGGATCACCGTTCCGGTGATGGCCCTGCTGCCCACCCCGGCCCTGGAGTCGGGCGGCGCCCCCACCTTGATCAAGACCCTGACCGAGCTCGGCTCGCCGACCCTGAACTGAGCCTCGGGTTCGCCTCGGGTTCGCCTCGGCCGGAAGCGCGCGACGGCCCGGTGCGGCACGAAGCCGGCCGGTAGGCCCGGTTCGGCCATGGTGCGGTCGGGTGCGGTGCGACCGCGTACTCAACAAAAAGCGAAGGCGCACTCCGGAGAGTGCGCCTTCGCGGGTCGTGTCGTCGTCACTCGGCGTCGGCGAGGATCGCGTAGAGCTTGCGCTTGGTCTCGTTGAGCACCTCGAGCGCTTTCTGGCGCTGCTCCGGGGTGCCGCTGAAACCGACCTGGCGCAGGGCGCTCATGATCCCCACCGCCGCGTCGCGAAAGTCCTGGACCTGCGACATCGTGTCGTCACCGATGCTCGCCCAGGGCGGGTTCTGCGCGGCCGTCTCGGCTTCCGGACGGCCCGCGTCGGTCAGGTGGTAGCTCTTGCGACCGCCGGCCGCCTCGGGCTCGATCAGGCCCTCGTCCTCGAGGAGCTGGAGGGTCGGGTAGACCGAGCCGGGGCTGGGACGCCAGATGCCGTTGGTGCGTGAATCGAGCTCCTGGATCATCTCGTAGCCGTGCATCGGCCGCTCGAGCAACAGTGCGAGCACTGCCGGTCGGACATTGAAGCCTCGGCCCCGCCCGCCCCGTCGAGGGCCGCGTTGCCCGGGGCCGCCGAACGGTCCGCCTGGACCGAAATCCGGACCGCCCGGGCCGAACGGGAAACCGCCGGGGAAACCGAAGCCGCCGCGCATGCGACGACCGTGACCGTGCTGCTCTTCTCCGTGGAACCTCATGACTATCTCCGTTCTGTTGTCGATAGCTTGACGATATATCGGCAACGCATCGGCTGCAAGGGATTCTTCCGCGGAGCGGGTTGCGGCACGTGTCAGGCGGCCCACATCTGGCAATGTGATACCTGTGCTGACGGTGCCCATTCGCCAGCTCGGGGAGTCCGAGCGTGCGGCGGTCGATCGAATCCTCGACCGCGACCCCTACGCGGGCGCGCAGATCGCCGAGCGGGTCGCCGCCCACGGCCTGAACTGGTGGCGTTCCGACGGCCGCGTCTTCGGCTACGGGCCGGGCCGGCGGGTCGAGTCGATCATCTGGTCCGGCGCCCATCTGGTGCCGGTCGGCACGACGCCGGCGGCCACCGCGGCCTTCGCCGACATGCTCGGCTCCGAGGCCCGCATCTGCTCGTCGATCATCGGACGGTCGGAAGCCGTGCTCGATCTCTGGGACCGCCTCGGCGGCTACTGGGGGCGGGCTCGCGACGTGCGGCCCAACCAGCCACTGATGGTCGCCGACCGGGAACCGCTCATCGCGCCCGACCCGGAGGTGCGGCTGGTGCGGCCGAGCGAGGTCGACGCGCTGTTCCCCGCGGCGGTGGCGATGTACACCGAGGAGGTCGGGGTCTCGCCGCTGCTCGACGACGGCGGGCGCGGCTACCGCCGGCGCATCACCGAGCTGGTCAAGGGCAAGCGGGCATACGCGCGCTTCGTCGGCGATCGGGTGATCTTCAAGGCGGAACTCGCCATCGTCACCAACCGCACGACCCAGGTGCAGGGTGTGTGGGTCGACCCGGAGTTCCGCGGGCGGGGCCTGGCCGCACCCGCGATGGCCACCGTGGTGCACGACGCCCTCCGGCGCGTGTCCCCCTCGGTCAGCCTCTATGTCAACGACTACAACGTGGCCGCACGTCACGTCTATGCGAAGTGCGGCTTCGTCTCGGCAGGTTCGTTCGCGACCGTGCTGTTCTAGGTGTGCTTCAGTGCACCGTGACCTGAGGACCGGAGAGCAGCTCCTCGGGTAGCTCGGCACCCATCTCCTCGGCCAGCCGCAGGGCTTCCTCGACAAGCGTCTCCACGATGATCGACTCGGGCACGGTCTTGATGACCTGACCCTTGACGAAGATCTGACCCTTGCCGTTGCCGGAGGCGACACCCAGGTCGGCCTCACGCGCCTCGCCCGGACCGTTCACGACGCAGCCCATGACCGCGACCCGCAGCGGGACCGGCAGGTCCGCCAGGGCCGCGGTGACGCGCTCGGCGAGCGTGTAGACGTCCACCTGGGCGCGACCGCAGGAGGGGCAGGAGACGATCTCAAGACCGCGCTCGCGAAGGCCCAGCGACTCGAGGATGGCGTTGCCGACCTTGATCTCCTCGACCGGCGGGGCGGACAGCGAAACCCGGATGGTGTCGCCGATGCCCTCGGCGAGCAGGGCGCCGAACGCGACCGAACTCTTGATCGTGCCCTGGAACGTCGGGCCGGCCTCGGTGACACCCAGGTGCAGCGGGTAGTCGCACTGCTCGGCCAGTTGGCGGTAGGCGCGGATCATCACGACCGGGTCGTTGTGCTTGACCGAGATCTTGATGTCGCGGAAGCCGTGCTCCTCGAACAGCGAGCACTCCCACAGCGCCGACTCGACAAGCGCCTCGGCGGTGGCCTTGCCGTATTTCTCCAGCAGCCGCTTGTCGAGGCTGCCGGCATTGACGCCGATCCGGATCGGGATGCCGGCGTCGCCCGCCGCCTTCGCGATCTCCTTGACCTTGTCGTCGAACTGGCGGATGTTGCCCGGGTTGACCCGGACCGCCGCGCAGCCCGCGTCGATCGCGGCGAACACGTATTTGGGCTGGAAGTGGATGTCGGCGATCACCGGGATCTGCGACTTCCGGGCGATCGCGGGCAGCGCCTCGACGTCGTCCTGCGACGGCACGGCCACCCGGACGATCTGGCAGCCCGAGGCGGTGAGCTCGGCGATCTGTTGCAGGGTCTTGTTGATGTCGGAGGTCAGCGTGGTCGTCATCGACTGCACACTGACCGGGGCGCCACCGCCCACCGGAACATTGCCGACCATGATCTGCCGGCTCTTGCGCCGGGGTGCCAGCGGCGGCGGGGGGACAGCGGGCATACCGAGACTGATTGCGGTCACTTTTGCATCACCTATTGAAGATCTGGATCGGGTTGACGATGTCGGCGGTGATCGTCAATAAGGTAAACGCTCCGCCGATGAGAATGACCGCGTATGTGACCGGCATCAGCTTGTAGTAATCGACACGTCCCGGGTCGGGCCGGCGCAGCCGGGCGTAGAGCCACGACCGGGCTCTCTCGAACCAGGCGACCGCGATGTGCCCGCCGTCGACCGGGAGCAGCGGCAACAGGTTGAAGATGCCGATGAAGATGTTCAGCGAGATGAAGATGTTGAAGAACAGCTCCGGTACGCCGTGCTCGATGGCCTCGCCGCCGAGCCGGCTGGCACCGACCACGCTGATCGGGGTGTCCGGGTCACGCTCGTTGCCGGTGAGCGAGTGCCACAGGGCGGGCACCTTCTCCGGGATGCGGCCGAGCGCCTTGAACGTGTTCTCGACGAGGAACCAGCTGTAATCGGCGGTCGCCGGGACAGCATCGGCCGCGTTGTATTTGATCATGCTCGGGACGCTCGACGTGTCCCAGGCGATGCCCGCGACGGCCACGCTGGCGAGCGCCCCGTCGTCCTCGGTGATCGGTTTGCGGTTGCCCATCCGGAGGTCGACCGAGGCGGTCTTGGTCACGCCCTCGTGCTGGTACTCGAACTCGACCTGGCCGGCCTGGCGGCTGCGGATCGCGTCGGTCAGCTGGCCGTAGTTGGCGACCGCGACGCCGCCGACCTTGGTCACCAGGTCACCGTTACGCAGACCGGCGGCGTAGGCCGGGCCCGCGAACGCGGTGTCGGCGCCGGGGGTGCAGGTCGCGTTGACGTCGGTCGGGATGCTGGCCCAGGTGCATTCGGCCACCGTGACGTACGGCTTCTGCTGCAACTGGGCGTCGCTGGTCTGCGGGTACGACGTGTTGGGCAGGCCGAGGGTGAACGCGACCACCCAGGCCGCGGCAACCGCCAGCATGAAGTGGGTGATCGAGCCGGCGGCCATCACGATCGTCCGCTTCCAGACCGGGAAGCGCCACATCGCGCGCGGCTGGTCCGCCGGCTCGACGTCGTCGTCCTGCGGCGTCATGCCGACGATCTTGCAGAAGCCGCCGAGCGGGATGGCCTTGAGGCCGTACTCCGTCTCGCCGCGCTGGAACGAGAAGATGGTCGGGCCGAAGCCGACGAAGTATTTCGTCACCTTCATGCCGAAATACTTGGCGGTCAGCAGGTGGCCGAATTCGTGCAGGCTCACCGAGATCAGGATGGTCAGGGCGAAGGCCGCCACTCCCAGCCAGTACAGCATCAGGCTCCTTCGGCCGAAGTAGAGATCATCCGCTGTGCCTGGGCACGGGCCCATGCCTCGGCGGCAAGCACCTCCTCGACGGTACCCGGCTCGGCAAAGTCGGGGGCCGCCTCGAGGACGCGTTCCAGTGTGTCGACGATGCCCAGAAAAGGTAGCCGACCGGCGACGAAGGCGGCCACACACTCCTCGTTGGCGGCGTTGAAGATCGCCGGGCGGCAGTGCCCGGCCCGGCCCGCGTCCTTGGCCAGCCGCACCGCCGGGAACGCCTCGTCGTCGAGCGGTCGCAGCTCCCAGTTGTGCGCCTCGCGCCAGTCGACCGGTTTCGCCGCCATCGGCACCCGCTCCGGCCAGGCGAGGGCCAGCGCGATCGGCAGCCGCATGTCGGGTGGACTGGCCTGCGCCAGCGTCGAGCCGTCGGTGAACTCGACCATCGAGTGGATCACCGACTGCGGGTGCACCATCACCTCGATGTCGTCGTAGGCCACGCCGAACAACTCGTGCGCCTCGATCACCTCGAGGCCCTTGTTGACCAGGGTGGCCGTGTTGATCGTGACCACTGGCCCCATGTCCCAGGTGGGGTGCTTGAGCGCGTCCTCGGGCGTGACGTCGGTCAGTTCCTCCCGCCGCCGGCCGCGGAACGCGCCGCCGCTCGCGGTCAGGATGAGCTTGGCCACCTCGGCCGCCGCCCCGCCCCGCAGGCACTGGGCGAGCGCCGAATGCTCGGAGTCGACCGGCACGATCTGCCCCGGCTTGGCGATGCGGCGCACCAGCGGCCCACCGGCGACCAGGGACTCCTTGTTGGCCAGGGCGAGGATGCGGCCCGACTCGAGGGCGGCCAGCGTGGGCCCGAGCCCGAGGCTGCCGACCACGCCGTTGAGCACGACGTCGCAGGGCTCCCTCGCCAGCTGGGTCATCGCCTCCGGCCCGGCCACGATCCGCGGGATCTTGAAGTCGCCGGTCGCCCAGCCCCGCTTCTGCGCCTCGGCGTAGAAGGCCAGTTGCAGATCCTGCACGACACTCGACCGTGCCACACCCACCACGTCCACCCGCAGTTCGAGTGCCTGCGCCGCGAGCAGTTCCACGTTGCCACCGCCGGCCCCGAGCGCGACGACCCGGAACCGATCGGGGTTACGCCGCACGATGTCGATGGCCTGAGTGCCGATGGACCCGGTGGAGCCGAGCAGTACGAGGTCGCGCATGCCGTCATCTTCCCGGACGCCCGCCACCGGTCGACCGCTGGGCTATGTGCAGATCCGGTGCGGATCGGGGTAAGAGCAAAAGCGTGTGGCGAACCCTGGAGAAAGTGTTCCGCCCGCTCCGTGGGCGGGATCTCGCGCTCCGGGCGGCCGCGGTGACGTTCTATGCCGGAATCGCGGTGGTCCCGGTCTCGCTGCTGGCCATCTGGATCACCGGCCACGTGACCGGGGCGGAGCGGGTCCGCCGGCTCACCGGGCAGACCATCGCGGCGCTTCCCGATGCCATCGGCGCACCCCGGGCGCTGTCCGCGCTGATCGAGGCCGGGCTTCACCTCAGCCCGTCGATGGCGCTCGCCGGGCTGCTGCCGGCCACGCTCTACGGCGAAGGCCTGCGACGCGCCTTCGTCTCGCTGCGCGAGCCGGAGAAGGACACCGCGGTCGGCTGGAAGGGCCGAGTGCTCTGGCTGCCGCTTCTCGCGGCAGCGCCGGCCTTGCTGCTGGCGATTTTCCTCGCGCTTCCGACGACCAGTTCCCTCTGGGTACGGGGTGGGTGGTACGCCGTACTCGGCGTGATCCTGTCCTTCCTCGCGTCGTGGCTGGTGCTGACCCCGGTCGTGATCTGGGTCTACCGCTACATCGCACCGGGCCGCCCCGATTGGCTCGTCACGGTGCTCATCGGCTCGTTCACGGCCGCCAACCTGGCCGGTTTCCTGCACGGCTTCGTGCTGTTCTGCTCACTGCCGCTCGACCTGGGCCTGCCGTTCGGCGGTTACGACCAGATCGGTGGCATGGTCGCCATCGGGCTCTGGCTCTACCTCTTCCACGTCATCCTGCTCACCGGTTACGTCGCCACCCGCACCGTGTCGGCCGCACGCCACGCTTGAGCGACTCTGCGCTACTTTTCGCATACGAAACGCTGAAGCGCCAATACATGCCGGCGCGCTACGCTCGCTCGTCATGACCCCCTACCCCGCACACGCCGACGTCGTGATCATCGGCGCCGGCCACAACGGCCTCGTCTCCGCGATTCTGCTGGCCCGAGCCGGCCTCGATGTCGTCGTGCTGGAGTCGGCCGGTGTGCTGGGTGGGGCCACCCGCACCGAACGGCCCTTCGCCAAGGTGCCCGGACTCGGCCAGTCCACCGGGTCCTACCTCCTCGGCCTGATGCCGCCCGAGCTCCTGCGCACGCTCGACGTCGACATCCCGGTGCTGCGCCGCGACCCGCACTACTTCCTGCCGACCCCGGGCCCGGCCGGCTCGCCGTACCTCCTGTTCGGCAGCGACCGCGACGCCACCCGGGCGCAGATGGAACGCTTCTTCTCGCCCCGCGACATCGCCGCCGACGAGCAGATGGCGGTCGAGATCGCGGCCCTGCGCGCCGACCTGGCACCGGCCTGGCTCGACGAGCCCGGCACCGTCGAAGAGATCGCCGACCGGCACATCCGCCCCCAGCTCCAAAGCACCTTCATCGACCTGGTGCGCGGCTCCGTGGCGGACTACCTCGCCCGGTTCGGCTTCAAGAGCGAACTGCTGATGAGCATGTACGCGGTGACCGACGGCCTCTCCGGACTCAACGCCGGCCCCGACGACCCGGGCACGGGACACAACTTCCTCGTACACAACATGTGCCGCCTCCCCGGAGCCGACGGCACCTGGATGATCGCCCAGGGCGGCATGGGCACGGTGTCCCGCACCTTCGCCGACGCGGCCCGCGCGGCCGGCGCCAAACTGTTCACCGACGCCCGGGTCACCGGCGTGACCATCGACGGCGGCGCGGCCGGCGGAGTCGTCCTGGCCGACGGCCGATCCATCTCGGCCCGGGTCGTGCTCGGCTCCTGCGACCCCTACCAGCTGATGAGCCTCGTGCCGGCCGGCGTCCTGCCGACCGCCCTGACCGCGCACATGGAGTCGGTACGCCGCCCCGGCACCACCCTGAAGGTCAACCTGGCCCTGCGCGACCTGCCCGACTTCGCCTGTCTGCCGGCCGGCGCACCGTCCCCGTTCGGCTCGACGATCCACCTGCTGCCCGGTTCCGCGGGCCTGGCCGGTGCCGACGACCGGGAATCCCCGATGGCGGCCCTGCGCGCCATGTGGGCCGACGTGCAGGCCGGCCGCCTGCCTGCGGAGCCCACCATCGAGTGGTACGTGCACACCACGGTCGACCCGTCGCTCCAGGACCCCGCCGGACACCACTCGTCCGCCCTGTTCGTGCAGTCGGTGCCCTACTCCCTCGACGGCACCACGTGGTCCGAAGCACTGCCCGACTACGTGCGGCACCTGCTCTCGATCTGCGACCGCTACGCACCCGGCACCTCCGACCTGGTCGCCGACATGATGCCGCTCACCCCGCCCGGCATCGAAGAGCACTTCGGCATCACCGGCGGCCACATCCACCACGTCGACAACACGGTCGCCTTCAACGAGCGCATGCCCTACTTCACCGGTGTCGACGGCCTCTACGCAGGCTCCGCCGGCACCCACCCCGCCGGCAGCGTGATCGGCGCCGCCGGCCACAACGTAGCCAACCGCATCCTGACCGACCTGGGCCGCTGACGCCCCCGTTCAGCCCGGCCGGGCAGCGTGATCAGCGCCACCGTTGTCCGGTCGTCGCGCTGCCGGGCGCGGTCGAGTTCGACTCAGGCTTCGGTCTTCTCGGCACGGATCTTGTGGCCGACGCTCGTCAGGCAGCGACCGCTGGGTAGGTCGAACTTCCAGCCGTGCAGTTGGCAGGTGAGGGTGTTGCCGTCGACGATGCCGAAACGGCTCAGGTCGGCTTTGAGGTGGGGGCAGCGACGCTGGACGGTCCAATCGCCCAGCTGGGTGTCCTCCGCCTCGACCGCCTTCTCGTGCTCGTCGTACCAGCCCTCGGCGTATTGCAGGCGCTCCTCGGAGAGGCACTTGAAGAAGGCGTAGACGAACTCGTTGTACTGGCCGATCCGGGCCGCGGAGAAGCGGCAGCTCAGGAACAGCGAGTTGACCCAGTCGCCCTCGTCGATGTAGATCAGGTGCTCGATCAGGGCGCGACCGGTCTTGAAGCGGTAGCGGACCTTCTCGTCGACGTAGGGGCGCACCTGCTTGCCGGGGAAGTCGACGACGATCGACTCGATGATGTTGCCGGTGGGGCCGTCGGTGTCGGTCAGGTCGAAGCGGACCGGGCCGCCGACGCCCTGCGCCATGTAGATGCTTTCCTCGAGCAGCGGTTCGATGCGCTTCTTCAGCTCGCCCAGGACGTCGATCTCGGGGTGGCGCCAGGAAGCCTTCTCGGCGGCGATGACCGGGGCCTTGCGCTCCCGCATCTCCTCGAGGTGCTGCTTCTTGTTCTTGAAGAACTCGTCGACCGGCGTGGGGTGGCTCGTCGTCGCCTCGGCGCCGGACAGCTCGGTCACCGAGCCCGGCAGCAGCACGATGGCGTTGTCACCGCCGACCTTCGCGTATTCCTCGAGGAAGACCGACTGGTCGGGGAAGATGTTGCCCTCGTCGCCGAAGATGTCGTTGAACTGCCACAGTTCGTCGTCGAGGAAGCACGGCGGGCCGGCGATCGGGAAGACGTGGTCAGCCTTCAGGTCGTCGATGTAACGCCAGGTGCGGTCGAACTGGCGGTCGCGTTTCTGCTTACCGAACGCGGTCTTGGCGTTCTCCGGCAGCTCGTAGACCATCGGGTACCAGATCGCGCCGGAGAACTGCAGCATGTGCGCGTGCACGTGACCCAGGTCGTTGAAGATCTGCAGGTCGGTGGGCCGGGCGTCGTTCTGGTTGAGCACCCGGATGCCGTCGTGCTCGACCCACAGCGAGGAGTCGCCGATCGGGCCGTCGGTGGGGCTGATCAGCGCCTGGATCATCACCTTGAGGCCGCCGTCGAGCTCGTGCACCTCGTTCGACCTGGTCTTGAAGAACTTGGTGAAGCCGAGGTCGCGCAGCTCGTCCTCGAGCTGGCTGGTCGGGTATTCCGGCAGCAGGACCGTGGCCTTCTTGCTGACGAAGCGCTTGAGGTGGGCCGCGTCGAAGTGGTCCCGGTGCAGGTGGGACACGTAGAGGTAGTCGCAGTCACCGAGGGTTTCCCAGTCCAGCAGGGAGTTGTCGGGGAATGGGAACCAGGACGCGAAATAGGCGGGGTTGACCCACGGGTCGCACAGAATGCTGCCGGCGGACGTGTCGATCCGCATGCTTGCGTGTCCCGTGCCCGTAATCCGCACTTTGTCTTCCTCCTCCGCCGTGACGACGACCTCGAAGGTACTCGGTCCGGGTTGGTGGGTTGCGTGCGGAGGCGCCGTGCGAGACTTGTCCCAGTGAGATCGCTTTGAGGAAGGGACATTCGGCGTGTCTGCGGAACAAGACCCGGTCTACGCTCCCGACCAGCTCAAGCCGGGCAACCGGAAATGGGCCCGGCGCGGCGCCCTCGGCTCCGCCGTCGTGATGCTGATGTTCTTCTGGGGCAACCACGAGGGCAACACGGAAAACATCTACCTCGTCGTGTTCGCGGTCGGCCTGGTCGCCGTCCTGATCGCCGACACCGTGCTGCGGCGCAACGGCCTCCGGCCGAACGACCAGTAGGTTTTCCCGCGAAGAACCGCACCGAAAAAGGCCCGCTCGCGCGGGCCTTTTCCATGTCGTCGTCTCAGCGATGCCGCAGCAGGATGTCCTTGACCTCGCGCAGCGCGGCGTCGACCTCGGCCTCGAAGTAACCGCCCGGCACCAGGCCGAACTGCAGCATGTCGAGCTCGTTCTCCGGCACCGGCATCGGGCCACGGCCGGTCATCGCCTGCAGGATGCCCTCGAACAGGCGGTCGACCTGCATCGGGTCGTAACCGCTGCCGAAGCGGCGCACCTGGAACGTGCGGCGCAGCTGGTCGACCCGGTAGAGCTCGCCACCCGGCTCGCCCATCGGCGGCGGGAGCTGCGGCTGCTGGCCGTAACCGCCACCCATCGGCGGACCGGACATCGGGGGGGCGCCGTAACCGCCCTGATCACCGTATCCCCGCGGGTCCTCCCGCTGGGGCATGCGGATCTCCGCGGTCATGTCCGTCTTGCCGTGCCGGCCGGCCTCGAAGCCGTCGAAGCCGCCGGTGTTGTCATAGCCCGGGTCGTAGCCCGGCGGCGGGCCCTGACGCTGCGGGAGTTGCTGCTGCTGCTGAGGCGGCTGACCGTACGGGTCGTCCTGGTAGCGGCCACCGTAGGGGTCACCGGTCGGCATCTGGGGCTGCGCCCGAGGCGGCATCTGCTGGGGCTGCATCCGGTCCTCGCGGATCGGCGGGGCGGGCAGGCGCTCGGTCGGGGGAGCCATCCGGCCCGCCATGCCGGCCGCGGCCGCTCCGCCCATCGCCCCGGCGCCACCCATGGCACCCGCGCCGCGGCCGGCCATGCCGCCCCCGCCGGTGTTCATGCCGCCCGCATTGATGCTGCCGGTGGTCAGACCACCGCGGAGCGAGTCACGCATCGGGTCGGGCGCACCGGGGCGACCACCCCGGTCCTCGAGCTCGGCGAGCTGCCGCTCCACCCGGTCAAGGTGCAGGTCGACCTGCCACTCGTCGTAGCCGCCGAAACGGACCCGGAAAACGACGTCGTGCACTTCCTGGGCCCCGACCGGCGCACCTGTCGATTCCCCGGCCAGCGTCGCCTCGACGCGGTCCAGGAAGCCGTCGACCTCGTCGACCTTGTAGCCGCGCCGCAGCGCACGCCGGCGGAAACGCTGCCCCTGACTCGTCACAACGTCTCCACTTCCGCTCGCTGGGATCTGTGCCCAGTCACTGTGCCACCTCCGCGTCGGCCGCGCCCCCTGCGCTCGCCTCCGAGAGCTCACCCGCAGCCAGCTGGCCGCACGCGCCATCGATCTCCCGGCCCCGGGTGTCGCGGACCGTGGTTGCCACTCCGGCCGCACGCAGCCGGTGGACGAACTCGCGCTCGACCGGTTTCGGACTCGCATCCCACTTGCTGCCCGGAGTCGGGTTCAGCGGGATGAGATTCACATGGGCCAGCTTGCCGCGCAGGAGCTTCCCCAGGAGGTCAGCGCGCCAGGGCTGGTCGTTCACGTCCCTGATCAGGGCATATTCGATTGAGATCCGGCGGCCGCTCTGCGCCGCGTAGTCGAACGCGGCGTCGAGAACCTCGGCCACCTTCCAACGCTGGTTGACGGGCACTAGCTCATCGCGCAGATCATCATCGGGGGCATGCAGGGACAGCGCAAGGGTCACGTTGAGCTGTTCCGCGATCAACCGGCGCATTGCCGGGACGAGACCCACGGTTGAGACGGTAATGTGCCGTTGCGACAGCCCCAGCCCCTCGGGAGCCGGCGCGGTCAGCCGGCGGACCGCCGCGAGCACCCGGGGATAGTTGGCCAGCGGCTCGCCCATGCCCATGAACACGACGCGGGACAACCGCGGCGGCGAGCCGGTGACCGCCCCGCTCGCGGCGACGCCGGCCAGGTAGACCACCTGGTCGACGATCTCGGCGATCGACAGGTTGCGGGTCAGGCCCTGCTGGCCGGTGGCGCAGAACGGACACGCCATGCCGCAGCCGGCCTGGCTGGAGACGCAGGCCGTGACCCGGTCCGGGTAGCCCATCAGCACGCTCTCGACGAGCGCGCCGTCGTGCAGCCGCCACAGCGTCTTGCGGGTGGCCCCGTCGTCGCAAGCCAGCTCACGCATCGGGGTGAGCAGCGTGGGCAGCAGGTCGTCGGTCAACCGGGCCCGCGACGCGGCGGGCAGGTCGGTCATCTCGTCGATGTCGCGCACCAGCCGGCCGAAGTAGTGCGTGGAGAGCTGCTTGGCGCGGAACGCGGGCTCACCGAGCTCGGTCACCGCGGCCCGGCGGGCGGCGAGGTCGAGGTCGGCCAGGTGGCGTGGGGGCATCGACGGGCGCCGCCGCGTCTGGACGGCATCGGGCTGGTCAGGGCTGATCGGGATGACCGGAAGAATCGTCATGGCGTTGTCCAGTCTCCCACGCCGCGAAAGTAGCTCCGTCATGACAGGTTCGCGGAGATCAGAGCGAAGAGCAGGTACGCGGTCGGTACCGCGAACAAGATCGAGTCGAGCCGGTCCATCACGCCGCCGTGGCCGGGCAGAAGGTTACTCATGTCCTTGACCCCGAGGTCGCGCTTGAGCATCGACTCGGCCAGGTCGCCGACCACCGCCACCACCGAGAGGACCGCGCCGAAGAGCAGACCCCAGTAGACCGGGATGTCGAGCAGGAAGTAGAGCAGCAGGGCACTGCCGAGCGCGGCCGCGCAGATCGAGCCGGCGAAACCCTCCCAGGTCTTACCGGGGCTGATCGACGGGGCCATCTTGTGCCGGCCCAGGAAGACACCGGACGCGTAGCCACCGGTGTCCGAGAGCACCACCGCGAGCAGCGTGCAGAGCACCCGCCACTTGCCGTCCTCGGTCGGATCGGGCTGCTGCAGCAGGATCGCGAAGCTGAGGAGGAACGGCACGTAGACCGCGACCATCAGGATCGCGGTGAAGTCGCGGCGGACCGCGGCGAAGCCGTCGGCGAGCCGCCAGACCAGTGCCGCGAGGATCGTCACGGCGAGGCCGATCACCAGGGAGTCGGCGCCGTCGTAGTAGGCCAGCGCGGTCATCACCGCGGAACCGGCCATCAGCGGGATGAGCGGGGCCTTGGCGCCGGTCTTGCGCAGCGCGTTGCCCATCTCCCAGGCGCCGGCGCAGGCGGCGACCACGATCACACCGATGAACGCCGGCCACCACACCAGCAGCGAGGCGAGGACCAGCAGGATGAGGCTGACGCCGACCGCGATGGCCGCGGGCAGGTTGCGGCCGGCCCGGCCCTTCGCCGGTTTGCCGGCCCGGCGCCTGCCGCGGCTCTTCTTGTCGGGTTCCGTCACGTCTCCCAGGTGCTCCGGGCGTGCCGGGTCGTCCGCGTGCCAGGCTTCCGGCGCGCTTGTCGTGTCGCCGGAGGTCTGCCCGGCACGCGGATCGAGGTAGGACATCAGACCTCGAGTAGCTCGGCTTCCTTGTGTTTGACGAGCTCGTCGACGACGGACACGTACTTGTGCGTCGTGTCGTCGAGCTCCTTCTCGGCGCGACGGCCGTCGTCCTCGCCGGTCTCGCCGTCCTTGACCAGCTTGTCCAGCTGCTCCTTGGCCTTGCGGCGGATGTTACGGATGGCCACCCGGCCCTCCTCCGCCTTGCCGCGCGCGACCTTGATCATGTCGCGGCGCCGTTCCTCGGTCATCTGCGGCAGGTGGATCCGCAGCTGGGTGCCCTCGTTGTTGGGGTTGACACCGAGGTCGGAGTCGCGGATCGCGCGTTCGATCGGGCCGAGCTGGGTCGCGTCGTACGGCTTGACGATGACCATGCGCGGCTCGGGGACGCCGACCGAGGCCATCTGCGTCACCGGCGTGGGCGCGCCGTAGTAGTCCACCAAGATCTTGGAGAACATCGCCGGAGTGGCCCGACCCGTACGGATCGCGGCGAACTCCTCCTTGGCGTGCTCGACCGCGCTCTCCATCTTCTCTTCGGCCTCGAAGAGGGTTTCGTCGATCACCGGCTCTTCTCGCCTCCTTGCTGTTTCGGTGGTGTGGGTTAAGGGGCTCAGGCGGTGATCAGCGTGCCGATCTTGTCGCCGCTGACGGCGCGGACGATCGTGTCGTCACCCTCGGCTCCGAAAACGAGCATCGGGAGCTTGTTCTCCTCGCAGAGGCTGAACGCGGCCTGGTCGGCGACGCGCAGCCCACGCTGGAGAATCTCCTGGTAGGTGGCGGTGTCGAGCTTCTGCGCCTGGGGGTCGATGCGCGGGTCGGCGGTGTAGACGCCGTCGACCCCGTTCTTGCTCATCAGCACGATGTCGGCGTGGATCTCCAGCGCGCGCTGCGCGGTGACGGTGTCGGTCGAGAAGTACGGCATGCCGGCGCCGGCGCCGAAGATCACGGCGCGGCCCTTCTCGAGGTGCCGGATGGCGCGCAGCGGGATGTACGGCTCGGCGACCTGGGCCATCGTGATCGCGGTCTGCACGCGCGTCTCGATGCCCTCCTTCTCCAGGAAGTCCTGGAGGGCGAGGCCGTTCATCACGGTGCCGAGCATGCCCATGTAGTCGGCACGGTTGCGGTCCATGCCGCGCTTCTGCAGCTCGGCGCCGCGGAAGAAGTTGCCGCCACCCACCACGATGGCGACCTGGATGCCACGGCGGATCACGGTGGCGATCTGCCGGGCGACGCCCTGCACGACGTCCGGGTCGACACCGACCGCCCCGCCCCCGAACACCTCGCCGGAGAGCTTCAACACGACCCGACGGGGTCGCAGCGACGGCGGATTCGGGTCGTCAACCGGAACTGCCTGCTCGGTCACCATCGTCATGCGGCCCGCCTTCCCTTCATAGCCCAGCAGAGACCTTATGTGACGGGGAGGCCGGGCGCAGAATCGCGTGCCCGACCTCCCTCAGCATCTGTGTTCCGACTTACTCCTGGCCGACCTCGAACCGGACGAACCGGGTGATGGTCAGACCGGCCTCGTCGGCGATCTGCTTCACGGTCTTCTTGTTGTCGACCACGGAGGACTGCTCGAGCAGGACGAAGTCCTTGAAGAAGGAGTTCACCCGGCCCTCGACGATCTTGGGCAGAGCCTTCTCCGGCTTACCCTCCTCCTTGGCGGTCTCCTCGGCGATGCGGCGCTCGGACTCGACGACCTCGGCCGGCACCTCGTCACGCTTGAGGAAGCGCGGGCGCATGGCGGCGATCTGCATCCCGACGCCACGGGCGTCGGCGTCGGCCGCCTCGTCGTCCTTGCCCTCGTACTGCACCAGGACGCCGACCTGCGGCGGCAGGTCCTGCGCCTTGCGGTGCAGGTAGACCGCGACGTTGCCGCTGTCGTCGAGGACGACGAAACGGCTCAGCACGATCTTCTCGCCGATCTTGGCGCTGTATTCCTGGATGGTGTCGGCGACGGACTTGCCGTCCGCCAGCGTCGCGGCCGACAGGGCCGCGGCGTCGGCGAGGTTGTTCTTCGCGCCGAGTTCCACCAGCTGCTGGCCGAGGGCCACGAAGTCGGGGGTCTTGGCGACGAAGTCGGTCTCGCAGTTGAGCTCGAGCAGCGCCTTCTCGAAGTGGCTCACGATGCCGTTGGCGGCGGTGCGGCCGGCGCGCTTGCCGACGTCCTTCGCACCCTTGATGCGAAGGAACTCGACGGCCTTGTCGAAGTCGCCCTCGGACTCCTCGAGCGCCTTCTTGCAGTCCATCATGCCGGCACCGGTCAGGTCGCGGAGCTTCTTGACGTCCGCAGCGGTGTAGTTAGCCATGACTCTCTCTCGATGTCGTGTCTGGCGAGGTTCTTACTCGGCAGCGACCGGCGCGGGAAGCTCGGCAGCGCCCGCCACGACCTCGTCGGCGACCGGGGTGGCCTCGGCGGTCTCGACCGTGACCGGGGCGGCCTCGGCAGCGACGGCGACCGGCTCGGCGTCGGCGGCCTTCTTCTCGGCGCCCTCGTAGAGGTCGCGCTCCCACTCGGGCAGCGGCTCGCCGGCGGCGACGGTGCCCGCCTCGGGCTTGGCGTCGGCGTCGTTGCGGTTACGGCCGGAGCGCTTGATCAGACCGTCCGCGACGGCGGCGGCGATGACCCTGGTCAGCAGCTCGGCCGAGCGGATCGCGTCGTCGTTGCCCGGGATCGGGAAGTCGACCTCGTCCGGGTCGCAGTTGGTGTCGAGCACCGCGATGACCGGGATGCCCAGCTTGCGGGCCTCGTCGACGGCGATGTGCTCCTTCTTGGTGTCCACGACCCAGATCGCCGACGGCGTCTTGGTCATGTCCCGCAGACCACCGAGGGTCTTGGTGAGCTTGGTCTTCTCGCGGAAGAGCTGGAGGGTCTCCTTCTTGGTGTAACCGGCGGCGGTGCCGCTCAGGTCACCCAGAGCCTCGAGCTCCTTCATGCGCTGCAGACGCTTGTAAACCGTCTGGAAGTTGGTGAGCATGCCGCCCAGCCAACGGTGGTTCACGAACGGCTGGCCGACCCGGGTCGCCTGCTCGGCGATGGCCTCCTGCGCCTGCTTCTTGGTGCCGACGAAGAGGATGTGACCACCCTCGGCGACGGTGTCCCGGACGTAGGCGTAGGCCTTCTCGATGTAGTCGAGCGTCTGGCGCAGGTCGATGATGTAGATGCCGTTACGCTCAGTGAAGATGAAGCGCTTCATCTTCGGGTTCCAGCGCCGGGTCTGGTGCCCGAAGTGGACACCGCTTTCCAGCAGCTGACGCATGGTCACGACGGCCATGGTTGATTGCTCCTTGTTTTCCCTGGTTGGCACGCCCACCGGCGGTGGGCGTCCTGGCGCCCGGTCGCCGGCCACAGTCGGACCCGAGAAGATCGGGACCAGGGAGGGCCGTCGCTGTCGGTCCGTTAAGAGACCTGACAGAGGGCACGCGAGGTCGACCGCGCAGGGCGGTCGCCGGGGACAAGCATACGCCAAGCCGTTTTGTTACTCCGAGTGCCTCAGGCAACCGCCAGGCCGGCGGCCACCAGCAAGATCAAACCCATTGGCAGGTACGCCGTCGGCGGGCGCCACCAGGCCTCGCGTTCGATCGTGCCGCCCTTCGCAAGGCCGAACAGGCCGACGGCGGTGAGCGTGAAGCCGAGCGTCAGCAGGACCGCCGGGACGATGCCGGCGGGAGCGGGGTTGCCTCGGAAGCCTTCGTCGATCAGCAGGCGGATTACCGGGACGGCAAGGACTATCGTGACGAAACCCAGCACGAATACCGATATCGGGCGGCGGGATCGGTAGACCACCTCCTTGGCCCTCGGCTCCGGCTGCACCGGCTCGTCGACGGGGCGGATCGTCGGATATTCCGGTCCGCGTGGCGACCTCGCATGACTTCCCGTGGTCGTGAGCGGGTCGGCCAAGGCGTACGGATTGGCCGGCGGGGCCACGGCCGGGCGCTGCTCGGGCAGCCGGAACGCGCCGGACGGCCGGGCATGCGAGCCCGTCGTCCCCGGGTCGGTCGATCGGGCGTACTGGCCTTGGCCCGGATACCAGCTGGGCTCGTCGTCGGCGTAGCGGTGTCCCTCCACGATCTCGAACGCTAGGTGACCGCCGTCACGTACGCCACCGGGAAGACATAACAGATCAGCGCAGCTACGCAGAGGTTTTCCACAGTTACGCACTGTCCACAATCGCCGTAGCGCGGCCGCCCCGAACGGGCCACGGTTCACTGCCATGACGACGGAACGACAGGCGGTCGGTGCGTACGGCGAACGGGTCGCCGCGCAACACCTGCAAGAGCAGGGACTAGTGATCCTCCACCGCAACTGGCGGTGCTCCGCGGGCGAGGTCGACCTCGTCCTGCGCGACGGCGACGACATCGTCTTCTGCGAGGTGAAGACGAGGCGCGGCACCGCGTTCGGCACTCCCGCCGAGGCGGTCGGCCATCGCAAGGTGCGCAAACTGCGCGAGCTGGCCGGGCACTGGCTCCTCGAGACCGGCCTGCACCCCCGAGACATCCGCTTCGACGTCGTCGAGGTGTTCCCCCAGCCGCGCGGCGCCACCCGGGTCGCGCACATCCGCGCGGCGTTCTGATGAGCTACGCACGAGTCCTCTGCGTCGGCCTGGTCGGGGTGACCGGCCATCTCGTGGAGGTGGAGGCCGACCTCGCGCAGGGCCTGCCCGCCGTCACACTCACCGGCCTGCCCGACGCCGCGCTCAACGAGGCCCGCGACCGGGTGCGAGCCGCCGTGGTCAACTCCGGCGAGACGTGGCCCAACCGCCGGATGACGATCAACCTGCTTCCCGCCGCGCTGCCCAAACAGGGCAGCGGCTTCGACCTGGCGATGGCCGCGGCATTGCTCGCGAGTGCGGGTTCACTGCCGGCCAAGCAGCTGGAGGGCGTGGTCGTGCTCGGCGAGTTGGGCCTGGACGGCGCGGTCCGGCCCGTCCGGGGCGTCCTGCCGATGGTCGCGGCCGCGGTCCGGGCCGGGATCACCGAGGTCATCGTCCCGCTGGCCAACGCGTGCGAGGCCGGTGTGGTGCCCGGGGTGTCCGTGCTCGCGGTCGACTCACTGCGCCGCCTCGCCCGTTTCGCCCGCGGCGACGCCGTACTGCTCGATCCGCCGCCGCCGGAACCGTTCGCCCCCACCCCCACCCTCGACCTCGCCGACGTGGCCGGTCAGGAACTCGGCCGATACGGCCTCGAGGTGGCTGCGGCCGGTGGTCACCACCTGGCCCTGTTCGGGCCGCCGGGCGCGGGCAAGACGATGCTCGCCGAGCGCCTGCCGTCGATCCTCCCCGAGCTCGACGACGCCGCTTCGCTGGAGGTCACCGCCCTCCAGTCGATCGCCGGCGTGCTACCCCCGAGCGGGCGGCTGATCCGCCGGCCGCCGTTCCAGGCACCGCATCACTCCGCGTCCACGGCCGCACTGATCGGCGGTGGTAGCGGGCTGGCCCGGCCCGGCGCGCTCTCGCTCGCCCACCGCGGCGTTCTCTTCCTCGACGAGGTCGCCGAGATCGCCCCGGCCACCCTGCAGGCTCTGCGGCAGCCGCTCGAGACCGGGCGGATCGTGCTCAGCCGGGTACGCGGCACCACCGAGTTCCCGGCTCGGGTCCAACTCGTGGCCGCGGCCAACCCCTGCCCGTGCGCTTCCCCGGCCGGGGACCACGCGTGCACCTGCCCACCCCTGGTTCGGCGTCGCTACCGGGCCAAGCTGTCCGGCCCGCTGCTCGACCGGATCGACATCCGCATCTCGCTGCATCCCGTACGAGCCGCACAACTGGTGGCCACCGGCACACCGGTCACCCCGTCGGCCGAGGTGGCCTCGCGTGTCGCTCGAGCCCGGGCCGCCGCCGCCGCCCGCTGGCGGAGCAGCGGCTGGCTGGTAAACGCCGAGGTGCCCGGCTCGGTGCTGCGCCGCCCGCCCTGGAGCCTGCCCCCGGCCGACACCGCCGACCTGCGCGCGGCGCTCGACCGCGGCCTGCTGTCAGCCCGCGGCTTCGACCGCGTCATGCGCCTGGCGTGGACCATCGCCGACCTCGACGGCCTCGACCGGCCGGGCCGGGCCGAGGTCACCGAGGCGATCCAACTACGGATGGGAGAGTCCCATGAGTACGCCGAATAGCGCACCGGGCAGTGAAGCCGACCGGGCCGCTCGGGTGGCGCTCACCTGGCTCGCCGAGCCCGGCAACCGGATGGTCTGGTCGATGGTGCAGTCCTACGGGGCGCCGGAAACCGTCGACCGGTTGATGAAGGGCTACTTCCCGGACGGAGCCGTGCAGGCGTCGGTGTTGTCCCGCATGGGGGACTTCGACCCGCACCGGATGGCCGAGGCGACCCTGGAACGGGCCGCGCGACTCGGCGCTCGCATCGTGGTGCCCGCCGACGACGAATGGCCGAGCCGGGTCGATTCGCTGTCGATCCTCGAGCTCGATACACCCGGGAAGGTGAACCAGGACGTCCGGCCGCCGCTCTGCATCTGGATCCGCGGGGCACTGCCGCTGGGCCCGACACTCGACCGCTCGGTCTCGATCGTCGGCGCACGAGCGGCCACCGGCTACGGCAAACAGGTGACCGGCGATATCGCGTACGGCCTGGCCGAGCACAACTGGACGGTGGTGTCCGGCGGCGCGTTCGGTATCGACGCCGCCGCCCACCGAGGCGCCCTCGCCGCCGGTGGGCCCACCGTGGCGGTGCTCGCGTGCGGGGTCGACCGGCCCTATCCGGCCGGCAACGCCGCGATGTTCGAGCAGATCGCCGAGACCGGGCTGCTCATCAGCGAGTGGCCGCCGTCGGCCGAGCCACTCAAACACCGATTCCTCATCCGCAACCGGGTGATCGCGGCCGCCACCGCCGGAACGGTCCTGGTCGAGGCGGCCGCCCGCAGCGGCGCCATTCAGACGATGAACCGGGTGTTCGCACTCCAGCGGCCCGCGATGATCGTGCCGGGTCCGGTGACGTCGGCCATGTCGGTCGGCTGCCACGAGTTGGCGCGCGCCCACCCCGAAGCGACCTTGGTGACCGGCCTGTCCCACGTGCTGGAGACGGTCGGCCCGATCGGCGAGTACTACGCCGAGACGCCCCGCGGCCCCGAACGCCGCCGCGACAGCCTCGACGAGGAATCGGCTCTCGTGCTCGAGGCCGTGCCGTCCCGGCGAACGGCCACACCCGAGGAGCTGTCGGCCCGCGCCGGCCTGGCCCTGCGCACGGTGTTACGCCGCCTGTCGTTGCTGGAGCTGTCCGGCCTGGTGGAACGCCGCGAGGACGGTTTCGCCCTGCCCCGGCCGCCCGCTGACCCGAGGCCCGCCCCTGACCCGCCCACCCCTGACGCTCCCGAACCCGTCTCGCCCCGACCCGACTCGCCCGGGCCCGACTCGCCCGGGCCCGACTCGACAGCCGCTGCTTCGCCCGTGGGCTCGGTGGGCCGGGAGACAGCACCGTGAGCCTCCGGGACTCCCGGGCGCCACCCGCCGGCGCTCGGCGGATCAGTCCTCGGAATCGTCCAGGTCGCGGCGGTGGACCTTCATCCACGCCTCGACGTCGTCGGTCAACCACACCTTGCCCTGCGCCAAATCGGCAAGCGGTTTGGGGAAGTCGGCTCGGCTGGTGATCTGGTACGCACGCTGCCGGCTGACCCCACCCAAGCGGATGCGGATCTCGTGCGCGCCCATGAGCCGGATCGGTTTCACTGCCACATGATCGACCGTAGGCGTGAGACTATTAGTCAATCATCAAGTTGATAGGAGACAGCTAGTCGCATGTCACCTATACTGGTCCCATGACTAGGCGTCGTCAGACCGCTCGTCCGGTCCCCCAGACACCAGCGCACAGACGCGACTGGCGCACCCTGTGGCGCCGATGCAGTTGCGGCCTGACCTCGCCTTGCGTTGATCGGGCCCTGCCCACGAAGCCCCGCCCGTTCCCGCCGCCACCCCCGCAGCCGACAAGCGTGCGGCGCGCCCTCCCGACATACGCCCAATATCTGGCGACGGTCCCGTTCCCCACCTATTGCGGCTTCGCCGTCTTCCGAGCCTTCCCCCTCCCGCCCCTCCCCCCGTCACCAGTTCCCCCGTCACCCCTCCCCCGGTCACCAATTCCCAGCGCCAACGCCGTCCCTGCCGGCCGGCATGGCGCGAAGGGCGGCCCCGGCCCCATTCCCTGCCCCGGCACAGGGCTCGGGGCCGCCCCCGACCACACAGGCCCGACCACCCCCAGTTCCAAAGAGGCAGGCGAACGCGTCGGCCAACTCGGCCCGCAAAGCTCGCGAGCCGACGCGGACGGGGCCCGGCGCGATCGTCCCGCACGTCCACCGATCGCCTACCACCACATAAATCTGACCCGCCGATAAGCCCATGCATCGCGCCCCCACCGACCACCCCTCGCGGACACAGCCACCGGGTCAGCCGCCACGGCCCGGCACTGGGGGGTACAACTGCGTCCTGGCCCCTAGCCGGGCCAGGACGCAGCCCCGGCCCGCCGACCCCCTCGCATATTGCTCAGGAGCCGGCCGGACTCGACCGCTCGGCCGAGCAAGTGAGTTCACTGAAAGGAGCCGCTGCCTACTCTCGAAGCGCGCCACCCACAGCCACACCGCTGACCCACAAAAGGCATCGCAAGCCCGTGGCAACTCAGCGAGCCGAGGCAGTCCACCGGTCGCCCTAGCCCGGGCAAGCCCACGCCGACACGGCGCACAGCTCACCTCAGTACGACTCCCAGGCCCATTCCGACGAGGCAGACTGAGCGCAGTCGCCCCGGCGCATGACGAACCGCTCAGCTCCACAGGCGCCCGAGCGAGGACGAACCGAGGCGATCACCATGCCCCGCAAGCCAACTCACCTCGGCGAGGCCAACCGTCCCGCGCACAAAGCTCGAGCAGGCCGCTCACCTCGGCACGGCGAACCGGGAAGAGGCGCCACTTCGAGCTCGGAAGCGAGCCGGAGCAGCGGACTGACTTCGAGCGAAGGCCACCCGAGGCGAGCAGGATCACCACAAACGAAGGCCACCCTGGGCGAGCACCCGGCTCGCGAGCGCCGTGCCGGCAAATCGGCTTTTCGAGGCCAGCCACTCCCCGGCACGACGAACTGAGACGAACCACCTGCCTCGGCAAGCACAGCCCGCTTTGACGAGGCTCACTGCGGCCAACCGCTTCTCGATACGCCGAGCCATGGACGAACCACTCAACTCGCAGGGGACTGGAGGCGATCTCAGGCGAGGTGAGACCAGCCGTCCACTGCCTCGGCGCGGTGAACTGCCTACGTCGGTGAAGCCGACCGAGGCGACGCTCCACCTCTGGCCGGAGGAGGGGTAGAGCTCGGGCCGATGGCAGAGATCCTCCTCGGGCCGGAGGGCGATAGCCGCCTTCGATCGGGGCCCGGTCCACACCGCAGCGGAGTATGCGACGGGGCGAGGACGGCCAAGCACGTGGCGGGGCAACGCATACGGCTGGGGGGCCGAACGACGGCTGGACTCTGGCGGCCCTGCCGCGTCCACGAGCGGACGGCAAGGTTGGCGGGGCCGTCGATCGCCGCGGTTCATGCGGCTGAACTACTCGGGCCGTGAGCTAACTGCAACTGACGACTTACCGCGGCCAGGTTTTGCGCAGCCGAGGCGGCGGGCGAATGGGGAACCGATGACAACCATGGTCAAGAGCGCCGAGCACCTCTGCAATCGACCCTCCTGGAACTGCCGCGTCTGCGGTCGACCGTGGCCCTGCGCCAACGCACGGGCCAACATGCTGGCGGAGTTCCGGACCTTTCCTACCGTGCTGGCCATCTACTTGTCCGCGCAGATGTACGACGCGCTCGGCGACATACAGGCCCGCGGCGAGCCAGCACCGCCAGACCTTTACGAACGTTTCGTCTCCTGGGCGCGCCCCGACTAGCCACGACCTGCCGAACTAACGGCCCCGCACAGCACTCACCCGCGCTGCCGCACGACCGCCCGACCGCCCCACCGGGCCGCCCGACCGGGCCGCCCGACCGGGCCGCCCGACCGGGCCGCACGACCACAGCCGCGCAGCCACAGCCGCACCACCACCGCCGCACAGCCACAGCCG
>NZ_BOMM01000006.1 GCF_016862195.1 Paractinoplanes ferrugineus | reverse complement strand
AGCGGCACCACCACCGCCGCGCAGGCACAGCCGCGCAGGCACAGCCGCAGTGCTGGCGGCGCACGGTCGCAGCGTCGCAATGCCGGCGCCGCACTCGCGGTTCACGGCGGCGTCGGCGTCACGACGCCGGCGTAGCGGTGCCCCGACGGCGTCACGGCGGCATCGGCGTAGCGGTTTCCACAGCGACGTCGAGGTCGAACCCGCGGGTTCACGGCGGCACCTGCGTCAGGGTCGCGTTCCACAGCGGCATCCACGTGGGGTCGCGTTACACGGCAGCATCCGCGGCGGAACCACGCCACTCAGCAGCGTGCAGAGCGGAGCCACGCTGCACAGCGGCCTTGGCATAGCGGTTCCATGGCGGCGGCAGCAGAGACGTCGGGCTCGCGGCTTCACGGCCGCGGCGTTGCGGCGTCACGGCATCGGCTTTCGGCACGCGCGGCTTGACGGCGTCACGGCGGTTGGGACAGCTGTTAGCAAGCGGCGAGGGGCCGGGAGCTTAGCGGTTCTCGAGTTGGCGACTGATGGCCCTGGGGCTTCGGTAGTGACGGCGGGGCGGTGGGGCTGCGTTGTAAGGAACGCACGTTGGGGGCTGAGTGATCGCGGCCGCACGGTGACGGCCGCACCGTGGTGACTGCCTGCCGGCGGCTGCACGG
>NZ_BOMM01000005.1 GCF_016862195.1 Paractinoplanes ferrugineus | reverse complement strand
ATGGCGGCTAAGTGGGGGTGATAGCTAAGGGGCACTGGAGGAGGCGTCACGGTGCGTGACGGCGGACAGGGTTGGGCTGGGTCGCGGGGAGCAGGGTGACGAGGGGTGGAGGTCCTACGGGCGAGGCGAATTTGGGCAACGTTTCAGCTGTGAGCACAGTGGACAGTGTGTCGAGAGGACTGCGTCTGTGACGGCTTTGGGTGCGGACTCCGCGCTCGGGAAGCTTGCGCCCTTCGAGCCGGTCACCGCAGGTCTCCCTCTGCGGTGGAAACGGGCGACGGCCGGACCGCGCACCAGGCGCGACGGCGACCCTACGAGCGATCGGCGACCGCCGCCCGCCCTGCCGCCTGATCGAGTCGGGGCCTTCTCAGTGCGGCGGTTGTATCATACCTACAGGGTTTCATACGTACAATACGATGGAACGTCGTGGCCACGTAAGGTAACTAACATGATCGATCCCTCGGCGGACCGGGCGGTGTTTCGTCAACTGGCTGACCTGCTCCGCAATCAGATCGAGTCGGGAGAGCTGGGGCCGGGTGAGCCGCTGCCCAGCGAGTTGCGCCTGGCGCAGGAATACGGCATCAGCCGGACGACGGTGCGGCAGGCGATCGGGCAGTTGCGCACCGAGGGCCTTGTCACGGTGGACCGGCCACGAGGGACGTTCGTCCGCATTCCGGAGCCGATCGAGCTGGTGACGCTGGCTCGGGGTGACAAGGCGAGCGCGCGCATGCCGACCGATGCCGAGCGCCGCAAGCATCGCCTGGGCGAGGGTGTGCCGGTGCTGGTCGTGACATCGGCCGACGGGGTCGAGACTGTGCACCCCGCAGACCGGGTGCAGCTCACGCGCCCTTAGCCGGTGGCCGGCGCGCGGTGGGGCGGGTCGGGGCATGGGTCGAACCTAGGGTGGGGGTACGACAAGAATCGCCGGGCCGGAACGCCGGGACGGCCTGTTGTCGCGCAGAGCCGGCCGCTGCGGACGGAACGGGCTGGTGGCGGTTGGGGACTTCCCGGCCCGTACCGTCAGAAGAGGCTGTAGCGGGCGACGGCCATGGTGAAACCGCGGGTTGTCTTTTCGTCTTCGCACCGCAGGCCGGTGCTTTCGCTGGTGCAGCGGACGGTGCCGGAGCGGATGGCGGTGCCGTATTCCAAGGTTTCGGTGCTGGAGTTCAGCAGCGTGTCGCCCGCGCAGGTGAGGCCGGCCGCGCCGTGGTCGAGGTAGAGGCCGTTGCCCCAGTCGAAGTCGCAGTCGGCGGCCTTGGCCGGAAGGGTCCACTTCTTCTCGCCGATGTCGCAGCGGACGGCTGACCGGGTCAGGGCGCAGTAGATGTTCTTCGACGGGGTTCGGAACATCGCCTCGTCGACGTCGCGGACGGCGGGCGCGGTGGGATCGCCGAAACCGGCTCGGGCGGACGGGGCGTGGGACGGGGTGCCGTCGGATCTGTCGCAGCCGGCGAGGGCGGCCAGGGCAGCGCAGAACGCCAGTGCTGGGAGCATTCGGATCGACGCCATGGTGAGCGCAGTTTAGAAGCTTGTGACAAGAAGAGCTTGACTCCGCGGCTCCGGGCGTTGACCTTCGGGAGTGATGGATACGCGCGCGATGCATGAGGAGCTCCCGCTCGGGCTGCGGGAGGCGGTGAACGAGTTCGGGCGTCATCTGGCGCGCGTGGAGAACCGGTCGGAGCACACCGTCCGGGCCTACGTCGGGGATGCCGTCTCGATGCTGCACCACGCGGCCGCCAACGGGTGTGCCGGCGTCGGCGACCTCGACATCGGGGTGCTGCGCGCATGGCTGGCCGCGCGGATGCGGCAGGGCGCGGCGCGCACGTCGCAGGCCCGGCGGGCGGCCGCGGCGCGGGCGTTCACGGCGTGGGCGCACCGCACCGGCCGGGCCGCGAACGATGTGGGCGCCCAGCTGGCCAGCCCGAAGGCCCATCGAGACCTGCCGACCGTCCTGCGCGCCGATCAGGCGGCGAGCCTGGTCGAGGTGCGGCAGGACGACCCGGAAGGGCTACGTGACCGGGCCGTTCTCGAACTTCTTTACGCCACCGGGGTACGCGTCAGCGAGCTCTGCGGTCTCGACCGGGCCGACGTCGACGAGGGCCGCCGGCTCGTGCGCGTCCTCGGCAAGGGCGCCAAGGAACGGGCCGTCCCTTATGGGGTGCCGGCGCAGCGGGCCCTGGACGACTGGCGGCGTTACGGCCGGGCGGCGTTGGCGAACAGCGACAGCGGGGACGCCCTGTTCCTGGGGATCAAGGGCGGCCGGCTGCAGCAGACCGTGGTGCGGCGAATCGTGAAGGAGGCCGCGCAACGGGCCGGCCTGCCCCACACCAGCCCGCACGACCTGCGCCATTCGGCCGCCACCCACCTGCTCGACGGTGGCGCCGACCTGCGTGCCGTGCAGGATCTGCTGGGGCACGCGTCGCTGTCGAGCACGCAGATCTACACCCATGTCTCGACCGAGCGGCTCCGCGCCGCCTTCAAACAGGCCCACCCCCGCGCATGACCCCGTACGATCGAGGCGTGAGCGCCGGAGAACCGCCCGCACCCGTCCCGGGTGCCCGCCTCCTGTTCTCGCTGGACCCGGCCGTGTCCTATCTCAACCACGGCTCGTTCGGCGCGGTGCCGATCGGGGTGCAGCGCACCCAGCAGCGGTTGCGTGACGAGATCGAGGCCAACCCGCACAGGTTCTTCACCCAGGGCATGCTCGACCGGGTCATCCACACCCGACGACACATCGCCTCGTTCCTGGGCGCCGACCCGGACGGCAGTGCGCTCGTGCCGAACACGACGGCGGCGGTCTCCACCGTGCTGCAGTCGGTGCGGTTGGAGTCGGCCGACGAGGTGCTGCTCACCGATCACGCCTACGGCGCGGTCGCGTTGGCGGCCCGACGGCAGTGCCGGCGGGCCGGGGCCACCGCGCGGACCGTCGCGCTCCCGCTGACGGCTTCCGCCGCCGAGGTGGTGAGCCGGGTGCGGTCGGCCTTGCGGCCGGGCAAGACCAAGCTGTTGATCATCGATCAGATCGCGTCGGCCACGGCGGCGGTCTTTCCGGTCCGAGAAATCGTGGCGGCCGCCCGTGAGCACGAGATCCCGGTGCTTGTCGACGCGGCGCACGTGCCGGGCATGCTGCCGGTGGACGTGTCGGCGATCGGGGCCGATTTCTGGGTGGGCAACCTGCACAAGTGGGCCTTCGCGCCGCGCGGCACGGCCCTGCTCGCGGTCGCCCCGCAGTGGCGCCGCAAGATCGAGCCGCTTGTCGTGTCGTGGGAGCAGGACGCCGGTTTCCCGCTCTCGGTCGAATACCAGGGCACGATCGATTACACGCCCTGGCTGTCCGCCCCGGCGGGTCTGTTCACCCTGCGCACGCTCGGCTGGGCGGCGGTGCGGGCGCACAACGCGGCGCTCGTCGCCTATGGCCAGCGGGTGGTCGGGGCCGCCCTCGGGGTGCCGCCGGCGGACCTGCCGCAGCCGATCGTGCCGGAGGTCGCCATGCGGGTGATCCCGTTGCCGGCGGGGTTGGCGTCGACGGCGCCGGAGGCGATCGCGCTGCGTCTGGACATCTCCGACAAGCTGGCCACCGAGACGGCCGTGAACGCGTGGGGCGGGCGTGGGCTGCTGCGGTTGAGCGCTCAGGTCTACAACCGGCCGGAAGAATATGATCGGCTGGCGGAGCGGCTCCCCCAGCTCCTGGCGAGTTTTCAGCGCTGACCCGAGGGGCATCAACCGCACCCGGCCGAGCCCGACCAGCGCGAGCGGATCGAGGTAGACCTTGCCGCGCAGGAGACCCCAGTGCAGGCAGGCGGGCCGGGCGCAACCCTCGTGCCCGGCGACCAGAAGGCCCAGTTGGTCCCCGGCGGCAAGGGTGTCACCCGGGCGGACGCTGGGCTGGACCGGCTGATAGGTGGTGCGCAGGCCGCCGGCATGGGCGACCGTGACGGTCCCGACGCCGCCCGGGAGGCCGACGAAGACGACCCGCCCGGCGCCGGCGGACCGGACCACGGCGCCCGGGACGGAGCCGAGGTCGACCCCACGATGCCCGGCCAGCCAGGGCCGGGGCGGCGGGTCGAAGCGCCGGGTGACCTCAGCCGGCTGCAGCGGCCACAGGAAGATCAGAAGCAGGGTGTACGGCATGGCTTTCACCCTGACGGAGGACGAAGCAAAGTGCGGCCGCCCCTGTGGACGGCCGCACTTTGTGGATAACTACTCAGCTGCCGCCGAAGCCGGCTTCGTCCGGCAACGAGATGTCCGGCTTCTCCAGTTCCTCAACGTTCACGTCCTTGAACGTCATAACACGGACGTTCTTGACGAACCGGGCAGGACGGTACATGTCCCACACCCAGGCGTCGTGCATCTCGACCTCGAAATACACCTCGCCGTCCGAGTTGCGCACGTGCAGGTCGACCTGGTTGGCCAGGTAGAACCGGCGCTCCGTCTCCACCACGTAGGAGAACTGGCGGACGATATCGCGGTACTCCCGGTAGAGCTGCAGCTCCATCTCGGTCTCGTACTTCTCGAGATCCTCTGCGCTCATCGCTTCTCGCCCTCCATGGCCTCATCTTCCCCCACCATCGGCGACGGCTGAGGCTGGTCGCCCGACGCCACGCCGACGGTACCTTCAGCGGCGCCCGAAAGCATCGCGGGCTCGGCCGCTGATGCATCAAACAGCAGCTGTTGTTGTCCGTCAAAAGGAACGGGACGCCGCGCCCGGGGCGGCCGATTGCCCCGGCCCGACACGGCCGCCACGTTCACGTACGAGAAGCGGTGCTCCGCGCACGGGCCGTGCCGCTTGAGCGCGGCGCTGTGGTCGTCGGTGATGTACCCCTTGTGCACGGCGAAGCCGTAGTCGGGGAACTGATCGTCCATCTCCACCATGATCCGGTCTCGGGTGACCTTGGCCAACACGCTCGCCGCGGCCACACAGGCGGCCACCCGGTCGCCCTTCCACACGGCGAGGCCCGGCACGCCGAGGCCGTCGACCGGGAAACCGTCGGTCAACACATATTCCGGGGCGGTGGTCAGGGACGCGAGCGCGCGGCGCATCGCCGCCAGATTGCACACGTGGAGCCCGCGCGCATCGACCTCGGTCGCCGGGATGATCATGACGGACCAGGCGAGCGCCCGGTCGACCACCTCGGCGTAGACACGCTCCCGGGCGGCCGGCGTCAGCAGCTTGGAATCGGCGAGGCCGGGAACCTCCCCGCGCTTGCCCTCGGGCAGGATCGCCGCGGCGGCCACCAGAGGACCCGCACAGGCGCCACGACCGGCTTCGTCGGCTCCGGCCACCTGGCGGAAGCCACGGCGCTGCAGGGCCCGCTCGAGGGCGTAGAGGCCGCCTTCCCGGCGGACGACGGTGCGCGGCGGGGCCAGCATCAGAGGCTCCCGAGCAGAGACACGAGCGAGGCCGGGAAGATCTGCTCCCGACTGGCCTCGATCTCGGCGGGCGACCACCATCGGTGCTCGGTGATGGTCTGCTGCTCGTTCTGATCCATGCCGGCCGTGTCGACCTGCCACTCGCTCACCCGCAGCAGGAAGAAGACCTGATCCTGCCGGTATTGCTGCTCGCGGAAGCTGAACTCGGCGACCTCGTGCCAGACCGGCTCGCCCAACTGGGCCGGGTCGATCCGCAGACCGGTCTCCTCGGCCAGCTCGCGGGCGGCGCCCTCGGCGGGCGACTCCCCGGCGTCGAGCCCGCCGCCGGGGGTGAACCACCATCGTTCGCCGGGCCGGGCCGGATCGCCGCCGTGCAGCAGCAGCGTGCGGCCCGCGGCGTCGACGAGCAGTACGCGAGCGGCGCGGCGGTCGAGGACGGTCACCCGACCAAGGCTAATGCGCTCCTCGTGGATCTTTCGACCGGGTCGAGGTCACTTCGCGGGCGAGGCATTCGGGATGTTGTCGAAGCCGTCCGGCACCGACAGCCACGTAGCCCGCTTGACCGGCCAGAACACCGTGAAGGCGCGCCCGATCACCGAATCCTCGGGGATCGTCGCCTCCTGGATGTCGTTGGTCTCCTCGTAGTGCTCGAGGGAGTCGCCGGAGGCGGAGCGGTGGTCACCCATCACCCACAGGCGGTTGGCCGGCACGGTGATGTCGAACTTGCGGTCGGCGGCCGGGTCCTGGTTGCCGTCGGCGTCCTTGTAGATGTACGGCTCGTCCAGGGACTTACCGTTGATCATCAGGCGCTCCTGGGCGTCGCAGCAGATGATGTGATCGCCAGGCGTCCCGATGATGCGCTTGATGAAGTCTTCGCCCTCGGCGCCGGACTGCCAGTCGTCGGGCGCCTTGAAGACGATGATCTCGCCGCGACGCGGGTCGCGGAAGTCGTAGACGAGCTTGTTGACCAGCACCCGGTCCAGCACGTTGAGCGTGTGCTCCATCGACGGGCTCGGGATGTAGAAGGTCTGCAGGACGAACGCGCGCACCAGGACGGCGACGAGGATCGCGACACCCAGCAGGATGGGAAGCTCGCGCCAGAAGGAGCCCCGGCGCTTTTCGGTCTGCTCGTCAATCACGAACGGAGCCTACGACGCCTTGTCGCGAACTTCAGCCTGGAACGCGCGGATAGTCCGGCACTAAACAGAAACGGTAAGACGATTGCCTCGGAGATGGGCTTATCGCGGCGTACCGGAACCTGTCCCTCGGCGGCGGCGGTCGGATGATCGGCGGCGTAGGCCTTCCAGACCTCGGGCACGGAGAGGCTGGTGAAACGGCTGCTCGGCCAGACGATCACGAAAGCGCGGCCGATCACGTTCTTGATCGGGACCGGGCCCTGGCACCTGGCGTCCTGCGAGACGGCCCGATGGTCGCCCATGACGAACATCTCACCCTGCGGGATGGTCACCTCGGCGAAACGCCGGCTGGTGCACTGCGTCGGGTTGGGCGGCTGGTTCAGGTCGGAGTTGTAACCATCGGCGATGTACGCCTCGTCCATGCCCACGCCGTTGACTGTGATCCGGCCCTTGGCGTCGCAGCAGGCGACCTTGTCACCGGGCAGACCGATCACCCGTTTGATGAAGTCGCGTTCCCCCGGGCGGCTGACCCCGACGAGATCCCCGACTGTGCGCCCGAGCTTGGCGGCGAAGCTGTTGCTGACCGGCTCGGTCACCTCGGGCGCCCAGTTGTCGGTGCCGCGGAAGACCACGATCTCGCCGCGTATCGGGTCACGCATGTCATAGATGACCTTGTTGACCAGGACGCGGTCCTTGACCAGGAGCGTCTTCTCCATCGACCCGCTGGGGATGTAGAAGGCCTGCACCAGGAACGTGCGGATGAGCACGGCCAGACAGAACGCCACGACCAGCAGGAGCGGCAACTCCTGCCACAGTGGCATTTCCTTACGCCGTGTGATCGACCGCCGCCGCGCCGACGGTCGGTAGCCCTGCATCGGTTCCACGCTTCGCATCTCCCGCCGCCGCCAACCGGCCAAACCGCCCCGGATTCAGCACTGAACCAGCTGGATACAGAACTACCGCCCGAGTATCCCCTCTCGGAGACTTACGAGCGGTAGTACTGGAAGGGTTCACACTGATCCCATCCGGCACTCGCGCAAGCGTAGTTCGCCCGCGGCCGGATCGACGGGTATCAGACGGACTGCTTCTCGCGAAGCTCCTTGATCTTGGCCTTCTTGCCCCGGAGCTCGCGCAGGTAGTAGAGCTTCGCGCGGCGCACATCGCCCCTGGTGAGGACCTCGATGCGGTCGATCGCCGGGCTGTTGATCGGGTAGGTCCGCTCGACCCCGACGCCGAAGCTGATCTTCCGGACCTTGAAGGTCTCCCGGAGGCCAGACCCCTGGCGGGCGATCACGACGCCCTGGAAGACCTGGACGCGGGAACGGTTACCCTCGACGACTCGGGCGTGCACCTTGACGGTGTCGCCGGCCCGGAAGTCGGGAAGGTCGGTGCGCTGCGACTGGGCGTCGAGAGCGTCCAGCGTGTTCATCGCTGCATCCTCGTCGTACTAAAGCGCATCGGAGTTCGATGCGCGGTGGGCACTTCTGATCTCCCGCCACTCCAGAAGATCCTCGTTTCACCCCGCGGCGCGAAGCGAAAACGGCAACCTCCCTACTCTGCCACAGCGGGAGGCGTGATCTGAAATCCGCCCTCGGCGAGGGTCTTCCTGTCCGTTTTGTCCAAAAACTCATCAGGGTATGCGGCCAGCATGTCGGGCCGTCGGGCGGCGGTCCGCAGCAGCGACTGAGCGCGCCGCCACCGGGCGATCCGGCCGTGATCACCGGAGCGCAGGATGTCCGGAACATCGCGCTCACGCCACGAGGCCGGCTTGGTGTAGACCGGGGCCTCCAGCAGACCGGCCGCATGCGATTCCTCGGTGAGCGAGTCGGCGTTGCCGAGCACACCGGGAAGCAGCCGGGTGACGGCCTCCATGATCACGATCACCGCGACCTCACCGCCGAAGAGCACGTAGTCGCCGAGCGAGATCTCCCGCACCGGCAGGCGTGCCGCCGCGTCGTCGATGACCCGCTGATCGATCCCCTCGTACCGCCCGCAGGCGAAGATCAGGTGGTCGAGCGAGGCCAGCTCGTGCGCGTCGGCCTGGGTGAAGGGCTTGCCCACCGGCGACGGCACCACGAGCGTGCCGGCCCCGACCGCGTCGAGCGCCTGCCCCCACGGCTCCGGGCGCATGACCATGCCGGGCCCGCCGCCGTAGGGCGTGTCGTCCACGGTCCGGTGGACGTCGGAGGTCCACTTCCGCAGATCGTGCACGGTGAGATCGAGCAGACCGGCGCCCCGGGCCTTGCCGATGAGCGACAGCTCCAGCGGTCCGAAATAATCGGGGAAAATGGTGATGACGTCGACGCGCATGCTCAAAGGTCCAGCAGACCCTCGGGCAGATCCACGACGATCCGGCCCCCGGCCACATCCACGGTGGGCACCATCTGACTGACGAACGGGATCAACGCCGTCCCCCCGCCGGATCTGCTGAGCACGATCAGGTCGGATGAGGGCGCGTGATCGATGCGGTCCACCGTGCCGAGCTCCTCGCCGCCGAGCGACACGACCCGCAGTCCGATCAGCTGGTGGTCATGGAACTCGTCAGGATCGGCGGGCGGCGTCAACGTGTCGCTGTCGACCTGCAAGAAGACGCCACGGAGCGCCTCCGCGACATTTCGGTCGTGGACGCCCTCGAACTGGACGATCCCCCGGCCCTGATGCCACCGCACCGACTCGATCACGAGCGCGGGCGGGACCTGATAGGCGACACCCGCGGAGGCAGCCGCCGGCCCGGTGCTGACCCGGCGGTCCCGGGGGACCTCCGTGGTGAACACCGAACCGGCGGTGAAACGCTCTTCGGGCTCGTCCGTGCGCACGGCCACCGAGACCTCGCCCCGGATGCCGTGCGGCTTACCGATCTGGCCTACTACAAGCAACATCGGTCAGTAGGCGTCGACGATGTCGACACGGATGCCGCGCCCACCGATCGAACCGATGACCTGCCGCAGGGCCTTGGCCGTGCGCCCGCCGCGCCCGATGACCGTTCCCAGGTCCTCCGGGTGCACGCGCACCTCGAGCCGCTTGCCGCGGCGCGAGTCGACCAGCCGGACCCGGACGTCGTCCGGGTTTTCGACGATGCCCTTGACGAGGTGCTCCAGCGCCGGCCGGAGCGCCCCGTCAGTCCTGGTCGGCGCCGGCACCGGCAGGGTCCTTCGCGGTCTCGGCGACGGCCTCGCGGTTGGGCTCGGCCGGGTCGACAGCCTCGGTCTGCGCCGGCTTGGCCTCGGCGGCCTCCGGAGCAGCGGCAACCTTGGCCTCGGTGGCCTCGGTGGGCTCAGCGGCCTTGGGCTCAGCAGCCTTGGCCTCGGTGGCCTTGGCCTCCGGAGCCGCGGCGGCCTTCGCCTTGTCGGACTTCTTCGGGGTCGCGGGCTTCGTGTCGGCAACGCCGGCGGCGGCCTTCGACTCGGCCTCGTAGATCTCCGTGCGGCTCTTCTTGACCTCGGCCACGAGCAGCGGCGGCGGAGCCGGCAGGCCCTTGAACTGCTGCCAGTCGCCGGTCTTCTCGAGGATGCGCTGCACGGCCTCGCTCGGCTGCGCGCCGACGGAGAGCCAGTACTGCACGCGCTCCGACTTCACCTCGATGAGAGACGGGTTCTGCTTCGGCTGGTAGATGCCCACGTATTCGATGGCACGGCCATCGCGCTTGGTGCGCGAGTCCGCGACGACGATGCGGTACTGCGGGTTGCGGATCTTGCCCATCCGCAGGAGCCGGATCTTTACGGCCACGGTCTTCTTCGCTCCTGATTGCATGCGTGAGGTTGAGCCACCAGACCCGCGTGGGGATGCGGGACCGCGACTCGATGGACTGGCAACGCGCTCAGGGTTAGAGGGCGCCTCACGCGTGCCGAATACCGGGGGTCCATTCTGCCAGACGGTTCGGGTCAGCTCCCAATCGGGCCCGAAACCCCGAAAAATCGGCGCGGCACCGGGGGGCGGTCCCAGCCGTCGGGGATCGTCGTGAGCACCGGCCAGGGCTCGGGCTGGAAATCCGTCCAGGTGCCGTCGAACGGGAACGCGCCCGCCTCGATCAGCCTGACCAGGCGATCGCCCTCGGCCCGCACCGTGGCCTCGTCACGCACCCAGTAGTGGTCGGGGATGCTCAGCCGCTCGCTGAACTCGTCCTCGTCCTTGAACTCCCAGGAGTGATCCGGATAGGCGACGACGTCCAGGTCCTGGTCGATCACGTCGACCCCGGCCAGGTGACCGTCGTCCCAGCGCAGGGCCCCGTACTCGAGGTTGACGTACCAGTTCTTGAAGTTGCCCTGCTCGTCGCGGAAGAACCAGACCGAGTGGTCGCCCGTCGGCGGGATGAACTTGAGCAGGCCCGGCCCCTGCCAGGAGGTCGTCACGGTCTCCTTGGCCAGGGTGATCCACTCGGCGAACGGCATGTCGCGGATGCCGCGGCCGTCGACCGCCTGCTCGGCGAGCACCGGGCTGCCCTGGGCCAGCCAGAGCAGCAGCCCGCGCTCGTCGTCCGAGATCACCCGGCACGGGCGTACGCAAGCCAGCCGGTCCCCGTCGATGTTGCGATAGAGAACCAGCCGGCCCGGCGAGAACGTCACGTCAGTAGGCCGAGACTCAGTAGGACCGGGCCAGGTAGGCGACGAGTCCCGGCTCTTCGTCGGAGTCGGGCATCGAACCATCCTCGCGGGTGAGGCAGCGAACCGTCACGGCCTTGCCGTTCGCCTCCTTCTCGCCCGCTTCGCCGACCGCCGACCACGGCACCCGGGCCCACCCGGTCTGGGATGCCTCGATCGCTTCGCCGAGCGTCTTGACGTCGACCGTGCGCTCCTCGCGGAACGCCAGCGCGTCGTCGTACATCTGCTGCTGGTCGGCCTTGAGCGCACTCGTCACGGCGCCCACCAGGTCACCCATCGGCAGCGGCGACTTGGTGCCGTCGATCCGGCGGGCCACGACCACGTTGCCGACCGCCAGGTCGCGCGGGCCGACCTCGACCCGGATCGGAATGCCCTGCAGCTCCGCGTCGACGGCACGACGGCCGAACGGGATGTCGGCACGGTCGTCGAGCCTCACCCGTACACCCGCGGCTTTGAGCTCGTCGCGCAGCTTCGCTGCGGCCGCCACCACGCCCTCGCCCGCCTTGACCACCATGACCTGCACCTGGATCGGCGCGAGCCGCGGCGGCAGCCGCAGGCCGTTGTCGTCGCCATGCACCATGATCAGGCCGCCGAGCATCCGGGTGGACGTGCCCCACGAGGTCGTCCAGGCGTGTTCGACAGTGCCCGACGCGGACGAGTAGCTGATGTCGAACGCCTTGGCGAAGTTCTGCCCGAGCTCGTGCGACGTGCCCATCTGCAGCGCCTTGGTGTCACCCATCATGGCTTCGACGGTCATGGTGTTGGTGGCACCGGCGAACCGCTCGCCCTTGGTCTTGCGGCCGGGCACCACGGGGATGGCCAGCATGTCGGTGATGAACGCCTCGTAGACGTTCTTGTGGATGTCGCGGGCGTGCGCACGGGCGTCGGCCTCGCTGGCGTGCGCGGTGTGGCCCTCCTGCCAGAGGAACTCGGTGGTGCGCAGGAACGTGCGCGGGCGCAGCTCCCACCGCACGACGTTGGCCCACTGGTTGAGCAGCAGCGGCAGATCGCGGTAGGAATCCACCCACTTGGCCATGAACTCGCCGATCACGGTCTCGCTGGTGGGGCGCACGACCAGCGGCTCGGCGAGCTGCTTTCCACCCGCGTGGGTGACGACGGCCAGCTCGGGCGAGAAGCCCTCGACGTGGTCGGCCTCGCGGCGAAGGTAACTCTCCGGGATGAACAGCGGGAAGTACGCGTTCTGCACGCCCGCTTCCTTGATGCGCGCGTCCATGTCCGCCTGCATGCGCTCCCAGATGGCGTAACCGGTCGGCCGGATCACCATCGTTCCGCGCACCGGGCCGTTGTCAGCCAGTTGCGCCTTGGCGATCAGGTCCTGATACCACCGGGGGAAGTCTTCCGCACGAGGAGTGAGCACGCGAGCCATGAGGCAGCATCCTAGCCTCGCTCCTCCCGCAACCCGTTCGGTGGGCTATCTGATGATCCGGCCGCGCAGCACGATGCGCTGCGGGGCCCGCACCACCCGTAGGTCGGCTCGCGGGTCCACCTCGTAGACCACCAGGTCGGCGAGGCCACCCTCGACCAGCCCCGGGAAACCGAGCCACTCGCGGGCCTTCCACGAGGCGGACGCGATGATGTCGGCCGCCGGAAGGCCGGCCTCCTCCATGATCAGCATCTCCTCGGCAGCGAGTCCGTGCCGGATTCCACCGCCCGCGTCGGTCCCGATGTAGATCGGCACTCCGGCCTCGTGCGCGGCCCGCACGACCGCCGGGAACCGGTCCCTGAGCGCGATCATGTGGTCGGCGTACCCGGCGAACTTCTCCCGGGCCTGCTCAGCGATGCTCCCGAAGGTCCGGATGTTGATCATCGTGGGCACCAGTGCGGTTCCCCGCCGGGCCATCTCGTCGATGAGATCGAGCGAAAGCCCGGTGCCGTGCTCGACCGAGTCGACCCCGGCCCGCACCATGATCTCCACGCCGTCCTCGGAGAAGGTATGCACGGCGGCCCGAGCACCGGCGGCGTGCGCGGCCTCGACGGCGGCGGTCATGGTCGCGGCGTCCCACGACGGCGCGAGGTCACCGACCGAGCGGTCGATCCAGTCCCCGACGATCTTGACCCAGCCGGTGCCGGCCTTGGCCTGCGCGGTGACGGTGGCCGCGACATCCTCGGCGGCCACCTCGATCCCGATGTCCCGCAGATAACGCCGGGGCGGCGCGACGTGCCGCCCGGCCCGCACGAGCCGCGGAATGTCCACTTCGTCGTCGAGCTCCGGGTAGGGAAAAGGCGACCCGGCATCCCTGAGGGCGAGCACACCGGCGTCGCGGTCGGTGACGGCGAGCGCCCGCGCCTGCTCCACACCGGTGATCGGCTTGGCCCCGTAGGCGATTCCGAGGTGGCAGTGCGCGTCGACCAGCCCGGGAACGACGAATCCGCCGTCACTGATCGTCTCGGCGCCGGCCACGGGCTCGAACGTGACCCGATCCCCGACCAGCCAGAGATCCTTCACGTCGCCGTCCGGCAGGACCGCCCCACGCACATGCAATGCCATGGGACAGTCCTACCCGATCACGACCACGCGCGGCGCGACGCCCGCTCGTTGATCCGGTCACGCCGGCGCGTCCACGCCGGCAGATCCAGCGTGACCGGCCAGGGCTGATCGAGCGTGACCAGCTCGGCGGTGCGGCGGAGCTGCTCGTAACTGCCGTCCGGGCCCAGCGCGAACTGCGTCAGCGTCACCGGCCCAGCCAGCGGATCGATGATCCAGTGGGCCGGGATGCCGAGGTCGGCGTAGCGCTTCGCCTTATGTCCCGGGTCGTCGAACTTCGACGACGGCGAGATCACCTCGACGACGAGAAGAACGTCGGCGGCCGGAACCGGGGAACGACCCGCGCCTTCCTCCTGGAAGACCATGACATCGGGACGCAGCTCGTTGCGCCGGTTGAGAAGAACCGCTTGCTCCATGTTGACCACGAGGTCGTCCGGGCGGTTCATCTCCAGCGCGAAAGCGGCGTTTTGGCTGATTACCTGATGGATGGGGAGAGCATTGGGGGTCAAGAGGAGCCTGCCATCGATCAACTCGTAGCGAAGATCCTCAGGCAGGTCCGCGATGTCGTCGACAGTCAGGTCGCCTCGGCCGATCAGATGGTCGATCAAATCCGGACCGGCGAGATGGGGTGCAGCGGTCATCGATGTCTCCTCGAGGGGATCACCGCTCACCATACTGGTCTCCCGACTAGATGCTCAATGCCATCTTTACCAGAGACTAGCCCGGTCCGAGCTTACTTCTTTCCGTCGTCGTCCTTCTTGGGCTTCATCAGCTTGTTGAAGTCGAGGTTCGGCAGGTTGAAGCCGCCCGGCCCGCCACCCAGGGCGTTGGGGTCGAGGCCCGGGGGGAGCTGGGGCATGCCGGCCGGGAAGCCCGGGGGCAGGGCGCCGCCGCCGACGCGGGGGCGGCTCGAGCCGCCCTTGGTGCCCTTGCGCTTGTTCTTCGGGCTCTTGGTGGCCTTCCGGCGGGCGCCGGGCAGGCCCATCATGCCGCTCATCTGCTTCATCATCTTCTGCGCGTCGGCGAAGCGGTTGAGCAGCTGGTTTACGTCCATCACGGTGACGCCGGAGCCGGTGGCGATGCGGGCGCGGCGGGAGCCGTTGAGGATCTTCGGGTTGGTGCGCTCCTGCGGGGTCATCGAGCGGATGATCGCGGTGACCCGGTCGAAGTGGGAGTCGTCGAGGTCGTCGAGCTGGGCCTTCATGTTGCCCATGCCGGGCATCATGCCGAGGATGTTGGCGATCGGGCCCATCCGGCGCACGGCGATCAGCTGGTCGAGGAAGTCCTCCAGGGTGAACTGCTCGCCACCGAGCAGCTTGGAGGTCATCTTCTCCTTCTGATCGTCATCGAAGGCCTGCTCGGCCTGCTCGATGAGGGTCAGCACGTCGCCCATGCCCAGGATGCGGCTGGCCATCCGGTCGGGGTGGAAGAGGTCGAAGTCCTCGAGCTTCTCACCGGTCGACGCGAACAGGATGGGCTCGCCGGTCACGTGCCGGACGGAGAGGGCGGCACCACCGCGGGCGTCGCCGTCGAGCTTGGAGAGCACCACGCCGGTGATGCCGACGCCGTCCCGGAACGCCTCGGCGGTCTGCACGGCATCCTGGCCGACCATCGCGTCGATGACGAAGATGACCTCGTCGGGGTTTACCGCGTCGCGGATGTCGGCGGCCTGCTGCATCATCTCGGCGTCGATGCCGAGGCGGCCGGCGGTGTCGACGATGACGATGTCCTTGGCCGTGCGCTTGGCGTGCTCGATCGAGTCCCGCGCGACCTGCACCGGGTCGCCGACGCCGTTGCCGGGCTGCGGCGCGTAGACGTCGACGCCGGCCCGGCCCGCGAGCACCTGGAGCTGGTTGACCGCGTTGGGGCGCTGCAGATCGGCCGCCACCAGCAGCGGCTGGTGGCCCTGACCCTTGAGCCAGCGGGAAAGCTTGCCGGCCAGGGTCGTCTTGCCGGAACCCTGCAGGCCGGCCAGCATGATCACGGTGGGCGCGGTCTTGGCGAACCGCAGCCGCCGGCCCTCGCCGCCGAGCACCGTGATCAGCTCGTCGTGGACGATCTTGATGATCTGCTGGGCCGGGTTGAGGGCCTGCGAGACCTCGGCCCCGCGGGCCCGCTCCTTCAGGTTGAAGATGAAGGACTTGACCACGGGCAGCGCGACGTCCGCCTCGAGCAGCGCGAGACGGATCTCGCGAGCGGTGGCGTCGATGTCGGCATCGGTGAGCCGGCCCTTGCTCCGAAGTTTGTCGAAGATCCCGGACAGGCGGCCACTCAGAGTGTCAAACACGGTGCGACTTCCCGTTGGTCAGAGTTGAGGCGATGTCGCCAAGCCTAGCCGCCCGCGTTGCGGCTCACCGGTTGCGCATCCGGTAGGTCTTCTGCGCTGCCTCGATGCGCCGCTGGGTGCGGGTGCCGGGAGCCAGCGACTTCTTGGCCTTGCCGTAGAGGTAGATGCCGCCGCCGACCAGGGCGACGATCAGGGCCAGGTAGAACAGCGGGCCGATGATCGCGTGCACGACCCAGCCGACCACGACGATGGCACCGATCACCGCGAGCAGAAACGCAACAGCCTTACCCATCGGGTCCTCCCCCAGGATGCGACGCCCCGGGAACGGGAGCGCCGACGTCCACGATGCCTCAGCGAGGCAACCCTGCCTATCGGTGGAATCCCGGAGCACACCCCATAGGGGTGCGTAATGCCCGTTTTGTCGCACCTCGCTGATCAAATGGCGTATACCGGCGATATCAGGCGTCACCAACGACCGCAACTTCGAGTCGAGGGCCGACGTTGAGGGTCAGTGACCACAACGGCCGGGCGGAAGGACGACGGCGTGCCGATACGGCGGATCTTGCGACACACGCCATGGCCGGTCCGGCGCCGGTTGCTGGCCGGCGTCCAGCGCAAGCTGCTGCCCTACGTACCGGCTGAGCGGCGCCTGGCCACGGCCCGGCGGGTGGTACCGCTGGCCCGCGCCCGGACCGGCCGCGTGCGCTCGGCACGGGTCACCGAGATGGCCACCCCCGCGGGCGTACGCCGGGAGAACCTCGATCGGGTGGTGACCGCCCTCGAGGCGGCGCAGGTCGACTGGTTCCGGATCCCGGTCGACTCGGTGACCGGGTCCGCGGTGGCCGTACCGGAAGAGGAGCGCGACCGGGTGCTCGCCCTGCTCGAGACACTGAGCGCGAGTGACGCCGGGCTGCTGGAGGTCGTCCGCCCCACCGGCCGGCCGGGACGTCGTGGCCGCCGCACCGCGACCGTGCTGCGGTTGAGCCGCCCGGTCACCGATCCCGGCGGCAACCTGGTGTTCGGGCCGGAGTACGGCTGTGAGATCGAGTTCTGGCGCACCGTGGACGGCCACCTGATCGGCCCGCGGAGCAACCCGGTGGCCGACGTGGTGCCGGTCGACGAGCCGGTGGTGGAGGCGAGCGAGCACGTCTTCGGCTCGTTCAGCGCCCCCGACGACCCGGCCTCGTACCGCACCCGCGAGATCTTCACGATGGTCAGCCCGGATCGGGTCGCGTTCCCGATCGACGTGGTCTACACCTGGGTGGACGGCGAGGACCCGGAGTGGATCGAGCGCAAGGCCGTCGCCATGCGGGCGAACGGCTGGGTCGCCGACGTCAGCGAACTGGCCTGCAACGACTCGCGCTACGCGTCGCGGGACGAGCTGCGCTACTCGTTGCGGGCGCTGTACGCGTTCGCCCCCTGGGTCCGGCACATCTTCCTGGTCACCGACGATCAGGTGCCGGCCTGGCTGGACACCACCCAGCCGGACCTGACGGTGGTGAGCCATCGTGAGGTCTTCGGCGGCACCGGGCAGTTGCCGACGTTCAACTCGCAGGCCATCGAGTCCCGGCTGCACCGGATCCCGGGCCTGTCGGAGCACTTCCTCTACCTCAACGACGACGTCTTCCTGGCCCGGCCGGTGCCGCCCGAGATGTTCTTCACGCCGGGCGGGCTGACCCGGTTCTTCCCGTCGACGGCTCTTGTCGACTCGGCCCCGCGCCGCGACGACGACCCGCCCGCGAACTCGGCCGGCAAGAACAACCGGCGGCTGATCCAGCAGGCGTTCGGGCGGGTGCTGACCCGCAAGATGAAGCACACCCCGCACCCGTCCCGGCGCAGTGTGCTCGCCGAGATCGAGTCGCGCTTCGCCGAGCAGGTGGTGGCCACCGCCGAGCACCAGTTCCGGCACCCGGAGGACGTGTCGCTGCTGTCCTCGCTGCAGCAGTACTACGGCTACCTGACCGGCCGGGCGGCGCCGGGCGAGATCGCCTACATGTACACCGACCTGGCCGACGCCGGCACGCCGCTGCGCCTGGCCCGGGTGCTGCACGACCGGCACATGGACGCGTTCTGCCTCAACGACACGAACTCGTCGCCGGAGACGGCCGCCGAGCAGGCCGCGCTGCTCGCCGAGTTCCTGCCCGCCTACCTGCCGTTCCCGTCGCCGTACGAGCTGGGAACGCCCCGGCCGGCCACCACCCGACTGGAACTGCCGCGCGGACCGGTGGTCTCGCCACGAGCACCACGGGACCAGTCGCACCCGGACATCGCCCTGCCGGTCCAGCCGGTACCGCCGTCCGCGTCGGACACCAACGTCGCCTGACGCCGCCAAGACAACGGGGCACGCCAAAGGCGCGCCAGAAAATGGGGAAATTTCGTGACTTATGATGTGGTCATTCTCGGGCTCGGCTACGTCGGTCTCCCGCTCGCCCAGCAAGCCACCCGGGCCGGCATGAACGTCCTCGGCTTCGACGTGAAGCACAGTGTGGTCGACTCACTCGCCGCCGGCCGGTCGCACGTGGACGACCTCAGCGACGCCGACGTGGCCGGGATGCTCGCCGGTGGCTTCCGCACCACCAGCGACGAGACCCTGATCGCGAGTGCCGCCACCGCCGTCATCTGCGTGCCGACGCCGCTCGCCGAGGGAGACGGCCCCGATCTGCGCGCGGTGGTCGGCGCCACCGAGGCGATCGGCCGCAACCTGCGCCCCGGCATGCTCGTCGTGCTCGAGTCGACCACCTACCCGGGCACCACCGACGAGGTGGTGCGGCCGCTGCTGGAGAAGCTGTCCGGGCTGACCGCCGGCATCGACTTCCACCTCGCGTTCTCGCCGGAGCGGATCGACCCCGGCAACGAGCGGTTCGGCCCGCGTAACACCCCGAAGGTGGTCGGCGGCTACACCAGCGGGTGCGCCGACCGGGTCGCCGAGTTCTACGGCCGGTTCGTCGACACCGTGGTGCGCACCAAGGGCACCCGGGAGGCGGAGACCGCCAAGCTGCTCGAGAACACCTACCGGCACGTCAACATCGCGCTGGTCAACGAGATGGCGCGGTTCTGCCACGAGCTCGACATCGATCTGTGGGACGTGATCCACGCCGCCTCGACCAAGCCGTTCGGGTTCCAGGCCTTCTACCCCGGGCCCGGCGTCGGCGGCCACTGCATCCCGATCGACCCGAACTACCTCAGCCACAACGTGCGCAGCAAGCTCGGCTACCCGTTCCGCTTCGTCGAGCTGGCCCAGGAGATCAACGCGACGATGCCGGACTACGTGGCCCGGCGCGCGCAGAACCTGCTGAACGCGGACGGTCAGGCCGTGCACGGCGCCACGGTGCTGCTGCTCGGGGTCACCTACAAGGCGAACATCGCCGACCAGCGCGAGTCGCCGGCGACGCCGCTGGCCCGGCAGCTGGCGTCGCTCGGCGCCACCGTGCTCTACCACGACCCGCACGTCGCCACCTGGAAGGTCGGCGACGTCGAGGTGGCCCGCACCGACGACCTGGAGGGCGCGGCCGCCGCGGCCGACCTGGTGATCCTGGTGCAGCACCACCGCGAATACGACGCCGACCACCTGGCCGGGGTGGCCAAGCGCTTCTTCGACACCCGCGGCGTGACCACGGCCCGCGAGGCCCACCGTCTCTAGGCCTACCGTTTTTGGGCGATGTCCGAGGGGGCCCGGTCCCGGGCCTCCTCGGCGAAGGTCCAACGCGAGTTGAGCGTGTAGTTCAGAACCGGAATCGCCACCAGCGCGACCGCCTGCACCACCGCGAACGGCGCGTGCAGGACCTCGGTGCCGAGCCACAGCACCACGGTGTTGAGCGTGAAGGCGGCGGCGGTCACGGTGAGGAATCTGCTCCCGGCCGTCGCGTGGCCGGCCGACGAGCGAAAAACCCAGGCCCGCTGCAGGCCGTACGACACCAGGATGCTCGCGACGAACCCGGCCGTGGACGCCGGCACCGGCCGGAAGCCCGCCGCGTCGAGCGCCAGTCCCCCGCCGAAGTGGGTGGCCGCGCTGGCCCCGCCGCTGACCGCGTAACGCAGCAAGCGGCCCGGGCTAGCGTTCGGCATGCTCGGCCCGCACCAGCTGTTCCGGGACCGCGGTCGTGGCCGACTGCGCCGACTTCTCCTGCACCAGGTAGCGCGGCCGGCCGCGGACCTCTTCGTGGATGCGCGCGAGGTACTCCCCGATCACGCCCAGCCCGAGCAGGACGAACGTCCCCATCACCAGCAGCAGCAGGATCACGGTCGGGAAGCCGGCCACCGAGGCGCCGCGCAGCCAGCGGATCAGCGTCTGGGTGCCGAGCAGCACCGAGAACGCCGCGAACGCCAGGCCGACCAGGGTGACCAGGTGCAGCGGCGCCGAGGTGAACGACGTCAGGCCGTTGACCGCGAGCCGGAACAGCGACTTGAACGTCCACCGGGACGCGCCGCCCGTCCGGTGGTCGATCTCGACCTCGATGGTGGTGCGGCGGAACCCGATCCAGCTGCTGGTGCCGCGGAAGAACGACGAGTGCTCCGGCATCTTCAGCAGGGCGTCCACGGCCGGCCGGCTGAGCAGCCGGAAGTCGGTCGCGTTCACCAGGTCGACCTTGGTGAGGCCGGTGAACGCCCGGTTGAACACCTTGCCGCCGAGCTTGCTGACGATGCCCTGGCCGGTGCGGTTGCGTTTGACCGCCTCGACCACGTGCGCGCCGTCCCGCCAGCGCTGCACCATCGCCGGGATGGCACCGGGCGGGTGCTGCAGGTCGGAGTCGATGACGACGACGGCGTCCCCGGCGGCGTGCTCGAGTCCGGCGAGGACGGCCGGTTCCTTGCCGAAGTTGCGGGACAGCTGGATGCCGCGTACGTGCTCGTCGGCCACCGCCTGCTGGACGATGCGGTCCCAGGAATCGTCCGAGGAGCCGTCGTCGACGAGCACGAGTTCGTAGCGCAGGCCGGCGTCGCCGAGCACCTCGGTGAGACGGCGGACGAACCGGTCGACCCCGGGGCCCTCGTTGTAGATCGGCGCGACCACCGACACCAGCGAGCTCACCGCGGTGCCGTGGTGCAGAAGGGGGCGCCCGCCAGCAGGGTCGTGGCACGGTTGAGACTCACGTCGAAGCGCCTCACTTCTCGTTCGGTACTGAGCTGATTTCCTTGGCCGAGGTTGTTGCGGGCGGAGGTCTGGACGAAGGTGGCGCGCAGCGCGCAGCGGCGGGCGTCACCCGCCGGGGTGGCGTCGAAGTCGGCCACCTCCTGCGCGATCCGGTCGTGCAGGAACGGCCACGGGCCGTGTGAGGCCCGGTCGCGGAAGTCCTTGTTGGCCGCCGCCGAGAAGGCGCCGGCCAGCACCAGCCCGACGAGCGCCACGGTCAGGTAACGCCGCCAGAAGACGAGCAGCAGGATGCTGCCGGCGACCGTGGTGAGCCCGCTGTCCCGCCAGCCGAGGCCGAGTTCGAAGCGCTGCACACCGGCGTTGAGGGCGGCGATCGAGGCTCCCAGCACGAGCAGGGCGAGCGCGGCCGAGGCGAGGCCGAGGGTCTGCCCCCGGTCGAGGGTGGGCAGGCGGCGCAGACCGGGGCAGGCGCGCCAGGCCAGCACGGCCAACATGATCAGCGCCAGCACCGGGACCGCCGCCGCCACGTGCGGCCGGCCGTGCGACGCCCGTTCCCACATCAGCGGCGGCAGCCAGGAGAGCATCCGGGCGGGCAGCGCGCCGGGCGCGCCGGCCAACGCCAGGTCGGAGCCGGTGTAGCAGCCGCCGCCGGCGCAGTGGTGATAGATGAGCGCGCGGACCGGCAGGATCACCGGCAGGAACCCGGCCCAGAGCAGCACCAGGAAACGAGGCCGGTGCAGGAGCGATCGGCCGAGCACGAAGCGGTTCCGCAGCAGCACCGTGGCGGTGGCCAGCGGCACGGCCAGCAGGGCCAGCTCGTTGAACGCGGCGAGTGCGGCCCCGGCCAGCACGACCAGGGCGCCGGGGCGGCGGCTGCGGCACGCCCAGGCGGCGACGGCCAGGACCAGAGCGCTGGTCGCGAGGTAGAGAGCGCCGAACAGTACGGTCGTGCTCGTCCATCCGGCCGCCACCAGGCCGGCGCCGACCGCGAACGGGAGCAGCGCCACCGGCACCGGCGGCGGCGCGGTGAACAGCCGCTCCCGGCGGGACACGAGCGCCGCGGCGAAGACCACGGCGGCGATCGTGAGCAGGATCGCCGAGGCGAACGAGACCAGCCGCAGCCCGATGTTGGCGGGCAGGCCGAACAGCGCGGTGAGCGCGAAGACGGCCACGTCCAGTGACCATTCGACGATGCGGCCCAGCGGCCGGAAGTTGCCCAGGTCGAGGAAGATCGGCACGGTGCTGAACGCGTTGCGGAACAGCAGCCAGGGCTTGGCGCCGTAGAGGCCGCCGTTGGCGTACACGTTGAATCGGTGGTCGGCCGACGGGGTCAGCGTGACCAGCGGGGCGAGTACGGTCAGCGGCACCAGTACGCACCGCAGCCACACCGCCCGCCAGGGCCGGGAAGCCGCCGTCGCGGGAGTCGTGGACAGCGCCGACGGATCGGCCTCCGCGCGTTGCGGCGGGACGTTGACGGTCTCGGCGGTCACGACATGGCAACGAATCGAACCGACCGAAAGATGCGACACACGCGTCCTGGCCGCCCTCGCGAGCGTTGGCATGAGGTGCACAACGCAGTGATGCCAACCCGGCCGCGAGACACCCGCGCCGCCGTCCTGCCGGAGTCCCGGTTCCGGCCCGACATCGAGGGTCTTCGTGCGATCGCGGTGCTGCTCGTCGTGTCCGCGCACGTCGGCCTGCCCGGACTCGGCGGCGGCTATGTCGGGGTGGACGTCTTCTTCGTCATCTCCGGCTTCCTCATCACCTCCCTCCTGCTGCGCGAGGCCGAGCGGACCGGCCGCATCTCGGTGCCGCGGTTCTATGCGCGGCGGGCCGTGCGACTCCTGCCGGCGGCCGCCGTGGTGCTGGTCGGCACGCTGATCGCGGCCCGGTTCCGGCTGCCGCTGACCCGGCTCGGCGAGTTCGCCCAGGACGCGCTCGCCGCCACCGGCTACTTCGCCAACCTGCGGTTCGCCGCGCTCGGCACCGACTACCTGCGCGCCGACCAGGCGCCCTCACCGTTCCAGCACTTCTGGTCGCTTGCCGTCGAGGAGCAGTTCTACCTGGTCTGGCCGCTGCTGATCCTGGCCGGCGCGTACCTGTGGCGACGCCGCCGGCCGCTGGCCGCGATCCTCGCCGTCCTCTCGCTGGCCTCCCTCGTGCTGAGCGTCACCGAGACCGCCCGCTCGGCGCCGTGGGCCTATTTCGGGCCGCACACCCGGGTGTGGGAGCTCGGCGCGGGCGCGCTGCTGGCGTTGGGCGCGGCCCGGATCCGCGGGCACGCGCTGCTCGGCTGGGCCGGGCTGGGAGCGATCCTGGCCGCCGCGGTGCTCTTCGACGAATCCACCCCGTACCCCAGTTGGCGGGCTCTTCTTCCGGTGGCCGGCGCCGTCGCGATGATCGCGGCCGGTGGGGCCCGCGGGGCCGGTGTGCACCTGATCCTGGACCGCAAGCCGTTGCAGGTGATCGGCCGCCTCTCCTACGGCTGGTACCTGTGGCACTGGCCGGTGCTGGTGATGTTCCCGGCCGCGCGGACGTGGCAGAAGGCGCTGCTCGCGGTGGGCGCGCTGGGCCTGGCCTGGCTCACCTACCGGTTCGTGGAGAACCCGCTGCGGCAGGGCCGGCGGCCGGTGTGGCAGAGCATCGGCCTGGGGGCCGGCTTCTCCGGCACGGTGGCGGCGGCCGCGGTGCTCCTGGTGGTGCTGCCGCACAGCGTCGAATCCGCCGGGCGCCGCGCCGACCTGCGGCAGACCATCGCCGGCGCGCGGGATCCGGCCGCCGAGCTCGCCCGAACGATCGACGCCAGCCGGGGCATGGGTGCGCTGCCCGCCAACCTGATGCCGAAGCTGAAGAAGGCCGCGCGGGACCGGCCGCGGGTCTGGGACAACGGCTGCCACGCCGACGTCCCGGTCACGGTGGCGCCCGAGGGCTGCGTGTTCGGCGATCCGGCCGGCGCCGAGACGGTCGTACTGTTCGGCGACTCGCACGCGGCGCAGTGGTTCCCGGCCATGGAGGCCGTCTCGACCCAGCGGCACTGGCGGCTCGTCGAGCTCACCAAGAGCTCCTGCACCGCCGCCGACCTGCCGGTCTGGCACGACGCGCTGAAGCGCGCCTACACCGAGTGTCAGGCCTTCCACCGCTCCGCGCTCGACCGGATCGCGCGGCTGCGCCCGGCGCTCGTGGTGATCGGCTCCAGCTTCAACTACCGTCCCGCGCAGCCCGCGACCGACGTCGCCGGGCAGTGGCGGGCCGCCTGGGACCGCACGTTCGGGGCCCTCGAGGGCACCGGCGCCCGGGTCGCCGCGATCGCCGACACGCCCTACATGGGCGGCCCGGTGCCGGAGTGCCTCGCCGAACCGGCGAACGCCGGAAAGGCCGGGAAGTGCACCCGCAGCCTGCGTTCGGCGCTGCGCGGTCCGGCCCAGCGTGCGGTCTTCCTCGGGTACGCCGGTCGGCCGCGCACCACCGTGATCGATCCGATCACCTGGTTCTGCACCGACGTGTGCCCGCCCGTGGTCGGGAACCTGCTCGTGTACCGCGATTCCAACCACATGACGACGACGTATTCGGCCGCGCTGGCTCCACTGCTGGGAGCGCGGCTACCGGCCCTAGCGGAGTAGGTCGGCAAGCGACGGCGGCTGGGCCCGGTCCACGATGATGGTCCGGGCCGTGTCGTGGTCGCGGTACAACCGGGACAGGCGCTGAGCCAGCACGTCGTCCCACGGCCGGTCCGGCCGGTGCTTCTCCCACGTGTCCCGGTCGGGCAGATATTCCAGCAGCACGCCCAGGTCGCGCAGCAGCGCGAACTGCGGGCAGTCGGTCACCACGACCGGCCGGTGGTCGGGGTTGACCAGCAGGCGCTGCCGCAGGGTCAGCACGAACTCGCGAACCGCCACGGTGTCGAGGCCGATCGCCACGTAGAGGTGGGCCGGCGGGCGCTGGGCGGCGGCCGGCACCCGGCGTACCCCCTCGGTCGTGACCTTCGGGCGCCGCCGCAGCCGGCGCAGCACCGCCCGCGCGATCCGGGGCACCGTGTGCAGCGGATCCTTGGCCAGCGAGACCAGCCCGAACCCGAGCCGGTAGCTCTGGCTGTGCCGCAGTCGCTCCCAGCGGCGGTGCTCCCGGTCGCGTTCGCGCCGCAGCGCCTCCGCGTTCACCTGCTCCTCGGCCAGTTTCAGCTCGAGCGAGCGCAGCCGGCCGGCCATCGCGGCCAACTCCCAGCGGGCCCGATCGGGGGCTTCCAGCAGATCGCTCCGGCGCTGTGTCACGCCATCCTCCACGTGTTCTCCGGCAGGCTGCTCAGCCACGAGGCCGCCGCGGCACCGCCACCGGTAAAGGTCAGCTCACGGCAACGGTGCGCGAGCCCGGCCCGCACCTCCGGTCGTACCGCCTGGTCGAGCACCTGCTCCAGCTCGCCGGAGGCCGGATCCTCGACGGTGAGCGCCACCCCGGTGGCGGCCGCGAACCGCGCCCGGCCGACCTGGTCGTCGAGCCGGGTGGCGGTGTTCGGCAGGAACACCGTCGGGATCGCGAACCCGATCTGCTCGTGGAACGAGTTGTAACCGGCCGCGCTCACCGTGAGGTCGAACGCCCGTAGGTAGCGGCTCACCGGGTAGATCTTGACGACCTTGGCGCCGGGCACCCGGGGCATCGGCCGGGTGGCGATCGTCGACTCGGCCAGCACCAGCTGGAAGCCGTGGCCGGACAGGTGCGCGCAGATCCGGGCGATCGGCGACGAGATGTCGTTGATGTTGCCGGCCCCGAGCTGGAGCAGCACCGCCGGCCGGTCGTCGAGCTCGAGCTCCTTCTTCGCGGTCTCCCGGTCGAGCAGTTCGCTCTCGTCGAGGAAGGTGATCGGCGGGACCAGGTGGGCGTTGGGCCGGTCGGCGACGGTCGGACCGCCGTCGGCGACGTCCCCGAACTCGCCCGGTTCCAGCACATGGTCGAAGACCTTGCCCTGGGTGATCCAGTCGGCCCCGACACCGCGCTGCCACATCGCCCGGCGCACCCACACCCAGACCAGCTCGGGATGGTCGCGGACGGCCTCGACCACGCCGGGGTGCGGCAGGCAGTCGACCGCCACGACGGTGGGCTCGTGCAGCTCGATGAGGTGGGCGAGGCGGGCCCGCAGGATCGCGGTCCAGCGCGGCTGGGCGGCGTCGAGCGCCTTGCGCGACGGGATGTACTCGGTGAGGAAGCCCTCCTGGTGGGCCACGCTCGCGGCGTACGACTGGGTGGCGATGACCGTTTCGACGTCGCCGGGCAGCCGGCGGGCGATGGCCATCAGCCGGGAGAGGTGTCCCATGCCGGCACCGTTGTCGCTGACCATCAGGACCCGCCTCTTCGGGGTCTTGGGTCCGGTTCGCCGGGGGCTGACCGGGGAGAGCCGGGACGAGATCCCGGCGTCCGCGAGCCTGGTCAGGTGCGACTGGTGGCCGTAGCGCTGCTCGGCGAACTCCCGCGCCCGGCCGACCACCTCGCGGTAGCGGGCCGGGTCCGCGTACAGCTCGGCGACGATGCGCCGCACGTCCTGGGGCGTCCCGTAGAGCGCGGCGTCGGCGAACGTGGGGCGGAAGTGCTCCCCGATGATCACCGGGACGCCACTGGCCATCGCCTCGAGGATGGTCCGGCCGAACGCCTCGACCAGATCGGGGTCGTGGAAGTAGACGAAGAAGTCGATGGTGCGGAGGAACTCCTGCGGTTCCTCGGCCCCGAACTTCACGACGTCCCAGTTCGCCGGCTTGTGCCCGAGCCGCTGCACGGCGATGTCGCCACCGCCGAGCACCCGCACCCGCACGTCGTCGCGCTCCGGGTAGGCGGCGTGGATCTCGGCCGGGTCGAGCGGCCACTTCACCGGGTCGCCCCGCCCGTGCCGGCCGATCACCGGTACGTCCCCGACGAAGCCGTCCCGGTCGCGCCACCAGTGCGCCACGTCGATGATCTCGTGCCAGTCGGTGCTCGTCAGCCGGGCCCCCGGCTCCGCCCGCAGCAGCAGTTCACGCACCTGGGAACTGATCGGGGCCCACTGGACGTCCGCGCCGAAATAGCGGTGCACCCGATCGCGGACGGCCGCGAAGTCGTAATAGCGGGACGGGTTGCCGACGTCGCCCGGCGCCTGGTTGAGCACCATGACCGTACGCTCGGCGTTGATTTCCGGCCGTACCGCCAGATCCTCGGTGAAGATGCGCGGCTGGCGAACCAGCAACAGCTTGCAGGTGATCGGCTCGTCGGCGCGGGCGAGTGTGGCCTGACCGTCCCGGAGCAGGTCGCTGATCCGCGGGCTGAACGGCAGCGCCCGCGGCTGGTGCGGCGACGGCACATGCACCAGAACGGTGGAGAGGGCCGCCTCGGCCTGCGCGTGCACCTCGGCGGCGATGCTGGCCGAGGTTCCGCCGGGATATCGGAAGTCGGACAGGATCGCTACGTCAAAGACGGGCACTTCTGGGTCTCCCTCAAGTCTGCGCAGTGTCCCGAGAACCCAACGAGAAACCGGCCCGCACCGTGACGGCAACCGTTCTCCGGGCACCAACCGGACGGCAACCCAAGGGCCTCCGCAAGGCAACCGCCAGGGCTTCATCGGGCCTGAACCGGCGCCGAACTATGTCGTTGAACCCGCCGGAAGCAAGGCGGGCCCACACGGCGAAAGGCACTACGACACGATGCGTACCATCACCAAGCGTCTGGCCCTGATCGCGATGATCCCCGCCACCCTGCTCGGCATGGTCCTGCTCGCTGCCGCACCGGCCCAGGCCGCCCCGACCAGCGTCGTCAACCTGCAGAACGGCATCAACACCCTGATCAACCAGCAGCGCGCGGCGCACGGCTGCAAGCCGCTCACGGTTGACGCCCACCTGCTGACCGCGGCCCGCGCGCACAGCGCCTTCATGGCCACGACCGGCAAGTTCAGCCACACCGGCCGGGGCAGCTCGACCTTCGACTACCGCATCAAGACCGCTGGTTACTCGAAGCCGTCGGCCGAGAACATCGCCTACGGCTACCGCTCGGCCGCCGAGGTCGTCAGCGGCTGGATGAACAGCCCGGGCCACCGCACCAACATCCTCAACTGCCAGTCGACCCGGGTCGGCGTCGGCGCGGTCTACGCCGCCAACGGCACCCCGTACTACACCCAGGACTTCGGTTACTGATTGGTCGGCGCCATCTGCCGGACGATCCGGCGGTACGACAACACGGCGTGCCGTCCGAGGGCCTCACCTTCACTGGTGAGGCCCTCGATCGTTTCCACCCACTTGCGCAGCGCCTCGGCCTCGTCCTGCCGGTGCGCGTCGTCGAACACCACGGTGGCCGAGTCGGCCAGCCGGTCCTCGAGCACCCGCATGGCCGGGTAGCGCGCGTCCTTGCCGGTCTTCTCCGGCGGCCCGTCGATCAGCAGCAGGTCGACCTCGCGCAGGTCGGCCACGGCTTCGACGTCGTACCAGGGGAAGGTGCGCCCGTCCACGACGACCGGGCGCAGCGGGGCGTCGCGTACCTCGGCCACTCCGGTCAGGCCGTGTGCGGCCAGCGCGAGCCGGGTCTTCCGGGCGTAGCCGGGTTCGTGGTCGAGCGAGATGAGCCGGCCGCCCGTCTTCTCCAGCGCGTACGCGATCCACACCGACGACGTGCCACTGCCCAGTTCCAGCACCAGCTTGGGCCTGCGGGTACGGATGAGGTCGAGCAGGTCGAGCAGGTCCGTCGGGTTGAGCGCGAACCCGCCCGAGGGCGGCATCGGCGCCGCCGGGGTGAAGCCCCCGAACAGCTGGAGCAAGGCCTCCACCTCGTTGGTCTGCGCGCGCAGCAGCCGATCGGTGCCCAGCGCGGTCGTCTTCTGCCCGGTGGCGAGCAGCTCGGTCAGGTCCCGGTGCCGGTCGCCGGCGGTGAGCAGCATCTGCTCCACCGCCCCGAGCAGGCGCCGCTGGGTCTGCTCGAGCACCCCTCGCTGATCGCGCAGGGCCTTGCGTTGCTCCCGGCCCAGAACGGCGAGCCGGTGCAGCGCCAGGAGCAGACCGGCGGCGAGGCCGGCGAGCGTCACCCCGACCACTGCCAGGGCCACCCCGACGAAACCGGCCAGCGCGCTGGCACCGATCGCCACGCCGAGCGCCGCGGCGGCCCCCAGCAGGAGCAACTGACGGCGGGTGAGATTCCGGAGCCTCTGCATCATTTCCCCTCGCGGGCGGTCGGAGCGTGCGGACAGAACGGCACGCCGGCCTTCTGCTCGGCCGCCTGGTCGAACGACTGGTCGAACCGGTACTGCGAAAACGGTGCGTCGGCGAACAGGGTGAAGAACTCGCCGCGCAGTGCGCACCGCCGGATCTGCCCCGCGGCGGTCGGCTCGAACTCGGCGATCGCCTGGGCGAGCCGGTCGTCGAGCCGGGCCGCCGGGGTGGCCATCACGTCGTCCCGGAACCGCTTGTTCGCGGTGGCCGAGACCGTGCCGACGGCCGTGAAAAGCAACACCAGCGCGGCGATCAGCGCCCGCCGGCCGGGCCGGACCGCGTGGCCGAGCGCGACCAGCAGAATCGCACCGGCCGGCATGGTGACAGCCGAGTCACGCCAGCCCATCCCCCAGGCGCCGTGCGCGGCCAGCCGCTGGATCTCCCCGTTGAGCGCGCCCATCGTGGCGGCCAGCAGCACCGCGGTCGCCGCGACGAGCACCAGCACGAGCGCGGCCGGACGGTCCACGATGGACATCCGGCCGAGGTCCCGGATCGCAAGGACGGCCAGCACGAGCAGTGCCACGGTGGCAAGGACGAACACGAAACCCGACGTCCGGCCGCCGCCGGCCGCCTCGCCCCACATCAGCGGCGGGAGCCAGCCCAGCGCCCGACTCGGCAGGGCGGCGAAGACCGCCGGCCCGGCCGACACATCGGAACCGCTGTAGCAGGCGCGGACCGCGCAGTACTGGTTGATCACCACCCGAACGGCCCCGAAGACCGGCAGAAAACCAAGCCACAGCAGGCCGAGTACGCGCATCGGCGCGGCCAGCCAGAACTTGCGCCCGGTCAGCGCCAGCACCCACCGCCCCCGGGCCGCGACGGCCACCGTCGCCAGCGGCAACGCCAGGTAGGCGACCTCGTTGAACGAGGCCAGCGCGGCCCCCGCGACGACCACCGGCCCGATCCACCACAGCCGTACCGGGCGCTGCGGGTGGATCCGGCACAACAGCAGCGGCACCGCCAGCACCAGCGCGGCCGAGCTCAGATAGAGCCCGGCGAACAGGACCACCGGACTGGCCCGCCCGGCCGCGACCAGCCCGCCCGCCACCGCGAACGGCACCACCGCGGCCAGCGTCGACGGCGGCCGCCGAAACATCCGGCCGCGCGCGACGACACTCTCGGCGAGCAGCATGGCCACCACTGCGAGCAGTGCCGCGGCGACGAACGACACCAGCCGGAACGCGATGTTGGCGGGGATCCCGAACACGTCGCCCAGGACGTACGCGATCAGGTCGAGCAGTTTCTCCAGCATCCGCCCCAGCGGCCGGAAGTTGCCCATCCGCAGATAGCTGGGCAGCGAGTCGAGGGTGTGCGGCACGATCCGCAGCGGATCGTCCCGGAAGAGCCCCCCGTGCCAGTAGATGTTGAACCGGTGGTCGGCGGTGGGCGCCAGCGCCACCAGCGGCCCCAGCACCACCAGTGGCGCGAGGGCGGCCCGCGCGAACGCCCGTCGCCAGAGCGCACCGACAGGCGGTCCCTCCACGACAAATCGCATCGCGACCTTGGGGGCCTCGGCTTCAAGCACGGACGCGGTCACAACTGGCCAACGACGCCACGATCAGCCCAGTAACGCCGGTGGGCGACCAGAAAGCCGCAGATCACGTCAGTAGCGCGCGGGCTCCAGCAAGTTGGCGAGGGTCGGGGGGTTTCGGGGGTCGACCACCACGGCGCGCGCGGCCTTGTGGTCCTGGCACAGCTGGGCCACCCGGCCGGCGAGCAGGGTCTCCCAGTCGCCGGCCTCGTGGCGCGACCAGGTCGCCGGGTCGGGCAGATATTCCAGGATCACGCCCGGCACCTGCAGGCCGCGCAGGGCGGGCTGGTCGGTCACCACCACCGGCAGGTGGTCGCCGTCGACCAGGATGCGCTGGCGCAGGGCCCGGGTCAGGGCGTGGGAGGCGTCGCGGTCCAGGCCGACCGCCACATAGACACGGGCCGGCACCGGGCCCGGCGTCGGGCGGCGTTTCTTCTCGGTCGGGCCACGCCGCAGCAGGCGGCGGGCCAGGGTCGGGCCGGTACGGACCGGGTCGCGAGTCAGCTCGACCAGGGCCCGGCCGAGCCGGTACGAGCGACTGCCCCGCAGGGTCGCCACCAACTCCTGGTGGCGGTCCCGGTCGGCGAGCGCGGCGTCGCGTTCCGCCTCGACGCAGCGCAGGCGGCCGGTCAGAGTGGCCACCTCCCAGCGGGCCAGCGCCAGTTCGTCAGGGTCGGACACGGTTCGCCTCCCGGCATCGGGCGGCCAGCCAGGCCGCGGCTTCGGTGGCGCCGTTGGCGAAGGAGAGTTCGGCGCAGCGCCGACGGATCGCCTGCCGCACCGCCGGGTCGGCGAGCTTCGCCAGTTCGGCGCGGGTGCTCTGGTCGTCGACGGCGTAGCGGGCCACCCCGGCGGCGGCCGCGAACCGGGCGCGGGCGAGTTCGTCGTCGGGCGCGTCGGGGTCGGGCACGAAGACCGTGGGGACGCCGGCGCCGAGCAGTTCGTGGAAGTTGGTGTAGTCGGCCCGGGACACCGCGATCGTGACCTCGCCGAGCTGGTCGGCGGGCAGCCCGGTGACCGTCCGGAACCCGGGCAGTGTCGCCGGCACGCCGCGGCAGAGCAGGGTGTCGTCGCCCTCGTCGCCGGCCAGGCGGTCGGGCAGGTCGGTGATCGGGTCGACGGTGGTGACCCCGGCGCGGGCGGTGGTGGTCCAGCCCTCGTCGCCGGCCGCGGCGAACTCACCGGGTTCGAGGATGCCGGCGAAGGCGGCACCCTTGCCGGCCCATTCGCCGCCGGTGCCCCGCCGCCACATCGCCGGGCGCAGCCACAGCCAGCGCGGCAGCGGGTTCTCCGGGATGGCCGCGACGATCCCGTCGTGCGGCAGACCGCCGACCAGCACGGCGCGCGGCTTGTAGAGCTCGGTCAGGTGGCCCAGCCGGTCCCGGGCGAAGTTGTTCCAGCGGGCCTCGGGGACACCGAGTTCGGCCGCGCCGGGCAGGTATTCGGTGAGCAGGCCGGCCGCGTGCGCCTCGGCCAGACTCGCCGAACCGGCCACCACGACCGCTTCCATGCCGGGCGGCAGCCGCCGGGCGATGGCGCGGAAGCGGGCCACGTCGTCGCCGACCATCAGCACCCGCCGGTTCGTCCGGGCGGCGCGCATCGGCGGGCGGGGCGGGCGGCGGGCCGCGCGTTGCATCACGCCGAGCGAGGCGAGGCGGGCGATGTGCGAGGCGCTGCCGAACTGGTCGGTGACATAGCGGCGGGCCCGTTCGACCTGCTTCTCGTACGCGGGCCGGTCGGCGTGCAGCCGGCGCACCAGGTCGCGTACGCCGGCGGGGTCGGTGTAGAGGGCGGCGTTGCCGAAGATCGACCGGAAATGCGGGCCGACGACGACCGGCACTCCGCTGGCCATGGCCTCCAGAATCGTGCGCCCGAACGCCTCCTTCCAGTCCTTGTCGTGGAAGTAGACGAAGAAGTCGAGACTGGCCAGGAAGTCCTGTGGCGACTCCGCGCCGAACTCGACGACGTCCCAGTTCCGCGGGGTGCGGCCGAGGCGGCGTACGCCGATCTCCCCGCCACCGAGAATCCGGACCTTGACCTCGCCGGTGTCCGGGTAGGCCCGCAGCAGCTCGGCCGGATCGCGCGGCCATTTCACCTCGTCCGGCCGCCCGTGCCGGCCGATCACCGGCACCGGACCGGGCACCCGGGGCGGCGCCACCCAGTCGTCGATGTCGATGATCTCGTGCCAGTCGGTGTCCGGCAGCGTGGTCCGGGGCGCCACCTGCTGCACGTTGTCGCGCACCTGGGAGCTGATCGGCGCCCACACGATGTCGCCGCCGAACAGGCGCGAGATCCGTTCGCGTACCTCGTCGAAGACGTAGTAGCGCTGTTCGTGGCGCTCGTCGCCGGGCGGCTGGTTGAGCACCACGATGGTGTGTCCGGCTTTCACCCGCGGCACCCCGGCCGGTTCCGAGGTGAAGATGCGAGGCTGGCGGATGAGCAGCACCCGGGCGGTCACTTCGGTGCCGTCGTCGTGGGCGAGGTCGGCGAGGCCGTCCCGCAGGCATTCGACGATCCGGGACTGGAACGGCCGGGCGTGCCGCAGGTGCGGCGACGGCACGTGGATGAGCACGGTGGACAGTCCGGCGCCGGCCTGGGCGCGCACCTCGGCGACGATGCTCGCCGAGTTGCCGCCCGGATAGCGCAGGTCGGACATGATGGCGACGTCGTACAAGGTCACGGTGGGTAGAACGATAGGGACTAAACGGGCGATACGGACAATTCACCCAGGGCACTGGCTCGTTAAGACTAGGAGTCACGCAGAAGGAGACAAGCCGATGACACCCGGACCGGACCCGCTGGCCGTGGCGGCCCTACAGGCCCGCTCGGTAGCCGCACGCGGGCCCCTCGCTCGCGCGGCGGGGGCCTCGTCGGCCGAGGCGGTGATCGCGGGCGCGGCAGTCGAGCCCTGGCCGGCCGGCGAACTGGCCCGGGTCCTGGCACTGCAGGACCTGCGGCCCGACGACCAGGACGGGGCGCTGGCGATCCTGGACCGGTTGCGCCGGGCCGCCACCATCGCGCCGGAACACCAAGGGCTGCACGTCCAGATCGCGTACGCGGTGGGAGATCGCGTCCTGGCCGCCGCGCTGCTCGACGAATACCCGGACGTGGCCGAGTCGATCCGCACCGCCGTCCGCCTCGACCTGGCCAACCCGCACGCCGGCGGCACCGGCGCGGGCTGGGACTTCGCCACGCTCCTGCCGCACCCGGCGGTCCGCGTCGAGGCCGGACCCGGGGAGGTCCTCGACCGCCTGACCACCGGCGCCGCCCAGCGCACCGGCCACCCCGCCCGCATCACCACCATCGTCACCACCTGGCGTCCCGACCGCTCGCTGCTGACGGCGGTCCGCTCGCTGGTCGCGCAGACCTGGACGAACCACGAGATCCTGGTGATCGACGACGGTTCGCCGCCGCAGTTCGACCCGGTGCTGCGGGCGGCCGCCGCGCTCGACGCGCGGGTCCGGATCATCCGGATGGTCACCAACGGCGGCACCTATGTGGCCCGCAACGCCGGCCTGGACGCCGCCACCGGCGACTTCGTGACGTTCCAGGACTCGGACGACTGGTCCCACCCGCTCCGGCTGGAGAAACAGGTCGCCCCGCTGCTCGCCGACGAGGCCGTCTTCTCCACCACCTCGGCCGGCATCCGAGTCACCCCCGACCTCGTCCTGACCCGGCCGGGCGTGCCGCAGATCCGCTCCTACAACCTGTCCTCGCTGATGTTCCGGCGCGAGAAGGCCCTGCGCGACGTGGGCTACCTCGACCCGGTCCGCAAGGGCGCCGACGCCGAGTACGTCGAACGGGCCCGCGCCGTCCTCGGTCGCCCGGCCACCGTCCACCTGGCCGACTCGGCCCTGGCCCTGATCCGGCTCAGCCGTGATTCGCTGTCGAGCGCCGACTACAAGGTCGGCTGGATGCACCCGGCCCGCCGCTCCTACCTGTCGGCCTTCCAGGCCTGGCACGACCGGATCAAGGCCGGTACGGCCACGCCCCGCGAGCCCCGGGCCTTCGTCGCCCCCCGGCGGATCCGCGGCGAGACCGGCGCCCGCGCCTACGACGTGCTGCTGGCCGGCGACTGGACCACCGACGGGCGGGCCGGCGCGGCCGGGATCGGACAGCTCCGGGCGTTGGACAAGCGCGGCCTGCGGGCCGCCCTGGTGCACCTCGACGAGCTGGCCAACCTGCGGCAGGGGCCGCGCAACTTCGACCCGGCGGTCCAGGAGTTGATCAACTCTGGGGAGATCACCCAGGTCGAGCTGACCGACGACGTGCGGACCCGGCTGGTGGTGGCCCGCTCGGCCCGGGTGCTGTCGCACGCCCCCGACCTGGCCAGCGGCATCCGGGCGCAGCGCGTGGTGATCGAGTCGTCGGCGATCTCGCGCTCGGCCGCGGCCGGCGCCCGCCGGTTGTTCGGCCGCCGTCCGCTCTGGGCGCCGGCCGGCCCCGACGGCCGCCGACTGCTCAGCGCCGCCCTGGCCGAGGACCCGCTCGCCACCGGCTCCCCCGGCGACCTGCTCACCGCCGTGGACCTGCCCGGAACGGTGGACCCCACCCAATGGCGGCTGGACCGGCGTGGCCCCCGAGCCGACCGGCCGGTGGTGGGCCGTCGCTGCTACGGCGGCCGGGCCGAATGGCAGCGGCTGCGCAAGGAGCTGCCCGATTCGAGCCGGGTGGACGTGCGGCTCCTCGACGACGACGGCTCGGCCGGGCGGGCGTTCGGCCGGTTCGGGCTGCCGCGCGCCTGGCTGGTCTACCGCCGGGACGAGGTGAGCCTGCGCAACTTCCTCTACCAGGTCGACTTCTACCTGCCCCTGCCCCGGCCCGACTCGCCCGCCGACCCCGACCCGGACGTGCTGGCCGCGCTGGCGGCCGGTTGCGTGGTGCTGCTGCCCTATCGCTACGCGGCCACGTTCGGCGACGCGGCGGTCTACTGCGAGCCGGAGGAGGTGCCCGAGACGGTGCGCGCCCTGCACGAGAACGGGACGGCGTTGCGGGCCCAGGCCGCCCGCGGGCCGGAATATGTGCGCCGGAACCACGGCCACGAGCTGTACGCGGAGCGGGCGGCCCTGTTGGCAACCCAAGGGCAACTGACGCGCGGGTAAAGCGGGCCGTTCGGCAACCGATTCTTGCGGTTGTACGACAGCTGAACAGCCGGTCCCCCGACCGGCTGGTCGCGGGAGATTCCCCTGCCTCCCGCGACCCGCGACCCCGCCGTCCCCCGCGGCGGGGTCGCGTTACTTCCCGCTCGTGACCGGTGCGACCGGATGCGCCAGCGTGGTCCAGCGGCCGGCGAACCGGCGCTGCTCGGTCAGGCCGAACGTGCTCTGCCGCGGCGCCACCCGGCCCGGCACCTCGTCCACGACCACGGCACCCCCGTCGGCCAGCCGCCGGCCGAGCACGTGCAGGGCGGGCGCCACGGCCTCACCGCCGGGCGCCGCCGTGCCGTCGACCACGAGCAGGTCGATGCCGCTGAGGCCGTCCAGCGCGTCGACGTCGTACCAGTCGACGGTGCGTCCGTCGACGGTCAGCTCGGCCGTCACCGCGTACCGCACCTCGACCCGGTCCAGACCGTGATCGCGCAGCATCTGCCGGGTGTCCTCGGCCCGCTTCTGGTCGTGGTCGACCGCGACCAGCCGCCCACCGGCGGCCTCCAGCCCGTAGCCGAGCCAGATCGTGGCCGGCCCCCCGCCCAGCACCACGGTGAACCCGGGCTGCCGGCCGGCCACGACAGCGAGCAGGCCGAGCAGGTCGGTCGGGTTGAGCGTGCCACCGGCCGGCATCGGCGCCCGCGGCTTGACCTGCTGGAACAGCTGGAACAGCGCCTCGGTCTCCTGGTTCTGCTCACGCAGCAGCAGTTCGGCACCGCGGCCGGTGAGCCGCTCGGTGCGGGCCAGGGCCTCGGTCAGCTCCTGATGCCGGTCGCCGGCGGCCAGACGTTCCTTCTCCACCGAGGCGATCACCCGGCGTTGCAGTTGCTCGACGACGATCCGCAGGTCACGCACTGCCTCCTGGGTGGACCGGTGGACCCCGCGGATGCGCCGGGACAGATGGACCACGCCCGCCGTCACCGCCACCACCAGCAGGGCGAGCAGGCTGGTGGCGAGCGCGGCCCGGCCGGCCGCCGACGCCATCACCACACCGGCGCCGACCGCCACCATCACCGCAAGACCGGCGATCTGCCTGGACGAAAGGCCGAGCAGCGCTTTGACCAGCCTCTTCAGCTTCACCTTCACAACATCGGTAACGCACCCGTCGAGTCGGCCGTTACGGGAAGAAGCTCCATGATCCGGGCGACGAACGGCGCCGGATCGCAGGTCCGGGCGACCACCTCACGGGCCCGGCGGCTCTGCTCGGCGTAGAGCGCCGGATCGGCGCGGTACCGGGCGATCAGTGGGGCGATCTCGGAGCGCCCGCAGTAGACGGCCGCGTCGCCGTAGAGCCCCGCGTACCGCTCCGGCATGATCACCACGCAGCCCATCGCGGCCGCCTCCATGGCCGGCCGGGAGTAGCACTCGACGCTCTCCGGCGGCGGGAAGTGCAGATAGAAGTCGAGCTGGTGCAGGAACGGGCGCGGTTCGAGGTCGGCCGCCTCGTAACCGAGCCAGGTGCGGGGCAGCGCCCGGTGCGGTTCGGCCGGGCCGGTCTCGGTGCGGGGCCGGTCGGGCAGTCGCACGCGCACGTCGACGTCGGGCAGGCGGTGAAAGGCGGCCAGGGCGGCGGCGAGATCGGGCGGCCAGGCGGCGGCGTCGGCGAGATCGGTGCCGGCGACCGCCGGCCCCGAGGCCCCGGAGCGAACAGCGACCCAGCCGGGCACGGCGAGCACGGCGGGGAAGTCGAACTCGGCGAGGGTCACCCCCTTTCGCGTACGCAAACCGGCGCGCACGCCGGCATCCTGCGGAACCCACAGCGGGTCTGATCCGAAAAGTCGCCGCGCCGCGGCGGTGCACGTGACCGGGTCGTAGCGATGGTCGGTGCCGTTCTGCCGAACCGGCGCCCGGTCGGCCACGACGATCACCCGCGCCCCGGTGACCCGGCTGGTCACCCCGTCGGTGAACTGCAGCACCGCGGCCTGGCGCACCACCACGATCCCGGCCTCGACCAGCTCCGTCGCGACCCGGTCGACCGCCCCCGCGTTGATCAGATCCTGGATCGGCGCGGCGATCGGCTGCCGCTTGAGGTAGACCGCTCGGGGCGATTCCAGGTGCAGCAGCGCCACCCGCAGCCCGGCCGCCCGCAGCGCCTCGATCTCGTCGACCGCGCTCCACTGCGCGCTCTCCATGAAGCGCCAGTCGGCCACCATCACCACGTCATATCCGGCGACCTGCTCGGGGTCGGCGCCGAGCAGGTGACCGGGGGCCGCGAAGGGCCGCCCCGTCCCGTCCGCGGGCCGCACCGGCGACGCCACCCCGGCCGTGATCAGCTGGTGATAGCGCAGGTAGGCGGAGCTGTAGGCGGTGCGCCCCGGGTGCATCCAGTGCGGCTTGATCTCCGAGCGTGACAGCGACCCGGCCGACAGCCGGATCAGCGCGAGCGGCAGCGTCTCGAGGTGCCGCACCCGCTGCTGCCCGAAGGCCGCCTGGATGCGGCCGATGTACTCGCTGTCGGCGGCCTTGCGCACCCGGTCGAAGTAGCCGACCCGGGACAGCACCGCGGTGCGGCGGATCATCAGCGACGACGGGTTGAAGCGCCCGCTGCGCACCCCGGGCCGGGTCAGCAACAGCTGATCGGTGACGGCCAGCCCGTCCGAGGTGGTGGCGACCACCCGCCGGTCCGCCAGCATCGGCGCCACCTGCAGTTCGAGGCGGCGCGGGTGCGACCAGTCGTCGGAGTCCTGGAAGGCCGCGAACTCGCCGCCGGCCGTGTCGAGCCCGGCGTTGCGGGCGGCGTAGGTGCCGCCGTTGACCGCCAGCTTGACCAGCCGGATCCGGTCGCCGAGCGCGGTCGCGGCGTGCAGCACCTCGTCGTACTCCGGCGGCGACGCGTCGTCGACGATGATGATCTCGACGTTGGCGTAGCTCTGGGCCAAAATCGACCGGACCGCGGTGAGCAGGCCCCGATCCGGCTTGAACGAGGTCACCACCACCGACACCCGGTGCGTGGCGTCGATCCGCTCCACCGCCGGCGCCGCCAGCCGGTCGAACGGTGCCCCGTCACCGTCACCCACCACCGGACCGGGCGCGGGCAGCAACGCCTGGAACTCGCTCAGCCAGGGCGGCGCCGGATTCGCCCGCACAAAGGGGTTGAGGACGTCCAGGCGCAGCGCGGTCCGGGCCGCCGAGCCCATCCGCCAATAGCGCCTGAGCAGCTTCTTCGCCTTCTCCGGCCCCTCGTGGGTCAGCGCCATCTGGGCGTGCAGCGCCTGGTTGCCCGGCGACAGCGCCCACGGTCCGAAGACCCGCCGCACCAGGTCGTAGAGCGCGAGCGCGTCCTCCCGGTCCCCCGGCAGTTGCTCCTGCAACGCGATGATCTGGGCGACCGCGGCCAGCAGCCCCGGATCCGCCTTGCGCCGCCGGCGGCGCAGCCAGCGCCGGTCGCCCCGCCGGGCCGCCGCCAGCAGGTCGTCGAGCGTGCCCGCGTCACCCAGGGCGGCGCGGACCATCAGGACGCGGGCGTCCAGGGAGCGGTTGCGCGAGGCGGTGGCGGTGAGCGCCAGACGCAGCCGGGGGCCGATCGCCCTGATGTGATCATCGAGCAGATCGGATAAGTGGGGCATGTTCCGACCAACTCCGCCGCGGCTGTCGGAGTGACGCTCCCCCTCAGACCGCGGCCAGCACCGCCGCCTCGACGCGATCCCGCTCGGCCTGCTCCGCCCACGAGCCGACCAGGTAGAACGCGTCCACCACGTCACCTCCAAGAGTGGAGATCCGGGCCGCCCGTACGGTCGCGCCCGCCTCGTCGAGGGCCGTCGCCACCCGGTAGAGCAACCCGGCCGAATCGGCGGCGCGCAACTCCAGCACGGCCGCGTCGGTGGCCACGTCACGCTGCCACACCACGCGCGGTTCGGCGGTGCCGCCCCGGGCACTCATCGCCCGCGCCCGCACCCGCTGGGTGACCGACACGTCCCCGGCCGCGACCCGGCGCAGATCGGCGGCGAGTGCCACCGGGTCGTACGGCGAGCCGTAGCGCGGCTGGGTGAAGAACTCGACGATGGCCCGGCCGTCGACGGTGGACGCGTTCGCCCCGACCACGTCGAGCCGGTGCATCGCCAGGCAGGCGGCCACCGCGCCGAGCAGGCCCCGACGATCCGCCGCGGCCACCGCCACCCGGTCGCCGTCCAGATGCACCGCCGGCAGGTCGCCGTCGAGCAGCTCGGCGTCGGCGGCGGGCGGTTCGGGCAGCTCACCGGTGTCGAGCGCGGTGTGCACCCGGCGCACCAGCTCGGCCATCAGCCGGCCCTTCCAGTCCGACCAGGCGGCCGGGCCGGTGGCGTGCGAGTCGGCCAGCGCGAGGGCGTGCAGCAGGTCGAGGGTGGCGGTGTCGCCGACCTTCTCGGCCACCGTCGAGATGGTCACCGGGTCGCTCAGGTCACGGCGGGTGGCCACGTCGGGCAGCAGCAGGTGCAGCCGCACCAGTTTCTCGATGGTGGCCACGTCGGCCGGGGGCAGGCCGATCCGGGAGGCGATCTCGCCGGCGATCGGCGCGCCCACGATGCTGTGGTCCCCGGGCAGCCCCTTGCCGACGTCGTGCAGGAACGCGCCGATCAGCAGCAGGTCGGGGCGGTCCACCGTGCGGGCGTAGGCGGTGGCCTCGTAGGCCGCCTGCACCAGATGCCGGTCGAGGGTGAAGCGGTGCACCGGGTGGTGCTGCGGCAGGCTGCGCATCCGGGCCCACTCCGGCAGCCACGCGTCGATCAGGCCGTAGCGGTCGCAGGTCTCCCAGGTCGGCAGCAGGCCGGGGCCGGAGCCGAGCAGCGAGACGAGGGCCGCCCGGGCGGCGGCGGGCCAGGGCGTGGGCAGCGGCGGGCAGAACGCGGCGAGCCACTCACTGGTGGCGCGGGCGATCGGCAGCCGCACGGTGGCCGCCGCGGCGGCCACCCGCAGGGAAAGGCTGGGATCCGGGACCGGGCCGATGGCCGTACGGGCGAGCACCAGCTCCCCGTCCTGCTCGACCACGTCGCGCGCGACCGGCCGGCGAACGGTCGACCCGGGGATCTGGCCGCGGCGGCGCCCGGCCCGGAGCCGGTCGACGGCCCGCCAGGCGTCGTCGACCGCGTGCGCGATCGTGCGGGCGTCCCCGGCGACCCGGCGCAGCAGCACGTCCCCGTCGTCGACCTCGAGCAGTTCGGCCACCGCGCCGCGTTCCTGGGCGACCAGCCGGTCGACCTTGCGGCCGACGGCGAGGTGCAGGGCGTCGCGGGTGTCGAGCAGGCGCAGGCAGGCGGCTCGCACGGCGGGTCGCATGGTGTCGGCGACCCCGGCCCGGCCGATGCCGCGCAGGATCGTGACGTCGCGCAGGCCCCCGGCCGCCTCCTTGAGGTCGCCCTCGAGCAGGAAGGCGAGTTCGCCGTGGCTGGCCCAGCGGCTGGCGGTCAGGTCCTTGAGTTGGGAGAGCAGGCGGACGGCGGTGCGCCGCCACTGGTCGCCGGCCGCCGCGGCGAGTTCGCCGGAGAGGGTCGCGTCGCCGGCCACGTGCCGGGCGTCGAGCAATCCGAGCGCGACCTTGACGTCGTCGTGCGCGACCGACAGCGCCTCCGGCAGGGTGCGCACGGAGTGGTCGAGGCCGAGCCGGGCGTCCCAGATCGGGTACCACAGGGCCGACGCGATCCGGTCGATGCCGGCCGTGCCGTTGTGCAACAGCACGAGGTCGAGATCGCTGTAGGGGGCGCAGTCCCGCCGGCCGAGCCCGCCGACCGCGACGAGGCTGACGCCGGGGACGTGCGCCGGGAAGATCTCGGTGAGCCACGAATCGATCGCCGCGGCCCGGTTCTCCCGGGCCGCGGCGCCGATGTGCGCACGGAGCTTGTCAGGGGAGCCGCCCGCCGGCACGAAGGGCGGCTCACCAGACATTCTGTTCATCTCAGAGCGCGTCGAGACCGCGCTCGCCGGTACGGACCCGGACGACCTCTTCGACGGCGGTCACCCAGACCTTCCCGTCACCGATCTTTCCGGTCCGCGCCGAGGTGACGACGGCGTCGACGATCTTGTCGACGTCGATCTCGTCGGTAACCACCTCGACCTTGATCTTCGGCAGGAACTCCACCGTGTACTCGGCTCCCCGGTACACCTCGGTGTGGCCCTTCTGCCGTCCGTAGCCCTGTACCTCGCTCACGGTCAAGCCGGTCACGCCGAGCGCGTGCAGCGCTTCCTTCACCGCGTCGAGCTGGTACGGCTTGATGACCGCGGTCACCAGCTTCATGCTCAGTCCCTCTTTCGGAGCAGTCATACGGGAATTTAACCGGCAACCTTCTGGCTGACGTCGGCCTTGCCGTCAGCGTCGACCCCAGCACCGGGCTTGAGACCGGCCATCGCGAACGCGCCGCCGCCACCCGAGCCACCGGCCGGAGTGAAGTCGTACGCGGTCTCACCGTGGTCGGCGATGTCGATGCCGCCGATCTCCGCGTCGTCGCTGACCCGCAGGACCTTGACGGCCTTGAGGATGAACGCGATCACCGCGGCGATGACGAGAGAGTAGACCGTGACGACCGCGCTGCCGGCGAACTGACGCCAAAGCTGCTCGGCGCCGCCGCCGTAGAACAGGCCTTCCTTGGCACCGAGCGCGTCGGTGATCGCGGAGTTGACCTGGGTGGTGGCGAAGAAGCCGATCGAGAGGGAGCCGATCCATCCGCCGACGAAGTGGACGCCGACCACGTCGAGCGAGTCGTCGTAGCCGAGCTTGTACTTCAGTCCGACGGCCAGGGCACAGACCGCACCGGCGATGATGCCGATGAGGGCGGCCGGCAGCGGGGCGACGAAACCACAGGCCGGGGTGATCGCGACCAGACCGGCAACCGCACCGGAGGACGCGCCGACCATGGTCGGCTTGCCGTCGCGCAGCCACTCCACGACGCACCAGCCGACGAGCGCCGCGGCGGTGGCGAGCTGAGTGTTGACGAAAGCGGCGGCGGCGGTGCCGTCGACGGTCAGCTCGGAGCCGGCGTTGAAGCCGAACCAGCCGAACCACAGCAGGCCGGCGCCGAGGGCCACGAACGGAACGTTGTGCGGACGCATGTTCTCGCGCGGCCAGCCGATGCGCTTGCCGAGAACCAGGATCACGCCGAGCGCGGCAGCACCGGCGTTGATGTGCACGGCCGTACCACCGGCGAAGTCGAGCGCGTGCAGGTGGGCGCCGATCCAGCCGCCACCCCACACCCAGTGCGCGACCGGGACGTAGACCAGGGTGAACCAGGCGATCGCGAAGATCACCCAGCCGCCGAACTTGAGGCGGTCGGAGAGCGAGCCACTGATCAGCGCGACCGTGATGATGGCGAACATCATCTGGAAGGCCATGAAGACGTACGTCGGGATTCCCGTGGTGCCCCAGATCTCCGGCAGCCAGCTCGTGCCGGTACCGAAGTACTGGCTGAAGCTACCGATGAACTTGTTCACGCCGTCGCTGTCGTTCGAGCCGAAAGCGAGTGAGAAGCCATAGAGCGACCACAGAATCGAGATGATGCCGATGCACGAGAAGCTCATCATCATCATGTTCAGGGCGCCCTTGGACCGGTTGAGGCCACCGTAGAACAGCGCCAGACCGGGGGTCATGAGCAAAACGAGCGCAGACGACAGGAGCAACCAGACAGTATTGCCGGCGTTGATCTCCACGCTGCCTCCTCTCGGAATTTTTTGGTGTCCTCCCCCAGCTCCACAGGGCAGCGTCGCCAGCGGCCGGGTTCGGGCCAAAGCGTTCCGGTCCGCTGTTTCACGCATGGTCTACGCGCGATTTCCAACGCGTCACGGCTTGTTTCGTACGTGTGAAGAAACTCTCACAGCCCCGGCGGCGAAACGCCGTGAACTGGTGCAATTACCGCTTCCCGGAGCGCAAGATCCGGACGCGGCATTGTCAACAGCCGATCACCGAAGTGCGTATTCGAGCGTGTGACGTTCGTAATCGAGCAGCCGCAGATCACGCATCGGACGCCGCAGATGCCCCTTGTGCACGATTCGGACGAAGGCCGGGTCGCCGGCCGCCGCCATCCGCCGGATGCCCTCGACGTGGTCGACGATCCGCTTCCGGATGGTGCGCACGAGCCGGTGCCGGTCCCGCGGGATCAACCCGTAGGCGTCGGCGAACAGTCGCAGGCGGCGCGGCCGGTTGGGCCGCTTCCAGCCAAGCGTGTAGGAGTCGCGATCGCTGAACAGCGGCACCCACGTCCACGCCGCGTAGGCCACGTCGTAGATACGCGCCCCCGGCGAGGCCAGATCGAAGTCGATCAGGGCGAGCGTGCCGTCCGGCCGCCAGACCACGTTGTGCGGCGCGGCGTCGTGGTGGCAGATCACCTCGGTGTCCGGCGGAGGCGGCCCGAACGAGCGCCACACCGCACCCGGCGGCGGCACGAAGCCGTACTGCGCGTCGTGGAACATGCGCAGCATGGTCGCGACCGTGACCAGCGCCTCCTCGGTCACCCAGTGCGGGGCCAGCGGATATTCGCCGCACTCGCCGTCGAGGTAGGAGAGGACCTCACGGTTCTTCTCGTCGACCCCGAGGGCGCTCGGCGACCCGGTGAAACCCACCCGCTCGAGGTGGTTGAGCAGCGCGTGCACTGCGGGCGTCCACGGACCGGTATTCCGCCGGACGGTGTCGCCGATGCGCGAGACCGTGCTGACGTTGCCGCCGTGGAGCGGGATCTCCCGCACCGGCTCCTGCGTCACCCACGGCCTCCCCGACGTCTGGCTCACTCGTGAACTTCGAGACTAGCTGTCGGAGCCAAGCAACGCTTCGACGAACGCGCCCGGCTCGAACGGCGCCAGATCGTCCGGGCCCTCGCCCAGACCCACCAGCTTGACGGGAATCCCCAGCTTGCGCTGCACGGCGATGACGATGCCGCCCTTCGCGGTGCCGTCCAGCTTCGTCAGTACGACGCCTGTCACATCCACCACTTCAGTGAACACGCGAGCCTGCTCGAGACCGTTCTGACCGGTCGTCGCGTCGAGGATCAGCAGGGTCTCGTCGACCGGGCCGTGCTTCTCCACCACCCGCTTGACCTTGCCGAGCTCGTCCATCAGACCGACCTTGTTCTGCAGCCGGCCGGCGGTGTCGATGAGCACCGTGTCGATGCCGGTGTCGATGCCCCGCTTGACCGCGTCGAACGCCACACTCGCCGGGTCGCCGCCCTCCGGCCCGCGCACCGTCTCGGCGCCGACCCGCTCACCCCAGGTGGCCAGCTGCTCGGCGGCCGCCGCCCGGAACGTGTCGGCCGCGCCGAACAGCACGCTGCGCCCGTCGGCGATCAGCACCCGGCCGATCTTCCCGCAGGTGGTGGTCTTGCCGGCGCCGTTGACCCCGACCACCAGCACCACCGCCGGGCGGCCCTCGTGCGGCTCGGTGCGCAGCGTGCGGTCCATGTCGGGCTCGAGCGCCGCGGTCAGCTCCTCGGCCAGCTGGGCGCGCACCTCGGCGACCGTCCGGGTGCCGAGCACCCGGACCCGCTCCCGCAGCCGCTCGACGAGCGCCTGGGTGGCCTCGACCCCGACGTCCGCGCTGATCAGGCTGTCCTCGATCTCCTCCCAGGCGTCCTCGTCGAGGTGATCGCGGGACAGCACGCTGAGCAGGCCCCGTCCCAGCACGGTCTGCGAGCGGGCCAGCCGGGCGCGCAGCCGCACCAACCGGCCGGCGGTCGGCTCCGGCTGATCGAGCTCCGGCTTGCGCTCGGTCTCGAGGACCGGCGGCTCCTCGATCAGCGGCGGCAGGCCCTCGTCCGCCTCCGCGGGCACGACCAGGGGCGGGATCTCGTCCTCGGTGGGACGCTCCAGGGTCGTGGTTCCACCGCCCGCCTGCGGGGGCAGCTCACGGCGGCGCATCCGCGGCACCATCAGGCCGACGGCACCGGCCACCAGGACGACGAGCAGGATGACTGCGGCGACCACGTATTCCATGGCTGAAATCCTGACAGATGAGCCGTCGGCGCGTGTGGTCGGCCGGACGAGTGGCGCCATCCGGCTTCTCTGACGGAGGATGGAGCGCCCCCGACAACCGCGTGGAAGGCTCTCCCCACGGTGACCGCACATCTGCTCATCGGCCCTGTCCTGCGACGCGTGGTCGGTGATCGAGCCACCATCTGGGTGGAGACAACCGAGCCGGCCACCGTGCGAATCGAGGCGGAAGGCGGCGGTTCCGGCTCGGCGTCGACCTTCTCGGCGTACGGGCATCATTACGCGCTCGTGGTCGTCGACGGCCTGACGCCGGACGCGGCCAGCTCCTACCGCGTACACCTGGATGATCGCCCGGTCTGGCCGTCGGCCGAGTCGACGTTCCCGCCGTCGGTCATCCGCACCCGCCCGGAGCTGGAGAAGGACGTCCCGGTCCGGCTGATCTTCGGATCGTGTCGCGAGGCGACGCCCAAGGCGACCGCCCGCCGCCTGCCGCCGGACGCCCTCGACGCCTACGCGCGTCGTCTCATGACCGACCCGCAGAACCCCGACCTGCGCCCCGACCTGATCGTCCTGCTCGGCGACCAGGTCTACGCCGACAACACCTCGACCAAGGTCAAACGCTTCCTCAAGCGCCGCCGGGCGGCCGGCCACCAGGGTCCGGCCGACCAGGTGGTGACCTTCGACGAATACACCAAGCTCTACCTCGAGTCGTGGCGTGACCCGGAGATCCGCTGGCTGCTCTCCACCGTGCCGAGCGTGATGATCTTCGACGACCACGAGCTGATCGACGACTGGAACACCTCCGAGTCGTGGCGCCGCGACATGGCCGCCGAGTCGTGGTGGATCGAGCGGATCGCCGGCGGTCTCGCCTCCTACTGGGTCTACCAGCACCTCGGCAACCTGGAGCCGGCCGAGCTCGACGCCGACCCGCTCTTCCAGAAGGTCACCACGGCCGGCGACGCCACAGTTCTGCTGCACGACTTCGGCCGTACGGTCGACAGCGCCACCGCCGACCGTTACCAGTGGAGTTTCGCCCTCGACCTGGGCCGAACCCGGCTGGTGATGCTCGACAACCGTTGCAACCGCGTGCTCACCCCGGGCGCCCGCGAGATGCTGCCGGGCCACGAGTGGGCGTGGTTCGTCGACCAGGCCCACGGCGACTACGACCACCTGGTGGTCGGGTCCTCGCTGCCGTGGCTGATGCCCCCCGCCATCCACCACCTGGAGGCCTGGAACGAGCGCACCGCCGACTCCGGCAACCCCCGGGTGGCGGCCCTGGCCGAGAAGATGCGGCGCACCTTCGACCTGGAGCACTGGGCGGCGTTCGGCCGGTCCTTCGCGGCCCTGGGCGAGCTGTTCAAACGGCTGGCCGAGGGCGGCGACGGGGCACCGACACACCGGGTCGGCGCGGGCGGGGCGTACGCGGCGCCGGCCACCATCTCGGTGCTCTCCGGCGACGTCCACCACTCGTACGTCGCGCGGGCCGACTTCGGTGAGCCGCTGAGCACCCCCGTCATGCAGCTGACCTGCTCGCCCGTACACAATCAGGTCCCGGGGTTCATGCGCCCGCTGATGCGCTTCAGCTGGTCCCGAGCGGCCGCGAAGGGCGTGCGCGGCCTGGCCCGGTCCGCCGGGGTGCGCCGCCCGGCCTGGACCTGGAGTCGCCTGGCCGGACCCTACTTCGGCAACGCCGTCAGCACGCTGCGCCTGGACGGCCGGCGGGCCGTCGTGCGGGTGGAGGGCACCAGCAAGGAAGGCGACCTGTTCGAGGTGGCCGAGGTCGGCTACGGTCCGGATCGATGAACACTTGGATCGCACCCGAAGCGCAACGCGAAAGTGAACCCCTCACCGGCCCCGAGCGCGAGATGCTCCAGGGCTGGCTGGACTGGCAGCGCCAGACCCTGCTCACCAAATGCGCCGGGCTGACCGCCGAGCAACTCCGGACGGCCGCCGTCGAGCCGTCCAACCTGACCCTGCTCGGCCTGGTCCGGCACATGACCGAGGTCGAGCGCAGCTGGTTCGTGGTGCGCGCGGCCGGTCTCCCCGACGCCGGCGGCCTCTACAGCTCCGCGGACAACAACGACGGCGATTTCGACGACGTAGCCGACGCCGACCCGGCCGCCGACCTCGCCGCTTTCCGGGCCGAACTGACCGCCGCCGACCGCGCGGTGGCCGGCCTCCCGCTGGAGCACGAGTTCACCAGCCCGCGCGGCCACACCATGAGCCTGCGCTGGGTCTACATCCACATGATCGAGGAGTACGCCCGCCACAACGGCCACGCCGACTTCCTCCGCGAGCGCATCGACGGCCGGACCGGCGACTGACCCGCCGCTCCCCGCTACTCCGGCAGGTCCAGCGCCTTACGCAGGTAGGCCACGTGCTCCGGGCCGCTCCAGCGGTACGCCGACAACCCCGCGGCCCGGGCACCGCGCACCACCCGGTCGTCGTCGTCGATGAAGAGAACCTGCTTCGGCGGGTAACCGATCAGCTCGCAGGCCCGCGCGAAGAACTCCGGCGCCGGCTTGTGCAGCCTCTGCTCCCACGAGCTGATCACCACGTCGACCTCGTCGGCCAGGCCCAGGGCCGCCAGATCGGGGCGCAGGCGGTCGGTGGCGTTCGTGGCCAGACCGACCTTGCGGCCGGCCGCGCGCACCTCGCGGACGAACGCCAGCGCGTCGGGGTCGGGCTCGCCGCGGTAGTCCTGCCACTTGGCCACCGCCTCGGCCGCCCGGTCCGGGTCGATCGGCAACCGGGACGACACCAGCCCCATCCACTCGGCGTCGGTGATCTCGCCGGCGACCGCGGGGCGGTAGATGTCCCACGACATCGAGGTCTCGAGCAGGGCGGCCGGTTCCAGGCCGTAAGCGACCTCGACGGCGATCATCGGGGTCGGGTCCCAGCGACGCAGAACGCCGTCCAGGTCGATGAGCAGGGCCTGGGCGCGTTCCCGCGGTGGCATACCGGCTATTCCTCTTCCTTCTTGAGTCGCTGGCTGATCACCTGGGTCACCCCGGCGCGCATGGTGACGCCGTAGAGGGCGTCGGCTACCTCCATGGTGCGCTTCTGGTGCGTGATGATCAGCAGCTGGCTCTTTTCCCGCAACTGCTCGAAGAGCGTAATCAGCCGGCCGAGGTTGACGTCGTCGAGGGCCGCCTCGACCTCGTCCATGATGTAGAAGGGCGAGGGGCGGGCCCGGAAGATGGCGCACAGCATCGCCACCGCGGTGAGCGAACGCTCGCCGCCGGAGAGCAGTGACAACCGCTTGATCTTCTTGCCCGGCGGGCGGGCCTCGACCTCGACACCGGTGGTCAGCATGTCCTCCGGGTCGGTGAGCACGAGCCGGCCCTCGCCGCCCGGGAACAGGACCTGGAAGACGGCCTGGAACTCGCGGGCAGTGTCCTCGAACGCCGACGCGAACACCTCGAGGATGCGTTCGTCGACGTCCTTGACCACGGTGAGCAGGTCCTTGCGGGTGGCCTTGAGGTCTTCCAGCTGGTCGGAGAGGAATTTGAAACGTTCCTCCAGCGCCGCGAACTCCTCGAGCGCCAGCGGGTTGACCTTGCCGAGCAGTTGGAGGTCACGCTCGGCCTTGTTGGCCCGCTTCTCCTGGGTCGGCCGGTGGAACGGGGCCGGCGTGGGTTCCGGCTTGCCGTCCTTCTCGGCCTGGGCGGTCTCGGCCGCGCTCGGCGGCACCAGCTGCTCGGGCCCGTACTCGACGATCAGCGTGTCGACATCGAGCGAGAAGTCCTCGGCCGCCTTGGCCTCGAGCTGCTCGATGCGCAGCCGCTGCTCGGCGCGGGCCATCTCGTCCCGGTGCACCTCGCTGGTGAGCCGCTCCAGCTCGGCGACCAGCCGCTTGGCGGCGGCGCGAACCTCCTGCAGCTCGGCCTCGCGGGCGGTCCGGGCCCGGGCCAGTTCGTCACGGGCCTCGACCGCGTCGGCCAGCGACATCTCGACCCGGAGCAGGGCGGTGGCCGCGCCGAGCGCGACCGCCTTGGCGATCTCGGCGCCGCGGGCGCGGGCGGCTCGGCGAGCCGCGGCCCGCTCCCGGGCCTGCCGCTCCGCGTTGGCCTGGCGCATCAGCGAATCGGCGCGGCCGGCGATGGAGGAGACGCGTTCCTCGGCCGTACGGACGGCGAGCCGGACCTCCATCTCGTTCTGCCGGGCCTGGGGCACCAGGGCGGCGAGCGTGTCGCGTTCCTCGGTGGACGGTTCCTCGTCGAGCGGGGTCGACTCGGCGAGGTCGAGGCGCTCCTCCAGCTCGGCCAGGCGCATCAGATCGTTCTCGCGGGCCGCCTCGGCCTTCTGCCGGGCCGCGCCGAGGCGCTCGCTCTCGGCCTTGGCGGAGCGGGCGGCGGCCCCCAGCTCGGCGAGCCGGCGGGCGGCGGCGTTGCGCTCGCCCTCGGCCGCGCGCTTGGCGGCGGCGGCCACACCGACCGCGTCCTTGCGCTCGGCGACCTCCGCGCGGGCGTCCACCAGCTGGCTCTTGAGCTGCCCGATCGCCTCCTCGGCGGTGGCCCGGTTGGCCTTGGCCTCGTCGACCGCGGCCTGCACCTCGATATAGCTGGTGGCCTTGCCGGAACCGCCGGCCGCGGCGAACGCACCGAGCACGTCACCGTCGGGGGTGACCGCGCGCAGCTCGGCGTTGCCGGCCACCACCTGGGCGGCGGTGCCGAGGTCGGGGACCAGGATGACGTCACGCAGGGCACGGTTGATCGCGGGCCGGATCTGCTCGGGGCAGTCGACGGCCTCCGGCGCCCAGACCGCGCCGTCGGGCGTCGCCGGGCGCAGCGACTCCAGGGAGCCCTGCATGCCGGGGGCGGCGGGCGACGCGACGACGAGCGCGGCCCGCCCGGCGTCAGCGATCTTGAGCGTACGCATCGCCTCAATCGCCTCGTCCACACCGGAGAGTGCGACGGCGTCGGCGAGGGAGCCGAGGGCGGCGGCGATCGCGGCCTCTTGCCCGGACCGGACGGTGAGCAGCGAGGCGAGCCCGCCGAGCATGCCCGGCACCTGGTCGCGCCGGGCGAGCAGAGCGCCCGCGCCGTCCTTGCGCTGCAGACCGAGCGCGAGTGCTTCCTCGCGCGCCTTCCAACTGGCCGCGTCCTTCTCGGCCGCCCGTTCGGCGTCGGAGAGTTCACGCACCACGGCGGCGGCCCGGTCGTGCGCGGCCTGCGCCTCGGCGTGCCGTTCGTCGAGCTCGACGTTGTCCCGGTCGGCCTCGGTGGACTCGGCGGCCACCGCGTCGACCTCACCCTGGGCGGCCTCGGCGCGCATCAGGGCGTCGGTGTGCGCGGTGGCGAGGCGCTCGATCTCCTCGGCGACACTGGACGTACGGGCGCGGACCGCATTGACGCTGCCGGTCAGCTTGGCCAGGCCCTCCCGGCGGTCGGCGATGGCCTTGGCGGCGTTGCGCAGCGCGCCCTCGGCCGCGGCCAGCTGCCGTTCCAGGTCCTGCCGGTTCTCCACCGCCTCGGCCAGCCGCATCTGGTCGTCGGTGAGCGCCTCGCGCAGTTCCTCCTCCTGCTCGCGCACCCGCTCGGCCTCGGCGACCAACTGGTCGGGGTCGCGGCCGGGCCGGTCCTCGTCCCCGGTGGCGGCGAGGTGACGCAGCCGCTCGCTGGCGAGCTGCTCGGTGGAGCGGAAACGTTCCTGCAGCGCGGCCAGTTTGTACCAGGTGTCCTGGGCGGCCTGCAGCAACGGCGCGTCCTCGGCGTGCGCGTGCTCGAGTTCGGCGAGCATCCGCTGGATCTCGCGGTTCTCCGCCTCCACCTGCTGGCGGCGGTCACGCATCGCCGACTCGTCGGCGATCTCCCGGTCCAGGGTGGTGCGCAGCGTGTGCAGGTCGTCGGCGAGCAGCCGGAGCCGGGCATCACGCAGGTCGGCCTGGATGCCGGCGGCACGGCGGGCCACCTCGGCCTGTTTGCCGAGCGGCTTGAGCTGGCGGCGGAGCTCGGCGGTGAGGTCGGTCAACCGGTTGAGGTTGACCTGCATCGCGTCGAGCTTGCGGATGGCCTTTTCCTTGCGCTTGCGATGTTTGAGTACGCCCGCCGCCTCCTCGATGAAGGAACGGCGGTCCTCGGGTTTGGCGTGCAGCATCGCGTCGAGCCGGCCCTGCCCGACGATGATGTGCATCTCCCGGCCGATGCCGGAGTCGCTGAGCAGCTCCTGGATGTCGAGCAGCCGGCAGGCGTTGCCGTTGATCTCGTACTCGCTGGCGCCGTCGCGGAACATCCGCCGGGTGATCGAGACCTCGGTGTACTCGATCGGGAGGGCCCCGTCGTTGTTGTCGATCGTGAGCGTCACCTCGGCGCGGCCCAGCGGCGCCCGGCCGGAGGTCCCGGCGAAGATGACGTCCTCCATCTTGCCGCCGCGCAGTGCCTTGGCGCCCTGCTCGCCGAGAACCCAGGCGATGGCGTCGACGACGTTGGACTTGCCGGAGCCGTTGGGGCCCACCACACAGGTGATGCCCGGCTCCAGACGCAGCGTCGTGGCGGAGGCGAAGGACTTGAAGCCCTTGACCGTCAGGCTCTTGAGGTGCACGGATCTCCGAGGGTCGGCAACGGATGGCTGGCAAGCAGGCTACCCGCACCCGGGTCCGCGGGCCTGGCACGGCGCGCACGGCAAGGTCAACCCGGGAAAATCGGACAAAAAGATGCGCGCCGCCACGGAGTGGAGGCGCGCGGGGTGCGTTACTTCTTGGTGCTGAACAGCTGTGCCGAGCTTCTTGGTGCTGGACTACTCACTGCTGGGGGGATCGACCGCCAAGTCTCGGCGGGTGGAACTCAGGTCAGCGCCGGCTCGGTGAGCCGCAGGAGGTCGTCGGCCTCAGCGGCGGCAGCCGCGAGACGATCATTGTCCGCCCGGAGGCGGGTGATCTCGAACTCCAGAGACTGAACCCTGGAACGCAGTCGGGTGACCTCGTCGAGCAGACGCCGATCGGGCGCTGCACCTACGTGGCCAAAGAGGGCCTTCGCCATGGTGACTCCTTGAGAAGCACTGCTTCTTTGGGTGTTTTGAACCACGCGCCTGCAGCGCGCGCCCAGCAAGCACCACACATCTATGCACACGGGCACGCGTGAGCACAGACTCATGCACCCGCGGCCGAGGCCAAAAAACCCTGTGGTCTTAGGTGCAGATGCCCCATGCCCAACATGAGACTGCTTACCTATGGGCATGAGTGGGCGCGACTGGCGACACCTCCATAGTCCGCCGATACCCACGCTCCGTCAAGCCGTGCGGCGGCGGACCCGGCCGCAAGCTCAGTGAATCATGCCACCCTCGCGGCCCTTACCGGGCCTTATGTTTTCTTTGCCGGTTTGCCCACGTCTTGACCGACTGCCCCGGGTCTGCGACTCGGTCGATGCCCTCAGTAACACCGCAACTCGACACTCACCCACCTCGCGGTCACGCTGCCTATCCCGGCAGCGCACTCGCCACCCGCACCTCCGCGAACCCCACGCGTCCCTCCAGGCAGGGACCCGACGCCCCGGGTTCCGCGAAACCGACATCCGACCGCCCGGCAAGCCCCAAGCCGTGATCGCATCGCCCAGCCCGACGACGGATTTGGCACCGCCCGCATGGCGATCATGCAGCCGAGCGCAACGATCTTGCGGCCCCCGTGCCGCCGTGCGCGAACGAACGCGGCCATCGCGTGGCCGAACGCAGGCATCGCGTGCGCGCACAGCCATCGCGCAGCCGAACACAGGCATCGTGCGGGCGCGGCCATGAGGCGGGCTTGGGCATGACGCGAACGCGGCCACGACTCGGGCGCGGCCATGCGGCGGGCGCGGCCATGCGGCGGGCAGCGATCTTCAGGCCCGCGGAGCGTCGAGCGCACGGATCATCCGGCCGGCGAAACGGATCTTGCGAGCGGTGGGATGGGTGATCTTGCGGGCGGTGTCTGGGGATCTTGCGCGGGGCGGGGTGATGATCTTGTCGGCGACTGTGCGGGGATCTTGCGCGGGGCGGGACGGGGATCTTGCGCGGGGCGGGACGGGGATCTTGCGCGGGGCGGGACGGGGATCTT
>NZ_BOMM01000004.1 GCF_016862195.1 Paractinoplanes ferrugineus | reverse complement strand
TCTTGCGCGGGGCGGGACGGGGATCTTGCGCGGGGCGGGACGGGGATCTTGCGCGGGGCGGGACGGGGATCTTGCGCGGGGTGGGTGGCGAGGGGTGGGGGCGACCGGTGCCGGCGGGGCCGCTGCCGTACCTCGCTACGGACTCGATTTGTGCGACATTTGGGGCAAGTCGGGCGGCAAATCGGATAAAAGTCGCGTAATTTAGTCGCCTACCCGACAGGGTCTCGTAACTTTTCCGGGCTGTCTCGTTGCCTCCATCGTGAAATCGACCCCGCCGCAGGAACGCGTCTGCCTGCTCACCGGCGGCGGGTATCCGTTCCGGCGGGACGCGCTGAGCGGGTGGTGCCGGACCCTCGTCGAGGGACTGCGCCGCTACCGGTTCGATCTGCTGACCGTCACCGACCGGGAACCGCCATCGACCCCGGCGTACCCGCTCCCGCTCAACGTCCGCTCGGCCGCTGCCGTGCGGATCGGCCGCGCGGTCGGTCGGGAACGGCGCCGCGGCGACCACAACGAGACCGGCCGGAACGCCGCCCACCTGCTCTGCCGAGGGCTGGCCGAAGGGCGCGGGCTGGCCGAAGGGCGCGGGCTGGCCGAAGGGCGCGGGCTGGCCGAAGGGCGCGGGCTGGCCGAAGGGCGCGGGCGGTTCGCGGGCGGGCTGCGAGGGCTGGCCGAGCTGGCTGCTGAACGGGTCGATCCGCTGGCCAACGTCCCCCTGGCCGACCTGCTGATGGAGGCGTGGCGGGGCGTCCCGTCGACCGCCGACGAGCCGACGCCGCCCCGGCTCGGCGCGCGCGATGCCCGTACGGCGGCGACGCTGCTCAAGCACGCGCTCGGCGCCCTGACGGTGTCGCTGCCGCAGACCGATCTGGTGCACTGCGTCGGTGGCACCACGCCGCTGCTCAGCGCGCTCGCCGGCCGGTGGCGGGCGGGTGTTCCGCTGCTGCTCACCGAGGCCCGCGCGCCCGTCGCCCGGCATCGGCCCGCCGAGGAACGGTTGTCGCCGGCGGTACGGGCGGTGCTGCGCCGGTTCCGGGGCGCGGTGGCTCGCACCGGTTACGCCGAGGCCGGCCTGATCGCTCCGCTCAGTGCCTTCCACCACGGTTACGCGCTGCGGCACGGCGCCGCGGCGGCCCGGCTCGTGCAGGTGCCGGCCGGGGTCGACCCGTCCGAGTACCCGATCGCCGGCGAGCCGGAGAGCGGGCAGCCGACGGTGGTGTGGGCCGGCAGCGGCGGGCCGGACAGCGGGCTCACCGCGCTGCTGGCGGCGTTCGAGCACGTCGCGGCAGCTCTGCCGGGGGCCGTGCTGCACCTGGTCGGGGTCACCCCGGCGCACGAGGATCACTGTGTCGAGCAGGTCGAGCGCTCCGGGTTGGGGCGGGCGGTCCGGTTGCACCCGCTGCCGGCCGATCCGCGGGACCGTTACACCTGGGGACTCGTGGTGGCGCACGTACCGGGACCGGCCGACCCGCCGTACCGGCTGATCGAGGCGATGATGTCGGGCCGGGCCGTGGTCGGGGTCGATGTCGGGCCGGCCGCCGAGACGCTCGGCGACGCGGGCGTGCTGGTTCAGCCGGATGAACCGGCCGAGCTGGCGATCGCGATCGTGGGCCTGCTGCGCGCGCCGACCCGGCGCCGGCAACTCGGCGACGCGGCCCGGCGGCGGGCGCTCACCCACTTCACCAACGACCGGGTGGTTCGGGTCTACGGCGCGCTCTACGCCGATCTGGCCGGGCCGCCGGTCGCGCCCGCGAACGCCGTCGAACTGGCACTCACCATTCCCGCGCCGCGGACGACACCGCCCGCGACGCTGCGCTGGCTGAGCGAGGAGGACCGATGACGATCACACCCCAGCGGGGCGCGGCATCGACGCGTACGCCGAAGAGCCGTGACCGTCGCCGCCCGACCGGCTCCCTCGGCGCGCCACCGAGCCGCCGCACCGTCGTACGGCCGAGGCATGCCGCCGAACCGGGGGCCGCGCCGCCGCCGCAACCGAACTCCGCGCCCGCGGCCGTGCGGACCCACCGCCGACCTGGCGCCCGGCGCGCCTACCTGGGTGCCGCCCTGCTGCGGTGTGCTCTCTACCTCGCCCCGATCAGCGTCGGGGTGGCCGGCGGGGGCGCACTCCGGCACGTCGCCGGGCCGGTCCCGCTGCTGACCCTGCTGCTCGGCTGGACCGCGGCGCAGGCCCTGACCTGCGCCGGAGTGGCGGTGGCAAGGCGAGCCGGACCGGCCGCCGCGTGCCGGCTCGTCGCCGCCGGCTTCGGGGCGGTGAGCGGGCTGTGGTGCGCGCTGATCTGGATGGCGCCCGACTCGATGGTCGGGCCCGAGCGCGGCATCGCCCTCGTCATCGGGCTCGGCGGGCTCGCCACCATGGCCACCATCACCGCGGCGCTGGTCACCCGGGCCGAAGCCGCGGTGGTGCGGTACAGCCTGCCGAGCTGGGTGCTGGCCGGGATGACCCTGGCCAAGCTCGACGAGCTGCGGATCGCGGGGTGGGCGATCCCGTGGCCGGCGGTGAACACCTTGCTGCCCGCGGCGATCGTGCTGGCGCTGGTGCGCTCGTTCCGGCCGGCGATGCTGCCGGGGACGCCGCGCCGCAAGTTCGCGCTGACCCGGGTGGAGTTGCGCCGTTCGGCCGGTTACCTGGTGATCGGCGCCTCCCAGGCGATCTGCGTGCTGGTGATCTGGCGGGGCGGGCCGTCCGGCTCGAACGTGCCGTTCTGGCTGCCGTTGCTGGTGGCGGTGCCGATCCTGGAGGCGCTGATCGCCTGGAACATCGGGCAGGCGGGCGCCCGGCAGTGGCGGGTCACCCTGGTCACGCTCGTCGGGCTGCTGCCACCGTTGACGCTCGGCTGCGGTTTCGCGGTGGCCGGGTTCGACAGGTCGTCGGCCGGCCTGCTGGCCCTCGCCGGCGGCTTCCTGCTCGGCGGCGTCTTCGCCATCACGTTCCTGCTCGCCGCCCGCGGCCGGATCGGCGCCGCCACCGTCGTCGCGGCCGCTCCCCCGATCGCCATGACTGTCCTGAACCTACTGCCCGTACCGGCCGCCGGCCTCCTGCCGAACGCCGTCGGCGCGCTCGCCGTCACCCACGCGGCCGGCCTGCTCGTCGTCGCCCTGACCGCCGCCGACGAACGGAGAACCTCATGAAGACCCTGTTCCCCCCGTACGCCCACCCGTCCCCCGAACTGGCTCTGGACGCCGAGACCTGGATCGTCCGCGACCTGCCCGGTGAACGCCGCAGCCTGCACCAGTCGCTGGGGCGCATCGACCTCGACTGGGGCAGCCGCTCGCTCGCCGACGTGCTGGCCGACGTCGACGTGTGGCGGGCGGACGGCGTCGAAGGGCTGTTCCTCGACCGGGCGCCGGCCGGGTCGGGCGGGGTCGGGCCGGTCGCGTTGACCCTCCGGCTGGCCGCCCGGCGCGGACTGCACCGGGTGGTGCTCAACCCGGGCGTACCGACCCACCCGCTCTACCGCGACCTGGGCGTGCGGATCTGCACGTTCGAGGGGCCGTGGACGGCCTATCAGAACTGGGACGGCGACGGGTCGCGGCCCGGGGACGGGCACATCGTGCACGGCGTACCGGTCGCTCTGCTCACCGCGGCCCGGCGGCTGATGGGGCGGCGCAAGGCGGGATTCGGGCTGGCCACCGACGCCAAGCCGTACGTCAGTGCGTACGCGGGCGGGGCTGGCAGCGAGGACAGCTGAACGACGAGCGGTTCATGAACTGCTCACGGCGGATCGGGCTGCCGCACCGGTGGCACGGTTCGCCCTCGCGGCCGTAGGCGTTGAGCGACCGGTCGAAGTAGCCGCTCTCCCCGTTCACGTTGACGTAGAGCTCGTCGAAGCTGGTCCCACCGGCCACGATGGCCTCGCCGAGCACGTCGCGGACGTGGGCGAGCAAACGGCGTACGGCCGGGCGGGTCAGTTGGTCGGTGGGGCGGGCGCCGTGCAACCGTGCCCGCCACAGCGCCTCGTCGGCGTAGATGTTGCCGATGCCGGAGATCAGCGTCTGGTCGAGCAGGGCCCGTTTGATCTCGGTGTGCTTGGCCCGGGTGCGGGTCACGAACGCCTCGTCGTCGAAGAGCGGGTCGATCGGGTCACGGGCGATGTGCGCGATCTCGTCGGGCAGCTCGGCGCCGCCCTCGCTGACCGCGAGACCGCCGAACGTGCGCTGGTCGACGAAGCGCAGCTGGGGTCCGCCGTCGGTGAAGGTGAAGCGGATCCGCAGGTGCTTCTCGTCCTCGGCGTCGGCCGGCTGCATCAGCAGTTGGCCGCTCATCCCGAGATGGCCGATGATCGCGTCGCCCGAGTCGAGCGGCAGCCACAGGTACTTGCCGCGGCGGGACACGTCGAGAACGGTGCGGCCCGCGAGCATCGCGCTGAAGTGCGCGTCGCCGGGCAGGTGCCGCCGGATCGCCCGGGGGTGGCGCACCTCCACGGTCGCCATCGTCCGGCCGGCCACCCACTTGGCCAGGCCCTGCCGCACGGTCTCGACCTCGGGCAGCTCGGGCACCTTTTCTCCTTCAGAGCGTGTAGGGCCAGACCGTGATCAGGTAGGCGCCGTACCAGAGTCCGAACGCCGCCCACGCCACGATGGACAGCACCGCCACCCGGGGGCGGGCGCGGGCTGCGGCGACGGCCGCCGGCAGCAGCGTCAACAGTACGGGCAGCAGCAGTCGCGGCTTCGAGTGGTAAAAGCCGCCCTGCCCGTAGACCATGATCATGGCGACCACCCCGTAGACCGCCAGCGGCAACCACGGCTTGCCGGCCAGCGCCACCCCGGCCGCGGCCAGCGCCGCCAGCAGGATGATCGCCACGCTCACCTGGACCCAGCCGTCCGCTGTGGTGAGCGTGTCCGACAGGAACCGCCAGGTGCTGCTGCCGAAGTCGAACGAGCTGCCCCAGCCGGCCGACTGGATGCGGAACCAGGCATCCCAGTCGCCGACCCGCAGACCCACCCAGGCCAGGAACAGCGGCACGCCGGCCAGCGCGACCGCCGCGGCCAGGAGCGGCTGCCAGCCGGTCGAGCGGTCCCGGCGGGCGGCCAGCAGCGCGGCGACGGCGAGACCCAGCGCGGCGGCGGCTCCGGTCGGGCGGGTCAGCGCGGCGGCCAGCCCGAGCAGCCCGGCCGCCCACCACACCTGGCGGTGCGCGGCGACGAACATGCCGGCGACCAGGGCGAGGAAGAGCGCTTCGGAGTACGCCATGGACAGCACCACCGAGACCGGGGCGCTGCACACGATCGCCACGAGCGCCCAGCCGGCCCGCTTGCCGTACAGCGTCGTGCCGAGCAGGTGCAACGCGACCGCGGCGCCGATCGACGCGGCCCAGGCGACCCCCAGCGCCGCGTTCTGCGGGTTGCTGCCGAGGGCCGCGAAGCCCCGGATGAGCAGCGGGTACACCGGGAAGAAGGCCAGCCCGTTGCCCTCCACCACGTGGTTCGCGTCATAGGCGTACGAGTGTGGATAGCCGTCCACCGCGACCCGCAGGAACCAGCCCGCGTCCCAGACGAGCAGCCGCCCCCGCAGCCCGGCCTCGGTCGGGTGCGCGTTCGCCAGCCACGCGATGAACAGCAGCTGGGCGACCCGGGTCAGGGCGAGGATGCCGACCGCGGTGAGCACCCCGCGCCAGGCCCCGGCGGCCGTCCACAGGCTGTCCCGCTCGGTGTCGTCCGCGGCGGTGGGCTGATCGTCCACGACGACGTTCACTTCTCGTCGTCGTCCGGTTTCTCGGGCTCGCCCGCCTCGATCTCCGGCCCGGCGTCGCTTCCGCTCTCGTTCAGGGTGCGCCAGGCCGCCGCGGCGGCGCGCTGCTCCGCCTGCTTCTTGCTGCGCCCCTCGGAGCCGCCGTACCGCTCGCCGGCCACCACCACCCAGGCGGTGAACGTCTTGGCGTGGTCGGGACCGGAGTCCTCGATGACATAGTCCGGCACGCCCAGCCCGAGCGCCGCGGTCAGTTCCTGCAGGCTCGTCTTCCAGTCGAGCGCCGCGCCCCGGCCGGCCGACTCGGCCATCAGCGGGTCGAACAGCCGGTGGATCACCTCGCCCGCCTCCGCCAGACCCTCCTGCAGGTAGATCGCACCGAGCAGCGCCTCCAGGGTGTCGGCCAGGATGCTCGCCTTGTCCCGGCCGCCGGTCGTCTCCTCACCCTTGCCGAGCAGCAGGTGCGGGCCGAGACCGTGCGGGCCGAGACCGCGGGCCACGTCGGCGAGCGCGTGCATGTTGACCACGCTGGCCCGCAGCTTGGCGAGCTGACCCTCGGGCAGGTCGGGGTGGTTGTGGTAGAGCGCCGACGTGATCACCACGCCGAGCACCGAGTCGCCCAGGAACTCCAACCGCTCGTTGGTCGGCAGGCCACCGTTCTCGTAGGCGTACGAACGGTGGGTGAGGGCCCGCTCCAGCAACGCGGGTTCGAACGCGACGCCGAGGGCGTCCTCCAGCGGTTGAGTCGGGGGCCTGCGGCGCTTATCCATCATGGGACACCTCGTTGTGCTGGCTGTGCTTGTCTTTGACGACGTGATCGGCCATCGTCGCCACCGCGGCGCGACGGTGGAGGCCGGCGGCCAGCGCGATACCACCGGCCAGGTCGGTGCCGGAACCGGCTCCGTGGCAGACGACCACGGTGCCGCCGACGCCGAGAAGAAGAGCGGCGCGGGGCACGCCGGGTGCCTCCCCGCCGGGCGAACCAAGCTTGGCGTACGCCGCTTCCAAGCCCTTGAGCAGTACGTTCCCGGTGAAGCCGTCGGCGACCACCACGTCCACCGCATCGCCGGTGACGACGTCGCCGCCCTCGACCAGGCCCACGTAACGGGCGCCGGCCGGCAGTTCCGCCTCGGCGAGCAGCGGCGGCAGGGAGCGGCGGAGGCGGTCGCCCTTGCCCGGCTCGGTGCCGATGGTGAGCAGGCCGACCCGGGGACGCTCGACGCCGTGCACGACGCGCGCGTAGGCGGCGCCCAGGCGGGCGTGCATGACCAGGGACTCTTCGTCGGGGTCGACCGCGGAGCCGACGTCCAGCAGCACGAGGCGGCCGGTGGCGGTGGGCAGGACGGCGGTCAGGGCCGGGCGGCGTACGCCGGGCCAGCGACCCAGGACGCGAGCGGCGGACAGGACGATGTCGGCCGTGTTCCCGGCGGAGAAGGCAGCGTCGGCGTGGCCGTGTGCCACGGCGCTCATCACCGCCCGTACACCCGCTTGATGTTGATCTTGAGAGAGCGTGCGCAGCCGGTCACGCTGAGCCGGATCGATGGCAGCGACCATCGCGTCGGCGACATCGACCGGGCCGACGAGCAACAGGTGAAGGGCCGGGTCGGCCTGGAAGGCACGAAGAGCGCCGTCAACCACGACGGCGGGAGCTTGGTCCCCGCCGAGGAGGTCGACGGCGATCCGCGCGGTCACCGGCTCCTGATCAGGAGCCGGTGACACGGTGGTTCGCCATTTACCAGGTGCAACCCGCCCGATGATCGGGCGTGTCACTCCACGAGGTCTCAGACCTCGATGACCTGGCGGCCGTTGTAGGTGCCGCAGACCGAGCAGGCGGTGTGCGGCAGCTTCGGCGACTTGCACTGGGGGCAGGCCACGGTCACAACCGCGGTCGCCTTCCAGTTCGCCCGGCGGGACCGGGTGTTGCTGCGCGACATCTTGCGCTTCGGGACGGCCACGGTTCCTACTCCTCTATGCCTTTACGCGGGTGTTGCGGCGAAGCCGCCGGAGGCAACTCAGCGCTTTCCAAGTTGCCCAAAGCGGCCCAGCGGGGGTCGACTTCCTCATGACTGTGATCGGCCGGAAGGTCGTCGAAATGCACCCCGCACTCGGGGCACAAGCCTGGGCAGTCCGGCCGGCAGAGCGGGTTGGCCGGCAGCATGAGCACTACCGCGTCCCGAACCGTCGGCTCCAGGTCGATCAGATCGCCCTGCATCCGGCCCACCTCGTCCTCGTCGGTCGTCTCCTCGGTGGTGCTGTCCGCATAAGCGAACAGCTCCGCGATCGAGACGCCGAAGGACTGGTCGATCTCGTTGAGGCAGCGGCCGCACTCGCCGGTGAGCGAGCCACGGACCCTGCCACTGATGTAGACCCCCTCGGAGACCGACGTGAGCACGAGGTCGAGCTCGACGTCCGACCCCTCGGGGACCGAGATCATGTCCAGGCCGAGGTTCGGCGGCGCCGGAATCACCCGTTCGAGGGCACGCGTCGCGCCAGGCTGCCGGGGGAGTTTCGTCGTGTCGACGACCAGCGGCTGCCTGGGGTTGAGGTGACTCTGCGGAGACTTGGGCATCATGAACTCTCAGCCATAGGTAGGCCGACGGAAAAGGTTACCTGAGCAGGCGGGCCAGCGTCGAATCGGGCCCTTGTCAGAACGGGAGAGGACGCTCAGCATCCTCACCCTGGAATGTACCGATCTCGCGCAGCGCGTGCATTTTGTCCCGGCCGCGCTCGATCGACGCCAGCGCCCGGGTCAGGAACTGCTCGAAGTTGGCGAGCGCGGTGTCGACGTAGTCGTCGACCTCGTCACGCAGGCGCTGAGCCTCGGTGCGGGCCTCGGCGATGATCCGCGCGCCCTCGTGCTCGGCGGACACCGTGATCTCGTTGACCGACACGAGCCGAGCGTGTTCCGTCTCACCCTCGCTGATGATCCGGTCGGCCTCGCGGCGGCCGGCCTCGATGATCCGGTCGCGCTCGTCGAGCACGGCGGCGGCCTTCCGGATCTCCGACGGCAGCCCCGAGCGGAGCGCGTCGAGGAGGTCGATCATCTCGGCCCGGTCGTACATGAAGTTCGTCCGCGACATCGGGACGGATCGCGCATCCTGGACGCGTTCGATGATCTCGTCGATGCTGTCGAGCGGATCCACGGCTTCTACTCCCGTCATCTTGCACCCACGGAGCGTGGTGCGATCACGTTACTGCGTCGTCGCGGTCAGTCCTGCTTCAGACGCGCGACCAAACGCTCGCCGACGAAGTCGGGCACGTACGCCGAGGCATCGCCACCCCACTTGACCACGTCCTTGACAAGACTGGACGACAGGAAGGAGTAAAGCGGATTCGTCGGCATGAACAGCGTCTCCACGCCGGACAAGCCGATGTTCATCTGCGCCATCTGCAACTCGTAGTCGAAGTCGCTGACCGCCCGCAGACCCTTGACCACGACGGCCGCACCCTGGGCCTTGCAGAAGTCCACGAGCAGGCCATGGAACGAGGCCACCCGCACGTTGTCGTACGGCGCGGTCGCCTCACGCAGGATGTCGAGACGTTCCTCGATGGTGAACAGGCCGGTCTTCGACTGGTTGATCAGCACACCGATGATCACCTCGTCGAACAGCCGGCTGGCCCGCCCGACGATGTCGAGGTGACCGTTCGTGACCGGGTCGAAGGAGCCGGGACACACCGCTCGTCTCATGATCGGCGACCGTACCAAAGAGTAGTCTCGCCGTAACGCCTGCTGCGGTCGGCAGTGATGCCTTCCACCCAGTTCATCGGGCCACTCCGGCGCGCCCGTTCGATCGCGAGCACCGCGTCCTTGGCGAGCCAGTCGTTGGCCAGCAGGTCCTGTTGCAGCTCGATGATCTCGTCGTTACGCACCTCGTAGGGCGGATCGGCGAAGATCACGTCGTACGGACCGCCGTCCGGGGGCGCCGCGAGAACCTGGGCCACCTTTCCGGTCACGAGCCGGGCCGCCGAGCCGACACGTAGCGTCACGATGTTGTCGCGGATCGTACGGGCCGCGCGGGCGTCCGATTCGATCAGAAGTGCCTGGGAAGATCCACGTGACAGCGCCTCGAGACCGACCGCCCCCGAACCGGCATAAAGATCGACGAATCGCGCCCCCTCCAGGTCGATCATGGAGTCCAGGGCGCTGAACAGGGCCTCACGAACGCGGTCCGATGTGGGCCGGGTGCCAGAACCGGGCGGAGCGGACAGCCGGCGGCCACCATGGGCACCGGCAATGATCCTGGTCATGCGGCCTCACCGGGGTCGTTGGGTAAGCACCACTCGACGCTACTGCACCACTCACGACGGGCGCGGACGTCCCATCAACCGGTCACCCTGAGCATTGCTGACATACCTATCGGTCGATGAAACATCACGGATAGGCATCAACAGGCTTAACGACCTCTGAGCCATTTCCCAGGTTCCGCTTAGTGGCTATCGTCATGCGTCGTTGCACGTGGTTACGACCCCGTGTCGACGACGACGTGGGGAGGCGTCGTCGGTGGCCCCGCCGCCCGTCCTGGCGTCGGCCCCTCGCTTCCTCGCCGGACCCCTGATCCCCAGCACAGGAGTAGGCGTGAACCTGCTTAAGTCCAAGCTCCGACGTTCCGCGACAGTTGTCGGCGGCGCGTTCGTCGGTCTGGCGAGCGTCGCGGCCTTCGCCGCGCCCGCCCTGGCCTGCGAAACCGACATCACCCCGACCAGCAAGTGCGCCAACGCCGACGGTTCGTGGGTCGTCGAGTGGCAGGTCAAGAACAGCGAGTGGGACATCGCCGGCACGGTCAGCGACGTCTGGGCCATGCCCGCCAACTCCACGCTCACCGGCATCGCCAAGGGCGCCTACCTGCCCAAGGAGAAGGAAGGCGTGCTGACCGGCAAGCAGACCGTGCCGGCCGGCACCCAGTGGGCCTCCATCTCCGTCCAGAGTGACTGGAAGTGGAACGGCGGCGGCTACGTCAGCAAGACCAACAGCCGTCCGGTCCACAAGCCGATCGAGAAGTGCAAGCCGACGACCCCGACGACCCCGCCGACTCGGCCGACGACCTCGCCGACGCCCACGCCGACGGCGACGACCAGCAAGCCCACCACGGCTCCGACCACGAAGCCGACCACCACCGCGCCCACCACGTCGCCGACGACCACGCCGTCGACCACCGGGACCCCGTCGGGCGGCACCAACACGCCGAGCCCGGCCAAGGAGCCCCAGTTCGTCTACGACAACACCTGTGACAAGTTCACGGTGGGCCTCGAGGTGCCGAAGGGCTGGAAGGAGTCGGTCACGGTCACCTTCAAGCCGTCCAAGGGCGACTCCAAGACGATCACCGTCAAGCCCGGTGCCACCGGCACGGTCGACTTCCCGGCCGCCGAGGGCCTGAAGGTCACGGCCACCCCGAAGGGTTACGAGGACGAGGCCGCGACCGTGTCCTACAAGACCCCGGCGGACTGCGACTCCAACGGCAGCGGTGGCGGTGGCGGCCTGGCGCTCACCGGTGCCAACGCGGGCGGCATCGCCGCCGGCGCCGCCGGACTGCTCGCCCTCGGTGGCGGCCTGTTCTTCATGGCCCGCCGTCGCAAGCTGAAGTTCACCGCCTGACGTAGTGCCTGAAAAGGCGCGCCGGCCCTCGGGTCGGCGCGCCTTTCGCGTTGGCTACAGGCCCGGCGGCCGGGCGAACGAGCCGTCGGCACCCGGGAGGTATTCGGTCACCGCCACCACCGCCTCGAGCGGCAGCGCGGCGTAGAGATGCGGGAAGAGCTTTCCGTCCGGGTGCGGCGGGTCGCCCTCCTCCCACGTGACCGGCACCGGCAGGCGGGCCTCGTCGATCTGCAGCAGCAGGAGGTCGGTGCGGCCGCGGAACAACGCCGTCGCCGGGACCGCCACCTGCTCAGCGGTCGAACAGTGGATGAAGCCCTGGGTGGCGAGCGTGTCGCCCTCGTAGACGCCCTTGGCGCGGGCGTCCTCCCAGGACGCCCGCGGGCAGATGTGCAGGATCAACCCTTCTCCAGGTATTCAGCGCGTTCCTCGTCGACCAGCGCCGCCACCGAGGCCGCCAGCGCCGGATATTTCGTCAGGTCGGGGTCGTCGCCGACGAGCTCGGTGGCCTCGGCCCGGGCCGCGGTGATCAGCTTGCTGTCCTGCAGCAGCGACAGCAGGCGCAGGTGGGAGTGCCGGCCCGACTGGGACGCGCCCAGCACGTCGCCCTCGCGCCGCTGCTCCAGGTCGATCTCGGAGAGCCGGAAACCATCGGTGGTGGAGGCGACCGCGTCGAGCCGCTCCCGGGCGGCCGTGCCCTCCACCGACTCGGTGACGAGCAGGCAGATGCCGGCCGCCGAACCCCGGCCCACCCGGCCCCGCAGCTGGTGCAACTGGGAGACGCCGAACCGGTCGGCGTCCATGATGATCATGACGGTGCTGTTCGGCACGTCCACCCCGACCTCGATCACCGTCGTGGCGACCAGCACGTCGAGATCACCCTTGGTGAACGAACGCATCACCGCGTCCTTCTCGTCGGCCGGCAGTTTGCCGTGCAGCACGCCGATGCGCAGCCCGCGCAGTGGACCCTCGGCCAGCAGCGGCGCGACCTCGGTCACCGCCAGCGGCGGGCGGCGGGCCGGCTCGTTGTCCCCCGGCGGCTCCTCCTCGTCCCCCTCGGCGACTCCGATGCGCGGACAGACGACGTACGCCTGGTGGCCGGCCTTGACCTCCTCGCGCAACCGCTGCCAGGCCCGGTCGAGGAAGGCCGGCCGTTCCGGCGGCACCACGTGCGACGCGATCGGCGACCGGCCCCGCGGCAGCTGCGACAGGGTGGACGTCTCCAGATCGCCGTAGACGGTCATCGCCACCGTGCGCGGGATCGGCGTCGCCGTCATCACCAGCACATGCGGCGGGACCGCGGCCTTGGCGCGCAACGCGTCCCGCTGCTCCACCCCGAAGCGGTGCTGCTCGTCGACCACCACCAGACCGAGATCCTTGAAGTCGACCCCCTCGTACAGCAGGGCGTGCGTGCCCACGACGATGCCGGCCGTACCGTCCGCGGCCTTGGCCGTCGCCGCCCGCCGGGCCGCCGCGCCGAGCGAACCGGTGATCAGGGTGAGCTGGGTGCCGGCCGGATCGCCGTCGAGCTCCCCGGCCCGGCCGAGCGCGCCCAGTTGCTCGCTGATGCCCCGGAAATGCTGCGTGGCCAGCACCTCGGTGGGCGCGAGCAGGGCTGCCTGACCGCCCGAGTCGACCACCTGGAGCATGGCGCGCACCGACACCAGCGTCTTGCCCGAGCCCACCTCGCCCTGCAACAGCCGGTGCATCGGGTGCGGCTTCGCCAGATCGGCCGCGATCTCCGCACCCACCGACTGCTGACCCTCGGTCAACTCGTACGGCAGGCCGGCGTCGAATTTCGCCAGGATGCCGTCCTCGAGCCGGGGCCGGGCCCGGCCCGGCGTGCCGGCCGACCGCGCCCGGCGCTGGGCCAGGGTGAGCTGCACCGCGAAGGCTTCGTCCCACTTCAGCCGGTATCTCGCCGAGTAGAGGGCCTCCTTCGAGGACGGCCGGTGGACCTCCCGCAGGGCGGTGCCGATGCCGACCAGGTTGCGGTTGGCCCGCACCGCCCCCGGAAGCGGATCGTCGGGCGGCTCGAACGTGTCGAGCAGCGTGCGCACGCACTTGGCGATCACCCAGGTCGGCACGGCCTGCGCGGCCGGGTAGACCGGGATGAGCGCGCCGGCGAACTCCTCGATCTCCTCGACCGCCTCGTCCTGCGTGGCGTCGGCCTTCAACAGTTGATAGGCCGGGCCGTTCAGCTGCCGCTTCCCGCGAAAGTCGGTGATCTTGCCGGCGAACAGCCCCCACCGGCCCCGGAGCAGATCGCGCTCGCGCCACGCCTGGTTGAAGAACGTGCAGGTAAGCGTCGCCCCCGAGCCGTCCCCGATGGTGATCTCCAGCATGTTGCCTTTACGGGCGCGCATCGGTTTCACGCTCACCGACTGCACCTGGGCCAGCAGCGTGACCTGCTCGCCGATCTGCAGATCACGCATGTCGGTGTGCTCGCCACGCTCGTCGTAACGACGCGGGAAGTGGTAGATCAAGTCGCCCGCGGTGTGCAGCTCGAGGTGGTCGGCAAGCGCTTTCGCGGTCTTGTCCCCCAGCACCTTGACCAGCGGTGTGGTGGTCGTCGTCGGCTCGCTCATTCCACTCCTACCAAGAGGTGGTAACGGGGCTGGCCGCCCGCATAGCACTGCAGCTCGACGAACGGCCACGTCTGCCCGATGTGACCACGCAACGTGGCCTCCAGCCCGGCCGGGGCGTCGGCGCCGAGCACCAGCGTGGTCAGCTCGCCACCGCCGCCGAGCATGCGGTCGAGCAGGCGGCGGCTCACGTCCTCCAGATCGGCGCCGATCACGTGCACCTCACCGTCGACCAGGCCGAGCAGGTCACCGGCCCGGCACGGCCCGGCCACGGTGAGCGAGTCGCGCTGGGCGGTGCACACCTCGCCGTAGCGGCAGGCGCCGGCCGCCTCGGCCATCGCGATGACATCGTCGCTGAACGGCCGGGTGGTGGCGCGCACGGCCAGGGCGGCGAGCGCCTGCACCGGCGAGCGGGTCGGCACCACGCTCACCCGGACGCCCGACCGTTCGGCCTCACGCCCGGCGGCGGTGGCGACGGCATGCGTGTTGGCGTCGTTGGGCAGCAGCACCACGCAGCCGGCCCGGGTGCGGGCGATCGCCTCGATCACCTCGCGGATCGACGGGTTGCGGCCCACCACGGTGGCGCCCTCGGCCTCGAACAGGGCGGTCAGGCCGTCGCCGGCGGCGACCACGACCGCACCCCGGCGCCGGGGCGCCGGTCGCTCCGGCGAGACGTGCGCGCGCCCGGGAATCAGCGGCGTCACCGAGATCCGATGCGGCCGGCCGGCGACGACCCCGGCCTCGACGGCCGCCCCGATCCCCGCGGCCGCGACGTGCACGTGGACATTCCACACCCCGTCCCCCGACCCGACCACGACGAGCGAGTCACCGAGGCCGTCCAGCAGCCGCCTCAGCTCGCCGACGGCGGCATCGGACGCGTCGAGGAGGTATTGCACCTCGTAACCGAAGTCACCGTCCTCGCCGGGCACCGCAGTGGGATCGGGCACCGGATGCGTGCCGAGCGCGCCGTCGGCCGCCGCGCCGCCGGTCGGCGGGTGGCTCGGACCGAGGGCGGCTTTCGCCGGGGTGTCGGGCCGCGCGGGCGGGCCGGTTTCGGGTGCCGTGGCGCTTGCCGGGGTCAGAGCCGCGACCAACGCGTCGAGCAGCAGACACAGGCCCCGGCCGCCGGCGTCGACGACGCCCGCGCGGGCCAGCACCGGGAGCTGTTGCGGAGTGCGGGCCAGGGCTTCGGAGGCGGCCAGCGCGGCGGCTCGGGCCACCGCCAGCAGGTCGTCGGACTTGATGCGGCCCGCGCCGTCGGCGGCCGCGGCCACCACGGAGAGCACGGTGCCCTCGACCGGACGGGCCACCGCCGCGTAAGCCGCCTCGGAGGCCGAGCGGAGCGCGCGGGCCAACTCGGCGCCGCGCACGGCGGCCGAGCTGGTGAGGCTGTCGGCCATGCCGCGCAGGATCTGCGAGACGATCACCCCGGAGTTGCCGCGGGCGCCGAGCAGGGCGCCCCGGGCCATCCGGCGCAGGGCGCCGACCGGTTCGCGCTCGGTGGCGGGCTCGCCGGCCGCCGAGCCTTCGAGCTCCTGCTGGGCCGAGGTGAGGGTGAGCACGAGGTTGGTGCCGGTGTCACCGTCGGGCACCGGGTAGACGTTCAGCTCGTCGATCTCGTGCTGGTGGGCGCGCAGCGCTTCCAGCCCACCACCGCACCAGCGGTGGACCGTGGCGGCGTCGAGGGTCTCCAGCACGCGAAAATCGTACTAACGACTTCTGACATTCTCTTGGGACGGCACCCTGACCGGGGCCGATTGGATGTGTTGGCTCCGCATCGGGTAGCCTTACCGGGTTGCCTGGCCGAAGGCCGCTGCCGCATCTTCAGGTGCGGCTTCGCCCTTCGGGTTCGGCCTCGAAGACTTTCCGCTTCAAAGACCTCAGGAGTACCCCGTGGCTAGCGTGTGCGACGTCTGTGGCAAGGGACCGGGCTTCGGCCACAACGTGTCCCACTCGCACCGGCGGACCAACCGCCGCTGGAACCCGAACATCCAGTCGGTGCGCACCCCGGCCGGTGGCGGCACGACCAAGAAGCTCAAGGTCTGCACCTCGTGCATCAAGGCCGGCAAGGTCGTTCGCGCCTGATCGAGCCTTCGTAAGATACCGCCGGGCCTGCTGGCCCGGCGGTTCTTTGCGTGCTCAGAGGTCTTTGGCGAACGACAGGACGCCGGTCTCGCCCGCGTAATAGCCGAAATCGGCGATCCGGGCGTAACCGGCCGACTGGTACAGCGCGATGGCCTCGGGCTGCTTGTCGCCGGTCTCCAGGATCAGCCGGGCGCAGCCGGCTTCGCGAGCCGACTCCTCGATCGTGGCGAGCATGCGCCGGCCCAGGCCACGGCCGCGGGCCGCCTTCGCGGTGAACATCCGCTTCAGCTCGGCGTCCTCGCCGTGCCGGCGCCAGCCGGCGCAACCGACAAGCCGCTCGCCGTCGTCGGCGACGAAGAACGCCCCGTCCGGCGGGGTGAAGTCGGCAGCGCCGATGGGCGTGTCGTCGCCGCTGCCGCCATACCGTTCGGAGAGCTCGTCGAGGACGTCGGCGAGCAGGGCCCGGACCGCCGGCTCACCGAAGTCCACCATCTTGATCTTGATCTCGGACACGCCCACAGACTAATCAGCGGAAGTGATCCCAGCCCACCGGCCCGGACCAGGGTTTGCGGTCGACCGTGATACCGGTGCCGTCGTAGACCCGGCCGATCTCGGCCCAGCCCGCCGGCAGCGGCTCACCGGCCGGGAAAGTCGCCGCGAGCGCGTGATCCTCGCCACCGGCGAGCAACCACTGGAGCGGGTCGAGACCGAGGGCGGACGCCGCGTCGCGCATCTGCGACGGCACCTCGAACGCCGCCGAATGCACGTCGATGGCGACCAGGCTGGCATCGGCGATGTGACCCAGATCCTGCAGCAGGCCATCCGAGACGTCGATCATCGCGGTCGCGCCGTGCGCGGCCGCGACCGGTCCGGCCCCGTACGGCACCTGGGGCCGCCGGTACGCCTCGACCAGTGCCTTCGGGGTTCGGAAACCACGGGACAGGATCGTGTAGCCGGCCGCGGCATGTCCCGTACGCCCGGCAATCGCCAGAATTTCGCCCGGCTGTGCCCCACCGCGCCGCACCGGAGGCCGACCGCCCAGGTCCCCCAGCGCCGTGACCGCGATGGTCAGAGTCGGGCTGGACGACATGTCCCCGCCCACCACGCTCGCCCCCACCAGCGCGGCCTCGGCGGACAGCCCGGCCGCGAGTTCCTCGGCCCAGTCCGCGTCGAGGTCGGGAGGCGCGCAGAAGGCCACCAGCAACGCGGTCGGCTCGGCCCCCATCGCGGCGATGTCGGCCAGATTGGCAGCCGCGGCACGGTGCCCGATATCGGCGGCGCTGCACCAGTCCCGACGGAAATGCCGGCCCTCGACCAGCACGTCGGTGGAGGCGACCACCCGGCCGTCGGGCGCCGCGACGACCGCGCCGTCATCACCCGGGCCGAGGAGAACTTTGGGCCCATTTTCGAGCCGTGCAACGACCCGGGAGATCAACCCGAACTCGCCGATGTCGGCAATGCTCACTTCAGCAGCCTTTCCGTGCCGGTGGCGCCGCGCAGCCAGATGGATTCTTACGGTAGTTTCACGTTCGAGTTACGGCTGGCGGCGGATGGGAGCGGATCGTGGTCCAGGCATACATCCTGATCCAAACAGAGGTCGGAAAGGCTCATGACGTGGCCGCCTCGATCGGCAAAATCCCCGGTGTCATCCGGGTGGATGCCGTGACCGGCCCCTACGACGTGGTGGTGCTGGCCGAGGCGCACACCGTCGACGACCTGGGCGGGCTGATTGTGAGCCAGGTCCAGAACGTCGCGGGCATCATGCGGACCCTCACCTGCTCCGTGGTAAACCTCTGAGCATGGTCGACGTCGAGACACCGCCGGAGCGGAAGACCCCGGACCGTACGACGCGGAGCGCCGCCCTCTGGGCCACCGCGATCGCCGTACCGGTGGCATTGCTCGCGGGTGTCCTCGCCTTCGGGAAAATCGCCCCACACGACGACACCGGCGCCCAGCCGAGCCCGTCGGCGACCGTGCCGGCATCGGTGCCGTCGACGCCGGTGCGGATGGCCGCGCCCAAATTGGACGCCCGCACCACCCAGGTCTGCCTGGCGGTCACCTCGCAACTGCCGGCGACCCTGCGCGGCATGCCCGCGCGCAAGGTCAGCGCCGGACCCGAGCAGAACGCCGCCTACGGCGAGCCGCCGATCACGGTGGCCTGCGGCATCACCCAGCCGACCATGTGCGAGCGGGTCGACGGCGGCCACCCCGGCTGTGTGCCGCTGGACGCCACCATGTTCGCGATGAACGGCATGTGCTGGTGGGGCGCCGACGGGCCGGCCGCAGACGTGTTCACCACGATGGACCGTGAGGTCGCGGTGCAGGTCACGGTGCCGGGCAGCTACCAGCAGACGGCGCAGTGGGCGAACGAGTTCTCCGACGCCGTCGTCAAGACCGTCAAGTCGACCACCACGGGCGTGCCCTCGGGGTGCCGTCAGTGAAGGCCGGTTCCGCGGTGTAGAGCGGTGCGGATCAGCCGGTCGACGACCTTCGGGTATTCCAGGCCGGTGGCCGCCCACATCAGCGGGAACATCGAGGTCGGCGTCATCCCGGGCATCGTGTTGATCTCGTTGAGGTAGATCTGGTGGTCGGCGGTCACGAAGAAGTCGACCCGGGCCAGGCCGGCGCAGTCGAGCGCGGTGAAGGTGCGCCGCGCGTACTCCTGGATCTGGGCCGTGACCGGCGCGGGCAGATCGGCCGGCAGGCTGTAACGGCTGCCCTCGATGTACTTCGTCTCGAAGTCGTACCAGTCGTTGCCGTCGACGTGGATCTCGGCGAGCAGGGACGCCTCGGGCGAACCGCCGGCCTCACCCTCGAGCACCCCGCACTCGATCTCGCGACCCACGATCGCGGCCTCCACCAGCACCTTCGGGTCGATCTGCCGGGCCGTCGCGACAGCCGCGTCGAGGGCGGCCCAGTCGGTGACCTTGGTGATGCCGTACGACGAACCGGCCCGCGCCGGCTTGACGAAGACCGGCAGGCCGAGCCGTTCCTTGTCGGCCTCGGACAACTCGGCGCCGGCTCGCAGCACCGCCCACGGCCCGACCGGGATGCCCGCACCGGTCGCCAACTTCCGGGTGAACTCCTTGTCCATGGCCGCCGCCGAGGCGAAGACGTTGGCGCCGACGTACGGGATGCCGGCCATCTCGAGCATGCCCTGGATGGTGCCGTCCTCGCCGTACGCGCCGTGCAGCACCGGGAACACCACGTCCACCCCGGCCAGCGACGAGACGCCGGCACCCGGGTCGCGCACGATCAACTCGGTGGCGGTCGGGTCGGCGGCGAGCACCACCGAGTTGCCGCTGGCCGTGGTGATCTCGGGCAGCCGCCGGTCGGTGATCGCCAGACTGTCCGGATTGTCCCCCGAAAGCACCCAGGCGCCGTCGCGCGTGATGCCCACCGGAACAACCTCGTACTGGTCCGGGTCGAGGACGCGGAGAATGCTCCCGGCACTCACGCACGAGATCCCGTGCTCGGTGCTGCGTCCACCGAACACGATCGCGACGCGGGTCTTCCGAGGAGTCGTCACTTTTCTTCGCGCCTCTCGCTAGCGGGCATGCCGGGGGTGACCCTACTCTGCGTAAGCCACTCACGGGATCACCCGGCCGCCGCCACGGGACGAGGGAACTGCGGGTTCATGAGAGCACCACTCCATGTAATCGTCGGCCTGGGATCAGGCCAACTCGCGACCATCGCGCACCCGCGTGGCGACGGCTGGGAGACGGCGGAGCTGACCGCTCTCGCCGACACCGGCGTCGACGTGCTGGTGTCCGCCTTGACCGCCACCGAGCAACTCCGGATGGGCCTGGACGGGGTCAGCGCCACCGCCGCCGCCCTGGGCCTGGAGTTCATTCCGTTCCCGGCGACCGACGGCGGTGCCCTGCGCGAGGAAGCGGCCCGGGTCATCGTGCTGGCCAGTCGCCTGGCCGCGCACGTGCACGCGGGACGGTTCGTGGCGACGCAGTGCTTCGGCGGCGTCGGCCGGTCCACGCTGCTGGCCTGCACGACGCTGGTGCTGCTCGGCATCGCGCCGGGCGAGGCCCTGCGCCGCGTCACCGGCGGCTCGGACATGCCGGTCACCCGCGACTGGCTGTACGAGTTCTCGGTGCACCAGGCCACGCATCTCCAGCACTGATCGCCGCCGCCGCGCTCGGCGGCGCGCCGGAGTCAGGCCGGCCCGCGCCGTCCGGCGCTGATCGGGGTGGGCCGGGCCAGGTGCGCCGAGAGCCAGTCGAAGGCCGGACCCTCCATCTGCCGCCAGACCGCGTGGCTGTGCCCGCCGCGCGGAACGACTCCGGTCACCGCGGTGAGCGGTGGCTTGGCCAGCGCGACGATCTGCCGGGAGCCGGCGCTCGCGTCCTTGTCGTCGGAGGCCCAGCCGACCCACATCGACACCGCCGGCAGCGGGACGTGCGTCATCCGCCAGGCGATGTTGTTCGTGGTCTTCTCGCTCTGATCGCCGACCTTGATGCCCGGGTCGGCGTAACCCGACAGGCTCGCCGCCGCGACGTATTTGTCCGGGTGCTTGAGGAGCAGGTTCATCGCGCAGAAGGCACCCGCCGAATAGCCGGTGAGCCCCCAGGCCGACCGGTCGGTGCGCACCCGCAGATGGGTGCGCGCCCATTCCGGGACATCCTTCGTCACGTACGTCTCGGCCCGCGGCCCGCCGGCCATGTCCGTGCACTCGGTGTCGAGCAGCCGGTTCGGGGTCTGGAACGGCAGCAGCACAACGGTCGGCGCCATCCGCCCGGCCGCCATCTCCTGGTCGAGCCGACCGACGATGTCGAGCCGTTTGAGCCACGACTGCGGCGTGCCCGGATAGCCGTGCAGCGCCTCGATCACCGGGAAGTTCAGCTCGCGGCCGGCCGGCGTGAAATAGGCCGCCGGCAGGTAGACAGCCAGCGGCATGTTCATCCCGCTGGCCGCACCGGCCACCTGGTAGGTCACGAGTCGTCCCGCCCCCGGCGCGGGCGGAGCCTCGGAGGGAGCATCCGAGGCGTCCGGAACATCCGCCGGCACGGCGGGTTCCTTGCCGGTGAGCGCGCTCCAACTCGGATAGGTCTCGGTGAGGCGGTTGACCTCGAGCGCCGACGTGGCGGCGACCGCGAGCACGATCAGGGTGATCAGCCCGGCCCGGCCCACCACCCGGATGCGGTCCCAGAGCAGGGCGAGCACGGCGGTGAACAGGAGCACGGCGACCAGCCCCAGCACGACTGTCGACGTTCCGTCGATGCTCATGACGGCAGCCTCTCCGGTGCGGCAAGCGGCGCCGGCAGCTCCCGGGCAGCCGCGGCGAGGGCGGTCGCGTCGTGCCCGGCGATCACCGGCGGATGACCGGGCCACGCCTTCGCGACACGCATCCACGCCGGGTCGACGAGGATCGCCAGCCGGTCGGTGACGCGGGCATCCTGCCCCAGAGCGGCAGGCAGGTCGGCGAGGGCGGTCCCGGTCGTCGCGCCGGTCGGCCGCAGAACGACCACGACCACACCGGCCACCGGCCGCGGATCCCCCACCTCTCCCGCTCCGCCACCACTCGCCCCGCCGCCCCGGCCGGAAGCGCCCGCACCGGGGGAAGCGCCGCCGCTCTGGTGGGCGGCGCCCGCGCTGGTCAGCATGACGATGATCGGGAACCGGCGGTCGGCGTGCTCGGCGTAGTCGGGCGGCGCGAGCAGTTGCGGTGGTGCGGCCAGGTGCCAGGCTGCTGCCTGCGGCGGGGACCAGGTGACCGCGGCGTGGTTGTCGAGTTTGCCGTCGAGGCGGCCGACCGAGGCGGCCGACGTGGTGACGACGCTGTGCAGGCCGCCCAGGGCCGCCCACGACGGGTAGAAGCTGTCCTGTCGGTTGACGATCAGACCGACGCCGGCCACCACCAGCACCTCGATCGCCACCAGGCCGGCCACCCGCACCGGCACGCGGCGCCGCCCGGGGAGCCGCCACCAGCGCACGGTGGCGGCCACCGCGACGATCGCCAGGACCCACGTGAGCAGGATCAGTGGCAGCCCGGTGAGGCTCACGCGCAGGGCTCGACAGGGGTGGGCGGCGCGGCCGGGGCAGCCGGCCGGGCCGTGGCCGACCGCCCGACGCTTCCGGCCGACTTGGTGGCCCCGGACCGCCCACCCGAGGCACCGGGCCGCGTGGAAGCCGGCCGCGCGGTGCGGGCGGCCGGCTCCGCGGACACGGGTGGGCCCGAAGTCGGCCGGGCGACGAGAGCGGCCGGCTCCGTGGGCGCGGGCCGCACGACCCGCGTGGCGGAGCGCGCCGAAGGAAGCCGCACCGCCTCAGCGGCGGGCTCCGCCGGGGCGCTCGGCTTCGCGAGGTCAGCGGTGGGCCGCGCGGTCTCGGGCTTCGCGGGGGCGGACTTCGCGGATTCGGCGTCGAGCTTCGCGGGGGCGGCGGGCTTCGCGGGGGCGGCGGGCTTCGCGGGGACGGCAGCGGGCTGCGCGGCGGCGGCGGGCTGCGCGGACGCGGGTGGGGCGAGCGGGGCGGGGTGGGCGCCCAGGGGGAGGAAGGACTCGGCGCTCAGCGCGCCGATGGCGATGCGGGGCAGGTCGCGGGCGGAGGGGAAGCAGAGGAAGCGGGGCTGCCACTCGGGCTGGTATTTGGCGTTGGCCCGGTAGAGCGACTCGATCTGCCACATCCGCGAGACCGAGCGCAGGATGCCGCACCACAGGCGGGTGACCGGGCCCGCGCCCAGTTCCTCGGCGCGGGCGAACACCGAGCGCAGCACCGCGAAGTTGAGGGAGATGCGCTCGATGCCGGCCGCCGGGGCGGCCTCGATCGCCGAGACCACCATCAGCTCGGTGAGGCCGTTGGGGGCGGTGCGGTCGCCACGCATGAGGTCGAGGGACAGGCCGCGGCGACCCCACGGCACGAACTGGAGAACGCCGCGCAGGGTGTTCTCCTCGTCGCGGCAGAGCACGAGCATGCAGTCACCGTCGGCGGGGTCGCCGATGCGGGACAACGCCATCGAGAAGCCTCGCTCGACGTTGCCGTCGCGCAGCTTGTCGGCACAGGCCACGGCCTCGGCGAGGGCTTCCGGCGTGAGGTCACGCTGCCGGACGACGGTGCAGGAGTAGCCGGCGCGGAGGATGCGGCCGACCGCCTGCCGTACGCCGCGCATCGACCGGCCGGTCAGGGCGAACCCGGCGACGTCGACGATCGCCTCGTCACCGAGCTCGATGACGTCGAGGCCGGCCTTCTGGTAGGCCCGGCCACCGGCGGTGCCACAGGCCAGCACGGCCGGCGTCCACCCGTGCCGGGCGCAGTCGGCCAGCCATCTGCCGATGGCGCGGGGCCATTCCGAGGGCAGGCCGAGCGGATCGCCGGAGGCGAGGCTGACCCCGTTGACCACGCGGTAGGCCACGGCCGCCCGGCCCGACGGCGCCCAGACGAGTTGCTTGTCGCTGCGCAGCGCGAAGTATCCGAGCGAGTCGGCGTCGCCGTGCTTGTCGAGCATCGCGCGCAGCCGGGCGTGCTCCTCGGCCTCGTCGGTGGTCTGCGTGCCACTGCTCGGGCGCAGCAGCAGCAGGCCACCGAGGCCGAACCCGAGCAGTCCGAACGCGCCGGTGGTGATGGTCACGGTAAGCGCGCCGAGGGGGTGCTGGAAATGAACCGGGCCGGTGACGCCGATCAGGCCGAGGGCGGCGTGGCCGGCCCAGCTCAGCACGCCGGGGCTGCCTTCGAGCCGGTTGACCCGCACGGCGATCTCGGCGAAACCCAGCACGAAGCCGGCGCCCAGGAACATCGAGCACGCCCGCGCCGCTCGCCACCGGTTGCGCGGGTCGCCCTCGGCGGTGAACTCGGCACGTTTGAGAACCAGCAGCGCGACGATCACGCCGGCGAAGATGATCGGTGGCAGACCGCCCTTGACCAGGTGGAGTCCGATGCTGACCAGGGAGAGGACGAGGGCGAGCAGCCAGGCCCGGCGCTTGCCGCGGCGTAGGCCGGCGCCCAGGTAGATGAGCAGGACGCCGATCACTCCAGTGGCCACCCGGGCGGTCACCATGCCGGCGGTCGGCACCATGTCGGCCAGCAGCGTGAACTGGTGGTGGCGGGGCGACAGCACGCAGAACACGGCGTCGGCCAGGCCCACGAACTGCACCAACCGCGCCACCGTGCGGCGGGAGGACGGCGGCCGCACCCAACGGGTCAGCCCCTCGCTCTCGTCGTCACGGCTCCCACCGGACTCGTTCACCGCAACCACCGGCTCTGAAAGCCGCCCCGTTGACATCTCCGCGTGTTTCCTTTCGCTTCCCTGTGAAAGCAGCATGGCTTGCCTGTGCAAGACACGGCCAGAGTGATCCTGCGCGGAAGCTACCCGACGGACCATCCGTCCTTCGTCAGGGATGCCGGAGCCAACCTCGGCCGTTCGGCCGAGTGCGGGCGAATGAGATCAGCCGGCCGTGCGCTTTATCGGGACGTCGCTGATCGCCCGGCGCAGCGCCAAGCCCACCAGTGCGGTGGCCGCCAGCGACAAGGCCAGCGCCACCGGATAGGGCAGCCGAGCTGCGACATGGCCGAACTCGTCGACACCGAGCAGGCCGTCGGCCACCGCCGCCGGGATCGCCCCGCCGACCATCACGACCAAGCCGATCAGGGGGCGCCAGCGGTAGAACCCGGCCGCGATCATGGCCCCCGACATCAGGTAGGCCAGCGACTCGGGGAACAACTGACCGAACTGGCCGAGCATGCCATCGAGTGGCAGCGTCGGATAACCGTCACCGCGCCAGTCACCGGCGCCCAGCACCATGCTCTCCACACCGTGGCCGATCGTCACGACAGCGGCGAAGCCGGCCGTCACGATCAGGCCGAACACCGCGGCGCCGGCCAGGAACTCGTGCCGGGTGCCGCCATTGGCCACGAACTGGCGCAACTGCATGACCACCAACATGATGCCGACGACCAGCAGCCAATATTTCGCGGCATAGCCGGCCAGCACGATCCACATGCTGAAGCCGATGTGGCCGGTGCCGACGACGACCAGGGTCGTCACGACGAGGTCGGAGGTGAGAAGGATCGCCGTGAACACGATGATGATCGGCCGGTAGACCCGGAACAGAAGGTGGTGCGCGCTCATCGGAGGGCCTCCAGCCGCTGCGACGGTGACGTGAGGTGGACGAACAGGTCCTGGATGCCGACCGGGCCGAAAGTGAGCCCGGCCGCCTCGCCCCGCGCCACGTCGTCCGGTGCGGGCCGCCAGTCGAGAGTCACCGCACGCACCCCGCCGAGGCTCTGCTCGGCCAGCACGTGGTGCCCGGCGGCGAAGTCAGCGACCACGGTGTCCGGGCCGGTCACCTTGATGCCACGGCCGCGCAGCTCGTCGGCCTCCGCGTGGAGCAGAACCCGGCCCCGGTCGAGGATGACGACCCGCTCCAAGAGATCGGCGACCTCCTCGATGAGGTGGGTGGACAGGATGATGGTGCGCGGGTGGGCCAGGTAGTCGGCGAGGAGCTCGCGATAGAAGTCGGCGCGCGCCACCGCGTCCATCCCGAGGTAGGTCTCGTCGAGGATGGTCAGCGGCGCCCGCGAGGCGAGGCCGAGCACGACGCCGAGGGCGGACCGCCGGCCCCGGGACAGCGCCGACACGCGCTTGCTCGGGTCGAGCTCGAACAGGTCGGCCAGGCGGGCGGCGTAATCAGCGTCCCAACCCGGACGCATCCATCCGGCGACGCGGAGCACCGCGCGCACCCGCTCGGAGTCGCTGACGTCGAGGGTGTCGCGGATGAAGCACGTGTGCCGCATCACGGCCGGGTTTTCGAACGCGTCGACGCCGTCGAACCGGACCGTGCCGGCGGTCGGGCGGCGGTATGAGGCGAGGGCACTGAGCAGGCTCGTCTTGCCGGAGCCGTTGCGCCCGAGCAGGCCGTAGATCTTGCCGGTCGGCAGGTCGAGGCGCACGTCGTCGACGGCGACCGTCGAGCCGAAGCGCACTGTCACATCGCGCAGCTCGATCATCGGGCGCCGCCGAGGTGCCGGACGATCTCGTCGACGCCGATGCCGACCCGTTTCGCCTCGGCCAGCATCGGGTCGACGACCTCGGTGAAGAACCGCTCCCGGCGGGCCGCCCGCAGCTTGTCGCGGGCGTCGGGGCTGACGAACATGCCGATCCCGCGCTTCTTGTAGAGCACGCCCTCGTCGACGAGCTGGGCGAAGCCCTTGGCCGCCGTGGCCGGGTTGATCCGATAGAACGCCGCGTATTGGTTGGTGGACATGACCTGTTCGTCCTCCTTGAGGGCACCGCTCAGGACGTCGTTCTTGATGCCGTCGGCGATCTGCAGATAGATCGGGCTGCGGTCGTCGAACACCGAACCCTCCCTAGTTCTGCGGTTCACTACTCATGTAACGAACCATAGAACCTGGGCGGCCGGGAAGGCAACCCCGCGGGACGGATCAGGCGGCGAAGGTCTGCGGGAGGACGCCCTCGTCCCAGAGCCGGTCGAGGTGCGCGAGGAAGCCCACCAGGCTGCGCTCCAGCGCGCGGCGGTCGGCGGCGTCGAGCAGAGCCAGCGGATCGGAGAAGACGAGCCCGGCCGGGTGTTTGGCCCGGGTCCCGACGAACTTGCGGCAGCCGGAACACCAGACATAACTGACGAGGGTCGGCCGCCGGGCGTTGGCCGGACTGTTCACGTACGCCCGGAGCCGGCGCTCGCCGCATGCGGGACAGACCCGCTCACCCGGTGCGGCGAAGAAGCTCTCGCCCGTCGTCAGTGCCGCGACCTCGTCACCGGAGAAGCTGTCCCACGTCACCGGCCCGATGTTAACGTCACGGCCCGAGATCAGAGGTCGAGCGCCGCCGCGAGGTCCGCGACCAGGTCGGCCGGGTCCTCGATGCCGCAGGACAGCCGCACGAAGCCGGGCGGGGTGGCGTCGCCCCACTGCGCCCGCCGGTCGGCCGACGTGTGCACGCCGCCGAACGAGGTGGCCGCGAAGACCAGCGACGCCGCGGTGAGGAACCGCGCCACCCGCTCGGCCGAGCCGAGATCGAACGAGACCACGCCGGGAATGCGCCGCATCTGCGCGGCGGCGATCGGGTACGACGGATCAGTCTCGAGCCCCGGCCAGCGCACCCCGGACACGTCGGTCCGGGCCGCCAGCATTGCCGAGACCGCCGCCGCGTTCGCCGTCTGCCGGGCCAGCCGCAGGTCCAGGGTGGCCATCGAGCGGTGGGCCAGCCAGCAGTCGAACGCACCCGGCACCGCGCCGGTCTGCTTGCGCCACGTCTCCACCTTGCCGAGCAGCGCGTCGTCGCCGCTTGCCACATAGCCGAGCAGCACGTCGGAGTGGCCGGTCAGCGCTTTGGTGCCGGAGGCGACCACCACGTCGGCGCCGAGGGCGAGCGGGTTCTGCCCGAGCGGCGTGGCCGTGGTGTTGTCCACCGCCACCAGGGCCCCGGCCTCGTGGGCGAGGGCGGCGACGGCCCGGATGTCGCAGACGTCCAGACCGGGATTGGCGGGCGTCTCGAGCAGCGCCAGGCGCACCCCGGAGAAGTCGGGCCAGGGCCCGGCGGTCGGCACCAGCAGGGTGGAAACGCCGAGCTCCCGGAGGGTTCCCTCGGCGAAGGCCCGGACCGTGAAGTAGCCGTCGGCGGGCAGCGCCACCGTGTCGCCCGGCCGCAGCACCGCGAGCAGCAGCGCGGTGATCGCCGCCTGGCCGCTCGCGAAGGCCAGCGTGGGCGCGCCCTCGAGCTCACCGATCGCCGCCTCCAGGGCCCGGCGGGTCGGGTGCTGGGTGCGGGCGTAGTCGTTCTCGCCGGGGCCGGTGGCCGGGTCGAGATGGAACGGCGCGGCGAACACCGGACCGGGCAGGAACGGCTCACCGACCACCGGTTTGGCGGGGAGTCCGGCGTGCACCACACGAGTTCCGTCCGAGTAACTCACTCCGGCTTGATCTCCCGTCCCATCAACATGCGTACGGCGACCCGCGGGTCACCGCCCTCGTGGCAGACCCGTTCGACCTGCTCGGTGATCGGCATCTCGACGCCGGCCGTACGGGCGAGATCGCGGATCGCCAGGCAGCTCTTGACGCCCTCGGCGGTCTGCCGCGCGGCGGTCTGTGCCTCTTCGAGAGTCTTGCCCATGCCCAGTTGCTCGCCGAAGGTGCGGTTGCGCGACAGTGGCGATGAACACGTCGCGACCAGGTCGCCGAGGCCGGCCAGGCCGGCGAAGGTGAGCGGGTCGGCGCCGAGGGCCACGCCCAGCCGGGCGGTCTCGGCGAGACCGCGGGTGATCAGCGAGGCCCGGGTGTTGTCGCCGAGGCCCATCGCGATCGTCATCCCGTACGCCAGGGCGATGACGTTCTTGACCGCGCCGCCCATCTCGCAGCCGATCACGTCCTCGCTCGTGTACGGACGGATGTAGGGCAGCGCGATGGCCTGCTGGACGGCCCGGCAGCGGTCGGCGTCGGTGCCCGCCACCACCGTCGCGGCGGGCTGCTCGGCGGCGATCTCGGGGGCCAGGTTGGGGCCGGAGACGACCACCACCCGATCGGCGTCGACCTTCGCGGTCTCCACGATGACCTGGCTCATCCGCTTGGTGGTGCCGAGCTCGATCCCCTTCATCAGCGAGATCAGGGTCGAGCCGGGGGCGAAGTGGCCGGCCCACTCGGCGAGGTTGCCGCGCAGCGTCTGGGACGGCACGGCGATGGCGATCAGCGACGAGCCGTCGAGCGCGGCGGCCAGGTCACTGGTGGCGTTGATCTCCTTGGGCAGCTTGATCGAGGGCAGCGCGCCCTCGTTCATGTGCCGCTCGCGGATCTCGGCCGCGACGGTCTCCCGCCGCGCCCAGATGGTCACGTCACTGCCGGCCTCGGCGAGCATCTTGGCGAAGGCGGTGCCCCAGGCGCCGGAGCCGAGCACGGTCGCGCGGCCCATCACGCCTCACCCGCCGCGCCGGCCCGCTTGCCCGGCCTTTCGTAGAGTCCGGCCGGTGGTTCCTCGCCGCGCAGCTCGCCGAGCAGTCGCTGGACCTCGAGCATGATGTGCTCGGTCATCTCGTCGAGGACGGCCCGGCCGGGGGTGGCGCCCGCCCACCGGGTGAGGTCGATCGGCTTTCCGGAGGTGACCGTCACCGGGACGCGGGGCCGGAGGCTGAGCCTGCCGGTACGGGGATCGAAGATGCGCTCGGCGCCCCAGTTGGCCAGCGGGATCACCGGCGCCCCGGTGACCAGGGCCAGCCGGGCGGCGCCGGTCTTGCCGCGCATCGGCCACAGGTCGGGGTCCTTGGTGGTGGTGCCCTCGGGGTAGATCACCACGACACCGCCCTGGTGGAGTGCGTCGATCAGCACGTCGAGCGATTTCACCGCATCCACACTGCCGCGTTCGACCGGGATCTGCTGGACCTTGCGCAGCAACGACCCCATCACCGGCACCCGCCACAGGCTCGCCTTGCCCAGAAAACGCGGCCAGCGGCCGGCACCGTAGATGTAGTGGGCCACCACCAGCGGATCGAAGTGCGACACGTGGTTCGGCACCACGATGATGCCGCCCGACGGCGGGATGTTCTCCATCGCGAGCCACGTCCGCTTGGTCCACACCTTCAGGACCGGGATGCAGAGCACCACCGCCACGAACCGTCGCCAGAATCCCAGCTTGCGCCGAGCCACGGCCCCTCCTGCCCTAGCCACGGCGTGTCCCCACCGCGGTCCCATACCTCGGACGAATCATGCCTGCTCGCGGGCTGCGGTACCAGGCAGGGGCCGGTCCGGTCGCCGCTGGCAGACTTGGCCGCATGGTGCGGGACTGGACGGCTGTGATCCCCGTCAAGCGGCTGAGCGCGGCGAAGAGCCGGCTGCGTGGCGCGGTGCCCCCGGCACGGCACGCCGAGCTGGTGCTGGCCATGGTGCGCGACACGGCCTCGGCGGTGCTGACGGCCGAGGCGGTGGCCGAGCTGATCGTGGTGACCGACGACCCGGAGGCCGCGGCCGCGGTCGGCGAGCTGGGCGCCCGCGTGGTGCCGGACACCCCGGCCGCCGAGTTGAACGCGGCGATGCGGTTCGGCGCCGACGAGGTCGCCGGGCTGACCCGGTTCCGCGCGGTGCTGGCCGGCGACCTGCCGGCGTTGCACCCGGAGCAGCTCGACGAGGCGTTGGGCCGGGCCGAGCGGCGAAGCTTCGTGGCCGACGCGGCCGGCACCGGAACGGTTCTGCTGGCGGCCGGCCCGGGTGAGCCGCTCGACCCGCGTTTCGGTCTCGGCTCGGCGGTGGCGCACGCGGCGTCCGGCGCGCGGGCTCTCGACGGCGCCTGGCCGGGCCTGCGGCAGGACGTCGACACCCCGGCCGACCTGCAGCGGGTGCTCGCCCTGGGCGCCGGTCGGCACACCTGTGACCTGCTGCGTGACCTTGGACTCACGGTGAGCTGCGTCCCGGCCGCCTAGACCCGGTAGCGTGCAACTCATGCAGGGCACGATCGCGACCTTCGACCCCGACACCCGCAGCGGCCGGCTGCTCCTCGACAACGGTGCTGAGCTGGCGTTCGATTCGGTCGCGTTCGATCGGTCGGGTTTACGCCTGCTCCGTCTCGGGCAGCGGGTGGATATCGACACCGATCCGTCGGGGGTTGTGCGCCGGGTCACCATTCCCGGAATCGGTTGAGTTGATCAAGTTGTAGTTCGTTTCACGTTTCCCTGGAAACCGCGATGATGGACCGATGCAAACCCCGCCCCGGATCCCCGAAACCCGCCGGCGCGGCCCGAACGGCCGCTTTCTCCCCCTGGGCGAGGATGCAGTTCCTGCTCCGGCCGGCCCGACCGACTTGGAGCAGATCGTGCCGGAACTGACCGAGGACAAGCCGGTGGAGGCGACGCCTTTCGAGTCGGAGAGCGCTCCCGAGCTGCCCGAGGATCGCTTCCTCAACCGTGAGCTGTCCTGGCTCGACTTCAACGCGCGGGTGCTCGCGCTGGCCGAGGACCCGGGCACCCCGCTGCTGGAGCGGGCCAAGTTCCTGGCCATCTTCGCCAGCAACCTCGACGAGTTCTACATGGTGCGGGTGGCCGGGCTGAAGCGGCGGCTGAGTGCCGGGCTGCCGATGCGGGGCGGCGATCGGATCTCGCTGCGCAGCCAGCTCGAGATGATCAGCCAGCGCGCGGCCGACCTGGTCACCCGGCACGCCGCCTGCTTCGCCGACGAGGTCCGGCCCAAGCTCTCCGCCGAGGGGATCGAGCTGGTCAGCTGGGGCGAGCTGGGGCCGGCCGAGAAGGAGCGCCTGCGTACGTACTTCCGGGAGCAGGTCTTCCCGGTGCTGACACCGCTCGCGGTCGACCCGGCGCACCCGTTCCCGTACATCTCGAGCCGGTCCTTGAACTTGGCCGTCGTCCTGCGTGAGCCGGACGGCGGCGCGTCCGAGCTGTTCGCCCGGATCAAGGTGCCGAACAATGTGCCGCGTTTCGTGGTCGTGCAGAACGACAGCCGCGGGGTGCGTTTCCTGCCCGTCGAGGAACTCATCGCGGTCCACCTCGACCAGCTGTTCTCCGGCATGCAGATCCAGGAATGGCACCTGTTCCGGGTGACTCGCAACGCCGAACTCGAGGTCGACGAGGACCGCGACGAGGACCTGCTCCAGGCGCTCGAGCGGGAGCTGGCCCAGCGCCGGCTCGGCCCGCCGGTCCGCCTCGAGGTGGCCGCGTCGATCAGCGACCACGTCCTCGACACCCTGGTCCGCGAGCTCGACATGGACAGCCAGGGCGTGCTTCGGGTGCCCGGCCTGCTCGACCTGTCCTCGCTCTGGCAGGTGTTCGGCGAGTGCGACCGCGACGACCTCAAGGACCGGCCGTTCGTGCCGTCCACCCACCCGCAGCTCGCCGACGGCGAGGTCCCGCGCAGCGTCTTCAACCGGCTGCGGGAGAGCGACATCCTGGTCCACCACCCCTACCACTCGTTCTCGACGAGCGTCCAGCGCTTCATCGAGCAGGCCGCGGCCGACCCCAACGTGCTGGCCATCAAGCAGACGCTCTACCGCACCTCAGGTGACTCGCCGATCGTCGACGCGTTGGTGGACGCGGCCGCCGCGGGCAAGCAGGTGGTGGTGCTGGTCGAGGTGAAGGCCCGGTTCGACGAGGTGGCCAACATCGCCTGGGCCCGCACTCTGGAGCGCGCCGGCTGCCACGTCGTCTACGGCCTGGTCGGTCTCAAGACCCACTGCAAAACCGCTCTGGTGGTACGGCAGGAGGGCAACCAGATCCGGCGGTACTGCCACATCGGCACCGGCAACTACCACCCGAAGACCGCCCGGCTCTACGAGGACTTCGGCATGCTGACCGCCGACCCCGAGGTCGGTGCCGACGTCACCGATCTGTTCAACGTGCTCACCGGCTACAGCCGGCAGCGTTCCTTCCGCCGCCTGCTGGTGGCGCCGCACGGCGTGCGCTCCGGCCTGATCGACCGCATCCGGCGGCAGGCCGAGATCGCCCGGGCCGGCGGCGAGGCCCTGGTGCAGTTCAAAGTCAACTCGCTGGTCGACGAGGAGACGATCGACGCGCTCTACCGCGCCTCGCAGGACGGCGTACGGATCGACCTGATCATCCGGGGCATGTGCGCGCTGCGACCGGGCGTGCCGGGGCTGTCCGACAACATCCGGGTGCGCTCGATCGTCGGCCGGTTCCTGGAGCACTCGCGGGTGTTCCGGTTCGGCCCCGGCGACGACGCGGAATACTGGATCGGTTCGGCCGACCTGATGCACCGCAACCTGGACCGCCGGGTCGAGGCGCTGGTGCGGGTCACCCTGCCGTCGGCCCAGCGCGATCTGCGGCACGTCCTCGAACTGTCGATGAGCGACGAGAGCGAGGGCTGGGACCTGGCCGGCGACGGCACCTGGCACCGCCGCCCGTACGGTCCCGGCGAAGCCCACATCCACCTGCAGGAAGCCCTCCTGCGACGAGTAACCGGTAAAGCAGCCTGATGACACATGCGGTACAGGCCGCCGGCGGTGTTCTGCACCGCCGCGACGGCGACGGCACCATCGAGGTCTGCCTCGTGCACCGGCCTCGTTACGACGACTGGGCGCTGCCCAAGGGCAAACTCGACGACGACGAGCACCCGCTGGCCGGCGCCGTGCGCGAGGTGGCCGAGGAGACCGGCTGGACGGGCGTGCCCGAGTTGCGGCTGCCCACCGTCGACTACGAGTTGCCGGACGGCCGGCCCAAGACGGTCGACTACTGGCTGATGCGGGCCACCGACGGCGGCCCCGTGCAGGACACCGACGAGGTCGACGAGCTGGCCTGGCTGCCGCCGGCCCAGGCGGCCGAACGGGTCAGCTACGCCGACGAGCGGCGCATCCTGGAACACGTGGCCGGGCTGCCGCCGATCACCGCGGTGGCCGGTCTGGTGCGGCACGCGCACGCCGGTGAGCGCAAGGCCTGGAAGGGCAACGACGCGTTGCGCCCGATCGACGAGCAGGGCCGGGCGGACGCCGAGCGGATGGCCGTGGTGCTGGCCCTGTTGAAGCCGGAACGGCTCATCACGGCCACCCCGCTGCGTTGCAAGCAGACCCTCGAACCGCTGTCCGCGCGACTGGGCGGCCTGCCGATCGTGCAGGACGGCGCGTTCGCCGAGCCGGCCGACGCCGACGACGCGCCCGCCAAGGCGAAGGTGGGCGCACAGCGGATGCTCGAGCTGCGTCCCGGTGGCGTGCCGGTCATCTGCTCGCAGGGCAAGGTGATGCCGGCGATGCTGGCCGCCCTGCACGACGAGTCCGACCCGGCGCCCTACAAGACGGCGAAGGGCGCGGCCTGGTTGCTCACCTGGTCCGGGGACCGGCTGTTGGACGCGTCCCGGCTGTGACCGGACGGCGGGCGGGCAGCTGGTCCGCCCGCCACAGGCCGAGCTGGCCGCCGGTGAGCCAGCGGGCCCGGGAAAGCTCGTCCGGGCGCGGTTCCCAGTCCCGGAACGGCAGATAGGCCACCCGCCAGCTGAGCACACAGGTGAGATAGAAGCCGTACAACGGGATCGCGCCCAGCCAGCCGTCACGCGCGCGGTAGGACACCCACGGCGCCAGTACGCGTACGGCCAGGCCGCACCAGGCGCTCGTGACCAGCCAGTCGAGCAGCCCGTTGCCGGTCCATTCCTCGCAGAGGTCGCCGAGCGTCCACCCGGGCACGACGGCGACCGCGAACAGCACCGCGGCGATCAGCGACCGGCTGACGAGCCCCCGGGGCATCGCTCTGCGCTCCATGCCCCGGACGGTAGGCCTCAGCGGCGTTTCCGCGCCGGAACACACGAAAGGCGTCCACCGTACGGGTGGACGCCTCACGCGGCGTTCAGAAGCGCGTCAGCGGGTCTTGCGAGTGGCCGAAGTGGCCCGGGAACGGGCCGGGGTGCTGGCGGCCGCCGACGTGGTCTTACGGGCGGAGGTCTTCTTGGCCGCCGCCGTCTTGGTCGCTGGCGCCGCCTTCTTGGCCGGTGCCGCCTTGGTCGCCGCCGCGGTCGTCTTGGCCGCGGTGGCCTTGGTGGCGGTGTTCGCCTTCTTGGCCGGTGCCGCCTTGGTGGCCGCGGCCGGGGTCGCCGCGGTCTTCTTGGCCGCGGTGGCCTTGCTGGCGGTGGTCGCCTTGGTGGCGGTGGCCGTCTTCTTGGCCGGTGCCGCCTTGGTCGCCGCGGTCTTCTTGGCCGCGGTGGCCTTGGTGGCGGTGGTGGCCTTGGTGGCCGTCGCCTTCGCCGCCGTCGCCTTGGTGGCCGCCGACTTGGCCGGCGCCGCCTTGGTGGCGGTCGCCTTCGACGGCGCTGCCTTGGTGGCCGCCGTCTTGGTGGCCGCCTTGGCCGGAGCCGCCTTGGTGGCGGTCGTGGCCTTGGCCGCGGTCGTCTTCTTCGCGGGGGCGGCCGCCTTGGCGGCCTTTCCGCTCGCGACCATCTCCCGGAAAGCGGTACCGGGCCGGAACGCGGGCACCGATGTTTTCTTCACTTTCACCGCTTCGCCGGTCCTCGGATTACGAGCGGTACGCGCATTACGCACGCGCTTCTCGAAGGAGCCGAAGCCGGTGATCGCGACCTTGTCGCCCTTGGTGACGGCGTTTTCGACCTCGGCGATGACTGCGTCGAGCGCGGCCGTCGCAGTCTTACGGTCTCCGAGTCGGGCGGCGAGCGCCTCGATGAGCTCGGCCTTGTTCACGGTTTCCTCCCGAACGAAACAACTGGCCCAATGCGAGCCATTCTGCGCGCACCGTATGCCCTCTGACCAGCAGACACAAACATTCGGTCGAAAAAAACCCTTGTGTTGCAACGAATTCGCCCCCACCGGTGATCCGATGGGGGCGAAATTCCGTGTACTGACAGCCTTTTCGCCCTCAGGCGACGGCCGGCTTGAAAGTGGGCCGACGCTTCTCGAACTCGGTGATCGAGTCGGCGTGCCGCAGCGTCAGTCCGATGTCGTCGAGGCCTTCCATCAGGCGCCACCGGCTGAAATCGTCGATCGGGAACGACCAGGAAGCGTCGTCCACGCGCACCTGACGGGCCGCCAGGTCCACCGTGATCTGCTTCTCCGGCTCGCTGTCGGCCACCTCCCAGAGGGCCTCGATGGCTTTCTGGTCGAGCTGGACCGGCAGCAGTCCCTCTTTCAAGGCGTTACCGCGGAAGATGTCGCCGAAGCGGGAGGCGATGACCACCTTGAAGCCCCAGTCGCGCAACGCCCAAACCGCGTGCTGGCGCGACGATCCGGTGCCGAAGTTGGGGCCGGCGACCAGGATCGTGGCGCCGGCGTGCGCCGGATTGTTGAGCACGAACGAGGCGTCGTCGCGCCAGGCGCTGAACAGACCGTCCTCGAAGCCGGTGCGGGTCACGCGCTTGAGATAGACCGCCGGAATGATCTGGTCGGTGTCCACATCGGAGCGGCGCAGCGGCATGACCTTGCCGCTGTGGGTCACGAACTTGTCCATCGGGAAACTCCTGTCACAGGTCCGCGGGCGCGGCGAGGCGGCCCACGACGGCGGTAGCGGCGGCCACCTGCGGGGAGACCAGGTGGGTACGCCCGCCCTTGCCCTGCCGGCCCTCGAAGTTGCGGTTTGAGGTGGAGGCGGCGCGCTGGCCGGGGCTGAGCGTGTCGGGGTTCATGCCCAGACACATGGAACAGCCGGCGAACCGCCACTCGGCACCCGCCTCGGTGAAGACCTTGTCGAGGCCCTCGGCCTCGGCCGCCTCGCGCACCTGGTAGGAACCCGGCACGATCATCATGCGGACGTTGTCGTGCACCTTGTGGCCGCGCAGCACGTCGGCGGCGGCCCGCAGGTCTTCCAGGCGACCGTTGGTGCAGGACCCGACGAAGACCACGTCGACCGGAACCTCGCGGAACGGGGTGCCGGGCGTCAGGTCCATGTATTCCAGGGCCCGCCGGGCCGCGCCGCGGTCGGTCTCCTCGATGAACTCGTCGGGGTCGGGCACGACGCCGTCGAGGGCCGCGCCCTGGCCCGGGTTGGTGCCCCAGGTGATGAACGGGCTGACCGCCGAGGCATCCAGGATGATCTCGGTGTCGAACTCGGCGCCCTCGTCGGTGGGGAGGGTCTTCCAGTAAGCCACGGCCTCGTCCCACGCCTCGCCCTTGGGCGCGTGCTCGCGGCCCTCCAGGTAGGCGAACGTGGTCTCGTCGGGCGCGATCATCCCGGCCTTGGCACCCCACTCGATGCTCATGTTGCAGATGGTCATCCGGCCCTCCATGGAGAGCTTGCGGATGGCCTCGCCGCGGTATTCGACGATGTGGCCGTTGCCGCCGCCGGTGCCGGTCTGCGTGATGAGCGCGAGGATCAGGTCCTTGGCGCTGACGCCGGGCTGCAGCTCGCCGACCACGGTCACGGCCATCGTCTTCGGCTTGGCCTGCGGCAGGGTCTGGGTCGCGAGCACGTGCTCGACCTCGCTGGTGCCGATGCCGAAGGCCAGCGCGCCGAACGCGCCGTGGGTGGCGGTGTGCGAGTCTCCGCACACGATGGTCAGGCCGGGCTGGGTCAGGCCCAGCTGCGGGCCGATGACGTGCACGATGCCCTGGTTGACGTCGCCGAGGGGGCGGATCTGCACACCGAACTCGGCGCAGTTCTTGCGCAGGGTCTCGATCTGCGTGCGGGACACGGTGTCGACGATCGTGAAGAGCTCGCCGCGCTTGGTGTTGAACGAGGGGTCGTCATACCCGGTCGGGGTGTTGTGATCCTCGGTCGCGAGAGTGAGGTCGGTGCGGCGCACCGGGCGGCCGGCCAGCCGCAGGCCGTCGAAGGCCTGCGGGCTCGTCACCTCGTGCAACAGATGCAGGTCGATGAACAGCAGATCGGGCTCGCCCTCGGCGGAACGGACGACGTGGTCGTCCCACACCTTCTCCGCCAAGGTCCTCGGCGTGACTCCCACCATCTGGACATCCTAAAGTCTGGGAGGTATGTTTCGGTCTGTGGGACACAGTATGAGCGGTGTCGGCGTTCTCGACAAGGCGGTCGTCATTCTCGCGGCGTGTGTTGACGGCGCGAGCCTGGCCGAGTTGGTCGATCGCACGAAACTGCCGCGCGCAACCGCACATCGCCTGGCCCAGGCCTTGGAGATTCACCGGATGCTGGTCCGGGACACCCAGGGACGCTGGCGCCCAGGCCCCCGTCTGGGCGAGCTGGCGAACGCCGCACCGGACGTTCTGCTGACCGCCGCCGAGCCCCTGATTTCCGCATTGCGGGACGCCACCGGGGAAAGTGCACAGCTTTACTTGCGTCGTGCCGACGAACGTATATGCGTCGCCGCGGCCGAGCGCGCGAGCGGTCTGCGGGACACCGTGCCGGTCGGGTCGGTGCTGCCGATGACAGCCGGTTCGGCCGCTCAGATCCTGCTTGCCTGGGAGCCGCCGGAGGCAGTCATGCCGCTGCTGCCCCGCTGCAAGTTCACCGGCCGCACACTCGCCGAGGTGCGCCGGCGCGGCTGGGCGCAGAGCGTCGCCGAGCGCGAGGCCGGCGTGGCAAGCGTCTCCGCCCCGATCCGCGACCGCACCGGCCGGGTGATCGCCTCGATCTCGATAAGCGGTCCGATCGAGCGGCTGGGCCGCCGTCCCGGCGAACGCCACGCGATGGCCGTGGTGCGCGCGGGTCAGCGTCTTTCCGGGCTGTGACCGCGTAACCGACAGCCCCGCCGCGAGGCGGGGCACAGTGGATGGCGCCGCCAAGTCCGGCACCCACCCTCGGCCCACCCCGGGTGCGCCCCGCACTTCCCCGGCTCATCCACCGTGGTCTGTATCCAGGCGACACGGCGCTCCCCGAGGCTTGCCGGCGCACCCAACCGCCTCGACCCAGACCCGCAACCTTGCACCCGGCAAGGCGCCTCCGAGCTCACCGCCCACCGGTCCCACAATCGCGAAAGCTCGCAGGCGGCGTTCTAGTTGGTGCGTCGCTCCCGGCCCGGTCCGTGGCCCGACGCGGTCCCAGCCCCCCGGCGAATCCGACAAAGTCGCCACGCCCCACCCGCCCCGCTCGCCCCACCGGCCCCGCTCGCCCCACCGGCCCCGCTCGCCCCACCCGCCACGCTCGCCCATGCGCTCGCCCACCACCCAGCGCAACCTTCACACCGTGGGGGGCTCGGGGGGCTCGGCCCCCCGGCAGAAATACGAAATGAGCCCTGCCAGCGTGGTGTGCTGGCAGGGCTCACCTGCGAATGTAGCCCCGAAGGGATTCGAACCCTCGCTACCGCCTTGAGAGGGCGGCGTCCTAGGCCGCTAGACGACGGGGCCAGGACTTGCTATTTCACTTCCGCTTCCGCGTGAGTGGCGGGCCGAACTCTATCAGAAGTCCAGCTCCACCCTCCTTCGCAGGAGCGGTAGCGCTGGGGTACCAGGACTCGAACCTAGACTAACTGAACCAGAATCAGTCGGGCTGCCAATTACCCCATACCCCATTGGCCCGGTTTCCCGCGCCGAGAAGGAACTCTACCCGACCACCCCGGGCCAACCAAATCGGGTTACGGGTCTTGGAACAGAGAGGCGTTCGCGCGCACCCACGTGAGGAACGTCGTCGCAGGTCGGCCCGCGATTTCGGCGACCGTGGCGACGGCTTGCTGGGGGTGGTCGACGAAGGCCGCCTGGCCGTCCAGGTACCAGGCGGCGTGCTCACCCATGTCTTTCGACAGCTCGGCGATCGCCTCGTCGCGGGGCAACTCGACGTAACGAAGCTCACGGCCGAGCGCCGCACCGATGATCTCCACTTTGCGGCGCCGGGAGAGGCTTTCCGGCCCGGTCAGCTCGAGCGACCGCCCGGCGAGCGAGTTGTCGAGCAGGGCGCGGGCGGCGACCGCGGCGATGTCCTCCTGCGCGATCGGGGCGTTGGCGGCATCGCCGTGCCCATCACGTACCTCGTCGCCGGCCCGGATCTGCCGGCTCCAGATCGCCGAGTTGGCCATGAACTCGCCCGGCTCGAGGTGGGTGAACGGCAGCCCGGATGCCTCGACCGCGTCCTCGATGCCCTGCCAGTGCGCGCCCTTGGGGCCGGCCAGGTCGACGATGCGCCCGATACCGGCCTCTGCGGCCAGCCGGCACGCCTCGGTCGCGGTCGGCAGGTGGGGCGCGAGGTAGAGCACATCCACCCCGGCGTACGCGGCGGGCAGCGTCGACGGCCGCCCGAGGAACCCGCGTGCGACCTCGACCTGGGGCGGCAGGGCGGCCCGCTCCGGGTCGATGGTCAGCGCGCGCACGTCGCCCGCACCGAGGGCCAGCAGTTCGTCCACGACCATCCGGCCGATGTTCGTGGTAGCTCCGGTTACCAGGATCTTCACCTCGAACCCCCTCTTCCGGTCAGGGATTCTTGCAGGTCCAGGTGACGCTGCCGGCCAGCTTGCCGTTGGTCCGGGTTCCATCGGCGTTCTGCACGGACAGCGACGTGAAGTCCCAGTGGCCGCCGCCGTTGCCGTCGACGGTGACGGACGCACCCGAGTCCTCGCCCATGAAGTACAGGTTGCCGTCGAAGCTGACCCCGGGCGGCGAGCCGGCGTCGGTCATCTGGTTGGCCCGGTAGCCGGCCGGGCCGTGGTAGCCCTTGACCATGGCGCCGACGAACACCTGTTTGCCGCTGATCGGGCCGCTGAGAAACTTGGGCAGGACGAAGTACTTGTTGCCGTTGCTGCCGTCCTCGCCGTTGGCGTACTGCTCGCAGCTGGTGTAGTCGACGCCGTTGTTGGTGGCCGCCAGCGCGGTCGTGCTGCCCTTGACCGTCACGTCGCCGGTCACGTCCACAGTGATCTCGATGACCGGCGATCCCGCCACCGGCCCGGTGTCCGCCGCTCCCCCGCCGCCGGCCGCGGCCGTGCCGTCGTTCCCGCACGCCGCCGTCATCGCCAGCAGACAGCCCGCAATCGCGAGCCGAGTCCCCTTGGTCATGCCTTTTCGCCCCCTGCTCTCGCTGTTGTGCGCCCGCTAGCGTGGAGGCGGCCGCCAAACAAACGCTTAAGACGGAGAGCGATGCGCTTCGAGGTGCTGGGCCCGGTGCGGGTGAGGACGGCCGACGGAACCGCCGCGGCCCTGGCTCCCCGGCCGCGTGCCCTGCTGGCGGCGCTGATCGCGGCGGACGGCCGGGTGCTGTCAGCCGAGCGACTGATCGCCGAGTTGTGGCCGGAGGGGGCGCCGCCGACCGCCGGGCCGGCCCTGCAGGTGCACGCGTCCGCGCTGCGCCGGGTCGTCGGCGACCGGCTGCTCTCGACCGCCGCCGGTTACGCCGTGCGCCCCGGCGAGCTGGACGCGGCCGAGTTCGAGGCGAGCGGCGATCTCCGGCTGTGGCGCGGACCGGCGTACGAGGGTGGCGGCACCGGCCCGATCGTCGAGGCGGCCGCGGCCCGGCTCACCGAGTTGCTGTGGTCGGCCCGCCGCGACTGGGCCGACCGCGAGGTGGCCGCCGGGCGCCCGGTGCTGGCCGAGCTGAGCGCCTGGGTGACGACCGATCCGGCGTCCGAGCCACTGGTCGAGCGCCTGATGCTGGGGTTGCACCGGGCCGGGCGCTCGACCGAGGCGCTGGCGGTGTTCGATCGGGCGGTCACGGTGCTCCGGTCGTACGGCATGCAAGCCGGACCGGTTCTCGTGGCTCTGGCCGCGGGAATCCGGCGGCGGGACCCGACGCTGGATCGCCCCGCGCCCCGGCTGCCCGGATCACGCAGCCGGTTCATCGGCCGGCGCGCCGAGCTGGACCGCGCGCACAGGCTGGCCGGCGAGACCCGGCTGCTGACCGTGACCGGCGCGGGTGGCTGCGGAAAGACCCGGTTCGCCTACGAGCTGGCTCGCGAGGTCGCCGCCGAGTACGACACCGTGGTCGTGGTCGAGCTGGCCGGTTACGCGTCGGCCGACGCCACCCGGTTCGCGGCCGCGGCCGGGGTGCGCGACGAGCCCGGCGGCACCCCGATCGAGGCACTGGCCCGGCACCTCGGGGACGGCCGGGCGCTGCTCGTGGTGGACAACTGTGAGCACCTGCGGGCGGCGGCCGCGGCGACGGTGGACGAGCTGATCGGGGCCGTGCCGGGGTTGCGGGTCCTGGCAACGAGCCGGGAACCGCTGGGTGTGACCGGTGAGGCGGTGTGGCCGCTGTCCGGTCTGAGCTCGGCTGATGCGATGCGGTTGTTCGCCGAGCGGGTGAGCGCGGCCCGCGGCGGCAGCGGGCTGCGCGCGGCCGAGCGGGAGCAGGCCGCCGCGCTGTGCCGCCGGCTCGACGGCCTGCCGCTGGCCCTGGAGCTGGCGGCCGCGCGGCTGCGATCGCTGCCGCTCACCGAGGCCCTGGCCCGGCTCGACCTTCTGGTGGGCGCTTCCCCGGTGGAACGCCATCGCACCATGCGGGCGGCCATCGACTGGGGTTACGACCTGCTCGATCCGGCCCAGCGGCGGCTGCTGGACCGGCTCAGCCTCTTCGCCGGCCCGTTCGACCCGGCCGCCGCGACCGCGGTGCACGGGTCCGATGCGCTCGACGCGCTCGCCCGGCTCACCGACCGCTCGATGGTGGAGTGGGACGGTTCGCGTTATCGGTTGACCGAGACGATCCGGGAGTACGCGGCGGAGCGCCTCGGAGCCGGCGATCCCGCCCGGTCCCGCTTCACCGGTCTCTGGCTCGATCGGCTCGCTGCTCCGCCCCCGCCCGACGGCCCCGCGCACACCGCCTGGCTGGCCGAGATGGACGCCGCGCACCCGAGCATCCTGGCCGCGCTGGAGTGGTCCCTGACCGACGGCGCGGAGGACGACGCATTGACGCTGGCCGCCGCCATGTGGTGGTACTGGTGGATCACCGGGCGGATGGCCGAGGGGCGGGGTTGGCTGCGGCACGGGCTCGCCCGGTCGGTGGAGCCGTCGGCCGCCCGGGGGAAGGCGCTGCGGGCGGCGGCCGCGCTGGCCCGCAACAGCGGTGACCTGACCGAGGCGCGGCGGCTGGGCGAGGAGTGCCTGGCGACGTTCCGGCAACTCGACGACCGCGCCGGGGTGCTGGCCGCGCTGAACAATCTGCTGATCACGGCCCAGGGCCAGGGTGACTTCGCCGCGTCGCTGGCGTACGGCCGCGAGGCGCTGGACCGGGCCGAGGCGGCCGACGATGCCCGGATGATCGCGGCCGGGCTGAACAACACCGCCGGGACGCTGCGCTGCCTGGATCGCCTGGACGAGGCCGGGCCGCTGTTCGAGCGGGCCCTCGGGGCGTTCCGGGCGATCGGCGAGAAGCGGGGCGAGGCCGCCGCGTTGGCGAACCTCGGCATCGTGGCCCGCCGCCGGGGTCACGTCGAGGCGGCGGGCGGTTACCTGCGGGAGTCGCTGGCGATCTACACCGGGCTGGGCATCACCGAGGGTCAGCTGGACGCCGTCGAGGGGCTCGCCCAGTTGGCGGAACCGGAGCTGGCGCTGACGCTGCTGGCGGTCGCCGAACGGGAGCGGTCGACCCTCGGTTCGGCGATCTTCACCCCGGATGAGGTACGCGACCGGGACGCTGCCGAGAAGAACGCCCGGCTCGCCCTGACCACCGAGGAGGTGGCCCGGGCGTACCGGGCGGCGAACGACCTCACGTGGGCGGCGGCGGTGGCGCTATTCCAGTGAGACCACCGGGTTGCGCAGTTCGCCGATGCCCTGGATGGAGATCGAGCAGGTGTCGCCGGCGGCGAGTTCGCTGACGCCGGCCGGGGTGCCGGTGAGGATGATGTCGCCGGGCAGCAGGGTCATCACGTGCGACACGTACGACACCAGGGTGGGGATGTCGAACACCATGTCCTTGGTGCGGCCGATCTGGCGCATCTCCATGCTGTCCGGGCCGCGGCCGACCTCGCAGCGGATCTCCACGTCGCTCACGTCGAGGTCGGTGACGATCCACGGGCCGATCGGGCAGAACGAGTCGAAGCCCTTGGCCCGGGTCCACTGCGGGTCACTGCGCTGCAGGTCGCGGGCGGTGACGTCGTTGCCGATGGTGTAGCCGAAGATGGCCGCCTCGGCGCCGGCCCGGTCGACCCGGCGGGCGCCGCTCGCGCCGATCACGACGGCGAGTTCGGCCTCTTCCTCGACCCGCTTCGACTGCGGTGGCAGCCGGATGGCGTCGTTGGGGCCGATCACCGAGGTGGACGGCTTCAGGAAGATCAGCGGTTCTTTGGGCACCTCGTTGCCGAGCTCGGCGGCGTGATCGGCGTAGTTGCGGCCGACTCCGATCACTTTGCTCGCGAAGATCGGGGCGAGCAGCCGGACGTCGGCGAGCGCCCAGCGCTGACCGGTGAACTTGACGTTGGCGAACGGAATCGAGTCGATCTCGGCGATCGTCTGGCCCTCGCCCTCGGCGCCCTCGACGACGCCGAACGAAACTCCACCAGCATGAACAAAGCGGGCGAAACGCACGGAAAAATCCCCATCTCTAGAGGTCTTCCCCGAAATCTACGCCGGTCGGGCCGCGCTGTTCGACTCCGCGCCCAGCCGCGGGAACGGGTCGAGCGAGAAGACCACCTCGACCGGCACCTCGAAGTACGCACAGATCCGCAGCGCCAGGTGCAGGCTCGGGCTGAACTCGCCGCGCTCCAGGTAGCCCACCGTCTGGTAGTGCACCCCCAGGGCGTCGGCGAGCTGCCGCCGCGAGATGCCGCGCTCGGCGCGCAGCATCGCGATCCGGTTGTACGTGACTTCGCTGTTGCCCATTGCTCCCTCAACGACCCATCGTCGCCATCGCCCGCTCCCGGCGCGCCGCGACCGCCGAACCCGACTCCCGGCGGGCCATCCGCCGCAGGACCACCGGCGCCAGCGTGAGGCCGAGGAGCACCCAGACCGCGAGCACACCGAAGGTCTCGAAGTGGCGCCAGGAGTGGGTCAGCTCGACCGCCGCCATCGAGTCGGGCAGGAACACCGAGCGCATGCCCAACCCTAGCCAGTACATCGGGAAGAGCTGCCCGATGGCCTGCACCCAGCCCGGCATGCTGGTGATCGGGTAGAAGATGCCGGAGATCGCGACCAGCCCGAAGATCGGCAGGATCGCCGCCGCCATGTTGCGCGGGTTCTCGAAGATCGAGCCGAGCACCGCACCGATCGGCATGGTGGCCAGGAAGGCCAGCGGGACCAGCCAGACCAGGGTCAGCCAGCCGAGCGGGCCCACGTGCAGACCGTCGACCAGCAACGCCCCGGGAATCAGCTGGAGAAGCAGGCTGACCAGGGTCATCCCGCCGACCGACACGGCTTTGCCGAGCAGATAGCTGCTCATCCCGTTCGGCGTGGCCTTGGCCCGCAGCAGCGTGCCGTCCTCCCGCTCGACCACCAGCTGCTGCGACACCGTCATCAGCCCGCCGAAGGCGAGACCCATGCCCAGCACGCCGGGCAGGGTGCTCGCGCCGAGCGAGAACGACGTGCCCGGCACATCCGCGTCCCGCATGAAGAAGATCGTCCCGAGCAGGATGAGGGCCGGGAAGAGGTACGTCCACAGGTCGACCGGTGTGGTCAGGGTCTGGCGCAGTTCGATCACGCCACGGGACAGGCCGGTGCGCAGGCCGGAGATCATCGCGCGCCTCCCTCGGCGTCGAGCACGAGCTTCATGTAGGTGTCCTCGAGGCTGTTGCGGCGCACCTCGAGGTCGTCGATGTCCTCGCCGTACTGCAGGAAGAGCTGCCGGACGAACCCGGTCGCGTCCTGCGCGGAGTGGATGAACCGCCGGCCGTCGCGGGTCCAGCGGACCTCGGTGAGGCCGGTCACCCGGCGGGACAGCTCGTCGGCCGAGCCGTCCGCGATGATCCGGCCGCCGTTGAGGATCACGATGCGGTCGGCCAGTTTCTCCGCCTCGTCGAGATCGTGGGTGGTCAGCAGGATCGTCGTCTCGTCCACATCGGTCAGCCGGTGCACCAGGTCGTGGAACTCACGGCGGGCGGCCGGGTCGAAGCCGGTCGTCGGCTCGTCGAGGAACAGCAGCTCGGGCCGGCCGACGATGCCGATCGCCACGTCGAGGCGACGGCGCTGACCGCCGGAGAGCCGCATCACCCGCTGGCCCGCCTGCGGGGTGAGGCCCACGACGTCGAGCAGTTCGTCGACCGGCCACGGCTTGCGGATCTCCGCCGTGGAATAGGGCGCGTAATAGGTGCCCAGGTGCTGGAGCAGCTCGCGCACCCGCCACTTGCCGTGGTCGCGCCACGACTGCAGCACCACCCCGAGGCGGGCGCGCCAGCCCTCGCCGCCGGACGCCGGGTCGAGGCCCAGCACACTGACCTGGCCGGCCGACCGCATGCGGAAACCCTCGAGGATCTCGATGGTCGTGGTCTTGCCGGCTCCGTTGGGCCCGAGCAGGGCCAGCACCTCGCCGCGCCGGGCGGTGAAGCTCACCCCATCGAGCACGTCCTTGGTGCCATAACGCATGCGCAGGTCACGGACGTCAATGACCCGCTCGTCGACCGGCAGCACAGCGCCGGCATCGAGCTCCCCCGTCAAAGTCATTCCTCCCATGTCCAGCAGTCTATCAAAGATGTAGTAGGTGTACTACATTTACGCGCATGTCTTCTGTCGATGTAACGACCGTCGGTCAAGGACCCGGGTTGGTCGTCCTGCCCGGCTCGACACGGCGGGCGCGCCACTACGCCGCCCTGGCCGAGGCCCTGTCCGACAGCTACACGGTGCACGTCGTCGAACGGCGCGGTCGGGGGCGCAGCCCCGCGCAGGACGCGGCCTACAGCCTCGACGTCGAGATCTCCGACGCGCTCGAGGTGCTGTCCGAGACCGGATCGCGGCAGATCTTCGGGCACAGCTACGGCGGGTTGATCGCTCTGCACACCGGCCTGCGCACCGACCTCGACCGGGTCATCGCCTACGAGCCGGCGGTCAGCATCGACGGCTCCATGCCGAGCGGCTGGATGCCCCGTTACGAGCGGCTGCTCAGCGAGGGCAAGGACGCCCGCGCGATGATTTGTTTCTTTCACTCGATGGAGTTCCTGCCCGGCGGGCCGCTCGCCACGGCGGTCGCCTGGGCGATGACCCGGTTCACCGCCGAGGGCCGGGCCACCCGTGAGCTGCTGCCGACCGTCCTGGCCGAGTCCGGGGCGACGAAGGCGCTGGACTCCGGCGGCGAGCGCTACGCGGGGATCACCGCCCCGGTTCTGCTGCTCGGTGGCGGGCGCTCCCCCGCGTACCTCAGTCGGATCTTGCCCTTGCTTGTCGAGACGATTCCCGATGCCAAGCTGATCATGACGCCGGAATTCGACCACAATGCACCAGATTTGAGTGCTCCGGCACCCGTGGCGGACCTCATTCGCGCCTAACGGTGATCGTGTTGATCGCGTCGGCTGGATACGCTGATGCGATGGGGATCAAGCAGGTGAGGGCGCTCACCACGACGCTGCCCTCGGTGACTTGGATTCCCCTCGCCAGTGCCCACGCCGAGCGGGCCGACGAGATGACCGCGGGTCACCGCGCGCGTCGGGCCACCGGCGAGAAGCACGCGATCGAGGATTTCCTCTACGACTACTACGGCACCCGGCCCGCCCAACTGCGCCGGTGGCACCCCGGCGTCGGCGCGGGCCTCGCACCGGCCCCCACCGGTCTCGCCGAGCAGGCCGCGTGGAAGTTCTACATGACCTACCCCGACGGTGTGGTCACCCTCGACCAAGCCGCCTTCCTGCAGGCGCGCGGCGAGAGCGTCCGCTACATCCACGGCCTGCTCACCGCGACCGCGTCCCGCCCGGTGTTCTCCGGCTGCTTCGGGCTGCACGAGTGGGCCATGGTCTACCGCGACCCCGACCACCGCCACCCGCTGCCCCTGCGTCTCGGCCAGGCCGAGACCGACCGCGTGGTCGAGCAGAACCCCATCCGGTGTACGCATTTCGATGCGTTCCGCTTCTTCACTCCCGAGGCGGTCGGCCTGAACCGGCTGCAGCCCACCCGGGCCACCCAGGTCGACCTCGACCAGCCCGGCTGCCTGCACGCCGCGATGGACGTGCACAAGTGGGCGCAGAAGCTCGGTCCCGCCGTGCCGGGCGCGCTGGCCCTCGACTGCTTCGCCCTGGCCGGCGACATCCGCCTGCTCGACATGCAGGCCAGCCCCTACGACCTGACCTCCTACGGCCACGACCCGGTGAAGATCGAAACCCCGGAGGGCAAAGCGGAGTACGTCGCTCGTCAGCGCGAGTTCGCCCGCCGGGCGGCCGCGCTGCGGGCGCGGCTGATCCGGGTGTGCGAGGAGTTGCTCGGCCCGGAAGGCGCCGCCCGCAGCCGCGAGGCGGTCGCCCCGTTCAACCACCGGTGAGCCGGCATCGACCCAGGTCTTGGTCAGGCTCGGGTCAATGGTGGCGGCCTGGTCGGGCAGGGCGATCTTTTGCCGGCGTCGACGCCCTGGGTTTGCCGGGGCACTCGCACAGGTCGTGGGTGGCACCTATAACGCCACCAGCCTGTACAAAACGTCCAATCAGACGAACCGCATGTGGGACAGGGCATAGCCCACCAGGACCATGAAGATCAGCGTGAGGAAGATGCCGGTCACGCCGGCCAACAGGATGCCACGCCCGACCGACCGCCACGCCGAACCCGCCGGCCAGGCCTGCAGCACCGCCCCCGCAACCAGCAGGACCAGCGTGCCGACGACGAACGCCTCGGCGTACTGACCGCCGTGCCAGCCCACACCCTCGAACGCCCGGTTCTGGTACGCCGCGACGATCCCGGCCAACGGCACCACCGTCACCACGTACCCGAGGAAAGCCATTCCCCGTCGTCCCGCCGAACCCGCTGCCCCCATGTCCGCCTCCCGAGCCGAACGCTAGCGGCGCCCCGCAAGGGCTCGGCTTCGGACGGCCGGCGGCCGATGTCACTATGTGCAACCAGCCAGCAGTTGGCGACCGAAAAATCGGGAGCGGTACTCAGGAATTCTTGGCCAGAATTGTCATCCAGATGGCCAAAATAACGATGAGCCCGACAGCGGCGATGATGGCGTAATAGGGAACATGCACGAACGGAATGGAAGCGGCCAAAGCTGCGAATATACAGCCGAACGTGATGTTCAATCGGCGAGGTCGCATGCTCTACCTCTTCACATCTCGGTGAATCGCAACGGCGCGAAATCTCTCGCCCGGCAGTCTACCGACAGCGTTCGCACATCGGTCACCTGTGGTCGGAGCGAAGTCCTTCGCCGGTCGCGTACGCGCAAGAGAAAGACCGCGGCCCGCCGTCAGGAGGCAGGCCGCGGTTCCCCTGGTTCTCAGGACTTGCTGAGGCAGTACTGGATCGTGCTCAACGTTCCCGCGCCGGCCTCGAGCAGGCATGCGGCGCACGCGAAGCCGGCCGTGAGCGCACACGCTATGCCGCACGCCACGGAGAGGAGCGTGATGACGGCCCACGGGATACCCATCGAGGCGAGGCAGTTGTTCAGCTTGCTCCAGCTCAGCGACAGGGTCGGGGTTCCACCGGGCGTCCAGTCGGCATAGTCCGAGACGACCTTCGTGGCCGAGTCGGCGACCTTGTCGAGGCGATTGTGGCCGTTGACGTAGAACTGGAGTCGCAGCGCGGTGGACGAGACCGGGCTGAACTTCTGCTCCATGACAGAGGTGACGCGATGGCCGTCGAGGATGAATGCCACCGCGCTCGGGTCGGCCTTGTCCTCGCCTGCCGGCACGCGGACCGCGACACCGCCTTCCTTGGCCTGGATCAGCTCGGCACCGGACCAGGCCAACTCGGCCGGATCGACCGCGACGAGCCGGACCGCCCTCGAGTTGACCTGCGAACGAACGGCCCGAACGAGACCTTCGGCCTGCTTACCGGACGTCCGGGTGGCCGACGCGTTCACCTCGGCGAGATGCTTCACCCCCGCCGCGAGTGCATCGTCGGAGAGGTTGACCGGCGGGGACGAGACGAATCCCGAGCCCGACGCCGCCGAAACCGTGGTCGATGCCGAGGCCGGCACCACAGTTGCGACAATCGCCATCGTCGACACCACCGCAGTGGTGGTGAAAATAGTGACGGCCGACCGCAACCCTGATTTGATTCTCATGAAATATCCCCCGTCAGGTCGAACCGCATTTGGGGCTCGACTTGATTTCGAAGGTAGCCATCACAAATATGAGTCTCAATATTCTTCACCGTTGTCTAAGCAAGGTGGACGGTCCGATAGCCCGGATAGCCACCGGCTCATTGAACATTGAGGGTCCACGCTGAGTAATACCGAGACGAAGGTGTGGCGCCGATGGCCGCCGTCACCGTGCGGTCGGGACCGCCCCGGCCGCCGGCACGGTCAGCTCGGCGATCACGGCGCGGTGGTCGCTGCCGGCCACCCCGTGCACGGCGACCTCGCGTACGCCGACGCGCCTGTCCACCAGGACGTGGTCCAGCGTCACCGGGGGCAGCTTCTCCGCGCCGTACGGTCCCCAGGTCGGCACCAGGCCCTTGCCCACCGCGTCGGCAGCGTCCCGGTAGCCCTGCCGGATGAGGGCGCGCACCGGGGCGTGGTCGAGGGTGGAGTTGAAGTCGCCGATCAGGAGCACCGGATTACCGTTCGGCGCCGGGACCGGCTCGGCGGCCAGGTCCGCGCGCCAGTCGGCGAGCGCGGACACCGCGTACGGGGCGAGCGGGTGGGCCGACTCGACGGTCAGCGGGGTCGCGCCGGGCGGCTCGACCGTCGCGTACGCCTGCCGGTTCTGGCCTTTCCCGGTCACCGAGCCCGGCCCGGTGACCGGGAAACGGGAGTACAGACCGGAACCCGTGGTCCCGGCGACGTCGGCCAGCGCGTGGTAGGGCAACAGCCGATCCAGGCCGGCCGCCGTCAATCCGTTGCGTTCGACCGGGGTGAACTCCTGCAATGCCAGCACCGACACGTCGTTGTCGCGGACCAGCCGCACCACCGCGGCCGGATCGGCCCGCCCGATGTACACGTTGATCGTCATCACCGTCAGTCGCACCCCGCCTGCCGGTCCCCGGTCGGCGTCCGGCAGGGCTCGCGGCAGCACGCACGCCGCCAGCACCGCCACCACGACCGCGGCCACCGCCGCCACCAGCCACTTGCGGGCCACCAGGGCGATCAGCAACGGCACCAAGGCCCAGACGACGACGTACGGGGTGAAGGCCAGCAACTGCACCAGCGGGCCCCGCTCCCAGCCGAACAGGCGCACGACCGCCCACAGCAGGCCGGGCAGCGCCAGCAGGGCCGGCAGCACCGCGCGGGTCACCCGCCGGGCCGGCCGCACCCCGGCCGGTGTGCTGGTGATCGTCATGGGGCCGAACCTAGCGGTCCCCCGGCGCGGAATCCGGCTACTGTGAGTGGCGTGACCGGAATCAGACCCGGACGGCTCAACGGCATCACCGATGTGGCGGGCATCCGGGTCGGCCATTACGAGCGAATCGGCGACGGATGGCTCACCGGGACGACCGTGGTGCTGGCGCCACCGGCCGGCGCGACCGGCGGGGTGGACGTCCGCGGCGGCGGTCCCGGCACCCGGGAGACCGACCTGCTGGACCCCCGCAATCTGGTGGACCGGGTCAACGCGGTGGTCCTGGGCGGTGGCAGCGCGTTCGGTCTGGACGCGGCGGGCGGCGTGATGCGCCGGCTGGCGACGGCCGGCATCGGGTTCCCGGTCGGGTCCGAGCCCGGCCAGGTGGTGCCGATCGTGCCGGCCGCGGTGCTGTTCGATCTCGGTCGCGGCGGTGACTGGTCGGCGGTCCCGGACGCGAGTTTCGGCGCCGCCGCGTTCGACGCCGCGAGCGCGGGCCCGGTGCCGATGGGCACGGTCGGCGCCGGCACCGGCGCGGTGGCCGGCGGTCTCAAGGGCGGGGTCGGCTCGGCCAGCGCCGTCCTCCCGCCCGACCCCACCTCGCCGACGGAGATCACGGTCGGGGCGCTGGTCGCGGTCAACGCCGTCGGCTCCTGCGTCGACCCGGCAACAGGGGCCCTCCACGGTTTGCCGCTGCTGCTGCCCGACGAACTGGCCGTTGCCGACTTCCCGCCCGTTTCCGGGATGCCGGCAACGGCGCGGAGCGACGGTCCGGGCGTGGGCCTGCACACGACCATCGGAGTGGTGGCGACGGACGCCGCTCTCACCAAGGCTCAGTGCCAGAAACTCGCCGGGGTCGCGCACGACGGGATGGCCCGCGCCGTTCGGCCGGTGCACTCGATGTTCGACGGGGACACGATTTTCGTGCTGGCGACCGGGGACGGGCCGGCGCTCGGGCTGACCGCGTTCAACCGGCTGCTCGAAGTCGCCGCCGACGCCGTCAGCCGGGCGATCGTGCACGGCATGCTGGCCGCGACCGGCGCCGGCGGCTTCCGTGGTTACCGGGAGACGGCGGGGCCGGGATAGCCCCGCCGTCGTCCGGTCAGATCTCGGCGTCCACGACCTCGCCGACGCCGGCCGCGATCAGCTCGTCCCGGAAGGCCGCCGCGTCGCCCTCGACCACCAGGGTCAGGCCCTTGGGGTTGAGGTGGGCAGCCGCGGCCGCCGACACCTGGTCGACCGTCGCCTCCAGATATTCGCGGCGCACCGCGGGATAGTAGTCGTCGGGCAGGCCGTGCAGCACCAGCGTGCCCAGCGCCCCGACGATCGCCCCCGGCGTCTGCATCTCCACCGACAGCTGCCCGGCCCGCCACGACCGGGCCACCGCCAACTCGTCCTCGGTGACCCCGTCGACCTGCGTACGGTCGATCTCGCCGAGGGTGTCCACGATGGCCGGCACGGTCACCGCGGTCTGCACGCCGGCCGCCACCTCGAAACGACCGAACCGGCGCGACATCGCATAACTGCCCCGGATCCCGTAGGTGTAGCCCTTCACCTCACGGATCAGGTGGTTGAGCCGGGAGGTGAACGCCCCGCCCAGCACCGTGGCGGCCAGCGTCATCGGGACGTAGTCGGGGTTGGCCCGCTCGGGCGCGCGGTGCCCGAGACGCAGCGTCGACTGCACCGAACCGGGCCGGTCGACCAGGATCACCCGGCGCTGGTCGCGGGTCGTCCACGGCAGCGTTCCGCCGGCCGCCGGCGCGGTGGCGGTGGTGCCGTCGAACGCCGCCTCGCCGAGCGCGGCCAGGTCGAGGGTGTCGAGGTCGCCGGCGATCAGCAGCACGCCCGGGGTGAGCAGCCAGGACCGGTGGAACGCGAGCACGTCCGCAACGGTCACCGCGGCCACCGACGCCGGGTCACCGTGCAGCGGACGGCCGAACCGACCGGTGCCGAACAGGTCGGAGCGCAGGGTGGCGTCGGCGCGCGGACCCGGTTGCGCCCAGTCCATCCGCAGCGCCGTCACCTCGTCGTCGCGCACCCGCAGCACGTCGGCGGGATCGAGCCGGGGCGTGCGGGCCGCCTCGGCGGCCAGGCGCACGGCGTCCAACAGCAGCGGGACCGGCGCGGACACGCCGACCCGGAACGAGTCCCAGTCCACCGACGGCGACAGCTCGGCGCCGAGGCCCTCGAGGGCGAGGGCGTAGGCCGCCGAGTCCCGCGTCGCCGTGCCCTCCTCGAGCGACTTGGCGAGCACCGTCGCGGTGCCCTCACGGCCGTCCGGCTCGTGCGCGGCGCCGGCGTCGAGCATCAGCATCGCGCTGGCCAGGAGCTGGCCCGGCAGGTGGGCGGCGATCACGGTGCCGCCACGCACGCTCACCCGGCGGATCTCCGGGAAGGTGTACGGGCGAGCCTCGCCCGTCCCGGGTCGGGTTGCCACGAGGGTCATTTGTCGTCCTCCGGGAGATAGGTGAGCGTCACCCGGGATTCGGGCTTGAGCGCGTACGCGGCGGCCTCGGTCACGTCGTCGGCGGTCACCGCGAGCCACTGCGGGAGCCGGTAGGCCACCGTGGCGGGATCGCCGAACTGGGTCGCATACCGGCCCAGGGTGTCGGCCCGGCCGCCCACCGTGGACATCGACCGCCACCAAGCGGTGGTCAGCAGCGCCTTGGCCCGGGACAGTTCGTCCTCGGTGACCGGCTCGGTGACCAGACTCGCCACCACTTCGGACAGGCCGTCCTCGAGTTCGGCCACGTCCACCCCGTCCTTCGCCGTCGCCGTGATGATCAGCGGCGCGGCGGCGTGCGCGAGGTCGACGCCGTACGAGCCCACATAGTCCGGCTGGGCGATCCGTTTGCCGTCGGCGAGACGCTGGTAGAGGCGGCTGCCCCGACCGTTGCCGAGGATGGTGGCGAGCACGGTCACCGCGTCGTAGCCGGCGGTGCCGAAGGGATGCGTACGGTGCGAAAGGTAGATCCGCGGAGCCGGCACCGCCGCCGTCACCGTTTCCCGCACCGGGGTCGTCGCCGGCCCGGTGAGGTGCCCGGAAGGCGCCGGCGGGATGTCCGCGACCGGCTCGAGGGCCCCGAAGTATTTCTCGGCGAGGGCGAACACCTCGTCCTTGCTGGTGTCGCCGACGACCGTGAGCACGCAGTTGTTCGGCGCGTAGTACTGCTGGTGGAACGCCTTGAAGGTGTCCAGGCTCGCCGCGTTCAGGTCGGCCATCGACCCGATCGTGGCGTGATGGTAGGGGTGGCCGGGCGGATAGAGCAGCTCCAGCAGGCGCAACCAGGCATCGCCGTACGGGACGTTCTCGTACCTCTGCCGCCTCTCGTTCTTCACCACCTCGCGCTGGTTGTCCAACGTCTCCTGGGTGAGGGCCGGAACGAGGCCGCCCATCCGGTCGGCCTCCAGCCACAGGGCGAGCTCGAGGTGCTCGGCCGGCAGGGTCTCGAAATAGTTCGTCCGATCCGGGTTGGTGGTCGCGTTGAGCGACCCGCCGTTGCCCTGCACGAGCCGCATGTGCTCGGTTTTCCGGACGTGCACCGAGCCCTCGAACATCAGGTGCTCGAAGAGATGCGCGAAGCCGGTCTGCCCGGCCGGCTCGTGCCGCGAGCCCACGTCATACCAGAGGTTGACGCAGACGACCGGCGAGCTCCGGTCCGCACTGACCACGACCCGCAGGCCGTTCGCCAGTCGCGTGGTTTCAATTGGCCACGGATAGCCGGTGGTGACAACCGGCGCACTTGGGGACGTCACCCACCCATACTGCCTCGTGGGTCAACGCCTGCCGCGCTTGATCGATAACCGCGTGGCGGTCTTGCCGCCCCGAGTGCCATGCTGGGCGGCGTGCTTGAGGATGTCCGGGTCAACGACCGTCTGACGATTCCGGCCGCCGAACTCTCCTGGCGCTTCTCCCGCTCCAGCGGACCGGGCGGCCAGGGTGTCAACACCACCGATTCGCGCGTCGAACTGTCCTGGGACCTGGCCGGCTCCCCACTGCTGCCGCCGGCCCTGCGGGAGCGCGCACTCTCCCGACTGGAACCCCGCCTGGTCCAGGGCGTGCTGACCGTCGTCGCCTCCGAACACCGCTCCCAGCTGCGCAACCGCGAAGCCGCAGCCGCCCGCCTGGGCGGCATCGTAGCCGCCGCCGTAGCCGCCCCACCCCGCCTGCGCCGCGCCACCCGCCCCACCAAGGGCTCCGTGGAACGCCGCATCGCCAGCAAAAAACGCCGCGGCGAAACCAAGAAGAACCGCCGCTCCTTCCCCGGCGACTAGCCCGCTGCCTCGCCGGCCCCAGCGCCGCCGTGAACCCTGATCCTTCGCGCGTCGGTAACCCCTCCGCGCCAGCCCGGTAATCGCATCTCGGCCGCAGGCCACACCCCGATCCGCCCCGGTTTCGACATAACGCCGCGAGCCCCGCCCTCTCCCCGCCGATGCCGTGCCACCGACCCCTTCGCGCCCCCAGCCGCCGCCAGACCCACCTCCTCTCCCGCCAGGCCGTGCCACCGACGCCCTTCGCCCTACCAGCAGCCGCCGCCGAGACGCCGACCTTCGAGACGCCGCAGACCCTGACCACCTGTCCCACCCCGCCGCCCTGCCTCGGCTCGGCTGGGCCCCCACTCGGTCGACCCCACCCGGCCTGCTGCCTCGGGTCGGCTGCCTGTCTTCTCGCCAGAGGAACGGCCTCCGCCCGGGTCCGGCGCCTTCCCTCAGCCAGCGTCTCCACCCAGCCCAGCGTCCCCGTTCGGCCAGCAACAATCGCCCAGCCAGCAACAAACGCCCAGTCAGCCGCTTTGCGGCCGCCGGGGAAGGCGGGACGAGGCGGCGGCGCCCGGGTGGCCTTTGTTGCACGAGGGGCCGCTTCCTGTAGTCCGACGACCGCTTCTGGTTGGCCGACCGCTTCTGGTTGGCCGACCGCTTCTGGTTGGCCAGTTGGTCTCGCATGACCAGCCCCATCGGCCGGCTCCACCGGACCGGCCAATTCCACCGAGTCAGCGAACTCCTCGCCAGCTGCTGCTTCCCGCCGGTCCGGCTGCGCCGGGGCTACCACTGGCCCGCCGGCAACGGCCTGTACTTGCCTGGCCACTTGCACCCGGCCGGCTATTTCGGCTCGGCTGGTTACCTCCGCCGGTCCCTCCACCTCCACATGGCTTGCCACTTCCGCTTGGCTGGCGGCTTCAGCACAACTGGCCACTTTCGGCGGGCTCGCCACTTTCGGCAGCCTCGCCACTTCAGCACGGCCGGCCACTTGGAGCCGCCTCACCACTTCCATCCGGCTGGCCGCTTCCACATGACTCGCTACTTCAGTACGGCAGGCCACTTCGGCTGGGCTCGCCACTTCACCCTGGCCGGCCACCTCGCCCTGGCCGGCCACCTCGCCCTGGCCGGCCACCTCGCCCTGGCCGGCCACGTCGGCAGCGCCGGCCACCTCCACAAGGCGGACCACCTCCGCTCGGCCGACCACCTCGGCAGGACCAGCCATCTCCGGTCGGCCGGCCACCTCAGGGCCGGCCACCTCAGGGCCGGCCACCTCCACTGGGCGGGCCACCTCGGCAGGATTCGTCGTTCCGGGCCGACTGACCACTTTGGCCCGGTTTACAACTTCCGCTTGGTGGTCGGCCCGGGTCCCGTCGGACAGGGCGGCGCCGGCGGGGCGAGGGCGGCGGGTCGGGGCGGCTTCTGGCTCCTGAGTTGCCGACGCGGAACTGTCTGCGCTCGCGAACTGCTCGGCGGGGCGAGGTCGGACCTCAAGCGAAGGCAGGTCATGGCTGCTCGCGGCGTCGCGGCATTCGGGCGCCAGCGGGCGGGTCGGGAGCATGTCGTCATCCCAGATCAAGGGAGGGATGCGCTCGCTGTCGTCGTGCAGGCCAACGGCGCGGCATCCGGTGGAGCATCCGTGCAAACGGCACAGCTTGCGGGCGTGGCGCTGAGTCAGGCCCCACCGCCGATGCCGCTCGTGCTCACGGCGGAATGCTTCACCGGCTGGTGAATAATTGCGGGCCTTGCTTCGATCGCGCATGGCGGCGGTTGCCGAGACCGAGAATAGCTGCAGCTGCCGCATGGCTATATTTTCTCGCGCCGACAATCGCCAGACATGTTTTCGATCATGCCAAAATCAGAAAGGAGGCAATTTGTTCGACGAATCAATGAACAATTTTCGAGCCGGGCCCAGTGGCTGGCAACGCCTCGTGAAGAAACACCCAAAACAGTCGGCAAGACTCGCGAAGAGGAGGAAATGCCCCAAGGAGGCGACGGCAACCCGCGAAGGACGCCGGCAACGATCGCAGCGGACCACAGCAGCAGGAACCAACAGCGGGAGAACCGGCATCGCCCGGAGAAACGGCACACAGAGAACAAGGGAAGCGGAGAACCAGGGAAGCGGGGGTAGCGATGGGAAGCGCGGCAGCAGGAGCAGAACCGGCCGCGCGGAAGGAGGACCAGACGCGGCGGCGCGGGGCGGGACGCGGCGCGGGGCGGGACGCGGCGCGGGGCGGGACGGGCGCGGCGCGGGGCGGGGCGGGCGCGGGAGGAGGACCAGGCGCGGGAGGACCGACAGCAGAGGAACCAAAAGCGCAGAGGAACCAAAAGCGCAGAGGAACCGGACGCGTGAAGAGGTTGTGCAGAGGTGGTGATGACCAGGGCTGGGTGGGCCACGCGCGGCTAGCCTCGGCAGTGTGAAGATCGTCAGCACGGCGGCGGTGGTGCGGCCGATGAGCGTACCGAGAAAGCGGCGCAAGATGGTCAGTGTGCTGTTGTGGCTGCTGATCGTGCCGGCTGTGGGGTGGCTCGTGTTTCGGCTCGGGGGCTGGGAGCGGGGAGCGCTCGTGCAGCTGATGGCCTTCACACCGTACGTTGCCGGCTGGAGCCTTGTGCCCGTCGTGCTTGCGGTCGTGGGGCGGCGCTGGACCACCGCGCTGGTCGCGTTCGTCGTGGTGCTCGCCTATGCGATTGTGGTGTTGCCGCGGGCGCGCACCGGCGACTCGGGGCCGTCGCGTGGGGTGGAATTACACGTCATGACAAGCAACATGTTAATCGGCGGCGCCGATCCGGCGACGATTGTGCGGCTTGTCGAGGATCGGCAGATCGACGTTCTGGCATTGCAAGAGTTCACCCCGAACGGGCGGCGGGCGCTGGAGAACGCCGGCCTTCTGAAATTGCTTCCCTATTCTGCGCTGGGCGACGAGCCCGGTGCGTCCGGCTCGGGAATTTACGCACGCTTTCCGATTTCCGGGGGCGGGGACAAGCGAAACGGCGGCGGCTTCCGGCAGGCGTACGGGACGGTTCAGCCCCCGGGTGCGGCGCCGCTCGTGTTCGAGTCGGTGCACACGCGGGCGCCGGTGAGTCCGGCCGAGAACAAGCTGTGGCAGTCCGATCTCAAGGACGAGCCGAAGCCCGATCCGGGTGGACCGCCCCGCGTCCTGCTCGGGGATTTCAACGCGACGCTCGACCACCGTTCGTTGCGGGCGCTTGTCGGTTCCGGCTATCGGGATGCGGGCGACGCCACCGGCAGCGGACTCGTCCCCACCTGGCCGTACCTGGAGCACCCGGGCATCCCGCGGGTCACGATCGACCATGTTCTGGTGGACGAGCGAATCGGCGCCCGCAAATTGGCCGCGCACCGCATCCCCGGCAGTGACCACCGCGCCCTGATCGCCGAGCTGATCGTTCCGGCCGCCTGAGGCCCGCGGGGTGGGTGCGGTCAGCCGGCCCGGTCGGTGTGGCCGAGGTCGCGGTCCGGGGCGACCCGGTCCCGGACCTGGCGCTTGAGGTCGGCCAGCTCGGGGAAGCCGCCGTCGGCCTTGCGGGACCACAGCGTCTCGCCGTCCAGGCGGATCTCGAAGACGCCGCCGATGCCGGGGACGAGCGCGACCTCGCCGAGGTCGCGCGGGAACGTGGTCAGGACTTCCTGGGCGTACCACGCGGCGCGCAGCAGCCAGCGGCACTGGGTGCAGTACTCGATCTCCAAGCGGGGCGTCACCGGGCCAGCCTAATTCGGATGCGGCCATCTCTCCGGGCGGCCTAACCTGGCCGCATGATGCGCAGGTTCGTGACGACGACGCCGGTTGTTCCCGGCGTTGATCCGCACTGACTTGATCACTCCGGGCGAGATGCCCGGAGTGCTGGGGTCTCGCCCTCTTTCCGCAGGGAGACCCCACCATGTCTGTCGACCATCGCAAGCTCGGGCGTGCGCTCGACCTCTTCGACTCCGACCCGCTGATCGGCGCCGGTCTGCCGTTCTGGATGCCGGACGGCGCGGCCGCCCGGCACGCCGTGGAGTCCTATCTTCGCGAGCTGGAGCGCCGCAACGGCTACCGGCACGTCCATTCCCCGGCGCTGGGCAAACGCCAGATGTACGAGATGTCGGGTCACTGGCGCAACTTCGCCGACGACATGTTCCCGCCCATGCAGCTCGGCGGGGACGAACTGGTGCTGCGCCCGTCCCAGTGCCCGCACCACGCCCTGATCTTCAAGTCCCGCCAGCGGTCGTACCGTGACCTGCCGCTGCGGATCGCCGAGATCGGGCCGATGTTCCGCGCCGAACGGTCCGGGGTGCTCGGCGGCCTGGCCCGGGTGCGGCACATCCAGCTCGACGACGCCCACAACTTCTGCGCCCTCGACCAGGTCGGTGACGAGGTCGAGGCGGTGCTCCGGCTGATGCGCAAGGCGCACGCCGCGCTCGGCTTCGAGCCGTCGGCGTACCGCCTGTCGTTGCGCGGCTCGTCCGGCAAGTACGCCGGCGACGACGCCATGTGGGAACGCGCCGAGGGTCTGCTCCGCGGGGCGCTGGCCGGGCTCGAATACGCGGAGGCGCCCGGCGAAGCGGCGTTCTACGGGCCGAAGATCGACGTGCAGATCCAGGACTCGGCCGGCCGCGACTGGACCCTCGCCACCATCCAGGTCGACTTCCACCAGCCCGGACAGTTCGGGCTGGAGTTCGCGGCCGCGGACGGTGGGCGGGAGAGGCCGGTGATGGTGCACCAGAGCCTGGTCGGCTCGATGGAACGCCTCTTCGGGCACCTGATCGAGGTGCACGGTGGTGCTTTTCCGGCCTGGTACGCCCCGGTGCAGCTCGACGTGCTCCCGATCGGCGCCGAGCATGCCGGGGCGGCCCGCCGGCTGGCGGACGCCGCGATGGACGCCGGCCTGCGGGCCGAGGTGCACGACGACGGGTCGATCGGGGCACGGATCCGCGCGGCCGCCGAGCGCAAGATCCCGTACCTCGGGGTGATCGGCGACCGCGAGGCCGCGGACGACCTGGTCGCGCTGCGGCTGCGGGACGGACGACAGTTGCCCCCGGGTCCGGCGGCGGAGGCGATCGCGCTGATCGCCGCCGCCGCGCGGCTGCCGCTCTAGGCCGCGGTGGTCGTCCGGGCGAGGCCGTAGGTGAGCGCGTCGACGAGGGCGACCCAGCTCGCCTCGACGATGTTCTCGTGGACGCCGACGGTGGTCCAGTCGCGGTTGCCGTCGCCGCTCTCCAACAGCACCCGGGTGACGGCGTTGGTGCCGTGCGTACCTTCCAGGATGCGCACCTTGTAGTCGGTCAGTTCGACGGTCTTGAGCTGCGGGTAGTGCTGCGAGAGCGCGACCCGCAGCGCCTCGTCGAGCGCGTTCACCGGGCCGTTGCCCTCGGCGGTGGCGATCACCCGCTCGCCGCGGACCCGCACCTTGACGGTCGCCTCGGACACCACCGAACCGTCCTCGCGGTGCTCGACGAGCACCCGGTAGGACTCCAGGTTGAACGGGCGGACGTAGCCGGCGCCGGGCAGTTCACCGCGTACCAGCAGCTCGAACGACGCGTCCGCGGCCTCGAACGACCAGCCGCCGGCCTCCAGGTCCTTCACCTTCTGGGTGACCGTGGTCAGGGTGTCCGGGTGGCCGGCCAGGTCCAGCCCGAGCTCGCGACTCTTGAGCTCGATGCTGGCCCGGCCGGCCATCTCGGTCACCAGGATCCGCATGTCGTTGCCGACAACCGACGGGTCGACGTGGTTGTAGAGCAGCGGATCCACCTTGATCGCGCTCGCGTGCAACCCCGCCTTGTGAGCGAAAGCCGCGGCCCCGACGTAGGCCTGGTGGGTGTCGGGGGCGATGTTGGCGATCTCGGCGAGCGCGGTGGAGACCCGCGTCGCCTTCTCGAGGCAGCCGTCCGGTAGGACGTTCAACCCGAGCTTGAGCTGTACGTTGCTGACCGTGGCGAACAGGTCGGCGTTGCCGGGGCGCTCGCCGTAGCCGTTCGCGGTGCACTGGAAGTGCTTCACGCCCGCCTCGACGGCGGCGATCGTGTTGGCGACCGCGCAGGACGTGTCGTTCTGGCAGTGGATGCCGAGCCGGTCGGCGCTGACCCCGGTGCGCTCGACGACCTCCTCGATCGCCTTGGTGATCATCGACGGGAGCATGCCGCCGTTGGTGTCACACATGACCACGCGCTCGGCGCCGGCCTCGAACGCGGCCTGCACCACGCTTGCCGTGTACGCCGGGTCGTGGCGGAAACCGTCGAAGAAGTGCTCGCAGTCCACGAACACCCGCCGGCCGTTCGCCCGCAGGAACCGGACCGTGTCCCGGACCATCGCCAGGTTCTCCTCGCCGGTGGTGCGCAGCGCCCGCTCGACGTGCCGGATGTCGGATTTGGCGACCACGCAGACAACCGGTGTCTCGGCGTCGATCAGCGCCTTGACCTGCTTGTCCTGCTCGACCGCCACGCCCGCCTTACGGGTCGCGCCGAACGCGACGAGCAGCGCGTTCTTGAGGTCCAACTCGGTCTTGGCCCGTTCGAAGAACTCGGTGTCCTTGGGCATGGCGCCGGGCCAGCCACCCTCGATGAAACCCACACCGAACTCGTCCAGCAGCTTCGCGACCGCGAGCTTGTCGGCGACCGAGTAGCTGATTCCCTCGCGTTGCCCGCCGTCGCGCAACGTGGTGTCGAAGACCTGGTAGTCCATGGGGGAGATCCCTTTCCGAGGATGGTTTGGCTGGCCCAACAAAAAGACCCCCCGCGGATGCGGGAGGTCAGCACGTCGGCGAATCGTCAGCCGGCGCGCTAGGTGCCAATAATCAGCACGGGGTGGGTCACGACATGAAGCATGCCACTCTCGGCTCTCGTGGGAAGCGTTGTTCCACCTTTCGAGACTAGGTTGGGTTCGTGGTGGCCGACTCGTACCCCCGGAATCTCGGTTTCTCGAAGACCTACAACTTCCGTGACGTCGGCGGGTACGCCGGCCTCGACGGTCGCACGGTGCGCTGGCGCAAGCTGTTCCGCTCGGACGCGCTGCACCGCCTCGGCGAGCAGGACGCGGCCGCGTTCACCGAGCTCGGCGTGCGCACGGTGATCGACCTGCGGCGGCCGTTCGAGATCGAGAAGTACGGCCGGGTGGCCGAACATTACGGCCTGGACTACCGCAACCTGGTGCTCGAGCACGTCGACTGGGAACAGGTCGAGCACTCGAGCGACGTCGTCCACGAACGCTGGCTCGCCGACCGTTACCTGAACTTCGCCGAGGACGGCCACGAGGCCCTGCTCGCCTCCCTGCGGATCATCGCCGACCCGTCCCGGGCGCCGGTGATCGTGCACTGCATGGCAGGCAAGGACCGCACCGGCACCGTCTGCGCGCTCACCCTGTCCCTGCTGGGCGTGTCCGACTCGGACATAGCCGCCGACTACGCGCTCACCACGTCGTCGATGAAGCGCCTGACCGACTACCTGCTCGAGAATCACCCGTCAGCGGTCCTGGGCAACGAGCACATGTTCGACTCCCCGCCCGCTGCCATGCTGCTGTTCCTGTCCGACTTGCGGGCCTTGCACGGCTCGATCGAGAACTACGTACGCGAGATCGGCCTGCTCCCCGCCGAAATCACCGCCCTGCGAGCCCACCTGTTGTCCCCGCTTTCGTAGTGGGTCGACGCCGCGACGTGGCAGCGAGGCGCCATGATCCGACCGACGTGCGGTGGGGCGGGGCGTGCGGCGGTGCTGCCCGCGAGAACAGATCGTGATCGGCCACGCCCCGCACCATCGCCGCCATCGACCAATGGCTCGGGGCCGTAGGAAACCCGGTCTGGTCGGCCCGGCGCAGCCGCCGGCAGCCGGAGGCGCGGATACGGCCGCCACCGGCGCGGAATGTTCGCTCAATTGGCATCCAGCCCGGCCTGCCGGACCCACCACCCCCACCGCGTACACAGCGCGGCAGCCAGACCGCTAAGCGCAGCGGGCCCGCTCAGCCCGACCATGCGCCAGGCCGTGAGCGAGCCAGGTCCAACCGCAAGGAGACACCGCTCAGAGCACCCGATGCACCCAGGAGAACGGGTCAGCAGCCCGCCCCCGCTGAATATCGACGAGCTCCTTGCGAAGCCCCATGGTCACCGAGCCGGGACCGCCATCGGCCACGGTGAACTCGAAATCCGGGGACTTGACCACGCCGATCGGCGTGATCACCGCGGCCGTGCCGCAGGCGAACGCCTCGCGGATCCGGCCGGACGCCGCGCCGTCGCGCCACTCGTCGATGCTGACCGGTCGCTCCGCCACCTTGCGGCCCGCTCGCTGGGCCAGTTTCAGCACCGAATCGCGGGTGATGCCGGGCAGGATCGTGCCGGTCAGCGGCGGGGTGGCCAGGCTGCCGTCGTCGAGGACGAAGACGACGTTCATGCCGCCCAGCTCGTCGACGTATTTGCGCTGCACCGCGTCGAGGTAGACGACCTGGTCGCAGCCGTTCTCGATGGCCTCGGCCTGGGCCGACAAGCCGGCCGCGTAGTTGCCGCCGCACTTCGCCGCGCCGGTGCCGCCGGGGGCCGCGCGGGTGAAGTCGGGGCTGACCCACACCGACACCGGCTTGACGCCGCCCGAGAAGTAGGCGCCGACCGGCGAGGCGATCACCAGGTAGAGGTATTCGAGCGCGGGGCGCACCCCGAGGAAGACCTCACTCGCGTACGCGAAGGGGCGTAGGTAGAGGCTGCCTTCTTCGCTCTGCGGGATCCACTCCTGGTCGATCCGGATCATCTCGCGCAGCGACTGGAGGAACGTGCCCTCCGACAGTTGCGGCATGGCCATCCGCTGGGCCGACTGGGCGAACCGGGCCGCGTTGGCGTCGGGGCGGAACATCGCCACGCCACCGTCGGCCATCTTGTACGCCTTGAGGCCTTCGAAGATCTCCTGCGCGTAGTGCAGCACCGCCGACGCGGGGTCGACCGAGATCGGCGCCCGGGCCTCGACGCGGGCGTCGTACCAACCCTTGCCGTCGGCGTAGCGCACCGTCGCCATGTGGTCGGTGAAGATGCGGCCGAACCCGGGGTTCACCAGCAACGCGTCGCGCTCGGCGGCGGCTACCGGTGCGGGGTTCGGACGGATCTCGAAATCGAGGTTGTCACCACCGCTCATGGCGTCGGGGACCTGCTTTCTGGCGTGCGGAAAATTGTTCCCCGAAGATACCCCGAACGGCCGTTAAGACAACGCTCAGAGTGCGGTGGCGATCCGGTCGCCGACCTCGGCGGTGCGCAGGTCGGCGCCCGGCGTGCGGGACGCGACCTCGGCGGCGACCGCCTCGGAAACCCGGCGGGCCTCGTCCGCATGGCCCAGGTGCTCGAGGAGCAGCGAGGCGGAGAGGATGGCGGCGGCCGGGTCGGCGATGCCCTTGCCGGCGATGTCCGGCGCCGAGCCGTGCACCGGCTCGAACGTCGACGGGTATTTGCGTTCCGGGTTGACCGAGCCGCTGGCTGCCATGCCGATGCCGCCGGTCACGGCCGCGGCGATGTCGGTGATGATGTCACCGAAGAGGTTGTCGGTCACGATCACGTCGTATCGCTGCGGGTTGCTGACCATGAACATGCTGGCCGCGTCGACGTGCTGGTATTCCGTGGTGACGTCGGGGTGTTCGGCGGCGACGGCGGCGAACGTGCGCGCCCAGAGGCTGCCGGCCTTGGTCAGGACGTTGGTCTTGTGCACCAGGGTGAGGTGGCGGCGGTCGCGGCGCTCGGCGCGGGCGAACGCGTCGCGGATGACCCGCTCGACGCCGTACCGGGTGTTCAGGCTCTCCTCGGTGGCGATCTCGGCGGGGGTGTCCTTGTGCAGGACGCCACCGGCGCCGACGTAGAGACCTTCGGTGCCCTCCCGGACCACCACCATGTCGATCTCGCCGGGCTTGATGCCGGCCAGCGGGCTCGTGGTGCCCGGCCACAGCTTGGAGGGGCGCAGGTTGACGTATTGGTCGAAGTCGAAGCGAAGCTTGAGCAGCAGGCCGCGCTCGAGGACGCCGGGCGGGACGCTCGGGTCGCCGATCGCGCCGAGCAGGATGGCGTCGTGCCGGGCCAGCTCGTCCTCGATGGCCTGCGGCAGCACCTCGCCGGTGCGGTTGTAGAAGCGGGCGCCGAGGTCGTAGTCGTCGAACTCGGTGCCGGGGAGCACGGCCTCGATCACCTTTCGGGCCTGCGCGGTCACCTCGGTCCCGATGCCGTCCCCGGCCACCACCGCGATGCGCGCCACGCTCACTTTTCGCTCCCTCACGTCGTTTGTTGCGAGACAGGCTAGCCCCGCGTCCCGGATTACGGTAACGCGGTCCCAAGGGATGAAAGGCCGGTTGGTCGGCCTTCAGTCCGCTCAAGGGTGGCGGGTGGAGTGGAGGACGTGCGAACAGCCCCCGGATCGCGGCAAACGATCACGGGGGCTGATGCGACGATGACGCGTGGCTCGGTCCCGCCGGATTCACCGTCGCACGGCTCGCGGGGCAGACACGTCACCCGAAGACGAGTCCACCGGCGGACTGCACGACAGGGACAACGCTAGCGATGCGGACTAAAGACGCGCAAGACGCATCCCCCGCGTGTCGGCGCCGTTCTTCCCGCGTGTCGCCCGTCGTGATGGCACCATGCGCCGGTGAGTTTCGACCTAGTGGTCTGGGCGATGAACAAGACGGACCCGCCGTACGCGGTGCGGGACGCCAACGCGCGTTGCGCGCGCGGAGAGCACCCGCAGCGCCCGGCCGACCCCCGCGTCGTCGCCTTCTATGATGCCTTGACCAGTAACTACCCCGACCGCGGCCCGCGCGCTTCGGCCCCCGGTTCGCCGTGGGCGCACGCTCCGCTGCACGCCGCGGCCGACCACATCGAGATGCGGCTGGACGAGAACTGCCCGGACGTGGTGCTCGAGACGATCGAGCGGCTGGCCGCCGAGCTCAACCTCGACCTGCTCGACCTGCAGGACGGCACCGTCTATCCGCCGCCCACCCGGTCATTCGCTTCGTAGGTCGACGAGCGCGCCGCGCGCCGCCCCGACCGCCTCGGCGACCGAGGTGAGCAGGTCGGCGTCGACCGACGAGTCCAGTGTGAGGGTCATCAGCGCCGCACCGCCCGCCTCGGTGCGGGCCACCTGCATGGCCGCGATGTTCACCCCCGACTCGCCCAGCAGGGTGCCGATCGCGCCGATCACGCCGGGCCGGTCGCTGTAGCGGAAGAAGAGCAGCACCCCGTCGGCGGTCAGATCGATGTCGAAGTCGTCCACCCCGGTCAGCCGGCAGATCTCCCGGGTGCCGGTGACGGTGAGTGTGCCGGCCACGCTCACCCGGCGCCCGTCCGGCAGCGCACCTCGTACGGTCACCAGGTTGAGGTGTTCGCAGGGCTCCTCGCTGATCGCGAGCTCGACGTCGACACCACGGTCGGCGGCCAGCTGGGGCGCGTTCACATAGGTCACCCGCTCGTCCACCACCGACGCGAACAGCCCTTTCGTGGCCGCCAGCTTGAGCACGCCGACGTCGTGGGTGACGATCTCGCCCCGCACCTCGACCGTGACGCCGGCGGCGACCCCGCCGGCCACCGCGGTGAACACCCGGCCGAGCTTTTCGGCGAGCGAGAGCAGTGGCCGTACGTCCTCGTCGACCACCCCGCCGGCCTGCACGTTCACCGCGTCCGGCACGAATTCGCCCTGGAGCGCGAGTTTGACGCTGCGCGCCACCGACAGCCCGGCCTTGTCCTGCGCCTCCGCGGTCGACGCGCCCAGATGCGGGGTGACCACGACGTTCTCGAAGGCGAACAGCGGCGACTCGGTGGTCGGCTCGGTGACGAAGACGTCGAGTCCGGCCCCGGCCACCCGGCCCTCGGCCAGTGCGACCGCGAGCGCCTGCTCGTCGATGAGGCCACCGCGGGCGGCGTTGACGATGCGGACGCCCGGCTTGACCAGGCCGAGCTCCTTCTCGCCGATCAGGCCGAAGGTCTCCGGCGTACGCGGCAGGTGCACCGAGATGAAGTCGCTTTCGCGCAGCAGTTCCTCGAGCCCGACCAGGCGCACACCGAGCTGGGCGGCGCGGGCCGGCTGGATGTACGGGTCGTAGGCGATCAGCCGGGTGCCGAACGCCGCCATCCGCTGGGCGAACAGCACCCCGATGCGGCCAAGCCCGACCACGCCGACGGTTTTGCCCTGCACCTCGACCCCGGTGTAGCGGGCGCGCTTCCACTCGCCGCTCTTGAGCGACCGGCTGGCGCTGGCCGTGTTGCGGGCGACCGCGAGCAGCAGCGCGATGGCTTGTTCGGCGGCGGACACGATGTTGCTTGTCGGCGCGTTGACCACCATGACCCCGCGGGCGGTGGCGGCCGGCACGTCGACGTTGTCGAGGCCGACGCCGGCCCGCGCGACGACCTTGAGTTGACGCCCGGCGCCGAACACCTCGGCGTCGACGCTGGTGGCGCTGCGGATGATGAGCGCGTCGGCCGCGGCGACGGCGGTCAGCAGGGCGGCTCGGTCGGTCCCGTCGACGTGGCGGACGTCGAAATCGTAGGCAAGGACATCGATGGCGGACGGGGCGAGTTCCTCGGCGATCAGAACGACGGGAGTCAATGCGCCTCCATACGTTTTCGCGACGCGTGCCGCGAACGTATCGTGCCGCTGACTCCCGCCGTCCTGTCACATATTTGTGACCGGCGTCACATTATGCGCCGAGGAATTCGCGCCCGGTCGACCGGTGGCGAAGCCGGCATCCCGGCCGCCGCGAGCCCGTCCGGCTGTCGGAAGCTGAGCGCCTCGGCGTCCAGCGCGTCGTAGAGAAGGTCCAGGTCGAGCGTGCCGACCGGGGGGTAGATCCGCTCACGTGGCGGCTCCTGGCCGGGCCCGAGCGCGCCCTGCTCGATCATGAACTCGAGGATCTGCTGCCGGATCGCCGGCAGCGTCACCGGCGAGTGATAGAGAACGTTGAGGGCCTGCATCCGCATGCCCTGCACATGCTCCTCGCCCTTGTTGTCGTGGAAATGCGGGTTCCGGGTCTCGATCTGCATGACCGGTACGGAGTTGGCCATGACGTCCGCACTCGTGCTCTCGAGAATGCCGCCGAACTGCTCGAACAAGTCCATGTACTCGTACGGCTCGACCGCGAAACCACCGGCCAGACGCAGTTTGAGGCCCAGGTCCAGAGACATGGCGTGCTCGCCGGCATTGCCGGTGGCGATCACTTCCGTGCCGAAACCGGAGTACTCCGCGAGGAACCGGTTCAGCCACTCGTTGGTGATCTGCGAGCTGCGTCCCTTTCGGCTGAAGAACAGCCGGTTGTCGCGCAGCTTCGGCTTCGAGTGCCAGGAGATGCGGACCATCGCGTACGGCGAGTCGGCCAGGTGCAGGCCGGCCGCGTAGACCTTGCAGTATTCGTGGACCGAACCCGGCACGTAGTTGTCGGCGTCCACATATCCGATGTATCGCCGACCGCTCATCGCCGCCAGCGCCATGCCGATCAGCATGGCTTCGCCCTTGCCGCTGCGCACCAGGCCCGAGTCGTCGATCAGCTCGGGCAGGCCGGCCGCCTTGAACGCTCCGGCCACGCCCGGGTCGCGCTGATGCACGGTGATCGCCGGGCGCCCGGCCAGCCGGCAGTATTGCTCGACGGTCTGCGCCTCGATCTCGTAGCGGTCGACCGGGGCGCGGTCACTGTTCGACACCAGAACTATCAGGCAGTCGTGCGGAATGCCGGAGAGCACGCCCTCGATGACGCCTCGTGTCTCATTCATGCAAGGCACGACGATTACCATTTGCGATTCGACCGCGTGCAAAGCATCCGCTCCGACGATACGACTGCCGGCCGCCGCCGACATGCCCGAGTCCAGCTCAATCACGCGCTGCAGCTCGTGAATCCGAACCGCGCCGAAACGCTCACTCCGGAAAGATTCAGCCAGTCGCATGCGGGGAATGTACCCGCATCGGAGCACTCCTAAGTGCCTGAACGACGCACAATTCTATTTCGGCACCAAGCAGGTTAGCGGCATGTAACTTGGACGTTTCGAAAATGCGTCGGCGCCCGCCTTTGTAACAAAGGCGGGCGCCGCGGTGGAAGCGTCAGGCGGTCTCGGTGATGGGCCGGTCGACCCAGCTCATCATGTCGCGCAGCTTCTTGCCGGTGACCTCGATCGGGTGGTTGGCGCCCTGCTCGCGGTACTTGGTCATGAGCGGGCGGCCGTTGTCGTCGTCCTCGATCAGCTGGCGGGTGAACTCACCCGACTGGATGTCGGCGAGGATCCGCTTCATCTCGGCCTTGGTCTCGGCGTTGATGACCCGCGGGCCGCTGACGTAGTCACCGAACTCGGCGGTGTCCGAGACGCTGTACCGCATCCGGGAGATGCCGCCCTCGTACATCAGGTCGACGATCAGCTTGAGCTCGTGCAGGCACTCGAAGTAGGCGATCTCCGGGGCGTAACCGGCCTCGGTGAGCACCTCGAAACCGGTCTGCACCAGCGCCGCGGTGCCGCCGCAGAGCACGGCCTGCTCGCCGAACAGGTCGGTCTCGGTCTCTTCCTTGAAGGTGGTCTTGATGACGCCGGCGCGGGCCCCACCGATCGCCTTCGCGTAGGAGAGCGCGAGCGCGAGGCCGTCGCCCGTCGGGTCCTGCTCGACCGCCACCAGACACGGCACGCCCTTGCCGTCCACGTACTGGCGGCGCACCAGGTGGCCGGGGCCCTTGGGGGCGACCATCGCGACGGTCACGTCGGCCGGCGGCTTGATGAGCTCGAACCGGATGTTGAGGCCGTGGCCGAAGAAGAGCGCCTTGCCGGCGGTCAGGTTCGGGGCGATCGACTCGGTGTAGATCTTGCGCTGGGCGGTGTCCGGCGCCAACACCATGATCACGTCAGCCCAGGCCGAGGCCTCGGCCGGCGTCTTGACCTCGAGGCCCTGCTCCTCGGCCTTGGCCCGGCTCTTCGAGCCCTCCTGCAGACCGACGACCACCTCGACGCCCGAGTCGCGCAGCGACAGCGAGTGGGCGTGGCCCTGGCTGCCGTAGCCGATCACGGCGACCTTCTTGCCCTGGATGATCGACAGGTCGGCGTCGTCGTCGTAAAAAACTTCCGCGGTCATTTCTTTCCTTTGTGAATCAGGCGGCGCGGAGCGCCGGGCCGGTCGTGATGGAGCGGGAGCCGCGGCCGATGGCCACCAGGCCCGACTGCACCATCTCCTTGATGCCGTACGGCTCGAGGTCGCGCAGCAACGCGTCCAGTTTGTCGGGGTTACCCGTCGCCTCGATAGTGAGGGTGTCCGGGGCGACGTCGATCACCTTCGCCCGGAACAGTTCCACCGTCTCGAGGACCTGGCCGCGCTGCGCACGGTCGGCGCGCACCTTGACCAGCAGGAGCTCGCGCTGAACCGACTGCTGGGGGTCCAGCTCGACGATCTTCAGCACGTTCACCAGCTTGTTGAGCTGCTTGGTCACCTGCTCCAGGGGTGAGGAGTCGGCGTTGACCACGATCGTGATGCGGGAGACGTCCGGGTTCTCGGTCTCGCCCACCGCCAGCGAATCGATGTTGAAGCTACGCCGGGAGAACAGCCCACTGACCCGGGCCAGCACACCGGGCTTGTTCTCGACCAGCACCGAAAGCGTGTGCTTGTTCATCTGAGCCTCCTGGTCATGTCCTTCTGGCCCTCGTCTGCGAGGCCGTTGTCAGCTTGGGCTGATTGCCACTCGGTGCGGGCGGCCACAACTAGAGGTCGTCCTCTTCGAACTCGGGGCGCACGTCGCGGGCGAACATGATCTCGTCATTGCTCTTTCCGGCGGCAACCATCGGCCAGACCATGGCGTCCTTGCCGACCGTGAAGTCGATGACCACGGGGGCGTCGTTGATCTCCATGGCCTGCTTGATGATCTTGTCGACATCGTCCTTGGACTCGCAACGCAGCCCCACGCAGCCGAGCGCCTCGGCCAGCTTCACGAAATCCGGGATGCGGTGCTTGTGCGTGCCCAGCTCGGTGTTGGAGTAGCGGCCCTCGTAGAACAGCGTCTGCCACTGCCGGACCATGCCCAGGTTGCCGTTGTTGATCACGGCGATCTTGACCGGGATGCCCTCCAGGGCGCAGGTGGCCAGCTCCTGGTTGGTCATCTGGAAACAACCGTCGCCGTCGATCGCCCACACCGCCGTCTCCGGCCGGCCGACCTTGGCGCCCATCGCGGCCGGGACCGCGTAGCCCATCGTTCCGGCGCCGCCCGAGTTGAGCCAGGTGCCGGGCTTCTCGTACTTGATGAACTGCGAGGCCCACATCTGGTGCTGACCGACGCCGGCCACGTAGATCGCGTCCGGGCCGACCAGCTCGCCGATCCGCTCGATCACGTACTGCGGGGCCAGGGTGCCGTCGGTCGGCTCCTCGTAGCCCAGCGGGTAACGGTCCCGCAGCTCGTTCAGGGCCGCCCACCACGGCTCGTACTGCGCCTTGCCGCCGGCCGACGCCGAGACCGCGGCGATCAGCTCGTCGATCACGTGCCGCGCGTCGCCCACGATCGGAACGTCGGCGTGCCGGTTCTTGCCGATCTCGGCCGGGTCGATGTCGGCGTGCACCACCTTGGCGTCCGGCGCGAACGAGTCCAGCTGGCCGGTCACCCGGTCGTCGAAGCGGGCGCCCAGGGTGATCAGCAGGTCCGACTTCTGCAGCGCGTAGACCGCCGGGACGGTGCCGTGCATGCCGGGCATGCCCAGGTGCTGCTCATGCGAGTCGGGGAACGCACCGAGCGCCATCAGCGTGGTGACCACCGGGATGCCGGTCAGCTCGGCCAGCTTGCGCAATCCCTCGGTGGCACCGGCCTTCAGCACGCCGCCGCCGACGTAGAGCACCGGGCGCCGGGCCGCCGCGATCAGCCGGGCCGCCTCGCGGATCTGCTTGCCGTGCGGGTGCAGGGTCGGCCGGTAACCGGGCAGGTCCAGGGTCGGCGGCCAGGCGAACGTGGTCTGCGCCTGCTGCACGTCCTTGGGGATGTCGACGAGCACCGGGCCGGGCCGGCCGGTGGCCGCCAGGTGGAACGCCTCGGCGAGCACCCGGGGCAGTTCCTCCGGGGTCTGCACCAGGAAGTTGTGCTTGGTGATCGGCAGCGTGATGCCCTGGATGTCGGCTTCCTGGAAGGCGTCCGTGCCGATCGCCGAGCGGGAGACCTGGCCGGTGATCGCGACGATCGGCACCGAGTCCATGTACGCGTCGGCGATCGCGGTGACCAGGTTGGTGGCACCCGGCCCGCTGGTCGCCATGCAGACCCCGACCTTGCCGGTGGCCTGGGCGTAGCCGGTGGCGGCGTGCCCCGCGCCCTGCTCGTGCCGGACCAGGATGTGCCGGACCTTGGAGTCGAACAGCGGGTCGTACGCCGGCAGGATGGTCCCGCCCGGGATGCCGAAGACGACCTCGACCCCGAGCGCCTCGAGCGACCGAACGAGAGCGCCGGCACCGGAGGTGGGCACCGGGGCGACTACGGCCGAGGCCGGGGTGCCGGCCGCGACGGTGGCGGGGTTGGCTCGGTGGGCAAGCGTCTCAGGAGTGGGTCTCGTCATGGCTTATTCGAACCTTCTCGGTAGTCGTCCGTCGTAATCAGAGCAACAAAAAAGGCCCGCGTGCTGTAGAAGCACGGGACCTAGCGCACCCTTGCCGACTTGCTACGGCAGGAGTGCGCTCAACTAAGTACTCGGGACGCGAAGCACATGCGCCTAAGGTTGCCCCATCTCACTCGGCGAGTCAACTGATCCCACATTTTGGTCAGCTGTCAATGCCCCGAACGCGGGATCTGTCGGCAGAACAGCCCTGAGCTGCCTCATTCCCGGCCCGAGGGTCACCACCTGGCTGCGTGCGGTCGCGCCCTTCGGCGGCTCGTTGCGCGGCTGCGGCACCGGCCGGGTGCCGGTGCGGAGTCCGTCCAACTGAGCCTCCAGATGCTCGGCCGGCACGCCCCAGCCGAACAGCGAGCCCTGCCCGAGCCGGCACCCCGCCTCCTCGACCGCGGACCGTTGCGCGGGCGTGCCGATCCCCTCGGCCAGCACCTCGAGACCGAGCCGGTGCCCGAGCCGGACCACCACGTCGACGAGGGGGGCGGCCTCGCCGGTGCGCGACTCCGGTTCGGCCACCAGCAGCCGGTCGATCTTGAGGATGTCGACCGGCAGGGTGCGCAGCTGGCTGAGCGAGGAATAGCCGGCCCCGAAGTCGTCGAGCGCGATCCGGACGCCGGTGGTCCGCAGCTCGGTCAGCCGGCCGATCAGCTCCTCCATGTCGGTGGCGACGGCGTGCTCGGTGACCTCCAGCACCAGCCGCTGGGCCGGCACACCGTGCTCGGCCAGCACGTCGGCGACCTGGCCGGCGTAGTCGGCGGCGTGCAACTCCTTGGGTGACAGGTTCACCGACACCCAGACGTCGTGGCCCTTGCTCAGCCAGTCGGCGAGCTGTTTGCAGGCGTTGTCGAGCACCCACGAGCCGATCCGGTTGATCAGGCCGGACTCCTCGGCCACCGGGATGAACTCGTCCGGCCGTACCGCACCGAGCGTCGGGTGGTGCCAGCGCAGCAGCGCCTCGGCGCCGACCGGCCGCATCGACGGCAGCGCCACCACCGGCTGGAAGACCAGGCGCAGCTGCTCGCGGTCGATCGCGTGGCGCAGCTCGCTCTCCAGGGTGCCGCGGCGCCGCAGCAGCTCGTCGTAACGGGCCTGGTAGCGCTCGACCCGGTTCTTGCCGCGCTGTTTCGCGTACCGCAGCGCCAGGTCGGCGTCGCGGATCAGCTCGCCGGTGTCGGCCACGCCCAGGCTGGCCGACAGGAAGATGGAAATGCCCTCCACCTCGTACGGCTCGCCCAGCACCGCCAGCAGCCGATGCGCGGTGAGGGTCGCCTCCTCGGCGGTGCCCCGCATCAGGATGGCGAACTCGTCGCCGCCCAGCCGGGCCGCCACGTCACCGGCCAGCAGGTTGCGCCGCAGCCGCTCGCCCACCTCGACGAGCACCGCGTCGCCCACGTCGTGGCCGCGCATGTCGTTGACCGTCTTGAAGCCGTCGAGATCGATGCCGACGAGCACGAGCGGCTCAGCCGGGCCGTTGCACTCCTTGAGCGCCCGCTGCAGGCCGCGCCGGTTGGCCAGCCCGGTCAGCGGGTCGGTGTGGGCCAGCTCGCGGAAGTGGGCCTCGCTCTGCCGCAGTCGCAAGGTGTATCGCTTCACGTCGCCGAGGGCCAGGTATTGCCGGGCGACCAGCGCGAAGCCCTCGACGCTCGCGCCCAGATAACCGTAGAAGTCGAACTCGCCGCCCCGGGCGAGATGCCAGCCGAGCGCGACGACCATGGCGAACATCGGCACCACCGCGTACGCCGTGCCGCGCTCGCTGACGTCGCCGACCACCTCGACCGGGCGGTCGGCCACCTTCACCGCGCGCCCGATCATGAACAGCCCGCCCGGCAGCAGCAACGCGCCGAGGAGCACGTCGACGTCGAGGTTCTGGCAGATGCCGCCGCCCACGGCCATCGCCGCGGCGGCCACCACGGTCACCCCGCCGGCCACCCGCACGGTGGTCAGCCGGGGCCGGTGCGCGTGCAGGGCCAGCACGACGGTCAGGCCCAGGGAGATGACCGCGAGCCCGGCCGGCAGCAGGATCGCCGGGCAGGCGATCGGGGTGGCCCCGCCCAGCAGGTGGGTCGGCTGGCTGAGCAGCACCCAGCCGACGAACCAGAGCGCCGCCGCGATCACCACCCCGTCGAGCAGGTGGCGCAGGGCCGCGCCCGGGCTTTCCGCCGCGCCCGGCAACAGGGCGGTGCCCACGAGCAGGGTGAGGGTGCCGATCGCGGTGCCGAGGGCCACCGCCGAGCCGAGGTGCATGCGCGGGACCGGCGCGTCGGTGATCAGCGCGCTCAGCACGCCGGCGAGGGCCGCCGCGGTGGCCAGCGCGCCGCCGAGGGCCAGGATGAGGTGGGCCCGGCGGGCCGCACCGGTGTGCCGGCGACCGGAATTGCCCAGCAGGGCGACGGCCGGGACGGCGATCAGAAGACCGGCGAGCCCCGCCAGCTCCACGCCGGACGGTGATTGCACGGGAACACTGTGCCCGATCTCGCGCCGAATGGAAATCCCGCGCAGTGGACTCGACTGGCTTTTCTCGCAAGCCGCAGTGGCACACTGAGGGGATGCCTGACCTGCGTTCCCGGACCTCGACCCACGGTCGGACCATGGCCGGCGCGCGCGCCTTGTGGCGCGCCACCGGGATGACCGACGACGACTTCGGCAAGCCCATCGTGGCGATCGCCAACAGCTACACCCAGTTCGTACCGGGTCATGTGCACCTCAAAGACCTCGGCGGCATCGTGGCCGACTCGATCGCCGCGGCCGGCGGCGTCGGCCGCGAGTTCAACACCATCGCCGTCGACGACGGCATCGCGATGGGCCACGGCGGCATGCTCTATTCCCTGCCCAGCCGCGAGCTGATCGCCGACGCGGTCGAATACATGGTCAACGCGCACTGCGCCGACGCCCTGGTCTGCATCTCGAACTGCGACAAGATCACGCCCGGCATGCTGATCGCCGCCCTGCGGCTCAACATCCCGACGGTCTTCGTCTCCGGCGGCCCGATGGAGGCCGGCAAGACGGTCGCGATCGAGGGCGTCGTGCACGAGAAACTCGACCTGGTCGACGCGATGAGCGCCAGCGCGAACGAGAACGTCACCGACGAGCAACTCGGCACCATCGAGCGGTCGGCCTGTCCCACCTGCGGCTCCTGCTCCGGCATGTTCACCGCCAACTCGATGAACTGCCTCACCGAGGCGATCGGCCTGGCGCTGCCGGGCAACGGCTCGACGCTCGCCACGCACGCCTCCCGCCGGGCGCTCTTCGAGAAGGCCGGCGCCCTGATCGTCGACATCGCGAAGCAGTACTACGAGAACGACGACGAGAGCGTGCTCCCGCGCAACATCGCCAACCGCAGCGCGTTCGAGAACGCGGTGGCGCTCGACGTGGCGATGGGCGGCTCCACCAACACGGTGCTGCACCTGCTGGCGGCGGCCCGCGAGGCCGAGCTCGACTTCAGCGTGGCCGACATGGATGCCATCTCCCGGCGGGTCCCGTGCCTGTCGAAGGTCGCCCCGAACAGCCCGAAATACCACATGGAGGACGTGCACCGGGCCGGTGGCATCCCCGCCCTGCTCGGCGAGCTCTACCGCGGCGGCGTGCTCAACACCGATGTGCGCTCGATCCACTCGCCCGACCTGGCCGGCTGGCTCGGCGAGTGGGACATCCGCGGCGGCTCGCCGTCCGAGGAGGCGCTGGAACTCTTCCACGCGGCCCCCGGCGGCGTCCGCACCACCCAGCCGTTCAGCACCAGCAACCGCTGGGCGACGCTCGACACCGACGGCGAGAACGGCTGCATCCGCAGCATGGACCACGCCTACACGGTCGACGGCGGCCTGGCGATCCTCTTCGGCAACCTCGCCCCCGACGGCTGCGTGGTCAAGACGGCGGGCGTCGACGAAACGCTCTGGAAGTTCACCGGCCCGGCCCGGGTCTTCGAGTCCCAGGACGCCGCCGTCGACGGCATCCTCGGCAAGCAGGTGGTCGAGGGCGACGTCGTGGTGATCCGCTACGAGGGCCCGCGCGGCGGCCCCGGCATGCAGGAGATGCTCTACCCCACGAGCTTCCTCAAGGGCCGTGGCCTGGGCAAGGCCTGCGCCCTGATCACCGACGGCCGGTTCTCCGGCGGCACCAGCGGCCTGTCGATCGGCCACGTCTCGCCGGAGGCGGCCTCCGGCGGCCTGATCGCGCTCATCGAGACCGGCGACGAGATCACCATCGACATCCCCGGCCGGGGCATCTCGCTGAACGTCGACGACGAGACACTCGCGCAGCGTCGCCACGAACAGGAACGCCGCCCCAAGCCGTACACCCCGGAGAACCGCGTCCGCCCGGTGTCGGCGGCCCTGCGGGCCTATGCCTCGATGGCCACCAGCGCCAGCGACGGCGCCTACCGCAAAGTGCCTGAATGATACGGGCATAAACGCCCACAACCGCAGAAACGACAGTTCCGTGGCCACGCACTGGCCGGGTGCGTGGCCACGGCCGTCGGCCCGCTGCCGGCCCGGCGCCGCTGCCGGTCCGCAGAACCCGGCCCGCGGAACCCGGCCCGCAGAACCCGGGCGGCGGAAACCCGGGCGGCGGAACCCCGGTCAGCGGGGCGCGGTCACCTCGGTCAGCCGGGCGAGCGTCGCGTGCATCAGGTCCGGCAGTGAGGCGTCCGGCGGGCCGGTCACCCACTGCTCGAACGCCACCCGGAACACCACCGTGCCGGCCTCGGCGGCCAGGCTCGCGTCGGCGGCCGGCACGCCCCGCCGGCACAGCGCCTCGGCCATGGCTTCGGCCAGCGACGCCATCTTGATCAGCTCTCGTTCGCGCAGTTCGGCGTTGGCCGTGATGACCGAGTGCCGGGCGCTCGAGTGCGCGTGGTCTCCCCCGAGGAAGGCCAGCGACGCCTCCAGACCGGCCGAGACCGCCGCCATCGGCCCGGCCGTCGCCGGCGCCCCGGCAACCGCGGCGGCCATCCCGTCGCGCAGCTGCGCCGAGCCCGCGAAGAGCACCTCGCGCTTGTCGGCGAAGTAGCGGAAGAACGTGCGCGCGGTCAGGCCGACCTCGCTCGCGATCTCGGCCACCGTCGTCTGCTCATAGCCGCGCTCCGCGTAGAGCCGCAGTGCCGCCCCCTGGAGGCGACCCGCCGCACCTTCCTGCCATCTAGCCACGGGATGATTCTAGTCATGTCATCAAGTGACATCACCTGTGCTAGCGTCAGTGATGTCATTAAGTGACATCACGGAAGGACCCCATCATGCGCATCTTCGTCACCGGCGCTTCCGGCTGGATCGGCTCCGCCACCGTCGCCGAGCTTCTGCGGGCCGGCCACCAGGTCGTGGGTCTCGCCCGCTCGGACGCCTCCGCCGCCAAACTCGAGGCGGCCGGCGCCGAGGTCCGCCGGGGCGACCTCGACGACCTCGACGGCCTGCGGGCCGCCGCCGCCGACTCCGACGGCGTGATCCACCTCGGCTACAAACACGACTTCTCCCCCGCCGGGATCGCCGAGGGCGCCCGCACCGACCGGGCCGCGATCGACGCGCTCGGCCAAGCCCTCGAGGGCAGCGGCAAGCCGTTCGTGATCGCGTCCGGCGTGGCCGGCCTGGCCACCGGCCGGGTGGCCACCGAGCAGGACCGCCCCGACCCGGATGCCTACCCGCGGATGGCCAACGCGGCGGCCTGCCTCTCCTACGCCGACCGGGGCGTCCGCGCGACGGTCGTCCGGTTCGCCCCCACCGTGCACGGCCGCGGCGACTACGGCTTCACCGCCGCCCTCGTCGACATCGCCCGCCGCACCGGGGTCAGCGGCTACCCCGGCACCGGCACCAACCGCTGGTCCGCCGTCCACGTGTCGGACGCCGCGGTCCTGGTCCGGCTCATCGTCGAACAGGCCCCGGCCGGCACGTCCTGGCACGCGGTCGCCGACCAGGGCGTCACCACCAAGGAGATCGCCGAGGCGATCGGCCAGGCCCTCGACCTCCCGGTGAAGCCCGTCGCCGACGAGCACTTCGAGTGGCTGGCCCGGTTCTTCGCGATGGACATGCCGGTGTCCAGCGACCACACCCGGCACGCCCTGGGCTGGAACCCGACCGGTCCGAGCCTGCTGGCCGACCTCGACGCCGGCGCGTACACCAGCTGAGCCGGCCGCCCGGCGGGAAGTTCGTTCCCGCCGGGCAACTTCCGGCGGGATGGCTCGTTGCGTGGTGGTGAGCGTTGATGAAGCACCCCAACTAAGTCATCGCCAGATTCTCGAGGTGCTCGCCGGACTGATGCTCGGCATGTTCCTCGCGGCCCTCGACCAGACGATCGTGGCGTCGGCGATCCGCACCATCGGCGACGACCTGCACGGGCTGTCGATGCAGGCCTGGGTGACCACGGCATACCTGATCACCGCGACCATCTCGACCCCGCTGTACGGCAAGCTCTCCGACATCTACGGCCGCAAGCGCTTCTTCCTGGCCGCCATCGCGATCTTCGTCGTCGGGTCGGCCGCCTGCTCGTTCGCCACCTCGATGTACACCCTCGCCGGCTGCCGGGCGCTGCAGGGACTCGGCGCCGGCGGCCTGTTCTCCCTCGCCCTGGCGATCATCGCGGACGTCGTTCCCGCTCGCGACCGTCCTCGCTACCAGGGCTACTTCCTCGGCGTCTTCGGCATGTCGAGCGTTCTCGGCCCGGTCATCGGCGGCTTCTTCGCCGGCGCCGACCAGATCCTCGGCATCGCCGGCTGGCGCTGGGTGTTCCTGGTGAACGTGCCGATCGGCGCCGTCGCCCTGTTCGTCGTGGCCCGCGTCCTGAAGCTGCCGCACAACCGGCGCGACCACCGCATCGACTGGTGGGGCGCGGCCACCATCTGCGTCTGCCTCGTACCGCTGCTCACCGTGGCCGAACAGGGCCGCACCTGGGGCTGGACCGACCTGCGCTCGATCGCCTGCTTCGCCGTCGGCCTGGTCGGCCTGCTCGCCTTCCTGGTCGCCGAGGCGCACATGAAGGAGGAGGCGCTGATCCCCCTGCGCTTCTTCCGCAACCGCACGTTCGCGCTGACCTCGGCCGGCGGTTTCGTGATCGGGATGGGGATGTTCGGCGGACTCGCGCTGCTCCCCCTCTATCTGCAGATCGTGCGCGGGGCCACGCCCACCGAGTCGGGCCTGCAACTCCTGCCGCTGACCGCCGGCATCATGGTCGGCTCGCTGGGGTCCGGGCAGCTCATCAGCCGGACCGGGCGCTACCAGCCGTACCCCATGGTCGGTGCCCTTCTGATGGTCTTCGGTCTGCTGCTTCTGGCCACCCTCGGCGTCGACACCCCGTTCTGGCGCACCGGCGTCTTCATGGGCCTCTTCGGCCTCGGCCTCGGTTTCGTGCTCCAGCCGATCACCCTGGCCGTGCAGAACGCGATGGCCCCCAGCGAGATCGGCGTTGCCACCGCCTCCGCCACGTTCTTCCGCCAGATGGGCGCCACCGCCGGCACCGCGATCTTCCTTTCCATCCTGTTCGGTACGGTCGGCGACCGGATCGCCGACGCCTTCGCCACCGACGCCGCCCGCCGCGCCACCACCGACCCGGCCCTGGCCGCCCTACCCGCCAACAAGCCGTTGCTGGACACCCTGCACAGCGGCGGCCACACCTCGCTCGACGACACTTCCTTCCTGGCGAAGGCGTCCCCCGCACTGGCCCGCCCGTTCCAGTCCGGCTTCTCGACAGCGATGGACCACATCTTCCTGCTCGCCGCCGCCATCCTGGTCGTAGCTTTCGTCCTGTTCCTGCTCCTGCCGAACGCCCCCCTGCGCGCCCAGCCCCACAAAGCCACCCACCCCGACGCCCCCACCGCACCGCCGTCCCCGGCTCAACCACCCACACCCGCCCAGCCACCCACACCCGCCCAACCACCCACACCCGCCCAATTACCCACACCCATCGGGGCGGCCACAGTCCCGGCCACCGACAGCGACGCAACCCCGGCAGACTTCGCCCCGGCGCCCGTCACCGCCGCTGAAACCCACTCCGCCGCAGCGGATTCCGCCCGCTCAACCCCCGCGCCGTCCGCCTCGCTCTCCGGGCCCGCCTCCACCGCTGCGGCCTCCGCGCCATACCCCGCCCCCGCACCGCGCACCCCCGCCGCCTTCGCCTCCGCCCCACCCAACCCGCCCGTCTCCGCCCCGCCCAACGCCGCCGCCTCCGGCCAGCCCCACTCGCCCGTCGCCGCGCAGCCCGACGCCGCCGTCGCCGCGCAGCCCGACGCCGCCGTCGCCGCGCAGCCCGACGCCGCTGTCGCCGCCTCGGCGCCGCAAGCCGGGTCCACACCGTTCACCGGTGCGGCATCCGCGTCGCGGTCCGGGCCTGGATCATTCTTTTCGGCGCGTGCTGGGGCGGCTTCGCGAGCGGCGGCGGCTGCGGTGCCGCCGCAAGCCCAGCAGCGCGCTGTTCCCGGGCCGGTGATCAGCGGGCGGATCGACGGGCCCGACGGGGACGTGCTGGCCGGGGCGACAGTGACGGTGGCCGACTTCGAGGGTGGGCACGTCGCGCACACCATCACTGAGCCGGACGGCGAGTTCCGGCTGGAGCTGCCGCACGGCGGCACGTTCATGCTGATCTGCGCGGCGGTGGACCACCAGCCGGCGGCGGTGCTGGTGAACGCCGGCTCCGGGGAGATCCGCCGGGTGCTGTCGCTGGCCGGGGCCAGCCACGTCGTGGGTCGCATCACTGATCGCCGCGGCCGGCCGGTGGTCGGCGCGCCGGTGACGCTCACCGATCTGGCGGGCACAGTGGTGGCGACAGCGCGCACCGACTCCGAGGGTCGCTATCGGCTGGCGGGGCTGGAACCGGCCGACTACCTGCTCACGGCGACGGCCGAGCATGCCCGGCCGGCCACCAGAATCATCTCGGCGGGCCGTACGCGTCCGGCCGATCTGGTCCTGACCATCGGCGGAACCTTGACCGGCACGGTCCGGGCGGCCTCGTCGGGGCGGCCGATCCCCGAGGCGTCGGTGGTCGCGGTGAACGAGCTGGGCGAGGTCTCCGGTTCGACCACCACCGACGGCGACGGACGGTACGAGATGCGGGATCTGCCCCCGGGGGTCTACACGATCGCGGCGAGCGGCCACGCCCCGGTGGCCAGCCGGGTGGAGATGACCGGTGACCGCACCGACCACGACATTCTGCTGGGCGGCCGGCCACCGGTCCACGCTTCGCCGAACACCTGACCCCCGGGTCGGCTTCGGCTCGGGGTGCCTCAGGTCAGGTCGTTGACGCACCTCAGGACGGGACGGCCGACCAACGCCTTTTCGTCGAGGGACTCCTCCGAGGTGACGGTGAAAGTGACGGTTTCGCCGGGGAGCAGGGTCACGTCGGCCCGGTCCGGGGAGGCAGACGGGTCGAGGCGGTCCGGGAAGAGGGTCAGCGACCGCAGGATCGACGTGGCGGTCACCGCGACCTTTGTGGACTTTCCCTCGGTCGTCACCCGCGTGGTGAAGTTTGGCGCCGGCCAGTCGATGTCCTTGTCCGCGGCGAAGAGGAAGAACGAGCGTTCCGAGCCGGATTCGGCCAGAAGCAGCTCGCGGGTCGGGTCCTCGGGGGTGGTCAGGTCGACCGGAAGCGGGATCGTCACCGCGCTGCCGGGGGCGACCGTCGCGTTCAGGAACGAGGCGGCCAGGACATGGCCGGACAGGCTGCGCCGGGTGACCGTGGCGGCGACGACCCAGGGGGTGCCGCCGTCGTTCACGGCCACCAGGGCGGGGGCACCCTCGGCCACGAAAACCGCGCCGGGTGCCACCGGGTCGGGGCCGCCGGCTTTCGGGGCCTCGGCCGTACGGGGCTGCAACGTCAACAGGTGGTCGGCGTAGGCGTCGCGCATCGCGTACCACAGCGGCTTCTTGCGCCCGTCGCCGTCGATGGCCGCCCAGGAGGTCACCGGCCAGCAGTCGTTGAGCTGCCACATGATGCTGCCCATGCACAGTGGACGGAGCGAGCGGAAATGCCTGATGCCGAAGGACACCGCGCGCGCCTGGTTGAGCTGGGTCAGGTAGTGCCAGTCGTCGAAGTCGCGCGGTGCCGGCAGGTGGTTGGCGAGGCCGCGTTCGAGTTTCTGGTCGCCGCCGATCGCCTTCTGGTGGTGCGCCATGCCGGGCGAGTCGGGCGCCAGCGGGTCGTCCGAGAGGGCGCGCTTCAACGTCGCGTAGGTCGGTGGGGCCTGGAAGCCGAACTCGGCCACGAAGCGGGGGCGGTAGGCCGCGTACTTCGTGTAGTCGTCGGTGTTCCACACGTCCCAGATGTGCGTGGTGCCGGCCACCGGGTCGTTGGGGTGCCGTTTCGAATCACCGGAGTACGGGCTGCCGGGCCAGTAGAAGCGGGCCGGGTCGAGCTCGGCCATCAGGCGGGGCAGCAGGTCGAAGTAGTAGCCGGCCCCCCACGTGCGGCCGGCCAGCGGCGCCTTCCAGTTCCAGTCCTCGTGGCCCCAGATGTTCTCGTTGTTGCCGGTCCACATGACGAGGCTGGGGTGCGAGCTGAGGCGCACCACGTTCTCGCGGGCCTCGGCCTCGACCTCGCCGCGCAGCGGCTCTTCCTCGGGGTACGCGGCGCAGGCGAACAGGAAGTCCTGCCCGACCAGGAAACCCATCTCGTCGGCGAGGTCGTAGAAGTCCTCCGACTCGTACCGGCCGCCGCCCCAGACGCGCAGGTAGTTGACGTTCGCGTCGGCCGCCTGGACGAACCGCTCGCGCAGCCGGGAGGCGACGATCCGGTCCGCGAACACGTCGTCGGGGATCCAGTTCACCCCACGTACGAAAATCGGGGTGTTGTTGATGTGCAGCGTGAACGCGTCGCCGGTGGTGTCGACGCGCACCGAGCGAAAGCCGATCTTGCGGGACCAGGAGTCGAGCTCGCCCGCCGCCGACGACAGCACCACGTCCAGGTCGTAACGGGCCTGGTCGCCGAGACCGCGCGGCCACCACAGGGCGGGCTCGTCGACGGTGAGGATCAGCAGCGCCTCGATGCCGTCGACGGTGGCCTGGGCGCGACGACCGGCGACCGAGGCGGTGATCGTCACCGGTTCCTCGGCCGCCCGTTCGAGTCGCACCCGCACCTCGACCCGGCCGGTACCGTCGGGCGCCACCGTCACCTGCGGGCGGACCTCGGCGAACCGGGCCACCGACCAGGAGTGCAGCCCGATCGGCTGCCAGATGCCCGACGTGACAAGCGTCGGGCCCCAGTCCCAGCCGAAATTGCAGGCCTGCTTCCGAATGAAGTTGAACGGCTCGGGGTACGCGTTGGGCCGCTCCCCGAGATCCGCGCGCACTTCCTCGGCGTACGCGTAAGGGCTGTCGAATTTGATCTTCAGGGAGTTGGCACCCGCCCGCAGGAGTGGCCGCACGTCGAAGCGGTAGCCCCGGTGCATGTTCGCGGTCCGGCCGACCGGAGCACCGTTCAGCTCGACCGAGGCCACCGTGTCGAGGCCGGCGCAGACAAGATCGATCCGGGGTGCGTCGAGGTCGGGCGTGAACGTCGTCGAGTACTCCCACGACGTGCGCCCGATCCAGGCCAGCTTCGTCTCGTTCTCGTCGAGGTACGGGTCCTCGATCCGGCCGGCGGCGAGCAGCGCGGTGTGCACGCACCCGGGCACGGTCGCCGGCAGGTCGGTGATCTCGCCACCGGCGATCGTCCAGCCTTCGTGCAGGTGTTTCACAGTTCTCCCTTTGACCTGGTCAGCCCCGAAGATCAGGACTTGACAGCGCCTTCCATGATCCCGCGAACGATCTGCCGGCCACCGAGAAGGAGCAGAACGATAAGCGGAACCGTAGCCACGAACGCGCCGGCCAGCACCCGGCGGTAGATCACATAGTTACCGCTGGCCAGGTCACTGAGCGCGACCATCGAGGTGGGGAACTCGGTGCCGTTCAGCGTGATCAGCGGCCACTGGAAGTCGTTCCACGCCATCACGAAGGTCAGCAGGCCGAGCACGGCGAGCGCGGGCCGGATCGCCGGAAGCACGATGCTCCAATAGACCCGCAGGGTCATCGCGCCGTCGATCCGGGCCGCCTCGACCAGCTCGTCCGGCACCGCGTGGGCGATGAACTGCCGCATGTAGAAGACGCCGAACGCGCTGACCAGACCCGGGGCGATGACCGCGAGCAGAGTGCCGTTCCAGCCGAGCTTGCCCATCAGGATGTAGAGGGCCACCACGCCGAGCTGGTTGGGCACGGTAAGGGTCAGGATCACCACGAACATCAGCGCGTTACGCGCCGGGAAGTGCAGTTTCGCGAAGGCGAACCCGGCCAGCGAGCAGAAGAACAGCGTCGACAGGGTGATCACCGAAGACACGATGAAGCTGTTGATCAACGAGGCGGTGAAGTAGACCTCGTTCATCGTGAAGACTTCGCGCAGGTTGTTCATCAGCTCGCCGCCGGGGATCACCGACGGCGGGATCTGCGAGACGGCCGCGTCGGTGCTCGTCGCGATGACGAACATCCAGTACACGGGAAAGGCCGAGAAGACCAGGACCAGAACCAGGCCGAGGTACGTCTTCCAACTGCCGCGGGTCTCCTGCGGCGCCCGGGTCACGAACGTGGTCACCGGTCCCCTCCGATGCGCTTGGTGAGCATGGCGTTGATCGCGGCGACGATCAGAATGATGATGAACAACGCCCACGAGATCGCGGCCGCGTACCCGAGGTTGAGGTCCTTCCAGCCGACCTTGTAGATCAGCTGGGCGATGGTCTGGAACTGGTGCGCCGAGCCACCGCCGGCCGACTGCGGGTTCTCGTCGAACATCATCGGCTCGTTGAACAGCTGGAGGCCGCCGATGGTCGACAGGATCACGGTGAACACCACCACCGGCTGGATCATCGGGACGGTGATGCGCCACAGCTGCCGCCACGGTCCGGCACCGTCGACGGCGGCCGCCTCGTACACGTCCTTGGGAATGGCCTGCATCGCGGACAGATAGAGCAACGCGTTGTAGCCGATCCACTTCCAGTTGACCATCGTGGCGATGGCGATCCAGCTGCTCCACTTGGACGCCCGCCAGTCGATCGGCTGCTCCTGGCCGTAACCGACGAGCGAGAGGAACCAGTTCGCCATGCCGTTGTCCCGGGCGAAGAACACCGCGAAGACCAGCGTCGACGCGACCACCGGGGTCAGGTAGGGCAGCAGGATGCCGATCCGCCAGAACGTCTGCCCGCGCAGCTTGCGGTTGAGCAGGTTGGCGATGATCAGCGCGGCGAGCAACTGCGGCACCGTCGACAGGATGAAGATGCCGAGGGTGTTGTAGAGAGCGTTCCAGAAGTCGGAGTCGGAGAGAAGGCGGCTGAAGTTCCCGAAGCCCGCCCATCCGTCCTTCTCCGGCTCGGTCAGCCGCCAGGTCCGCAACGAGACGACCCCGTTGTAGACGATCGGGAACAACCCGAAGATCGCGAAGATGATGAAGAACGGGGCGATGAAGACGTACGGCGTCGCCTTGATGTCGAACCGGTAGAGCCACAGCTTGGCCGGGCTCGGTTTGGCCGGGGGCGACGCTTGCTGCGGCGGCGGCCGGAGCTGGGTGAGGGACACGGCCACTCCTAGTGGTAAGGGCGGGGCGGCATGAGCC
>NZ_BOMM01000003.1 GCF_016862195.1 Paractinoplanes ferrugineus | reverse complement strand
GGCATGAGCCGCCCCGCCGTTATCGAGGGTGAGATCAGGAGTTGGACGCCTTCTCAGCCTGCTTGACCGCTTCGGCCCAGGCCGCGCTCGACTTGAGCTTGCCCTGCTGGACCTGGGTGATGACGTTCTCGACGGCGACCCGGGTCGGGCCGTTCTTCTTGCCCAGGTACTGCGGCTTCAACTGCTCCGCGGTGGACGCGAAGATCTGGCCGGTGGGCGCGTTGCTCATGAATTCCTTCTTGTAGTCCAGCACCGCCGGGTCCTTGTAGAGGGCCGGCTGCGAGGGCAGGTTGCCGACCGACTTGAAGACCTCGATCTGCTGCTCCGGCGCGACCAGCCACTTCACGAAGTCGGCCGCGGCGTCGACGTTCTTGCCCTGGGCCGGGATGGTCCACCACGAGCCGCCCCAGTTACCGCCGCCACCGGGGATCGCGGCGATGTCCCACTTGCCCTTCTGCTCCGGCGCGGTGTCCTGGATGTGACCGAGCATCCAGGCCGGGCAGGCGAGGACGGCGAACTGATCCTTCTTGAAGCCCTGGTCCCAGTTCGGCTGGAAGCTGGCGAGGTTGGCCGAGATGCCCGCGTCGATGGCCTTCATGCTGGCCTCGAACGCGACCTTGGGGCCGCCCTCCATCTGCAGCTTCTCGCTCTCGTCGTAGAGGCCGACGGGCTGCTGCGAGAGCACCGGGTTGAACATGTTGGTGCCGGAGTCGATGAACTTCTTGCCGGTCCGCGCGGTGTACTGCTTGCCGACCGTGATGAAGTCGTCCCAGTTGGTCCAGAGCTTGCTCACGGACTCGCGGTCGGTGGGCAGGCCCGCCTTCTTGAACAGGTCCGAGCGGTAGCACATGGCGAGGCCGCCGACGTCGGTGCCGAGACCGATCTGCTTGCCGTCCGAGGACAGCGACTGCTTCCACTTCCAGGGCAGGTACTTCGACTCGTACTCCGCGCCGCCCTTGTCCATCAGGTTGACGAACTTGTCGGCCTGGCTGCGGAACTGAACGATGAAGCCCTCGTCGACCGCGGAGATGTCGGGGGCGCCGGAGCCGGCGACCAGCTTCTTCTGCAGGTCCTCGTGCTGGGCGTTGTACTCGCCCGAGTTCAGCACGATCTTGACGTTGGGGTGGGCCGCCTCGTAGGTGGCCTTGAGTTTGTCGAGGCCCATGTCGCCCCAGAACGCGACCTTGAGGGTGATCGCGTCCGAGCCACCCTTGCTGTCGCCCTTGCCTTCCAGGCTCTGCCCGCTGCAGCCCGCCAGGGCCAGGGTTGCGGCGATGCCTGCCGCCACGCCGCGCTTGCTAAGTCGTTTCATTACGCCTCCACAGAGGAGAGAATTTACTGAACCGGGTAAGTTGTGGTGACGCTAAGCCCCGCCTCGATGACTGTCAATACCGTGTTACGGAGTTGATTTCCCGTCGTTGTCAGTGACGGTTAAGTGGGACGAATCGGACTTTATTGGCGATCGGCGTTTACAAGCGGGCGTGTGTGCCGTAACACTTAACCGATCAAGCCACCATCCCCAGGCCTGACGATCTCGCCGCGCGACCGCGTGAGAGCGCTCCATCAAATCCGCCTGCCGGTAAGCTTCAGCCGGAAAGTTCAGAGGGAGACCGAGTGAAGCGGCCCACGATCGCCGACATCGCGCGGCGGGCGGGCGTGTCCAAGGGCGCCGTCTCGTACGCGCTCAATGGACAGCCCGGAGTCTCCGAAGCGACCCGGCAGCGCATCGTTGCCATCGCCCAGGAAATCGGGTTCAACCCGAACAGCGCTGCCCGTGCGCTGTCCGGCGCCAGCGCGCGTGCCGTCGGCCTGACGCTGTGCCGGCCGGCCCGCATCCTGGGCATCGAGCCCTGGTTCATGGGCTTGATCAGTGGATTCGAGGCCGAGCTGTCAGCCCGGTCCTACGCCCTCACCCTGCAGGTCGTGGCCACGCCCGAACTCGAGGTGGAGGTCTACCGCCGCTGGTGGGGCGAACGCCGCATCGACGGCGTGATCGTCACCGACCTGCGGGAAAACGACATCCGCATCCCGGTCCTGCAGCAGTTGCAACTTCCCGCCGTGGTGATCGGCGGCCCCGGCGAAACCGGCAAGATCGCCCAGATCTGGTCCGACGACGCCGGCGCGATCACCGAAGCGGTCCGCTACCTCGTCGCCCTGGGCCATCGACGCATCGCCCGCGTCAGCGGCCTGCCCGGCCTCCTGCACACCCAGGCCCGCAACCGAGCCTTCAACGACATCTGCGCCTCGCTCAACCTCGAGGCCATCACGCTGCCCTCCGACTACACCGGCGAAGAGGGCAGCCGAGCGACCCGCCGACTGCTCATCGACACCCAGCGCCCCACCGCGATCATCTACGACAACGACGTGATGGCCGTCGCCGGCCTGGCCGTAGCACAGGAGATGGGCCTGGCCGTCCCCGGCGACCTGTCCATCGTGGCCTGGGACGACTCCCCACTGTGCAGTCTTGTGCACCCGCCCCTGACCGCCCTGACCCGAGACATCGCCGAATACGGCGCCCACGCCGCCCGCGAACTGCTCGCCTCGATAGACGGCAAGGACGTCGGCGACGTCGAAACCGCCGCCGCCCACCTGACCCCCCGAGGCAGTACCGCCCCACCCCGCTGATCCACCCCGGTTCATCCCGGAATTCGCCGCCGTCACGCGTTCGCCGGTTCTGCGCCTCGGTCACCACCGCGCGGGCCTGTGTCGCCGCTGGACCGTTCCACCCCGTCGCGTCGTCTCGGCGCAGATCCGAACTACGAAGCTGGTTTGTTCCGCCCGACGGAGCTGGTCTCCGCCCTGCGAAGCCGGTCCGTTCCGCCGTGCCACCGCCGGCTGCACCCGCTGCTCCCGGAGCCACCACCGGCCCGTTGGCTGCCATCTGGGAATTGAGCGGATTCGGGCGCCGCAGCACGCTGGCACCAACAGTTACTGGAACCGCAGCCCCTCCGCGCCACCCGGTCGACCTTCCCCACCCGTCCGCCCTGGTCCGGTTTGTCGCTCTATGCGGGTTCGGTGGGCCACCACTCTCGGCGGCGAGCTGGACGATGACGCTGCGTGGCCAAGCGCCCTACTCCGATGACTCGGCGTGTCAGCGGGTTACGCCGATTCCTCGGCCCGCGCCCCAAATCTTCGGCGTCGCCGGGGCGGATGCCGAGGCCGGCCGCTTTAATCCGCGCGGTCCAGCTGATCTTGAAGTCGTCAGCGCCGGTCGACGCAACCCGAAACGCGGAGCCAGACGCCGACACAGCACAACCCAGTCCAGTCGAAACGACGGACACCGGTTGCGTCGGCAGACACAGGCGCGGGCCGGCAAGCGCAAGCCGCTAACGCCAGCGAGCGCGGGCCAACAAGGCGCGGGCCAGCAAGGCGGGGGCCGACAAGGCGCGGGCCAGCAGCGAAGCGGGCGCGGGCAACCAGTTGAGCCGGCGCTCGTCGACAAGGCGCGCGGTGGTCACAACCGCAACGCACAACGCGGCGTAGGCATAGGCATAGGCATAGGCGGGGAGGTTAGGCGCGGTGGCTTTCCAAGTAGGCCTCCATGCGTTCGGCGGGGGCCGGCCGGCCCAGCTCGAAGCCCTGGCCGTAGAGGCAACCCGCCTTGGCGGCCCGGTCGATCTGGTCGCGTGACTCCAGGCCCTTCGCGACGATTTCGAGGCCCAGGCGGCGGCCCAGGCTCACCACCACGTCGATCACGGCTGGGCCGCTTCCGGGCAAGGCCTCGTCGGAGGCGGCGTTCACCAGGGACTTGTCGAGTTTCAGCATGTCGACGGGGAGGCGGCGGAGGTGGGAGAGGGAGGCTTGGCCGGCGCCGAAGTCGTCCAGGGCCGCTCGTACGCCCAATTTTCGCAACGCGGACAGCGAGGCGACGATCGCGGGGACATCCTCGGCTATCCAGTCTTCGGCCACCTCCACCACCAGGCGTTCGGGAGCCAGGCCGTGGCGTTGCAGCGTCGTCGACACCCGATCGGGGAAGCGGGCCGTCAGCAGCTCGCGGGGGGAGACGTTCACCGACAGCCAGAACGCGTTGTCGCCGGTCGACCAGACGCTGAGGTGTTTGCAGGCGGCGTTCAGCACCCACTCGTCGATCTCGGCGCTGATGCCGACGGCGCGGGCGATCGGCAGGAGCTCGGCGGGCAGGATCGTGCCCAGCTCCGGGTGGCGCCAGCGGAGCAGGGCCTCGACGCCGACCGGCTCGTCGGTGCGCAGGTCGACGACCGGCTGGAAGACCAGGTCGAGCTCGCCCCGGTCGGCCGCGCCGAGCAGCTGCTGTTCCAGCTCCATCCGGCGGTTGAGTTTCATCTCGACGTCGGGGTCGTACCATTCCACCCGGTCGAGGCCAAGCTGCCGGGCCCGTTTGCGGGCCAGGTCGGCGTGCCGCAGCACCTCGTCGGAGTCGACGCCGCCGGCCAGTTCGGCCAGGCCGATGCTGGTGTGCACCTCGACGATCACGCCGGGCAGCTGATGCGGCTCGGTGAGCACGGTCGCGATGCGGGTGGCCAGTGCGTAGGCCAGGACGGCGCTGTCGGCGGTGAGAACCGCGAACTCGTCGCCGCCCAGCCGCGCGAGCACGTCGTCCTCCCGCAGGAGCGTCTTGATCCGGCGACCCACCTCGATCAGCACCGCGTCGCCGACCTCGCGGCTACGGGAGTCGTTGATCTCGGCGAGGCCGTGCAGGTCGATCACCAGCAGGGTGCCCTGCTGACCGGCCCGGCGGCGGTAGGCCAGCAGGTCGCGCATCAGAGCCCGCCGGTTGGCCAAGCCGGTGAGCTGGTCCGAATAGGACAACCGGTGCAGTGCGCGCTCCAGATGCCGCCGCTCGCCGATGTCACGCACGTGCACCACGAGCGCCGCCACCTCGGGCACCGACCGCTGGTCGGAGATGGTGGACTCGGTGTCCCGCCACAGCTCGGCGCCGTCCCGCAGGCGGGCGCTGACCAGCGCGGGCGGTCCGTCGGCGTGCTCGCCGGCCAGCACCGAGTCGATCACCGCCTGGGCCCCGGCCACGTCGTCGGGATGGATCAGCTCACCGAACGATCGGCCCACCACCTCGTCGTCGGTGAGGCCGAACAGCCGCGACGCGGCCGGCGACTGCCAGCGGATCCGCAGCCGTTCGTCGAGCACCAGGGTGAGGTCGGTGGCGCCGGCCACCAGGGAGCGGAAATGCGCCTCGGCGGACTGGAGTTGGCCCGCGTACCGCCGGATGTCGCGAACCACCAGCAACTCGCGCATGACAAGCACGGCCACCATGCCGATGCCGAGGATGACGGCGGTGGTGTCGAACTTGCGCACCATGATCAGATGCCACAGCGCGGCCACCACACCGACCCCGGCCGGGACCGCCAGCAGCGGGTAGCTCGCCAGGTACTGGTCGGGATGGCGGGGCTCGAGCGGGGTCGGCGGCAGGTCGCGGCGGCTGGCGCCGTCGGCCGCGGCGGTCAGGCCGGCCACGATCACCAGGCCGGACGCGGGCAGCACGGCACCACCGACGCCGAGTGTGCCAAGCGCGGTCAGCACGCCCACCGCCAGCAGGACCACGATCACCCCGGCGCCGCAACGCACCGACGGAAGACGATGCGGGCGGCCGCGCAGGATCGCCACCACGGTGATCGAGATGCCGATCGCGCCCAGCATGATCGCCGGGAGGATGACCAGATGAGGGTGCGAGACCACGGGAATCAGGTAGCCCGCGAAGGTCAGACTCACCCCAAGCCCGGCGCCGTCGAAGGCCCGGCGGGTGCGGACCTGCCAGTTCTCGGCCCAGCCCGGGAGGAACAGCACACCCGTCGAGAAACAGGCGACGATCACCGCGTACGCGCAAGTGATCCAGACGCCGAGCGAGGGCGGGCCCCAGAGCGCAAGCATCGCCGTGACCGCGGTGGCCAGGGAGCCGAGGCCGATGAACCCGGCGCCCCGGCAGGCCGCGACGGAGCCGTCGGAGCGGTGGATCTCGTGGGCGGCGCGAGTGAGGTGGATGCCGGCCCAGAGGCCGGTGCCGCCGACGCCGAGGGCCAGCGCGACGGTGGGTGAAATGGCACCGATGAGGCCTGCGATCAGCACGATCACAGCGACCACCGGCACGCCGAGGAAGGTCACCCGGTCGGTTGGCCGGGCGTGCACGGGGGGTTGCACAGCCACGTCGACGGATCCTTAGTGATGCCGTTCGGTCAAGGGGTGATTAGCTAAAGGGAGGGCGTTGCCTCGGATCAACGACCGTCCCTCGAACAGGTTACGGCCGGGCTCCCCCGCACGCACGGGTGAATCGTCGCCTGTGGACAACCCTCACCGGCCCGAACCGCCGGGACCAGGGATGGGACAATGACCAGGTGAGAAGAAAGCCCCTCCTTCGTGTCCGCAAGACCGGTGCGCTCCTGGTCGCCGCCGTGATCGCGTTCGTCGGCACGGTCCCGCTCGCCGGGGCCGGGTGGGCGTGGGCCCCGGTCCTGCTGGTGCCGGTCGCCATGTTCGTCTGGGCCTGGCGCGCCGGCACCGACGTCTACGCCGACGAACTGCGGGTCAGAGCCCTCGTCGGCAGCACCGAGGTGCCCTGGCAGCGCATCTCCGAGCTGGCCCCCGACTCGTCCGGGCAGGTGTCCGCGCTGCTCGACAACGGCAACCTGATCCGGCTGACCGGCGTCACGAAGGTCAACCTCCCCCTGGTGCTGGCCGCCGGCAAGCAGGAGATCAGTCAGGCTCAGCCCACCGACGGCGGAAAACCCCAGGAGTAGAAGCGCACGACGAGTGATCGCCCCAGGGTTCCAAGGTTGCGCCGCTACCCTGGGTTCGTCGACGTCGAGGAGGTCGCGTGATCGTGCGTTTCCGCCGGGCCCGGGCCACGGCCCTGTCGCTCGGTGCCGTGCTGGCGCTGACCACGGCGTGCAGCTTCGGGCCGCCCGATCCCGACGAGCAGGGTGCCCCACCCAACCTGCCCAAACCGTCCGTCTCGTTCTCCAGCGAAGATCAGGGCGACCAGGAGGTGGCGGTCACCGTGCTCGCCAAGGGCCTCAAGGTCCCGTGGGGCATGGCGTTCCTGCCCGACGGAGCCGCGCTCGTCACCGAGCGTGACTCCGGCCGTATCCTGCAGGTCGGCCCGAAGTCCGATGCGAACGGTCTGACCGTCACCGAGGTGCAGAAGCTCACCGAGGTCCAGCCCTCCGGCGACGGTGGCCTGCTCGGCATCGCGGTCTCGCCGAAATACGAAACCGACAAGGCGGTCTTCGTCTACTACTCGACCGCCAAGGACAACCGCATCGGCAAGCTGACCCTCAAGGGCAAACTGCAGCCGATCGTCACCGGCATCCCCCGATCCGCCGACGGCAACGGCGGGGCGCTGGCCTTCGGCCCCGACAATCTGCTGTACGCCGGGACCGGTGACGCCACGAACGGCACGCTCGCGCAGAACCCGAAGAGTCTCGGCGGCAAGATCCTGCGGATGACCACGGACGGCAAGCCGGTGGCCGACAACCCGGTGAAGGATTCGCTGGTCTGGAGTTCCGGCCACCGCAACGTGCAGGGCATCACCTGGGGTGCCGACCGCAAGATGTACGCCACCGAGAGCGGCCAGCCCCGCAACGGTGAGCTGAACGTGATCGAGAAGGGCAAGAACTACGGCTGGGCCAAGGTCGACGGGGCCGGCAACGATCCGGCGCTGGTCAACCCGATGCAGACGTGGCCGACCGCCGATTCGTACTGTGCCGGCATCGCCCCGGTCGAGCAGTCCCTGGCCACCGCCTGCCTGCTGGGCCAGCGCATCTGGTTGCTCAACGTCACCGGCAACGGCACCGTTCTCGGCAGCCCGCAAGCCCTGCTGACCAAGGAGTACGGCCGGCTGCGTGGCCTGGTGCTGGCGCCGGACGGTTCGCTGTGGGCGAGCACCTCGAACCAGGAGCCGGGCGGCGAACCGGCTCCCGACGACGACCGCATCCTCCGCCTGGTGTTCTCCAGCGGCGGTGCCGGCCGCAGTTGAGACTGTTTGACTACGGGCGGGATGGGGCAGGTTGATCAACTGATGACCGATCACCAGTGGCTGCACCGTTGGTCGACGATTCGACGCCGCGCCGGCACCACAGCCGCGGCCACCGGCCGTCTCTACCGCAATCGCTGGACCAGGCGGGTCCGCATCGCCGCCGCCGTCGGCCTGGTGAGTCTCGGCGGCGTGGTGATCGGCACGATGCTGTTCGGCCACACCGACCTCAACGTGGGCCCGTTCCGCGCCGAGATGTCGATCAGCCCGTCGATCCAGGGCGGCACCGAGGTGGACATCCCGCCGCTCGGCTCGCTGCACCTCGACAGCCACGACGGTCCGATCCACCTCAAGGTCAACCTGGCGTCGCTCGACCAGAACCGTACCGAAGCCCTGATCGACGATCCCGCCGCGATCGGCTCGGCCGGCGAGAACGCCGTCGACGACGTACGCAGCGGCGTCATCCGCCTCGGCCTGCGCTCGCTCGGCATCGCCGTGCTCAGCGCCATGATCCTGGCCGCGCTGATCTTCCGGAACATGCGCCGGGTCGCCGGCGCCATGGTGACCGCGCTCGTCGCGACACTGGGCAGCCTCGGCCTCGCGGCCGGCACCCTGCGCCCCGACTCGATCGCCGAGCCACGCTATGAAGGCCTGCTGGTCAACGCCCCGGCCGTGGTCGGTGACGCCCGCCGCATCGCCGACAACTACGGACGGTACGCGGACCAGCTGCAACAGATCGTCAGCAACGTGAGCCGCCTCTACACCACGGTGTCGACGCTGCCGGTCTACGAGCCGGCCGGCAACACCACACGCATCCTGCACGTCAGCGACCTGCACCTCAACCCGGCGTCGTGGGGACTGATCCGCACCGTGGTGCAGACGTTCGACATCAACGCGGTGATCGACACCGGCGACATGGTCGACTGGGGCAGCAGCGCCGAAACCGGCTACGTCAGCTCGATCCCGTCGGTCGGCGTGCCCTACATCTATGTCCGCGGCAACCACGACTCGCCGGCGATCCAGGCCGCGGTCGCCCGCCAGAAGAACGCCATCGTGCTCGACGACAAGGTCGTCGAGGTGGACGGGCTGACCATCGCCGGCATCGGCGACCCCGAGTTCACCCCCGACAAGAGCGAGACGCCGGCCGCCAAAGCCGACGATCCGGGCAACGACCCGCTTGTGCTCGCCGGTGGCCGACTGGCCACCACGGTCGAGAACTACGGCAAGCCCGTCGACATCGCCCTCGTGCACGACCCGGCCATGGCCCAGCCGCTGTCCGGAGTAGTGCCCCTGGTGCTGGCCGGACACAAGCACCAGCGCGAGGTCAGCCTGCTGCCCGCCCCCACCCCGGACCCCTCCGCCGCCCCGTTCCCCGAGCCCTCGCCGAGCGCCAACACCGCAGCCGGCACGCCGATGCAGACCCGGCTGTTGGTGGAAGGCTCCACCGGCGGCGCCGGCCTGCGCGGCCTGGAGAAGGAGAAACCGACGCCGCTGAGCCTGTCGGTCCTCTACTTCGACGAGAAGCACCAGCTCAAGGCCTACGACGACATCAGACTGGGCGGCACCGGTCAATCCAACGTGGAAATGCAGCGAAACGTCGTCGGCGCCAAGGAAGAGCCCTCCGCCACCCCGTCCACCCCCGCCAGCGCCGAACCAAGCCGCTAGCCCTCCGCCCGCCGCGCACACAGCTCCGCAGCGTCCCTCGCGCGAACCGCCGGACCCAAAACCGACTATTCACCTCTTTTCTGCCGCGCCCAGTGCCCACCTGACCCCAACTTCATTGAAAAGGGCTCTCGAATTGCCGGGAGACCCCCTTTTCCCTGAAGTTGCGCGGATCTTGACGCCCGCACCGATGCGGCGACAGCAGTTTCGTCAAGCCGCTGACGAACGTCCTGACCGGCAGCGCCGCCGTCACCTACGTGCCCAACTCGCGGCCGGCGGCGACGAGCCGGCCAACCCCGAGGCACGATCAGCGGCGTCCCAGATCCCCCACTGCCAGCAGGGGGGGCGCGCTGGGGGCGGGGGCACGCTGGGGGGCGGGGGCGCGCTGGCCGAGGAGACCGCGCTGGCCGGCGGGTGGCGGTATCGCTCAGTCGACGAGCCCGCCAGCACGACGAGCCGCCAAGGCCGGCAGAACTCCATGACCGCCAAACCGGGGGCTCACCAGCGCGGTGGGCGTGGCCGAGGCAGCAGCGGCGTCGCGCACCGAAAGCGATGGCCGCAACCGGCTTGGTGGCGAAGGAGGTGCCACGCGGCGCCGCGACCAGGGTAGGGCCGGCTTGGGGCACAGCGGAGAAGGCCATGCGCGGGGCGGGGGAAGCCGGCGTGAGTCAGAAGGGCGCAGGCAGCGCTCGGGACGGGTGCGCGAGGCGGGAGCGCGCGGGGTCGGTGGCGGCCGCAGGCGCCTGGTCTCTGTGCGGTGGGAGTGGGACCAGGCGGCTGCGGGAGGGTGGTTTGGGTGGTTATGGGGGTGAGGTCTGGGTGCGGTCTCGCCGGATGGGGGCGGCACGGAGGCCGGGACGGCACCCGGCTTGCCGGGCGCGGCGGGGCTTGGGTAGGGCGTACCTCAGGAAAGGCGCGCCAAGATGAGGTCGCGGACGGTCTTGGCATCGGCCTGGCCGCGGGTGGTCTTCATGACGGCGCCGACCAGGGCGCCGGCGGCGGCGAGCTTGCCTTCGCGGATTTTGGCGGCGATGTCGGGGTTGGCGGCGATGGCCTCGTCGACGGCCGCGGTGAGGGCGCCCTCGTCGTTGACTACCCCGAGGCCGCGGGCGGCCATGACGGCGGCGGGCTCGCCCTCGCCGGCGACGACGCCTTCGAGCACGGCGCGGGCCAGTTTGTCGTTGAGCTTGCCCTCGTCGACGAGTTTCTGCAGGGCGGCGACCTGCGCCGGGGTGGCGCCGATGGCGGACAGCTCGACACCGGTCTCGTTGGCGCGGCGGGCCAGCTCGCCCATCCACCACTTGCGCGCGCCGGCCGGGGAGGCGCCGGCGGCGATGGTCTCCTCGATCAGCTCGACGGCGCCCGCGTTGGCCACCGACTGCATGTCGGTCGCGCTGATGCCCCACTCCTCGCCCAGCCGGGCCCGCTTGGCGCTCGGACGCTCCGGCAGGGCCGCCTTGAGCTCGGCCACCCACGCCGGGTCGGCCACGATCGGCACCAGGTCGGGCTCGGGGAAGTAGCGGTAGTCGGTCGCCGTCTCCTTCGAGCGGCCGGGGCTGGTGTCGCCGCGGTCCTCGTGGAAGTGGCGGGTTTCCTGGGTGATGCGACCGCCCTCGTCGAGCACGCTCGCCTGCCGGATGATCTCGGAACGGACCGCACGCTCCACGGAGCGCAGCGAGTTCACGTTCTTCGTCTCGGTGCGGGTGCCCCACTCGTCGCCCGGCTTGTTGAGCGAGGTGTTGACGTCGCAGCGCAGTGAGCCCTGCTCCATGCGCACGTCGGAGACGCCGAGCGAGCGGATGATGTCGCGCAGCTCGGCCACGTAGGCCTTCGCCACCTCGGGAGCCAGCTCACCCAGGCCCGGCACCGGCTTGGTGACGATCTCGACGAGCGGGATGCCGGCCCGGTTGTAGTCGACAAGCGACTCGGTGGCGCCCTGGATGCGGCCGGTCGCGCCGCCGACGTGCAGCGTCTTGCCGGTGTCTTCCTCGAGGTGGACCCGCTCGATGCCGATGCGGTAGGACTTGCCGTCGACCTCCACGTCGACATAACCGTCGACGCACAGCGGCTCGTCGTATTGCGAGGTCTGGAAGTTCTTCGGCATGTCCGGGTAGAAGTAGTTCTTCCGGGCCATCCGGCACCACTCGGCGATGCTGCAGTTGAGCGCGAGGCCGATCCGGATCGTCGCCTCGATGCCGGCCCGGTTGGCCACCGGCAGCGCACCGGGCAGGGCCAGGCAGACCGGGCAGACCTGGGTGTTGGGCTCCGCGCCGAACTCGGTGCGGCAGCCGCAGAACATCTTGGTCTGCGTGCCCAGCTCGACGTGCGTCTCCAGGCCGATGACCGGCTCGAAGCGGGCGATGGCGTCCTCGTACGTCGGCAGGGCGGTGGTGGTCATGCGATGAGCTCCCAGACTGGATCCGGTGACTTTCGGCTTAAGCCTAGTGGCCGCCACCGACAGAATTTCGGCGACCTCGGGCTGCCCCCACAGCGGGTGATCGTTTCGGTAGCGTCCGCCGCATGCGCCCCACCCTGTTGGCCGTGGCCCTCGCCGCGGTCGTCCTCGCCGGCTGTGCGGACAAACCGGCCGCCAGCGCCCCGCCGTCCTCGGCGGCGCCGGCCGCGGCCACCACCGCGATCGACTACACCGCCTGGACCAAGGGCACCTCCACCCCGGTCAAGGACCCGATCTACCCGGCCCACGGCAACGCCGCCCTCGACGTGCTGCACTACGACCTCAAGCTCAACTGGGCCCCGAACAGCAAGACCCTTACCGGTACGGCGGTCCTGCGGATCCGCCCGGCCGCCGACGCCGCCTCGATCGACCTCGACTTCAAGCCCTACACGCTCGACAAGGTGACGGTCGACGACACCGAGGTGCCGACGGCCGCGGTGAAGGCCGAGCGCCTGGTGGTGCCGACCGCCGTCACCAAGGACAAGCCGGTCACGCTCACCGTCGTCTACCACGGCCGACCGGCCACCACCCCGATGCCCTCGCACCGCACCGACACCGAGCCGCTCGGTCTGACGATCACCAAGGAGGGCGGCCTCTGGACGATGCAGGAGCCGTTCGGCGCGTTCACCTGGTTCCCGGCCAACGACCAGCCCTCGGACAAGGCCCTCTACGACATCGCGGTGACCGTTCCGGCGGGCTGGTCGGCGATCACCGCCGGCACCCCCGCGGGGCAGCAGGGCAACACGTTCAAGTACAGCAGCGCCGAGCCGATGGCGTCGTACCTGCAGACGCTGGCGGTCGGCAAGTACAAGAAGGCGACCGGTCAGGGCCCGCGTGGCATTCCCCTGACGTACTGGTACCGCGACCAGACCGACGCCAAGATGCTGCCGTCGCTGAAGAAATCGCCGGCCTTTCTGACGTTCCTGGAGAAGCGCTTCGGGCCGTACCCGTTCCCCTCCGGCGGTATCGTGCTCGTCGACTCGGCCTCCGGTATGGAGACCCAGCAGATGATCACGATGGGCCGGGCGGTCGAGAAGTTCGACGCCGCGTCCTTCGAGGAGGACCTGCTCCACGAGTACGCGCACCAGTGGTTCGGCGACGCGGTCACCCCGAGCGGGTGGAACGACCTGTGGCTCAACGAGGGCTGGGCGACCTATGCCCAGTTCCTCTGGGAGCAGGAGCTCTACCACCTGACCGACAAGCAGCTCGAGGACTACCTGCGCAAGACCGACGCCGTGCAGCGCCGCAAGCTCGGTCCGCCGGCCCACCCCAAGGCGGCCAACTTCGCCGAGAGCAACGTCTACATCTGCCCGGCGGCCATGCTCAAGGAGCTCAACGACGCGCTCGGCGACGCCAAGTTCTTCGCCCTGGCCAAGGCGTGGGTGCAGTCGCAGAAGGGCACCCAGCAGACCAGGGCGTCGTTCATCGCGTTCGTCAACAAGCAGACCGGTCGCGATTTCACCAAGCTGATCAACACCTGGCTGGACAGCAAGACGACGCCCGCGTAGCAGGTCAGCGATAACCGAGGTCCGCGAGCGCGGCGACCGTCGCGCTCCGGGCCGCGGCGAACGACGGCACCGCGCGAAGTACGTCCAGGGCGACCGACTCGTAGAAGTCGTCGATCGGCCGGCCGATCCGATTCGTCAGCTCACGAACAGGAACTTCAGGTTCCACGATCCGCTCGACATCCCTCGGCGGGGCCGGCACGCCGAGCTCAGCATCAGGCCAGCGAACGCCAAGCACGGCCCGCAGCGCATCGCCGTCAGCCAGCACCCACGCCTCGGAAATACTGGTTGACCCGCTCGGTGTTGCCGTCCTGGTCTCGATGCACGAAAACGAGGTGGAAGGTGTCCGCGTTCTCCTCGACCTGCTCGATGATCTCCGGAATGGTCGGCGGTCGCTTGCGTTGCCGCAGCACGGCAACCTGGTCGACGTCGACCGCCGAGTTGAGCTCGGTCGCGCAGACGTCCTCGATCATCCGGCGAAGACTGATCGTCGGAGGGGCCTTCGGCGATCAAACCTCGAACTCGGCGATCTCGGCCGGACTGACCAACCGGCCGCGAGGTCGGGGAACTGTGCCGCCCACCGATCCTCATTCGGCGGCAGCGCACGCGCCGACTCCTCCACCACGAAGAGCCTGAGCTGGTCGTGCGTCTCGCGGAGCTCGATGGTCAACTCGTAACGGACCCGAACGGACCGGGGCACCGCCGGCTCCCCGAAGTCGTCGGTGGTGGCGCTGTCGAGGAGCACTTCGACGGCGAACCGCAGCCGGTGGGCTCGTTTGCCGGCCGCACTGTGGTGAAACAGTTCCAGCAGGTCGCCGCGGGCGGACTGGGCCGCTTTCGCGAGCGGTTCGGAGGCGGTGTGGGAGAGGAACCGGAGTGCGTCGAACAGGTTGGACTTCCGGCGCCGTTTCGCCCCAGAACCACCAGGAACGGCGGTAGGTCCAGGGCGAAATCGCGGAACGTCTTGAACCGGTCGATCTCGATCCGAGTGAGCACTCCGGTCCTTTCGACCGCTAGAGGGCCGGCGGCGTGAGGGTCCCGACAGCGGACTCGAGCGCCGCCCCCACCCGGTACATCCGGTCGTCCGCCATGGTCGGCGCCATGATCTGGAAGCCGACCGGCAGTCCCTCGGACAGGCCGCACGGCACCGAGATGGCCGGCCCGCCGTAGAGGTTCGTCGGGATCGTGAACAGGTCGGCGAGGTACATCTGGTAGGGGTCGGAGGTGCGCGACCCGAACGGGAACGCCACGAACGGCGTGGTCGGCGAGACCAGCACGTCGACCTGCTCGAACGCCTTCTGGAAGTCCCGCGTGATGAGCGTGCGGACCTTCTGCGCCTGGCCGTAGTAGGCGTCGTAGTAGCCGCTGCTCAGCGCGTACGTCCCGAGGATGATCCGGCGCTTGACCTCGGGCCCGAAGCCGGCGTCGCGGGTCATCGACATGACCTCCTCGAGCGACCGGTTGCCGTCGTCGCCGACCCGCAGGCCGTAGCGGACGCCGTCGAACCGGGCCAGGTTGGAGGAGCACTCCGACGGGGCGATCAGGTAGTACGCCGGGAGGGCGTACTCGAAGTGCGGGCAGGACACCTCGACGACCTCGGCACCCAGCTTGACCAGCGCCTCCAGCGACTCCCGGAAGGCGGCGGCGACACCGGGCTCGGAACCGTCGCCGGCGAACTCCTTGACCAGGCCGAGCTTGACGCCGGTCAGGTCACCGCTCGCGCCGAGCCGGGCGGCCGCGACCACGTCGGGCACCGGCTGCGGGATGGAGGTCGAGTCGCGTACGTCGTGGCCCGCGATCACCGAGTGCAGCAGCGCCGCGTCCTCGACGTTGCGGGCGCAGGGCCCGGGGGTGTCGAGCGAGGAGGAGAACGCGATCAGGCCGTACCGGGAGGTACCGCCGTAGGTCGGCTTGGCGCCCACGGTGCCGGTGACCGCGCCCGGCTGCCGGATGGATCCGCCGGTGTCGGTGCCGATGGCGAGCGGGGCCTCGTAGGCCGCCAGCGCCGCCGCCGAGCCACCACCCGAACCACCGGGGATGCGCCCGAGGTCCCACGGGTTGTTGGTCGCGCCGTAGGCCGAGTATTCGGTCGAGGACCCCATGGCGAACTCGTCCATGTTGGTCTTGCCGAGCATCACCGTGCCGGCGGCCTGGAGGCGCTCGACGATCGTCGCGTTGTAGGGCGGGCGCCAGCCTTCGAGGATCTTGGAGGCGGCGGTGGTCGGCACCCCCTTGGTGGCGATCACGTCCTTGACCGCGACCGGCACCCCGGCCAGCGGCCCGGTCACCTCGCCCCGGTCGACCCGCTTGGCGGCGTTCAACGCCCCTTCGGCGTCGACGTACAGGAAGGCGTGCACCCGCTCGTCGACCGCGGAGATGCGGTCGAGGTGAGCCTGCGCCACCTCCACCGCCGAGACCTCCTTGGCGGCGATCTTCCCGGCCAGCTCGACAGCCGACATCCTGGTCAGCTCGGACATGCTCACGCCTCCTCGTCCAGGATCCGCGGCACCCGGAACCGGCCCTCGAACGCGTCCGGCGCACCGGAGAGCGCCTCGGCCTGCGTGAGGGAGGGCTGCGGGACGTCGTCGCGGTAGACATTGGTCAGCGGCACCGAGTGCGAGGTGGGCGGAATGTCATCCGCGGCCACCTCGCCGACCCGCGCGACCGACTGCAGGATCACGTCGAGCTGCCCCGCAAACTGATCCAGTTCCTGCTCGGTCACGGCGAGCCGCGACAGGCGCGCGAGATGCGCGACCTCTTCGCGGGAGATGGCGGCCATCATGCCCCTCTTTCTGGATTCGATAGCTGACCGAGAGAGTCTATTTCGGCGTTCAGCGGGGCAGGGCCAGTGGGGTCGGACCGGGCCGCAGCGGGCGGTAGCGGGCCAGCCAGCCGGCGAGCTCGTCCGGCGGCATCGGGCGGGCGTGGAACCAGCCCTGGGCGGCGTGGCAGCCGGCCGCCGCCAGCAGGCGCCAGGTCCGTTCGTCCTCGACCCCCTCGGCCACCGCGCGCAGGCCCAGCGCCTCGGCCAGGTCGATCACCGAGCGGACGATGGCGGCGTCCCCCCGGTCGGTGGCCATCCCGAGGACGAACGACCGGTCTATCTTCACCTCGGCCAGCGGCAGCCGGCGCAGGTGCTGCAACGAGGAGTAGCCGGTGCCGAAGTCGTCCAGGGAGATCGCCACGCCCATGTGGTCGAGGCGGGTGATGGTGTTGAGGACCCGGTGCGGGTCGGCCATCAGGGCGCTCTCGGTGATTTCCAGCTGTAGCAGGTCGGCCGGTACGCCGTACTCGTGCAGCAGTTCGTCGACCTGGTCGGCGATGCCCCCGGCGTGCAGGTCGCGGGCGCTCACGTTGACCGCCGCACGCAGCGGGGTGCCGGCGTCGCGCCATTCCGCCAGTTGGGCGACCACGTCGTGCAGGACCCGGCCGGTCAGCAGTCGCATCACCGGGGTCGGCTCGGCCACCCGGATCAGCTCCTCCGGGCCGACCATGCCGCGCTCGGGATGCTGCCAGCGCAGCAGGGCCTCCACGCCGACCACCTCGCCGGTCGCGATGGCGATCTGCGGCTGGTAGAAGAGCACTATGCCGTCGTCGGGCGCGTCCTCGCGCAGCGCGCGGCGCAGGTCGGCGAGCAGGGTGAGCCGGTCGGGCGAGTGGTGCGCGGCGTCGGGACCGTAGACGGCGACCTGGTCACCGCGTTGCTTGGCGTCGTACATCGCGACCTCGGCCTCGCGCAGCAGCGTGGCGCAGTCGGCGTCGGGTTCGTCCTGCAACGCGATGCCGATCGAGGCGGTCACGTCGACCGGCAGGCCATCGAGGGCGAACGGGCGGTTGAGCGCCTCGGCCAGATGCTGGGCGATCCGCCGGGCCTCGGGGGCACCGTCGACCCGGTTGGCCAGGACCGCGAACTCGTCGCCGCCCAGCCGTACCACCAGGTCGTGGGCGGGCACCACGTCGGTGAGGCGGCGGCCGACCTCGACGAGCAGCCGGTCGCCGACCCGATGTCCGAGCGCGTCGTTGACGGCCCGGAACCGGTCGATGTCGAGCAGCAGCAGCGCTCGTTCGCGACCGCCTTCGCCGACCGTCGACTGGAGAGCGCGGCGGTTGGGCAGGCCGGTGAGCGCGTCCACCCGGGCGGCCCGCTCCGACTCCCCGGCCGACCGCACCATCCGGTGCACCGCGTGCAGCGCCAGCAGGACGAGTGGCACGAACGTCAGCCCGACCTGCGCGGTGGCCAGCACCACCGGTCCGAGCAGCAGCAACGCCGCGGTGGCCAGCACCTCGACGCCCGGCCGGCGGGCCCGGCCGCGGCGACGGTGCGACCCGACCCGGGCCACCAGCGCGGCAAGGCCGTAGCGGGCGAGGATCCAGGCGGCGGCCGCGGCCACGGTCAGCAGCGCGTCGTCCCAGCCGGGCTGAGGCCCGATGCGCAGGGAGACGGCGGCGGCAACGATGGCCGCCGCGCCGATCGCCACTGCATGCTGCACTCCCAGATGAAGCGAGCGACGGACCGGTTGCCGCATCCGCACCCCGGCCACGGTGACGGCGACGAGCTGCACCGCCAGTGCCGGCACGAATCCCCAGGCCAGCGCGATGGCGAAGGTGAAGCAGATCGACGGCAGGATGACCGAGCTGGATCGCCGGTCGGCCAGGACGTAGGGCCGCGCATCGACCACCACGGCCAGCGCTGCCATGAGCCAGTACGCCCCCGGCAGGGCCGCGAACGTCGCCGACGCGCAGGCCCAGAGCACAAGATCGACCACGAGCACGAACACCGTCGTCACGAGGAGCGCGCGACGCCGCTCGACCGAGGCCCACCCGGGGTCCTGGTCGGGACTGCGACGGCGTGCGGCGTCCATGCGACCTCCACAGTGCGGGATCAACCGATTGTTTTCACGATAGATCCGCATTGTCCGTTGGCCGCCAAACGGCTAGGGCGTTATCAAATCGGCATAAGCCTCCAAACGCTCAAACCCTGATAGTTCCGTCTTCCGAGTGACACCCCAGGTCATTCGTCGGGGGCCAGCTCGGCCACCGCCCGGGCGGCCTCCGGCCCCTCGGCGAGCAGGACGGCGAAGCCCTCTTCGTCAAGCACCGGGACTTTCAACTGCAACGCCTTGTCGTATTTGCTGCCCGGGTTGTCCCCCACCACCACGAACGCGGTCTTCTTCGACACCGAGCCGCTGACCTTGCCGCCCCGCGACGTCACGGCCTCGGTGGCCTGGTCGCGCGAGTGGGTCGACAGCGTGCCGGTCACCACCAGGGTCAGGCCCTCCAGCGGGCGTGGACCCTCGTCGACCCGTTCGTCGACCATCCGGACGCCGGCCTCGCGCCATTTGCGAATGATGTCGCGGTGCCAGCCGACCGTGAACCACTCGCGCAGGCTGACCGCGATCGTCGGGCCGACGCCCTCGACCGAGGAGAGCGGATCGGGCTCGGCCTTGGGCTTGCGCTTGGGGGATTCCTCGTCGGCCGGCGGCTCCTCGACCGGCGCCGGTGGCGGGCTCTGCACCACCCGCTCGATCGCCTCCATCGAGCCGAACTCGCGCGCCAGGGCCTGTGCCGCCGTCGGGCCCACGTGCCGGATGGACAGGGCGACGAGCACCCGCCAGAGCGGCTGTTCCTTGGCTTTCTCCAGGTTTTCCAGCAGGCGGACCGCGTTGCTGCCGAGGCTGCCGTCCTGGTTGACGAAGAACGGCGAGCGGCGCAGCTGCTCCTCGGTGAGCGCGAACAGGTCGCCCTCGTCGGTGATCACCTGCGAGTCGAGCAGAGCCTGGCCCGCCTTGTAACCGAGCACCTCGATGTCGAAGCCGCCGCGCCCGGCCAGATGGAACACCCGCTCGCGCAACTGCGACGGGCAGGACCGGGTGTTGGGACACCGGATGTCGATGTCGCTCTCCTTGGCCGGCGCCAGCTCGGTGCCGCAGGAGGGACAGTGGGTCGGCATCACAAACGCCCGAGCATCGTCGGGCCGCAGGTCGATCACCGGGCCGAGCACCTCGGGGATGACGTCACCGGCCTTGCGCAGCACGATCGTGTCGCCGATCAGCACACCTTTGCGCTCCACCTCACGGGCGTTGTGCAGGGTGGCCAGCGCGACGGTGGAACCGGCCACCTTGACCGGCGCGAGGACGGCGAACGGGGTGACCCGGCCGGTGCGCCCGACATTCACCGAGATGTCGAGGAGCTTGGTGGTGACCTCCTCGGGCGGGTATTTGTAGGCGATCGCCCAGCGCGGCGCCCGGCTGGTCGAGCCGAGCCGGCCCTGGATCGACACCGAGTCGACCTTGACCACCACGCCGTCGATCTCGTGCTCGACGTCGTGGCGGTGCTCGCCGTAATAGGCGATGAACTCGCGCACCCCGGCCAGGTCGTCGACGAGTTTCCACCGGTCGCTCGTCGGCAGGCCCCACGCCTTCAGCGCCTCGTAGGCGTGCGACTGCGACGTCGGGGCGAAGCCGACGCGGGCGCCGATGCCGTGCACGACCATGCGCAGGCCCCGCGACGCGGTGATCCGCGGATCCTTCTGCCGGAGGCTGCCGGCGGCGGCGTTGCGCGGGTTGGCGAACGGCGCCTTGCCCTGCTCGACGAGCGACGCGTTGAGGTCGGCGAACGCGGACACCGGGAAGTAGATCTCGCCGCGCACCTCGAGCAGCTCGGGCAGGTTGTCGCCGGTCAACCGCTCGGGGATGGCGCGAATGGTGCGCACGTTGGGAGTGACATCCTCACCCGTGCGCCCGTCGCCCCGGGTCGCGCCCCGGACCAGCTTGCCCTTCTCATATGTCAGGTTGATCGCCAGACCGTCGACCTTGAGCTCGCAGATGAACTCGGTCGGCCCACCGGCGTCCCGGATCGTGCGCTCGGCCCAGCCGGCCAGTTCGTCCTCGTCGAAGACGTTGTCGAGCGAGAGCATCCGCTCGGCGTGCTCGACCGGGGTGAACAGCGTGGAGAACGTGCCGCCGACGTTCTGGGTGGGCGAATCGGGCGTGCGCAGTGCCGGGAACTCCTCCTCCAACGCCTGCAGCTCACGCAGCAGCCGGTCGAAGTCGGCGTCGGCGATGGTGGGCGAGTCGAGCACGTAATAGCGGTATTGGTGGCCGCGAACCTCTTCGCTGAGCGCCGCGTGCCGCGCGCTGGCCTCGGACGTCGGGTCCTTACCGGCGGCCGCCTCCTGCTCCGGGGTGGGCGCGGCCACCTCCACGACTTCCTGTTTGTCGGCCACCACAACCTCCGGTCTCGCGTGAGATACGAGAAACGGTAGTCGCCTGGTACGACATTTTCGCGGCCCGCGTCAGGCCTCGGCGAGCCGCCGGCCGGCCTCCCGGCAGGCGATCAGCGCGGCCCGGACATAGGCCGGCGAAGCTCCCGCGAGTCCGCATGCCGGGGTGACGACGACCTGCCGGGCCGCCTTCGCCGGCGAGAACCCGAGCCGCGACCACAGCTTGCGGACCCGCTCGGCCGCCTGCTTCCCGTCCGGCTTGGGCCCGGAGGTCGGCACCGCACCGGCGAAGAGACCGACGCCGGCCTCGATCGCCTCACCCAGCGGATCAAGATCTTTGAGCAGCGCGAGGTCGAGCGCGAAGCCGGCGACCCGGGCATCCCGGAAAACCCGCAGCGGTACGCCCGGAGCACAGCAGTGCGCCACGACCGGTACGCCCACCGCCTCGACGATCGTCCGCAGCGCCGTGGCGGCGTCCGCTGCCTCGACCGCGCGATAGGAGCTCAGGCCGCTCTCCGTCGGCACCTGCCCGGCGAGAACCGACGGCAGCGACGGCTCGTCGAGCTGGAGCAGCACGGTCGCTCCCGGCAGCCGTTTGCGCACGTCGTCGACGTGCCGCCGGAGGCCCTCGGCAAGCGAGTCGGTGAGATCGCGCACCGCACCGGGGTCGCGCAGCACCCGCCCGCCGATGAGCATCTCGAGGCCGGCCGCGAGCGTCCACGGCCCGGCCGCCTGCACCTTGAAGACGCCGGTGAAGCCGTCGCCCTGCTCGGTCATCTGGTCGAGGTCGCGTTCGAGCAGGTCGGCCGTGCGGCGCAGATCCTGGCCCGGGCGGGGCGCCAGCTGCCAGCGGCCGGCGTAGAGCTGCACCGGCAGATCGACCAGGAACCCGGCGCTGCGCCCGAGGATGTCGGCGCCCGGCCCGCGTTCCGGCAGCTCCGGCAGGTGTGGCAGGTCGGGCAGCTCACCCAGGACGACGCGCTGCGCCTCGACGATGTCGGTGCCGGGCAGCGAGCCGATCCCGGTGGCCGCCCCGGCCGGCCAGGCGAAGTCAGACACGCGCGGTCTCCAGGTCGGCCGAGCGGACGCCGGCGGTGATCGTCGCCGAGCCGAGCACGATGTCGCCGCCCGCGTCGCGCCGGTAGGCCACGATCGCCTGACCGGCGGCGACGCCCCGGGCCGGCTCGTGCAGCCGGGCCGTCAGCGCGTCGCCGGCCACCGTGACCGTCGCGGGGACGACCTCGCCGTGCGCGCGGAGCTGCACCTCGCACTCGACCGGGGTCGACTCGCCGTGCCAGATGACCTTGGCCGCGGTGACCGTGTCGACCGCCAGCTCCTCGCGCGAGCCGACCGTCACCGTGTTGGTCTTCGGGGTGATCGAGAGGACGTAGCGCGGTCGTCCGTCGGGCGCGGGCACCCGCAGGTCGAGGCCTTTACGCTGGCCGATCGTGTAGGCGTAGGCGCCGCCGTGGGTGCCGAGCTTCTCGCCCGTACGCGAATCGACGATGTCACCCGGCGCCGAGCCCAGCCGGCGCTCCAGAAAGCCCTTGGTGTCGCCGTCGGCGATGAAGCAGATGTCATGCGAATCGGGCTTTTCCGCCACCGCGAGGCCGCGCTCGGCAGCCTCCTCGCGCACTCGAGCCTTGGTCGAGTCGCCCAGCGGGAAGACGGACCGGTCGAGCTGCGCCCGGGTCAGCACGGCGAGCACGTAGGACTGGTCCTTCGGCAGGTCGACGCTGCGGCGGAGCAGGCCGTCGGCGCCCAGCCGGGCGTGGTGCCCGGTGACCACCGCGTCGAAGCCCAGGGCGACCGCGCGGTCGAGCACCGCGGCGAACTTGATCTTCTCGTTGCAGCGCAGGCAGGGATTGGGGGTACGCCCCGCGGCGTATTCGGCGACGAAGTCGTCCACCACGTTCTCGTGGAACTGGTCGGCCATGTCCCAGACATAGAACGGGATGCCGATCACATCCGCGGCGCGCCGGGCGTCGCGGGAGTCTTCCAGGGTGCAACAGCCCCGCGCGCCGGTCCGGTACGTCTGGGGGTTTCGGGCCAGCGCGAGGTGCACGCCGGTGACGTCGTGGCCCGCCTCGTGGGCGCGCGCGGCGGCGACAGCGGAATCGACACCGCCGGACATGGCCGCAAGTACTCGCATGTCTTGAAGACTACTAGCGCGGAGTTTTCCACGCGGTGGCGCGGCGGGCCCGCTCGACCGCCCCCGGCAACGCCGCCAGCAAGGCGTCGACGTCATCGATCGTGCTGGTGTGCCCGAGGGTGAAGCGAAGCGACGAACGCGCCCGGTCGTCGTCGGCGCCCATCGCGAGGAGCACGTGGCTCGGCTGCGCGACGCCGGCCGAGCAGGCCGAGCCGGTCGAGCAGAAGACGCCCTGGGCGTCGAGGAGCAGGAGCAGGGCGTCGCCCTCGCAGCCGGGAAAGCTGAAGTGGGCGTTGCCGGGCAGCCGGTCGGCGGGATCGCCGTTGAGGATCGCGTCGGGCACGGCGGCCCGGACCCGCTGGACGAGCTCGTCACGCAGCTCGCCGACCCGGGCGGCGTAGTCTTCCCGGCCCTTGACCGCCGACTCCACCGCCACCGCGAAGGCGGCCACGCCGGCCGTGTCGAGGGTGCCGGAGCGGACGTCGCGTTCCTGGCCGCCGCCGTGCAGCAGCGGGGTGCACGGCACGTCGCGGCCCAGCAGCAGGGCGCCCACGCCGACCGGTCCGCCCAGCTTGTGGCCGGTCACGGTGAGCGCCGCGGCGCCGCTCGCGGCGAAGTCGACCGGAATCTGCCCGACCGCCTGCACGGCGTCGGTGTGGAACGGGATGCCGGCGTCGGCGGCGAGCCGGGCGAGGGCGTGGATCGGCTGGACGGTGCCGACCTCGTTGTTCGCCCACTGGACGCTGATCACGGCGATCTCGTCGCGGTAGCGCGCGATCCGCTCGGCCAGCCGCTCCGGGTCGACCCGGCCCTGCTGGTCGACCGGCAGCAGGTCGGCCACCGCGCCCTCGTGTTTGCCGAGCCAATCGACCGCGTCGAGCACGGCGTGGTGTTCGACCGCGGAGGCGATCACCCGGGTGCGGTTGAGCGAACTCGCCCGCTGCGCCCAGAAAACGCCCTTCGTCGCCAGGTTGTCGCTTTCCGTGCCGCCACTCGTGAAGATCACTTCGGAGGGGCGGGCGCCGAGCGCGGCGGCGATGCGTTCGCGAGATTCCTCGACCAGCCGGCGGGCGGAGCGCCCAGCGGCATGCAATGAAGACGGGTTACCGACCGAGCGGGCAGCGGAGGCGTAAGCCTCGAGCGCTTCCTCGAGCATCGGGGTGGTCGCCGCGTGATCCAGATAGGCCATCAATCGCAAAGCTTATGCCTTGCCCGGCGGGGTTCCCTCGGGCAGAGAGCGGAGGGTGCGCAAGCGCACCCTCCGCGGGGCCTCACTTGCGCTTGCGGATCTCCTCGGCGGCTTGCGGTACGACCTTGAACAGGTCACCGACGACGCCGTAATCGGCCAGCTCGAAGATCGGCGCCTCGGCGTCCTTGTTGACCGCGACGATCGTCTTCGAGGTCTGCATGCCGGCCCGGTGCTGGATCGCGCCGGAGATGCCCAGAGCCACGTAGAGCTGCGGGGACACGGTCTTGCCGGTCTGCCCGACCTGGAACTGGTGCGGGTAGAAGCCGGAGTCGACGGCCGCCCGGGACGCCCCGACGGCGCCGCCGAGCAGGTCGGCGAGCTCCTCGACGAGCTTGAAGTTGTCCCCGCTGCCGACGCCGCGGCCGCCGGAGACCACGATCGAGGCCTCGGTGAGCTCGGGCCGGGAGCCCTTCTTCTCAGCCACCCGCTCGACGACCTTGGTGAGCTTGTCGGCGTCGTCGACCGCGACGGTCAACTGCTCGACCGTGCCGGCGGCCGGGGCCGCCTCGGGGGTGGTCGAGTTGGGGCGGATCGTGATGATCGGCAGGCCCTTGGTGACCTTGGACTTCACCACCGCGCTGCCGGCGAAGATGCCCTGCGTGGCGGTGCCGTCGGCGTCGACCGCGACGGCGTCGGTGAGCAGACCGTTGTCCAGCTTGACGGCCAGCCGGCCGGCGATCTCCTTGCCTTCCTGGGTCGCACCGAGCAGCACGGCCGCCGGCTGCACCTGCTTGACCAGCGAGGCGACGACGGTGGCCTTGGGCGCCACCAGGTAATCCTCGACGTCCGCACCGGCCGCGACGTAGATCTTCTCGGCGCCGTACTCGGCGAGCTTGGCGGTGTCCGCCTCGCCGAACACCACGGCGCTCGGCGTGCCCAGCGCGCGGGCGACGGTCAGCATCTCGAGCGTGACCTTCTTGACGCCGGCCTCGACGACAACCAGAACCTCAGCCATGACCGACCCCTCTCAGACGAACTTCTCGTTGGTGAGGTACGCGACGAGCTGCGCGCCGCCGTCGCCCTCGTCGGTGACCTTGGTGCCGCCGCTGCGCTCGGGACGCTTGGCGAACTCCAGCACCTGGCTGGTGGCGCCGGCCGTGCCCACCTCGTCGGCGGAGATCCCCAGGTCGGCCAGCGAGAGGGTCTGCACCGGCTTCTTCTTGGCGGCCATGATGCCCTTGAAGGACGGGTAGCGCGGCTCGTTGATGGTGTCCCACACGCTCACCACGGCCGGGGTGGCGGCGGTGACGACCTCGTAGCCCTCGTCGGTCTGCCGCTCGGCGGTGAGCTGGTTGCCCTCGACGGTCAGCTTGCGCGCGCCGGTGAGCGCGGCGATGCCCAGGCGCTCGGCCAGCATGTGCGGCATGACCTGCACGCGGCCGTCGGTCGACTCGGCGCCGGCGATGATCACATCGGCGTTCAGCGTGCCGAGGGCGGCGGCGAGCACCTTGGAGGTGGCCACGGCGCAGGAGCCGTGCAGCGCGTCGTCGGTCACGTGGACCGCCTTGTCGGGGCCCATCGAGAGCGCCTTGCGGATGGACTCGGTGGCTCCGGCGGGACCCATGGTCAGCACCGTGACCTCACCGCCGTGCGCCTCTTTGATCTTCAGCGCCTCTTCGATGGCGTATTCGTCCATCTCGTTGATCACATTGCTCGCCGAGGCGCGATCAACCGTGTTGTCGCTCGCCAACTCGCGCGACGAGCCGGAGTCGGGCACCTGCTTCACCAAAACGACGATGTTCATCGCGCTCCTACGACCTCCTGTTTTGAACGCACCGTTGCGGTCGAACGCCTTCTGGAAGGTTACCCGCCAGTAGCTTAGGCGTGACAGCAACCCAGAGTGACACACCTCACCATGATGGGCTGAGGAGGTGTCGCGACATGTCCATCCAACTCGCTCCACTGCTCGACGAGTTTCGCTCGCCTGTCCCCCACTCTGTACCACGTCCGCTGAGCCCGACGATGGAGTCCCATGGTCGGACCGGCCCGGACTCGCCGTGGTGCCGCTGCGGACGGTCCCGGGAGTCGTGCGTCAGTGACGAAGTCCGCAGTCTCTGGACGCACCTTCTTGACCTGACCGGTCAATAATCGATCGGTGCTCGGTGACCTGCGACAGTGGTTCGACCCGGAGAAGCAGCCCACCGTCGGCCGCACCCCCGACTACCGGTTCTCGCTGGCCAACGAACGCACGTTCCTGGCCTGGATCCGCACCGGCCTGGCCCTGGTCGCCGGCGGCCTGGCCTGCGCCCAGTTCCTCCCCCCGCTGCCGGTCGCGCACCTGCGTGAAGTGATCTCGATCGCCCTGCTGCTGCTCGGCGGGGTGGTGGCGTTGCGCGCGGTCGACCACTGGGCGCGCACCGAGCGCGCGATGCGGCTCGGCCAGGAACTGCCCGGCTCCAAGTTCCCGGCGATCCTGGCCCTGATGGTGGCGGCCGGCGCCCTGCTCCTGGTCGTCGCGGTGGCCATCAAAGCGGTCCGATGAGACCGGTCCGGCCGAGAAGACCGGCGGGGTGAGCCCCGACCCGGGCGCCTCGGCCGAGCGCACCCGGCTGGCCTGGCGGCGCACCGGCATGTCGGCCACGGCCGTCTGCCTGCTCGCCGCGCGACCCGCGTTCCGGCCCGACGCCGGGGCGCTCACCTGGCTCACGGCGGCCCTCGCGATGGCGGCATGGGTGGCGATGATCGGACTCGCGTACCGCCGCTCGTACGCCCTGCGTCGCACCCCGCCGCAGCCCGCCCGGCGGGCCGTGCCCGCCTACGCATTGATCGCCGCCACCATCGCGGTGCTCGGCGGGCTGGTTGTCATGCTCTAGTCGTCGCCGAAGCGGCAGGAGCGAGTCATCATTGGCCCATGGTGCGGGTGTTCATCTTCCTGGCTGCTGCGCAGCTGGTCCTCTTTGTGCTGGCGCTGATCAGCGTGCTGTCCGCCGATCGCGTGCGCAACGCGCCGCGCGCCCTCTGGGTGCTTCTCATCGTCGTGCTTCCGCTGGTGGGTCCGATCGCCTACTTCCTGGCCGGCCGGCCGCGGCCGGTGCCGCAGGAGGGCGCGCCACCCCGGCGCGGCCGGGGGCGCCCGTCCGCACCGGACGACGACGCCGACTTCCTGCGGAAGATGGACAGCGACCAGTCCCGCCGCGACCGGGAAACCCTTGCCCAGTGGGAGAAGGAGTTCAGAAAGAACCGCGACGACGAAAAATAGTCAGGCGAGGTTGGAGCTGCGGGGGTAGGCGTCGGCCGGGTCGGTCAGCACGTTCACCAGGTACGGAACGTTGGCGTCGAAGGCTCGGGCCAGCGCCGGGCCGAGGTCGGCCGACTTCTCGACCGTCTCGCCGGCCCCGCCGAGGGCCCGCACCACGTCGTCGTAACGCAGGCCGGGCTGCAGGTCGGCGGCCACGTCGTAGCCGTACATCGCGTTCATCGGGTGCTTCTCCAGGCCCCAGATGCCGTTGTTGCCGACCACCATCACGACCGGCAGCTTCTGGCGCACCAGCGACTCGACGTCCATCAGGGAGAACCCGGCCGCGCCGTCGCCGAAGAGCACGCAGATCTGCCGGTCGGGGTAGGTGACCCGGGCCCCCATCGCGTAGCCCATGCCGGTGCCGAGGCAGCCGTACGGGCCCGGGTCGAGCCACGTGCCGGGCTGGGCCGGTTCGAGGAAACGACCGGCGTAGGAGACGAAGTCGCCGCCGTCGCCGATGGTCACCGCGTCGGCGGCCAGGACCTTGCGCAGTTCGCCGTAGACCCGGGCGGGTTTGATCGGGTCGGTGTCGGCCGCCATCGCCTCGGCGTCGCGCGCCTTTCCGGCGTCCTCGGCGGCCCGCAGTCCCTGGATCCACTCGGTGTGCTCGGCGGTCTTCTCGGCCAGCGCGGCGAGAATCCGGCGCAGGTCGCCGGCGGGTGAGACGGCCGGGGTGACATGGGTGGCGCGCTGCGTCGGGGCGTCCACGATGTGCACGACCTGGGCCTCGCCGAACTCGCCGAACCCGAGCCGGAAATCGAGCGGCGTGCCGATCACGCAGACCACGTCGGCCTCGTTGAAGGCCGCCCGCCGGGCCTTGGCGAACGCGAGCGGGTGCGTCGGCGGCAGCGCGCCGCGGCCCATGCCGTTGGTGAAGACCGGCACCTGCAGCGCCTCGGCGGCGGCCCGCAGCTCGTCGATCGCGCCGCCGCCCCAGACGTCGGAGCCGGAGATGATGACCGGCCGTTGCGCTTTGCACAGCAGCTCGGCCGCGCGCGCGACCTCGTCGGGGTCGGCCTCGAGGACCGGCACGGCGGGCGCCCCGGGCGCGGCCGCCTCGCCGCTGGAGAAGACCACTTCGAGCGGCAGGTCGAGGAAGGCGGGCCCGCGGTGGGCGGTGAGCGCCGCGGTCAGCGCCGCCCCGATCTCGCCGGGGATGGCATCGGTCTCGGTGACCGTGCCGGCGTATTTGGTGACCGGCGCGACCAGCGGCACGTGGTCGAACTCCTGCAGACTGCCCGAGCCCCAGCGGAACTGCGGGGCACGCCCACCCAGCACGAGCACCGGCGAGGCGTTGAAGAACGCGCTTGTCAGTCCGGAGATGCCGTTGGTGACGCCGGGGCCGGCGGTGAGCACCGCGAGGCCCGGCCGGCGCTGCAGCTTGGCGACCGCCTCGGCGGCGAACACCGCGGACTGTTCGTGCCGCACGTCGTAGATCGGGAAGCCGGCCTTGTGCGCGGCGTCGTAGAGCGGGAAGACGTGCCCGCCGGAGAGGGTGAACATCTCCTTCACCCCGAACGCCCGCAGTGCCGCCAGAGCCAGATCGCCGCCGTGTCCCTCGATCACCTCAGCCATGCCGTCAACCTACTACCCGGTAGCCCGCTAGCTCCCGGCAGACAACCCGGCGAAGCGGAGGATGTCCTCGTAGACGTGCACCGCGTCCTGCTCGATCGACTCACCGTTGCCGTAACCGTAGGCCAGCACGAGTGCGGCCACCGGAACCGCGAGCATCACCAGGAAACTGAGCAGCACCTGGACGAAGCGCACGAATCCGCCACGCCGCTTCCGGGGCTTCGCGGCCTTGGCGACCCGCGCCGCCGGCCGGACCGGGGTCACCGGCTGCGAACGCGTCACGGGCGTCGTGCGCACCGGCGCCGACGAGATCGGCCGGGCCGACGAGATCGGCCGAGCGGGCGACATCGGCCGGGCGGACGGCCGGGCCGGGGACATCGGCCGGCCCGCGCTCGGCGTCGGATCCGGCGGCGGCGGGGGTACGCGAAGAGGACCGTCGAACCGCGGTTTCGGGGTCGCGACCGTGGCATGCGGGTCGGGAATCCAGGTGCCGTGCGCGGCATCGGGCCACGGGTCGACCGGCGGCTGCAAGCCCGTCGTGCCGGGCACGTGCTGCGCCAGGATGCTGCGCGGCACCGGCACGGTCTCGGCGTCGTCCGGCTCGGGGGCCGCGGGCGGAGCCGACGCCGGGACGGCGATGCTCTCGGCGCGCCGGCTCGACACCAGGCGCAGCTCGGCGGTCGGGCCGGGGGCGGCCGCTCCGGTGGTCAGCAGGGCGGCGTCGGCGAGGATGCTGCCCTCGGCCACCACCAGCTCGGGCTGCTCGATCACCACCGGCGCCTCGCCCAGCTCACGGTGCAGCAGGGTGGCGACGAGCGGGATGCGACTGGCCCCGCCGACCAGGAACACCCCGGCCAGCCGCCCCTCGGCCAGGTCGGCCCAGCGGAGCAGGCCCTGGGTGATGCGGACGGTCTGGTCGAGCACCGGCCGGGCGAGGGTCTCCAGCTCGTCGCGAGTCAGATGGACCTCGGTGTCGAGCAGCGGCACCACGAAGTCGGCGGACTGGGCGCGGGACAGCCGCTCCTTGGCGATGCGTACGTCGTCCCACAGCTGACGGCGGGCGCGGCGCTCCTCGATCGTGGTCGGCTCGAGCAGCCGCTGCCACTCGTCGGTGCGCAGGTGCTCGACGATGGCGGCGTCGATGTCGAGGCCGCCGATGTCGTCGCGGCCGTCGACGGCCATCACCTCGAACCCGGACGCGGTGCGGGCGACCACGCTGGCGTCGAACGTGCCGGCCCCGAAGTCGTGCACCACCACTACCGAGCCGATCGGCACGTCCCGGCCGAGCACCTCGGCGAAGTAGGTCGCGGCCGCCACCGGCTCGGCGACCAGTCGCGCACCCGCCAGACCGGCCCGGGCGGCGGCCTCGGCGAGCAGCGTGCGGCGGGCCGCGCCCCAGGTCGCCGGGCAGGTCAGGGTCACGTCGGTCTCGACCGGGCCGACCGTGCGGTGCCATTCCTCGGCGACCCGGGCCAGCACCGCCTCGATCAGGTCGACGATCGGCAGCTCCTGGTCGCCGAGCAGCACGGTGCCGTCGTCGATGCGCCGCTTCGGGTTGGGCTCGAAGCGGGCCGGGTCGAGGCGGGCGCTGTGCACGGCGTCGCGGCCCACGTTGAGCAGGCCGCCGGGCTCGGCGTAGACAGCGGAGGGCAGCAGCGGCGAGCCGTCGACCAGGATCGGGCGGGCCCGGCCGTCGGGCCAGCGCGCCACCGCGACGGTGTTGGACGTGCCGAAGTCCACGCCGAGGGCGTGCCGCTTCGGGCCCCCTGGGTCGTTGGCCATGCGCTGAGTCTAGGGGGTCCTCGCTTCTAGACGATCTTCCAACGCGGCGCGTGACGAGCCGTGCGCAAGCAGCGAACCAGAGTGTCGTCCGAGGTGAACCCGAACGCCCCGGCGGGCACGCAGAGATCGCCGACGGTGACCGGCCGCTGCACCGGGCCGCCCGGCGGAACGGTCGGGGGGCGGGGCGGCAGGAACGGATTTCCGGAGCCGGGCGTGGGGCCGGGGGGCCGGGCCGATGGGCTCGGCCCGAGCAGCGTCATCGGCGACCGGGTGGCGAGGCCGGGCGGGGCCGGGGGCGGCGCGGTCCGGGAGCGGCCCGACCCGGCGGTGTTCCGGCGCTTCGGCTTGCCGGTCGCGGTCGCCGCGCGGGAACTGGGCGCGGCGCTTGACGGCGGCTCGAAGCTCCTGGTCGCGGTCACCGGCGGGGCCAGCGGCGGCTCGGCCAGCTGGTCGGCGCGGGGCTGCGCGCCGGACCGGCCCAGCGTGAGGTAACCGACGAGCGCGCAGAGCAGCGCTTGCCCCAGCACAAGGGCAACCGCCACACGCACAGTGCGGCGGACTCGGCGCGTGGCGGTCACCGATTCCACATCGACGGACTTTATGGCACCCGATCGATGGAAGCGAGCATCAACGCCCGGTAAATGTGGGCTTACGTTTCGCGACGAACGCCGACGTGCCCTCGGCCCGGTCGTCGGTGGCGAACAGCGAGGCGAACAGCTGCGACTCCAGGGCCAGGCCGGAGGCGAGATCCATGCTCAGGCCGGCGTCGATCGCCTGCTTGGCGGCACGCAGGGCCAGGGCGGGCCCGGTCACGAACGGCCGGACCAGCTCGATCGCGGTCGAGTAGACCTCGGCGGCGGGGACGACCCGGTCGGCCAGGCCGATCCGCAGCGCCTCCTCGGCGTCCACCATCCGGCCGGAGAAGATCAGATCCTTCGCCTTGGCCGGGCCGACCAGGCGGGCCAGCCGCTGGGTGCCACCGGCGCCCGGGATCAGGCCGAGCTTGATCTCCGGCTGGCCGAGCTTGGCGTCCTCGGCCACCACCCGCCAGTCGCAGGCCAGGGCCAACTCACAGCCGCCACCCAGGGCATAACCGGTGATCGCGGCGACCACCGGCTTGGGGATGCGGGCCACCGAGTCGAACGCACCGGACAGCGCACCGGCCCGGACCACCATGTCCTGGTAGCTCTGGGTGGTGAACTCGGTGATGTCGGCGCCCGCGGCGAACACCTTCGGTCCGCCGTACACGATGACCGCCTTGACCTCCGCGGAGCCGGCGGCGGAATGCGCGGCCTCCCGCAGCTCTTCTTGCACCTGGGTGTTGAGTGGGTTCATCGGGGGCCGATCCAGCCGGATGGTGCCGATGCCGTCGCTGATCTCCAGCTTCACGAACTCGCCCACGAAACACGCCTCCCTGAGTGTTTGGTTACGCCAGAGCCTACGACGGGTACGGAGAGTGCATGACCACCTACTACCGGGATCCGGACGTCCGGATCACCTCGGCGGGCATCCGGATGGCCGGACGCGACTTCGCTCCGGCCGAGCTCATCCAGGTGTGGCACAGGCGCGGTCGCCGGTCCTGGGGCAAGATCGCGGGCCGGGGCATGATCGGCATGGCGATGCTGCTGCCGATCGCGGTGGGGCTGCTGGGGGTGGGGGTGGCGCTGGTGATCGACGCCTCGACGCCGGTGACGGTGGGGCTGATCGGCGGCGGCATCCTGATCGGCCTGGCCTCCGCGCCGCTCGCCGACATCCTGCTCGAGCAGGTCGACCGCTCGCACGACCGGGGCAGCCGGGAGCTGGAGATCTGGGCCCGCACCGCGACCGGCGACGTGCGGCTGCTGCGGACCGCGGACGCGTCCCGCTTCGGCCGCATCTACCGGGCCCTGCAGCGCGCACTCGAACCGGCCGGAGTTACCCGCCGGTAGGATTCCGATCATGAACAAGCAGGCGGTAGGACTGGCCGGGATGCTGGCCGCGATGGGAACGCTGCACTTCGTGGCGCCGAAGCCGTTCGACTCGCTCGTGCCGAGATCGCTTCCCGGCTCGCCGCGCACCTGGACCTACCTCAGCGGGGTCGCCGAACTGGCGGTCGCGGCGGCCGTCGCGCACCCCCGCACCCGTCGCCTCGGCGGGCTGGCCGCCGCCGCGCTGTTCGTCGGCGTCTTCCCGGCGAACGTCAAGATGGCCTACGACTGGCGCAACGCGCCGCCGAGCCGGCGGGCGATCGCCTACGGCCGGCTGCCGCTGCAGGTGCCGCTCGTGCTCTGGGCCCGCCGCGTCGCCCGCTGAACGTCGGCCGGGCCGGTCAGCCCTGGAAGATCTCGTCGATCTCGGTCCGGGTGGGCAGGGCATTCGACGCCCCAAGCTTGCGTACGCACGCCGCGCCGGCCGCGTTGGCCCAGCGCACCGCCTCGATCAGGTCGCGACCCTCGCCCCACGCCACGGCCAGCGCGCCGGTGAACGCGTCACCGGCGGCCGTGGTGTCGGTCGGCTCGACCTTGAAGGCGGGCACGAACTCGTCGCGCCCGTCCCGCTCGGCATAGCGCGAGCCGGAACCGCCGAGGGTCAGCACCACCCGCGGCACGAGCGCGAGCAGGGCGGCCATGTCGGGTGACTGCGAATCGGTGATCGTCTGCGCCTCGAGCTCGTTGACCACCAGCAGGTCGACGTTGGCGAGCAGGTCGGCGGGCAGTTCCCGGGCGGGCGCCGCGTTCAGGATCGTCCGGGTGCCACCGGCGCGGGCCGCCGTGCAGGCCGCGGTGACCGTCTCGACCGGGATCTCCAGCTGGCAGAGCAGCACGTCGCCGCCCGCGATCAGCCGCGCCTCGTCCTCGTTGAGGTTGGTGAAGGTGCTGTTGGCGCCGGGCGACACCAGGATCGCGTTCTCCCCGGCGTGGTCCACCATGATCACGGCCACCCCGGAGGCGCCGTAACTGGTGCGCACGTGGGTGACGTCCACCCCGGCGGCGTGCAGCCGGGCGTTGAGCGTCACGCCGAACGAGTCGGAGCCGATCGCGCCCAGGAACACCGACCCGCTGCCCGCCCGCGCCGCGGCGATCGCCTGGTTGGCGCCCTTGCCGCCGGGCATCATCACGAAATCGCTGCCGAGCACGGTCTCGCCCGGCAGCGGCAGCCGCTCGGCGATCCCGACCAGGTCCATGTTGGCGCTGCCGGCCACCACGATGCGCGGCGCCACCTAAGCCGCCCGCGCCGCGTAACGGTCGCCGAACCGGTCCACGACCAGCGGCAGGCCGAACGTCTTGGACAGGTTGTCGGCGGTCATCACCTCGCCGAGCGGGCCCGCCGCCACGATCGCGCCCTCACGCAGCAGCATCGCGTGGGTGAACCCGGGCGGGATCTCCTCGACGTGGTGGGTCACCAGCACCATGGCCGGCGAGTCGGGGTCGAGGGCCAGCTCGGTCAGCCGGGCGATCAGGTCCTCCCGGCCGCCCAGGTCGAGGCCCGCGGTCGGCTCGTCGAGCAGCATCAGTTCCGGGTCGGTCATCAGCGCTCGGGCGATCAGGGTGCGCTTGCGCTCGCCCTCGGAAAGCGTGCCGAACTCGCGGTCGACCAGCGAGCCCATGCCGAGCTGGCCGAGCAGTTGGCGGGCGCGGCCCTCGTCCTGCGGGTCGTAGCTCTCCCGCCAGCGGCCCACCACCGACCAGGCGGCCGTGACGACCACGTCGAGGACCCGCTCGTCGGCCGGCAGGCGCTCGCCGAACTGGCCCGTCGACAGGCCGATGCGCATGCGCAGCTCGTTGACGTCGGTGCGGCCGAGGCGCTCACCCAGCACGAACGCCGTGCCGCGCGACGGGTGCAGCCGGCCCGAGGCCAGGTTGAGCAATGTGGTCTTGCCCGCTCCGTTCGGCCCCAGGACCACCCAGCGCTCATCCAGCTCCACCTGCCAGGACAGTCCCCGGACCAGATGGTTTCCACTGCGGATGACGCTGACCCGGTCGAACGCGATGACGGTGTCGTCGTGGGGCGGGATTCGTACGGCAGGCTCGAGCACGGCTTCATCCTTCCACGCCGCCCCACCCGGCCGGGCTCACCCCGTGGTCGACCCGAACACCTCGTCGCGGACCGCGTCCAGGGCCGTGTGCAGGGCGCCGTGCAGCACCGGTTCCGACTCCACCTCGGTGATCACGACCTTCGGGGTGACCAGGGTGATCGCCGCCACCTCGCGCTCGACCCGCTCGGCCAGCCCGATGCCACCGGCCTGGCTCACCTCGCCGGCCAGCACCACCAACGGCGGGTCGAGGACCACGCACGTGGCGGCCACCCCGAGGGCCAGCTTCTCGGCCAGTTCGTCGAGAACCTGATCGCCGGCGTCGCCCGACTCGACAGCGGCCCGGATCACGTCGGACGCCTCGTTGCCGCGGAAGCCGTACTTCTTGCCGATCGCCTTGACCGCGTCGGCCCCCGCGATGCTCTGGAACGCACCGCGCACGCCGCCCTTCTGGGCCCGCTTCGACTGGTGGCGCGGCACCTCGGCGCCGGCTACCGGTAGATAGCCGATCTCGCCCGCGGCGCCTGTGGAACCCTGGTGGAGGCGGCCGTCGATGACGCTTGCCAGGCCGACGCCGCGGCCGATCCAGATCAGCACGAAGTCGCGCATGCCCTTGGCGGCACCGGCGCTCTGCTCGGCGATCGCGGCCAGGTTGACGTCGTTGCCGAAGACGACCGGGGTGCTCAGATCGCGGCGCAGGTCGTCGAGCAGGCCCCGGTGCCAGCGCGGCAGGTCCCACGCGAACGAGATCTCACCGCTGGCCGGGTCGACCAGACCGGGCGTGCCGAGCACGACCCGGCGCACCGAGGTCATGTCGGTGCCGGCCTCGGCCGCGGCCTGCACGACCGCGTTGTGCACGACTCCGACCGGGTCGTCGGTGTCCTTGGTGGACTGCTCGACGCGGCTGACGATGGCGCCGGTGATGTCGGCGCAGGCGGCGGCGACCCGCTCGGGGCCGACGTCGACGCCGATCACGTGGGCGCTACCCGGGGTGACCGCGTAGAGCTGCGCGTTCGGTCCGCGACCGCCGGCCTGCTCGCCGACCCGGCGCACGAGGCCCCGCTGTTCGAGGCGTTCCACCAGCTGCGATGCGGTGACCTTGCTCAGTCCGGTCATCTCGCCGAGCTGGGCCCGGGTCAGCGGACCCCGGTCGAGCAGCAGTTCCAGCGCCGCGCGGTCGTTGAGTGCGCGCAGCAGCCGGGGTGTGCCCGGAAGGCGGGTGGCGGCCATAACTACGTCCCCTAGTACCTAAAATTGCTTTCAGTTGGCTTTCCGAGCCCGACGCCGTAGCCGCAGGGTAACCGTCGGCATCGTAGCCGTCCGCAGTGCACGTCATCGACTCGGAGCGATCATGGCAGCTCGCGAGCCCAATCAGCCAGACTTGGGCCGTCGGAAGGACAGCATGGTCATCGATGAGGGTCTCCGCCGGCTCGCTCTCGGCACTCTTCTGGGGGCTTTTCCCGGCCCGACCGCACCCCCGTGGGCCCGGTCCCTGCTGGGCTCCGGCCTGGCGGGATTCACCCTGTTCGGTGGCAACGTCGACGGCTCGCCGAGCGCACTCACCGCGTCGCTGCGCGCGGTCCGCGACGACGTGATCGTGGCGATCGACGAGGAGGGCGGCGACGTCACCCGGCTCGACCACCGCACCGGCAGCCCCTATCCGGGCAACGCCGCCCTCGGCGCGATCGACGACCCGGAACTCACCCGGTCGATCTACTCCTCGATCGGGGCCTCGCTGGTGGCCGCGGGCATCACCCTCGACCTGGCCCCGGTGGTCGACGTGAACACCGCCGGCGACAACCCGGTGATCGGGACACGCTCGTTCGGCGCCTCGACCGACCTGGTGTCCCGGCACGCCGCGGCGGCCGTCACCGGGCTCCAGGAGGCCGGGGTGTCGGCCTGCGCGAAACACTTCCCGGGGCACGGCGCCACCATCGCCGACTCGCACCTGGCCCTGCCGACCGTCGACGCGTCGATCGACGTGTTGCGGGCGCGCGACCTGCCGCCGTTCGCCGCGGCCAGCCGAGCCGGGGTCCGCGCCGTCATGACGGCGCACATCCGGGTGCCGGCCCTCACCGGGCGCGATCCGGCCACCTTCAGCCGGGAAGCGCTCTCTCTGCTCCGTCGGGAGCAAGCCTTCGCCGGCGTCATCGTCACCGACGCACTCGAGATGAGCGGCGCGGTGCTGGCGGCGGGCGGGGTTCCGCAGGGGGCGGTGCGGGCCCTCGCGGCGGGCGCCGACCTGCTGTGCCTCGGTTCGCGCGGCTCGGCGGAGCTGATCGAGGCGGTCGCGGCGGAGATCGGCGCGGCCACCCGGGACGGGCGACTCGCGCTTGGGCGATTGGAAGAGGCGGTTTCCCGTACGGCGGAATTGACGTCCCCCGGCGCCCCCACCGGAAGAGCGCTTTCTCCCGACGACCGCTCGGGTTTGGTCGCCGCTCGGCGGGCCGTTCGGGTGCAGGGCGTGCTGGCCGGGCTCGAATCGCCGCTCGTGGTGCAGTTGGCGCCGGTCCACTCGGCCGCCGTCGGGCGGGTGCCGTGGGGCCTCGGTCCCCTCGTCGGCGACTCCCACCTCGAGGTCACCGGTGGCGCCGGGTCGGCCGAGGAGATCCTCGCCCGCGCCGCCGGGCGGCCGATCGTCCTGGTCGGCCGCCGCGTCCACCGCCTTCCCGAGGATCGGGCCCTGATCGAGGCGCTCGCGGCGGCCACCACCTTGGCAGTCGTCGAGATGGGGTGGCCCTCCTCCTGGCGGCCGATCGGCGTGCAGGCGTTCATCACCACCTACGGCGGGAGCCGGGCCAGTTCGATCGCCGCCGCCGAGGTTCTCGGGCTCGCCTGACTTCCAGATCACATTTCTTGAACGCGTTCAAGTTTGGCCTTACGCTGAGCGCGACATAGTTGAACACGTTCAAGAAAGGCGATCCGATGGCTCCGAAGGTCTGGATGTACCTGCTCTACCTCGCGGTCAGCATCGGCCTGACGGTCTGGGTGGCGACCACGCTCTCCCGCAACGGGCTGGTCTTCCTCGCCGACGTCTTCGCCGACACGAAGCTCGCCAAAGCCGTCAACCAACTGCTGGTGATGGGCTTCTACCTGCTGAACCTCGGTTACGTGACGTTCGCGATGCGGTCCAGCGCGCAGGTCGGAGACACCAGCGCGGCGCTCGAGACCCTCTCCACCAAGGTCGGCCTCGTCCTGCTGGTGCTCGGCATCCTGCACTTCTGCAATGTGTTCTTCCTCGGCCGCTACCGCCGCGGCCGGCTCCGCCACCAACAGGTCCAGCCGCCCCTCCCGCCGACCGGGCGCCTGCCGATGCACCCGGCCCGCCCATGACCACCGCGCACTCCGACCCGGCCGGTCACGGGGCCGGCCGGGTCGGGTCCTTCACGGTTCTCTACGACGAGGGCTGCCCGGTCTGTCGCACCGCTCATCGTTGGCTGGCGAGCCGGGCCCAGCTCGTACCCCTCAAGTTCGCTCCGGCCGGATCGCCCGACGCCCGCTCGCTCTTCCCCGGGCTTGACCATGCGGCCACGATGCGTGACCTCACGGTGGTCGCGGACGACGGCTCCTACTACTCCGGTGACGCGGCGTGGTTCGCCTGCCTGTGGGCGCTCACCGACTACCGGGCCACCGCCGAACGCTTCGCCCACCCCCGGCTGCTGCCGGGAGCCAGGCGCTTCATCGCCGCGATCTCCGCGGTTCGGGAGCGGACCCGATCCCCGGGGCCGGACCGGACAGGTACGGCGGACTACCGTGACCAATGTGACGACCGCTGCCGCTGACCCCACCGAGCCGGGCACCCCTGCCCCGACGCGGCAGGCCCGGGGCGAACAGACGCGCCAGCTGATCCTCGAGACGGCGCTGCGGTTGTTCCGCGAGCGGGGATACGCCGAGACGACCATGCGGGCCATCGCCAAGGAGGCGGGTGTCGCGGTCGGAAACGCGTATTACTACTTCGACTCCAAGGAACACCTGATCCAGGGGTTCTACGACCGCAATCAGGACGAGATGCGGGTCGCGTCGGTGCGGGTGCTCGCCGACGAGAAGGAGTTCGCGGCCCGCCTCCGTGGAGTCATGCACGTCGGGATCGACGTCAATGGGCCGTACCATTCCTTCGCCGCCACATTCTTCAAGTACGCGGCCGAGCCGTCCTCGCCCCTGAGCCCGTTCTCCAGCGCCTCCTCGCCGGCCCGCGACGCGTCGATCGCGATCTTCCGGGACGTGCTCGACGGCTCGACCGTCAAACTCGACCCCGAGCTCCGCAAGGAACTGCCGGAACTGCTGTGGCTCGGCTGGATGGGCGTGATCCTGTTCTGGGTCTACGACAAATCACCCGACCAGCGCCGCACCCGACGCCTGATCGACGGCGCGGTGCCGCTGATCGACCGCATGGTGAGCCTGTCCCGGCTGCGCGTCCTGCGCCCGGCGCTCCGCCAGATCCTGGCCCTGATCGAGTCCGTCCGCCGCGACGACTGATCACCCTGCGTGACACCCGAAGTCCCATTAAGCCCCGGTGTCCGGTGATTTCCGGATCTGTCGCCTATGTTGGCCTGCCCGAACGGCCATTTCGAGCATTCCCCGCTTCCGCCCGCACCAAGCCGGCACGTAGCGTGATGTCCGCAGGCGGATCTGGGGAACGTTGCGGGGCCCTCGGACTAACGGGACCAGCCCGAGTCCCGCGGCAACGGTGAGCCGGGCGCGACAGACTTCGGGAGCAGTCCGACGCAGCCCGGCTCACACCGTTTCAGCCGCTCCGCCGCCGCACCCAGAACACCGCCGCGGCCACCCCGCCAAGCAGCACCAGTCCCCCGCCGATCAACGCCGGCACCAGCACCCCGACCGGCTTCGGCAGACCGTCCGACTCGGCGCCCACCGGCGGCGCCGCCTGCGTCGGCACAGCCGACGCCACTCCACCACTGGGCAGCGGCGCCACGTCGGCGGTAAGAGCTTTGACCACATTCAACAGCCCATAGCCGTACGCGTCGTCGCGCCCAGCCGGCCCAGCATCATCCGCCGTCGCCGTAAGCCGATGCACGACCTCCGCCGCACTCAGGCCCGGAAATTTCGCCCGAACCAGAGCCGCCGCCCCACTGACAATCGCGGTCGCATCACTGGTCCCGCCGCTGACCTCATAGCCCCCGCCCTTGGCAGTGCTCATGATCTGGCCCCCCGGAGCCGCAAGATCGACGTGCGGGCCGACGATCGAGATCGAGGCGATTTTTCGGTCTTTGCCATACGCCCCGACCGCCAAGACTTCGAGATATCTCCCCGGGTATTGACCAGCCGAGTTTCCGATTGCGTCGTCGTTTCCAGCGGCAGCGACCAAGACGATGTCGGCCGCTTGAGCCTTGCGGATCGCCGCGTGCACAGTCTCGTCATCAGCTCCGCCGAACGACATGTTGATCACGCCGACGTGTCTTTGAATGGCGAAGTCGACCGCTTTCGCGATGTAGGAGGACGGTTTGAAGCCGCTACCTCCCGTGGCGATGGGAAGAATCTTGGCCGCTGGCGCGATGCCCAGCACTCCGGCACCAGAACCGTGACCCCGCCCAGCCACAATTCCGGCCATAGCGGTGCCGTGGCCGTCCACGTCCTCGGTGCCCTTGGTGCCGGACAGGTCGCTCTCAACAGTATTGAGGCCGGGAAGCAGCGCATCAGCAAGATCAGGGTGATCGGGATCGACGCCAGTGTCGATCAATGCGACAGTTACACCCGCACCCTTAGTGATCTTGTGTGCCTCGGCGACTTTCAGATCGCCGAGGTACCACTGTCGATCCCGGGTCGTATCCGCCATCGCTGGAGCTCCGGTTACCGCCACCATCGTGAGGGCGACCGCAGCACCAGCCATGAAACCTCGGATCATCGGCCGAAACCAAGTACGCCGAAACCCGGATCGTGCCAGACCTTGGTGTCGTCCGGAGCGATCACCGGCGCTACCCCCTCGGCGGTCTCCCACTGCTCATCTGCTTCGCCGGCGATCAGGGAATCACCATTCTCGCCTCGTGTGCCCCGTCGACCTGGCTGACCTTCGAGCGGCATCTGGCCCGCGACCGCCCCGCGGCCACCAGCTAGCCCTCCCTCGCCCAGCACCGCGCCGGACGGCAGACCCCGACGTATCGACACGGCACGTCGCGAGCTTGCCGCCGCTCGGCCACCGGGAACCCCGGGTATGCCGAATCCGAGCCCTCCGCCGGCGCCGAGGCCACCGCCCGCGATCAGTCCCACTCCGGCAGGCAACTGCCCCGGTATTCCCCCGGAACCTGTGCCTGTGCTGGTCGGCAACCCCAATGTGGAGGTCGGGCTGGTCAACGGGGCAGGTGGCGGTGTCGCGACGACACCGCTGAGACCCGGGCCGATACCCAGCGATGGATCAGTGATCGAACCAGAGCCGGACCCACCGGTCTCCGAGCCGGCAATCGGATCCGGCAGAACCGGGTCGTGCGGCACCGGGACTTCTATTGGTGTCGCTCGCACCGTCGAACCGGAGCCGGAAGCGCTCGCCGCCGAACTGCCGCCGTGGGGATCGGGTATGCCGGGGCCGTCGTTGGCAGCCGGTTTCAAGGCGTACAGCGCGGGTGCGGTGATCTGTTTGCTGTGGTCGGCGATTGCGGCTTCCATCTCGCGCATCGCCTGCTGGGCCTTGGCGTCGTATTCGTCTTCGGCGTGGTCGATGAAGCGCGGCATGATGTCGGTGCTCACCGATGCGCGGCCGGCGCCCAGTTCGCGGACGTCGGCTTGGGCCTTGCTGATTGCCGCCATGACGCCGCGCAGCCCGGCATGTGTGTTGGCGGCGGCGGTCATCGTCTCCTTCATCGAGTCGAGGAGGACGTCGATCTGGCTGAGGAAGGTGACGGCTGAGTCGTTGCGCTCCGGGGGCCAGGCGTCGGCGAGTTTGCGGCCGGCCGTCTGGAGGCGGGTGTGCTGGTCGTTCACCGCGGTGGCCAGTGAGTCCCAGGCCAGTACGCGGTCGGCGCCGGTGCAGACGTTGTCGGGCTCGAGCATCTGCTGGATGGCCGGCAAGTTGTAGTTGTTCCAGTTTGCCGGCATCAGGCGGGCCCGCCGTCGGGGTCCAGGGTCAGCGCTCGGTTGGCTGCTGCCGTGGCGGTGGCCATCAGGTATTCGACCTGCTGCTGGGCCTGTTTGGAGTTCAGGTCCACGGTGGAGAACTGTTGGGCTATCTGCTCGGCGACCTCGGCCAGGATGCCGGCGGCGGTCTGGTAGGCGCGCAGGTTGGCTTCGGCGTGGGCCAGGGCCTCGGCGTAGCGGACTTTGGCCTGGGTGACGATGTCGCTCGGCGTCATGCGGGAGCCGAAGCCGACGCCCTGGCGGTGCAGGTCGGCGCCGCGGCCGGCGATGTCGGCGAAGCCATTGGTGGCCTGTTTCTGCATGCCTGTTCCGAAGTCACCGACCCCGTCGGTGTCTATCTGCACTCCGCCGGCCACGTTTCCTCCCCGTTCCCGAACCGCGACTGTCCATCATATCGATGGGGCCGCGTGCGCTCTGCCCTGTTCTACACACGACGGAAGTGGCGGTCGGGTTCGAAACGGCGCAGGCGCAGGCTGTTGAGGACGACGAAGATCGAGCTCAACGCCATCGTGGCGCCGGCGATCATCGGGTTGAGCAGGCCGGCGGCGGCCAGGGGCAGGGCGGCGACGTTGTACGCGAACGCCCAGAACAGGTTGCCTCGGATGATGGCCAGGGTGCGACGGGAGAGGCGTACGGCGTCGACCGCCGCGGTCAGGTCGTCGCGCACCAGGGTCAGGTCGGAGGCCTGGATGGCCACGTCGGTGCCGGCTCCCATGGCGAGGCCCAGGTCGGACTGGGCCAGGGCGGCGGCGTCGTTCACCCCGTCGCCGACCATCGCGACCGTGCGGCCGTTCGCCTGCAGGCGTTTGACCACCTCGACTTTGCCGGCCGGGAGGACGCCCGCGAATACCTGGGTGATGCCGACCTCGGCCGCTACGGCGTCGGCCACCTCCGCCGCGTCGCCGGTGACCAGCATCGGTTCGAGGCCGAGGCGGCGGAGCGAGGCGATGGCGGCGGCGCTGGTCGGGCGTACGGCATCGGCAAGCGCAAGCCATCCGCGCACCGTGCCCTCGGCGCGGACCTCGACCCAGGTCGCCGCGGCCGGGAGGTTCTGGTGGGGCCGCATGGTGGGCGAGTCGGCCGCGACGGTGGCCGTGCCGACCTCGACGAGCAGGCCGTCGACCCGGCCGCGCACCCCGACGCCGGCGGTTGCCCGGAATTCGGTCACCGGGGGCAGCGGGCCGGCGGATCGGGCCGCCGCGGTGATGGCCCGGCCGAGCGGGTGTTCCGAGGCGGCCTCGACGGCACCGGCCAACCGCAGAAGTTGATCTTCACTCGAGGAGGCGGCGGGCACGACGCTCACCACCGACATCCGGCCGGTCGTGACGGTGCCGGTCTTGTCGAGCACGATCGTGTCGACGCGACGCGTTGATTCGAGCGCCTCGACGCCGCGGATCAGGATGCCGAGCTGGGCGCCCCGCCCGGTGCCGACCAGCAGGGCGGTCGGGGTGGCCAGGCCGAGGGCGCAGGGGCAGGCGATGATCAGTACGGCCACGGCGGCGGTGAAGGCGGCCGAGGCGCCGTGGCCGGTGCCGAGCCAGAAGCCGAGGGTGCCGGCGGCCAGCAGGAGCACGACCGGGACGAAGATCGCGGAGATGCGGTCGGCCAGGCGCTGGACCGCCGCTTTGCCGTTCTGTGCGTCCTCGACCAGGCGGGCCATCTGGGCGAGCTGGGTGTCGGCGCCGACCTTGGTGGCGCGCACCACGAGACGACCGCCGGCGTTGAGGGTCGCGCCGGTCACCGGATCACCGACACGCACTTCGACCGGCACCGATTCGCCCGTCAGCAGGCTCAGGTCCAGGGCGGACGCGCCGTCCAGAACCACGCCGTCGGTGGCGACCTTCTCCCCCGGGCGTACCAGAAAATGGTCACCGACCCGCAAGTCGGACGCGGGGATCTCGCGCTCCCGGCCGTCCCGCCGGACCGTGACCGTCTTCGCGCCCAGCTCGAGCAGCGCTCGCAGAGCGTCCCCGGCGCGGCGCTTGGCCCGCGCCTCCAGATAGCGCCCGGCCAGCAGGAACGTGGTCACCCCGGCGGCGGCCTCGAGATAGATGGCGTCGCCCGCACTCGCGGTGAGGGAGAACGGGTGGGTCATGCCGGGCATCCCGGCGTCGCCGAGGAACAGGGCCCAGAGCGACCAGCCGTACGCGGCCAGCGTGCCGACCGAGACGAGCGTGTCCATGGCGGCGGCCCCGTGCCGCAGGTTGACGAAGGCGGCCCGGTGGAACGGCCAGCCACCGTAGACGACAACGGGTGAGGCGAGCACGAGCGACAGCCACTGCCAGTAGTCGAACTGCCAGGCCGGAACCATCGCCAGAACGACCACCGGGAGGCTCAGCACGGCCGAGATGATCAGGCGGTCCCGAAGTGGATCACGGGTCTCCGGTTGCTCCGGGGCGGCCGAGGGCTCGGCCGCGGTGTATCCCGTCTTCTCCACCACGGCGATGAGGTCCGCGACGGAGACCGACGACGGCACCGTCGCCCGCGCCTTCTCGGTCGCGTAGTTCACGGTCGCGGTCACGCCGTCGAGCCGGTTCAGCTTCTTCTCGATCCGGCTGGCACACGACGCGCACGTCATGCCGCCGATCTCGAGTTCGATCACCTGGGGCACGGGTCCTACTGTATACCCCCCTGGGGTACAGCTCCCAGCACCGCCGCCGTCCCTGCCACCAGCACGTTCAATCCGTGCTCGAACACCTCGTCGGGCTCGCGATATCCGCCGGAGCGGAACGCCTCGCTCAGCGTCGGCAACGTCGCCAGCAGTTCCACCTCGGCCGCACTCGGCGGCCCGATCCGGGCCTGCTCCTGGAGCACGAAACCGTTCGTGTAGTCGCCGACCGTCATGATCGTGCGCAAGGCGAGCGCGGCCGGAAACCCGATCCGGACCATCGCGGCCAGCTCCTGCTCGAAGCCGGCGAGCGCCCCCGGCGCCCGCCGGGCCGAGGTGACCAGGCGGGCGCCGTCCCGGTGCGAGAGCAGACTCTTCCGGTACGCCCGAGCCCGCCGCCGAATCCAGTCGGGCCAACTCTCGCCGTCCCGCGGCGGACCCATCCCGGCCGACGTGATGACCGCCGAGGCCATCCCGTCGAGGAGTTCCTGCTTCGTCTTGACGTGCCAGTAGAGCGCCGGGGACTGCACGCCCAGTTCGGTGGCGAGCCGGCGGACGCTCAGCCCGTCGAGGCCGACCTCGTCCAGCAGGCGCAACCCGGCCTCGATCAGCACTTCTCGCGACAAGCCCTTCACGGCCCCACCTTAGCAGTGCTAAATTCGCCTCCTTAGCAGTGCTAAGGAGGCGAGATGGAGATCGCGGACGAGGGCAGCGGGCGCCCCATCCTGGTCGTGCACGGCGGCATGGGCGACCTGTCGAGCTGGCGGAAGGTGACCGAACGGCTGCGCGGCCGCTTCCGCACGATCCGGGTGCACCGGCGGCAATACCGCCTGGACATGCCCCGCAAGGTGACGATGGCCGACGAGGTGGCCGAGACGAACACCGTGGTGGAGCGGTCGATAATTGTCGGCCACTCGTCCGGCGCGGTCCTCGCCCTCGAGGCTCTCGTGGCCGACCCGGGCCGCTACACGGCTGCGGTCCTCTACGAGCCACCGGTGGTGATCGACCGCCCGCTCGGTGGCGACCGGGTCGTCCGGGCCCGCGCCGCCCTCGCCGCCGGCCGACCCGGCGACGCCTGGGCGATCTTCATGCGCGAGATCGCCGGCCTGTGGAATCCGATATTCGCGCTGGCCCGGTTCACGATCAACCGCAACCGCACCATCGCGCCGCTCATCGAGCGCCAACTCGACGACAACGACGCGATCGACGAGCTGGGCAACCGCCTCGACGTCTACCGGACGATCGACGTCCCGGTGCTGCTGATCGCGGGCGAGCGCAGCCCGCGACACCTCCTCGACCGCCTCGACGCCCTCCAGGCGGTGCTGCCCCGGGCTCGCCGGGTCACGCTGCCCGGCGAGGGACACACCGCCGAACGCTCGGCCCCGGCGAAACTGGCCGAGGCGATCGCCGAGTTCGCCGAGTCACTGGAGTCAGGTGATCCACCGAGCCGGCCCGATGCGTGATGCACCGAGCCGGCCCGAAAGAATCAGCCGACCGCTGACGAGGTCTTCACCATCGTGCGGATCTGGCGCAGCAACACCGAGAGGGCGGCCAACTCGGCGGGCGTGTCGTGCACGTTGCCCATCGCGTTGGACGCCCGCGCGATCGAGGCCGCGTTCTCGTGCTCCCACTGCGAGACCCGGTCGGGCGCCGGCAGTTCGGACGGCGTCGACTTGAGCACCTCGATGGTGAGGGCGGCCAGCGCGGCGTACAGGTCGTAACGCAACGCCATCCGGGCCAGGGTCTCCCAGCGGTCGCCGCGCGGCAGCTTCGAGATGTGCGACAGCAGCAGGTCGAATTGGAACCGCTCGGACAGGACGAAGTAGACCTGGGCCACCTCGGTCGGGTCGCGGTCGGTCACCGCGCTCGCGGTGAGGATGTCGAGCAGGCCGAAACCGTAGTTGCACCAGGTGACCCGCTCCGCCAGGTCCATCGGCACGTCCTTGTTGACCAGGGTGGCGACGTGTTCGTCCATCGACCGCCGCTCGGCCCCGATCAGCACCGAGTGCAGCTCCGGCAGCTGGGCCCGGACGCCGGGCCGGAGCTTGGCGATCTCGCCGGCCACGTCGAGCGGCGAGCGGCGGGTGCTCACCAGCCAGCGGACCGCCCGGTCGAGCAGCCGGCGCGACTCCAGGAAGACGAGCGTCTGCGCGGACGTCGGCACACGGTTGTCGAGGGCCTCGGCGTCGGCCCAGATCTCGGGCAGACCGTAGGCCTCACGGACCACCACGTACGCCCGGATGACGTCGGCCGCGGACGCACCGCTCTCCTCCATCGCCCGGTAGACGAACGACGTACCGCCGCGGTTGACCACCTCGTTGACCAGCGACGTGGAAATGATCTCGCGGCGCAGCCGGTGGCCGGCCATCCGGCCGGCGAAGCGCTCGCGCAGCGGCGTCGGGAAATAGCGGGCCAGTACGTCGTTGGTCCAAGCCTCGTCGACCAGTTCGTCGGCGAGCACGTCGCGTTCGAGCGAGATCTTGACGTACGAGAGCAGGACCGCGAACTCGGGTGCGGTCAGGCCCTCGCCGTTCTCGTAGCGGGTGGCCAGTTCGGCGTCGGACGGCAACGCCTCCAGCTCCCGGTTGAGCTGACCGCTCGCTTCGAGGTCGTCGAGCATGCGCCGGTGCACCGGCAGCAGCGAGTGGGCCTGCGCCCGGGCGTTGCCGAGCGCCATCGCCTGCTCGTAGTTGTCGCGCAGCACCAGCGCCGCGACCTCGTCGGTCATCTGGGCCAGCAGCTCGTCCCGCTCGGGCAGCGTCATCTCGCCCTCGGTGACCGCGCCGCCGAGCAAAATCTTGATGTTGACCTCGTGGTCGGAGCAGTCGACACCGGCCGTGTTGTCGATGAAGTCGGTGTAGATGCGGCCGCCGGTGAGCGCGAACTCGATGCGCCCGCGCTGGGTGAGGCCGAGGTTGCCGCCCTCGCCGACCACCTTGACCCGCAGCTGCGACCCGTTGACGCGGATCGCGTCGTTGGTCTTGTCGCCGACGTCGGCGTGCGTCTCGCCGACCGCCTTGACATAGGTCCCGATGCCACCGTTGAACAGCAGGTCGACCGGGGCCCGCAGGATGGCCCGCATCAGGTCGACCGGGCTGATCGTGACCGCCTCGCCGAGGTCGAGCGCGGCCCGCACCTCGGGAGTCACCGGAATCGACTTGGCGGTCCGCGGATAGACCCCGCCGCCGGGACTGATCAGCTCGCGGGAGTAGTCGTCCCACGAGGACCGCGGAAGGTCGAACAGCCGCTTGCGTTCGGCGAACGAGGCCGCGGCGTCGGGCTCCGGATCGAGGAAGATGTGCCGGTGGTCGAACGCCGCCACCAGCCGGATGTGCCGTGACAGCAGCATCCCGTTGCCGAAGACGTCGCCGCTCATGTCGCCGACACCGACCACCGTGAAGTCCTCGGTCTGGGTGTCGACGCCCAGGTCGCGGAAGTGCTTCTTGACCGACTCCCACGCCCCGCGCGCGGTGATGCCCATCTTCTTGTGGTCGTAGCCGGCCGAGCCGCCGCTGGCGAACGCGTCGCCGAGCCAGAACTCCTTGCCCACCGAGATCGCGTTGGCGATGTCGGAGAACGTCGCCGTGCCCTTGTCGGCCGCGACCACCAGGTAGGGGTCGTCGTGGTCGTGGCGCACCACGTCCCGCGGCGGGATGATCTTGCCGGCGTGGATGTTGTCGGTGACGTCGAGCAGGGCGGTGATGAACTGCTGGTAGCACTCGACCGCCTCGTCGCGGTCTCCCGGCTTCTGCTTGAGCACGAAACCGCCCTTGGCGCCCACCGGCACGATCACGGCGTTCTTCACCATCTGCGCCTTGACCAGGCCGAGGATCTCGGTGCGGAAGTCCTCGCGCCGGTCCGACCAGCGCAGGCCGCCCCGGGCGACCGCGCCGAAGCGCAGGTGCACGCCCTCGAACCGGGGCGAGTAGACGAAGATCTCGTACTTCGGCCTCGGCTGCGGCAGGTCGGGAATGGCCTGCGGGTCGAGCTTGAAGGCCACGTAGGACTTCGGCCGGCCGTCGGCGCCGCGCTGGAAGAAGCTGGTGCGCAAGGTCGCCTGGATCAGCGTCAGGTAGGAGCGCAGGATGCGGTCCTGGTCGAGGCTGTCCACCCCGTCCAGCAGCTCGGTGATCTTCTCGACCAGCTCGGTAGCGAGCCGGCCGCGCTCCGTCGTGCCGCCCAGAACCTGGGGCGAGAAACGGGTCTCGAACAGCGTGACCAGCAGGCGGGCCAGCTCCGGGTAGGCGATGAAAGTCGACTCGATGTAACGCTGCGAGAAGACCCCGCCGGCTTGGCGCTGATATTTGGCGTACGCGCGGAGCACCACCACCTGGCGCCAGGTGAGCCCGGCCCGCAGCACCAGCTCGTTGAACCCGTCGACCTCGGCCTCGCCCCGCCAGGCGGCCGCGAACGCGTTCTCCACCTGCGGCCGCACCTCGGCCAGCTCGCGGTGCGCGGCCGGCGGGAGCAGCCCGAAGTCGTACAGGTAGACGGTGCCGTCGGCGCGGCGGATCTCGTACGGCCGCTCGTCGACCACCTGGACGCCGAGCGAGTGCAGCACCGGCAGGACGGCCGAGAGCATCATCGGCTCGCCGTACCGGTAGACCTTGAACCGCACGTCGTGGTCGTCGGGCTCGGGTTCGCCGCCCTTGCCCGGGTGCCGTTTGCGGTAGAGGTGCATCTCCAGCTGGCCGCGCTCCTCGAGCAGCTCCAGCTTGGCGAGATCCTGCATGCCCTCGTACGGCGTGTGGCCGTCCTTGTAGCTGTCCGGGTAGGCCGTCGCGTAGCGGCCGAACAGGTCCCGGGCCGGCTCCTCGCCGAGCTTGCGCTCCAGCACCAGGGAGAAGTCGTCGTCCCACATGCGGGTCGCGTCGGCGAGCATCTCGGCGAGGCTGTTGGGGTCGACCTGGCCGGGCGGGTCGGACGGGTCGGTGCGCACGATGAAATGCACCCGGGCCAGCATCCGCTCGGTCACCCGGGTCGTGTAGTCGACGCCGATGCCGTTCAGCTCACGGAGCAGGATCTCCTGCATGAGCAGGCGGTTACCGGTGGTGAAGCGGTCACGCGGCAGGTAGATGAGGCAGGAGATGAACCGGCCGTACCCGTCCCGGCGCAGGAAAAGCCGCAGCTGACGACGGCCCGCCATGCGCAGCACGCCGATCACGGCCTCGTAGAGGTCGTCCGTCTTGATCTGGAAGAGCTCGTCGCGCGGGTAGGTCTCGAGGATCTGCAGCAGGTCCTTGCCGGAGTGGCCGCGCGGGGACAGGCCCGAGCGGTCCATCACCTCCATCACCTTGCGCTTGACCACCGGCAGCTCGCGCACGCTGGTGCGATAGGCCGAACTGGAGAAAAGTCCGAGGAACCGGCGCTCGCCGATCACCTCGCCGCGGTCGTTGAACGTCTTCACGCCGATGTAGTCGAGGTAGGCCGAGCGGTGCACCGTCGCCCGCGAGTTGGCCTTGGTGATCACCAGCAGTCGTTTCTCGAGCGAGCGCTGGTAGGCCTCGGGCGTCATCGACGACAGCCGGCGCGGAGTCGAGTCGCCCCGCAGAATGCCCAGCCCGGAACCGTCGACCGCCTTCAGGATGTCGCCGGCCAGCCGGTATTCCCGGTAGCCGAGGAACGTGAAGTGGTCGGCGGCCAGCCACTTGAGCAGCTCAGTGGTGTCCGTGACGTCCTTGTCCGGCACCGGCAGCTTGGCTTCCGAGCCCCGCGCCGCGGCCAGCTCGTCGGCGATCACCAGGGCCCGCTGACGCATCCGCGGCCAGTCCTCGACCGCCTCGCGCACATCGGTCAACACCCGGCGAACCTCGTTGTGCAGCTGCTCGCGAGCCTCCTCGCGGCGAACCGGGTCGATCTCGATCCGGATCCAGCTCTCCACCAGATCGCCGTCGATCGCGTCGTCCGGTTCCACGTCGGCGCACAGCTCGGCCATCGCACCCAGCGGTTCCCGGCGCACCACGATCAACGGGTGCACCATGAGATGCACCTGGAGTTGATGAGCGGTGAGGAGGGAGACCACGGAATCGACCAGGAACGGCATGTCGTCGGTGACGATCTGCACGACCGTGTGGCACTCCTGGCCGGTCGGCGGCGTGATCGCCAGCTTCAGCTCGCCCGGCAGCCGCTCGGCGGCCAGCTCGCGGTGCGCCACGGCGGCGTCGAACATCTCACTCGCGTCGAGCCCGACCAGTTCCTCGTCGGGCGCGAACCGCCAGAACCGGCCGACCAGCGACGCCGTCGCATGGTCGGAGCCGGCCACCTCGACGGCTTGGGCGACCAGGTGCTCGCTGTTCGGCATCGGCTCGTCGATCTCACCGTCCTCGGACGCGCCGAGGCGGCCGGTGAGGGCCAGCCCGGGTCCTTGGGATAGATCCATCGAGTCGGCGATCGGATCGGACTCCGTCGCAGCCTCGTCGGCGACAGACATGGCCAGGCGCTCCCCTCACCCACGACACTGTGGGTTCGAACGTGTCGCCCACAGCCTACGGCTGACACAACGCGCCCGGATCACACCCGTGGTGGGTTGGGGCCGAACCGAGCCGAATTCGCCCCACGTCACCCCTGCCGGGTCCACATGACGAGCGGTCTTTAGTTACCGTTCCGTAGCGTCGCCCCACGGCGTACCCAGAAAGAGGTGCCCCATGCCCCACCGCCGGCAACTGACCCGTTACCGACCGGTCGCGATCGCGGCCGCGCTGGCACTGGTTGCGGGCGGTACAGCAGCCTGCTCCAAGGACGGACCGGACGACACACTCAAGTCCTTCCTCGCGGGCTGGCGTAGTGGCAACCTGAGCTCTGTCGGGTTCGTGACAGCGGACGGCGGCAAGGTCGCCGCCAACGACGTCGTGACCCAACTCCAGGAGCTCTCCGGCGACCTGGCCAAGCAGTCGCTCGTGCTGACCACCGTCGGTGCGCCCAAGACCACTGGCGACATCGCATCGGCCGAGGTCAAGCTGGACTGGACGCTGCCCGGCGGCGCCCCCTGGTCCTACAACAGCAAAGTCCGCCTGACCAAGCAGGGCAGCAAGGGCTGGCGGGTGGTGTGGGAACCGGCGATCGTGCAGAGCGAACTCGCCACCGGCGACAAACTGCGGGTCCGCCGGGTCTCGTCGAAACGCGCCGACATCCTCGACGCGGCCGGCAAACCGCTGGTGACGGCGCGTGAGGTGGTGACGATCGGGATCGAACCGCAGCGGGTCACCGACCTGGCCCAGCTGCAGAAGGACCTCGACACCCAGTTCAAGAGCATCAAGGTCGCGGTCGACATGACGAACCTGGCCGACCGGGTGAAGAACGCCAACAAGGACGCGTTCGTCGAACTGGTCACGCTGCGCCGACCGGACTACGACAAGATCCGCAACAAGGTACGCACGTTCCAGGGCGCCGTCTTCAACGAGGGCCAGAAGCCGCTCGCCCCGAGCCGGGTCTTCGCCCGCGCGCTGCTCGGCACCGCCGACGTGGCCACCCGCGAGGACATCGACGCCAACCCCGACTCGGTCGCCCGCGGCGACGTCGTCGGGCACGGTGGCATCCAGCAGCGGTACGACACCACGCTGCGCGGCACGTCCGGGATCTCCGTGGTGATCGCCCGGGAGGCCGCCGACGGTAAGGTCAGCGACTCGCAGCTGTTCAGCACCAAGCCGGTCGACGGCAAGCCGATCAAGATCAGCATCGATGCCGCCACCCAGAACGCCGCCGACGCCGCCCTCGCCACCCAGAAGCAGCCGAGCTCCCTGGTCGCCATCAAGGTCAGTGACGGCACGGTGCTCGCGGTCGGGAACGGCCCCGACGGCGGCAGCGTCAACACCGCCCTGACCGGCCAGGTCCCGCCCGGATCGACATTCAAGACCGTCTCCGCGTACGGCCTGCTCCAGAAGAAGGCCGTCACCGCCGACACCCCGGTCGACTGCCCCAAGACGATCGCCGTCGACGGCCGCGAGTTCAAGAACTCCGGTGGCGAAGTGCTCGGCAAGGTGCCGTTCCACGAGGACTACGCGAAGTCGTGCAACACCGCGTTCGTCAACCTGTCCGCGAAGCTCGGCGCGGCCGGCCTGAACGACGCCGCCACCGCCCTCGGCCTGGGCGGCCAGTGGGACATCGGCGTCGACGCGTTCAGCGGCAAGATCTCCCCCGCCGGCAGCCCCACCGAACTGGCCGCCGCCACGTTCGGCCAGGGCGCCACCGCGGTCAGCCCGGTCGCCATGGCGTCCGTCGCCGCGGCCGTCGCCTGCGGCCAGTTCAAGCAGCCCAAGGTGGTCCTCGACCCGGCCCCCGCCAAGGCCGTCGCGGACGGCCCCCCGCTGGACGCCGACGCCGTCGCCGCCCTGAAGTCGATGATGCGCGAGGTCGTGACCGACGGCACCGGCACCGCGCTGAAGGGCGTCAAGGGTGGCCCGGTGTTCGGCAAGACCGGCACCGCCGAGTTCGACGAGTCGAGCAAGGACACCCACTCGTGGTTCATCGGCTACCAGGGCGACGTCGCGTTCGCCGTAATGGTCCAGAAGGGCGGCGCCGGCTCCGAAGCGGCCGTCCCGATCGTCGCGAACTTCCTGAACACGCTGAGCAAATAGCCTCAGGCGAGATCGGCCGACGACCCAGCTCCCACGTCAAAGACCGGCCGCTGAACCGGCAGCGAGAACCCGTCGGCGCCCGCCCGGTCGCCGACGGCCCGCTCCCCAGCCGCCCGTTCCCCAGCCGCCCGTTCCCCAGCCGCCCGTTCCCCAGCTGCCCGCTCCCCAGCTGCCCGCTCCCCAGCTGCCCAGTCCTCGCCGGAGCGCGGCCGCAGCATCCCCGGCCGAGTAGCGGGCAGCGGATCCGAATCAAGCAGAGGCGCCTGCCCCAGCGGCCGCGACCCCATCCGGACCGGCCCCCCGCCATCTTCCGGCTCCCCCGCCGCAGCCTCAGCGCGCGCCCCGTCCGCCGCAGCCTCAGCGCGCGCCCCATCCGCCGCAGCCTCAGCGCGCGCCCCGTCCGCCCCATCAGCGACAATCGGCACTTCAGCGGACGAATCGCTCGCGCCCTCCCCGCCGAGGTCCCCTACCCGGGCCGCCTCAGCAGCGTCCCCCACCTCCACGCCACCCAGCGCCGAGTCTTCCGGCGCTACGTCTTCCAGCGCCGCGTCCTCCAGCGCTACGTCAGCCCGCACTGCGTCTTCCGGTGCCGTGCTTTCCGGCGTCACGTCAGCCGGCGCAATGTCATCCGGCGCGGCTTCCCCACGCGCGGCGTCACCGAGGTCGGCATCCAGCGGCCCCGAGTCGCCGGGCGCCACCGCACTCCACTGCGAGCCGGGTGACTCAGCGGCGGCTAGCTCGACGTCGCCGTTCTCATTGCCACCCAAGTCTTCGTCGCCCGCCGAAGGGCCACCCCACTCAGCGTCGCCCTGCTCAGCCGCACCCGGCTCAGCGTCACCCGCATCGGCAGCGTCCACGGCGGCATCGTCTGTAACGGCAGCCTCCACGGAGACATCGCCCTGCCCGGCCTCGTCCAGCTCAGCGGTGCCCGGCCCGGCGCCGTCCGACGCGAAAGCGTCCAGCTCAGCGGTGCCCGATCCGGCGCCGTCCGACGCGAAAGCGTCCAGCTCAGCGGTGCCCGGTCCGGCGCCGTCCGACGCGAAGGCGGCCAGCTCAGCGTCGTTTTGGTCGGCCTCGTCCCCCACGCCGGCATCTGGATCGGCGTCGCTCTGCTCGAGGGCGTCCGGATCGGCGTGCTGCGCGACGGCCTCCGGCGCTGCGACGTCCCGCTCGGGGGCGGGCCGGCTATCGGTCAGCTCAGCTTCTTGGGCGGATTCCGCCGGGGTGGATTCCAACGGCCCCGGTACCGGCACCGAGTCGGTGGCCGGTGGCGACGTCTTGGAGGCGGCCAGTGCCGCGGCGAGCGGGTTGAAGGAGGATGTCGGAGGCGGATCCGATTCGGCAGCGTCCTCCGTGCCGGCCGGGAGCGGGACCGGTCCGAGGAGGGCGGAGCGAGGCCCGCCGAAGCCGGGCCGGTCAGCGTCGGCCCGGGAGGGCCTGGCCAAGCCGGCACGAGCTCCGGAACGGCCCGGCAAATCGTCAAGCGAAGCACCCAGCCCGGGGCGCGAACCGAACTCATCGTCAAGCGCAGCACTCGATCTCAACCGGGGCGCCGGCTCATCGCCCAAGTCCGCGCGTGCCCCGCGCTGATCGCCGAGACGAGCGCCAAGACCGGCACGCCGGGCGGACAGATCGCCGAGAGCAGCGCCCAGACCCGAGCGCCGCTGCGCCGGCACCTCATCCGCTGCCGCACCCGAACCCGAACCGGACGGACTCGAACCGGACGGGCCCGAGCCGAGCGGACCCGAACCGGACCGACCCGAGCCAGGCGGACCGCCGAGACCGGGGCGTAGTCGAGGGAGGCCGTCGAGCGCGGCCCTCGGACTCGAACGCCGTTGCGCCGGCACCTCATCGGCGACGAGACCTGAGCCGGACCGCGGCTCCGGGAACTCATCGCCTGAGTGGTCAACCGCAGACGAAGCGTGCTCATCGGCGCTCGGCGCGGCCTCCTCGGTCTGAGGGTCCGGCCCGGATCCGCCAGCGGCCAAGGCGTCGACGCCGGCCCCAGCAACGACCGGAGCGCCGAGGCCTGCGCCCGGAGCAGCAAGACCCAGCTCAACGGCGCCCGAGGGGCTAAGACCTGACCCACCACCGCTCGAGGCGCCAAGGCCGCCACCCGAGGCGCCAAAACCGACGGTCGAAGCGCCAAGACCGACGGTCGAAGCACCGAAACCCGCGGCGGGGGTGCCGAGACCAGCGGCCGAAGCACCAAGCCCGGATCCACCGCGAGCCGAAGCGGCCTCAACCGAAGCGGCCTCAACCGAATCCGGCTCCGCCGGAGCGACAGCCGGCAGAGCGACAGCCGGCGAAGCGACAGCCGGTGAAGCGACAGCCGGCAGAGCGACGGCCGGCGCGGCGGCTGGGGTGGGGCGGGCGTGGGGCGGGCTGGAGAGGTCGGCTCGGGCGGCGATCAGGTCGGGGCGGGGGGTTACCGTGCGGGCGGCGGCGAGGCCGGCTGCTACGGCGTTGGTGATTTCTTCGGCGTAGGTGCCGTCGGGGTCGTAGTCGGGGTCGAAGACGGTGATCTCGACGCCCAGGCAGTGGGGGGATTCGACCAGGCCGGCCAGGAGGATTTCCAGTTCGGGGAAGGCGATGCCGCCCGGGGACGGGGCGTCGACGGCCGGCATGACGGCGGGGTCGAGCACGTCGACGTCGACGTGCAGCCAGTAGCCGGCGCAGTCGACGAGTTGGTCGCGGGCCCACTGGGCGCTGCGGGCGGCGCCCTCGGCGCGCAGGGCCGGGACCGGGCGGGTGACGATGCCGGCGGCCTGCAGGTCCAGGCGGTATTCGTCCTGGGCGCGCAGGCCGAGCACGACCACGTCGATGTCGCGGAAGTAGGGCCGGCGGCCCTCGATGGAGGCGAGGTCGGCCTGGCCTCGGCCGGTGACCAGGGCCAGGTCCTCACCGGCGGCGGCACCCACGTAGGACGCGTTGCCGGGGTGCCGGAAGTCGGAGTGGCCGTCCACGAAGACCAGGCCGATGCGGCCGCCGACAGCTTCGCCGAGGCGGTGCATGGCCAGGCCCGAGCCGAGCAGGATGGAGCAGTCGCCGCCGAGGATCACCGGGAACTCACCGGCGTCGAGGATGGCGCCGATGCGGTCGGCAAGCGCTCGGGAATAGGCGGCGATCTGTTCGGCGTGCGCCACCCCGTCGCCCGGCCGCCAGTCGCCCGGGTCGTAGCGGGGCGGGGTCAGGCAGCCGGCGTCGCGGGCGTGCAGCCGGGTGAGCAGGCCGTGGTCGCGGAGGGCTCCGGGCGCCTTGGCGCAGCCCGGCACCGAGGTCGCGGTCGGCGGGCGCAGACCGAGATTGGACGGTGCGTCGAGGACTGCGATGCGGCGCACGGAGCCTCCCGTCTAGAAGAGTGCGCTGGCCAGGGCGCGACGGGCGCCGGCCACCGCCGGGTCGTCCGGCCCGGCCACGCTGAACAGCGACAACAGATGCTTGCGTACGGCGTCGCGGTCGTCGCCGGCGGTGCGTTTGATGAGGGCGACCAGCCGCGTGTAGGCCTTGTCGGCCGCACCGCTGAGCACCTCGAAGTCGGCGGCGAGCCGCTGCGCGTCGAGGTCGTCGGGGTCGGCCGCGGCTTTGGCGGCGACGGCGGCCGGGTCGGCGTCGCTCACCCGGCGGTAGAGGGCGACCTGGGCGAGGCCGGACTCGGCGGCGGCGTCGTTGGGCGTCTCGGCGAGGATCTTCTTGTACGCCTGTTCGGCCACGTCGAGGTCGCCCACCATGAGGGCGTCGTCGGCGGCGTCGATGCGCGGGTCGGCGGGCGTCTCGACGGAGATGCCACCGGCCTTGAGGACAGCGTCGACATATTGCTTGACCTGGTGCTCGGGGAGCACGCCGGTGAAGCCTTCGACCAGCTGGCCGCCGACCACCGCGACCACCATCGGGATGCCCTGCACGCGCAGTGCCTGGGCGAGCCGCGGGTTGGCGTCCACATCGATCTTGCCGAGCACCCAGGAGCCACCGCCGGCTTCGGCGAGCCGTTCGAGCACCGGCGAGAGCTGCTTGCACGGCTCGCACCAGTCGGCCCAGAAGTCGAGGATGACCGGGGTCGTCAGGGAACGCTCGAGGACGGCTGTCTGGAAGTTGGCCTCGGTGACCGCGATGATCGTTTCAGCGCCGCCGCCCGGGAAGCTCGGCGTGCCCGGGGCACCGCTGTCGGCCCCGCCGGAGGCTCCCGAGGAGGGCCCGGCGGAAGCGTTGTCCGGGGCCGGGCGGCTCGGTGCCGCGGAGGGGGCCGGGGCGCGCAGCGCGCTGAGATCGACCGCGCCGCGGGTGAAGATCGACGGAGTGGTCCGTGGGTCGCTCATGGTTACCTAGTCTCGCACGCTGACAAGGCGGTTCGGCGTGCCGCGGGGCGGCCGATATCGGACGTCACAACCACACGTGCCGCCGATACTCGGCTTATCCGGGCCGTTGCGCAATATCGCCGGGCCGCGTGCGCATTTCGTCCGGTTTGTCGATCAGAAGCGGGCCGGCTCGCGGTAGATGCCCCACTCCTGTTTCAACACCCCGCAGATCTCCCCGAGAGTCGCTTCCGCGCGCGCCGCCTCGAGCATGTGCGGGATCATGTTCTCGCTGCTCCGGGCCGCGGCCACCATGCGATCGAGGGCGGCCTTGACGCGTACGGCATCGCGGGTGGCCCGCCGCTCGCCCAGCTCGCGCCGCTGCACCACCTCGACCTCGTGCGAGACGCGGAGAATTTCCAGCCCCTTCGCCACGGTGCCGGTGTGCGCGTTGACCCCGACGATCCGCTTCTCGTTCTTCTCGAGCGCCTGCTGGTAGACGAACGCGGCCTCGGCGATGTTCCCGGTGAACCAGCCGTCCTCGATGCCGCGCAGGATGCCGGCCGTGATGCTGCCGTCGTGACCCAGCTCGCGGATGCGCGCGAAGATCTCCTCCGCCTCGGCCTCGATGCGGTCGGTCAGTTCCTCGACGAACCAGGAACCGCCGAGCGGGTCGGCCACGTTGACCACGCCCGTCTCCTCCATCAGCACCTGCTGGGTGCGCAGCGCGATCTCGGCCGACTCGTCGGTGGGCAGCGCGAGCGTCTCGTCGAGCGCGTTGGTGTGCAGCGAGTTGGTGCCGCCGAGCACCGCGGCCAGCGCCTCGACGGCGGTCCGCACCACGTTGTTGACCGGCTGCTGGGCGGTGAGGCTGACCCCGGCGGTCTGCGTGTGGAACTTGAGCCACAGCGCCTTCTCGCTGGTGGCGCCGTAGTCGTCGCGCAGGTGCCGGGCCCAGATGCGCCGGGCCGCCCGGAACTTGGCGATCTCCTCGAAGAAGTCGATGTGCGAGTCGAAGAAGAAGCTCAGGCCGGGCGCGAACTGGTTGACGTCGAGCCCGCGCGAGAGCCCCAACTCGACGTAGCCGAAGCCGTCGGCAAGCGTGTAGGCCAGTTCCTGCGCGGCGGTCGAGCCCGCCTCGCGGATGTGGTAGCCGCTGACCGAGAGCGGTTTGTATTTGGGGATCTCGCGCGCGCAATATTCCATCAGGTCGCCGATCAGGCGCAGGTGCGGCTCCGGCTCGAAGAGCCACTCCTTCTGCGCGATGTACTCCTTGAAGATGTCGGTCTGCAGCGTGCCGTCGAGCTTGCTGAGGTCGGCGCCCTGCCGCTCGGCGGCCACCAGGTACATCACGAAGACCGGGACGGCCGGCCCGGAGATCGTCATGCTGGTCGTGACGTCCTGCAGGCTGATGCCGTCGAAGAGCACGTCCATGTCGGCGGCCGAGTCGATCGCCACCCCGCAGTGGCCCACCTCGCCCAGCGACTGCGGGTCGTCGGAGTCGCGGCCCATCAGCGTCGGCATGTCGAACGCCACGCTGAGTCCGCCACCGCCGGCGGCCAGGATCATCTTGTAGCGCTCGTTGGTCTGCTGCGCGTTGCCGAAGCCGGCGAACTGCCGGATCGTCCAGGTGCGCCCGCGGTAGCCGGTCGGATAGAGCCCACGCGTGTAGGGGAACTCGCCGGGCCAGCCGATCCGTTCGAAGCCCGGGTAGTCGGCGCCTTGAGGCGGCCCGTAGACCGGATCGACACGCGCTCCGGAGAGCGTGGTGAAGTCGGCGTCGCGCTTACGTGAGGCGTCGTAGCGCCGTTGCCAGCGCTCCCGTCCGGCGTCGATGTCGGCAGCGTCCATGCCGTCATCGTAATGGCTTTCCTGAACGATCCCTAAGGCTAAGTTGTCACAACCGGTGGTCGAGAATCCACCCCTGCGGATTGCCCTTGCGATAGAGCATCTTCATGGCCAGCGGCAACATCGCGTCCCGGACCACCGAGCCGATCGGGCCGGCGGTCTTGCCACTGCCACTGCGCCGGCCGGCCGTCACCACTTTCTCCACCCGCGGGCGGCGGATCCGTTCGTAACCGGCGAGTCCCCCGCCGTCGGCGAGGCAGCGCCCGAGCACGACCGCGTCCTCGATCGCCATCGCCGCGCCCTGGCCGGCCGACGGAGCCACGGCATGGGCGGCATCACCGACCAGCACCACCCGTTCCGACCGCCACACCGGAACCCGGCGCAGGTCGTCGGTGTTCCACGGGCCGATCGCCACGTCGGTGGCCCGGATGATCGCGGCGGCCGGCAGTTCGTCGTCGCGGAACAGCTCGATCAGATAGGACCGCCAGGACTCGGGCGTGAAGTCGCCGGGGCGGGCGGCGGTCGGGCTGGGCGGGTTGGCGAACCACCACACCGAGCCGTCCGGCGCCGGCACCCAGCCGAAGAACGCTTTGCGGCCGAAGGCCATGTGCATCAGGCCGGGCGTGCGGTCCAGCTCGGCGTCGACCGGCGCGGTGCTGAACCCCCCGGCGTTGAGCAGGCCGAGGAATGTCGGTTCGGGCCCGGCGGGATTCAGGATCTGCCGGGTACGGGATCGCAGACCGTCCGCGCCGACCAGGAGGTCGCCCCGGGCGAGCGAGCCGTCGTCGAAGCTCGCCTGCACCCCGGTGGACGTCTCGGTGTAGCCGGTCAGGCGCCGGCCGTACTCGATCGGGATGCCCCGCTCGGCCGCGACCTCGTGCAGCGACCGGTAGAGATCGGCCCGGCGGATGGTCGTGGTGACCGTGCCGTCGGCGGCCGGCCCACCGAGCGGAAGCACCGCCAGCTTCTTGCCCGAGACGCCGTGCATGGCCATCTCCGGGGTCGGGAAGCCGGCCGCGAGCAGCCGGGCCGGGTCGAGGTCGAGGGCACGCAGGGCGGTCAGGCCGTTGACGGCCACGGTCAGGAAGGCGCCGCGCTCGTCGGCGGCTCCCGCGGGATGCGACTCGAAGAGGCGGGGCTGCCAGCCGGCCCGGTGCAGAGCGAGGGCGGTGACGGTGCCGGCGATGCCGCCGCCGACGATCAGCGCTATCTTAGTCATGGCATGACTATGCATAACATGACTAAGGAACGTCAACCCGTACTCTGAAGCTGTGACATCGGACAATCCGCGCCGCTCGACCCTCGGCATGGTCCTGCTGGCGCTGCTCATGGAAGCGCCGATGCACCCCTACCGAATGCAGCGCACGATCCGCGAGCGCGGCCAGGACCAACTGGTGAACGTGGCTCAGCGCAACAGCGTCTACCAGGCCCTGGACCGCCTGGTGCGGGACGGACTGGCCCGCCCGGCGGGCAGCACGCGGGAGGCCGGGCGGCCGGAGCGGACCGTCTACGAGATCACGCCGGACGGCGCGGCGACCATGCGCCGGTGGCTGATCGAGATGCTGCCGTCCCCGGCCCGGGAGTTCCCCGAGTTCCCGACGGCGCTGGCCTTCCTCCCGGTCCTGCCTCCCGCGCAGGTCCGCGAACTGCTGTCCCGGCGCATCACCGCGCAACAGGACCGGCTGACCGCGCTCCACGAGCAGGCGCCACCCGGCCTGCCCCGGCTGTTCCTGATCGAGGACGAATTCCGGGCCGCCATGCTGACCGCCGAGCTCGCCTGGCTGGGCCGACTGGTGGCCGATCTGGACAGCGGCGCCCTGACCTGGGACCGCGAAATGATCGACCAGACCCTCAGCCAGTTCGGCTGACCCGGCCCGGTCAGAGACCCTTGACGAGCTCCTCGGCCGCGGCGTACGGATCCAGTTCGCCGGCGGCGACCGCGGTGGCGAGCGTGCTCAACGCCGTACCGTGCTTGAGATCGCCGATGCGCGCCCGCAGCGCGCCCAAGGCGATCGCCTCGACCTCGACGGCCGCTCGCCGCTCCCGGCGGGCCGTCAGCTTGCCGGTGGACTCCAGCCAGGCGCGGTGCTTCTCGATGGCCGCGACCACGTCGTCGATGCCCTCGCCGCGCACCGCGGTGGCCCGCACCACCTGCGGCCGCCAGTCACCGGCCAGGCGCTCGCCCAGGCCGAGCATGCCCTGGATGTCGCGGTAAGTGGCATCGGCGCCCGGCCGATCGGCCTTGTTGATGACGAAGACGTCGGCGATCTCGAGCACGCCCGCCTTGACCGCCTGGATCGCGTCACCCATGCCGGGCGCGAGAAGCACCAGCGTGGTGTCGGCGAGCGTGGCGATCTCCACCTCGGCCTGGCCGACCCCGACCGTCTCGACCAGGATCACCTCGCAGCCGGCGCCCTCGAGCACCCGCACCGCCTGCGGCGTCGCCGCGGACAGCCCGCCGAGCTGGCCACGGCTCGACATGGACCGGATGTAGACGCCCGGGTCGAGGGTGTGTTCCTGCATGCGGACGCGGTCGCCGAGGATGGCTCCGCCGGTGAACGGGCTGGACGGGTCGACCGCGAGCACCCCGACCCGGCGGCCCGTCGCGCGCAGGGCCTTGACCAGCTCGTTGGTCGTGGTCGACTTGCCCACGCCGGGGGACCCGGTCAGGCCGACCACCTGGGCCCGCCCGGCGTAGGGCGCCAGCGTCGCGGCGACCTCGGGCAGTGCCGGGTCGCCGTTCTCCACCAGCGTGATCAGCCGGGCCACCGAGCGCGCGTCACCCTCGCGAGCGCGGGCGACCAGCGTCGGGACGTCCCGCCTCACGGGGAAGGAACTTCGATCAGGAGGGCGTCTCCCTGGCCGCCACCGCCGCACAGGCCCGCTGCGCCGAGGCCGCCGCCACGGCGCTGGAGCTCCAGCGCCAGGGTCAGCACCAGACGGGCGCCGGACATGCCGATCGGGTGACCGAGGGCGATCGCGCCGCCGTTGACGTTGACGATGTCGTCAGCGACCCCGAGCTCGCGCATCGACTGGATGACCACCTGGGCGAACGCCTCGTTCATCTCGATCAGGTCGAGCTCCTCGACGCCCCGGCCGGCCTTGGCCAGCGCGTGCTTGATGGCGTTGGCCGGCTGGGACTGCAGCGAGTTGTCGGGGCCGGCCACGTTGCCGTGCGAGACGATCTCGGCCAGCCAGGTGAGGCCGAGCTCCTCGGCCTTGGCCCGGCTCATCACGATGACCGCGGCGGCACCGTCGGAGATCGGCGACGAGGAGGCGGCGGTGATCGTGCCGCCCTTGGCGAACGCGGGGCGCAGCTTGCTCAGGGACTCGGCGGTCGAGTCGGGGCGGACCCCCTCGTCGAGGTCGATCACCAGGTCGGCGTCGCGGCCACCGGCCGGCACGGCGACGATCTCCTCGGCGAAGTGGCCGTTCTTCTGCGCGACGGCGGCCCGCTGGTGGCTGCGCGCGGCGAACTCGTCCTGCTCCTCGCGACTGATGTCGAGCTCGGCCCCGCTGTGCTCGGTGGACTCGCCCATCGAGATACCGTCCCACGGGTCGGTGAGCCCGTCGAAGGCGGTGTGGTCGCGCACCAGCACGTCGCCGAACTTGGCGCCCTGCCGCTGGTTGAGCAACAGGTGCGGGGCGTTGGTCATCGACTCCATGCCGCCGGCCACCACGATCTCGAACTCGCCGGCCCGGATCAGCTGATCGGCCAGGGCGATCGCGTCGAGCCCGGAGAGACACACCTTGTTGACCGTGACGGCCGGGGTGGTCATCGGGATGCCGGCCTTGACGGCGGCCTGGCGGGCGGTGATCTGACCGGCACCGGCCTGCAGAACCTGTCCCATGATCACGTACTGCACCTGATCGGGGCGGACCCCGCCGCGCTCGAGGGCGGCCGCGATGGCGTAGCCGCCGAGCTCGGTGGCGGGCAGGTTCTTGAGGTTGCCCAGCAGCCGGCCCATCGGGGTGCGGGCGCCACTCACGATCACCGAGGTGGTCACGGATGCTCCTTTGCAGCCTGAACGGTTTGCCACCTGAACGTTGGTTCAGGTGGGACTACTTAGACTACTTAGATGAATGAGGCGTCACCTAATGCCACCGCGTCCGACAATGTCACACCCCTGGGCGTGGATTTCCTGCGCATCGATCACGTCGGGATCGCCGTGGCTGATCTTGATGGTGCGGTGAAGTTCTACGCGGAGACCTTCGGCATGCACTGTGTGCATGAAGAGACGAACGAGGATCAAGGTGTACGCGAGGCGATGCTCGCGGTCGGCGACGGCAGCGGGCCACGCCTGCAGTTGCTCGCGCCGCTGCGCCCGGATTCGGCGATCGCCAAGTTTCTCGACCGGGCCGGCCCCGGCCTGCAACAGCTGGCCTACACGGTGGCCGACGTGGAGGCGACCACGGCCGCACTCCGCGCCCGTGGCCTGCGGGTGCTCTACGACACACCGCGGCGGGGCACGGCCGGCTCGCGGATCAACTTCGTCCACCCCAAGGATGCCGGAGGAGTTCTGGTGGAATTGGTAGAGCCTGCCTGATTGCTCCACCTTCCGGGTGAATCATCCTCCCGAGGACGTCTCCCACCTGGCAGGATCCCGGACATCGAACGCCGCGATCGCGGCATCGACCACCCGGCCCTTCGATACAGCAGGTGACGGCGCGGCGAGCAGGTGCCCCTGGACGGTCCAAGCGCACTGCCCGAACGGCGGACGTCGCAGCTCATAGCTGATCTACGTGTCCTTTCTGATGCCGGTCCGCTCTTGCGTGGCTGGTGCGTCTTCGCCAGGATGGCCCAATGCCTCAGCAGCAGGATCAAAATTTGGCATTTTTCGACGGCGCGAATTCTCAGCACGACTTCACTGTCGTCCTCCGCGGTTATGACCGCGGCCAGGTGGACGCGCACCTGGGCCGGCTCGTCGCCGCGCTCAACCAGTCCGAGCAGGCCCGTGGTGAGGCCGAGCAGCGGATGAACGACGCGCAGCGCCGCCTGCGCCAAGCCGAGCAGCGGCTGAATGCGGTCGAGCAGAAGCTCGCCGACAGCAACAAGCTGCTCGAGGAGAACAACCGGCCGACGCTCTCCGGGCTGGGCACCCGGGTCGAGCAGATCCTGCGGCTGGCTGAGGAGCAGGCCAACGATCACCGCAGTGAGGCCAAGCGGGAGTCCGAGGGCATCCTCTCGGCCGCCCGGCTCGAGGCTCGCGAGATCACCGACAAGGCGCGCGCCGAGGCCGCCGCCATGAAGGCGACCGCCGAGCGCGAGGCCGGCCAGGTCCGCACGCACGCCGAGCGGGAGGCGGCCGAGGCCCGCGTCCAGGCCCGGCGCGAGGCCGACACCCTGCGCGGCGACGCCGACCGCGAGACCAAGCAGCTACGCACGGTCACCTCGCACGAGGTCGCCGAGCTCAAGTCGACCGTGGAGCGTGAGGTCGCGTCGATGCGCGCCACCGCCGAGCGCGAGATCACCCAGCTGCGCGCCAAGACGTCGCGTGAGGCCGAGGAGAAGCGCGCCGAGGCGACCAAGATGCTCACCGACGCCCGCGACAAGCGGGACAAGGACCTACAGTCCCTGGCGCTGGAGATCGCCGAGCGTCGCGAGAAGGCCGAGCGGGAGGAGGCTCAGCGCCACTCCGCCCAGGTCAGTGCCACGCAGAAGATGGTGTCCGAGGCCGAGGAGCGCGCCCGCGCCGCCGAGGACCGCGCCAAGGAGATCGAGCAGCGCGCCGAGCAGCGTCGCGTCGAGTCCGAGCGCAACGCGATCGAGACCACCGAGAAGGCCCGCGCCCTCTCCGAGAAGACGGTCACCGAGGCCCGCTCCGAGGCGCAGCGCCTGATGAGCGAGGCCCGCACCGAGGCCGAGCTGACCACCCAGGCCGCCAAGCGCGAGGTGGAAGACCTCACCCGGCAGAAGGACGCGGTCACCAACCAGCTCGGGCAGATGCTGTCCGGCCTGTCCGGCCTGGTGCCGGGCGTCGGTGGCGCGGCCAAGCCGAACGCTGTCGCCGAGGTCGTCGCCGCGGTCGCCAAGCAGGCCGAGGCGCCGGCCGCGGAGAAGAACGGTGCGGCCGACAAGCCGACGCCGGCCAAGACGAATTCCTGAGGCGTTCGCCACCAACCGCTCCGGTTGCGCACTCCTGACGAGTGCGCAACGGTTAAGTGGTCGGGCTCGAACTCATCGATGCGGGCCGTATCGGAGTTTCTCCGGTACGGCCTCGCTCGTTTTGCGCGCGTAGCCTTGCTCTTGCAAAGCTGGCTCGGACAAATCACAACTAGACGCATACTCCGGCCAGGACGGTGTGTATCGGTCCTTGGTCGGACGAAGCGTATGTGAGGATGGACAGCATGTCGCACGGCGGTGAAATTTTCGGTCTCGGCGGAGACGGGGCCACCGAGCCAAACTTCGAGACCGCCCTGCGGGGATACGAACGCAAGCAGGTCGAGCGTTATGTGACCCGGGCCGAGAACGAGATTGCCGCGCTGGCCGCCGAGCGGGAGCAGGCGTACTCGCAGATGCAGGCGATGTCGGCGCAGATCGATCGGCTCCAGCAGGAGCTCAACCAGCTGCGCCGCCAGGGCGGCGTCGGCCCCGAGGTCTCGTTCCGGCACCTGGGCCCGCGGGTGGAGCAGATCCTCGCCCTCGCCGAGGAGCAGGCCGAAGCGATCAAGGCGTCGGCCACCGACGACATCGCCGGCCGGCTCGCCGAGGCCGAGCGGATCCGGGCCGAGGCAGAGGCGCACGCGCATGACGCCATCCGGGACTTCGAGATCGCGCTGGCCGCCCGTCGCTCCGAGGAGGAGCGCGCCGACGCCGCCAAACGCGCCGCGTCGGAAAAGGCGCTCGTCGCCGCCCGCCAGTCCGCCGAGCAGATGCGGGCCGAGGCCGAGGGCGTGCTGACCCGGGCCCGCGGCGACGCGACGCAGCTGACCGAGAAGACGGCCCGCGAGGCGCAGCGCGCCCGCGCCGAGGCCGACGGATACGTCCAGTCCACTCGCATGCAGGCCGATCAGGAGATCAAGGCGCTGCGGGAGAAGGCCCGGCTCGAGATCGTGACGCTGCGCGCCGACGCCGATCGCCAGCACGGCGACCTTCGGGCCACTGTGGAGAACGAGCTGGCCCAGCGCCGCCAGGAGGTCGTGCAGGAGCTCGCGCAGCTGCGCACCGGCGTCGAGAAGCAGTGCGCGGACCTGCGCAGCGAGGCCGACAAATACGCGGAGGAGGTGCTGCGCCGCTCCGACGAACAAGCCACCGCGATCCGCAAGGAGATCGAGGTGCAGCAGCAGCAGATCGCGAAGGCCGGCACCGACCTCGAGGTCGCGCAGGCCAAAGCCGCCGAGGCCGAGCAGCAGGTCGCCGAGGCACAGCAGCGGGCCCAGGCCGGCAAGCGCGAGGCCGACGAGGTGCACAAGCGACTCGAGCAGGTCCGCAAGGATCTCGAGGTGAGCCTGGAGCGGGTCGCCGAGGCCAAGCGCGACGGCGAGGCCGCCGAGCGGCGTGCCGCCGAGGTGCGCCGCCAGGTGCAGCGGGAAGCCAAGCGGGTGGCCGAGCTGGCCTCCGCCGCGGTGCTCGCCGCCGCCGCGTCGCCGGACGACCAGGACGAGCCGTTGTCGGCGCCGGAGAAACCGGCGGCCGGCCCCACCGCCGGCTCGGCAACCGGTGCGCACGCGGCGGTCGAGCCGGCACCGGCCAAGGTCACCGCATCCGCGAAGGTCACGGTGCCACCGGCCAGCCGGGTCGGCGCCGACGCCGAGTAAGCGGCCGGGACGCACGTGCGATAACGTCCCCGCCGAATCCGTCGGCGGGGAGGGCATGGCCCGGTGAGCGCAGCAGAAGACACCGAGATCGAGGAGCCACCGGCCGAGGGGCCGCCTCCGGCCGAACAGGCACCGGCCGACGAGGCACCGCGCTTCGGCACCCCCGGGCCGCCGCTCGACCGCCGCAACCCGTTCATGATCGGGCTGCTCGGCGGATTCGGCCTCATCCTGGCGTACGCGATCTTCCTGGGCCTGCGCAACGCGGCGTCCATCCTGGTACTGATCTTCATCGCCATGTTCCTGGCGATCGGCCTCAACCCGGCGGTGGAGAAGCTGCGCAAGTGGGGCCTGCCTCGCGGCGGGGCGGTCGCCATCGTCACGCTGGTGGTGCTCGGGCTGCTGGTCGGCGGCATCATCGCGCTGATCCCGCCGCTGATCACGCAGACCAACCAGCTGATCGGCAACCTGCCCGACTACATCCAGAGTCTGCAACGCAACAAGACCATCAACGACCTGGTCGAGCGCTACGACATCATGGCGAAGGTGACCAGCGCGGTGAACCCGGGCACCGTCGGTGGCGCCCTCGGCGGCGTGGTCGGCGGCGCCAAGCTGATCTTCGGCACGATCTTCAACACGCTGACCGTGCTGGTGCTGACCATCTACTTCATGGCGGCGTTCGACCGGCTACGCAAGTCGGCCTACCAGCTCGTACCGGCGTCCCGGCGGACCCGGGTCCAGCTGCTCACCGACGAGATCCTCACCAAGGTGGGCGCCTACATGGTGGGGGCGCTCGCGATCGCGGTGCTGGCCGGGGCCAGCACCTGGGTGCTCGCGATGATCCTCGGCCTGGCCTACCCGTTCGCGCTCGCCGTGGTGGTCGCCGTCTGCGACCTCATCCCGCAGATCGGCGCCACCCTCGGCGCGGTCATCGTGAGCCTGGTCGGGTTCGCCTCGTCGCTCACCGCCGGCATCGTCTGCGCGGTGTTCTTCATCGTCTACCAGCAGATCGAGAACTACCTGATCTATCCGGCGGTGATGCGCCGCTCGGTGAAGGTGAGCGACGTGGCGGCGGTGGTCGCGGCGCTGCTCGGGGTGGCGCTGTTCGGCGTGGTGGGCGCGCTCGTCGCGATCCCGATGGTGGCCGGCATCCAGCTCATCGTCCGCGAGGTCGTGGTGCCTAGTCAGGAGACTCGTTGACCAGCGGTCCGGGGACGGGCACGTCGGAGAAGGCGGCGACGGTGCGATCCGCGTACGCGTTCATGTCGCCGCTCTCGATCGGCCCGGCCCAGGTCCGCGGCAGCGGGACCGCGACGCTCGGCGCGACCCGCCGGACGACCTCGTCGAGCACCTTCTCGGCGTCGCCGACCCAGAGGTGCTTGGCGCCGGCCATCGGCACGACCTCGGCCTTGTCGGCGAATCGCACGGCCGCCTCGGCGGGCCGCAGGTAGTCGTCGAACTCGGGGATCAGCGCGGTCAGCGGCTTGCCACTGGCGGCCCACCGGTCCAGGTCGGCTTCCACGGAGAAGCGCAGCGGCGGCGACAGCAGGATGGCGCCGCTGATCGACGGGTCCAAGCCGTGCATCAGGGTCAGGTCGGTGCCGAACGACCAGCCCAGCAGCCAGATGCTGGGCAGTTCGGCGAACTCCGCGTACTCGATCGCGGCGGCCACGTCGTACTTCTCGCCGACCCCGCCGTCGAAGGCGCCTTGCGAGACCCCCCGCACGCTGCTCGTCCCTCGGGTGTTGAAACGCAGCACGGCGAGGCCGGCCAGGGCCGGGAGCCGCCACGCCGCCTTCCGGAAGACGTGGCTGTCCATCATCCCGCCGTGCGTGGGCAGCGGATGCAGGCAGACGAGGGTGGCCGTCGGCTCGCGGTCGAGCGGCCGGGCCAGCTCCCCGACCAGGGTGAGGCCGTCGGCGGTGTGCAGCTCGATGTCCTCCCGGTGGGCGGGGAGGATCGAGTTGGCGCGGATCTGGTTGGTCATGACGGGCCTTCGGTCGTGTTCCGGGCGGGGTGGGGCGGGCGAGTCGGGCGGACCGCTCACCCGTACCTCGGGGCGTTGCGGGAGCGTTCCACGGCCGGGCTGCGCCGGTCGCGGGCCTTCCAGCATCCGGTGTGCCAATGCCGCCGGTCGGCGAGGTCACCGCTGCCGTCGACCGGCCACGCCACCACGTGCGCCACCCCCGGCCGGATCTCCTGCATGCATCCTGGGCAGCGATAAGTCTTCACGGCCGCGCCCCCGAAGATGGACCGCACCATCCATTCGCCGTCCTGCCACTGCTGGACGCCCTCGATGCCCTTGCGGACGTGTTGATCTTCAAGGGCCGGGGACGATCTTTCGCGCGGGCGGTTACGGCGGGGGCTCACAATCATCAAGAGTACGTAGTGACCGACCAGTAACCTGCGGCATAGACTCCCGACATGACGGCTACTCACATTCCCGGTGTGCCGGTGCTCGAAGACGGCGTGCTGATCTCGACGAACCCGGCCACCGGCGAAGAGGCCGGACGCGTGCCGACCGCCGACGTCGACGGCGTGAACGCGACGGTCAGGGTGGCCCGCGAGGCCGGCCTCTGGTGGCAGGCCCTCGGCCACGACGGTCGCAAGGACCGGCTGCTGCGCTGGCGCTCGCTGATCGTGCAGCGCATCGAGGAGCTGGCCCGGCTCACCTCGCTGGAGACCGGCAAGCCGCACGCCGACGCGATAGTCGAAGCCGTCGCCGCCGTCGAGCACCTCGACTGGGCGGCCCGCAACGCCAAGCGCGTGCTCGGCCCGCGCAAGATGCGCACCCGCCTGCTGCTCGCCGAACACTCCGGGCACCTGGAATACCAGCCGTACGGCGTGGTCGGCGTGATCGGCCCGTGGAACTACCCCATCCTCACCCCGGTCGGCCCGATCGGCGGCGCGCTCGCGGCCGGCAACGCGGTCGTCTTCAAGCCCAGCGAGTACACCCCGATCGTCGGGCAGTGGCTTGTCGACACGTTCGCCGAGGTGGTGCCGGAGCAACCGGTGCTGCAGGCGGTGCACGGCCTCGGCGACGTGGGGGCCGCGCTGTGCCGCTCGGGTGCCAACAAGATGGCCTTCACCGGCTCGACCGCCACCGCCAAGCGGGTGATGGCCGCCTGCGCGGAGAACCTGGTGCCGGTGGTGATCGAGGCGGGCGGCAAGGACGCGCTGATCGTCGACGCCGACGCCGACGTCACCGCGGCCGCCGAGGCGGCCGTCTGGGGCGGCATGACAAACGCCGGGCAGACCTGCATCGGCATCGAGCGGGTGTACGCGGTGGCCCCGGTCTACGACGCCCTGGTCAAGCAGATCGTCGCCAAGGCGGGCAAGCTGCGCACCGGTACGGAGATCGGCCCGATCACCATGCCCAAGCAGCTCGACATCATCCGCGAGCACATCGAGGATGCCCTGGCCAAGGGGGGCCGGGCGGTGCTCGGCGGGTCGGACGCGGTCCAGCCGCCCTATGTCTCGCCGACCGTGCTGGTGGACGTGCCGGCCGACTCCAGCGAGATCCGCGACGAGACGTTCGGGCCGACCCTGACCATCACCAAGGTCGCCGACGCCGACGAGGCGATCCGGCTGGCCAACGACAGCCCGTACGGCCTGGGCGGTGCCGTCTTCGGCAAGCGCAACGCGATCCGGATCGCCCGGCGGCTGCGCTCGGGCATGGTCGCGGTCAACGGCACGCTCACCTTCGTCGGCATGGGCAACCTGCCGTTCGGCGGGGTCGGCGACTCGGGCTTCGGCCGGATCCACGGCGAGGACGGCCTGCGCGAGTTCGCCCGGCCCAAGTCGATCACGGTCCGCCGGGCCCGGTCGCTGCTGCCGTCGATGACCTTCGAGCGCACTCCGGCCCAGGTCGGTCAGATCGTCAAGGCCGTGCGACTGCTCTACGGCCGGCGGTCCTAAGCTGAGCGGGTGGATCATCCCGCCGTCGAGGTAAGAGGCCTGCACGTCAGCTACGGCTCAACGCCGGTGCTGGTCGACGTGTCATTACGGGTCGAGGCCGGCAAAGGCGTCTGTGTCACCGGTGAGAACGGCATCGGCAAGTCGACCCTGCTGCGCTGCGTGAGCAGCCTCCAGCAGCCCGACGACGGCGAGATCCTGGTCTTCGGCGGCACCCCCGGCGCCACCCCCGAGTTCTGGCGGACGGTGGTCACCACTGTCGAGCCGCCCACGTGGTACCCCGGCCTGACCGTCCGCGAGCACGCCGAGCTGGTGTGCCGCGCACACGGCCAGGACCCCGAGGAGGCCGGGATCGACGAGGCGCTGGAACGGTTCGGGCTGGCCGGGCACGCCGACGCGATCCCGCCGTCGCTGTCCTCCGGCCAGAAGCAGCGACTCACCCTGGCGGTGGGGCTGATCCGGCCGAGCTCCCTGCTGATCCTCGACGAGCCCGAGCAGCGTCTCGACCCCGACGGCCGCGCCGAGGTGGCGGCCCTGCTTGTCGACTACGTGCGGGACGGCGGCTCGCTGCTGATGGCCAGCCACGACGACGCGTTCGCAGCCGCGTCCGGCGCCGAGGTGACCACCATGGAATCGCTCAGCTCATGACCGCCGTGCCGTTGGCTCCGGTCCGCCGCTGGATCTCGCGGCGGCAGTCGGCGCACCGGGAGCGCGGGGCCACCGCCGGCAACATCTACTTCACCGTGCTGTTCCTCGCCGTGGTCGGCGGCATGGTGCACAAACAGCTGGCCGTGGTCTTCTGGCCGACCCACCCCAACGCGTCCGCGCTGGCCGCCGCGTCCCTGGTGCCGATCCTGTTCGGCCTGCTCTACCTGGCGTTACGCCGGTTCGGGCCGCTCGCGCTGAGCCGCCCCGCCGCGTCGTGGCTGCTGCCCGCGCCGGTCAGTCGCCGGCGCCTGCTCCTGCCGTCGCTGCGGCTGACCGCGATCGTCGCGGCGATCGTCGGCGCCCTCGCCGGCCTGGCGGTCCTGGGCCACGGCGCCCCGCGCACGCTCGGCGGCGAACAGATCGCCTTGTTCGGCACCGGAGCCGCGCTGATCGGCGTGGCACTGCTCCTGGTCGCGCTGGCCGCGCAGGCCGGCGGCCGCTGGGGCGACCGGCTCGACGCGGTGGTCTCGCTGCTGCTGGCGGCCGGTCTGGTCGGCCTGGTCACCGACGCGACCGGGGACCATGCGCCGGCGGCGGACGGCTGGCCGCCGGCCCGGACACTGGTTCCGCTCGTCGGGGCGCTCGCGCTGGTCGTCGCGTTGCTCTTCACGCTTGCCGTACGAGGTTTGGCGCGTACCCCCAACCAGCGAATCCTGGAGGCCGCCAAGACCGCGGGAACGCTCTTCGACTCGGCCTTCGGCATGGAGCCCACGTTCCTGACCGACATGATCGAGCGGCGTTACTGGGCGCACCGCAAACTGCGCTCGATGCACCTGTCGGCGCGGTTGCCCGTACTGGTCGGTCAGGATCTTCTGTTGGTGCTCCGGCGCCGGAGCCGCCTGCTGTGGCTGGTCCTGGCCGCCGCGTTGCCGGTGCTCCTGGCCGACGCCCCGCATTGGCTGATCGGCCTCGCGATCCTCGTCGGAGCGATGCTCGCCGGTTCGACAGCGGCCGGCAACGTCAAGACCGACGCCGGCAATCCGGTGCTGCTGCGCATCCTGGGCTTGAGCTCGCGCACAGCGGTCCGCCAGCGCATGTGGGTGCCCGGAATCCTGGCCGGCGTCTGGTCCGCGCTGGCCCTGGGCCTGCTCTCGGCCCTCGGCGACCTGCCCTCCGGCCCCTGGTGGGTGCTCGGCCTGGTCCTGGGCCCGGTCGGCGCGGTGGCGTCGGTACGGCGTGCGCGCGTGGGTTTCGTCCGCAACGAACTGCTGCCCCTGGACACCCCGATGGGCACGGTGTCGACCGGCCCCCTCGTGAACGCCGCCATCGGCCCCGACGCCCTGCTGCTCGGCCTGCCGGCGCTGATCGAGATCGCCCAGGGCCACCCGCTCTCCTGGCTGACAGTGCTGGTGCAGGCCGTGGTCGGCGGGCTCGGCGCACGCGCCTACCTGGCCGGCACGACCGCCGCCGACCGCGTGGAGCTGCACGCCCTCCGCTGACCCGAGTGTCAAGACCCGATGCTGCGTTCTATCCCCCACGCGTCCCATTTCGCAGTTGAGGCGTACTCTTCGCGGGCAGCTGAGCCACCAACCCAGCCGAGCTATATCGCGTGCACAGGCGGTTTAGATCCACCCCTAGACAATAATTGACGGATTTGGCACCGAATTTGATAGCGTCTCCTCCGAGGGCAAGCAGGCGTTGGAGGCCGTGGTGTTACTCCGGTTCCGGGCAAGCAACTTCGCGTCGATCAGGGATGAGCAGGAAGTCAGCCTGGTGGCGCTGGACGATCATGCCGACCTGGCGACTGCAGCGGTGCCGCTGAGCAAGGAGCGGGTGTTGCCCGTCGCCGGCATCTTCGGACCGAACGCATCCGGCAAGTCCAACCTGATCAAGGCGATGACTTTCGGCCGGACCGCGATCGTGGAGTCGCATCAACGATGGCTCCCCGAAGATCCCATCCCGCGCTGGCCGTTTCGCCTCGATCGCGAGAGCACCAGCGCCCCCAGCGAGTTCGTGTTCGAGTTCGTCCACGATCGGGTCCGCTACGAATACGGCTTCTCCCTGAATGACTCAATGATCTTGGAGGAGTGGCTTTTTGCCTGGCGACGAGGTCGTCGGGCCGTCATGTTCGACCGATCCGGGATGGATATCGATTTCGGCTCCAGCCTCACCGGGCCGAAGGCGGCGATTGCCGAACTCGTTCGCGAGAACAGTTTATTTCTGTCCGCTGCCGCCGCCAACAACCATCCGCTTCTGCGATCCGTGGCCGCCTGGTTCGGGCGATGGCAGCGCATCTCGCCTGGTCCGTACACCTACCCCGTATCGACCGGACCGCTCGGCGAACAGACCGTCAACCTGCTCCGATACGCGGACATCGGCGTAATCGGCGGCGCGTTGGTGGAGCGACCGGCCGATGAGATCGAACGGAGTCTCGGTTGGGCCGGCAGAGGTCGTCAGGACGAATCTCCCGGAGCTGCTGTTCCCAAGGAGACGCTGCGGCTGGAGCTCGTTCATCAGGCGCAGACCGACAGCGGCGGCGAGCCTCTGCCTTGGGTGTGGGAGTCGTCGGGGACCCAAGCTTGGTGGCGGGTGAGCCGCTTGGCTCTCAGCTGCCTGAACGAGGGACAGATCCTGACCATCGACGATCTGGGTGGAGATCTGCACCCGCTTCTGACCGCACAGCTCGTCGGACTGTTTCAGGATCCGCGCACCAATCCCCGCGGCGCCCAGCTCATCTTTACCGGCCACGACGTCAATCTGCTCGGCCGGCATGTGGAATATCGTCTGCGTCGTGATCAGGTGTGGCTTACCGCAAAGGACGCGGGCGGGGCCACCAAGATCTATCCACTCACCGAGTACGGCCGCGTCCGTGACGGAGTGGACGACGTGGAGGGCCGCTACCTTCAAGGCCGTTACGGCGCGGTGCCGTTCTTTGACAGGTCCCTGATCGAGGACCTTCTGAAGGAGCCGGCCTCTGATGGCGCGTAACAGCCGACGGCTGTCCCGTCGGCCTGGCACAGCCGACGAGGCAGAGACGATCGCGATCGTTTGCGAAGGCGAGAAGACCGAAGACATCTACTTCAACGGGATCCGGCGGGAGTTTCGCCTCGCTACGGCCCGGCTTCGGGTGGTGACTCTGGGAGCCGACCCTTTGCGGGTCGTCCAGGAAGCGGAGGCCCTCCGCCCGGAGTACGACAACGCTTGGGCAGTCTTCGACGTAGAGGCGCCGGGCGCGCATGCCATTCCGCATGCGCGGCTCAACCAGGCAGTGGAGCGGGCCGCACGTGTCGGTGTTCAGTGCGCCATCTCGAACCCGTGCTTCGAACTCTGGCTGTTACTGCACTTCAGCTCGCAGACCGCGTTCGTCAACAACGAGGCTGTCCGCGCGAAGATCAAGAAGTGTCCCTGTGGGTACAGCGACAAGGGCTTCGACTTCGCCAAGGTCTGGCCGCATCACCAACAGGCCATGCAGAACGCCGCGGCCCTCCACGTCCGTCAGCAGTCCAACAACAGGGCAATCGGGGACCGGAACCCGTGGACCAGTGTCCACGAGCTCGTCGGCAAGCTTCTGGAGCTGAGCAAGCGCCAGGGCTAGAAAAGGGTCAGCTCGTCGCGTTCCATGCCTCGCAGCTTGTCGTAATCGACGACCACGCAGCGGATGCCCCGGTCGGTGGCGAGGACGCGGGCCTGGGGCTTGATCTCCTGGGCGGCGAAGACGCCGGCCACCGGGGCCAGCAGGGGGTCCCGGTTCATCAGTTCGAGGTAGCGGGTCAGCTGCTCGACGCCGTCGATATCGCCGCGGCGCTTCACCTCCACCGCTATCGAGGCGCCGGCGGCGTCCTTGAGCAGCAGGTCGACCGGGCCGATGGCGGTCATGAACTCGCGGCGGACCAGGGTGCAGCCGACGCCGAACGTCTCGGGGTGGGCGGCCAGCAACTCCTGCAGGTGCGCCTCGACGCCGTCCTTCTGCAGGCCGGGATCTATGCCGAGCTCGTACGACGTGTCCTGGAAGATCTCCTCGAGGGTGATCCGGAGCTCCTCGCCGGCCTTGTTCACCACCTTCCAGACGCCCGGCGCCTCGTGCAGCTTGCACGGCGGGCTCATCCAGTTGAGCGGCTTGTAGGCGCGGTCGTCGGCGTGGATGGAGACCGAACCGTCGGCCTTCACCATCAGCAGCCGCGTGGCCGGCGGTAGATGGGCGGACAACCGTCCGACGTAGTCGACGGAGCACTTCGCGATGACCAGACGCACCGGACGACAGTAGCGGACCGGCCTCGACCGGAAGAACGAGCGTGCGGGTGCCATGCTGGAACCGTGCTCGAAGCGTTGACCGGAACCGGCCTGGCCGCATCCGCTGGTTTGAATGCCTACATCCCCCTGCTAGTGATGGGCCTGCTCGCTCGCTTCTCGGATCTGATCGAGCTGCCGAGTGGCTGGACCTGGTTGTCCAACGGCTGGACGCTGGCCATTCTCGGTGTGTTGTTGCTGGTCGAGGTGGTGGCCGACAAGGTGCCGGTGGTCGACCACGTGAACGACGTGGTGCAGACCGTGGTCCGGCCGACCGCGGGTGGTCTCGCGTTCGGGGCCGGGTCGTCGGCCGAGACGGTGACGGTGAGCGACCCGGGGTCGTTCTTCTCGTCGCACCAGTGGGTGCCGGTCGCGGCGGGCGTGTTGATCGCGCTCTGTGTGCACGGGTTCAAGGCGGCCGCCCGCCCGGTGGTCAACGTGGGCACGGGCGGGCTCGGGGCGCCGGTGGCGAGCACGGTGGAGGACATCGGCAGCGTGCTGATGTCGTTGCTGGCCGTGCTGATGCCGGTGCTGGTCCTGGTTGGACTCGCTCTGCTGGGATGGGCCGCGGTCGCGCTGGTGCGGCGGCGCCGGCGTAAGCGGGCCCTTGCCGCTTCCGGCGCACCTCACCTGTTTGGTTGACTTCCCGGGTGCCCGCGCTCGCCATCCCGATATTCGCCCTCGCCTGGTGGGCCGCCTGCTATCTGATCAGCCGGGACGCGATGCGCGGGGCGCTCGTCAGATCGGCGGCGGCGCTCACCGCGTACGCGATCGGGGTGGCCGCCTGGACCGCCTCGCCGGACTCGCCGCTCGCTCAGATCCTGCTCTGCGTGCCCGCGTTGTTCTGGGCCGGCGCCGCCGTGGCCCTGTTGCCCGGCACCCTGCCGGAGCGGCGGCAGATCGATGTCGGCTGGCTGGTTCTGTCGGTGTCGTTCCTGGCGATGGTGGTGGCGTTGCCGTCGGCCGGGCGGCTCGTGGTGCTCGCGCCGCTGGCCGGCGGGCTGGTGCTGCTGTGGCGGTTCGGTGATCAGGTGCAGCCGCCGATGTTGCCGGCGGCGATGAGCGTGGTGGCGGCCCTCTACGGGGTCGGGTTGACGGTGTTGCTGTTGCCGATCGATCTGGGCGAGCCGCTGCTGGTGCTCTCGGCGATCGGGGTCGACCTGGTGATGCTGGCCTTCCTGGTGGCGGTCTCCGACTCGCTGTACGTGGGTGAGCGGCTGCGCGCCGACCTGCTCCGCTCGGTGACCGCGGCGGTTCTCGGCACGGTCGTGGTCGGCGGCCCCGCGGTGGCCACCGTCGTGGTCGCCGACTCGACGGCCGTGACGCTCGTGCAGTTCGGCCTGGTGGCGCTGGTGATGACCGGGATCGCGCTGTTCGCCCAGCTGCGCCGCGGGGTCGACCGGATCGCGTTCCGAGGCGACGATCGGCTGCGCACCGAGCGGGCGGCGCTGATGTCGCAGGCGGACGCGCTGCTCCGGCACCGGCAGCGGCATCGGCTGATCACCACCCGGCCGGACGATTTCACCCGGTTCACCCGGCAGGCCCTGGACAACTATCACCATCTGGGCCGACTGATGCGCAGTCCGTTGACCGACCTGCCGGCGGTCGACCGGCGGCTCGGCTCCCAGCCGAGGGCGACGCCCCTGGCTCGGGCTCTGGAGTTGCGGGCGCTGCTGACCGACGGGGTGGAGCGGTTGCGGCCGGCCGGGGCGTTCGCGACCTCGGACGAGTGGCGGCATTTCAACGCGCTGCACTTCGTGGTGGTGCTGGGGCTCGACCCGTACGCGCGGCGACAGCGCACCGACGGCCTCGACCGGGAGGAGCGTCAGGCGCTCGACTGGATGCGCCGGTACGTTCCGCGCCGGCGGCTGCGGCGCTGGCAGCAGGAGGCGGCCGCCATCGTGGCGCGCCGATTGTGGGACGAGCTGACCAGCGCCGACCCGCGTTGGCTGACGACACGTGGCACAAATTCTCTTTCTCCGGAACGAAATGGGTAAAATGCCCCATCGTGGGTAGCTACCGCAACGCGCTCGTGGCCGCCGTCCGTCAGGAGCTGGCCGAGGCGCGCGGTGCGGCACGTGCGGTCCTGGCCGCGGCCGAGTCGGCGCGCGGGGAGGCCGAGGCCCGCCGCCGGATGGTGCGCGAGGCGTACACCACCTGCCTCAACCAGCTCGCCCAGGCCCGGGACAGCAGCCGCCGCGACATCCAACGCCGCTACCAGTACGAGACGACCAAGCTGTCCGGCACCGTGCGGCGGCTCGCGGCCCTGAGCGCGACCGGGGCGGCCGGCGCGCCGTGGCGGCTGTGGGCGCCGAGCGAACCCGAGCGCGGCAACCCGCCCGGCCTGCTGCGGATCGGCACCCTCGGGCTCGACGAGCGCACCCCGCTGCCCGCGCTCGTGCCCCTGCTCGACGCCGCCCACCTCGACCTGCGCGGGCCGGCCGAGATCGTCGACGGCGTCATCACCGGCGTGCTCCTGCGCGCCCTCGGCAGCACCCGGCCGGGTGACGTCCAGCTCACCGTCTACGACCCGGAGGCACTCGGCGGGACCCTCGCCTCGTTCGCCCCGCTCGGCCTCTCGTTCGTCGGCCCGGGCGGCCTGAACGCGATGCTCGACGAGGTCGTCGAGCACATCTGCCGGGTCAACGAGACCGTCCTGTCCGACCTGACCCGCACCGACCCGTGGCGTGTCGTGGTCCTGCTCGCCGACACCGACGAGCTGTCCCCGGCCCAGCGCGCCCAGCTCGACCGGATCACCCGCACCGGGGTGGCCTGCGGCGTCCACCTGGTCGTCCGCGGCCTGCGGCTGACCGAACATCACAGCGTGGTCCGGCTGGACCTCACGAGCGGCCGAGCCGTCTGGGGCGACCTGGAGATCCGCCTCGACGAGCCGCCGCCGACCGAGCAGGTGGTCGCGTTCTGCAAGGCCACCGCCGAACGCATGCGAGCCGGCCCGCCCCCCGCCCAGCTCGCCGACCTGGAGCCGAAGACGCTCTGGGCGGAGACGTCGACGCACGGCCTGGTCGCGCCGATCGGGGACAGCACCGACGGCTCGCTCGTCGACGTGCCGCTCGGCGACGACCCGCCGCACGCGCTCATCGGCGGCCCGTCCGGCTCCGGCAAGACCAACCTCATCTACGCCTGGCTGGCCGGCCTCGCCACCCGCTACGACCCCGCGGAGCTGGCCCTCTATCTGCTCGACTTCAAGGAGGGCGTGTCGTTCGCCCGCTACGTGCCAGGGCCCCGCGACCCGAGTTGGCTGCCCCAGGTGCGGCTGGCCGGGATCAACGTCAACGGCGACCGCGAGTTCGGCCTGGCCATGCTGCGTCACCTCAGCGAGGAGCTGCGCACCCGGGCCCAGGCCGCGAAACGGGTCGACGCCACCAAGCTGGCCGAGCTGCGCGCCGAGGACCCGACCGGCCGGTGGCCACGCCTGGTGGCGGTCATCGACGAGTTCCAGGTGCTGCTGGGCGGGCGGGACGCGGTCGCCGACGAGGCCGTCACGCTGCTCGAGGACCTCGCCCGGCGCGGCCGCTCGCAGGGCATCCACCTCATCCTGGCGTCCCAGGACGTCTCCGGGATCGAGGCGCTGTGGGGCCGCTCCGGGCTGATCGGCCAGTTCACCCTGCGGGTCGCCCTGCCCAAGGCCCGGCGGATCCTGGCCGACAACAACCTGGCCGCCGCCGTCATCCCCCGGCACCACGCCGTCGTCAACACCGAGTCCGGCACGGCCGGGGCCAACCAGATCGTCCGGCTGCCCGACGCCGGGGACCGGCACGTCTGGCGCACCCTGCAGCGCCGGCTGTGGCGGATGCGCCCGGACGGATGCGCCGAGCCACGGCTGTTCGACGGCGACGCCGTACCCCGCCTGCCGTCCTCCTGCCGCCCGGCCGGACCGGTCCCCGACGCCGGCACCCCGGTCGGCTCCTCCCCCGGCGCGGTGCTCGGCGAGCGGATCGACGTCGCCGCCCGCCCGGCCCGCCTGCGCCTCGGCCGGATGCCCGGCCGCAACCTCGCCGTCCTCGGCACCCGCACCGACGAGGCCTGCGACGTGCTCGCCGCCGCCGCACTGTCGCTGGCGGCGCAGGGACCGGCCCACTTCAGCGTCGTCTGCCTCGACCCCGACGCCGGCCGGGCGGCCGCCCGGCTGGTCGCCGAGCTGCCCTCAGCGGACTGGTACGACGACGTGACCGACCTGCCCCGGCTGGACGTCCCGCACTACGTGCTCGGCTACGCGCTCGACGCCGGGAACGACCCGGTCGCCCTGCGTCGGCTGCTGACCGACGGCCCCGAGCAGCGCACCCACGTGCTCGGCTGGTGGCGCTCGGTGGCCCGGCTGCGGGACAGCCTCGGTGGCCCGACGGCCCGGCTCGACCCGATCGGCGCCTGGGTGGCCCTCGACGTGCAGGGCGCCGACCTCAGCCCGCTCTATCCCCAGCCAGGCGGGCCGGCCTGGTATCCGCGCACCCGGCGGGCGCTGTTCTTCGACCGCTCGGTGCACCGGACCCCGGAAGTGATCATCCCGTACGAGGTGAACAGTGACCACACGTGACCGCCATCCGTTCGGCCGCGACTACCAGCTGATGGTGAGCGCGCTCGCCGAGGCGACCCGGCGGCGCGACGCCGAACTGGGCGGCGCGGAACGGGCCTATCAGGACAGCGCCGCGCAGGCCGCGAGCGAACTGGCCCGGGCCGAGGGCGACGCGCAGTCGGCGGACCGCTGGGCCGGGGCCGCCGCCGCGCAGGTGCTCGACGTGGATCGCGAGGCCGAACGGTTGTGGGAGCAGCTGCGCCGGGCCCGGGGCATGCGGATGCGCGCGCTCGGCGAGGTCCCCGAGCCGGAGCCGGTCGAGCTGCTGCCGCGCATCGCGTTGCCCCGCAACCCGCCGGACGCCTGCGATCCGGTTACCGAGGCACCCCGGGTGCTGCTCGCCCGGGTGGCCGAGCGAATCGACGTGACGGTGCGCCCGGCCGGGCGCCGAGCGCTGCCGCGCTGGGCCCTGCCGCTGCTGCCGCTGGTGGGCGCGCTGTTCGCGGCGCTGGCGAGCCTCGTCGCGTCGGGCCTGGTGACCGTCGGGAGCACAGACGTGTGGGGCGGCTCGGTGCTGCGCGTGCTCGGGTGGACGTCGTTCCTGGTGGCGCCGTCGTCCGGGGTGCCGATGGTCGCCCTGTTCGCGCATCGGCGGTTGCAGGCCCGCCTCGACATCGGCGGGGTCGGCCTCACCCTGCTCGGCGGGATGATCTCCGCGACCGCGCTGTCCCTGGCGTTCGCGGCCACTCACTGAGCACGGAAGGCGATGCTCAACACCGCGTGCGCCACGAGCACCGCGTGCGCCTTGGTCTCGTACGGGCCGACGTGCAGTTCCACCGCGTGCCCGCCGAACAGGGCCCGCACCGTCCAGCTGTTCGGGTTGCGGTCGTCCTCACGGCTGTGATTGACGATCACCTGGCTGGCCCCGCGGACGTTCACCGACGACCACTTCTCGTCCGCCGTCGGCCAGGCCCGGAACCATCCGGGCGCGACGGACAGAGCCTGGGCGCTCGCCTCGGCCATCGCCCACTGCATCTCTTCCGGATTCGGTGCTCGTGCCATCAGGCCGCCCCTGTCGATGCGGAAAACCGTGAAAATATTAGTTCCGGATCCCGCCACGTGTGGCCGAAACGCAGCTCGTCGTGCACCGGCCCGGGGCTTTACCGTCGAGACATGCGAATCCGAATCGTCGACGCCTTCACCGATCGCCCGTTCGCCGGCAACCCGGCCGGCGTGGTCGTGCTCGATTCCTTCCCCGAGGAGTCGTGGATGCAGCAGGTCGCGGCCGAGGTCAACCTGTCCGAGACGGCCTTCGTGCACCCGATGGAAAACGGCGACTTCGCGCTCCGCTGGTTCACCCCGGCCGTCGAGGTCGCCCTGTGCGGGCACGCCACCCTGGCCACCGCGCACGTCCTCGGCCGCGACAAGGTCAGCTTCCACACGCGGAGCGGTGTGCTGACCGCGGTGTCGGGTGGCGACGGGTGGCACACGCTCGACTTCCCGACCGCCCCCCTGACCCCGGTCGAGACGCCGTCGTGGATGGCGGCGGTGCTCGGGGCCGAGCCGGTCGGCGTGCACCACACCGGGCCCAACACCGACGACCTGCTGGTCGAGCTGGCCCACGACGACACCGTGCGCGGGCTGCGTCCCGACCTGACCGGCCTGGCCCGGGTGGAGAACCGGGGCGTGATCGTCACCGCCGCGGCGGCGCAGGACGGCTACGACTTCGTGTCCCGCTTCTTCGGGGCCGCCGCCGGCGTGGCCGAGGACCCGGTCACCGGCAGCGCGCACACGGCCCTGGCGCCGTTCTGGTCACCCCGGCTCGACGGCCGCACCGAGATGACCGGCTACCAGGCATCGGCACGCGGTGGCTACGTGCGGGTGGAGCTGGCCGGCGAGCGCACCCGGCTGACCGGCCAGGCCGTCACGGTGATCGACGGCGAGCTCTACGCCGGCGCGTCCTGAAGCTCGACCTCGTAACCCCAGGCGTCCTCGAGATAGGCCGCATAGGAGTCGGGACCGCCCGCGTGCGGGTGCCGGTCGGCGAAGAGCAGCGACCAGCCGTTGCGCTGCGCCTGCTCGGTCAGCCGGTCGACCCGGTCCCGGCCGCCGACCGAGAACGCCACGTGGTTCAGCCCCGGCGCGAGCCGGTCGTGCACGCCGCCGGACAGCGCCGGGGACTGCTCGAGCACCAGATAGACGTCGCCGTACTTCCAGGACCGGCCGCCCGGCCAGTCCTGGAAGACCGTCCAGCCCAGCTCCTCGAGCAACCAGCCCCAGGGCCCGGCACTGCCGGCGAGGTCCGGCACCCACAGCTCGACGTGGTGCAGCATCAGCTCGCGCCGCCCGGCACCCACTTCACGTCGCCTGCCGGGTTGGCCACCCGCGACAAGATGAACAGCAGGTCGGACAGCCGGTTCAGATATTTCGCGGGCAGCTCGCCGGTGCGCTCCGGATCGTCCTGGACCAGGGCCCAGGTCGCCCGCTCGGCACGGCGCGCCACCGTACGAGCCACGTGCAGCAACGCGGCCCCCGGCGTACCACCGGGCAGGATGAAGCTGTCGAGTGCCGCCAGGCGCTCGTTGAACTCGTCGCACCAGCCCTCGAGCCGCGTCACGTAGTCCTCGGTGATGCGCAGCGGCGGATAGGGCGGGTCGTCGGCGATCGGGTTGCACAGGTCGGCCCCGACATCGAACAGATCGTTCTGCACGGCCATGAGCACGGCCCGCACGTCCTCGGGCAGGTCGCCGAGGGCGAGCGCGACCCCGAGCTGGGCGTTGCACTCGTCGGTGTCGGCATATGCCGCGATGCGCGGATCGGTCTTCGCGACGACCTCGTTGTTGCCGAGGCGGGTCTCGCCCGCGTCGCCGGTACGGGTGTAGATGCGCGTGAGGTGTACGGCCATAGGGACACCCTACGGAGCGGTCTTGAGCCGCGTTCCATACCATGGCGCGCGTGGATGTGATCAGGGTCAAGGGCGGCGCGCAACTCACCGGGGACGTGACGGTCGGGGGCGCCAAGAACTCGGCACTCAAGCTGATGGCGGTCGCGCTGCTGGCTGAGGGCCGCAGCGTGGTGGAGAACGTCCCCCGGATCACCGACATCGCGATCATGGCCGAGGTACTGCGCCGGCTGGGCTGCGACGTCTCGCTCGACGGTGGCCGGGCCACCATCGACGTGCCCGCCGAGCCGGGCAGTGAGGCCGACTACGACCTGGTGCGGCGGCTGCGCGCGTCGATCTGCGTGCTGGGTCCGCTGCTGGCCCGCCGCGGTTACGTGCGGGTCGCCCTCCCCGGCGGCGACATGATCGGCTCGCGCGGCCTCGACATGCACTTCGCCGGCCTGGCCCGGATGGGCGCCGAGATCTCCGGCGAGCACGGCTTCGTCATCGCCTCGGCCCCCGGCGGCCTGCGCGGCAGCAAGATCTGGCTCGACTTCCCGAGCGTCGGCGCCACCGAGAACATCCTGATGGCGGCGGTGCTGGCGAAGGGCGTCACCGAGATCGACAACGTGGCCCGCGAGCCCGAGATCGTCGACATCTGCGAGATGCTCACCGCGATGGGCGCCCACATCGAGGGCGCCGGCACCTCCACCCTCACGATCGAGGGTGTCTCCTCGCTCTCGCCGGTGACCCACGCCACGGTTGGCGACCGGATCGTCGGCGGCACCTGGGCCTTCGCCACCGCGATGACCCGGGGCGATGTCACCGTGCACGGCGTGCGGCCGGAATACCTGGAGATCGCGCTGGACAAGCTGGTCACGGCGGGTGCGTCGGTCACGCCGGGCGACAACCGCTTTTCGGTACGGATGGACGACCGGCCCCGCGCCGTCGACATCGTGACGCTGCCCTATCCCGGTTTCGCCACCGATCTGCTGCCGATGGCGATCGGCCTCGCGGCGGTGGCCGAGGGCTCGTCGCTGATCACCGAGAACATCTTCGACGGCCGCTTCATGTTCGTGAACGAGATGGTCCGCCTCGGCGCCGACATCCGCACCGACGGTCACCACGCGGTCGTCAACGGACGGGACCGCCTCTCGGGTGCGCCGGTGCGCGCCACCGACATCCGGGCCGGCGCCGGGCTGGTCATCGCGGGTCTGTGCGCCGACGGTGTGACCGAGGTCGGCGAAGTGCACCACATCGACCGGGGCTACCCCGACTTCGTCTCCGACCTGGCCAAGCTGGGCGTCGAGGTGGAACGGGCGGACGTCCCGGAGCCGACCTTCGACTTCTAGAGCGCCGGCGAGCCGCCGACCAGACGGCGGGCCTCTTCCACTTCCTCGGCGAAGACCAGGACCGCCGTGCGGCCGTCCCGCGCCACCGCCTGGGTGGCGCGGATGCCGGCCTCGCCGAGCAGGCGTTGGATCTCCTCGGCGAGGTCGGCGTCGTCGGTGACCGCGGCCGGGCAGAGCAGGCCGTAATCGTCCGGGTCGGCGAAGATGGCGAGGCCGTCGGCATACCGGTCGGTGCCGTCCTCATGGGCGAACGTCCAATACAGCCCCATCCGCCAGAAGACCGCGCCAAGCAAGGCGACCAGGCCCACGGCGACCAGCGGCCCGATGAGGTACCAGCTGTTACCCGACGCCATGGGCACAGTCTGGCATCCTTCCGTTCTGGTTTCCCCAGATTTGCCCCGAAAGGGAGTCGCCCCCACGCCTGAGTTTCCGTTAAGTAACAACGGTAGGGTGAGCCCAGATTCGGACGGCAGAAAGGGAAGCACATGACGGGTCGACTCGCGGTCATCGGCTCCGGGTTGATGGGCTCCGGCATCGCGCAGGTCTCGGCGCAGGCCGGCTGGCAGGTCACCATGCGGGACGTCGACGACGCCGCGACCAGCCGGGGCATGACAGCCATCCGGGATTCCCTGGAGCGCTTCGTCAAGAAAGACAAGATCAGCCAGGCGGACGCGGAGGCCACCCTCGCCCGGATCACCCCCACCACCGACCTCGAGGCCGCCGCCGACGCCGACGTGGTGGTCGAGGCGATCTACGAGAAGGTCGAGGCCAAGCACGAGGTCTTCCGGGCGCTCGACAAGATCTGCAAGGCCGGTGCCGTCCTCGGCACCAACACCTCGGCGATCCCGATCACCCAGATCGCCACGGTCACCGAGCGGCCCGAGTCGGTCGTCGGCATCCACTTCTTCTCGCCGGTGCCGATGATGAAGCTGGTCGAGCTGGTCCGCGGCTACCAGACCTCGGACGACACGCTCGCCTCCGCCCGCGACTTCGCCGAGCAGGTCGGCAAGACCTGCGTCGAGGTCAAGCGCGACGTCGCCGGCTTCGTCTCCAACCGGCTCTTCTCGGCCCTGCTGGTCGAGGCGATCAAGCTGGTCGAGACGGGCGTCGTCTCCCCCGCCGACCTCGACACCGTCATGAAGCTCGGTTTCGGCCACACCATGGGCCCGCTCGCCACCGTGGACCTGACCGGCCTCGACGTGATGCTCAACGCGGCCGGCAACATCTACCGGGACACCGCGGACGAGAAGTTCTTCCCGCCCGAGCTGCTCCAGCGCATGGTGCAGGCCGGCGACCTGGGTCGCAAGACCGGCAAGGGCTTCTACTCCTACTGACCGGACGCGGCCCCCGGCGACGGGGGCCGCTTACTGTTCGATGGTCCGGGGGCGGATGACCGGCCGGGACGTCCCACCGGGCTGACCGGGCGGAGCGGCCTCGAGCCAGGACGAGAAACCGGTGACGGTGGACTCGGCCATGGCGATCTCGATCTGGCCCGCCTCGCCGTTGGAACAGCGCAGGACACACCACTGCGCGGGCACCGTCAGCCGCTCGGGGCCCTCGGGCCGGCGGCGCTCCTCGACCACCAGGACCGTGCGGTTCAGCACCCGCTTGGGGCGGAACGCCAGGCTGAACATGCGATGGAAGCGCAGTTCGTCACCGACGAACTGACCGACTCCGGTGGACCAGCCGCGGCCGGCGACCATCGTGCTGACCCGCACCTGGAGCCGAATGGTTCCGCCCCCGACCATGAACAGCCGGAGGCGGAAGAAGATCGCGAAGAGAAGTACGAACAGCGCGGCGAAGCAGATCCCGAGCAGCTCGAGGATCCGCATCGCCGGAGGTCAGCGAGACTCGGGAGTGGCGGGCGTGGCGCTCTCGGCCAGGACGGTCACGCCGTCGGCGTCGATCGAGAGGAAGCCACCGGTCACGTCGTAGGTCAGCTGCTCGCCGCCGGCGAGCTTGACCCGCACCTGCGACGGCTCCTTGAGCAGGCCCAGCAGCGGTGAGTGGCCAGGCAGAACGCCGATCTCGCCCTCGGTGGTCCGCGCGACGACCATCTCGGCCTCACCGGACCAGATGCGCTCCTCGACGGCTACGACCTTGACGGGCAGCTGGTTGGCCACGCTGTCTCCCTGCTGAGCTTGTTCGGATCTGAAGCTGATAGAGCCGATTGGGTGAAGTCTAAACGGCGGCCTTGCGTGCCGTGGCCGGGGGTGGTGACCGCCACAGGAGCGCGTCAGCCCTCCTTGTTGATGTATTCCGGGTGCTTGAAGATGAAGTCGGGCAGCCGGTCCTCCTTGACCGCGGCGAAGAACTCCTGCGCGCTGTCGTCGAGTGCCTCGCCCTGATAGCGCCCGTTCACGATCATCGACTGGCCGGGCAGCTTGATCAGCGTCATGTTCTGCGAGCGGATGCCCTTGAGCGCGAAGCCCCAGTCGACCACGCTGTTGCCGTTGCCGTCGAAGGTGAGCGCGTCCCCGGCCGCCTTGAGCACCTTGTCGAGCTTGGCCGGGTTGCTGATCACGTCCTTGCTCAGCGCCTGCTCCGCCATCGCCTTGATGAACTGCTGCTGGTGCCGCTGGCGGTCGTAATCGCTCTTGGGCAGGCCATAGCGCTGCCGGACGTAGTCGAGGGCCTGCCACCCCTGCAGGTGATAGGTGCCGACCTTGTACTCCGCCTGCGGGCCGTAATAGGGGTGGTCGCAGGTGTTGTCGGCGCAGCGGGCCAGCCGCGGCCGGGGCTTGCCGTTCGGCTGCAGGTGCTCCGACTTCACGTTCTGGTCGATCGTCATGGTCACGCCGCCCATGGCGTCCACGATCTTCTTGAAGCCGCCGAAGTTGATGATCGCGCCGGAGTCGAACTTGTCGATGCCGGTCAGCTGCTGCACCGTCTTGGCGAGCAGGTCGAAACCCTGCACCGGGTCGTGCTTGCCGTTGCCGATCGCGGAGCCGTACCCCATCGCGGCGTTGATCTTGGAGCGACCACCGCGGAAGCCCGTCTTGTCGAAGGCCGGGATGTCGACGACCAGGTCCCGGGGCACCGAGAAGATGTACGCCTGGTCCATCGACTGCGGAATGTGCACCACGATTATCGAGTCGGAGAGGGGCGTCTGCTCGTCCGTGCGCGGGTCGATGCCGACCAGCAGGATGTTCTGCGCGCCCTTGATGTCGGAGACCTTCTCAGTGGCCCCGGCCGACGACGCGTCACCGAAAAGGTCCTGGTTGTCCACAGCGCCGGCGTAACGCGCCAGCACCGCCTGACCGGCGATGAGCGCGCCCCCGCTGACCACCATGAGGACACAGCCGAAGATCGCACAGAGCCGGGCCCACATCGGCGCACGGCGGTTGCCGGATTTCTTCGGCACCTCAACTCCTCGATGAGCGGACGGAAAGCAAAGGTTACCCGGATCGCGAAAGCCCTAACGGAGCCGGAAGTGCTGGGGAAACGCGGAAGCCGCGCCCACCTTGCGGTGGACGCGGCCTCGTTGTCATGCCGTACGTCAGTCCTTCATCAGCTCGTGTGCGTTGCGCTCGAGGTCCTCGAGGCCACCGCACATGAAGAAGGCCTGCTCGGGGAAGTTGTCGTACTCACCCTCGCTGATCTTCTTGAACGCCTCGATGGTCTCCTTCAACGGGACCGTCGAGCCGGGGACGCCGGTGAACTGCTCGGCGGCGTACGTGTTCTGCGAGAGGAAACGCTCGATGCGGCGAGCCCGCTGCACCGTGACCTTGTCCTCCTCGGAGAGCTCGTCCATACCGAGGATGGCGATGATGTCCTGCAGGTCCTTGTACTTCTGCAGGATTCGCTGCACCTCACGGGCGACCGCGTAGTGCTCGGCACCGACGTATTCCGGCGCCAGGATCCGCGAGCTGGAGGCCAGCGGGTCCACGGCCGGGTAGATGCCCTTGTCGGAGATCGACCGCTCGAGGTTCGTGGTCGCGTCCAGGTGGGCGAACGTGGTGGCGGGCGCCGGGTCGGTGTAGTCGTCGGCGGGCACGTAGATCGCCTGCAGCGAGGTGATCGCCTTGCCCCGGACCGACGTGATCCGCTCCTGCAGCTGGCCCATCTCGTCGGCCAGGGTGGGCTGGTAACCCACGGCCGACGGCATGCGGCCGAGCAGCGTCGACACCTCGGAACCGGCCTGGGTGAACCGGAAGATGTTGTCGATGAAGAGCAGCACCTCCTGGTTCTGCACGTCCCGGAAGTACTCCGCCATGGTCAGCGCGGTCAGGGCGACCCGCAGGCGGGTGCCCGGCGGCTCGTCCATCTGGCCGAAGACCAGCGCGGTCTTGTCCAGAACGCCACCCTCGTCCATTTCCAGGATGAGGTCGTTGCCCTCACGGGTGCGCTCGCCGACGCCGGCGAACACCGAGGTGCCACCGAAGTTACGGGCCACCCGGATGATCATTTCCTGGATGAGCACCGTCTTGCCGACACCCGCACCGCCGAACAGGCCGATCTTGCCGCCACGCACGTACGGCGCGAGCAGGTCGAGCACCTTGATGCCGGTCTCCAGCATCTCGGTCTTCGGCTCGAGGTCCGCGAACGGCGGCGGCGGGCGGTGGATCGTCCAGCGCTCCTGAATGTCCAGGGTCGCCGGGTCGGCGTTGAGCACCTCGCCGAGCGCGTTGAACACGTGGCCCTTGGTCACGTCGCCGACCGGCACCGAGATGCCCGCGCCGGTGTCGGTGACCGCGGCGCCGCGGACCAGGCCGTCGGTCGGCTGCATCGAGATGGCGCGGACGATGTTGTCACCCAGGTGCTGGGCGACCTCCAGCGTCAGCGTCTTGGTGCCCTCCGAGAGGGTCACCGAGACGTGCAGAGCGTTGTAGATGTCCGGCATCGCGTCGCGGGGGAACTCGGCGTCGACGACCGGGCCGATGACCCGGACGACACGGCCGACGCCGGCCTCCGTCTTGGTGTTCTCAGGTGCACCGGAGGTGACAGAAGCAGTCATCACATATCACTTCCTGCCGAGGACAGCGCTTCGACGCCGCCGACGATCTCACTGATTTCCTGGGTGATCGCAGCCTGACGCGCGGAGTTCATCTCGCGCGTGTACCGCTTGAGCAGGTCGTTCGCGTTGTCCGACGCACTCTTCATCGCCCGTCGCCGGGAGGCCGACTCGCTGGCCGCCGAGTCCAGCAACGCCGCGTAGATCCGCGTGTTGAGGTACTTCGGCAGCAGCGCGTCGAGCAGCTCGTCGGCGTCCGGCTCGAACTCGTACGCCGGGCGCAGGCCAGGCTCGGCCTCGCGGTCCTCGACCTCCATCGGAGCCAGGAAGTGCGCCTCGGCGCTCTGCGTCATGAGCGACTTGAACTGGGTGCTCACGATGAAGAGCTGGTCGACGCCCTGGATGCCGTCCGGACCGTAGTGCGTGTCGGTGTCGTCCGCGCCGGCCACGAAGGCCTCCTGCAGAGCGTCGCCGACCCGCTTCGCGTCCGAGAACGACGGACGTTCGGAGAAGCCCGTCCAGCTGGCCTCGATCGGCCGGTTGCGGAACTTGTAGTAGCCGACGCCCTTGCGGCCGACGACGTACAACACCACTTCCTTGCCCTCGTCCTTGAGCCGGGCGATCAGCTGCTCGGCGGTCCGGATGGCGTTGGCGTTGTAGGCGCCGGCCAGGCCACGGTCGCTGGTGACCAGCAGGACACCCGCCCGCCGGACCCGCTCACGCGGGACCAGCAGGGGGTTGTCGAGCGAGGCGTTCGACGCGAGCGCGGTCAGGACCTGAGTGATCGCTTCCGCGTACGGCTTGGAGGCAGTGACCCGCTCCTGCGCCTTGGCGATCCGGCTGGTCGCGACCAGTTCCTGCGCCTTGGCGATCTTCGCGGTGGACTTGACGGTGCGGATGCGCCGCCGAAGTGCCTGTACCTGACCGGCCATGACTACTGCTCGTCCGAGCGGCGGACCTCGCGGGTCACCGTCTCACGGGTCTCGCTGCCCTCGGCCAGTGCCTCGACCTCGGGGTCGTTGGCCCGAACGCCGGTGTCGCCCCGCTTGAACAGCTCCTTGAACTCCGTCACGCCGGACTTCAGCGACTCGACGTTGTCGTCGGTGAGCACGTTCGTCGACTCGATCGCGGTGTAGAGATCGCTGCGGTGGCGCTTGATCCACTCCAGCATCTCGCCCTCGAAGCGACGCACGTCGCCGACCGGGATGTCGTCGAGCTGGCCGGTGGTGCCGGCCCAGATCACGATCACCTGGTCGACCGTGGAGTACGGCGAGTACTGCGGCTGCTTGAGCAGCTCGACCAGCCGGACGCCCTTCTCCAGCTGCGCCCGCGACGCGCGGTCCAGGTCGGAGGCGAAGGCGGAGAACGCCTCCAGCTCACGGAACTGGGCCAGGTCGAGGCGGAGCCGGCCGGAGACCGTACGCATGGCCTTGACCTGCGCCGAGCCACCGACCCGGGACACCGAGGTGCCGACGTTGATCGCCGGGCGGACACCCGAGGCGAACAGGTCGGACTCCAGGAAGATCTGGCCGTCGGTGATCGAGATGACGTTCGTCGGGATGTAGGCCGAGATGTCGTTGGCCTTGGTCTCGATGATCGGCAGACCGGTCATCGAACCGCCACCCAGCTCGTTGGAGAGCTTGGCGCAGCGCTCCAGCAGACGGGAGTGCAGGTAGAAGACGTCACCCGGGTAGGCCTCGCGGCCCGGCGGGCGGCGCAGCAGCAGCGACACCGCGCGGTAGGCCTCGGCCTGCTTGGTCAGGTCGTCGAAGACGATCAGGACGTGCTTGCCGTTGTACATCCAGTGCTGCCCGATGGACGAGCCGGTGTACGGAGCGATGTACTTGAAGCCGGCCGGGTCGGACGCCGGCGACGCGACGATCGTGGTGTATTCCAGCGCGCCCTGGGCCTCGAGCGTGCCCCGGATGCTGGCGATCGTCGACGCCTTCTGGCCGATGGCGACGTAGATGCAGCGAACCTGCTTCTCCGGGTCGCCGGACTCCCAGTTGGCGCGCTGGTTGATGATCGTGTCGAGCGCGACCGTGGTCTTACCGGTCTTGCGGTCCCCGATGATCAGCTGGCGCTGGCCACGGCCGATCGGCGTCATCGCGTCGATCGCCTTGATGCCGGTCTGCAGCGGCTGCTTCACCGGCTGCCGGGCCATCACGTTCGGAGCCTGCAGCTCCAGCTCGCGGAAGCCCTCGTTGGCGATCTCGCCGCGGTCGTCGATGGGCTGCCCCAGCGCGTTGACCACGCGACCGAGGAAGGCGTCGCCGACCGGAACCGAGAGGACGCGCTCGGTCCGCTTGACCTGCTGCCCCTCCTCGATCCCGGTGAAGTCGCCAAGTACCACGGCGCCGATCTCACGCACGTCCAGGTTCAGGGCGACACCCAGCGTGCCGTCCTCGAATTCGAGCAGTTCGTTCGCCATCGCCGAGGGCAGGCCCTCGACGTGTGCGATGCCGTCGCCCGCATCGGAGACGATGCCGACCTCCTCGCGGGAGACCTCGGGCGAATAGGACGAGACGTAGCGCTCTAGCGCCCCCCGGATCTCGTCCGAGGAGATGGTCAGCTCGGCCATCCTCTGCCTTCTCTGTCTAGCTCGGGACGTCACCGCCGCCGAGGGGCCTACTCGATCTCCGCGTCACCGCCGGACCGAGGGGATCTGAAACTTCATCGCAGTACGGCGAAGCCGTTTTGGGCAACTCAGCCTATTTGACGAACGCCTGCTTGGCCGCGTTCAGCCGGCGCAGGATCGTGCCGTCGTAGAGGTCGGAGCCGACGCGCACGCTGACTCCACCGATGATCGACGGGTCGACATCGACCTTCAGCGAGACCGGACGTCCGTAGATGTCGGCCAGCTTTCCGGCGAGCGCCTGCTCGTCGGCGTCGTTGAGCGGCCGGGCCACCGTCACGTAGGCGACCTCACGGTCACGCTTCGCGGCGGTCAGCTCGATCAGCCGGGTCAGCGAGGTGTCGAAGCCACGCCCTCCGAAGCCGTCGAGAGCGACCTCGACGAGCCGGAACGTCGCCGGCTGAGCCTTGCCTTTCAGCAAGTCCTCCACGAGCTTAACGCGGCGCGCCGTGGGCGCACCCGGGTCACTCAGCGTGACGGCCAGCTCGGCGCTGCCGGAGACGATCTGCCCGAAGCGGAACAGCTCGTCCTCGACCTCGGCCAGCGAGCCCGCCTTCTCCGCGGACCGGAGAAGGACCTCGACGCCCAGGCGCTCGGTGGCGTCCAGCAGCTCGGACGGCCGGGAGAAGCGCCCGGCGGCCAGGGCGGCCACCGTGTTCACCGAGGCCTCGGCCAGCTTGCCGGAGAGAAGCGAGCGAAGGAGCTCGCCTCGCTCGGCAGCGGGCCGCGACGGGTCGGTGAGCGCCCGGCGCAGCCGGGGCTGGGCCCGCAGCAGGTCGGCCACCGCGAGAATCTCGTCGGCGACCGTGCCCAGCTGCGCGGCCGTTGCCGTGCCGGTTTCGGCCTCGAGCTTCGCCACAGCCTCGTTGTAGGACTGCTGACTCACGCTCGACGCCATCAGCGCCGCCCGCCGGTCGTGCCGGCCGAGTCGAGGTCGGCGATGAACCGCTCGACGGTGCCGCGGCTGCGGGCCTCGTCGGCGAGGGACTCCCCGACGATCTTGCTGGCCAGGTCGACAGCGAGCGTGCCGACCTCGGCGCGCAGATCGCGGACGATCGACTCACGCTGAGCGGCGAGCTGCTCCTGACCGGACGAGATGATGCGGTCGGACTCCTCACGGGCCTTGGCCAGGACGTCCTGCCGGATGCCCTCGGCGTCGGCACGCGCCTCGTCGCGGATGCGAGCGGCTTCGGTACGAGCCTCGGCCAGCTGCGCGCGGTACTGCTCGAGCAGCTGGTTGGCCTCGGCCTGCGCGACCTCGGCCCGCTTGATGCCACCCTCGATCGCGTCGACGCGCGCCGCGAAAGTCTTCTCCATCTGCGGGAAGACGAACTTCATCAGCACGAAGCAGAGGATCGAGAAGGCGATGACGCCGAGGACGACTTCCTGCCAAAGCGGGATGATCGGGTTGTGTTCCGAAGCGCCCTCTGCCGCCAGTGTGGTGACCTCAGTCGCTAGTTTGGTGATCATAGAGACCTCCGCTTCGCGGTAGGGGGCTTAGAAGTCGCCGGCCCAGATGAAGCCGAACGCGATACCCAACAGGGCGAGCGCCTCGATAACGGCGAAGCCGATCCAGACGTACGGCAGCGTCAGACGCGACGACTCCGGCTGACGGGCGGTCGACTGGATGTAGGCCGAGAAGACGAGACCCACACCGATGCCGGGGCCGATGGCGGCGAGGCCGTAGCCGATGGCGGCGGTGCTACCACCGACGGCGGCAATAACGTCAACCATTGCGATTCCTCCTGGTATCTCGCGTGTCTGTCACGCGGGACGACAACGGGTAGAACGGATGTTGCTTGGCAAAACTCAGTGCTCGTCGGCGAGCGCACCCTGCAGGTAGCTCGCGGTGAGCACCGTGAAGACGTAGGCCTGGAGACAGATGACCAGGAACTCCAGGAAGGTGAGCGCGATCGTCATCACCCAGGAAACGAGCGAGAACGGCGCGAACCAGGCGTTGGCGTTCAGCATCGCGAAGCCGCCCAGCGTGAACACCAGCAACAGCATGTGGCCGGCGAACATGTTGGCGAACAGACGAACGGCGAGCGAGAACGGCCGCACCAGGAACGTCGAGAAGAACTCGATCGGAATGAGCAGCGGGAGAATGAACCACGGCGCCGGCGGGATAAGCGCGTGCTTGAAGTACTTCAGCCCGCCGTGGTGCTTCATACCGATGTAGATGAACATCACGTAGCTGATCACCGCGAGAATCGCCGGGAAGGCAATGTGCGAGTTCGGCGAGATCTGCGCGATCGGAACGATGGCCCAGAAATTCATCAGCAGGATGAAGACGAACAGCGTGGTCAGGTACGGCGCGAAATTGATGCCCCGCTTGCCGAGCATGTCGACCGCGATGTTGTTCCGCACGAAGCCGTAGAGGCTCTCGGCGATCCATTGCTTCTTGGTCGGGACGAGCTGCGGCTTCCGGTACGACACCAGGAAGTAGATGATGATTGCGGCCACCGAGATCCACAGGAGCGCCGTGATCTTGGTGAACCAGTAGGAGTTGTGCTCTCCCCAAGGCAGGATGCTGGGCAGGTAGAAGTCCTCGACACTCGGCGGGAACGGAACATCCGCTGCGAGGACGATCGACTGACCGATCACCGTAGCCCTTTCCTGTCAGGCGCCGAGACGGCGCACGATGAGGTAGACACCGCCGCCGATACCAACGACCGCGCCAATACCGGCGAAAATGCCCTTGGTCCCGACCCAGTGGTCGACCAACAGTCCGATCGCTCCCCACACCAACATGCCCGAGAAGAGATAGGCGACGGCGGTCATTCCCATGCCCGTATCGGGCGGGGCGGGCTCGTCGTCACCGCTAGGAGCGTTGGGGGGTTTCTGAGCGGCCATGACGGCCCGAACGATATCAGGAGGTAATACGAAGCTAAGCGGGACCCCCCGCACAACCGAGGTTGTCCAGGCGTCAGGGGTCTCGCAACTGGGATGTCACGGTACTCCCCCTTCGCCATAACCGGACATGGCACGGCTGTTCACTTCACCGTTTCGTGGTCAACAAACCACGAAACGGTCGTTTGCCGAGGTGAAACGCAGTGCAGAAGATCACTTCGGGCGACGGATCGCGGTGAACCACCAGGCCTGGACCCCGGTCCAGACGACCACGCCGGCCACGATGCCCCAGCCGAGCGCGGACTTACCGGACCAGTTCGTGGAAACGCCGTAGGACAGCACCACCCCCAGCAGGCTGTACTTCACCACATAGGTGAGCAGCGCCAACGGCATCAGCAGCGCCGGGCGTACGGTGTCCGCCCACGCGATGACCAGCGTCGACATGGTGTAGCTGAGGGTCACGATCAGCACGCCGAGCGCGGCACCGAGCGCGGCGCCCGAACCGCCGGTGAAATAGCCGACCGACGCGGCGCACAGCACCAGAGCCATCGAGACCGCGGTCAGGAACGGCAGATGCGCCACTCGCCAGCGGGGGTCGGCCGGCGGTGGCGCAAGGTCGGTGTTCGTCAAGCCATCACTTCCTGTCGGGCGTAGGCCGGGAAGCGTCGGACCAGCTCCAGCACTCCGTCGGCCACGTCGGCGAGTCGGCTCGCACCACCCGTCGTGCCGGGGTCGCTGCGCACCGCGGCACCGATCAGCTCGGCCACCCGCCGCATCTCAGCTTCCCCCATGCCCTGAGTCGTCGCGCACGGGGTCCCGACCCGGATGCCGGAGGCCAGCGCCGGTCGCTGCGGGTCGAACGGGATCACGTTCTTGTTCAGGACGATGCGCGCCAGATCGCAGCGGGCCTCGGCGTCCCGGCCGGTGACGCCGAGCTCCTGGAGGTCGGCCAGCACCAGGTGGGTGTCGGTGCCGCCGGTGACCGGCCGCATGCCCTCCCGCGCCAGCCCCACGGCCAGTTCCCGGGCGTTGGCGACGACCTGCCGGGCGTACGCCTTGAAGGCCGGGCCGGACGCCTCGCGCAACGCGACCGCCTTCGCCGCGATGGCGTGCATCATCGGGCCGCCCTGGCTGAACGGGAAGACCGCCTTGTCGACCCGCTGGGCCAGCTCCTCGCGGCACAGGATCATGCCGCCGCGCGGGCCCCGCAGCACCTTGTGAGTGGTGCAGGTGACGACGTCGGCGTACGGGACGGGCGACGCCACCACCCCGCCGGCCACCAGCCCGATGAAGTGCGACGCGTCGACCAGCAGATAGGCGTCCACCTCGTCGGCGATGTCGCGGAACAGGGCGAAGTCGATCTGGCGTGGGTACGCGGTGGCGCCACAGATGATCACCTTGGGCCGATGCGCCAGCGCCAGGTCGCGTACCTCGTCGTAATCGATCTCCTCGGTGTTCGGGGTGACCCCGTAGCCGATCGGGTGGAACCATTTCCCGGAGAGGTTGACCCGGCTGCCGTGGGTGAAGTGCCCGCCCTGCGGCAGGTCCATGGCCAGCACCGTGTCGCCCGGTTCGGCGAGGGCCGCGAACGCCGCCAGGTTGGCCGAGGCCCCGGAGTGCGGCTGGACGTTGGCGTGCTCGGCGCCGAACAGCCGCTCGGCCCGCTCGACGGCGAGCTGCTCGGCCCGGTCGACCTGGGCGCACCCGCCGTAGTAGCGCCGGCCCGGATAGCCTTCGGCGTATTTGTCGTTGAGCGTGGACCCGAGCGCGGCGAGCACGGCCGGGGAGGTGAAGTTCTCGCTCGCGATCAGCTGGAGACCATCGCGCTGCCGGTCCAGTTCGCCGAGGAGCACCTGGGCGACCTCCGGATCGGCGCGCTCGAGCCACGCGAAGTCCGGACCCCAGAAGGTGTCCACGTATGCCTCCCCCCGGATAGCAACGCTGCCGGAATCGAGCATATGGCGAAAAGCACCTCTTAGGCGGGCACACTGATCGGTTATGCGGTGCTTGGTGACCGGCGCGACCGGATATATCGGCGGACGGCTCGTTCCCCGACTGCTCGCCGCGGACCACGAGGTGCGCTGCCTGTCGCGCTCGGCGGCGCGGCTGCGGGACGCGCCGTGGGCCGCCCGGGTCGCGATCGCCGAGGGTGATCTGACTGATTCCGCCTCGTTGACGGCCGCGCTGGACGGCGTCGAGGTGGCCTACTTCCTGGTCCACTCGCTCGGCCGGCGGGACTTCGAGGAGACCGACCGGCGGGCCGCCTCGAATTTCGCGACCGCCTGCCGCGCCGCGGGCGTGCGGCGGATCATCTACCTGGGCGGGCCCGAGCCGCCGCCCGGCGAGCGGGCCTCGGCCCATCTGCGCTCCCGGACCGAGGTGGGCCGGATCCTGCTGGACAGCGGGGTGCCCACGGTCGTCCTCCGGGCGCCGGTGATCATCGGCTCCGGCTCGGCCTCGTTCGAGATGCTGCGTTACCTCACCGAGCGTCTGCCGATCATGGTGACACCGCGCTGGGTCCGCAACCGGATCCAGCCGATCGCGGTCCGGGACGTCATGCGCTACCTGATCGCGGCCGCGACCATGCCGGCCGACCTGAACCGGGCCTTCGACATCGGCGGCGCGGACGTTCTCACCTACGGCGAGATGATGAACCGGTACGCCCGGGTGGCCGGCCTGCGCCGCCGGATCATCATGCCGACCCGGGTGCTCAGCCCGTGGCTGTCCGCGTTCTGGGTCGGGCTGGTCACGCCGGTGCCCAACTCGATCGCCCGCCCACTCGTCGCCAGCCTCGTGCACGAGGCGGTGGCCCACGAGAACGACATCGCCGAGTACGCGCCGGGCACCGAGCCGCTCGACTTCGACGCGGCCGTCGGTTTCGCGCTCGGCAAGGTCCGCAACGCGGACGTGGAGACCCGCTGGTCGAGCGCGGCCGGCCGGGACGCCGCGGCCGAGCCGTTGCCGAGCGACCCCGACTGGTCCGGCGGCAGCGTCTATGTCGACGAGCGCAGCCAGGTGGTGCACGCGCCGGTGGAGTCGCTGTGGCGGGTCATCGAGGGGGTCGGCGGCGAGAACGGCTGGTATTCGTTCCCGCTGGCCTGGACGGTGCGCGGCTGGCTGGACAAGCTGGTCGGCGGGGTCGGCCTGCGGCGCGGCCGGCGCGACCGGCACCGGCTGCGGGTCGGCGAGGCCCTGGACTGGTGGCGGGTCGAGGAGATCGTGCCGGGTTCGCTGCTGCGCCTGCGAGCGGAGATGCGGGTGCCGGGGCGGGCGTGGCTGGAGATGACGGCGAGCACCGACGGGGACGGTCGCAGCGTCTACCGGCAGCGGGCCGTCTTCCTGCCGCGTGGGCTGGCCGGGCACGCGTACTGGGCGTCGGTGCTGCCGTTCCACGGCATCGTCTTCAAGGGCATGGCGCGCAACATCGCGATGGGGGCCGAGCAGGCTACTTAGCCGCGGCCCGGCCCAGCCGGTCGCGGATGGCCAGCCACTCCTCGGTCCGCGGCGGCTCCTGCACCAGGATCGTGGCGACCCCGGCGTCGTCCAGGCGGTGCAGGGCGGCGTAGAGGTCGGCGGCGTACTCCCGCGGGTCGGCCGAGAGGATCTCGGCGCCCGGAACGCCGGTGCCCTCGTAGGTCAGCACGCCCACCGAGCCCTCGACCTCGACCTCGCGCACGTCCTCGGTGAGGATCAGGGTGGCTCGCGGGGCGTAGTGGCGCCGGCTCATCCCCGGGGAGGGGCGGGCGGCGCCGTCGGCGGTCTCGGCGTCGCGCAGGGCGATCGCGCCGGTCACCTCCCGGAGCGCGCGCAGGCCGAGCGCGCCCGGCCGCAGCAGGGTGGGGACGTCGGTGGTCAGGTCGAGCACGGTCGACTCGATGCCCCACGAACTCGGGCCGCCGTCCAGCACCAGCGGCACGTCGGGCAGGCTGCGGAGCACGTGCTCGGCGGTGGTCGGCGAGATGCTCTCGGAGCGGTTGGCGCTCGGCGCGGCCAGCGGCAGGCCGGACGCGGACAGGAGCCGGAGCGCCACGTCATGGGCCGGGATCCGGAGGGCGATGGTGTCGTTGTCGGCGCCCACCTGAGTGAGATGAGCGGCGCGGCGCACCACGAGGGTGAGCGGTCCCGGCCAGAACGCCGCCGCCATTTTTTCAGCATTTTCCGGCCAAAAGGCGGACAAGTCGCGCGCGGCCGCCTCGGTTGCCACGTGCACGATCAACGGATTCCAGAACGGGCGGTTCTTCAGGCGGTAGATCTCGCTGACCGCCTTCACCGAGAACGCGTCGGCGCCCAGGCCGTAGACCGTCTCGGTGGGGAATGCGACCACCGACTCGGCCCGCAACAGCTCGACCGCCTCGGCGATGCCCTCGTCAGACGGGGGCGCGACGCGGCCGGTCACGAGAGGAGGAGCTGGGCGAACGGGACCGTGGTGTCCTCGATCTCGTCGCCGATGCGCTGGAACGTCTGGTCGCCCCGGCCCCACGGGTCGTCGAGGTCGTCGACCGGCAACGGGCCGTCCGAGCCCCGCAGCGCGTGCACCGCTTCGACGATCGCGACACCCCGGTCGTGCACCGAGGCGGGCTTGCCCTCGCCGGCCGGGAGAGCGGCCTTGTCGACGCCGCTGAGCAGCCGGCCGAACTCGCCCATCACGAACGTGCGGGTGGCGGCCTCGGGGCGCAGCGCCACCACGTAGTCGTACTGGTCGGCGGTGGCGGTGAAGATCAGGTCGGCCTCGTCGATGAAGTCGCCGCGCAGCTTGCGGGCCTCGAAACCGGTGGTCGAGCCGCCCCGCGAGCGCACCTGCCGGGCGGCCGGCGGGTTCATCTCCTCGCCCTCGTGCCAGCCGCCGGTGCCCGCGCTCACGCTGCGCACCAGCTGGTCACCGACCTCGCCGACCCGGTCCCGCACAGCCCGGGCGAGCAGCCGCTCGGCCATCGGCGACCGGCAGATGTTGCCCATGCAGACGTGCAGGACGGTGAAGGGCGCCACCTCACGCCTCCGGAGCAAGGATCTCGGGAACCACGTCGCGCAGCTTCTCGAACGGAATCGCGCCGCCCCGAAGCACCCGGGGGACGTCGCCGCTCACGTCGACGATCGTGCTCGGTGCCGGGTCGTGCGCGGAACCGGCCTCGAGATAGACCCGCACCGAGTACTCGAGCTGCTCACGCGCCTCCTCGGCAGTGTTGGGCGCGGGCCGGCCGACCTTGTTGGCCGTGGTGACGGCCATCGGGCCGACCTCACGCAGCACCTCGAGCGCGACCGGGTGCAGCGGCATCCGGACGGCGACGCGGCCGCCGGTCTCCCCGAGGTCCCACTGCAGGCTCGGCGAATGCTCGACATAGAGCGTCAGGGCGCCCGGCCAGAACGCGTCGGCCAGCTCCCGGGCCGCCCGGGGCAGCGAATAGACCAGGCCGTCGAGCGTGTGCCGGGAACCGACGAGCACCGGCGGCGGGGCCGGTTCGGTGGCGCCCCGGGCATGATGAAGGGCAGTGATCGCATGCGCGGTGAACGCGTCCGCGCCGATGCCGTAGACCGTGTCGGTGGGCATCACCGCGAGCTCGCCGCTCTTGACCGCCTCGACGGCGGCGGCGATCCCGCGATCGCGGTCCGCGGTGGTACGACAGTCGTAGAGCATCACACTGTGCAGTCTGCCATGCGACGGCTCGAACCGATCAGCTGCGCCGGGCCGTCGCGAAGCGGGGCCGCCCGGTCAGGTCGCGGTGGGCGGTCACCTCGGTGAACCGGCCGTCGTCGGTGAGCAACCGGGGAACGATCGATCCGTGCACATCGTCATGCTCAATCCCGATATGTCCCCCCGGTTTGAGTAGCGTGCCGGCCAGCCCGATGACCGGCCGGATCACCGACAGGCCGTCGGCACCGCCGAAGACCGCCTCGGCCGGGTCGTGGTCGGCGACCTCGGGCGGCACCGGGGTCCCGGCGGGCACGTAGGGCGGGTTGCAGAGCAGCACGTCGACGCGGCCACGCAGGCCGGCGAGCACACCGGGATCGGTGACGTCGCCCTCGACGACCCGCACCACCGGGAACCGGGCGGCGTTGCGGCGCAGGAACGACAGCGCGACCGGGGACCGCTCCACGGCGTACACCTCGGCGGGTCTGCCCTCGTCCGCGACGGAGAGGGCGATGGCGCCGGTGCCGCTGCAGAGGTCGACCACGACCGCGCCCGGCCGCAGGAGCGCGATTCCCCAACCGGCCAGCAACTCGGTCTCGGGGCGCGGAATGAAGACACCGTCACCGACCGACAACTCGAGATGGCGGAAGGCGGCCGTGCCGAGCAGATGCTGCAGCGGGATCCGCCGCGCCCGCTCCGCCACCAACGACGAGAATCGGCGCAGCTCATCGGTGCGCATCGACTCGGCGAGCAGCAGCCGGCCGCGCGAGATGTCCAGCACGTGGGCGGCGAGCAGTTCGGCATCGACCCGGGGCGATTCCACCCCAGCCTCGGCCAAATCGACTGTCGCCCGCGCGATCGCGGCCGTAACCGAGTGTCGGGAGGGGTGTTCGTCGTCCGGGTCCACGGCATAATCATCAAACGTCACGTGCGACACCGACCGGCCGGGTCGGTGCATCGATACACGGGCACGCGGTGGGAGGCGCCCGGTGAGTTGGTTGGACCAGCTCCCTGAAAACGTCGAGGAGCTGAAGCGTGCCGGGCACCTGCAACAAAACGGTCGATCGGCCGAGGCGCTCCCGATCCTCGACCGGGTCCTGTCCATCGCGACGGACCCGACCACCCGGGCGTACGCGTTGGTCCAGCGCTTCGGCGCACTGATCAATCTGGGTCGGGTCGCGGAACTGTCCACCTCGATGACGATGGCCGCCAACGCGGTCCGCGAGATCCCCGACGCCTACCTGCGCGGCCAGATGCACGCGTTCGCGGCGCTCGGCGCGCACCTGCAGAGCAATCTGGACCGTGGCATCACCCACCTGGTGCAGGCGTCGCGGGCGCTGGCCGCGGTGCAGGAGAGCGACCGGGAGACCGCCTGGGGCTGGCACGACCTCGCGATGGCCTATTCCTATCTGGGCTTTCACGGCCACGCGCTGGTCGCGATCGAGCAGGCCCGCCAGGTCGGCGCCGCGGTCGGCCTGGCCCCCGAGATCTTCGCGGCGCCCGGGATCCGGCTGCGCAACGCGGTCTCCCTCGACCACCAGGGCGACACCGACGGCTGCCTGCGCGTGCTGCGCGACATCGACGCCGAGCTGAGCCGCTACATCGCGATCGGCGCCGACCAGATGCGCCCGGGGAGTCGCGCCGCCTACGGCTACGCCCTGGCCCGGCGTGCCGCCCTCGGGGAGGAGACCCAGGCGAACGCCGCCGAATGGCTCACCGGCGGCGGTGACAGCATCCGCAGCCGCGATCTCGGCCACCTCGGCCGCGTCTGCCTCAGCATCGCGGCCGGCCGGCCGCAGCAAGCGCTCACCATGTTGGACACGGTGCCGGTCTCACCGGAGATCCTCGGCGCGGCCGAGCCGGCCCGGCTGCGCAGCATCTGCCACGCGGCGGCCGGCGACCACGCCGCCGCCCACGCCGCCGACCGGTACGCGTTCCGCCTCGCCGCCCAGCGCATCGACCGCCTGCGCGACGGCTACCTCGACGGGGTGGCGGCCCGGCTGGACGCCCAGGAGACCGGTCGCGACTCCGCCCGCTACGGCGACGAGACCCTGACCGACCCGCTGACCGGCCTGCCCAACCGTCGCCAGCTGGAGCGCTACGTCGGGTCCATGCTCGAGCGCGGCGAACGCGCGGCGATCGGCGTCTGCGACCTGATCGGCTTCACCGCGGTCAACGTGCGCCACGGCCGGCACTGCGGCGACCTGGTGCTCCAGCGCATCGCCGGGGTGCTCAACCGGGTGATGCGCCGGGGCGATTTCGTGGCCCGGTTCGCCGGCGACGAGTTCGTGGTGGTGCTGCCGGGTGCCGGGGCCGCACAGGCGGCCGAGGTGTCCCGCCGGATCACCGCCGCCACCAACGCGGAGAACTGGCAGATCCTGGTGCCGGGCACGCCGATCGGCCTGGCCGCGGGCTGGTCCGAGGTGGGCTCCAAGGGGCGCACCCTGAGCGCGGCGCTGGCCGCGGCGGCGGCGAATCGCGCGCCGACGAAATGACCACGCGGGAGCCCGGCGGCGGTGTGCTGACGACGATCGACCTGGGCGAGGTCGGCACCGACGAGACCGCTCCCCCGCCGGCACCGCTCGACATCCCGCGGTTGCGCCGGGTCGCGCTGGCCGTGCTCGCGCTGGTGGGAGCGTTCGCCCTGGCCGGTTCGGCACCGGCGGACACGACCGGGGTGCACCAGTTGTGGGCCACGCCGCTGCGTCAGGGTGAGGCCTGGTCGCTGTCGGCCGACACCGCCTATGTCACCCGATCCGACAAGGTCTCGGCCTACAACCTGGTCACCGGCGAGCTGCGGTGGAGCGTGCCGGCCCGCACCGCGCTCGGTGGTCGGAAACCCCAGCGGGTCGGCGACCTGCTGCTGGTACCGGCCGACCCGGTGATGATCTCCGACGAGGAGGACGACGGGAGCCGCTCCTACTACGAGACCGTGCACACCACGATCGCGCTGGAGGCGGCAACCGGGGACGAGCGGTGGCGGGTCGACGGGGCGACCGATGCGACCGAGACGGAGAGCACCACACTGGTCGCGGACGACGACGAGCAGGCCCGGACCGTCCGGTTGCGGTTGATCCGGCTGGCCGACGGCGCCGTGCTCTGGAGCCGGTCGACGCCCGCGACGGTCTCGTGGACCCCGATCCGGGCCGGCGGCCGCACCGTCGCGTTCGGCACGGTCACCCAGGACGGCCTGGTAGATGTCTACGACTACGCGAGCGGCCGGCTGCGACACAGCATGCGCCTGCCCGGGAAGAGCACCAAGCAGCGGACCAACACCTTGCTGTCGGCCGACGGCTACCTGGTGGTGATGCGCGACCAGATGCTCGACACCGAGTCCCTCGTCTACAGTGCGGCCGACTTCCGGCTGCTGTGGCGCACGTCGGGAGACGCCGGCTACGTCACCACCTGCGGCCACCTGCTGTGCAGCGTCGGGCCCACCGGGATCGCCGGACACGACCCGCTCACCGGGCGGACGAAGTGGGAACTGGCCGGCGTGCGCGATCTGTGGCCGGCCGGTCCCGACCGGATCATGGTCAGCCAGGACGAGCGGGCCGGCGGCAGTTTCCTTCTCGACCCGGCCACCGGGGCGAGGATCGGCGCGCCGGTCCCGGGCCGGGTGGCATATCCGCAGGAGGCCGGCGAGGTGCCGATGTTCCTGCGCGGGGTCGTCGACCCGCCGGGCCGGACGGCGGTGATCGCGATCGACCCGGCCGACGGCGCGCAGCGCATGCTGGGTGCCGTCGCCGACGTCACGAACGACGACATCTGCCGGACCACGTCCGGTTATCTGGCCTGCGTGCGCGACAGCACGCTGGACATCACGGCCGTCGGCTGATCTCCGTGTCGCCGGCCAGCCGGGCCTGCCGGTCGGCCTCGCCGAGGGCGTCCAGCACGGCGTCGAGCTCGCCGCCGAGCACGAGGTCGAGGTTGTAGGCGGTGAAGCCGATCCGGTGGTCGGTGATCCGGTTCTGCGGGAAGTTGTAGGTGCGGATCCGCTCCGAGCGGTCGACCGTACGCACCTGGGCCTTACGCGAGTCGGAGGCCGCCGCGTTCGCCTCCTCCTGCGCCATCACCAGCAGCCGGGACCGCAGGATGCGCATCGCCGATTCCTTGTTCTGCAGCTGCGACTTCTCGTTCTGGCAGCTCACCACGGTGCCGGTGGGCAGGTGGGTGATCCGCACGGCGGAGTCGGTGGTGTTCACCGACTGCCCGCCCGGCCCGGACGACCGGAACACGTCGATGCGCAGGTCGTTCGCCTCGATGTGCACCTCGACGTCCTCGGCCTCGGGCAGCACCAGCACGCCCGCCGCCGAGGTGTGGATGCGGCCCTGCGACTCGGTGACCGGGACGCGCTGCACCCGGTGCACGCCGCCCTCCCACTTCATCCGCGACCAGACGCCGTGGCCGCCCTCGGGCACACCCTTGGTCTTGACCGCGACCGAGATGTCCTTGACGCCGCCGAGGTCCGACTCCTGCGAGTCGATCACCTCGACCACCCAGCCGTGCCGTTCCGCGTAGCGGGTGTACATGCGCAGCAGGTCGCCCGCGAACAGCGCCGATTCCTGGCCGCCCTCGCCCGCCTTGATCTCGATGATCACGTCTTTGGCGTCGCTCGGGTCGCGCGGGATCAGCATCTCGCCGAGCTTCTCCTCCAGCGGCGCCAGGGCGGCCGCGACCGCGTCCACCTCGCCGGCGAACGCCGGGTCCTCGGCCGCGAGTTCCTTTGCCGCGGCCAGGTCGTCCCGCGCCGCCTGGAGCTCGGCGTGGGCCGCGTAGACCGGGGCGAGCTCCGCGAAACGACGGCCGACACGGCGCACGAGGGCCTGGTCGGAGTGGATGGAGGGGTCCTCCATCCGTTTCTCCAACTCCGCGTACTCCTCGAGAAGCATGCTCAGCCGGTCGTTACTCATCCCAAACCCCCAGACACGAACGGCGCCCGCCCCCTGTAGAGCAGGGGTGCGGGCGCCGTTGAAGCAGTTACTTCTTCTTGGCCGCGTTTACCTTGGCGTACTTGGCCTGGAACTTCGCGACCCGGCCCGCGGTGTCGAGCACGCGCTGCTTGCCGGTGTAGAACGGGTGGCAGGCGCTGCAGGTCTCGACACGGATGTCGCCCTTGGCGGTGCTGCGGGTGTTGAAGGTGCTGCCGCAGGAGCAGATGACCTCAGTGGTCGTGTACTCCGGGTGAATTCCGCTCTTCATTGCTCTCGGTCCCTCTCTGAATGTGGTCGCCGGGTCGCTGTCAGCACCGCGCCGCCCCGCCAGGGCGGTGGGCTCGGGCGTGAACCGGAACCTTGCCGATTAACCAGTCTGCCATGCCCGGCACTCCGACGAGAAATCGGGCGACTTTCCTGATCCGGTGTCGATAACGTGAGTGGCCCTCGCAGCATTCCCGCCGGAAGGAAAGGTCCCATGACGCTGCTCGCCGACATCCTCGATCAGGTCGAACTGACCACGGCGGTGGAAACCGGACTGGTCCGGCTGCAGCGGCACCCCAGCCTGCCCCTGGTGATCTACAACTACACCGAGGCGTGCCAGTACGCGGGGGCGTGGACCCCGGTCACGCTCGCCTGCCGGGGCCTGATCGTCGACGACGCGGGGCGGATCGTCGCGCGGCCGTTCGCCAAGTTCTTCAACCACAACGAGTCGCACGCGCCGGAAGTCGACCTTGACATGAAGGTGCGCGTGACCGACAAGGCGGACGGCTCGCTCGGGATCATCTACCACGACGGGTCGCGACTCGCCGTGGCCACCCGCGGCTCCTTCACCTCCGACCAGGCGCGGCACGCCACCGAGGTGCTGCGTACGCGGTATGCCGGGGTTGTCCCGCCGGTGGGCCACACCGTGCTTGTCGAGATCGTCTACCCGGGCAACCGGATCGTGCTCGACTACGACGGGCTGGACGACCTCATCCTCCTCGGCGCCGTCGAGATGGCGACCGGCCGCAGCTACGGACCGGAGGCCGTGCCGGACTGGCCGGGACCGGTCGTGGAGAGCTTCACCTACCCGACGTTCGCCGACGCGCTCGCCGCACCGCCGCGCGCCGGTCGGGAGGGCCTGGTCGTGCACTTCACCGAGCTCGACCAGCGGGTGAAGATCAAGTACGCCGGGTACGTCCGGCTGCATCGGCTGGTCACCGGGCTCTCCGCCCGTACCGTCTGGGAAGTCATGGCCACCGGCGGTGACCTGGACGCCCTGCTCGAGCCGCTCCCGGAGGAATTCCATCCGTGGGTCCGCGGCGTCGCCGACGAGCTCACCGCCACCGTCGAGGCCCACGTGGCGGCGATCGAGGCGGCGTTCGCGGAGATCGAGGCCGGGCTGCCGGCGGGCTGGGGCCGCAAGGAGTTCGCGGCCCTGGCGGTGCGCAGCGAACACCGGGGAGCACTGTTCCTGCGGCTCGACGGCAAGGACTACCGTCCGATGATCTGGCAGCAGGCACGTCCGGACGGCGACCGGACCCCGCACGGAGTCAAGGTGACCGAGGAATGACGAGACTGCTGATCACCCGGGGGCTGCCGGCGTCCGGCAAGACCACCTTCGCCCGCAAGCTGCAGCCCCGGGTGGTCCGGGTCAACCGCGACGACCTGCGGCGGATGCTGCACGGCGACCGGCTCTTCACCCAGTGGGCCGAATCCCAGGTGACGCATGCGCAGCGGGCCGCGGTCGAGGCGCTGCTGCGGGCGCACGCCGACGTGATCGTCGACGACACCAACCTGCGGGCCAAGACCGTACGCGAATGGGCCGAACTCGCCGCCCGGCACGGCGCCACCTTCGAGGTGCACGACTTCACCGACGTACCGCTCGAGGAATGCCTGCGCCGCGACGCCGACCGGCCCGAGTCCGACCGGGTCGGCGAAGCCGGCATCCGGCGCATGCACGAGCGTTACCTGGCCGGCAAGAATCTGCCGTTGCCGGTGCCGTTCGTCGATCCGGCCGGGCCGGGAGTCGGCTACGAGCCCGATCCGGACCTGCCGCCGGCGGTGCTCGTCGACATCGACGGCACGGTCGCGCTGATGGCCGGACGCAGCCCCTACGAATGGTCGCGGGTCGGCGAGGACAACCCCAACCCGGCGGTCATCGCGGCGGTCCGGGCCATGCACGCGGCCGGCTACGCCGTCGTCTTCTGCTCCGGACGCGACGAGGTCTGCCGGCCGGAGACCGAGGCCTGGCTCGAGCTGTACGTCGGTGTCCCGTACGAGGCGCTGTTCATGCGCCCGGCCGGCGACAGCCGCAAGGACGCGATAGTCAAGCGGGAGATCTTCGATTCGCAGGTCCGGGACCGGTGGCGGGTCGCCGGGGTTTTCGACGACCGCCAACAGGTGGTACGCATGTGGCGAGCACTCGGCCTCACCGTGTTCCAGGTTGCGGAGGGAGACTTCTGACCTTGAAGTACCCACGCACCTTCCATCTGCCCGATTCGCCCGGAGCAACCGCCGACGACCGGATTCAGCGTGATCTGTCGTGGTTGGACGGTGAACTGGTGGTGACGGAGAAGCTGGACGGCGGCAACCTGACATTCACCCGCGACGCGATGTACGGCCGGTCGGTCGACTCCGGCACCCAGCCGTGGGACCGGCCGGCCAAGGCGTTGTGGGCGATGACCTCCTACCGGATACCCGACGACTGGCGGGTGTGCGGCGAGTCGATGTGGGCGCGGCGCAGCATCGCCTATTCCGATCTGCCCGGCGTGTTCATCGTCTTCGGCATCTGGGACGAAACCGACACCCTGCTGGGCTGGGACGACACGGTCGATTGGGCGCGCCGGCTGGAACTGCCGGTGGTGCCGGTGCTCTATCGCGGCGGCAGCCTCAGCGAGGCCCGCGCCGCCTGGGCGGCGCAACGCGACCCCGAGAGATCGGAGGGCTACGTGGTGCGTGCGGCCGGTCGGATCCCGGCCGCCGAGTTCACCCACAAACTGCTCAAATGGGTACGGGCTGAACATGTGCGCACCGACGCCGCGTGGCGCCACCGCGACGACTTCGCAGTGAACGAATTCGCCTAGCCCCGGCTCGCGGCGACGGCCAGTTCGTCGTGACTGCGCAGGATGCAGAACTCGTTGCCCTCCGGGTCGGCCAGCACCATCCAGCCGGAGCCGTCCGCCTTGCGCAGGTCGTCGATCGGCTTGGCGCCGAGGTCGATCAGCCGGGCCAACTCCTCGTCCCGGGTGCCCGCAGCCGGCCGCAGGTCGAAGTGGATGCGGTTCTTCACCGTCTTGGCGTCCGGCACCTGGATGAACAACACCGTGTGCGACCCGTCCCGCTTCATGATCGGGCACTCCTCGTGTCCGGGCAGGTTGGGGTCATCGGCGTTCTCCACGTAGTCGAGGACCTGCCCCCACCACTTGGCCAGCGCATAGGCGTCGGCGCAGTCCACTGTCGTGTGCGAGATGAACGAAGTCATTACCGAATGATCCCCTATTTTCGGTACGGGCACCGGCTTCCCTCCCGAGCCAGCCGGGCCGCCTCGTCGTCGAGGTAGAACGCCGGACGCAGGTCCATCTCGTCGTAGTAGCGGTGGAAGACCGGGGTGATCCCCCCGGACATCGGTGGCACGATCCACGACCAGTCGGCCGGCACCGGCCGCCCGGCCTTCTCCTCACTGCGGATGTGCGCGAGGAACCGCTGCGATTCGGTGTGGTGGTCGGACATCCGCACGTCGGCCCTCTCGAAACTCCACAGCACCGCCCGATTGATCTCGACGAGCGCCCGGTCCCGCCACAGCGTCGATTCCCTTGTGGTGTCCAACCCCATCCGCCGGGCGACGGTGGGCAGCATGTCGTAGCGGTCGGTGTCGGCGAGGTTGCGCGCGCCGATCTCGGTTCCCATGTACCACCCGTTGAACGGCGCCAGCGGATAGTGCACGCCGCCGATGGTGAGCCGCATGTTCGAGATGGCCGGTACGGCGTGCCAGCGCAGACCCAGCTCGGTGAACCAGTCGTACTCGGGGTGGGCCAGTGGAACCTCACGCACGGCCCGCTCCGGGAGCTCGTAGAGGCGTACGCCCTCGTGGGGTGTCTCGATCGCCAGCGGAAGCACGTCGAAGTGGTCGCCCTTGCCCTGCCAGCCGAATCCATTCATGGCGGCGGTGAACTCGACCTGCCCGCCGTCCCCGACCCGGCGCCCGCCCTCGTCGCGGTAGCCGGCATAACGGATCAGCTGCTCGTTCCACACCCGGGCGAACGGCTGGCCGGGCTGGGCCGCCGCGAAAACGCTGAGCACCGGCCGGAGCGGGCCGGCCCCGGCGGCCTGCAGGTGATGCACGAGCAGGGAGAAGATCTCGTCAGCCGTACGCGCCCGGCGCCGGTCGAGCACCACCAGACTGCGCCAGTAGAGCCGCCCGATGCAGCGACTCGCGTTGCGCCACGCCATCCGGGCACCGTGCGTGAGTTCCTCGGTGGTGTGCACGTAGGTACCGGTGGCGGCGATCTGCGCGCGGACGATCGCCAGTCGCGGTTCGACCGGCCCGAGCCGGGGGTTCTCGAGGTAGCAGCGACGCAGGAAGTCTTCCGCCTCGGCCGGATCGGCAGGCGCGGTCCGGTCCCACGGCTCGGTCGGATGGTCCCGGTAGCCGGGCACGATCATCGAGTTACCTCCCACGGTGAGCCGAGTGGTACTCGGAAACTTGCCCGACCCCGGGAGTGGGAAGTCAGACACCGTGTGCGACAAAAGGGACGCATCCTCATCGATGTGATGAGGATGCGTCCCTTTTGTGCGTGCTATTCGCCCGGCGTCGACTTCGCGATCTGCATCAGGAACTCGACGTTCGTGCGGGTCTGCTTGAGGCGGTCGAGCAGCAGGTCGAGCGCGGCGCCCGAGTCCAGCGAGTGCAGGACCTTGCGGAGCTTGTGGATGATCGCCAGCTCTTCCTTGCCGAGCAGGATCTCTTCCTTACGCGTGCCCGACGGGTCGATGTCGATCGCCGGGAACACCCGCTTGTCCGCGATCTTCCGGTCGAGCTTGAGCTCGGCGTTACCCGTGCCCTTGAACTCTTCGAAGATCACCGTGTCCATCATCGAGCCGGTCTCGACAAGCGCGGTGGCGAGAATGGTGAGCGAGCCACCGTTCTCGATGTTGCGCGCCGCACCCAGGAACCGCTTGGGCGGGTAGAGGGCGGTCGAGTCGATACCACCGGACATGATGCGGCCGGAGGCCGGCGCGGCCAGGTTGTAGGACCGGCCGAGACGGGTCACCGAGTCGAGCAGCACGACGACGTCGTGGCCCAGCTCGACGAGCCGCTTCGCCCGCTCGATGGCGAGCTCGGCGACCGTGGTGTGGTCCTGCGGCGGACGGTCGAACGTGGCCGCGATGACCTCGCCCTTGACCGAGCGCTGCATGTCGGTGACCTCTTCGGGCCGCTCGTCGACAAGCACGACCATCAGGTGGCACTCGGGGTTGTTGTGGGTGATCGCGTTGGCGATCGCCTGCAACACCATCGTCTTACCAGCCTTGGGCGGCGACACGATGAGCGCGCGCTGCCCCTTGCCGATCGGCATGACGAGGTCGATGACCCGGGTGGTGAGGATGTGCGGCTCGGTCTCGAGACGCAGCCGCTCCTGCGGGTAGAGCGGGGTCAGCTTGTAGAACTCGGGACGACGGCGAGCCTCGTCGGGCTCCATCCCGTTGATCGTGTCCAGCCGGACCAGCGGGTTGTACTTGTCGCGCCGGTTGTCGCCGCCGCTGTCGCGCGGAGTGGCTCGCACCGCACCGGTCACCGCGTCACCGCGGCGCAGGCCGTACTTCTTCACCTGCGACATCGACACGTAGACGTCGTTCGACCCGGACAGGTAACCGGTCGTCCGGACGAACGCGTAGTTGTCGAGCACGTCGAGGATGCCGGCCACCGGGACGAGCACATCGTCCTCGTTGACGTGCGGCTCACGGCCGCTGTCACGCTGGCCACCACCGTCGCGCTGGCCCCCGCTGTCCCGCTGGCCGCCGCTCTCCCGCTGGCCGCCACCGCCGCCGACACTGCCGGCGGTGTCGCCGTCGCGGTCACGGCCGCGGCGACGGTCCCGGAAGCGACTGCGCCGGCTGCGCCGACCGCCTTCGCCGCCGTCGTCGTCATCGTCGTGACCCTGGTCACTGGTCCGCGGGCCGCGGTCATCCCGCTGGTTGCGGTCACGGTCGTCACGCGGGCCACGGTCGCGGTCGTCGCGCTGGTTGCCGCGCTGCCGATCGCGGTTGCGGTCGCCCCGCTCCGGACGCTCGGCACGCTGCTCGCCGACCTCCGGCTGGGGCGTGGTGCTGACCGGCTCGGCAACGGGCGTGGCCGCCGCGGCGGACTCCCGCTCCCGGTCACGGTCACGCGGGGCGGTGTTGCGCTCGCGGCTGCGGCGGCTGTTGCCACCCTCGGTCGCCGGAGCCTCCGTCGCCGGAGCGGCGGCGGTCTGCGGCGCCTCGGCCGGCTTCCCGGCGACCGGTGCCTGCTCGGCAACCGGCGCCCGCTCGACCACTGGCGCCCGCTCGACGACCTGGGCCTGCTCGGCAACCGGCGCCCGCTCGACGACTGGCGCCCGCTCGGCAACCGGCGCCTTCTCGGCGATCGGGGCCGGCGCGGCCTCGGCGGTTACCTCACTGGCACGGGGGCGCGGCGCCTTCTCGGCAGCCGGCGCGCCACCACTCTGCTTCTCGGTGATGGCCGTGATCAGCTCGCCCTTACGCATCCGGGCAGTGCCGGAGATGCCGAGGGACGCGGCAAGACTCTGCAGCTCAGGCAGCAGCATCGCGGACAGCCCGGTGCCGCCCCGGCGGCGCTTCGTGGCGGTCGCGGTGGTGCCGGCGCCGTCGTCAGCGACGTCAGAAACACCCGACGTCACGTCGGTGGTGTCGCTCAATGGATTCCTTCCGTCGGAAAAAGCCCGTGTCCCCCGGTGTGCAGCCAAATCGGCCGGGAGGCTCGGAACCCGCTTCGCCGGAGCGGCGCGGGAGTTATGCAGCACAGCAGCCCGACGGTGTCCCTGCCCGTCTTACGTTGACGAGTAGGTCTCGGCGAGTGCAGCGACGTGGGAGAACTGCTACTTCGGCGTGTGCCTTGCTAGAGAGACGGCAGAACCGGCCGGAGTCTCGGGGGTGCGCGCCGAACCGCAGGAATCGCTTGCTTCGCGGCTGTGCTAGGTCCTGAGCGTAGTCAACTCTTACGACCTGCGGCAACAGGGCCCCGCTAGGCGAGTTCCACCATACTCCCTTTGACAAGAGCACCGTGCGCATCCACGCCCAACATCTCGACGCGCCATTCAGCTCCGGCGTGGAAATCGGCCGGGACCTCGGACAATGCGATCACGGTCGGGCCCGCGCCACTCACCACCGCGGCCACGCCGACCGATCGAAGCGCCGCCACCAGCGACGCGGTGCCCGGCATGGCCACGGCCCGATAGCCCTGGTGCAGCCGATCCTCGGTGGCCGGCAGCAGATGACCGGGATCGGTGGTGAGGGCGTGCGTGAGCAGCGCCGCGCGACCGGCGTTGAACGACGCGTCGGCGTGCGGAACCTCGAAAGGCAACGCGGCGCGAGCGCTCGCGGTGTAGCCACGCTCGGTCGGGATGAAGACCTTCGGCCGTACGGCCGGGTGTGTGTCCAACCGCACAGCGCGCCCGCCGGCGCCCTCGGTCCACGCGATGGTGAAGCCGCCCAACAGGCACGGAGCGACATTGTCGGGATGTCCCTCGAGCCGGGCCGCGAGGCGCAGGGCGGCCTCGTCGTCCAGCAGTCGGCGGCCGCCCGCGACCAGCCCGCGGGCCAGCTCGATGCCGCCGACGATGGCCGCCGAGGAGGAGCCGAGGCCGCGGGCCTGGGGGATGCGGTTGACGCACTCCACCGCCAGCCCGGCGGGACGCCCGCCGAGCTCGTCGAAGGCCGCCAGCATCGCCCGGACGACCAGGTGCTGTTCGTCGCCGGGCAACTCGCCGGCGCCCTCACCGGTCACGGTCACCCCGAAGCCGCCGTCGGTGACCCGGGCGGTCAGGTCGTCGTAGAGGGTCAGCGCGAGACCCATAGCGTCGAAGCCGGGGCCCAGGTTGGCGCTGGTGGCCGGCGTGCGCACGGAAACCGGCTCGGTCACGAAGGTCAGGCCCATCGGCACATGCTAAGCGTTGATCACGCACGGAAATGTCGCACCCGACCGGTACGGTTCGCCGGTGATCTCAGTTGGCGCGTTCTTCGGGACCTTCCTGGTGCAGGCACCGGTCTTCGGCGTGCTCGTGGTGGGTCTGGTCCTGCTCGGCACCCAGGGCCGCCGCCTGCCCCCGCGCAGCCGGCAGCTGGCCCGCCTCGGCCTGGTGATCATGCTGGTCGAGGGCGCCGCGTCGATGCTGTGGACGGCCCTGCTGCCACAGCTGCTGTCGCGGATGTCCTATGAGCGAGGCTTCGTGCAGACCTACGGCATCGCCAGCGCGATCTTCGGCATCATCATGTCGCTGCTGGTCGCCGCCGGCCTCGGCCTGCTCATCGCGGCTCTGCTGGCCGCACGCCAGCCGGCTCCGCCGCCACCGGGAGCCGCCCCCACCCCTTGGGGCCCGCCGCCGGGCGCCGCCCCGGCCACCTGGGGCCCGCCACCCGGTGCCGTCCCACCCGATTCGGCCCCACCCAGCCCGACCCCACCCAGCCCGACCCCACCCAGCCCGGCCGCCCCCGGCTCAGTCCCGCCCGTCGGCACCGTCCCGCCCGCTGATCGGTGACGGCTGGTCGGTGAGCGAGAGCTTGCGGGTCGCGATCCGCCAGCCGATCGCATAGACGGCGGTGACCAGGCCACAACCGGCCAGGATCACCCGCTCGTCGACCCGGTCGACCACGGCGGTGGCGACCAGTTGGCTGATCGCGATGGCCATCGTCGCCAGCATCATGTCCAGGGCGAAGACGCGGCCTCGTAAGCGGTCCGGCACCTCGCTCTGCAGGGCGTAGTTCGACAGCGTCCAGTTGGCGCCACCGGCGAAGTGCGCCACGAAGACCAGCACGAGCACGAGCGGGAACCAGGGTGCGAAGGCCACCCCGAGATAGCTCACGCCGTAGAGCGCCATCGACAGCGCCAGGCAGGTCAGCAGCCACGAGCGGCGACCGAGCACCGGCCGCAACACGAACGGCCCGACCAGCGCACCGGCGCCGCGCACCGCGAAAAGCAGGCCGGCGCCCAGGAAACCGGCCCCGTGCAGGGCGGCGATCAGCGGAAACACGATGAGCACGCCGTTGCCGAGACCGGCCGCCGCCTTGACCGTGATGAGCGCCCGCACCAGCGGCCGGGCCCGGATGTAACGCAACGCCTCGCGCATCGCGTGCCACGCGGCCGGTCGTTCCGCCGAGCGGGGTGCCTGCAACGGGCGCCGGACCAGGGCGGTCAGGGTCGCGCCGAGCAGCAGGCAGACGGCGGTGATGCCGAAACTCGGGTACGGCCCCCAGACGCTGCCGACCACGCCACCCAGCGATGCGCCGACGATCGTCATGGTGCCCCACGTCGAGCCGGAGATCGCGTTCGCGGCGGCCAGGTCGGCCGGCTCGACGACGTTGGGCAGGGCCGCCGACGCGGCCGGCGTGTAGAACGCCTTGGCCACCGCCATCGCGCCGATCGCGACCAGGGCCAGCGGCGCGGTGGCCGCCGACCGCACCGCGAACAGCAGCAGCACCGCGGCGAACGCGGCGAGATTGGCGAGCATCAGGATGCGGCGGCGGTCGAACCGGTCGGCCACCGTACCGGTGAACGGCAGCAGCAGCGCGCTGATCCCGGTGTCGACCGCCAGCACCAGGCCGCCCCACACGCCGCTGCCGGTCAGCTCGGGCAGCAGCACCAGCAGCGGCACCATGACGAACCAGTCCGAGCCGAAAACCACCAGCTCGGCGCCGAAGAGGCGGCGGAAGTCGCGGTTGCGGGTAAGGACCGAAAGCATTGACGGCACGTACCGGAACGGTACGCGCCGTCAATTGCGGGCCCTACCTCATTTCGGCTCGTCCTTGCGCCGCGACACCTTCAGGACCTCGAACTGGTCGGTGTAGCCGCGCAACGCCCCGCTCGACGCGGCCGGCTCCACCACCGTGTCCGCCGGCAGCACGTCGCCCTTCTCGGTGGACTGCGGCGCCTGCGGGTCGGTCTCCGCCGGCAGGCCCTTGGCCGCCCGCTTCGCGGCCCGTTTGGCCTTACGCCGCTCCTTGCCGTTCTCCACCATCGTGTAGAGCGTCGGCACCAGCACCAGGGTCAGCAGCGTCGAGCTGACCAGGCCGCCGATGACCACAATGGCCAGTGGCTGGCTGATGAAGCCGCCCTCACCGGTGAGCCCGAGAGCCATCGGCAGCAGCGCGAAGATGGTCGCGATGGCGGTCATCAGGATCGGCCGCAGCCGGTGCCGGCCGCCCTCGACCACCGCCTCCTGAACACCCATCCCGGCCAGGCGGTAATGGTTGATCAGGTCCATCAGGACGATCGCGTTGGTGACCACGATGCCGACCAGCATCAGCACGCCGATCAGTGCCGGTACGCCGAGCGCGGTGCCGGTGACCAGCAGCAGGATGATGGCACCGGTGGCCGCGAACGGGATCGACACCAGCAGGATGACCGGCTGGATCAGGCTGCGGAACGTCGCCACCATGATGATGAAGACGATCGCGATGGCCGCGAGCACGGCGAGCAGCAGTTGCTGGAACGCCTCGGCCTGGTCGGCGCTGGCGCCGCCGAGCGACCACGACGCACCGGCCGGCAGGGTGAGCGCGTCCAGCTTCTTGCGCAGTTCCTTGGTGGTCGCACCGACGTCGGAACTGGTCGCGGTGCCGGTGACCGACGCGCTGCGGTTGCCGTCGACCCGGGTGACCTTCTCCGGCCCGGACACCTCGTTGACCTCGGCGACCTGGTCGAGCCGCACCGGGCCACGAGCGGTGGTGAGCGGCATCGCCTTGAGCGCGGCGGCGTCGGCCGGCGCTTCGCCGAACGAGATGACCACCTTTTCGCTGGCGCCGTCGACCGACACCTGACCGGCCGGGGCATCCCGGAACGCGGCGGCCACGCTCTGGCCGATCGACGCCTCGGTGAGGCCGTAGCTCGCCGCCACGTCCCGCTTCACCTTCACGTCGAGCCGCGGCACACTCGCGGCCAGCGTGGTCTTCACGTCGGCGACCCCGCCGGTGGCCGACATGGCCTGCTGCACCTGCTGCACGGCGGTCGAGAGCACGTCGTTGTCAGCCGCCTTGACCTGCACGGACAGCTCGCTGCCGCCCAGGCCGGAACTGTCGCCGCCGATGGTGACGTCGCCGACGTCGGTCATCGACTCGAACTGCTTGCGCAGCTCGCCGGTGACCTTCTCGGCGTCGGCGTCCTCGTCGAGCCCGACCTGGAAGCTGGCCGCGCTCGCGCCGGCGGAACCGGCGAACGGGTTGAAGTCGCTGCTGTTGCCGATCGTGACCTGGTAGGTCTTCACGTCGTCGCGGGCGGCGAGGACCGCCTCGATCTTCTTGGCCGCGGTGTCGGTGGCGGCGAGGCTGGTGCCGACCGGCATCTCCTGGGAGATGCTCAGCGAGTCCTGCCCCGACTGGTCCAGGAAGTTGGTCTTGAGCTGGCCCGCCAGCACGCCGGTGCCGAGGAGCACGAACACGCCGATCAGCAGGGTCGCGACGCGCCGCTGGGTGGCGAACCGGATCACCGGGAGGTAGGCACGCTGCAGCGGGCTGCGGAGCTCCTTCTCCTCCGCGGCCTTGCGGACCGCCTCGGTGTCCGAACCGGCCGGCGGCGGCTTGAGGAACCAGAACGCCAGGACCGGAACCACGGTCAGCGCCACGAACAGCGACGCGAGCAGGGCGACGGTCACGGTGATCGCGAAGGACGAGAAGATCTGCCCGACGAAGCCGCCGACGAGCGCGATCGGCAGGAAGACTGCGACTGTGGTGAGGGTCGAGGCGGTGACCGCACCGGACACCTCACGGACCGCCGCGATGATCGCGTGACCCTTCTGTTCCCCGTACTCGAGATGTCGTTTGATGTTTTCCAGGACGACGATCGAGTCGTCGACCACCCGGCCGACCGCGATCGTCAGCGCGCCCAGGGTGAGCAGGTTGAGCGTGTAGTCGCCGACCCACAGCGCGATCAGCGCGATCAGCACGGACAGCGGGATCGACACGGCCGTGACGAGCGTCGAGCGCACCGAGAGCAGGAAGATCAGGATGACGATCACGGCCATCACCAGGCCGAGCAGGCCCTCGGTGGTCAGGCTCTCGATCGACCGCTCCACGAACGGCGCCTGGTCGGTGACGACGGTGAGCTTCGCGCCGGAGTCCTTGGCCAGGTCGGCGAGCTTGTCGCGGACCGCGTGGGAGATCTGCACCGGGTTGCCGTCGGGTTTGGCCGTCACCGCGATGCCGAGGCTGTCATTGCCGTCGGTACGGGTGTAGGCGGTGGCGGTGGGCAGCTTGCTCTCCACCGCGGCGACGTCACCGAGCTTGACCGGGCCACGACTGCCGGTGAGGAAGAGGCCCTTGATGTCGTCGACCGACGTGATCGGGTTGCCGACCTGCACGTTCAGCGAACGATTGCCGTCGCTGACCGCACCGGCCGGGATCGAGATGCCGTTGGACTGCAGGAGCGTCGTCAACGCCTGCGGGCTGACTCCCGCCGCCGTCATCTTGGCCAGGTCGGGCGTGATGACGACCTGCTTGGCCCGGGCGCCGGTCACCTGGGTGTCACGCACCCCGGCGATCGCGTTGAGCTCGGGAACCACGATCTGGTTAAGCTTGTTGAGCAGGTCGCTCTCATCGGTGCCGCCGGAGGCCGCGAGGATGATCGCGGGGATGTCGTCGGTGCTGCCGGAGAAGATCTGCGGCTCGACGTTGTCGGGCAACTGCGGCTGGAGCCGGTTGACCGACGTGGTGAGCTGGTTGACGGCCTGGTCGATGTCCGTGCCGTAGACGAAGGACACCACGACCGTGGCGAAGCCCTCGCTGGTCGTCGATTGGACGGAGTCGATGCCGTCGGCACCCTTGACCGCGTCCTCGATCGGCTTGGTCACCTGGTCCTGGATGATCTCGGGACCGGCACCGGGCAGCGCCGCGCTGATGAACGCGGCGGGCAGCTCGATCGTCGGGAACAGCTGCTGTTTGAGAGATGGGATGGCGTAGACCCCGAAACCGCTGATCACGATCGCGATCAAGGCCACGAGGCCTCGGTTGGCGAGACTGAGCCGGGTCAGGAATGACATGGACGCTCCCCCCGTAAAAGTTCGGCCTGCACGAATAGTTTGCCTGACGCGAACAAATGATTTTTCGCCGGGGTCCGCTGGTACCGTCCGGCCATCAGAGCTTCACGAAGAAGGGTTGTCATTGGCCGGGAACGAACAGCTCATCGCGGACATTATGGGCACGCAGCAGCGTCTCCAGCAGTTGTTCGGGTGGGACCGCTCCGATCCGCTCTTCTCGTCCCACCTGACGCTGTCCCAGCTCAAGATCCTCATGCTGCTCGCCCGGCACGGCAATGTGTCGGGCGGCGAACTGGCCGGCCTGCTCGACGTCGGCCTGGCCACGCTCAGCGGCATGGTGGACCGGCTCGTCCAGCAGGACCTGGTGGCCCGCACCGAGGACGCGCACGATCGACGCGTCCGCCGGATCGGCCTGTCGAGGAAGGGCAGCCAGCTCATCGGGAGCATCTTGAACGCCGGCGAGTCGAAGATGCGCGCTCTCCTCAGCCGCCTCTCAGACGAACAACTCGAGATCGTGGCTCAAGCGTCGCTTCTTCTGCTGAAGGCGGCTGAGGAGGAGTCAGGCCAGGCCTAGCTCCCGCGCGGCGATCATCACGTCGTTCTGGATGGTGGTGGGCGACGGGGCGGTCGAGATCGCCCACTCCGGGTCCTTGAGGCCGTGCCCGGTGACCGTGCAGACCACCGTCGAACCGGCCGGCACCTTGCCCGCCTGCGCCTGCTGGAGCAGACCGGCGACGCTGGCCGCGCTGGCCAGCTCGACGAAGACGCCGACCTCACGGGCGAGCAGGCGGTAGGCGGAGAGGATCTCCCGGTCGGTGACCGCCTCGATGAGGCCCCCCGAGGTGTCCCGGGCGTCCAGTGCCTTGGTCCAGCTCGCCGGGTTGCCGATGCGGATGGCGGTGGCGATCGTCGACGGCTCCGGAACGACCTCGCCGTTCACGATCGGGGCCGCGCCGGACGCCTGAAACCCGTACATCTTCGGCATCTTCGTGGCGTTACCGGCGTCTTTGTCCTCGAGATAGCCCATCCAGTAGGCCGAGATGTTGCCGGCGTTACCGACCGGCAGGCAGTGGATGTCGGGTGCGTCGCCGAGGGCCTCGACGATCTCGAAGGAGGCGGTCTTCTGCCCGTGCAGGCGGAAGATGTTCACCGAGTTGACCAGGGAGACCGGGAAGTCCTGCGACAGCTTGGCGGCAAGCGCCAGGCAGTCGTCGAAGTTGCCGTTCACCTGGAGCAGCTTGGCCCCGTGCACAAGGGCCTGGGCCAGTTTGCCGAGCGCGATCTTGCCCTGCGGCACGAGCACCGCACAGGTCAGGCCGGCCCGGGCCGCGTACGCCGCGGCGGACGCGCTGGTGTTGCCGGTGGAGGCGCAGATGATCGCCTTCGAGCCCTCCTCGACCGCCTTGGACACGGCCATCGTCATGCCGCGGTCCTTGAACGAACCGGTCGGGTTGGCTCCCTCGACTTTGAGGTAGACATCGGCGCCGACGCGCTGGGACAGCACCGGCGCGGGCACGAGCGGGGTGTTCCCCTCGTGCAACGTGACCACCGGGGTGGTGCCGGTGACCGGCAGCCGGTCCCGGTACCGCTCGATCAGTCCCCGATACATGGCCATTCTCAATCCCTCACTCCGGACGGTGGCTTACAGCCTCGACATTGTTGCCGTCCGGATCGCGGACGAACGCCCCGTAGTAGTTCTCGTGGTATTCCTCGTGGATGCGGGGCTCGTGCAGCACCTCGGCGCCGTTTTTGACGGCGGCCGCGAAGAAGGCGTCGACCTGGGCCCGGTCGGCCGCGACGAACGCGATGTGCGACTCGCGGAAACCCTGGCCCTCATTGAACTCGCCGATCCAGAAATCCGCGTGCTCACCGGAGCCGTAACCGAGCGCGACCCGGAAGTCGGCCAGCCGGCGCACCCCGAGCGGCGCCAGCACGGCGTCGTAGAACGCCCCGCTCGCGGCCAGATCGGCGCATTGGAACCCCACGTGGTCGAGCATGGCTCAGGCCCCTCCCTCGACGCGCAGCACGCTGGCGATGGATCGGACTATGTCCAGTTGCGACAGAGACTCGACCGTAGCGGCAAGGTTCGCGTCGGGGGCGCCGTGGGTGACGATCACCAGCTTGGCGTCGTCTTCCCGGCCCGACTGGCGGACCGTGGCGATGGACACCTCGTGCTTGGCGAAGACGCCGGCGACCGCGGCCAGCACGCCCGGCTTGTCGTCGACGTCGAGGTTGATGTGGTAGCGGGTGACCGCCTCGCCGATCGGCCGTACCGGCAGGTGGGCGTAGTTGCTCTCGCTCGGCGCCCGGAAGCCGCCGAGCCGGTTGCGGGCCGCCGCGACGATGTCGCCGAGCACCGCGCTCGCGGTCGGCGTGCCGCCCGCGCCCCGGCCGTAGAACATCAGCTGACCGGCCGCGTCGGCCTCGACGAAGACGGCGTTGAAGGCGTCGCCGACACCGGCCAGCGGGTGCGAGTACGGAATCATCGCCGGGTGCACCCGCACACTCACCGACTCGTGGCCGGCCGAGTCGGGGCCGCGCTCGGCGATGCACAGCAGCTTGATCGTGCAGCCCATCTCCTTGGCGCTGGCCATGTCGCCGGCGGTCACCCCGGTCATGCCCTCACGGAACACGTCGGCCGCGGTGACCCGGGAGTGGAACGCCAGCGAGGCGAGGATGGCCGCCTTGGCCGCGGCGTCGAAGCCCTCCACGTCGGCGGTCGGGTCGGCCTCGGCGTAACCCAGCTCGGTGGCCTCCTCGAGGGCCTCGCTGAAGCCGGCGCCGGTGCTGTCCATCGACGAGAGGATGAAGTTGGTGGTGCCGTTGACGATGCCGGTGACCCGGGTGACCCGGTCGCCGTGCAGCGACTCGCGCAGCGGCCGCAGCAGCGGGATCGCACCCGCCACCGAAGCCTCGTAGTAGAGGTCGGCGTTGCCGTCGGCGGCGGCGTCGTGCAACGCGGCGCCGTCCTCGGCCAGCAGCGCCTTGTTGGCGGTGATCACACTCTTGCCCGCGCGCAACGCCTCCACCAGCCAGGTGCGCGCCGGCTCGATGCCGCCGACCACCTCGACGACCACGTCCACGTCGTCCCGCTTGACCAGGCCGAGCGCGTCGGTGGTGAACAGGTCCGGGTCGACCGGGAGATCTCCGCGCGCCCGGCCGAGCCGCCGCACCGCGACGCCGACGATCTCCAGCGGTGCGCCGATCCGCGCGGTGAGGTCGCCGGCCTGGTCGTGCAGCAGGCGGATGACTTCGGAACCGACCGTCCCGCACCCGAGCAGCGCAAGGCGGAGCGGTTTCTCGTCGCTTCGGTTCCGGGGTTTGCCGCTGCGGGCAGACTCAGAGCTCATCCAACATCCAATGCGAGCAGGTCGTCCTCGGTCTCCCGGCGCACGATCACCCGGGAGGCGCCGTCGCGCACCGCCACCACCGGCGGCCGAGGCACGTGGTTGTAGTTGCTGGCCATGCTCCGGCAATAGGCGCCGGTTCCCGGCACCGCGATAAAATCTCCGGGCTGCACGTCAGCGGGCAGGAATTCATCCTTCACGACGATGTCCCCGCTTTCACAATGCTTTCCCACGACGCGGGCCAGCATCGGCTCGGCGGCGCTCGCCCGGTTGGCCATCGTCGCCGAGTAGGACGCGTCGTACAACGCGGTGCGGATGTTGTCGCTCATGCCGCCGTCGACACTCACGTAGGTCCGGATGCCGTCGACGTCCTTGACCGTGCCGACCTCGTAGAGGGTGAAGACGGCGGGGCCGACGATCGCGCGACCGGGCTCGATGGAGAGCCGGGGCCGGCGCAGATTGGCCAGCTCGCACTCGGAATCGACGATCTTGTTGATCCGCTTGGCCAGGTCGCCCGGCGTGGCCGGGTCGTCCTGGGTGGTGTAGGCGATGCCGAAGCCGCCGCCCAGGTCGAGGTCGGGCAGCTCGACCCCGCGGGCGTCGCGGATCTGCGCCTGCAGCTCGACGATGCGGCGGGCGGCCACCTCGAAGCCGCTGGTGTCGAAGATCTGCGAGCCGATGTGCGAGTGCAGCCCGATGAGGTCGAGGACGCCGTCGTCGAGGATGCGCACGGCGGCCGCGAAGGCGGCGCCGCCGGCCAGCGAGAAACCGAACTTCTGGTCCTCGTGCGCGGTCGCGATGAACTCGTGGGTGTGAGCCTCGACACCGACCGTCACGCGGATCAGCACTCGGGGTCGTTTACCCTGCTCACGCGCCAGCTCGGTGAGCCGGGTGATCTCGTCGAAGGAGTCGACGATGATCCGGCCGACCCCCGCTTGCAGGGCCCGTTGCAGCTCGCGGGGCGACTTGTTGTTGCCGTGGAAGCCGATCTTCTCCGGCGGGAAGCCGGCCTTGAGGGCGACCGCCAACTCGCCACCGGTGCACACGTCGAGGAACAGGCCCTCCTCGTGGACGATCTTGACGACCGCCTTGCAGAGGAACGACTTGCCGGCATAGAAGACGTCCGCGTCGGCGAACGCGGCCACGAACTCCCGGCATCGCGAACGCAGGTCGGCCTCGTCGAGGAAGTAGGCGGGGGTGCCGTACTCCTCCGCCAGCTCGGCCACGCTGACCCCGCCGACCTGCAAGAACCCGGTCTCGGCGCGGGTCACTGTGCGCGGCCAGAGTTGCGGCACGAGGGCGTTGACGTCCCCGGGCGTACGCAACCAGGCGGGCCCGGTGTATCCGAGGTCGCCGTGCAGCGCCCCGGCCTCATGAGCTCGCATGCCCTACATCCTTTCGGGGGCCGAGACCCCGAGCAGGGCCAACCCGTTAGCGATCACCGTACGGGTGGCGTCGTTGAGCCAGAGCCGCGCACGGTTGCCGTCGCCGATCTGTTCGTCGCCCTTGGGCAGGATCCGGCACGCCGGCTCGTCGTAGAAGCGGTGATATTCCCCCGCGATCTTCTCCAACAGGCGGGCGACGTGGTGCGGTTCGCGCAGCTCGGCCGACCGGGACACCGTCTCGGGGTATTCCTCGAGGGCCTTGAGCAGCTCGGTCTCCTTGGAGTTGACCAGCAGCTCGGGCCGGAAGTCGGCCTCGTCGCCGCGGCGCAGACCGACCGCCTCGGACTGCCGGGCCACGCTCGCCGTGCGGGCCGCCACGTACTGCACGTAGTAGACCGGGTTCTCCCGGCTCGCACTGGTCCACAGGTCGATGTCGATGTCGATGGGCGAGTCGGAGGAGTACCGGGCCAGGGCGTACCGGGTGGCGTCCACGCCGAGCGCGTCGACGAAGTCCTCCAGCGTCACCACCGTGCCGGCCCGCTTGCTCATCCGCATCGGCTCGCCGTCACGCACCAGGTTGACCAGCTGACCGATCAGGATCTCGATGTTCTTCTCCGGGTCGTCGCCGAAGCAGGCGGCCATCGCCTTCATCCGGCCGACGTAGCCGTGGTGGTCGGCGCCGAGCATGTAGACGCAGCGCTCGAAGCCCCGGTTGCGCTTGTCGAGGTAGTAGGCGCAGTCGGCGGCGAAGTAGGTCCAGTCGCCGTCCGACTTGCGCAGCACCCGGTCCTTGTCGTCGCCGAAGTCGGTGGTGCGCAGCCAGACCGCGCCGTCGGTGTCGAACACGTGGCCCTGCTCGCGCAGCCGGTCGAGGGCCTGCTGCAGCTCACCGCGCGCGTGCAGGTCCTTCTCGTTGAAGTAGGTGTCGAAGTTGACGCCGAAGTCGTCCAGGGACGCCTTGATCTCGGCGAACATCAGGTCGACGCCCACCCGGCGGAACGTCTCGACGGCTTCGGCCTCATCAAGATCAAGAACATCGGGCGCCTGCGAGCGTACGGCGGTGGCGATCTCGGCGATGTAGGCACCGCCGTACCCGTCCTCGGGGGCGGGGTCGCCCTTCGCGCTCGCGTACAGCGATCGGGCGAAGCGGTCGATCTGCGCCCCGGCGTCGTTGAAGTAGTACTCCGTGCCGACCTGCGCGCCCGCGGCGCGCAGGAGCCGGGAGAGAGCGTCACCCACCGCGGCCCACCGGACACCGCCGATGTGTACGGGCCCGGTCGGGTTCGCCGAGACGAACTCCAGATTGATGCGCTCCCCGGCCAGCGTGTCGGAATGCCCGTAGTTCGCGCCCGCCACCAGGATGTCGCGGGCCGCCTTGGCGATCTCCGCGGGGTCGAGCCGGATGTTGAGGAAGCCCGGACCGGCGATGCCGACCTCCTTGACCGCCGGGTGCTTCTCCAGCTCCGCGGCGAGCGCCTGGGCCAGCTCACGCGGAGCCACCCCGGCCTTTTTCCCCAACTGCATCGCCAGGGTGGAGGCGTAATCGCCGTGCTCGAGGTTTCGGGGTCGCTCCACCGAGGTGATCTCGGGCAGCAGCGCGGTGTCGAGCCCGCGGGTCTCGAACACGGCACGAGCAGCTGAGAGAACGGTGGCAGCAAGCTTGGCGGGAGTCACTCAACCATGCTATCGGGGGTAGACTTCCGCATTCGGCGGCCTCCCGCGCCCCGCCCCACCGGCTTTCACGAATCGACGAGGCACGATGAGCATGAGCACGCCGGGTCCCGAACGGGTCCCGTCCACGGTCAAGGTCGGCAAGACTTCCGGTCAGGGCAAACCGCCCGTTGCCAAGGCCGGCGCCAAGCCCGCCGGGCCCCGGCCCGGCGCCGGCAAAGGCCCTGCCAAGGGTGGCAAAGGCCGCAAACCGGTCACGCCGGTAAAGGTCAGCGGCGGCCGCAGCTGGGGCCCGATCGCAGTGATCGGCCTGGTCGCGGTGATCGCCCTCGGCATCATCGGCTTCGGCGTCTTCAGCGTCGTCAAGGGCTCCAAGAGCTGGGAGGACAAGGCCGCCGCCATCAAGGGCGTCGTCGACTACCGCGCCCAGAAGAACAAGGCGATCGACGACCGCACCCACAAGGACGGCACGCTGTCCTACGTGACGAGCCCGCCGGTCGGTGGCGCACACAACGCCACCCCACAGAACTGCAACGGCGACGTCTACACCGCCCCGATCGCCAACGAGCACGCGGTGCACAGCCTCGAGCACGGCGCGGTCTGGGTCACCTACAAAGAGGGCCTGGCGCAGGACCAGATCGACCTCCTGAAGAAGAAGGTCCAGGGCCAGGACTACACGTTCATGTCGCCCTACGCGGGCCTCGACAAGAACGTCTCGGTGCAGGTCTGGGGCTTCCAGCTCAAGACCGACGACGCCGGCGACTCGCGCATCGACGAGTTCATCAAGGACACCCGCGTCGTGTCCGCCCTCGAGCCGGGCATCTCCTGCTCCGGCGGTAACACCACGACCGGCCCGGTCACCGCCGCCGCCAACGGCACCGGCATGACGGGCGCCGGCAGCTGATGACCATCTCCACCGACTCGGATGCGGCGGACCACGCCGCCGCATCCGCGACCGGCACCGGCGCCGCCACCGGCCGCAACCGGCTCACCTGGCTGCTGGTCGCCGCCGCACTCGTCGTCGGCACCGCCCTGGGCCTGGGCATCGGCCTCGTCGTGCCGCACCTGCGCACCCCCGGCGACGACTCGGTCGAGGCCGGCTTCCTGCGCGACATGGCCGTTCACCACGCCCAGGCGGTGGAGATGTCGATGATCGTCCATCAGAAGTCCGACAACCCCGAGATCGTCTACCTGGCCAACGACATCGCCCTCACCCAGCACGGCCAGATCGGCTACATGCAGGCGTGGCTGCGCGACTGGCACCTCGACCTGACAAGCACCCGGACCCCCATGTCCTGGATGCCGAACTCCGAGGGTTCCGTGGTCAACGGCCTCATGCCCGGCATGGCGACCCCTGAACAGCTCGCCGCCCTGCGCCAAGCCACCGGCAAAGCCCTGGACATCCAATACCTGACCCTGATGCGCCAGCACCACCTGGGCGGCATCCACATGGCCCAGGAAGCCCAACGCCTCGCCGGCAACGACGACGTGAAGTGGCTGGCCGGCACGATGGTCCAGTCCCAGCAGGGCGAAATCAAGCTGATCGACGACCTGCTCAAGAAGGCCCAGGCGTCGTAATAACCCGGTTGGCAGTGGTTCCCCGGGGCCTGCTAGGCTCTGAAACCACTGAGCCCCCGTAGCTCAGGGGATAGAGCGTCGCCCTCCGGAGGCGAAAGCGCAGGTTCGAATCCTGCCGGGGGCACGATCTCGGGAGCTCCCTGTCCGCACTTCGCGCGGAACTGGGAGCTCGTGCTATTTCTGCTCCGGGGCCGAGCCCCGGACGCCCCACGTTCCCGTGGTGCTCGGGGAGCTGCCGGTGGCGCTCACAAGAGCAGGGGCACGCGGAGCAGTAAAGGGCGTGCGGAGCAGCCCGGAGGCACGCAGAGCAGCAAAGGGCGTGCGGAGCAGCCCGGAGGGCGCACGAAGCAGCCAAAGAGCGGCGCGGAGCCGCCGGAGGCGTGCGGAGCAGCCAGAGGCGTGCGGAGCAGCGAGCGCATGAAGCAGTCCGGAGGGCGCGCGAAGCAGCTGGAGGTGCGCGGAGTAGCCCCGGAGGGCATGCGGGGCAGCCAAAAGGGTGCGCGGCGGGACTTTGGGTTCAGGTGACTGCGGAGCCGAGCTTGGTGCTGACGCGGCAACATCAGGTGCGACGGCGTCGGCACTGGCTGGGGAGTGAGCCTCGTTCGGGGCGACTGCGGTGATGGGGTCGAGGCAATGCAACTTCAGGGAAAGATGGGGTCTCCCGCACGAAGGAGGCCCCATCTTCACCGAAGGGGTGTCGATCCCCCAAGCCGACGCCAACGCGGGTGATGAAACGGGCAGAACTAAGAGGGCCGACCTCAGGCTGAGCTCGCTCGCGATAGCCGGCACCCATTAGGTGGGGCGAAGGACGGTGGTGAGTTGGCGTTTGGCCTGCTGGGCCTGGGCCTGGTAGGCGGGCAGGCGTTCGGCGAGCTGGGTGATCACCTGGGTGCGCTGGGCGAACAGGCGGCGCAGGCCGGTGACCAGGGTGGGGCCGTCCACGGTGGCGATGTCGTAGACCCACTCGTCCAGGCCCAAATCGTGCATGATGCCGGAAGTCTTGTGCTCGTATTCGATGGCGAGCACTGGCACGGAGGCGGTCATGGCGAAGATGACCGAGTGGAAGCGGGTGCCGATGAGCAGGTCCAGGCCGCCGTACAGCGCTTTGATGGTGTGGTGGTCGAAGCTGTCGGCCAGGACCGCGGCGGGGCGGCGCATTCGGGCGGCTACCCGGCGGCCGGCTATGCGGTCGTCGTCGCCCTGGCGTTCGCTGGTCACCTGGGGGACGAAGACGACGGTGGCGCCGAATTCCTCGACGGCGGTGTCGGCGGCTGTGGCGATCGCTCGTTCGTAGCGTTCCTGGCCGGCCGGGTCGAGCCACTGCCGGACGGTGATGCCGACCAGGGGACGGTCGGGTTCGGCGCCGACCCGGCGCCGGATGTCCACCTGGGTCGCGGTGTCGAAGGCAAATCCGGAATCAACCGATCGGCGTACGTTGGTGGTCGCACCCAGGCCGGCCAGGATGCCGAGGCTGATGTCCTCGCGGGCGATCACCAGGTCGATTTTGCGCAGCACGTGGCCGGCCATCCAGCGCTGGGCCCGGTTGGCGAACGGCCCGACCGACTGGGCGTAGAGCACTGTCGGGATCTTCATCCAGCGGTACAGCATCAGCGGTTGAAGCAGCAGACTCAGCTCGAACGTACTCGACAAGGCGGGCTTTCCTCGCAGGTAGCCGCCGCCGACGCAGACCACCAGGTCGCTTTCGCGGCAGAGCCGGAGGTATTCGGCCAGCTCGCGGCCGATCAGCCGGCGCTGGGCCAGCGCCGGCACCCGGGTGGCGAGCGTGGTCGAGGCGAGGGTGACCAGGCAGTGGCCCAGTTTGGCGGCTCGGGAGGAGAACCGGTGCAGGGCCCGGTGGGTGGGGAACGGCCGGACCGGGACCTCGTCGAAGGTCTCCCCCGGCCGCACCTCGTCCATCATCAGCACGGTCAGGTCGGCGTCGGGGTAGACGTCGCGTACGTCTTGGATCAGCACGCTGAGCAGGGCGGCGTCGCCGGCGTTGTGGCGGGAGTAGGCGTGCGACAGCAGGATTTTCACAGTCGGACCTTCCAGACGGAGCGCCGGAGCAACGCCCAGGCAGGAATGACGAGGGAGATGGCCTCGCCGGCCACGTAGGCACCGGCGACGCCGATCAGGCCGTGTGGCATCAGGACGACGGCGAGCAGGCAGATGATGCCGTTGCGCAGGGCGGTGGCGTAGACCAGCGCGCCGAGTTGCCCGGTCAGCTTGAGCAGCGCGGCCGACAGGGCGGTCGGCGCGACGACGACCGCGCCGAGGCTGAGGACCACCAGGGGTCCGGTGCCGCCGGCCCGGTATGCGGGGCCGATCACGCCGAGGACGTACGGGCCGACGCCGGCCAGCACGAGCCCGCCGAGCGGGGCGAGCAGCAGCATCCGGGCCGACCGGCCGGCCAGCTCGCGCAGGCTGTCCGGGCGGCGGCACCCTTCGGCGAAGGTGGCCTGGGTGACCGCGTAGATGCCCGAATACAGCAGGTTGGCGATCTGGAACGCGATCAGGAAGTAGGCCGTCGACTGCGGTCCCAGCGAGCGGACGATGAGCAGGGGCAGGATGAGCGGCGGGACCAGGTCGAACAGTTCGGCCACGTAGGTACGCGACGAGAAGGCGAGGTCGCGCCGGACCGCACCACCGTCCACTTCGGGGCGGGGGCGGTAGCCGAACCGGCGGACGAGGACGATCAGGCTGGCCGCCACGGTGGCGGCGGTGGCGATGGCGGCCGAGAGGAAGACGCCGTACGCCCCGAGCCAGACCAGGGCCGGCATGACGGCCAGCTTGACCGCGTTCTGCAGCAGGCCGTTGATGGCGAAGTTGAACCGGGCCCGCTGGTGGGCGACGAATATCGCGTCGGTGCCGAGGTTGACCCCGGTCAGGGCGGTCACCAGGACGAAGGCGAGGAACACCGGCACGTCGTGGAGGGCCGCGAGGGCGGGCACGAACGACGGGACGACAAGCGCGTAGCCGGTGGCGACCACGAGCCCGGCGCCCGCGATCAGCACCAGCGAGGTGTTGATCAACCGGCTCGGGGCCGCGCTGCCGGGCAGGCGCCGGACCAGGGTCTGGTTGAGCCCGAGCAGGCTGCACCAGGCGAGCGTGCCGCAGGCGCTGAGCAACGCGCTGGCCAGGCCGATCTGGGCGGGGTTGAAGAGCCGGGCACTCAGCGTCCAGAACAGGAATCCGCCGGCTCCGGTGGCCACGCTGGTGGCCAGGATGAAGAACGAGTTGTCGAGGAGCATGTCCCGCCGGCGCTCGGGCGTGGGACCGGACCGGCGCACCGGCAACGGTTGCGCTGCCACCGGGCGGTCAGCCCTCGCCCAACAGCCGGGCGACCCGGCGTGAGCACCATTTGCGGAACTGCAACGGCAGCCAGGACAGCGTCCGCGCGCCGAGGCGCTGCACGCCCAGGACGACCCGGTGCCACCGGGGTGCCGCGTCGCTCGTACCGATCACGATCTTCGCGGTGCGGAACCACTCCAGGTGCGCACGGATGTACGGCACGGCACACGGGCCGGTCAGGGTCGCCGGCACGTCGAGTTGGAGCCGCCGCCAGGCCGCGCGATGGCCGTCGTCGCCGTGCCAAAAACCCCGGGTCAGCGCCCGGCGGCCGGCCGCCAGGGACTGCGGCGAGATCGGCAGCCCGACGGCGTCCGGCGCGATCCCGGCAAGCAGCAGCTGGGTGATCGTCTGCTGGCATTTCTCGCACCGCCCGCAGTTCAAGCCGTCCGGGCCACGCCCCGGCTGGTAGCAGATGGCGAGATTCAACCGGCCGCCACCGCGGACGTACGGGGCGATCACCTTGGTGATCTTGTCGGCTCTGGACAGGTCGGCCTGGTCGTGCTCGACCTGGCCGCCCGACCAGCGGATCTGGTTGTCGGTGCGGGGCGAGGACCCCCACGGCAGGTCGAGGCCGCCGAAGTCGCTGCCGGCGATCAGCACCCGGGACAGGCCCAGCGCCGTGGCGGCCGGGACGGTGACCGAGGTCAGGGCCAGTCCGTGCTGCACGGAACCCCACCAGGTGCCGTCGATGAACCCGCTTTCGAACTTCCGGGTCAGCGCCGGGCCGTCGATGAGGTCCTGCAGGTTGGCCCGGGCCACGATCAGCCGCCGGTCGGCGGTCAGCTCGGAGTCGCGGACCACGCTGCACAACTGGTCCCACAGCGTCTGGTCGGTCAGCCGGACGTCGGCACCCCACACGGTGACCAGGGCGCGCACCTCACGCCGGTGCTCGATGAGCGAGGAGCTGGAGTCGGCGCCGCCGGAGAAGAGCAGCAGAGCCGGATCGGTCTTGACCGTGACCGTGACCGGGGCCACCGGCCCGACCCGTTCGCCTCGCAGCTCGAATCCCTTGACGTCGAACCGCGGGTACATCGCGCCGAACGTCTCGGCCAGCCGGTCGGCGGCGGCGGCGTACGCGGCGTCGACCCGGTCCACCTCGATCGGTATGCCGAGGGCATAGGCGAGCGTCAGGATGTTGCCGAGGGCGGGCACCACGAGCACCGCCGGGTCCAGGTCGGCCAATCCATCGAGGTTCGAGTATTCGACCCGGAATGCGTCGTCCCGAAACCACTGGCGAGCGGCCCCGGGATCGACTGGAACGGTGAGCTTCGCGCCGTTGATCGTCGGCCGGCCCAGAACAATCGGTTGCAATCCATACCTCACACGGGAATTTTTGATCATGGCTGAGTTCCGTCCGGAATGCGTACACAACTTTGTCCGATCCCCATCAGATTTGTGATCAGTAATACGTCCGCGATTGTGTACGCGCAAATCCCATAGATGCACCGGTCCGGCTTAACCCGCGCGGGTGGCGCCCCGTGTCCACTGTGTCGAGCAGGGATAACGACCCAACGGCGGAGCGGATACGGCGTACTTCGGTCCGATCCGGTCCGCCTTGAATGCATTCTCCGGCAGCACCGATAAGCGCCTCCGTCGGGTGAGGTCATCGGGTGTTCACCGAGAACGGTTCACGAATGGTTCGGTTGCGAAGAACCAGGAATCGACCGTTCGGCCATCCGCCCTGTCGATTCGTCGTCCCCCTCCGGGAGGATGCTAATCGATTCGCCGAGCCCCTATTCTCGGCCGTGGGCTGGGACCGGGCCGAGGTTGAACCGGCCGTTCCGGCGAGATCATCAGGAATGGCGGGCCCTCGCAATCCAATGGGATGCCCGCCCATTCTTCGGATGAGTCCATCAATTGGGGAGACGCATTGCAAACGCTGTCCATCGTTATCCCGGCGCTCGACGAGGCGTTGAACCTGCCACCGCTGATGAAGGCGATCCCGGTGGCGGAGCTGAGGTCCGCGGGCTGGGAGTCGGAGGTGGTGGTGGTCGACAATGCCTCGACGGACGGCACCGGCGACGTCGCCCGCAGCCTCGGCGCACGGGTCGTGCTGCAGCCGAAGCGCGGTTACGGCAACGCCTACCGGGCCGGCCTGGCGGCCGCGTCCGGGGACGTGATCGCCACCGGGGACGCCGACCTCACCTACCCGTTCGACGCGCTGCCGCAGCTGCTGCGGACGTTCACCATGAACAACATCGAGTTCATGACGACGAATCGGCTGCTACCCCGCAACCGGGCGGCGATGAAGCCCTCGCACGCGGTCGCCAACCGGGCGCTCAGCCGGCTGAGCCGCTCGCTGTTCCACAACTCGGTACGCGATTCCCAGTCCGGGATGTGGGTCTTCCGCGACTACGTCTGGCGTGGCCTCGACGTCCGTTCGACGGGCATGGCGTTCTCGCAGGAGATCAAGAACTCCGCGACCATGGCCGGTTACCGCTGCCTCGAGGTTCCCATCGACTACCGGGTACGGGCCGGCGAGGTGAAGCTGAACGCACTGCCGGACGGCGTCGCCAACGTCCTGCAGCTCTTCGAGCACCGGTTCCGCCGTACGCCGCAGATGCCCGTCGTCCCGTCGGTCGGCCGCCATTGCAGTCCGGACGTCGTCGCCGCCTCGCCCGCGGAGGAGTTGACCAGGGCATGACCGGCCGACTGAGCCGGCCAGGACCCGGTGCCGGGCGGAGCGGAGGCCGGCGATCAGCGCGACTTCTGATTCTGCCGGCCCTGGTGGTCGCGGTGGTGGCGGCGTGGACCCCGGCCGGGCGGCTGGAACTGCGCCGCTCCTTCACCCGGCTGCCGGCCGAGTACGCCGAGCTGTACTTCACCGGCGTACCCGCCATCCGGCCGGACGGCGCCGGGTCGGCCGTCGTCGTCGCCGTGACCCTGCTCGAGCACGGTGCGGCGGACCGCGACCGCCAAGTCCGGTTCACCCTCGCCGGCCCGAGCGGGGCCGTGCTGAACACCTCCACCGCCGCGCTGCGGGTGCGGCCGGAGGTGCCCGCCGCGGTGACACAGCGGTTGCCGATCCCCGGTTCGGCGCCGAACGGCTCGTACCTGGTGCGGGTTGCCCTGATCGGGCAACCGCAGACCTTGCACTACCGAATCGACCGCAAGGAGAACACACCGTGACCGAGGCGCCGCCCCGCCAGGTTGTCGTCACGACCAGCTGGGACGACGGGCATCGCCTTGATGACCGGCTCGCCGCCCTGCTGGCGAAGTACGCGATCCCCGCCACCTTCTACCTCGCCCCGCGCAACGTCGAATGGCGCCCGGCCGACCTGCTGTCCCCGGCCGGGGTCCGGGATCTCGCGGACCGGTTCGAGATCGGCGGGCACACCATGACGCACCGGCGGCTGCCCACCCTGTCCGACGCCGCTGCCCGGGCCGACATCCAGGCCGGCAAGGAACACCTGGAGGACATCATCGGGGAGCCGCTGACCAGTTTCTGCTATCCGTGCGGCGACTACACCCAGGCGCACGTACGGATCACCGGCGAGCTCGGCTTCACGCTGGCCCGTACGGTTCGGCGCAGCACCCTGCAACCCGGCTCGCCGCTGGAGATGGACACCACGGTCAACGCGTACGCGCATCGGGTCGACGGGCCGCTCGCGTTGCGGATGGCCCGGGGCCGGCCGTGGACCGCGGCCAAGCTGTTCCTGTCCTGGGACGAGCTGGCGATCAAGTGGTTCGAGACGTGCCGGACCGAGGGCGGCGTCTTCCACCTCTGGGGCCACAGCTGGGAGGTCGACGCCCGTGGCGACTGGCAGCGGCTGGAGCGGGTGCTCGAGCACGTCTCCGGCCGGCCGGACGTCACCTATGTGGCGAACCGCGACCTGCTCGCGCTGGGTGTCTGAGCCGATGAAGACGATCATGCAGATCACCCCGTACTACCCGCCGCATCTGGGCGGACTGGAACGGGTCGTCGAGAATCTGGCCACCGGGCTCGGTGACCGGCACGACGTGCGGGTGCTCACCACGACCATCGGATCCGGCGACGCGCCCCGCCGGTCGCGGGTCGGCGCGGTGCAGGTCCGCCGGCACCGCTCGATCGAGTTCGCGCACACGCCGCTGGCCCCGGGCCTGTTCGGCTCGCTGTTGCGGGCCCCCCGATCGGCGGTGCTGCACCTGCACACCGCGCACGCGGTCCTGCCCGAACTGGTCGCGCTCGTCGCCCTGATCCGCCGGCAACGGTTCCTGGTGCATTTCCATCTGGACGTGGACGGCAGCGGTCGACTCGGGTGGCTGCTACCCGCGTACAAGAAGCATGTCTTCGCTCGGGTCCTGCGGGCCGCCGCCGGGGTCATCGTGCTCACCCGGAGCCAGGCCGCGTGGTTGCACGAGACCTACCGGGTCCGCGAGGAGCGGATCTTCGTGGTTCCGAACGGGGTCGGGGCCGCCTACTTCATGGCCGCCCGGCCGCTGCGGCGGCTGTCGGACGGGCCGCTCGAGCTGCTGTTCGTCGGCCGGCTCAGTCCACAGAAGAATGTGTCCCGGCTGCTGCAGGCGATGAGCCTGGTGCGCCGTCCGATCCACCTCACGGTGGTCGGCGACGGCGAGTTGCGAGCCGAACTGCGCGAGCTCGCCGCCCGGCTCCACCTGACGAACGTCACCTTCGTCGGGGCCCGGCTCGGTGCCGATCTGGCCCGTTCCTACGCTGACGCCGACGCGTTCGTCCTGCCGTCCGACAAGGAGGGCATGCCACTGGTGGCACTGGAGGCGATGGCGGCCGCGCTGCCGATCGTGGCCACCGCCGTTCCCGGAAACACCGACCTGCTGGGCGACGTCGCGCTGATGGTCCGGCCCGATCCGGCTTCGCTGGCCGAGGCGCTGGACGCGATCGCCGGCGATCCGCTGCTGGCCCAGGCGCACGGCGACCGCAGTGTGACCGCAGCCCGCCAACACGACTGGGCCACGGTCGTCCGGCGGGTCGAAGATGTATACGCCGAAGTGCTGTCGTGAGTCCGTTGGCCACCGTCGACCGGGGGCCGAACATCCCGGCCCCGCCCCACCCCAGCTCGGCCCAGCCCAGCCCGGCCCGCCCACCGCAATGTCATTCCGCCTGCTCGGGTCATGTGCACCGGGGTTCGCGGCCGGGCTGGCGGGTCGTGCTGAGCCGGCTCACCGACCGGCCGGCCCTGCTCGGCGGCACCGCGTTCGCCGCGCTGCTGGTGTCGCTGCCGTGGACCCCGGCCTTGGTGGTGCTGGTCGCGGGTCTCTGGCTCGTGCTCGGCGCCCCCGCGACGTTGTGGTACTCGATAAGCGCGCGCGGGGTCAGCACCCGGGACGGCCGGGTGCTGGTCTCGATCGGCCTGACCGTGCTGACCGCGATCCTGCTGGCTCTGCTGGTCAACACCGCGCTGCCGGCGATCGGTGCGCCGCATCCGCTGACCCGGCTGCCGCTCGGCGCCGGGATGCTGCTCGTCGTCACCGGGCTGGCCACCGCCGCCCCGATCACCGGCCGGTGGACGTGGTCGCGACTCGCGGTCCCGGCCGGCGCCGGCCCGGTTCTGCTGCTCGGAGCCGCCGCGATCATCCTCGCGGTGGCCGGCGCGACCCGGCTCAACAACGGCCTCAGCGGGGCCGTCAGCGTGGTCGCGCTGCTCGCGGTCGCGGCCCTGCTGATCGTGTTGTTCCGGCGCCGGGAAAGGCACTCTTCCACGGTCACCGGACTCGGACTGGTCCTGGCCGCGGCGGCCGTGCTGCTGCTGAACTCGCTACGCGGATGGTTCATCACCGGACACGACATCCAGCTCGAGTACGAGGTCTTCCGGCTCACCGACAACCTGGACCGCTGGGACATCAGCGCGTTCCGGGAGCCGTACAACGCCTGTCTGAGCATCAACCTGTTGCCGGTGCTGCTGTCCCGGCTCACCGGCATCCCCGGCGAGTACGTCTTCAAGGCCGTCTTCCCGCTGTTGTTCGCGTTGACCCCGGTGCTGGTCTACCGCTCGGTGCGCAACGTCGCGTCGCAGGCCATCGCGCTGCTGTCGGCGATGTACTTCATGGCCTTCCCGACGTTCTTCACCGACATGACCTTCATGGCCCGCCAGGAGATCGCGTTCCTGCTGCTCGGCTGCGTGATGGTGGTGATCACCGACGCCGCCCGGCCGTTGCGCGCCCGCCGTCCGCTGGTCCTGGTGCTGTTGCTCGGCATCGTGCTGTCCCACTACTCCACGACCTACCTGGTGCTGGTCACCTTCGGGATCGCCCTGGGCATCGATTACGGCGGCCGGCTGGTGCGGCGGGTCCGCTCCCGGCCGCCGACCGGCACCACGGGCTTCGTCACCTGGTGGATGATCGCGCTGGTGGCGGTGGGGGCGGTGGCCTGGACCGGGCCCGCCACCGACACCGGCGGCCAGGTGCGGGTCACCGTCGCCGCGACGGTCGGCAACCTGCTCGGCAAGTCCAGTGCGACCGGTTCCTCGGACACCCGCTACAGCCTGTTCGGCGGCGCGGCGGTAAGCGCGGAGCAGCGGTTGCGCGACTATGTCGCGTTCACCGAGCAGCAGACCGGCGCCGAGCGGGCGAGCGGGGCCCTGCTGCCGCTGCCGGTCCTCGCCGGCCACCCGATGAGCGTGGTCCCGGAGTCGGCCATGCCGCTCACCGGCTTCGGCGCGTTGCTCGACCGGATCGGCGTGAACGTGCCGGGGTTCAACGGCCTCGTCCGGCAGGCCGCGGCCGGAGTGCTCCAGCTGCTGTTGCTGGTCGGCCTGGTCGCGGCCACGTTCGCCAGGCGCCGCACGTTCCGGGCGCCCCCCGACCAGATCCGGCTCACCACCGGCGCGCTGGTCCTGCTGGGCGTGCTCACCGTGCTGCCGCAGCTGTCCGTCGACTACGGCGTGCTGCGGGCCTTCCAGCAAGGGCTGATCTTCTTCGCCCCGTTCGTCGCGGCCGCCTCGGTCTGGAGCTTTCGCTGGACCACCACCCGGCTGTCGGTGCGCCTCGCGTTCGGCCTGGTGATGGCGCTGTTCCTGGACCTGACCGGGGTGGTGCCGACGCTGCTGGGTGGTTATCCGGCGCAACTGCAGCTCGCCAACAGCGGGCAGTACTACGACATCTACTACGTCCATCCCGAGGACCGCAGCGCCGCCCGGTGGCTCGGCGAGCGCACGTCGGCGACCGATGTCCGGGACACCTTCCCCACGCTGGTGCGCACCGACAGCTACGTGTTGCTGAGCTACGCCACGGTCCACAAAGGAGAGGCAACCGCGTTCTACCGCGGCGACGCCATGACCTACCGCTATCCGTTCGGCGTGCTCGACGCGACCAAGAACAAGATCTACAGCAGCGATGGAGCGGCGATCTACAGATGACAATTCGGGTGCTGCTCGTCAGCCACTACTACCCACCGCACGTCGGCGGCATCGAGAACGTCGTCCACCAGCAGGCCACCCATCTGGCCCGGCAGGGCGCCGACGTCACGGTGCTGACCAGCGGCCCGCGCTCCACGTCCACGACCGACGGCGGCGTACGCGTGATCCGGCAGGCCGCCTGGAACGGCATCGAGCGGCGTACCGGGGTGCCGTTCCCGGTCCTCGGTCCCGGCCTGCTCGCGACCGCCCGGCGCTGGGCCCGCTGGGCCGACGTGATCCACGTGCACGACTGCCTATACCCGACCTCGTGGGCAGCCGGCCTCGCGGCCGTGCTGACCCGGACGCCGTACCTGCTCACCCAGCACGTCGGCCTGGTCGCGCACCCGTCCGTCCTGGTCCGCGGCGGGCAGCGGGTGGTCTATCGGATCGCCGGCCGGCCACTGCTGCGCCGGGCGGCCAGGGTGCTGGTGGTCAACGGCAAGGTCGGCGAGTTCGTCCGCGACCAGGGCGTACGCCAGGAAGATGTGGCGTTGTTCGCCAACGGCGTCGACTCGACGCTGTTCCGGCCGATCCGCTCCGACGCCGACCGGGTCGCCCTGCGGCAACGCCTCGGACTGCCGGCCGAGAAGCTGCTCGTGCTGTTCGTCGGCCGCCTGGTCGAGAAGAAGGGTTACGACCTGCTGCTGAACGCCGCCGACCCGGCCTACGAACTGGTCTTCGCGGGCGACGGCAGCGACCTGCGCCGGTTCGCGGGCCGGCCCGGCGTGCACCACCTCGGTGCCCTGCCGCCGGCCGAGCTCGCCGACGTGTACCGCGCCTGCGACGTCTTCGCGTTGCCGTCGGAGTCGGAGGGCTTCCCGCTGACCGTGCAGGAGGCGATGGCGAGCGGCCTGCCGGTGGTCACCACCGACGATCCCGGTTACGCGCCCTACGGCCTGGCCCGCGAGCACGTCACTCTCCTGCCGCGCGACGCCGGCCGGCTGCGCGCGGCGCTGCGGGCGATAGCCGGGGACGCCGCCCGCCGGGAACGGGCGGGCGCCTGGTCGCGGCGGTTCGCGATGACCAATTTCGCCTGGGACGAGCACGCCACCGGCCTGCTGCGCACCTATGACCTGGTGGGTGGCGCGTGACCACGACCCGTCGACAGGCGATCCTGCTCGCCGCGCCGTACTACCCGCCGAAGACCGGTGGGGTGGAGAACTACGTGTGGAACCTCGCACACCAGTTGCGGACCCGGCACGACCGCCGGGTCGTCGTCGCCACCACGGCCACCGCGGGTGCGCGAGCCGGGCGCTTCGACGGCGAGCACGGCCCGGTCTATCGGCTCGGCGCTCCGCTGCGGTTGTCCAACACCCCGCTCGGCCTCGGCTGGGTTCGGGCGCTGCGCCGGATCATCCAGGACGAAGGGGTCGGCCTGGTCAACGGACACGCGCCGGTCCCGGTGTACGCCGACGCGGCCGGCCGGGCCAGCGGCGAAACCCCGTTCGTGCTCACCTACCACACCGGCCGGATGCGCCCGGGGAGCCGGCCCGCCGACGCGGTCTGTGCGACCTACGAACGTACGCTGCTGGCCCGCACCGCGGCGCGGGCCCGGGAGATCGTGTGCGCCTCCGACTACGTCGCCGCCGATCAGCCCCGGCTGTTCGCCGGCCGGTCGACCGTCATCACCCCCGGCGCGGACCTCGACCTCTACCGGCCCGGCCCGGTGCCGGCCGGGCCGCGGATCGTCTTCGCCGCGTCCCTCGAGCCGAGCACCGCCTACAAGGGACTCGCCGACCTCCTTCGGGCGGTCGGCCAACTCCGCGTGAAGCGACCCGAGGTGCACCTCGACGTGCTCGGCACCGGCTCGGCGATCGGCACCTACCGGGAGCTGACCGACCGGCTGGGCCTGCGGGGCCACGTCACGTTCCACGGCCGGCTGGAGGGTCTGGCGCTGGCCGCCGCGTACACCCGGGGGCGGGTGCTCGCGCTGCCCACCCGTTACGACAGTTTCCCGACCGTCCTGATCGAAGCGATGGCCTGCGGCCGGCCCGTGGTCTCGACCCGCGTCGGCGGCATCCCGGCCCTGGTCACCCACGGCCGCAACGGGCTGCTGGTGCCGCCCGGCGACATCCCGGCACTGGCCGGGGCGCTCGGCGAGGTGCTCGACTCGGACGAGTTGGCCACCCGGTTGGGCCGGGCCGGCCGCTCGCACGTCGAGGCGGAGCTGTCCTGGCAGCGCCAGGCCGACCGTACCGTCGAGGTTTTCGATCGGGTCATGGCCGCTCGGCGCGCAATCCGCTGATCGCGGCGCGGAAGGCGGCGAAGGCCGGCTTGGCCGAGCCGTCGGCCCGGCGCAGTCCGTAGAAGTTCTCGTTCGACGAGCGATCGGTGCTCGGGTCCCGGTCCGCGTACCAGACGAGGGCGGCGACATTGGGGTCGGCCGCCGCGGTGCGCACCGCGTCCGCCGCGATCTGGGCCTGCCGGTGCTCGGTGACGTGCGTCGTGCCCGACTTGATCGACGCCAGGGTGCCGTCGGACACGCCGCCCGGTCCGCCGGTGGGCGCGCCGATCTCGGTGACCCAGATCGGCATCTCCGCGGTTCCGTGCGCGCGCAGCACGCCGCGCAGGCTGCCGGGGCCGTGGTCCATCCACTCCCACGGGGTGCGGAAAGTGGTGCGGGCGCTGCACAAATAGGGATAGGTGTAGGGGTGGTAGCCGATCGCGTCCACCACCCGGTTGCCGCCCAGCGCGGACACCTGATCGAGAAATTCGGATTGCGCGATGTTGTGGTCCCGGGTCGACAACGACGCGAGGCCACCGAGCACCAGCTTCGCCGCCGAATCGACCTTTCGGATGGCTTTCGCGGTTGCCTGAAGCAGCGCGTTGTATTCGGCCGGGGCCGGTTTCGGCAGCCAGAAAGTGGCGAGGTTCGGTTCGTTCCAGATCTCCCAGGTGTGAATGCCTTTCGCGGCATACCGGGTGGCCGCCTCCCGGGCAAACGCCGCGAACTCGGCCGGCCGGGCGGGGCCGCACGAAGGCGAGTCACAGTTCGCCGGGCGGGCCCAGGGCGGGGTGTAGGCGAGCACCGGCAGGATCTTCAGATGCCGCTCGCGGGCGGCGGCGACGACCCGGTCGAACAGCTTCCATTTGCGTACGCTCGGGCCCTCGTGCTGGATGTTGTTCCACGACAGGTCGGCCCGGATCCAGCCGGTTCCCAGCGTCACCGCGTCGTCCAGGGCAGCGGCCAACTCGGCGTCGGACATCCAGACGAGCCGGTCGCCGTACGAGACCCCGAGCTTCAGCGATCGGGTCGCCGGTCCGGTGGCCCGAGAATTGTCGATCACGAAATTGAGCACCACCAACGACAAGATCAAAACAAATGCGAAAACCAATTTGTGGCGCCAACTCAAGGACCGAGTCATGCGATAAAACCTATCTTGATCGTCAGCGAATACGCGGCCGAACGCGCACCGCAACCGATCGCCGCCGGAACGGTGGACAGGTCCAGCCGGACGGCCCATGGACGTGCTCGGCCCGGCGAAAGATCCTCGGGTGCTTCTGTTCGTGAAGCCGACGGAGGGGCTTTCCATGCGAGTACGCACGAGGTGGGCGGTAGCGGCAGTCGGGGTCGTCGCGGGGGCGACCTGGCCGGTGGTGCCGGCGATGTCCGCGTCCGCCGCCGAAGTGACCACCAGCCTGCCGGGGACCTCGTTCTCCGCGGTGCTCGTCGACGACGCCCACGGCCACGTCTATGTGACCGGCGCGGACAAGCTCGCCGTGCTCGACCCGTACGGCGCGCTCCAGCAGCAGGTTCCGCTGAGCGGGGCGGCCGGGATGACGCTCGACGGCTCGACGCTCTACGTCGCGCTGGCCCAGAACGGGATCGCCGCCCTCGACACCGCCACGCTCGCCGTCGAGCGGACCTTCCCGACGCCGGCCGGCAGCGGGATCTGCCCGGCCCACCTCGCGGCCACCGGCGGCCGGGTCTACTTCACCTACGGATGCGCCGACTCGCACGGCGGGCTCGGCTCGCTCGACCCGGCGACCGGCACGATGACCCTCGGCCTGGGGGCCGCCACGCCGGACGCGCGCCCGGTCGCGGCCGCCGGCGGCAAGCTGGTCACGTCGGCCGACGACGGCATCGACCTGTACGACCTCAGCGGTGGTACGCCGGCCCTGATCACCTCGGCGACGCCGTGCACCGCACCGAACACACTGGCGTTCAACAGCGGCCGGATCCTCGCCTCCTGCCAGGCGCCGTCGAAGGGCCTCGCGCTCTCGGCCACCGACCTGAGCGTGACCGGCGAGTACGGCTCGAACAACCAGCCGCCGGTCGGCATCGCGGGCAGCGCGGACGGCTCGACCGTGGCCGTCGTGACCACCACCGATTACGCCCCCACCGTCTGGGTCAGCTCGGCAACCGGCGCAGCGTTGCACGACTTCCCGCTGCCGGCCGGCGAGACGATCGATTACCGGGGTGTCGGGCTGAGCGGGACCGGTTCCACCGCGTACGCCGTCTCGCACCTCTCACACGCCTACAAGCTGCATGTCTTCACCGCCGAGGCGCAGACGCCGGCCCTGACCCTGACCGGTCCGGCGAAGCTCGACGCGGGCAGGCCGGTCACGCTCACCGGCACGTTCGGTGGCGGCGCCGGCAAGCAGCTCGCAGTCACCCGCACCGACCTGGCCGGCCGGCACAGCCTCGCGGCGGTCACCACCGCGGCGGGCGGCGCGTTCACCGTCACCGACAAGCCGGGCGGTGGCGACAACGTCTACGCCGTCTCGTTCGCCGGCGACGACAAGTGGGGTCCGGCTCGGGCGAGCGCGACGGTGGTGGTCGCCCGGCGCGCCACCGCGGTCTCGCTGCGCACCGATCACTCGCTCTACTCGTACCGGGCGGCGGCCGAGGTGACGATCCGGCTGGCCGGCACCTCCGGCACCGTCTGCCTGGCCAACACCACCGGCCAGTCCACCTGCACCGGCACCGACCGGGCCGGCGTCGCGCGTCTGTCGTTCCACCCGATGACCCACAACACGGTCCTGACCGCCTCGTTCGCCGGCAACTCGACGTTCGCCCCGGCGTCGGCGAAGGTGCGCGTCCACACGTCCGCCCAGGTCCAGGAGACGCTCCGGGGCACCCGCCTCGGTGTCCTGGTCCAGCCGTACCGCCCCGGCGCAACCGTGCGCTTCACCGAGCAGGCCGTGGTGCACGGCAAGTGGCGCACGGTCGGCACCCGCACCGCCCGGCTCGACGGAAACAGCCGGGCCATCAGCGGCGCGCTCGGCACGATCGGGCGAGATCGCGTGTACCGAGTTCGTGCTTCCTTCGTCGCCGACGGCCTGAACGCGGCGTCCGACGGCGCCTGGAAGACCTTCAGGACCCGCTGATTTGCCGGACCTCGCGATTTTCGGAGTCATCCGCTCCCGGCGGCAAAGTGGTGTGGGCCAGCATCCGCCGGTCAGTGGGTCAGGCGCTCCGTCGGTCCCGACTTTCCTTGCTCCCCGCCATTCGAGTCCGCCACCGGGGTCACCCCGCGCCAGCGCTGACTGAGCCGATAGGCGAAGGTCCGGACACCGTGCACCAGCCACCCGGCCGACGGTCAAACGGCGGCGCTGAGGACGGCTCCGGTACGGAAAGTGTCCTTGCCGGCGCCCTTGGCCTCGTACAGGGCGGCGTCCGCGTCCTGAAGCAGCCGGTCCAGGTCGTGCCCGGCGCCCTGGCACACCGCGATGCCGATGCTGGCCCGCACCCGTAACTCCCGGCCGGCCACCGTCATCGGCTCGGCGATGTCGTGCAACAGCCGGCGGGCCACCTCGTCGGCCTGGTCGGGGCCGGTCAACCCGGGCAGCAGCGCCACGAACTCGTCACCGCCCAGCCGAGCCGGGGTGTCGACGGCGCGCAGGGCGGATCCGAGCCGGCGGCCGACCGCGACCAGCAGCGCGTCCCCGGCGGCGTGCCCCATCGTGTCGTTCACCTGCTTGAAGCCGTCCAGGTCGAGCAGCAGCACGGCGGTGTGCTGCTCGGCCACCCTCAACGCGGCCGCCGCGACCTGGTGGAACGCGGCCCGATTGGGCAGGTCGGTGAGCATGTCGTGATGGGCCTGATAGCGCAGGCTGCCGATCAGTCCACGGATGGTGAACAGCAGCAGGAACTGCCGCAGCATCGCGAGCGTCACGGCGGCCAGCAGGAACCAGACGAGCACCGGGGCGAGGGTGCCGTTCTTGACGTACGCCCGGAGCACCTCCGCGAGGGCCAGCAGCACCGGGATGTAGGGCAGGGCCGGCCAGATCCCGGCGAAGATCCGCTCCCCGGTGCGGTCGGCGGACGGCAGCACCGTGCGGCTGGCCAGCCCGATCAGCAGGACGGCGATCAGGTAGCCGGCGCCGGCCCCGGTCGCATACCACGACAGGCCCGTGGCGTTGTTGTGCGCGGCGAGTCCGGACGTCACGGCGAAGGTGGCCAGGCCGCCGGCGAGCAGGCGCAGCGCGTACCCGTTGGGGGTGGGTTTGCTGCGGGACATGAGCACCAGGGCGAGCGCGGCGGCAACCGCCTCGATCGCCAGGATCACGGTGAACATGAGGTAGGTGCCCGGGTCGAGCCGGGCCTGGACATCGTCCAGGATGAGTTGCCAGGCCAGCGCGAACAGGGCGCCCGCGACCGCGGTGACGTCCAGGGCCACGGCCAACCGGCCGGACACGTCCGACTGCCCGGGTGAGGCCAGCACGAGCGCCGCCGCGGCGAGGACGGCCGCGACGATCGACAGTCCGTCACCGGCGTCGTCGAGTGGCCGATCAAGGATGGCGGCGGCGGAGTAGAAGATGTATGCGATGCCGAAGATCCCGGCGGCGAGCGAGCCGAGGAACCAGCCGGCCCGGCGCCGGCCGACCTCCCGGCCGGCCCACCGGGCGAAGCCGGCGACCGCGAAGAAACTGGTCGCCCCGATCGGCACGCTGGCGACGACGATGCCGGCCCGGTCGGACAGCCGGGGCAGCACCGCCTGGAGCACGAAGCCCGCGAGCACGACAGCGGCCACGCGCGGCAGAAGCAGTCGCTTGAGCCGCTTTTCCACCTGCCTACGATCGGCCTGATCGGGCGATAGCTGAGCCGCGGCGTGCCGCCACACTCCGCTCGGACCGCATCGGGGCTCCGATAGTTTCGGCGATGCTGATTGTCGAAGCGCTTCGATCAGCTGATCAGGGCGGTCGCAACTTTCGGCCACCGGGCGAACCGAAGAGTTGACTTTCGCCTCCCTGACAACGACGCTTGTCTATCAGATCCCCACCGGGGTTCTCGGGAACGCCCGTGCGGCGCGGCAGTGGGTGGTCGCGTCGCACGGGTCCACCATCGGCGCGGGTCCACTATCGGCGCGGCGGCCGTTGCCACGGCCCGGTCCCGGCGGCAAGGTCGGGTCATGACCACCGTCCTGCTGATCCACGGCCACCCGTTCGACCACACCCTGTGGGACCCGCAGGCCGCCGCCCTGCGCGCGGCCGGCCACCGAGTCGTCGTCCCCGACCTGCGCGGCTACGGCCACGGACCGGCCGCCGGCGACGTCACCCGGCTCGGCGACTTCGCCACCGATCTGGCCGCCCACCTCGACGCCGAGGGCATCGACCGGGCGGTCGTCGGCGGTGTCTCGATGGGCGGGCAGATCGCGATGGAGTTCTACCGCCGGTTCCCGGCGCGGGTGGCCGGCCTGATCCTGGTCGACACGTCCCCGGTTCCCGACGACGAGGCGGGCCGCGCCTGGCGCTACGAGATGGCCGAGCGGCTGTTGACCGAGGGCATGACGGTCTACGCCGACGAGGCGCTGGAGAAGATGATCACGCCGTACCACGTGCTGGCGAAACCGGACGTCGCGGCGCACGTCACCCGGATGATGCTGGCGACGCCGCCGCACGGCGCGGCCGCCGCGTTGCGCGGCCGGGCGCGGCGTCCGGACTATCGCCCGACCCTCGCGTCCGTGCGGGTGCCCACCCTGGTGCTGGTCGGGGCCGAGGACGTGTTCACCCCGGTGGCCGACGCCGAGCTGATCCACGAACTGGTGCCGGGCAGCGAGCTCGTCGTGATCGAGCGGGCCGGCCACCTGCCCGGCCTGGAACAGGCCGAGCGGGTCAACGAAGTCATCCTGAAGTTCCTGGCCGATTAGCTCACGGCCGCTCGGCCAGCATCCCGTTCAGCTCGCCGTAGGGCAGGCCGCCGGCGATCGAGGTGTACGTGCCGGAGCCGAGCGCCTCCCGCACCGCCGCACGCATCACCGCGTACGCCGCCTCGGCCACCCCGGAGCCCAGGCTCACCCGGGCCACGCCCACCGCGGCGAGCTCCGCCACCGTCGGCGCCCCCGGCCACACCAGGATGTTGACCGGCGCCGCGATCCGCGCCACCAGGGCCTTGACGGTGTCGAGCTCGATCGCCCCCGGCACGAAGATCCCGTCGGCGCCGGCCGCGAGGTACGCCTCGGCCCGCTCGACCGTCTCCTCGAGGTCCTTGCTCCCCCGCAGGTAGGTGTCGATCCGCGCGTTGAGGAACAGGTGCGGCCCGGCCTCGCGGGCCGCTTCGAGACGCGCCACGTAATCCGCGATCTCCCGCCCTTCGTCCTCCAGGTTGAAGCCCGCCGCACCGGCCGCGACCAGGCCACGAATCGTCTCGGCGACGTCGGCCGGAGCCGAGCCGAAGCCCGCTTCGATGTCGGCGGTCACCGGCACCCGGACCGCGCCCACCACCCGCCGCACCGCCTCGACGGCCGACGCCCGGTCGAGGGCGTCACCGTCGCGTGCGCCCAGGCTCCAGGCCACCCCGGCGCTGGTGGTGGCGACCACCGGCGAGCCGGCCTCCTCGGCGACGCGGGCGCTGGCCACGTCCCAGGCGTTGGCGAGCACGAGTGGCTGCCCCGGCACGTGCAGGGAACGGAGAAGTGCTGCTTGTTCGGTCACGCCGGTAAGTCTTCGCCGGTTGTCGTCAGCGGCGTAAGGTTTCAGCGCCGGCTAAATCCACGGAGGCGGAATTGGCCACCATCGGCCTGTCAGCGGCGGCCGCGACGGAGATCCGTTTCGCCCTCTCCAGCCTGTGGGAGGTCGTGGCGGGCGTCCGCATCCGGCGCGGCCCCGGCGTTCCCGCGGTGCACCGCGCGTGGTCCGGCCGGCTCTCCGAGAAGACCCTGCTCTGGCATCTGGTCGCCCCGGCCGGCGGATATACACCCGATTTCCTCACCCCGCCGCCGACCAGCCTCTCCGCCGACCTCGAACGCGAGCTGGCCGAGCTGCGCGCGACCCCCGCCGCCCTGGTGCGCGCCCACCTCGACCTGCTTCCCACGCGGCCCGCCCCGCTGCGCGACCTGCATGCCGATCCCGAGGCGGGCCTGACCCGGCTGGCCGGCGAGATCGCCGACTTCTGGCAGGCGGCGATCGCCCCCGACTGGCCGCGGATGCGCGCCCTGCTGGACGCCGAGGTGCAGCGCCGAGCCCGGCACCTGGCCGAGCACGGGAGCGCCCGGATCCTCAACGACCTGCACCCCGCGGTGTCCTGGCACGACGGCGTCCTGTCGATCGACCAGCCGCACTGCCTCGCCCCCGACGTCGCGCGGGGCACCGGCCTGGTGCTGATCCCGTCGGTCTTCGTCTGGCCGTCGGTGCTGACGGTGACCGCCGGCGACGTACCCCAGCTGGCCTACCCCGCGCGGGGGGTGGCGACGCTGTGGGAGCGTTCGGCCCGCCCGACCGAGCCGTTGGCCGCGTTGCTTGGCCGGGGACGAGCAACGGTGCTGCGTGAGATGACGACCGCGCTGTCCACCACGGAGCTGGCAAACCGCACCGGCCTGACGCCGGGCGGGGTTTCCCAGCACCTGACCACGCTGCGAGCGGCCGGCCTGGTGGTCACTCATCGTCAGGGCCGGGCCCTGCTGAACACCCGGACCGAAGTGGCCGAAGCTCTGCTGGCCGCCTCGTCGTAGCCGCCTCTACAGCGGCAGGACGACCGCTGTCGGACTGCCGGCCACGCAGGTTACTGTCGTCCGATAGCGCGTGAACATGCTCCGGAAGATGGCTGCCGGGGCCAGGGAGGGCCCCGGATCGACGTCCTCGACGCTGTAGCCCGGCTTGGCCTCCCACCAGGTGAACTCCGCTCTCCCGGTGCCGCAGACGGCGAAGACGATCCCGCCCGGCGATTCGAGGAGCTTGCCTTCGGGCTCCGGCGGCGGGGTGGCCGAGGGGGTCGGCTTGGCCGTGCCCGGCGCGCTCCTCGACGGGGCCGGCCGCACCGGACTGACCGAGGTGCTCGGCTCACGCCCGCGCACCTGCGGGCTCGCCGACCCCGCGGTCGCCGAGGGCCGAATGACCGCACTGCTCCGACTGACCGTAGGCACTCCCGCCTGCCTGCTGACGCTCGGTGCCACGGTCGGGCCGGCGGCGGCCTCCGGTTCCGCGCTTCGCGCCCCCGTGCTCCGCTGCAACCCCAGCCCGACAAGGGCGGCCACGACCAGAGCGACGATCACCCCGACCAGAACGAACTGCTTCTTCGGTACGCCTCGGACCCAGCCCCCGGAACGAGCCTTCGACTGCGCGCGCAGAACCTCGGTCTCCGCCGCCGCGGGTCGATTCCGCGCCCCGCGCCCGGTCAGCCCGGCGGGCCTCGCGTCGGCCGCGTGCTCCCGATCGTGCCCGCCACCGGCCCGCTCCCCCGGCCCAGCGCCTCGATCCGCCCGCGGCCCGGCTGACAGGACCGCGCCCGGCCCGGAACCCGGGCCCGCGTTCAGCCCGGCAGCCCGCTCCGCTTCCGGCCCGGCGTCGACTCCGACGGCCGAGCCACCAGGAGTGGAGCCGGGGGGCCGGGCCGGCTCCCACACTCCGGTCTCGGCGGCGAAGTCGTCCGGCTCACCCGCGGCGACGCTCGCCGGCGAGGGCGGGGGGCTTGCGTCGACTCGTACCCGACCGGGGTCTATCGCCAGGGACGCCTCGGCCGCGTCCCCGAGAATGGCCGACACCTCGGTCGCGCTCGGGCGGGACGCCGGGTCCTTGGCCAGGCAGCGGGCGATCAGCGCGATCACCGCCGGGGGCACGCCGGGCGTTTCGGGCAGCGGGGCCGGTTCGACGTAGACGTGCGCCCGCAGCATCTGGGTCGTGCTCTCGACCGACCACGGCGATCCGCCGGCCAGCAGGCGGTAGAGCAGAACCCCCAGGGCGTACACATCGGACGCCGGCACGATCGCGTCGCCGGTCAGGCGTTCGGGGGCCAGGTAGGCGGGGGTGCCGACAAGCATCTCCTCCGGCGCCGCCGGGCCGGCCGCGGCGGCGATGCCGAAGTCCACGACCTTGGCACCGGCCGGGGTGACCATGATGTTGGCCATCTTGATGTCGCGGTGCACCAGGCCGTCGGCGTGCGCGGCGGCCAGCGCGGCGGCCACCTCGCCGCAGATGCGGAAGACCGAGCGCGGCGGGAGTTTGCCGGTGGCCACCCGCTGCTGCAGGGTCGGCCCGTTGATCAGTTCCATCACCACGTAGGGCGTGCCGGTGTCGGCGGCCTCGCCGTAGTCGTAGACCTGGGCGATGTTGGGGTGGGAGAGGGTCGCGGCGGAGCGGGCCTCGTCGCGGATGCGCGCGCGGGACTGCGGGTCGCCGGCATAGCGGCCGGCGAGCAGCTTCACCGCGACCGGGCGGCCGAGCACCTCGTCGCGGGCACGCCAAACGACGGCCATGCCACCACTGCCGAGCTCATCGAGCAATTTGTAGCGGCCCCCGAGCGTTTGCTGAACCTCCACCGTGGCAGTGTGCCCGTCCGAACAAGAAATCGCACATCGAAGACCACTCGAATGCCATTCATGTTTCATTTTCCGGGACCGTTGAACCCGATATGTTTACGATCCGTACAAATGATCAACGCCCCTATTGATCAACTTTCGGGTGCGGCATCGACCATTGGGTGAACTGCCGGGCGCGACCGAGTTTGTCCAGCCGCAGGAGCCAGAGGTTGCTGACCACCCGGTCGGGGAAAGTGCTGGTGCCCTCGATGACCGCGAGCCCCTCGGTGATCAGCACGGGATGCCAGTCCAGGGCCATCAGATCCGGCAAATGCCGAAATTTCGCCCACTGCTTCACTATCTGGTCACGACCGCGCCACGGCGCCGCGTACGGCTCACTGAAGTACGTCGCATCAAGGGCGAAGAGCTCCCCGATCGCGTACGCGTCATTGGACTCCCACGCCTTGCCGAACCTCGACACCCATGCCGACACCACGTCGAGACTTCCCACCTGCGCCCCCGCTCCCTTGCTGCGGGTCAAACCCTAAAGTCGCAGGTCAGAGCGCAACTCATGCGGGTCGCCGGAACTTGTCACCCGGTCGGCCGGTGGCACCTGGACCGCCGGCCTGCCCGCTACCCCTCGGTCGGGTGCCGCATCCACCACTCGGTGAACTGACGGGCCTGCCCCAAATTGTCCAGCCGGAGCACCCACAGATTGCTGTACGTCTTGTCGGGATAAGTCGTCGTCGCCTCGATGATTGCCAAATCCTCGGTCACCAGCATCGGATGCCACTCGAAAGTGGTCGAACCCGGCACATCCCGGATTTTCAGCCAGTTCTCCACGATTTTGTCGCGGCCCAGCCACGGTTCCGCGTAAGGCTCGGTGAAATAGGCGGCATCGTCCGCGAATAGGTCGCCGATGTCGTGCGGATCATTCGACTCCCACGCCTTGCGATAGTTCGCCACCCACGCCGTCACCGCATCGAGACTGCTCATCCGCGCGCCTCCCCAGGTCGTCCCTGGTGCGCAGCGTAGGCGAGCTTGCTGAACTCCGGCAGTGCGCCGTTCCACAACAGATCGGTGACCTGGCTGAGCAGGATCACGGTCAGCCCCTCGGCCGGATCGTTGAACCAGTCGGTGCCGTACCCGCCGGACCACCCGTACCGTCCGGGGCCGGCCACCTCGTCCGCCCGGACCGCCACCGCCATGCCGTAACCCCAGCCCTGGCCGCCGAGCAGGAAGCCGCCCGACTCGATCTGCTCGGGGGTCAGGTGGTTGGTGGTCATCGCCGCCACCGACTGGGCGGAGAGCAACCGGGTGCCGCCGGTGACGCCACCGTTGAGCAGCAGGCGGGCGAACGCCAGGAAGTCGTCGGCGGTCGACACCAGGCCACCGGCGCCGGACGGGAAGATCGGCGGCTCGATCCAGCTCTCGGGGGCGCTGCCGCCATCGACGATCCGCCCCGTCGACTGGTCGGTCCGGTAACAGGCCGGCAGTTCCTCGGCGCGGTCGGCGGGCAGCCAGAAACCGGTTCCGGTCATGCCGAGCGGCGCGAAGACGCGGTCGTGGAGCAACTCGGGCAGCGGCCGGCCGGACGCGCGGGCGAGCAGCACACCGAGCACGAGGCTGCCGGAGTTGTAGAGCCATCGCTCGCCGGGCTGGTGGATCAGCGGGAGGGTGCCGAACCGGCGGATCCACTCGTCCGGGTGGTGCGGGGTCGGCGGGTCGGGTTCCGCCATCACCAGGTCGAGATCGCGCCAGGCCCGCACGATCGGCCAGGACGGGTCGACCTGACCAGCGGAGATGATCGTGCCGAAGCCGAAGGTGAACGTCAGCAGGTCGGCCACGGTGACCGGGCGGGCCGCCTCGACGGTGTCGTCGAGCGGGCCGTCGGGGCGGCGCAGCACCCGCTGGCCGGCCAGCTCGGGCAGCAGCTTGGCGACCGGCTCCTCGAGGTCGAGCACGTCGTCCTCGGCGAGCATCATCGTGACGGCGGCCAGCACCGGCTTGGTCATCGACGCGATGCGGAACGGCGTGTCCCGCCGCATCGGCACGTCGCCGCCGAACCGGGTGACGCCGACGGCGTGCACGGCCACCTCGTCGGCGCGGGCGACCAGCACGACGACACCGGGGAACTCGCCGCGCTCGACTCGGGCGGCGATCGCATCAGATAACGAGGTCATGGATACAGCCTGCCAGCACCGTTAGGGTCGGCGCATGGAGCAGAACTGGCGGCACCTTCCGCCTGTGGCCCGGCCGATCGCGGCCGCGGCCGGCGCGGCGGTCGAGGCCGCCCAGCAGCACGACAGCGAGGCGCTGGCCGATGCCGTGGCCGGCCTGGCCGCCCTCGACGCGGCCCGGACCGGCCTGATCCTGGGCGTGGCGGTGCGCCTGCTGCTGGAGGCCAACCACCCGGACGGCATCGACGCCGCGAGCATCCGCGACGTCCTCACCCATGCCGTCGGCAGCGCCGGGTGGCAGGCCGAGGTGGACCCGCACGTCATGTTGCTGCTGCTGGCCGGCGCGCTCGGGGTCTCGGATGAGGACGACGACACCCCGCCGCCCAAGCTCGACGAGTGGTCCCGCCACGCCGCGCTGCTGCTGGCCGACCTGCTCGGCACCCGCCCGGTCCGGCCGTTGCTGACCGCCGCCCTCGCCGAGATCGAACACACGCAGCTGAACGACTGATCGGTCGTTGAACACGCCGGGTGTTCGGCGTCGGAGGAGACGATCATGGAGTTGCGTCCGCTGGTTCACGTCGGTGACATGGGCTCCTCGCTCACCTTCTACGAGAGGCTCGGGGCCGAGATCATTCACGGTGGACGCGATTCCGAGTGGGTGCTGTTGCAGCTCGGCACCGTCCAGATCGGCCTGCGTGCCCGGCCGGCCGACGAGACCCGGGGCGAGACCCCGATCGAGCTGCATTTCGGCGCCGAGGGGCCGCTCGAGCAGTGGGAGCGGCGGCTGCACCGGTCCGGCATCCCGGTCATCGAGGTGTCCGCCGATCAGGACCTGGGCGAGCAGCTGTGCGTACGCAGCCCGGACGGCATGCTCATCAAGATCAGTCAGCGCGAGCCGTAGACGCGGGCCCAGTCGCAGATCGCGGCGAGCGGCTCCCGCAGGGTCAGGCCGAGCGGGGTGAGCTCGTACTCGATGTGCTGGGGAGGCTCGGCCTTGAGCACCCGGCGGGTGACGAGGCCGTCCTCGGTCATCCCGCGCAGCGTCTCGGTGAGCATTTTCTGGGTGATGCCGGGCACCCTCCGCCGCAGGTCGGCAGGGCGACGCGGCCCCGGCAGAAGCGAATAGATCAGCAGCACCCGCCACTTCGCGGCGAGGCGCTCGAGCGCCTGCCGGGTGACGCAACTCTCCTCGAGCACGTCCGGAACCACCAAGTCCACGGCCACCCTCCCCATGGGTACGCGGAAGTGCCTTCTGTCCTCCCGCGATCCGGCCAGCCTAGTGTCACGACGTGACCGAACGAGTGACGTTTCGTAGCGAGGGCCTGCGCCTGGCCGGCCTGTTGCACCGCACCGACAATCCCCTGGCGATCGTCCTCACCGGACCGTTCACCGGCGTCAAGGAGCAGGTGACCGGCGACTACGCCGCACGGTTGGCGGCCGAGGGCTTCACCACCCTGGCCTTCGACCACCGCGGGTTCGGCGAGAGCGAGGGCCGCCCGCAGCACGAGGACAGCCAGGGCAAACTGGCCGACCTGCGGGCCGCCGTGGGTCTGCTGGCCGACAACGGCTACCGGGTGGCCGTGGTCGGGATCTGCCTGGGCGGCGGTTACGCGATGAAGGCGGCCGCCACCGATCCGCGGGTGACCGCGGTGGCCGGCGTCGCGGGCGCCTACAACAGCCCGGCCTGGTTCGCCGAGCGGATGGGCCTGGCCTCCTACCGCGAGGCGCTGCGCGGCATGCTCGAGCGTTACGACGAGTTCCTCCCGGCGGTGGCGGCCGACGGGGAGGCCGCGATGCCGGGCGAGGAGCCGTGGTCGTACTACTCGAAGAACACTACGAACTGGGTCAACCGGGTCACCCGCGGATCGCTGCACAGCCTGATGACGCTCGACGTGCTGTCCGCCCGCCCGCTGCTGCCGCCGAGCCTGGTGGTGCACGGCCGCAAGGACGACTACTGCTCGCCGGAGCTGGCCACGGCACTGAATGCCGACGAGACCGTGTGGCTTGACTGCGAACGCCACGTCGACCTGTACGACGCCGAGCCGTACGTCAGTCAGGCGGTCGCCGCGATCACCAAGTTCTGCAGTCGATAAAAGTTTGCAGCCTCTGAAACTTTGGCCGTAGTCTTGCGGTCGTGGGCCTCCGCGATCGCAAGAAGGAACTGACCCGCGCCTCGTTGACCAGCGCCGCCCTGCGCCTGGCCGACGAGCGCGGGCTCGACCACGTGACTGTCGAGGAGATCAGCGCGGCGGCCGACGTGTCGTCCCGGACGTTCTTCAACTACTTCGCCACCAAGGACGACGCGATCCTCGGCGAGCCCGCGATGGCGCCCGAGGTGTTCCGCGAGCGGCTGCTGGCGCTGCCGGGCGACGTGCCGATCCTCGACGCCGTGCAACGGATCTTCGCGCCGGTGCTCGAGCAGATCCAGGCCGACCGCGCGCTGTGGCTGCTCCGGCTGCGCGTGATCAAGAACAGCCCGTCGCTGCTGCCGGCCCTGTTCGCCCGCGGCCTCGCCGAGGAGCAGCAGTTCGTGGCGGCTGTCGCCACCCGGGTGGGACTGTCCCCGGACGACACGTTTCCCCAGCTCGCCGCCGTGACCACGGGAGCCGCGTTCCGCGTCGCGATGATGCGCTGGAGCGCGGCCGAGCCCGGCGCCCAGCTCGCCGACTTCGTTCAGGAGGCCTTCGGCATGCTCGCCGGCGGCCTCACCGCTCCCAACCCGAACAAATAAGGAAGTTGTGACATGTCGGTCACCGAATCCGCCCGGATGACGCCCCGCGAGGTGATCCAGGCGCTCTCCGGCCTCATGCTCGGCATGTTCGTCTCGATCCTCGCCTCGACGATCGTCTCCAACGCCCTCCCCCGGATCATCGCCGACCTCGGTGGCAGCCAGTCCGTCTACACCTGGATCGTCACCACCGAACTGCTGGCGATGACCGCGACCGTCCCGCTCTGGGGCAAGCTCGCCGACCTCTACAGCAAGAAGCTGCTGATCCAGCTGTCCCTGCTGCTGTTCGTGGCCGGTTCGCTGATCGCCGGCTTCACCCCGGACGTCGGCGTCCTGCTGATCAGCCGGATCGTGCAGGGCGTCGGCGCCGGTGGCATGACCGCACTGGCCCTGATCGTGATGGCCGCGATGATCCCGCCGCGCGAGCTCGGCCGTTACTCCGGCCTGTTCGGCGCGGTCTTCGGCGTGGCCACCATCGCCGGCCCGCTGATCGGCGGCGTCCTGGTCGACACCGACTGGCTGGGCTGGCGCTGGTGCTTCCTCATCGGGGTGCCGTTCTCGGTGGCCGCGATCGCCCTGCTGCAGAAGACCCTGCACCTGCCCCCGACCGCCCGGCGCGAGGTGCGGATCGACTGGCTGGGCGCCTTCCTGATCACCGCGGGCGTCAGCACCCTGCTGATCTGGTCGACGCTGGCCGGCCAGCACTTCGACTGGGCCTCGTGGCAGACCGTCGCGTTCGTCCTCGGGGGTGCCGTGCTCCTGGGCCTGGCCGTGCTGGTGGAGGCCCGGGCGGCCGAGCCGATCATTCCGCTCGGCATCTTCCGCAACCGCACGGTCAGCCTCACGATCGTGGCGAGCGTGCTGGTCGGGGTGGCGCTGTTCGGCGGTACCGTCTTCCTGTCGCAGTACTTCCAGGTCGCGCTGGGTAAGTCACCGACCGTCGCGGGCCTGATGAGCCTGCCGATGATCTTCGGGCTGCTGGTCTCGTCGACCGTCGCCGGACAGCTCATCACCAAGTTCGGCAAGTGGAAGATCTACCTGGTGTCGGGGGCCGTGGTGATGACCGGCGGCATGCTGCTGCTGGCCCAGATCAACGCGCGGACCAGCGTGCCGGCCGTGTCGATCTACATGCTGGTGCTCGGCATCGGGGTGGGCATGCTCATGCAGAATCTGGTGCTGGCCGCGCAGAACGACGTACCCGCCGCCGAGCTGGGCGCCACCACCTCGGCGCTCACCTTCTTCCGCAGTCTGGGCGGGGCGATCGGCGTGAGCGCGCTGGGCGCGGTGCTGGCCAACCGGGTGACCACGATGTTCGCCGAACGGTTCGGGGCCGCCGCGGGCTCGGCCGGGGAGGGCAAGGTGCCCGACCTCGCCACCCTGCCGCCCCAGGTGCTGGCCGTGGTCAAGGACATCTACGGCGACGCGACCGCCGACCTGTTCCTGGTGGGTGCGCCGATCGCGTTCCTGGCGATCATCGCGGTGCTGTTCGTCAAGGAGAAGCCGCTGTCGACCCTCTCCGGTGACGAGCGCCTGGCCCAGGAGAAAGCGACCGCGCTGCACTGAGTGCGGCGCGGTGGAACGGGCGGGGCTGGGCCGAATCGGTCCGCCCTCGCCCGGACGGGTGAATCTCAGGACGGACGCAGGCCGACCTGAGTGCGCGGTGATGGGGGTTCGGCACAGCCCAGCAGGCCGACCAGCCCGGAGACCCAGAGCTGCCGGTAGACCGTCGGGCTGGGATGGCTGACCACGAGTTTCACGCTGCTTGCGGCGGCGGTGTGGAAGCAGGCCACCAGAATCCCGATGCCGATGCTGTCGATGAGCATCACGCGTTGCAGGTCGAGGCAGATCTTGGTGGGTGTGCCACTGGTCAGCACGTCGTTGACGGCGTCCCGCATCACGTGGGCGTTGTCCAGGTCGATCTCTCCGCTGGGCGCGATCTCGACGGTGCCATCGGCCAACTGGCGGGTAGTGATCGGCAGATACACGGCTGCCCTCTTCCTGGCGTCGAGCCGACCCGACGCCGAACAATTCCACGCGGAGTCACGCCCGCCGGCCCGTGAGCCCAACCGGGCGTCGGCACCTCGCCCAGGTGCCACCCTCCAACCGCGTCCCTACAACAATCCGCTGGCCTGCAAGTTACGCCACGTAGGCGCGGAACGCCAGAGTAGTTCATATGGCCTGAATGTGCGGGAACGGTCAGCGCGCGGCGGGAACGTTGACGTTCCACGTATCCGGGCCGAATACTCACGGCATGCGATGGAGTCCGCTTCGGTATGTATGACGTCTTTCCGAGGCCCGGTCTCACGTGTCCCGAAGTGCCCGACATCCTCCACTTCAGCAGCGTAGATATCGATCAGGCGCGCACGGCGCTGAATCGCTTCTACTACCCCGTGGCAGTCGGCATCCCGGACGACGGCGAGGGCTTCGGCCTCGGCATAGAAGTGATCCAACTCGGACCACTGACGGTCGGGCAGCTCAGCTATGCCTCGCCGATGACGCTCGCGGTCGCCGAAATCGACGCATACCACGTGAGTCTGCCCATGGTCGGCCAGATGCAGGCCCGGCATGCCGGGCACGAGATATTCGCCGACCCGTCGACGGCCGCCGTCTTCGGCCCGGGCAACCCGGTCTACACCATGCACGACGGTAATTCGGCCGAGCTCGCCATCAAGATCGAACGAGTTGCCCTCGAACAGGAACTCGCCCGCCTGCTGGGTCGCCCGATCGAGGGACCCATCGACCTCCCCCCGCAGATCGACGTGTCGAGCGGGCCCGGCCACAGCTGGAGCCGGCTGGTGCGGCTGCTGCACGACGAGGTGGCGCACCCGGAGAGCCTGATCTACCGGCCGCTGATCGCCGAGCAGCTGCGCGGCTGTGTGCTGAGCGGGCTGCTGCTGAGCGTGCCGCACCGCCATCACGACGAGCTGACCAACCCCGGCACCGCCGGGCCGCCGCGGGCCGTCCGCCGGGCGGTGGACGCCATCCACGACGAGCCGGAGCGGCCGTTCACGGTGGGCGACCTGGCCGCCGTCGCCGGGATGAGCGTCCGCTCGCTCCAGGAAGGCTTCCGCCGGCACCTCGGCTGCCCGCCGATGGCCTATCTCCAGCAGGAACGCCTCCGGCGGGCGCACGAAAGCCTACGCCGGGCCGACCCGGTGCGGGTCACGGTGGCCGCGATCGCGCACCGCTGGGGCTTCGCCCACCTGGGCCGCTTCGCTTCCGCCTACCGCACCCGCTTCGGCGTTCCGCCGTCGGAGACCCTGCGGTCGTCCGGCTGAGAAATGCCGGTCACTCTCCCGGGTCGCGACGCGGTTGGGGTACGCCGTTGGTCCGGCTCACCCCGCCCGGAGCCCCGAAGACCTGTCCGCGTGGCGGAACCCAGTCACGGAACTGCCCCAGCCGGCGCGGCACGGCGATGAGCTCGCCGTCCCCGGCGCCCCGCTGCTCGCGCAGATAGGACACGACCCGGGCGGCGGCCACTCCGCCGTCCTCGGCGATCGCCAGCATCATCCGCCGGGTCTCGGCCGCCTCCGGATCACCCGGATCGATGCCGGGCAGCTCGTCCGTCGTACGGCGAAGCAGGGCGGCCAGACCGGCAAGCGCCTGCATCACGTCACACGCATCCCGTTCCGCGTCGGACAGGCTTGTCACGCGTCTCCCCCTCACCACACGGTTGAACAGTCGTGTTCATGCATGCGGGGCGCGGCATGCCCTGACCACCTGTCCACAAACGTGCCAGGCCGAAAATGTATTCGTCTCACTACATAGCGTCGATCCATAACACGCGAGCCCTGTCCAGTTAGCGCTCAGTTCGTCCCATCGACGACATGATCGTCCGTTTCGGTCACCTGGTCAGTCCGCGCCCGAGGGGGTAAGACGAAGGTAGCCGAGCTTGGAGGATCAGATGACCGAGAAACCGCGCCCACCACTCGAGGAGAGCCCGGAGGTGGCCGACGCGATCCAGGACGACGTGGCCGTCGACGCCTTCATCACCGGCGGGGGCACCGATCAGGACACCCCGGAGTTCCTCCCGCCCGGACCGGAGCCTCAGTGGCGTACGGGCGCCGACCAGCCGTGGGATCCAGCGGACCTGGCCGTCGCCGAGGGCCGCGACCCCACCCCGGAGAACGTCGAGCGCGCCCGCCGCGAACTGGCGGAGGACGGCCCGGCGGCGATCGAGCGCACCGTTCCCTGAGACTCCCGCAGCCGGCGCCGGACGGGCGTCAGCCGCTCATCCGACGCGGCGGACAGGCACCGTCCGGCCGCTGGTGACCGCCTGCTGGGCGGCTTCGAGGACGGCTGTCACCTCGGCGCCGAAACGCACGTCCAGTTCGGGCGCCGGGCCACCGGCGGCGGCCGCGAGAAGCTTGTCGATCGCTCGGCCGAGGGCCTCGGTCGGTGCCCACTCGGCCGCCGGGACGGCCCGCACGCCGGCCTCGCCCGCGATGATCGTCTCCTCGCGCTCGGAAGCCGGGGCGGCGTCGACGGTCAGGTTGAGCGTGCTGATCGCGCCGCTCTCGTGCCGCACCAGCACGTGCGTCATGTCATGCGGGCCGGCCATCCCGGCCACCTCGACGGCCGGGCCGAGCACCGGCAGCAGCATGGCGAGCGCGTGCGGCCCGACGTCCCACAGGCCGCCGCTTTCCTTGCGCCACGGTGACTGCCCGAACGGGTTGTCGCCGACGAAGATCGAGCCGAGATGGTCGACCCGGCCCTCCCGCCAGCCGCCGGTCGCGGCCGCCTCGGCCACGAATCCGGCCACCGGCGGCATCAACCGGCGGGTGAAGAACACGATGGAGGCGAGGTCGCGCTCGGCGACGGCGGCGGCGATCTCGTCGGCCTCGGCCGCGGTGAACGCGACCGGCTTGTCGAGCAGCAGGTGCTTGCCGGCGCGCGCCGCCCGCAGCGCCAGCGGCGCCTGGACGTCCGGCGGCAGCGCGATGGCGACGGCGTCGACGTCGGCGAGCAGGGCGTCGATCTCCGCGTACGGCTGGGCGTCGAACTGGCCGGCCAGCTCGGCGGCTTTGTCGGGATTGCGGCCCCAGACCCCGACAAGCTCGACATCTGGGTGTTCCGCGAGGGCCGGTGCGTGGGCCTGGTGGGCCCACGGTCCCGTGCCGAATAGTCCGAAGCGCATGATCGCAAACTATCCCGGCCGCACGCGCCCGGGCTACTCGCCATCAGTACTCTTTGCCGGGTGAACGGACCCCTGTCGGTCGCCACCATCGTCGTCGCCCTCGTGCTGGCGGCCTGGCTCCTGCTGCGCGCCGCGCTCAACCGCGCGCCCAGCCGCTTCGACCTGCTGGCCACCGCCGTCCTCGGCGTGCTGGTGGCGGTGCTGGTGCTGGTCGCGGTGGCCGGTCTGGTCGGCGACCACCGGCCGTCGGACACCCCCACCTTCGCCGGCTACCTGATCACTACGATCGCGTTCGCCCCGGTCGCGATCTATCTGGCCCGGATGGAGCCGACCCGGTGGGGCAATTTGATCCTCGGTGTCGCCTGCCTGGTGCTGCCGGTCCTGGTGCTGCGCCTGCAGCAGATTGCGTCGGTGACCGTTGCCTGACCAACCGCCCGCCACCACTCGCACCCGGCCGGCCGACGCCGCCCTCAACACCGGCCTGGGCCGGTTGCTGCTGTTCGTCTACGGCATCTTCGCGCTGTCGGCGAGCGCCCGGGCCCTGGTGCAGATCGCCACCCACTTCACCGAGGCCCCGCTGGCCTACCTGCTGTCCGGCGTGGCCGGCCTGGTCTACATCGCGGCCACCGTCGGCCTCGCGATCGGCGGTGAGCGTGGCCGCCGGATCGCGCTGGTCAGCTGCAGCATCGAACTGCTCGGCGTGCTGATCGTCGGCACCTTGAGCATCGCCGACGCGGTCGCCTTCCCGGACGACACCGTCTGGTCCCGCTTCGGCAGCGGTTACGGATATGTGCCGCTGGTCCTTCCGTTCGTCGGCCTGTGGTGGATCTGGCGGCACCGCCCGCGCGCGGCCGCCTGACCCTTCGGGGTTCAGCGCGGGGTGCGGACCGCGATCAGGGCCACGTCGTCCTCGTGGTCGTCGTCGGCCAGTTCGGCATAGAGGCGGTCGAGCAGCTCGGGCAGCGGTCGGTCGGCCAGGCCGGCCACCAGGTCGCAGAGCTGACTCACCCGGTCGTCCCACAGGCTGGTGCGGGTCTCGATCAGGCCGTCGGTGTAGAACAGCACGGTCGAGCCGGGCGGCACGTGCCGGAGGTGACTGGTCCGCGAGGTGCGATTGAGCACGCCCAGGAGCGGGTCGCGCTCCTCGAGCACGGTGACGACACCGTCGGTGACCAGCAGCGGGCCCGGGTGCCCGGCGTTGGACCAGTGCAGCTGATGGCCGTGGCCCGACGGGTCCGGGTAGAGGTAGGCCAGCACCACGGTCGCGGCGACCCGGTCGCCCAGCACCTGGCAGGCCGCGTCGAGCCGGCGCAGCAGGGCCGCGGGTGGCTCGTTGCGGTCCACCAGCAGGAGCCGCAGTTTGCTGCGCAGCCGGCCCATCATGGCGGCGGCCGTCATGTCGTGCCCGGTGACGTCGCCGATGACCAGGGCCAGGTGACGTGGGTCCAGCCGGACGGCGTCGTACCAGTCACCGCCGACATGCTCGCCCCGGGCGGCCGACTCGTAGCGGGAGGCCACCTCGAACGGGGTCGTGTCGGGCAACTCGGAGAGCAGTGCCGACTGCAGGACCTCGGCCGCGGACTTCTGGGCGAAAAGGTAGTCGGCACGCTGGAGCGCCTGGGCGACGTAACCGGCCACAGCCGCCAGCACCGCCTGCTCGATCTCGTCCGGCGCGAAGGGCTGCTTCCAGACGAAGGTCAGCGCGCCGATCGGGCCGGTCAGACTGGGCAGCGGCAGGCTGACCGCGGCCTCCCAACCCATCTCGGCGAACGTCTCGCCGGCGTCCGGCGCGTACGCCCGGATCGCCGCCAGGTCGGGCAGCATCACCGCGGCGCCCCGCCGGATGGCCAGCGCGGCGGGCGTGACGACGCCCGAGTAGCGGCTCCACCGCTCGGCGACCGGGGGTGGCAGCACGTCACCGGACCGCAGGCTGATCCGCCCGGCCCGGTCGACAAGCGAGACCCCGACAAAGTCCGGGCTGAGCGTCACTGTCGCCAACTCCCGCAGGACCTTGACGACGTCGTCGACGGTGCCGGTGTTGGCCAGCGCGACGCTCGCCCGCAGCAGGTGCTGACTGCGGTCGAAGGCCAGCCCGGCCCGGCTCTCCCGACGCCGGGCGGTCTGCGTGGCGATCCGCAGCCGCAGACTGTCCGAGCAGGCCGCGGCCAGGTCGGAGAGCACGGTGAGCTCGTGGTCGGTCCACCGGCGCGGCACCGAGTCGATCGCGCACAGCGATCCGAGGACGTTCCCGCCCTCGTCGGTGAGCGGCATCCCGGCGTAGCTGATGACGCCCAGCTCGGTGATCGCGAGATTGCCGGCCACCCGCGGGTCGGTACGGGCGTCCACCACGATCAACGGCGCGGCGGTCTCCACCACGAGCTTGCAGAACGAGTGCGACAGCGGGGTCTCGCGACGCTCCTGCCACGGTTCACCCAGTCCGCACGCGCCCGGGAAGACCTGGCGGTCCGCCTCCACCAGGCTGACCAGCGCCACCGGCACGTGCAGCACCCGGCGCACCAGCTCGGCGAGGCGGTCGAACACCGGGTCGGGCTCGGCGGCCAGCCCGGTTTTGGTCAGCGCGGTGAGCCGGTCGTCGCTGGGTGGCGACAACGGCACGTCTCCAACGGTCAAGCGTCGGCCTCGATCGTGTGCGGGAGGAAGAACGACGTGTCCTTGGTTACCAGACCGTCGGTGCCCAAACCCTCGCGGATGCCCATGCCGGCCGGCTCGCCGTCGATCAGCCACGAGCCGATCACCGGGTGGACCGTGCCCTCGAGACCGTCGAACGCCGGGAGCTCACACAGCTCCTGCAGCACGAACAGGCCGTCCGCCCCGTACTCCGTCGGGTTTTCGGTGATGACCTGGCCGTCACGCACCAGCGTGACCGAGCCGCCCTCGCGGCCCCACACCGGCTTCTTGGCATAGCTGGTCATGGCTTTCGCCCCGGTGGAGCCGGCGAAATGGGCGGGCAGGAGATATTTGGAGCGTTCCGGGTCGTCGCCGAACAGCTTCCACAGCACCGGCAGCAGGGCCTTGTTGCCCAGCAGGGCGGCCTTGTAGGGCGGCTCGATCCAGACCGTGCCGTGCTTGGTGGGGTCGGCCATGTTGCGGAAGAAGCCCTTGCCGCCCTCCTCGGTCCAGAACCACTCCCACGGGTAGAGCATGAAGATGATGTCGATCGGCTGGGCCTTGCTCTCCTTGCCCGGTTCGGGCACGAAGACGACCCGGTCGCCGGCCACGTCCCAGCCGATCTGGCTCATCGCGATCAGCTCGACCGGGTAACCGGCCTCCTCCGCCGTCGACATCAGGTACGCGACGTTCATGCGGTCCTCGCCGGAGGTCTCGCTCGTCTCGTAGGCAAAGAAGATCTTCGGCTTTTCCGGCAGCCACGTTCGGGCCTCGCGCAACTTGTTGATGTTGCGGCGCCAGGCGCCGGGGTTGGCCGGCTCGCCGTCGGCGGCCTCCCAGCCGACCAGGCGGTCGTGGATCGAGTTCCACTGGCGCCACGGGTGCCGGGTGAGCGCGGTCTGGTCGGCCCAGTGCCACTGCACGACCGCGCTCTCGACCAGCGACGTCGGGGTCTGCGCGTTGAATTCGAGCAGCTTGGGGGTGGTGCCGGCGCCCTTGTACCAGAAGTCGAACCGGCCGTAGACGCTCGGCGAGTAGTCCGGTGTCTCCATCGGCAACCGCATGTCGGGGTCTTTGTCGTAGTGCGTCCAGGTCTCCGCGTCGCCGTCGAACCAGGTCCGGATGATCTGCTCGTGCGCGAACTCGGGGATGCCGATCTTGGCGAGGAAGCAGCTCGACGGGTTGCAGACGGAGGCGAAGTAGCCCTCACGGCGGCCCTGCACGGTGTGCCGCGGGCACTGCTTCACCATCCAGTCGCCGGCCTCCGTGCACATGGCGAACAGGGTGGCGGTGGCCGACTCGAGCTCGCCGATCTCGGCCTCGGTGAAGTCGTAGTACGGCCCCTCCTGCCAGTACGACTGCATCGTGCCGTCGGGCAGTTCGGTGTCGTTGTAGGTCAGTCCGAGACTGTAGTTGGTCAGCTTCCAACCGTCCCGGACCGGACCATAGGGAACTCTCCGCACGTCAGCTGCCTGACTTCTTCCCACTCGACGACGACCCACTGCCGCCCTTGCCGACCACGCTCGTCTTGATGGTGCCGTTACCGATCTTGCCACTGGACGGCAGCCCGAACGACGAGCGGGACGCCTTGTCGTTGTAGGCGAACCGGCTGCCCCCGGAGGGGAGCCGACTGCCCACCGAATAGCCACGCCCGTACGACGGGGAGTGCCAGATGTAATAGGGGTACAGCCCACCGGACGAGTGGTAGTGGTTGTCGTCGCAGAGATCCTCGTCGACAATCACACCGTTCGCATCGGCGCAATAGAAGCCTTCGTCATGATATTTGCTACCTCGGTCGCAGGCCGCCGCCCCGCCCGCCGCCAGCAACAGGAACGTGCTGGTCAGCGAGACACTGCGGGAGGTCATGCGTCTGTTCATCATCTCTTTGTAACGCCCCTCAGCAACTGGTGAGGATTATTCAGGGCGGTGGAGACCGCCATGGTCATCCACCGCTCGTCGCCGGTCAAGGCAGGCCCTGAACAACGCTCAGTCGCGGGGGCCGCCCGCCACGTAGATGACCTGACCCGAGACGAACCCGGCGCCCTCGCTGACGAGGAAGGATACGGTGTTCGCGACGTCTTCGGGACGGCCCGATCGGCCCACCGGGATTTGACTGATCGCAGCTTTCTCGAAATCGGTGAAATCCATCCCGACCCGGGCGGCGGTGGCCGCTGTCATGTCGGTGACGATAAATCCGGGTGCGACCGCATTCGCGGTGATCCCGAAGCGGCCGAGCTCGATCGCGAGGGTCTTGGTGAAGCCCTGCATGCCCGCCTTGGCCGCGGCGTAGTTGGCCTGACCCCGGTTGCCCAGGGCGGACGTGCTGGACAGGCTGACGATGCGGCCCCAGCCGGCGTCGACCATGTGCTTCTGGACCGCCCGGCTGAACAGGAACGCGCCACGCAGGTGGACCGCCATGACGGTCTCCCAGTCGTCCTCGGTCATCTTGAACAGCAGGTTGTCGCGCAGCACGCCGGCGTTGTTGACAAGCACGGTCGGCGGGCCGAGCTCGGCCACCACCCGCTCGGTGGCCGCGGCGACCTGCACCGGGTCGGACACGTCGGCCCCGACGGCCAGCGCGGTGCCACCGGCGTCGTGGATCGCGGTCACGGTGTTGGCGCAGGCACCCTCGTCGAGGTCGACGACCGCGACGGCCATCCCGTCGGCGGCGAGCTTGCGGGCGGTGGCCTCCCCGATGCCGCGCGCGGCTCCGGTGACGATGGCTACGCGGGTGGGTGCGGACTGCGTCATTGCGGCCTCCGGTGGTGATCTCTGCGCCGACGGCCGACTGTAACCCGACTCATGAGCAACGCCGCATCCGGATCCACCGATAGCCATACCCGGCGACCGGGACCTGGTCGAACTTGCCCAGGTCAGGGTACTCACGGTCGGCCAGGATGTCGTTCGGGAACTCGGCCTCGGCGGACACCGAGCTGAGGTCGACCACCGCATCCTTTGTGCACAGGTTGTGCACAAAGAGCATCGTACCCGTGGAGTCCTCGGCACGGTGCACCAGAACACCCTCGGGAACCGGGACGTCGACGTGGACACAGCTGCCCGCGCCGATCTCGGGCGCCTCCTTCAGGGTCCGGATCATCCGTTCGAACCACGACAACAGCGACTTCGGGTCCTGTCGCTGGTTGGTCACGTTGATCTTCTCGTAGCCGTAGTCGCCGCTGTCGACCACCGGCCGGACCAGTTTCCCGGAGTCAGCCGTGGAGAAGCCCGCGTTCTCGAGCAACGACCACTGCATCGGCGTACGGATGGCGTCGCGCCCCTCGAGATAGAGGTCGTCGCCCATCCCGATCTCCTCGCCGTACCGCAGCACCGGCGTGCCCCGCAGGGTGAACTGCAACGAGTAGGCCAGCTCCAGCCGGCGCCGGTCACCGCCGAGCATGGGGGCCAGCCGCCGCCGGATGCCGCGTCCGTAGAGCTGCATCTCGGGCTCCGGGCCGAACTGGGCGAACACCTCTTCCCGCTGGCCGGCGGTGAGCCGGGACAGGTCGACCTCGTCGTGGTTGCGCAGGAAGGTCGCCCACTGGCCGCCGGCCGGCAACTTCGGCGTCTCGCGCAGCGCCTCGATTATCGATTCCGGGTTCTGCCGGGCCAGCGCCAGCATCACCTGGCCGTTGAGCATGAAGTCGAACAGCATGTGGATGCGGTTGTTCGAGCCGCCCGCGTCGCCGAAGAACTTCACCAGCTCGTCGGGCTCCACGTTCGCCTCGGCCAGCAGCACCGCGTCACCCTTGCGCCACTGCACGAACTGCCGCAGGTCGGTGAGGTAGTCGAGGTCCTTGGGCGGGTTGGCGTTGCCCGGCTCGGTCTCCTCGATGATGAACGGCACCGCGTCCATCCGGAACCCGGCGACGCCGAGCTGGAGCCAGAACGCGCAGATCTTCTTGATCTCCTCGCGCACGGCCGGGTTCTTGATGTTCAGGTCCGGCTGGAACTTGTAGAACCGGTGGTAATACCAGAGCTTCGCGGTGCGGTCGTAGGACCAGGTCTCGCCCTGCTCGCCGGGGAAAACCATGCCCTGGTGCCGGTCGGACGGCGCGCTGTCGGCCCAGACATACCAGTCACGGTACGGCGAATCGGGCGACGACCGCGCCGACTGGAACCACGGGTGCTGGTCGGAGGTGTGGTTCACGACCAGGTCGATGATCACCTTGATGCCGCGGTTGCCCGCCTGGTGCAACAGTTCGGCGAAGTCACCGAGGGTGCCGAAACGCGGGTCGACGTTGTAGAAGTCGGACACGTCGTAACCGTCGTCGCGGTCCGGCGACGGGTGGATCGGGTTCAGCCACAGGCAGGTGATCCCGAGCCGGGACAGATAGTCCAGCCGGCCGATCAGGCCCTGGATGTCGCCGACGCCGTCCCCGTTCGAGTCGGCGAAGGTATCGATGTCGCAGCAGTAGACGACAGCCTTCTTGTACCACTGGTCACTCATGCCCCATTACTTGTCCCGGCCATCGGAGCCCGAAACCGGCGGTCGACCTCACCGGCGACGACGAACGCCACGACCGGGACGACCACCAGCACGGCCCACTGCAGCGGGTCGATGAGCGCGATCGACTCGGGGTGGCCCGCGTTGTACTCGACGAGGCCGGCGAACCCCAGCCGGACCAGCGGGAACACGGCCAGGACCGGCACCGCGAGGACGACCACCCGGCGCCGGCCGGCGGGGTCCACCAGGGCGACCGCGATCAGGGCCAGCAACGCGGCCACGCCGAACAGCTGCCCCCGCAGACCCAACGGAGCCACCCCCTGGCCGACCAGCACCGCGCCCGCCGCCACCACCAACGGCCAGCCCCGGGGGACGCCTCGCCGGACGGACACCGTCGCGGCGATCAGCACCACCACCGCGGCCACCACGATCCAGTACGCGTTGAGGACCTGCGCGGGGGTGTCCAGATAGAACCGGAACGGCGCGACGATCTCGCCGGCCAGCCCGGCCGCCGCGCCCGCCACCCCGAGCAGCCGGATGCCGAGCACGACCCCGGCCACGGCGACCGTCCAGCCGAGCGTGCGAACCAGATCGACCCCGTAGAACCCGGTGAGGTCATGCTCCGGCCACCTGATCATCGCCCAGATCACCGCGACGAATCGACGGACGGCCATGGACAGCAGCAGGATCGAACCGAAGAGCTGCACCACGAACGCGGCGTGGCGCCACCGCTCGTCCCGATATGCCGCCCAGGCCTGCCGGAACTGGGCACCGGCGGCCGCCCGCAGCAGGTCGGCGGTCACTCCCGGCCCGGTGCGGCCGTCGGCCAGCAGGACGCCGAGCATCTCCTCGCCGTACTCCGCGCGGTGCTCTCTGGGGAAGAGCGCGAGCAGCCGACGAAAGCGTTTCTCCGGCGTGGTCATGCGGTGGCTCCCCCAAGCTCGGTCCAGCGGGCGCTCAGCCGGCGCTCCGCGATAGTGGCCTGCGCGCGCAGGCGGGCGGTCTCGGCGGTCAGGCTCCGCACGCCGGCCCCGGTGAGGCGGTAGTAGCGCCGCAGCCGGGACTGCACGATCTCCTCGCGGTCGACCTCGATCAGGCCCTCGGTGCGCAGCCGGTCGAGCGCCGCGTAGAGCGTGCCGGCACGCAGCCGGACCCGGCCGTCGGTCATCGCGGCGATGTCCTCGAGGACGGCATAGCCATGTCGCGGGTCGCCGGCGAGGGCGGTGAGGACCAGGAAGGTCGGCTCCCGCATCGGTCCGTCAGTCACGGCGGCAGCATATACCGATGATCAGTACATGAGAACGGTTGGCGGCGAGGTCATCGGGTAAACATGAGCGATGGCAGAAAGCGACCTTGGGCAGCTGTCCGGACTCACCGGCTGGGTCGCGTCGGTGATCGAGTCACTCGGCGAGGCGGGCGTCGGCCTGCTCGTCGCGCTGGAGAACCTGATCCCTCCCATTCCCAGCGAGATCGTCCTGTCGCTGGCCGGCTACCTGGCCGCCGAGGGCCGGGTCGGGCTGATCCTGGTGCTGATCACGGCGACCGCCGGGTCGGTGGCCGGGGCCTTGCTTCTCTACTGGCTCGGCCGCGGGCTCGGCGAGGACCGGCTGCGCCGATGGCTCGACCGGATTCCGCTGGTCGACGCGCAGGACCTGGACAAGGCGGATCGCTGGTTCGAGAAGCACGAGAAGTCGGCGGTGCTCGTCGGGCGCTGCGCTCCGGTCGTACGCTCCCTGGTCTCGATCCCGGCCGGCGCCAATCGCATGCCGATCGGCCAGTTCCTGGTTTTCACCGCGATCGGCAGCGGGATCTGGAACTCGCTGTTCATCATGGGCGGCTACCTGCTCGGCGCGCGCTGGCAGAACATCGAGAAGTACAGCCACTTCTTCGACTACGCGGTGGGGGCGTTCTTCGTCGGCGCGGTCATCTGGTGGGTGGTCAAAAAGCGACGCGCGGCCGCCCCGAAGAGCGACCGCGCGTCAGTCAACCGTGACTAAAATCCTGCGCTGATCTTCGTGAAGGCCCAGTCGGCCTGCGCGATGCCCGAGCAGTTGGAGACGACGCCGCCCCCGGCGCATCCTCGGTCCCGGTTGACCGCCCAGAAGGTGAACCGCGCGAGGCCCTTGCTCCTGGCGTAGTCGCGGATCCGGGTCCAGGTGTCGGTGGAGGTCAGCTCCTGCTGGTCGGACAGGCCGTTCATGCCGGAGATGCCCAGGTGGCTGTAGGCCTGCGCGTCGGTGTAGCCGAACGTCGTCTTGAGCAGGTTCTTCAGGCCCTCGGAGGCGCCGGTGGTGGCCGCGTACATGTCGGCGCCGCCGCCGAAGTCGAACGGCATCTGGGTGAAGATGTCGACGTTCGCGCCGAGCGCCTTGGCCTGCTGCACCAGCCGGGTGCCGTAGTAGTTCGGGCCCGTCGGCGACGTGCCGAAGGTCAGGATCGTCTTCACCGAGGGGTTCTTCTGCTTGACGATCTTCAACGCGTTCAGGATGCGGTCCTGCACGACGGTGTTCTCGAACTCGTCGGTGTTCTCGATGTCGATGTCGATCGCCTTCAGGCCGAAAGCGTCGATCACCTTCTGATACGCGCCGGCGAGCGCCTCCGGGGTGGCGCAGTTCGGGCCGAGCTTGTTACCGCTCCAGCCGCCGATCGACGGCACGATGCTGGCACCGGCCGCCTGGGCCTGCGCGATATAGGTGGCGTGCGCCCCGCCGGTCAGGCCGCCCTCGCCGTCCCACACCGGGTTGCAGCCGTTGGCCAGCACGAACGCGATGGTGAACGCCTTGATGCCGGTGGCGTTCATGACCGTGGCGGGCGCCGGCGGGTTGCCCCAGCCCGGGTAGACGTAGGGCGCGCTCGCCATCTTGGTGCCGGTGGACGGCGGGGTGGTGGGCGGGTTCGTGGTCGGGCCGGTGGTGGGCGGGGTGGTCGGCGGGGTGGTGCCACCGCAGGCGCCGTTGTCGGCCCACACGTCCCACTGACCCGAGTGGGTCGCCGGCGACTCGTTCTGGGTCCACCACTTCGCCGTGTAGTTGTGACCGCTCTGCGAGGCGCTGTTGCCACCGACGTAGACGGCGGACGAGGACCAGCCGGCGGCACAGGCGGTGGCCGCGTTCGACATCGTCATCGGGATGATCGCGGCGGCCAGGCCGGTGGCCGTGACCGACCCGAGGATCAGCAGTTTTCGACCGAGTTTCACGGGGACTCCTGGGGGTTGGGGCGCTCAGGGGAGGGTGGCGAGGTGCGGCTTGACGGTGTTGGCGAAGGAACTGCCGTTGGTGACGTCCCAGTTGATCGACCAGGTCATCGCGCCGCGGATGCCCGGGTAGGTCGCCGGCGGCTTGAAGCTCCCGCAGTTGGTGGTCCGAGCGAGGCAGTCGAGGGCGGCGTTGACGTTCGCCGGTGACTGGTAACCGCCACCCGCGGCGCTGGTGCTGGCCGGCAGACCGAGAGAGACCTGATCGGGGCGCAGGCCGTTCTGGGTCTGGATGCAGGCGAGGGCGGTCAGGAAGTTCACCGTGCCCTGCGAGTACGCGTTCATCTGGTCGCAGCCGAGCATCGCGCCGGAGTTGTAGTACTGCGTGTGCACCACGGTGAGGATGTCCTTGATGGACAGCGCCAGGGCGAAGTACGACGAGCCGGGGCTCTGCATGTCGATCGTCTGCGGCGCCATCGTGATGATCAGGTTGGCGCCCGCCTTGGCCCGCAGGCCGCGTAGCGCCTGGGCCATGTAGGTCGAGTTCAGACCGTTCTCGAGGTCGATGTCGACACCGTCGAAGCCGTACGTCGTCATCAGCGAGTAGACCGAGTTGGCGAAGTTGGTGGCCGCACCGGAGTCGGCGACGCTCACCGTGCCCTTCTCCCCGCCGACCGAGATGATCACCTTTTTGCCGCGCGAGTGCAGCGTGGCGATGTCGGCCTTGAACTGGGCGTCGGAGTAACCGCCGACCTGGGCGGCGAGGCCCGCATCCAGGGTGAAGGTGACCGCGCCGGGGGTCGGCGAAGCGTCCGCGAAGGCGACCGCGACCAGGTCGTAGTTGGTCGGGACGGCGGCGAGCTTGAGGGCGGCCGCGCCGTTGTAGAAGTTCTGCCAGTAGCCGGTGAGGAAGTGCTTCGGGAGCGTGCCGTTGCTCGGCGGGACCGTCGTGGGCGGGACCGTCGTGGGCGGGACCGTCGTGGGCGGAGCCGTCGTGGGCGGGGCGGTGGTCGGGGGCGCCGTGGTCGGCCGGGTGGTGGGCGGCGCCGTCGTCGGGGTGGACGTTCCGCAGGACCCGTTGTCGGCCCACACGTCCCACTGACCCGAGTGGGTCGCCGGCGACTCGTTCTGGTTCCACCATTTCGCGGTGTAGTTGTGGCCGTTCTGCGAGGCGCTGTTGCCACCGACGTAGACCTGGGTGGACGACCACGCGGAGGCACAGGCGGCGGCAGCGCCGGCCGGGCCCGAGAAGTAGACCGCCGCACCGCCCACGGCGAGCGCCGCCACGGTCGTGAGGACTACCGATCTGGAGCGCTTCATAGCCGTCCCTCCATGCGTCCTGTGATTTGCATCAATCTTTAGGACTGTTAACAGTGAAGTCCAGAGGGATGGACGTTAAACAACCTTAAATAATTTCGTACTATGCAACGATGGGCCGGAAGCGCAGGTCAGCACTTCCGGCCCATCGAGGCGGGTAACTACTTGCGGAACTGGATCCAGTTGAGGTTGACGAAGTCGTTCGGCTGCCCGCTGGTGAAGGTCACATAGACCGTGTGGCTGCCGGTGACGTTCGCGACGTTGCCGGGAATCGACGTCCAGTTCTGCCAGCCACCGGTGCTCGCCAGGGCGAAACTGCCGATCGGCGCGTTCGAGCGACTGTCCAGGCGGATCTCCACCAGGCCGCTGATCCCGGCACCCGCACCCGAGGCGACCCGGGCGACGAAGTCGCGGACCCCGCCGCCGCCGAAGTTGACATTGTTGAACTGCAGCCAGTCACCGTTCGCGACGGCACCGACGTTCTGCCCGCCCTCGGAGCAGGTCTCGACGATCACGCCGGCCGACGCGTTCGACGACTCGGCCTCGATCCGCGCGAACGCGTCCCGGCTGCCCCCGGTCGGCGGCGGCGTGGTGGGCGAGGTCGTCGGCGGCGTGGTCGTGCCCCCGCCCGACTGGTAGACCGCCACGTAGTCGACGATCATCGGCACCCCGGACTGCGTCGCCGAGGTGGGGCCGCCCCCGAACGCGGCCGGGAAGCCGCCGCCCATCGCCACGTTGAGGATCACGAACACGCCGTGGTGGGTGGCGTTGTTCCAGGTGGTCGCGTCGACCTGGTTGGCGTTGACGGTGAAGTAGTTGTTGCCGTCCAGGTACCACCGCATCTGCTCGGGCGAGACGCTGCGGTCGTACTCCAGCGCGTACGTGTGCATGCCGGTCTGGCAGCCGGAGCAGGCCTTCTCACCGCTGGTGAGGCCGGTGGTCTCGTTGCAGGGACCGCCCGGGTTGGTGCCGCAGTGCAGCGCGCCGAACACCGACGACCGGCCGTTGATGTCCTCCATGATGTCCCACTCGCCGATGCTCGGCCAGTTCGTGGCCCCCACCGGACGGGCGGCCGCGCCGAGCGTCCAGAACGCCGGCCAGTAACCGGCCGCCGCGGCTCCGCTGACGTTCGGCTGCTGCAGGCGCGCCTCGATGCGGACCTTGCCACCGGCCGGCGCCGCGAAGTCGGTGCGCTGCGTCTCGACCCGCCCCGACGTCCACCGCCCGGCCGAGTCCCGGATCGGCTTGATCACCAGGTTGCCGCTGCCGTCCTGGTAGACGTTGCTCGTCGAGTCGGTCATCGTCTCGACCTCGCCGGTGCCCCAGTTGGCCGCGCCGCCCGGATAGCCGGTGCCGATGTCGTAGAGCCAGTTCGACCGGTTGAGCCCGGTGCCGGCCGCGCCGGTGAAGTCGTCGCTGAAGACGGTGGTCATACCGGACGGCGCGGCGGGGACGGCCGCGTTGGCATCCATGGTAAAGACGGCGGTCGCAGCGACCGCGACGGCGGCGGTCGCCACCGCGAGAACGCCACGAAGCCTCTTCCGAGTGCGTGACATGGGTTGCGCCTTTCCGTAGGGGGGTCGAAGGCGGGAGTCGGGGCGCGTGAGAGCGCTCTCAGCGGATTTCACGCTTGTTACAGAGGGTTGTCAACATTGGCGGTCAACGATTGCCCGTTGTTACCGGCTTCCGCCGAACCGCATGTTCGAGCGCCGTCCACGCAGAGGACGTGACCAGGTAAAGGGCCCCGGCGAGCGGCATCCAGGCCAGCACCGGAACAGTCAGATAGGGCAGCATCCGCAGCAGCCTCGGCGTCTCCACCGGCATTCGCCGCGACGACCACCGAGCGATCAGGACAGCGACCGCAATCAATGCCAAGAACGCCGGCGCCCCCGCCCACAGATGCGCGGTCAACGGAACTCCGAAGACCGCCCCGGCCGGCGCCGTCATCGCCACCCGGTACATGATCATGAAGAACGGCGCCTGCGCCAGCGCGGGCAGAAACGCGGCGAACGGGCTGATGCCATTGGCCCGCTGCAGTGCGAACGTCTCCGCCATCAGCTTCGCGGGATCATCGGCATACTTCGCCCGCAACTGTTTCAGTTGCGGATCGAGCGCCGCCCGCCGCCGCTCCCCGAGCACCTGCAGATAGCTGATCGGGCTGATCAACAACCGGACGAGCAGCGTGAACACGACAATCGCCAAGGCCGCCGAGAGACTCCCGGCAACCGGACCGAGCAGTGTGGAAATACCTTCGACAGCGAAGTGAGCCGCGTCGACCACGGCCCCGAAAACGTCAGAAATGAACACCGATACCCCTTGGCCCGAAGCAATTTGGACACTGAGGCGGCAGTACGCAATTCCTCACCAAGATCAGCCCCGCACGTCGAGGCCGGACCGTGCACCCTTCCCGCGACACCCAGCTCGCCGGCGGGTCGTCGGCTCCAGCCGAGCCGGTGTCGCACCCGATGGCGCCCGGCCGCGCGTCGAACCGCGACCGAGGAGCCGTCGAGCCCGCAACTTCCCGTCGAGACCGCGACTTCAGGGAAAGAGGGCTCCCCCCAGTTCAGGAGGCCCCGACTTCCCTCAAAAAGGGCCCTCCGCGACCGAGGGCGCCGGCGAGGGCGCCGCATTCGGGATGGATCGGTTCGGGGCGCGGGTGCGGGCGGCCACAACCTGTCACCAGGGCACGCGGCTCCATGCGAGCAGGAGCAACGTCACCGGTGGAGCCGAGAGTCTGATCTTGGCGGAGGCTCAGGCTGCCGCGGGGCGCACAGCCGGCGCTCGCGAACGTGGGCGGCCGGGGGCGTCGGGGTCGGCCAGGCGGGGGCGCAGTGTGGCGCGGGCGCGGTGGGCCAGGGCATAGGTCGCCGGGGCGAACGGCGGAGCGAGGACCGGGATGGTCGCGGCGGCGACAAGCAGGACAGCGGCGATCAGCGCCAGCCCGACAACAAGCTGGGCCCCCGACAGCGCGGGTCCCGACAGCGCAGGCCCGGACAGCGCAGGCCCGGACAGCGCCGGCCATGCCAGAGCCGGCCCGAGCAGAGCTGACCAGAGCAGGGTCAGCCCGGAACGGGTGGGGTCGAGAAGGGCGAGGAGCGCCCGGAAACTCTCGAGCAGCATGCGGCAAAAGTAGCTTGTGCCCGCAACCGTTTCCACGCGTCAGACAAAGGGTATCCGGGGCGCATGGACGCCGCTGCCAGTGGAACCACGATCTCCGAAGAGTTGGCCGAGGAGGCCGAGTCGCAGAATCTTCTGACGCTCGGCATCGAGGAGGAATATCTACTCGTCGACGCGGTCGAGCCGCGTGGCGTGGAAGCGGTCGAGCAGGTGCTCGATCATGTTCCGGCGGAATATTCGGAGTCGGTGCAGCACGAGTATTTTCGCACCCAGATCGAGGTGGCCAGCCCGCCGCAGCTGGAGCTGAGCGGGCTCCACGCGGCGATGAAGGAGCTGCGCGGCGTGGTGGCCGGCGCGGCCGAGCAGGCGGGTGCGCGCCTGGTGGCGATCGGGGCCGGGCCGGCGGCGGGACCGGCGGCGCGGCTCGTCGACAAGCCGCGCTATCACCAGATGCGCGCGCGGTTCGGCGACCTTTCTCCTGGTCAGGGCATGTGTGGGACGCACGTACACGTCAGCATCCCCGATCGCGAAAGCGGCATCCGGGTGCTGAACCACCTGCGGCCCTGGCTTCCGGTTTTCCAGGCCGCTTCGGCCAATTCGCCGCTCTACAACGGTCGCGACACCGGCTACGCGAGCTGGCGGTCGATGCTCTGGGAGCGCTGGCCCACCGTCGGGCCGACGCCGCAGCTGGATTCGTTCGAGCATTACGAGGAGCTCGTCCGGGATCTCCAGGCGAGCGGGGCGATGCTCGACGAGGGAATGCTCTATTGGTACGCCCGGCTGTCCGCCGCCTATCCGACGGTGGAGATCCGGATGGGCGACGTGACGCCGAGCCTGGACGACGCGATGCTGCTCGCCGCCCTGGCCCGGGGTCTGGTGGCGACGCTGCTGCGAGACATCGGCGAGGGCGCGCCGGCCCCGGACGTGCCGCATCCGTTGCTGATGGCGGCGCACTGGCGGGCCGCCAAGGACGGGCTCGAGGGTCAGCTGCTCGACCTGGCCACCCGGGAGCCCCGGCCGGCCTGGCGGTTGATGCGGCAGTTGTTCGACTACGTACAACCGGAGCTCGAACGGCACGGCGACCTGGAGATGGTCACTGTCCTGATGGGACGGTTGCGGGCGCACGGCACCGGGGCGGCCCGGCAGCGCGCGATCCTGGGCCGCGACGGCACGGTCGCCGACGTGGTGGACTGGCTGGCGCGTACCACTCGCGGCGAAGCCTGATTTTTCGCCGGACCGCGACGTAGGTTGAAGGACGTGAAGCTCGTCGTCATCGGCGGTGATGCGGCCGGCATGTCGGCGGCGTCGCAGGCCCGCAAGCGTCTCGGTCCCGACCGGCTGGAGATCGTCGCGTTCGAGCGTGGCCGCTTCACGTCGTACTCGGCGTGCGGCATCCCCTACTGGATCGGTGGGGCGGTCGGCGAGCTCGACGCGCTTGTCGCCCGCTCTCCCGAGGCGCACCGCGAAGCCGGCATCGACGTGCGCCTGCGGCACGAGGTGGTCGCGATCGACGTCGAGAACCGCGAGGTCCTGGCGCGCGATCTCGTCGGCGGCGGCGAGGTGCGCGAGAAATTCGACCAGCTGATGTACGCGACCGGCGCGTCCCCGGTCACGCCGGAGTGGGCGCGCGTCCCGGCGGCCGGCGTCTTCGGGGTGCAGACGCTCGACGACGGCACCGCCATCCAGGAGTGGCTCGACGGCGAGCCGGCCCGGCGCACCGCGGTCGTGATCGGTGGCGGTTACATCGGGGTGGAGATGGCCGAAGCCCTGCTCAAGCGGGGTCTCGACGTCACGCTGCTGGAGAAGTCGGCGCAGCCGATGGCCAAGACGGTCGACCCCGACGTGGGCACGCTGGTGGCCGAGGCGATCCGCCGGGAGGGCATCAAGGTGGTCACCGAGGCGCAGGTGACCGGCTTGGCGACGACGGACGGCCGGGTCACCGAAGTGGTCACCCCGACCGGTTCGCTGCCGGCCGACATCGTGGTGCTGGGCCTGGGCGTACGCCCGAACAGCGAGCTGGCCGCGGCCGCGGGTCTGCCGGTCGGACCCACCGGCGGGGTGCGCACCGATCGGCGCATGCGGGTGGCGGGCACCGACAACATCTGGGCGGCGGGCGATTGCGTGGAGAGCCACCACCTGCTGACCGGCGCGCCGGTGAACATCCCGCTCGGCACGCACGCCAACAAGCAGGGCCGGGTGGCCGGCATCAACCTGGCCGGCGGCTACGCGACGTTCCCCGGGGTGATCGGCACCGCGGTGACCAAGGTGTGCGAGCTCGAGGTGGCCCGCACCGGTCTCACCGAGAAGGAGGCCACCCGAGCCGGCTTCGCGTTCGTGACGGCCAGTGTGGAGTCGACGAGCCGGGCCGGCTACTACCCGGGCGCCAGCCGGATGACGATCAAGCTGATCGCCGAGCGTCGCACCGGGACGTTGCTGGGCGCGCAGATCGTCGGCAAGGCCGAGGCGGCCAAACGGATCGACGCGTTGGCGGTGGCGGTGTGGAACCGGATGACGGTCGAGGAGATGACCGCTTTGGACCTCAGTTACGCCCCGCCGTTCGCCCCGGTCTGGGATCCGGTGCTGATCGCGGCGCGCAAAGCCACGGATGCCGTACACGCGGCGATGTGAGTATTTTGTGAGTTGCGGGGTCACCGACAGCTAGCTGGCGATACTACTCACCGTAGGAGTGGTATCACCGATCTGGTCTCGCATCAGATCTTGTCAGACGGTAGAGATGCAGCATGTCGCCGCAATCTCTTCGTTTCCCGAGCCCGGCGTCCGGCGACGTCGCCGAGGCGGGCGGCCGCCATCGTCGCCCCGAGTCGCTTGCCGACTCCCGGCCGCGGGTCTCTCTCGACCTGCCCCCGGTGACCGCGGATCCGGACTTCACCGAGCCGACGCCCGAGCGCCCGACCCGCTCCGCGAGGCATCAGCGCGGCACCGCCGGCCGGCGCGACATCCCGAGCCGGCGCGACATCCCGGGCCGGCAGGATGGCTCGGACCGGCAGGCCGGCTCGAGCCGGCCGGGCATTCCGGGCCCGCGCGACCGCACCGCCACCCGGCCGGGCCGCCACGCGGCGACGCACCGGTCCGGGGTCGCCGAGCGGCCGATCACCGGCAGCCACCGCGCCCCCGGGACCCTGCCGATCGAGTCCTGGCTGCTGATGGGCAAGACGCGGCAGCAGGTGCTGCTCGCCTCGCTGGTCGCGGTCGGCCTGCTGCTGATCGCGATCCCCGGCGCCCGCGGCACGAGCGGCCTCGACGCGATCAACGCCGCGTCCGAGGGCAAGGCCGGCACCCAGGCCGCCCAGAAGACCAAGCCGGACAACTCCTCGCGGGACCGGGACGACTCCCGCCCCGCGGGCGCCCAGCAGGCCAAGGCCCCGGCCGCACCGACGCCGAGCACGCCGGCCGCCACGGCCACCGGCACCGCCCCGTCGGCGGCGGCGAAGGAACAGGGCAGCGGCCCCGGCGCCTCGCTGCGAGTCACCGGCAACTCGACGGTGGCGCTCACCTTCGACGACGGCCCCGACCCGCAGCAGACCCCGAAGATCCTGGCGCTGCTCGGCCAATATCAGGTCAAGGCGACGTTCTGCCTGGTCGGCGAGCAGGTCCGCAAGCACCCCGAGATCGTGCGGCAGATCGTGGCCGCGGGACACACGCTGTGCAACCACACGTGGAACCACAGCCTCACCATCGGTAAGGACGACCCGGCGAAGATCGAGGCCGACCTCGCCCGCACCAACGCGGCGATCCAGGCCGCGGTGCCGGGCGCGCCGATCCCGTTCTTCCGGGCGCCCGGCGGCAACTTCACCGACCGCCTCGTCGGCGTGGCCGCGACCGCCGGGATGTCCTCGCTCTACTGGGAGGTCGACCCGCAGGACTGGAAGCACGACGCGGGTGAGAACGACGCCGCCCACACCGCCCGGGTGATCGCCGAGGTCAAGAAACACGTGCGGCCCGGCTCGATCGTGCTGTCCCACGACTTCAACCAGCCCGACACCATCGCGGCGTACCAGCAGCTGCTGCCGTGGCTGAAGCAGAACTTCAAGCTCGGCATCCCGGATCTGCCCACCCCGGCTCCGACCACCACGGCACCCGCACCCGCACCGAGCGCCACCACCACGGCACCCGGCCCGGCCCCGTCGGCCGGGCCGCAGCCCGCCGACGCGGTCCCGGCCGGCTAGCTCTGCTGGCAGGTGGGACACCAGTAGAGGTTGCGGCCGGCCAGGGGGCCACGGCTCACCTCGGTGCCACAGACCAGGCACGGCTGACCGGGACGGCGGTAGACGTACACCTCGCCGCCGTGCCGGTCGACGCGCGGCGCTCGCCGCATCGCCTCGGGGGTGTGTTCGGTGTGCACTGTGTCGATGCGTCCGCGCGCCACCCCCTCCTTCATCAGCGACCGCAGATCGGACCAGAGCGCGTCCCAGCCCTCGGCGCCGACCAACCGCCCCGGCGTGGTCGGTGCCAGCCCGGCCCGGAAGAGCACCTCGTTCGCGTAGATCAACCCGCAGCCGGCCACGATCGTCTGATCCAGCAGCAGCGCGAAGATCGGCTTGGTGCTTGTCGCGATCCGCTTGAACGAGGTGCTGGGGTCGGCGTCGTCCCGCAGCGGATCGGCCCCCAGCCGGTCCCGCAACTGCTGCGCCCGCACCGGATCGAACACCTCGCACGCGGTCGGCCCGCGCAGCTCCAGCCAGTGCCGTGCCCCGGCGAGCCGCATCCGCACCTGCCCGACCGGTTGCGGCACGGGCGGCGTCCCGTCCGCGAACTTTCCATAGAGTCCCAGGTGGACGTGCACGCTGAGGTCACCGTCGTAGTGATGGAACAGATGCTTGCCGTACGCCTCGGTGTCGCGCAGCGTGCGCCCGTCGACCAGCGCCGCCCCGGCCGTGAAGCGACCCTGCGGACTGCAGACGGCAAGCGGCTGCCCGGCGAAGAGCTCGCGATGCATCGCGGCAAGCCGATGAATGGTGTGTCCCTCTGGCACGAGAGGCAACGGTAGCCGCATTTCCGCCGAGAGGAGAATCGCTGGGTGACGACGTGGATGCTGAGGAAAGCTGGGGACATGAGTGACGAGCTGAAGAGGATGCCGGGCGGTCTCGAGATGCGCGGCGGGGCGACCTTCGACGACCAGGTGTTCGAGCGGCTCCTGCGGGAGCGGATCATCTTCCTGGGCAGCGAGGTGAACGACGAGGTCACCAACCGGATCTGCGCCCAGATGCTGCTGTTGGCGTCCAACGACAGCGAGCGGGACATCGCGCTCTACATCAACTCGCCGGGCGGCTCGATCAGTGCCGGCATGGCGGTCTACGACACGATGCAATACATCAAGAACGACGTCGCCACGATCGCTCTCGGCATGGCCGCCTCGATGGGCCAGTTCCTGCTCTGCGCCGGCGCCCCCGGCAAGCGCTACGCGCTGCCCCACGCCCGGGTGATGATGCACCAGTTGTCCGGTGGCATCGGTGGCACCGCGGCCGACATCGCCATCCAGGCCGAGAGCATGCTGCACGTCAAGCACGTGATGAACGAGCGGATCGCGTTCCACACCGGCCACACCGCCGAGGAGATCGAGCGCGACGCCGACCGTGACCGCTGGTTCACGGCCGAGGAGGCCAAGGCCTACGGCATGGTCGACCACGTGATCACCAAGGCCAGTGACGTGGTGGCTCTGCCGGTCTGACCAGGTCTTGTGTGCTTCTTGACGGATGTGGGTAGTGGAGTGTCATCCCCCATATCCGTCAAGGAGGTGCTGACGTGAGGCTCCCGACGTTCTCCCGCCAGACCGAGACCGATGCCGCGGAGGCGGACCGTCCGACGACGGCGAGTCCCGCCACCACCACTGACACCCCCGCTCGGGCCGGCACGCCCGTGCGCCCGCGCAGCGACGATGACACCACGGCCGATCTGCGGCCGAAAGACCGCACCGTGGCCCCGCCGCCCCCGCCCGCCGCGGTGAAGCGGTGGCCGGACAACCATGACACCGCCGAGACGCCCAAGGTCGTCGAGAAGCCGGTCGTCGCCGAGAAGCCGGTGCCGGTCGTGACCGGCCCCAAGCCGCGCGCGAGCCTGTTGGCGACGCTCGGCCTGATCCTCGGGGTGGCCTCGATCCTGCTGGTGCTCTCCGGCCCACTGCTCGGCTATGGCATCGGCGTCGCCGGCCTGGCCCTGATCCTGTCGCTGGGCGGCCTCCGCGCGACCGGCAAGCGCCACGTCGCCGGCAAGTCCGATGCCCTCCTCGGCACGGTTCTGTCGCTCGGCGCGATCGTGCTCGGCGTGCTGGCCCTGACCGGTTCGCTCTCCTGGCTGGGCACCGACTTGCAGCCGGTGAACACCCTTCGCGAGTGGCTTGATTCACAGTTTCTCAACCGGTTCTGAGGGCAATTAATCGTTCGCGGTCAGCGGTTCGCGACCGTGACAACCTTCGAAGGGCGGCTCAACGATGAGCCGCCCTTCGGTGTTTGCAACGAATCTTCGCAGCTAGGGCTGATCACGCAACGATCGATCGCGGAACGCACGATCGAGTCATAGATCCGTAAGCCACGGCGGCTCTAGCGTTTCAGTCATGCGCCGATACCTCATGTGCCGCCCGACCCATTTCGCGGTGACGTACCGGATCAACCCGTGGATGGATCCCACGGCTCCGTACGACAACGCTCTCGCCGTCCGGCAGTGGGAGACGCTCCGCCAGACGTACCTCAACCTGGGTCACACCGTCGAACTGATCGAACCGCTGCCCGGCCTGCCCGACATGGTGTTCGCGGCCAACGGCGCCACCGTGGTCGACGGCCGGGTGCTCGGGGTCCAGTTCCGCGACGCCGAGCGGGCCGACGAAGCCCCGGCGTACGCCGCCTGGTTCCGTGAGCGGCAGTTCGACGTCACGATGCCCAAGCACACCAACGAGGGCGAGGGCGACATTCTGCTCGCCGGCGACGTGCTGCTGGCCGGCACCGGTTTCCGCACGTCACACGCGTCGCACGCGGAGACGCAGGAGGTGCTGCGCCGCCCGGTGATCACACTCCAGCTGGTCGACCCGGCCTATTACCACCTCGACACGGCGCTGTGCGTGCTCGACGACACCAACGTCGCGTACTTCCCGCAGGCCTTCTCCCCCGGCTCGCTGGCGGTGCTCCGCCAGCTCTACCCGCACGCGGTGATCGCGAATGCGGAGGATGCCGCGGTGTTGGGCCTCAACGCGGTCAGCGACGGCCGTACCGTGGTGCTGCCGGTGCAGGCCGGCCACCTGGCCGCCGAGCTCAACGCGGCCGGCTACCAGACCGTCCCGGTCGACGTCTCCGAGCTGCGCAAGGCCGGCGGCGGACCGAAGTGCTGCACGTTGGAGGTGCGATGACAAGCGTCGACATGCGGACGCCGGAAGCTCTCGCGGACGCGGAGCGCTGGACCGCGCACAACTACCACCCGTTGCCCGTCGTCATCGCCTCCGGCGAGGGTGCCTGGGTCACCGACGTCGACGGGCGCCGCTACCTCGACTTCCTGGCCGGTTATTCGGCGCTCAACTTCGGGCACCGGCACCCCGGGCTGATCGCGGCCGCCCACGCGCAGCTCGACCGGGTCACGCTGACCAGCCGGGCGTTCGTGCACGACCAGTTCGCCGACTTCTGCCACAGGCTGGCCGCGCTCTGCGGCAAAGACCTGGTGCTGCCGATGAACACCGGGGCCGAGGCGGTGGAGACGGCGATCAAGGTGGCCCGCAAGTGGGGTTACCGGGTCAAGGGCGTGCCGGACGGGCAGGCCGAGATCATCGTGGCCTCGGACAACTTCCACGGCCGGACGACCACGATCATCAGCTTCTCCACCGACCCGGAGGCGCGTGCCGATTTCGGGCCGTACACCCCGGGCTTCGTCACCGTGCCGTACGGCGATCTCGCCGCGCTCGCCGACGCGTTCACGGCCAACACCGTGGCCGTGCTGATGGAGCCGATCCAGGGCGAGGCGGGCGTGCTGGTGCCGCCGGAGGGCTACCTGGGCGGCGTACGGGAGCTCTGCGACGCGCACAACGCCCTGTTCGTGGCCGACGAGATCCAGTCCGGGCTCGGCCGTACCGGTCGCACGTTCGCGATCGAGCACGAGGGCGTCGTCCCCGACATGTACGTGCTCGGCAAAGCCCTCGGCGGCGGCATCGTGCCGGTTTCCGCCGTGGCCGCCAACCGCGAAGTGCTCGGTGTGCTCAAGCCCGGCGAGCACGGCTCCACGTTCGGCGGCAACCCGCTGGCCTGCGCGGTCGGCGCGGCGGTCGTACGCCTGCTGGAGACGGGCGAGTTCCAGGCGCGCTCCGCCGAGCTCGGTGACCGGCTGCACGCCGGCCTGAACGCGCTCGTCGGCCGGGGCCTGCAGGAGGTGCGCGGCCGCGGCCTCTGGGCCGGCGTCGACATCGACCCGGCCCTGCTGACCGGGCGGCAGGCGGTCGAGCGACTGGCCGAGCGCGGCATCCTGGCCAAGGACACGCACGGCTCCACGATCCGGCTGGCCCCGCCGCTGGTGGTGACGGCCGACGAGCTGGACCACGCGGTGGCCCAGCTCGCCGCGATCCTCGCCGCTGGCTGACGACAAGGGCGATCGCTCGACGAGCGACGCGCCGCCGGCTCAGCGGTCGAACTTGCGCAGCGCCATCGTCGGCGCCTCACCCATCACCGAAGCGGGCTGGGTGAGGCCGCCGGTGGCCCACATCTTCGACCGGCCCACGTTGACCCCGGCATAGAGCTCGACCACGTCGGTCGGGCCCAGCGTGCGGCTCTCGTTGCGGCCCAGGGTGAGGCGCTCGTCGTCGTCACCCGAGCCGCCCAGGCGGATGCCGGAGCCGTTGGTGCTCACGTCCTGGACGGTCAGTGTGCCGTCCGGGCGCAGCGAGAACTGCACGTGCCCGCGGCTGATCCACTTGCGGGCGTCCTCGCTGAGCCACTGGCCGAGCATCACGCCCCGGCCACCTTCCGGAGCCCGGCCGACGACCGTCGGTTCGTCCGTCGAGACGACGAACCGTTTGCGGACGACGCCGTCGATGCGTACCGAAAGCACCTCGACCGCCGGGCGGGGACCGGCGTCCCGGAGTTTCTCACCGTGCCGGGGGCAGGTCGGCGCCCCGGCCCGCAGAGCCGGCGGCGGCTGGGCGACCGGGCTGGTGAAGGTACGCATGTCGGCGAACATGCTGTCGGCGTCGCCGCTCGACCCGTAGGTCGTGCAGTTCGACTCGGGGCAGCGCCAGACGCGGGCCAGCATCCGCTCCCCCATCGGCGAGCGCTCGGCCTGATGGGTCGGGTCGCCCCGGCCGACCCGGGAGACCAGCACCGGGATGCCACCCTCGCCGGCCACCGCGGCCAACAGCCGGCCGGGTTCGTCGACCCAGGGACGCCGCGCCCGGAACTGATCCCCGCGACTGCGGGTCAGCACCGGCACGCCGAGCAGCTCGGCCACCTCGAAGACCCGGTCGTCGAGCATCGGCACGACCTCGACCTTGCCGTCGTCGGCCCAGCGGCGGATCACCATCCGCTCGTTCGAGGTCAGGTCGGTGTCGGAGAGCAATCCCCGCGGCGAGATGACATAAACCGGAACATTCTCCTCAGAGAAGTATTGCCCGAGGGCGTCCACGACCAGTCCGAGACGCACCGAGCTGGCCGGCCGACCGCCGTCGAGGTCGGCGTACCGCACGATCTCCGACAGGTCGACGACCGCCCGCGCGAGCGCGGGATCGGTCGACAACCGCGCTTCGATGGCGTCGAGGACCTTGCTGACCTCGAATCTCACGGCTCCTCCAGGTGTTCTGCCTCGGCCCATCATGCCGTACCCCGAGGGTGCCGTTTGACCAGCGGGGCGGTCGGGAATTGACAGCCGTCAAGACGCGATCAAACCTCTGGAGGACGGACATGCGAACACCACGGCTCGCTGGGCCGGTTGTTGCGATGGTCACGGTCGCTGTCGCGGTGGCCGGATGCGATAACAGCACCGCCACATCCCCCACCCCCGCCGCGAGCGCGCCCGCGCCGAGCATCGCCGCCACCCCTTCCACAGGTGCCGCCGACGCCGGAGCGGTGTCGGCTCTGTCGAAGGCCACGGCCCTGCTCGGCACCACCAGCTTCGCGCTGACCGCGACCTCCGGTTCCGGCTTCAAGCTGACCGGCGCGATCGACCCGGTGGGCAGCAAGGCGAACGCGCAGCTCACCGCGAGCGGCCCGAACGCCGAGATCAACATCAAGACGCTGCTCATCGGCAACGACCTGTACGCCCAGGTGCCGGGCATCACCAAGGCCGGCACGTGGACGCACCTCGACGGCTCGCGGCTGCCCGCCGGGGTCACCATCGGCCTCCGGCCGAACCAGATCGACCCGGTCGGTACGGCCAACCTGCTCGGCGCGGCCACCGACGTGAAGTCGACGGGTGGCTCCTCCTATGCCGGGACGCTCGACCTGACCAAGGCCGCCGGTCTGGCCGGTCTCAGCCAGGTGACCATCGACAGCTACGGCACGGCCGCCTCGAAGGTGCCGTTCACCACGACCCTGGACGACCAGGGCCGGCTGTCGAAGCTGACGATCACGGTGCCGCAGGGCGCCCCGATCGAGGTGACCTATTCGGGTTACGGCGCGCCGGTCGACGCGACCGCCCCGGCCGCCGCCGAGATCACCGAGGCGCCGGCCAGCTTCTACAACTCGCTCGGTTCCTGATTGCGCCGGCGGGCGGTCCAGTCCGTGGACAACGGACGGGCCGCCGGCCGGTTCTCCTCGATCCAGGCGTCGATCCGCGCCCACCAGTCGTAGAGCCAGGCGACGCGCTCCTGCTCGTCGGCCGGAACGTCTTCCGGCTCGACGCTCCAGAACCGCATGATGAGCTGCTTGTCCATCGGTAGCTCGCGCCACATGTCGGCGACCGACACCATCCGGTCGAGCCCGGTGTGGGCCACGAAGATCACGCCCGCGTCGGGGGCCGAGTCGATCGCCGCCGACAGGCCACCGGGCTTCGGCGGCAGCAGGTTGCGCAGTTTCTCCGCCCGCCGGGCCAGCCCCGCCATCCCGCGCGACCGCAGCCACTCGATTCCCTTGATCCGGCGGTTGGGCGTGAAGTTGCCGCCCTCCGGGAAGATCACGAACGCGTCGTTCTCGTCCAGGCCGATCGCGAGCTCGCCGACCTCGTCCTCCAGGCTCTTCGCCCCCGGCACCGCCCGGCCCGGCGTGATGAACCGGCTCGGCAGCCGATTGAGCAGCACGTCGACCGCCGGGTCCCACTGCAGGGCCGCCTTCAACACGATCCGCGGTTCCCGGTCGAACCAGTTGACCAGGGCGTGGATCAGGATGAACGAGTCACCCGGGCCGGCATGCCGGCTCACCACGATCTCCGGGCGGCCGGGCAGCGCGATGTCGGGGTCGGTGCCGACCACATCCACTGTCAGGTGCAGCGACCAGCGGGCGACCCAGAACAGCACACCCAGGAACTTGCCGGTCAGCACGTAGTGGGCGCGCTGGAAGCCGGGGCTGCGGATCTTCCACCCGAAGCCCGACGCCACCCACATCGCGGCCAGCGCGACCAGGGCGGCGGCGTCCCAGACCACGTAGACGATCGAGAGCAGCACCAGACGCGGCACCCGCAGATGGCCCGGCACCAGCGGGGACGCGACCAGGGCGAGCAGCAGCCAGACCGGGAGCGTGGTGAGCAGTCCGATCGCGAGCAGCACCACCACGGGTCCGAAGACCAGCCGCCGGATCCAGACCGGGGGCATCAGTTACCGCTGTCCGGCAACGGGTGCACATTGGCCGCCAGGTAGCGCCGGGACGCGGTGTAGGCGCGGCTGATGCGACGGCCGACCGCAGCCATGTCGCGGTAGGCCCAGGGCGAGTCGTCGCGACCCTCACCGCCGCCGCTCGGCAGAACATGCACGCGCACATCGTCGGGCAGCGAGGCGATCTCGCGAGCGAACCGGTGCCGGCGGGCGATCTCGAACGCCACCTGGGCCACCTCCCACGGCCGGCGGGGCACGCTGAGCGGGCGCTCGACCCGCCCCACCTGGAGCACGAAGATCAGTTTGGCACCGAGCCGGACGGCCTCGCCGATCGGGATCGAGTTGACGATGCCACCGTCCACATAGTGCTCGCCGGAAATCTCCATCGGGGGCAGCAGGCCCGGCACCGCCGACGAGGCGAGCACCGCATCGACCAGCGGTCCGCTGTCGAACCAGTGCTCGGCGGCCCGCTCGATGCTGGCCGCGCAGCAGTGGAACGGAGTCTTCAGGTCGGCGAACGTGGTGTGCTCACCCAGCTCGCTCTCGAGCAGGCGACGCAGCGGCATCGGCGAATGCAGGTGGGTCCGGGCCGCGAATCGGCGCACCTGCCGGCCGATCGAATCGCCGTAGACCGCGGCTGCCTCGGGTGACGTCCAGAGCCGCACCAGCCGGTCGGTGACCGACTCGCTCGGGTCGGCCGCGACCAGCGCACCGTTCACCGCACCGATCGACGTACCGACCACCACGTCGGGCCGGAAGCCGGCTCGGAAGAGTGCCCGAAGCATCCCCACCTCGACCGCTCCGAGAACACCGCCACCACCGAGAACGAACGCCACCGAACCGTCGACCATGCCGCCATGGTGTCACTTCGCTCTGCTCGCCACCTGCGCACGGCCGACGATCGTGTCATCATCGTCGCCGTGACTCTTCCGCGCCGCGCGATATTGGCCGCCGGTCTGGCCGCCGGGCTCGCCGGTTGCGGCCGGGCCTCGTCGGGTTCCGCCGGCACCTGGACCGAGCCGGGCGCCTCCGCCGGGCCGTCGGGCGCCGCCCCGGCGTCCGCCGCCGCCCCTGCCCAGTCCGCGCCGGCCACGTCCGCCCTCGCGGCCGGGCCGTCCTATGCCGGCAAGGTCCAGGAAATCCTCACCAAATACCTCAAACCAACCAAGGACAACCCCCAGCACCCCGGGTACGCCGGAGCGGTCGCCCTGGTCATGCAGGGTGGTACCACCCGGCTGACCACGGCCGTCGGGCACGCGCTGCGCTACGGTGCCGGTCCGGTGGAGCTGGCCGCCGCCAAGCGCGTCACCATGCGCAAGGACTCGATCTTCGACCTGGCCTCGCTCACCAAGGTCTACACCGCGATCCTCACCCTGCAGCTGGTCGACCAGGGCAAGATCGCACTCGACGCACCCGTGCGCGACTACCTGCCCGACTTCACCGGCGCCGGCAAAGAGAAGATCACGGTGGCGATGCTGCTGGCCCACACCAGCGCGCTGCCGGTCGGCGCCAAGGTGACCGGCCTGACCACCAACACCGCCCGCTGGACGTCGGTGATGAAGACCCCGCTGGTCAAAGGTGGGGTGCCCGGCACCGTCTTCCGCTATTCGAGCACCGGGCTGATGGTGCTGGGCCGCCTCGTCGAGAAATTCACCGGCAAGACCCTGGACAAGGCGCTGCGCGACAACCTGCTCACGCCGCTCGGCCTGCCGGACACCGGTTTCCAGCCCCTGAAGTGGGTGCGCGACAAGCAGCGCCTGGTCGCCACCGACGCCCGCACCTCCCGCGGCCTGCTGCGCGGCACCGTCCACGACGACGTGTGCAACGCCCTCGGCGGGGTGGCGGGCCACGCCGGCGTCTTCGGCACCGCCGCCGACGTCGCGGTGATCGGCCAGATGCTGCTCGACGGCGGCACCTACCGGGGCCAGCGCATCCTGTCGGCGGCCACGGTCAAGAAGATGCTGACCGACGTCAACAAGGGCAAGAAGGCGATCGACGCCGAGCGGCCGGGCCGCTCCGCCGACCATGGCCTCGGCGTCGAGATGAACCAGCCCTGGTTCATGGGCAAGCTGGCATCGGCCACCGCTTTCGGGCACACCGGCTTCACCGGTACGTCGTTGCTGGTGGTCCCGGCTCGTCAGATGGTCGTCGTGCTGCTGACGAACCGGGCCCACCCGAACTGGTCGTGGTCCGACCCGGACACCCACCGGGTGGCTCTGCACAACGTGATCGCCGCTTAGCCGCAGGCCGGCCGAACGGGGTTACGGCAGTGCTTTGACGTACTTGCCGTTCTGGTTCTGGAACTCCCAGCTGTAGAACTTGTCCCAGTTGATGCTCCAGGTCATCAGCCCCCGCAAGTTCGGGTTGGGGCCGCTGCGCACCGGGTAGCCGCCGCAGTTCGACCCGTTCACCAGGCAACCGACCGCCTGCTGGACGGCCGCCGGGGCGATGTAGCCGTTGCCGGCGCTCACCGAGCTGGGGGCGCCGAACGCGACCTGGTCCTCGCGCAGGGCCGGGAAGACGTTCGCCGTGTTGCCGGCCACCGGGAAGCCGGCCAGCAGCATGTCGGTCATCGCGATGTGGAAGTCGGCTCCACCCATCGAGTGGTACTGGTTGTCCAGGCCCATGATCGAACCCGAGTTGTAGTCCTGGACGTGCAGGATCGTCAGGTCGTTACGCAGGGCGTAGATGACCGGGAGGTACGAGCCGGCCCGCGGGTCCTGGCCGCCCCACGGTCCGGAACCGTAGTACTGGTAGCCGAGCTGGACGAAGAACGTCTCCGGCGCCATGGTCAGCACGAAGTTGGCGCCGTACCGGGCCGTCAGCGACTTCAGCGCGCCGATCAGGTTGACGATCACCGGCGTGGTCGGGTTCTTGAAGTCGGTGTCGCCGGTGTTCAGGGACAGCGAGTGGCCCTCGAAGTCGACGTCCACGCCGTCCAGGCCGTACCTGTCGACGATCGCGCTCACCGAGCTGACGAACTTGTCCCGGGCCGCGGTGGTGGTCAGTTGCACCTGGCCGTTGGCCCCGCCGATGGAGAGCAGCACCTTCTTGCCGGCCGCGCGCTTGGCCCGGATGGCGGCGATGAAGTCGGCTTCCGACTCGACGCCGGGGCACTCGGTCGCCGGGCAGAGGGTGAACCGGATGTCCCCGGAGGTGGCGCTGGTCGGCTCGCCGAACGCCAGGTTGATGACGTCCCAGTCAGCCGGTACGTCGGCCATGCGCAGGTAGCCGGAGCCGTTGGCGAAGCTGGCGTGCAGGTAGCCGATGAGCGCGTGCTTCGGGATGCCGCTGACCGGGGAGCTGGTCGGCGGAGTCGTCGGTGGCGTGGTCGGCGGGGTGGTGGGTGGAGTGGTCGGCGGGGTGGGTGGAGTGGTCGGTGCCGTGGCGGGTGGCGTGGTCGGCGGGGTCGTGCCGCCGCACACCCCGCTGTCCGCCCACACGTCCCACTGGCCGGAGTGGGTGGCCGGGGACTCGTTCTGGGTCCACCACTTGGCCGCGTAGTTGTGGCCGTTCTGCGAAGCGGAGTTGCCACCGACATAGACCTGGGTGGCGCTCCATGCGGGCGCGCACGCGGTGGCGGCGCTCGCGGTCGAGGCGAGGTAGATGGGGACGCCGCCCGCGGCGAGCACGGCAGCCATGGCGATGGTCATCGATCGACGCATGGCTAATTATTAGGATTATTAACTGTAGTTGTAAAGAGTTCAGCTGCCGTGCTCGAACTCCGTACGGTCCAGATAGCCGTCGCCGTCGTCGTCGAACATTCGCTTCTCGAAGACGCTGTCGTGGTTCTTGTCGTACTCGGCGAAGTCGACCCGGTTGTCGAGATCGGTGTCGTGGCCGATGAAATCGGCGCGGCCGTCCCCGTCGAGATCGACCCGGATCTCGGCGCCGCCGTGTCCGTCACCGGAATAGGTCGCCTTGTCGAAGTGGCCGTCGCCGTCGGCGTCGACCCGATTGTGGTAACCCTCGGGCGCGACGACCCGGGCGGTCACGTGCCGCACCGCCTCGTCGAGACCGATCGTCGGCGCGTCGCCCAGGCCCTGCCGCACCGCCGGCAGGCCGTCGAGATCGGGGCGGTCGCCGAGGCCGGACCGGCCGCCCAGCGCCTTGCCGGCGGCCATCCCGAACTCCGACCACCCGCCGAGGTCGTCGTTGCCGTCCTGCTGCGTCATCCCTGCACGGTACGGCTTTCAGTCCAGTTCGGGCATCGCCACCGGGTGTGGTCGGGGCCGGCAGGTGCCGCATTGGACCGCGTCCTCCACCACCAGCGCCTCCACCCGTTGCCGGGTCTCGGATCGGTTCACCTGGAGGATGAACGGCCCGAACCGGGCGTGATCGGGACAGACGGCGCGCCCGCAGAAGCGGCAACTTCCGCGGGCGGCCTCGGCACAGAACCAGCAGAGCATCGGCTCCCCTTTCCGATGCGTCTGACCTTACCTAGTTGTCGGGGCTTCCCTGTACCGCGGAATTCGACGGGGTCGACGTCGTCTGGGTCGGGTCCGGGGCGGGCGTGGTGGGCGGGGGGTTGGCCGGCGGCGTGGTCGTCGCCGGTTTGCTGGTCGCGGTGGTCGCGGGCGGCTTGGGGACGGTCGGCCGCGTCGTCGTCGGCGGCCGGGTCGTGGTGGCCCGGGTCGGCCGGGTGGTCGAATTGTTGGAGTCGTCCTCCGGAGTCGTCGGAGCGGCCGTGGCGCTGGTGGCACTCACGGCCGGGGCGACGCTCGCCGACGGGCCCTCGGTCGCCGACTCGCTCGGCGCCGGCTCCTCGCTCGGCGGCGCCGATTGCTCCTCCGACGGCGGAGTGATCTCGATGCCGTCGCCGCAGGTCAGTTTCGCGCCGGTGCCGTCGGTGGACTTCCCGGCGGCGGACACCGTGCCGGTCGAGACCGCGACCGTGCTGGTGTCGACCGAGTACCAAGCGGCGCCCTTGTTGGTCACGGTCCCGTCGGGCCGGGTCACACTGAGCGCGAGCGGGTTGAACGCGCCGCTCGTGCCGGCGGTGTCGGCCAGCACCCGGCCGGCCTGCAGAGTGACCTTGCCGCGCGGGGTCTGGTGCCGGCCGCCGTCGACGGACAGGCCGGCGATCATGATGCGCGAGCCGGCGCACAGCACCGTGACACCGCCGCCGGGGAACGTGAGGCGGGCCGTCGACTGGGTCGGCACGTCGACCTCGGTGCTGCTGCCGACATAGCGCTCGTCGCCCGGTTCCACCGTCACCGGACTGTCGCCGGGTGCCTGGGCCGTCGCGCGCCCCTGGTCGACGGTGATCAGCACCTGATCGCGGGGCATCTCGGCCCAGGCCGGGCCGGGCCGGAAGCTGAGCACGGTGAGCACGAGGGCGAGCACCAGCAGCAGCACGGTGAACCACCACAGACGACCCTCGAAACGGCGGTCGATCGACTGGTCGTCGGGACCCTCCGGCGGGCCGGGCGGAAGCGCGAGCGGAGGGTACGCGTCGGGCGCCGGCGCGCCGGGCCGGACTCCACCGTTCACCGCCACCAACGGCATCGGCGAGCCGGGCCGATGGCTGGCACCGACGAGCGGGGGCAGGTCGGAAGCATCGGGCAGGATCCAGAGACGTACGGGCGTGAGGGTCTGCGCCACCATTCCCGGGCTGCCGTCGCCGACCGGGCCGACAAGCGTGCCCCGGCGCAGTTCGGTGCCGTCGGCCATGGCGATCACGCCCGACTCGACGACAACCGCGTGGGTGGGACCGGGCAGGATGACCGGCGCACCGGCCTCCAGGTCGACCGGGTGCGCCGAGGCGATCAGGGCGAGGCGCTGGTCGACGGCGAGACCGGACAGCGCGGGCGTGTCGGCGAACAGCGACTCGGCCTCGGCGCGGTCCTGCGGCGGCGGCCCGGGCAGCGGGCCGACCACGGTCGCCACGGTGGCGCTCGGGATGTAGAGCAGGGTCGTGCCGGCGGTGTACCAGTCGAGCTGAGTGGACCGCCCGGTGAGCGCGTTGACCAGGCCGACGACGCCGCCGGGACCGACGTGGTGGCGGACCGTGCCGGGCGGATCGCCGGGCTTACGGGCGGCCAGCCCGCCCTCGACGACCACATAGACAGCTGACTGCGAGGTGCCGGCCAGGATCAGCGGCCGGCCGGTGGACGGATGCTCCCAGCGGGCGCGCGCGGCCAGTCCCTGCAACGCCGGCTCGGGCAGGCCGCCCAGTTCGGAGGCGCGCAGCGCGGCCAGCCGGCGGGGGTTGTCGGCCTCGCGGTCGTTCTCCGCCCGCTTCTGCCGGGAGCGGCGCCACCGCCGGGTCAGCCGGCCGAGCAGGAAGAAGACGGCGGGGGCGCCGAGGCCGAGGACGACAAGCACCAGCAGCAGGCCGCCGAGCAGCCCGGCCTGCCACAGCCCGGTGGCCAGGCCGGAGATCCGGTCCTCGCAGATCCGGAAGGCCAGCACGCCGGCAAGCGCCAGCCAGGCCACCGACACGATGCCGTAGAGCGCGACGAGGCGGCCCTCGCGGTCGAGCGCCGACCAGCGCGGTGGGCGGCCCCGCAACCGGGCACTGACCCAGGCGAGACCACGGGCGCGCAGCTGCGGGATCTCGAGCCAGTCCATCAGCAGGTACTGCCCGTCGAGCGGCAGGAACGGGCTGAGCTGGAAGAAGGCGTTCAGGTACCACAGAAAGGCGAGCTTGAAGGCGAGCCCGCCGAGAGCCGGCACGGCCAGACCACCGAGCTGGATCAGGCCGCCCAGCAGCAGCGCGCTGCCCGGTCCGGCCGCGGCCACCAGCATCCGGGCGCGGCGCCCGGCCATCCACACGTCGGTGGTGTCGACGAACAACGACGGGATGCCGAAGTAGACGAGCAGGCCGGCGGCCGGCACCTCACGACCGGCGGCCTTGGTGGCCAGCGCCCGGGCGAGCTCGTGGGTGGCCAGCACGAGGCCGTTGAGCACCACCAGCACGACCGCGCCCAGCAGGTAGGAGTCGCCGGCCAGGAACAGCGAGCGGCTGCCCCGCGCCCAGGTGGTCACGAACAGGCCGAGACCGACGGCCGCCAGCAAGCCGGTGAGCACGAACGCGGCGGTGCTGAAGAAGACCTTGCCGCCGGCCCGGTAGAGCCCGGTGATCAGACCGTCGACGTCGAAGACGAGCATGCGCCGGCCCCGGGCGGCAGCGAGCATGCCGTTGCCGACGCGCTCCGGCAGCGGCCGGCGCCGAGCCTCCTCGACCGGGCGGAACGCGTCCATCGGCAGTTCGTCGAGCATGCGGTTGCCGGCCAGGTCGGCGACGACCCGGCGGACCTGATCGGGGGCGAGCCGGCCGGCGATGCGGGCGAACTCGGCGACCAGCCGGGCCACCGTGTTCTCGCCGTCCATCAGCACCGCGAGCTGCCACTCCTCGGGCGTGAGGCGAAGGTATCCGGCCCGGGTGGCGCCGTCGGGCGAGCGCAACATGATGTACGCCTCGCCGCGCGCCGAGGTCAGTTGCACGGCCTCGATGCCGGCACGCAGCACCGGGCGCGCGCGGACCGGGTTGAGCCGGTCGACGACTGCGCCCCAGAGTCCGGGGTCGGCAGGGCCACCGGGTTCCCCCGGTGCGCGCCCGGCCAGGGCTTCCCAGACGTTCATCCGGGTCTCGACGTAGGTCACCTGAGCGGCCTCTCCCTGCACGGCGGCGGAAGCCGCCGATAGCGGATTGGAGACTAAGTGCTCGGCCGTTACCTGCGCGAGTCCCTGGCGAATATAGGACCTATTTGTCCTGAATTCATAATTGCCGGCCTACCCAAATGCGCGGCGGGCGGCATGCCAACCCCCTTGGCACACCGCCCGCCGCCGCGGGATGGAAAGTCGTCAGTCGGACTCGGCCAAAGTGACCGTGGCCTGCTTCTTCTCGCCGTTGCGGGTGTAGTCGATGGTCATCTTCTGACCGACCGCGCCGCCCTGCACGGCGGCGACCAGGTCGTCGGACCCGTCGATGTTCTTGCCGTCCACCGCGGTGATCACGTCACCCTGCTGGAGCTGGGCCTTCGCCGCGGCGCTGTTGGCGGTGACCGAACTGACCAGCGCGCCGCCGTTCTCGCCGTCGGTCACGCTGACGCCGAGCGCCGGGTGGCTGACCTTCTTGCCGTCCATCAGGTCCTTGGCGACCTGGGCCGCCTTGTCGCTCGGGATGGCGAAGCCGAGGCCGATGTTGCCGGAGCTCTGGCCCTGGGTGGCGATCGCCGAGTTGATGCCGATGACCTCACCGCTCGTGTTGACGAGGGCGCCACCCGAGTTGCCGGGGTTGATCGGCGCGTCGGTCTGCAGCAGGCCGGACATCGTGGTCGAGCTACCCGACTGCTGCTGCTGGTTGCCGCCGCCGAACGGGCTCTGCTGCTGACCGTCCTCGCTGCTGGACTTGATGGTGCGGTCCTTGGCGCTGATGATGCCGGCGGTGACCGAGCCCTCCAGGCCGAGCGGGCTGCCGATGGCCAGCACGGTGTCGCCCACCTGCATGTTGGCGCTCTTGCCGAACGTCGCCGCCTTGAGGCCGGCGACGCCGCTGACCTTGACCACGGCCAGGTCGGTGCGCGGGTCGGTGCCCACGATGGTGGCCTGCGCCTTCTTGCCGTCGGCGAAGATGACCGTGACGTTGCTGCCCTGCGCGGTCGCGACCACGTGGTTGTTGGTCACGATGTAGCCGTCGGTGTTGAGGATCACGCCGGATCCCTCACCGGTCTGGGTGGTGATCGAGACGACGCTGTCCTGCACGGCCGAGGCGATCTGCGACAGCGAGGAACGGTCGACCACCCGGCTGACCGACGAGCCGTTGCCGGTCTGCACGGTCGGACCGTTGTTGTCGTCGAACGCCAGTGCCGTTGCGGCGCCGACCCCACCCGCGCCGAGGGCGATCAGCACGGCAGCGGCGCCGGCCACGAAGATCTTGCGACCCCGGCCGTTGGACGGCGGGCGCTGGTCGGTGCCGACCGGGGCGGCCCAGGCGGGCTGGCCGTTGTGGTCGGTCGGCGCCCAGGTCTGCTGCCCGGTCTGGTCGGCGGACCACGGCTGCTGGCCGGTCTGGTCGGTGGCCGGCCAGGCCGGCTGGCCCTCGACGGCGGGTTGCGCGGTGGTCTGGGCGGCGGCACCGGACCAGGCGCCGGCATAGGCCGACTGCTGGCCGTAGTGCGGCTGGCCGTAACCGGGGTGCTGCTGGTAACCCTGGCCCGGGTAACCGGGCGTCTGGTAGCCGGGCGGCTGCTGGTAACCCTGGTGCGGCTGGTAGCCGGGCTGCTGCCAGGGCGACTGCGGCTGCTGCTGGGGCCAGGGCGTGCCGGACTGCGGCGCGGCACTCTGCGGCGCGGCGGCCGCCGGCGCGGCGGAGGCCGGGGCAGCCGACGCGGGCACAGCGGAAGCCGGCGCGGCGGAGGCCGGGCCGTCCGAGGCCGGCGTGCCGGCGGCCGCGGTCGCGGCGACCGGCGTGCCGGCGGCCGGGGAACTCGAGGTGGGGGCGTTCCACTGCGGGGCGGCGGCGGGGGCCCCGGCGGCCGGCTGCTCGGCAGTCGGCTGCTCGGACTGTCCCCGCTCCGGGCTGCTCCCGGCGGAGGCGTCCACTGGGCGCGGGTTGGTCTCGTTCTCGTTCATGGGGACTAGATTGCCCCACCTTGCTCGGCCATGCCTGTAGAGCGCCTGAACGTATTCTGTGAGTCGCGAACCCGGCTCAGGACGGCTCGACCGCCGGCAGGGTGACCCGGAACGTCGCACCGTGGCCGGGCTCGCTGTCGACCTCGACGGTCCCCTCGTGCGCGTGCACGATCGCCGCGACGATGGCCAGCCCCAGGCCGGTGCCGGTCTCGGTGCGATCGACCCGCCGGGTGCGGGCCTCGTCGGCGCGGTAGAACCGCTCGAAGACGTGCGCCTGCTGCTCCTCGGCCAGACCGGGGCCGGTGTCGGCGATCTCGACGACGGCGCGGTTTCCCGGCACCGCGTAGAGCCGCACCACCACGTCGGCCTCCGCCGGGGTGTGCACCAGGGCGTTCGTCATCAGGTTGCCGATCACCTGGCGCAGGCGTGTCTCGTCGGCCAGCGCCACCAGCATCTCCGGCTCGTCGCGGACGTCCAGCTCGATCTTGCGGGTGGGCGCGGTGGCCCGGGCGGCCGAAACCGCGTCGAGGGCCAGCACCGGCAGCTCCACCGGCCCGATGTCGAGCGGGCGCTCCCGGTCGAGCCGGGCCAGCAGCAGCAGGTCCTCCACCAGCAGACCCATCCGGGCGGCCTCGTCCTCGATCCGGCGGACCAGGCGGGCCACATCCTCGTCACCGCGCACCGCTCCCTGGCGGTACAGCTCGGCGAACCCGCGGATGGTGGTCAACGGCGTACGCAATTCGTGTGAGGCGTCCGCGACGAACTGCCGCATCTTGGCCTCCGAGCGCACCGCCCGCACCTCGGAGGTCTGCGCGGCCTCGGCCGCGTTGCGGGCCGCCGACTCCGACTCGGTACGCGCGGTGAACGCCGCCTCGATCTGGGCCAGCATCGCGTTCAGGGCGCGGGACAGCCGGCCCAGCTCGGTAGCCGGCTCGCCGTCGTGGGCCTCCGGATCGGGCACCCGCTGGGTGAGGTCACCGGCCGCGATCGCGGCCGCTGTTCGCTCGATCTGCAGCAGCGGGATGAGGCTCTGCCGGACGATGGCCGCACCCACCGAGGCGAGCGCGATCAGCACCCCGACGCCGACCAGCACGTCCACCCAGACGATCCAGGTGACCGCCTTCTCGATCACCGAGAGTTTCTCGGCCACCTGGATGACGCTGCCGCTGGGCGAGGTGGTGATCAGCACCCGCCAGTAGACCCGGCCGCTCGGCGAACGCACCGAGTAGGGCTCGCCACGGACGGCGTAGACGTCCTCGAGGCCGACCACCAGCGGCGGCCAGTCGTCCTTGGTGAGCGACGTGTCGCCGACACCGGGCTCCCCGCGGACCCCGTCCATCGAGCTGATCGACACGTAGTAGTCGCCGGGCACGGTGAACTTGGCCACTCTGGTGCCGGCCAGCGTCTGCGCGTAGATCGTCAGCGAGTCGTCGAGCCGCTGGAGCAGGTAGTTGTGCAGCGCGTAGGTGCTGGCCGAGCTGATCAGGGTGAGTGCCGCGACCACCAGCACCAGCACCGATGCGACCAGTTTGGTGCGCAGCGAGATCTGGCGCAGGCCGGTCTGCGGCGGGATCGAGTTGCGAACCCGCTCGGTCAGCGTCACGGCCGGGCTCAGACCGCGGGTTTGCGCAGCACGTAGCCGACGCCGCGGAGCGTGTGGATCAGGCGCGGCTGGACGTTGTCGACCTTGCGCCGGAGGTACGAGATGTAGGACTCCACGATGTTGTCGTCACCCCGGAAGTCGTACTTCCACACGTGGTCGAGGATCTGCGCCTTGGACAGCACCCGGTTGGCGTTGAGCATCAGGTAGCGCAGGAGCTTGAACTCGGTCGGCGAGAGCTGCACACGCTGGCCGGCCCGGTAGACCTCGTGGGTCTCCTCGTCGAGCTCGAGGTCGGCGAAGACCAGCCGGGACGGCTCTTCCTCGCCTGCGGTGGTGCGGCGCAGCACGGCCCGGATGCGGGCGGTGAGCTCCTCGAGGCTGAACGGCTTGGTCACATAGTCGTCGCCGCCGAGGGTGAGGCCCCGGATCTTGTCCTCGGTGCCGTCACGGGCGGTCAGGAACACCACCGGCGTGCGCTGGCCGCCCTCGCGCATGAGCCGGATGACCTCGAAACCGTCGAGGTCGGGCAGCATGACGTCGAGAACGACCAGGTCGGGTGTCGCGTTCTTCGCCGCGCTGACGGCCGCACTGCCACTGGTCGCGGTGCTGACGTCGAACCCGGCGAAGCGCAGGGAGGCGGAGAGCAGCTCGAGGATGTTCGCGTCGTCCTCGACGACGAGGAGCTTCGCCTCGCTCTGCTTGGGCTGGGTCTGAGCGGCCATGGCGCTCATTCTTTATCAGTACGCTGCACCTTCGCTGCACGCTTCCTGAAAGTTGACTGAGAAAGTACTCAGGCAGCGAGCCGGTAACCACCAGGTCCGAGCGAGGACTGCACCGCGCGAGCGAGCGTACGGCGGTCGGCCTCGACGGTCGGGCGCAGAGCCGGCGCGGTCACCAGAGTGATCGTCAGCGACCGTAGCGCGGCCACCCGGCGGATCGAGTCCATCAGCGTGTCGTCCCCGATGAACGCCGCCGCAGTCGTGTCGTAGCGGATCGAGGCGGGCACCACCGGCGCGTTCGCGTCGATCGCCGCCTGGAACAGGGCCGGGCGGAACCGGCCCTGGTTGGCCCCGCAGAACGTCGTACCCTCCGGGAAGGCCGCGACCGTCCGCCCGGCCCGCAGCTCGGCCGCCACCTCGGCCACCGTTCTCGGCAGCGCCTTCGGGCTCGACCGGTCGATGAAGATCGCCCCCGAGAGACCGGCCAGCGCGCCGATAGCCGGCCACGCACCCACCTCCCGCTTGGCCACCAGCTTGACCGGCGCCACCGCGAGCAGCACCAGGATGTCCAGCCAGGAGACGTGGTTGGCGACGAGCAGGCTGCCCGGCCGCAGCGCCGGTCCCTGCCGCACCAGCTTGATCCCGAGGACCGCGAGCATGGCGCGGGCCAGGGTCCGGACCGCGGTGCCGCGCAGGAGCGGCATCAGCAGGAAGCCCCCGACGAGTACGCCGGCCAGCGTCACCAGGCGCACCAGCGCGAGACCCGGGACGGCCCGCCGGTCGGCGCCGTCCCGACAGTGATCTCCGCAGCCGGAGACGGGTTGCCACATCATCGGTTGGCTCCCAGGAAGTGTCGGCGGTAACGCGGGTCCAGCCGGTCCATCGAGAACAACACGTAGAAGTCGGCGCACTGGAAATCCGGGTCGTAGGCCGGTTGTCCGCAGACCCAGCTGCCCAGGCGCAGGTAGCCCTTGAGCAGTGCGGGCGGCGGCGTCCGGGGGTCGCCGACCAGTTCGGTCCGGTGGACCCAGTTGTCCCGCGGGGTGACCCGCAGCGCCGGCGGGGCGAGGTGCTTGGACTGCACCCGGGCCCAGACCCCGGCCGCGGTCACGCCGCCGTCGGCCAGCGGCACCGAGGCGCAGCCGCCGAGCCAGCGCAGGTTCTTCAGGTACATGTAGCGGGCGATACCGGCCCACATCAGGTTGACCACGGCGCCGGTGCGGTGGTCGGGGTGCACGCAGGAGCGCCCGGTCTCGACCAGCTGGTCGCGCAGGGGCCGGAGCCCGGTGAGGTCGAACTCGCCGTCGCCGTAGCGACGCCCGGCGGCCTCGGCCGACTTGGGGGAAAGCATCCGGTAGGTCCCGACCACGGCGCCGGTCGCGTCGTCGCGAACGATCAGGTGGTCGCAGTGCTCGTCGAACTCGTCGATGTCCATCCCGTTCACGGCGCCGTGCAGAGTGGCGCCGAGTTCGCCGGCGAAGACGTCGTGGCGCAGCCGCTGCGCGGCGGCGACCTGAGTGGGATCGTCGGCGATGAGCAGGGTGTAGCCGCTGGTCCCGGTAGATGCGGGGGCGGTCAGGAGAACTGCCATGTCATCTGTGTAAGGGCGACAACTGCCGATGGAATGTCCGCTCAGGTGGGGATTAATGGCCGAAACATGAACGCCTTGTGCTTTCCACCGCGGGCCCACGTCGATGGCCCCGACCGAGTACCTTGATCCCTCCGGACCAGGTGGATGAGGGGGCAGTTCCGATGAGCGACGACATCGTCGTCGATCACCTGACCAAGCAGTACAAAAAACTGCGGGCAGTTGACGATCTGAGTTTCAGCGTGCGTTCCAGCCGGGTCACCGGCTTCCTCGGCCCCAACGGTGCGGGTAAGACGACCACCCTGCGCATGCTGCTGGGCCTGGTCACGCCGACCGCCGGCAACGCCACCATCGGCGGCCAGAAATACACCGAGCTGCCCGACCCGATCCGGCACGTCGGCGCGGTCCTCGAGGCGTCCAGCGCGCACCGCGGCCGCACCGGCCGCAACCACCTGCGGATGATCTGCCGGGCCGCCGGGCTGCCCGACTCCCGGGCCGACGAGGTGCTCGCGCTGGTCGGGCTCACCCCGGCCGCCAACCGCAAGTTCAAGGGCTTCTCGCTCGGCATGAAGCAGCGGCTCGGCATCGCCGCGGCCATGCTCGGCGACCCCCGGGTGCTGATCCTCGACGAGCCCGCCAACGGCCTCGACCCCGAGGGCATCCACTGGATGCGCGACCTGCTCAAGGCGTTCGCCGCCGAGGGCCGCACGGTGCTGGTCTCCAGCCACCTGCTGGGCGAGATGCAGTTGCTCGCCGACGACGTGGTGATCGTGGCGGCCGGCAAGCTGATCCGCCAAGGCCCGGTCGACGAGGTGCTCGGCTCGATGGGTGCGGCCCAGGTCAAGGTGCGCACCCCGCAGCCGGCCGAGCTGACCACCGCGCTGGCGTCCCTCGACGGGGTGACGGTGGCCCCGCAGGCCGACGGGTCGCTGCTGATCAGCGGCACCGGAGCGGCCGCGGTCGGGCACGCCGCCTTCACCGCCTCGGTCGAACTGCACGAACTAGCTTCCGAGCGCGGCGACCTCGAACAGGTCTTCCTCCAGCTCACGGCCGGAATGGCGGGAATCCGATGAGACTGGTCAACGCCGAGCTCTTCAAGCTCCGGTCCACCTCGCTCTGGTGGATCATGGGCATCGTCCTGCTCCCGCTCTACGCGGCGAGCGTGCTGGCCAACTGGGCGCAGTACGCCAACACCAACGCCGGCGACGTGAGCGACCCGGACCAGGCCGAGGCGGTCCGCGCCGCCCTGGAGCCGATCAACGTGGCCACCAGCATGTACACCAGTGGTCAGTACTTCGGCATTCTCATCCTCCTTCTGCTCGCCGCCATCATCGTCACCAGCGAGTTCTTCCACCTCACCGCGACCACCACGTTCCTGGTGACGCCGAGACGGGAGTCGGTGATCCTGGCGAAGTTCGGCGCCGCGGTGCTCGTCGGAGTACTGCTCTGGCTGCTCACCACCGTGCTCAACCTGATCTTCGTACCGCCGATCATGAGCAACCTCGACCTCGGCAGCCAGCTCGGCGAGCCGGCCGTGTGGCGGGCCATCGGGCTCAACCTGCTGGCCTTCGTGCTGTGGGCGGTGCTCGGCGTCGGCCTCGGCGTACTGATTCGCAGTCAGCTCGCGGCCACGCTGTTGCTCGGCATCGTCTACGTGGTCGGCACGCCCGCCGTCGGCCTGATCTTCTTCCTGCTCACCCGGTACGTGGCGGACTGGTTCGACAAGCTCCAGGTGCTCTTCCCGCCCAACGCCTCGCAGCTGATGATCTCCGGCACCGATCTGCCCGGTAACCCGCCGCGCTGGGTCGGCGCCGTCGTGCTGATCGGATACGCGGTGATCACCGGAGTCATCGGCACATTGATCACCAAGCGCCGCGACATCAGCTAGTTGACTTTGACCTTTACGTGTCCATCGGGCCGACGCGGGGGCGGATCTTGCCCCCGCACGGCGTAGCCTTTACACCGAATCCTTCCCGTCCCATGTGACGAAAACAGTCGCGTGCTGACAAACATGGTGAAAGAGGCGAACACGCAAGTGTCGACCCAGCAGACTTCGCATGAGAACCCACTCGCGGATTTCGGTCCGAACGAGTGGATCGTCGACGAGATGTACCAGCGCTACCTGGCCGACCCCTCGAGCGTCGACCCGGCCTGGCACGACTTCTTCGCCGACTACAAGCCGGCGATGGCAACGGGTTCGATCGTCACTCCCGACGAGGCGACCGCGGCCAACGCGACCGCGTCGGCAGCCCGGGCCGGCACCGACGCCCCGGCTGCCTCGACCGTCGCGCCGGTGAAGCCGACCGTCCCCGAAACTGCGAAGACTGCTGCGAAGCCCGCGCCGGCGGCCAAGCCGGCCCCGGCCGCCTCCTCGAACGGCAAGGCCCCGGAGGGCGCGAAGGTCACGACGCTGCGCGGCGTCGCGGGCAAGATCGTGCAGAACATGGAAGCCTCGCTCGAGGTGCCCACCGCGACCTCGGTGCGGGCCGTGCCGGCCAAGCTCATGGTCGACAACCGCATCGTGGTCAACAACCACCTCGCCCGCGGGCGGGGCGGCAAGGTCAGCTTCACCCACCTCATCGGGTGGGCGCTGGTCCGGGCGGTGCTCAAGCGCCCCGAGATGAACAACTCGTACGCTCAGATCGACGGCAAACCGGCCCTCGTGCAGCCCGAGCACATCAACCTCGGCATCGCGATCGACCTGGCCAAGAAGGACGGCACCCGCACACTGGTGGTGCCCTCCATCAAGAACTGCGAGAAGATGGACTTCCGCAAGTTCTGGCAGGCCTACGAGGACGTCGTGCGGCGGGCCCGGCGCAACGAGCTGACCATGGACGACTACGCCGGCACCACGATCTCGCTGACCAACCCCGGCGGCATCGGCACCGTGCATTCCATCCCGCGCCTGATGAGCGGCCAGAGCGCGATCATCGGCGTCGGCGCGATGGAATACCCGGCTCCCTACTCCGGGATGAGCGACGAGACGCTCACCGACCACGGCGTCAGCAAGGTCACGACGCTGACCAGCACCTACGACCACCGGGTCATCCAGGGTGCGCAGTCCGGCGAGTTCCTCAAGGCGATGCACGAATACCTGCTGGGCGAGCACGGCTTCTACGACGAGATCTTCACGTCGCTGCGCATTCCCTACGAGCCGGTCCGCTGGGTCCGCGACGTGGCCCGCACCTCCGAGGGCCAGATCGACAAGGCCGCCCGGGTCGTCGAGCTGATCCACGCCTACCGCGTGCGCGGTCACCTGATGGCCGACACCGACCCGCTCGAGTTCGAGATCCGCCGGCACCCCGACCTCGACGTGCTCCAGCACGGCCTGACGCTGTGGGACCTCGACCGCACGTTCCCGGTCGGCGGCTTCGCCGGCAAGCAGCGGATGAAGCTGCGGGACGTGCTCGGCGTCCTGCGTGACACGTACTGCCGCCGGGTCGGCATCGAGTACATGCACATCCAGGGTCCCGAGGAGCGGCGCTGGATCCAGGACCGCATCGAGATCAAATACACCAAGCCGGACCAGGACGAGCAGAAGCACATCCTCAACCGGCTGAACGCCGCCGAGGCCTTCGAGACCTTCCTGCAGACGAAGTACGTCGGGCAGAAGCGCTTCTCGCTGGAGGGTGGCGAGTCGCTGATCCCGCTGCTCGACGCCGTCCTCGAGTCGTCCGCCGACGCCGGTCTCGACGAGATGGTCATCGGCATGGCGCACCGGGGCCGCCTCAACGTGCTGGCCAACATCGTCGCCAAGCCGTACGAGAAGATCTTCAGCGAGTTCGAGGGTCAGATGGACCCGAAGACCGCGCACGGCTCCGGCGACGTGAAATATCACCTGGGCCAGACCGGGAAATACACCACGCCCGACGGCGAGCACTCGACCACCGTCAGCGTGGTGGCCAACCCGTCCCACCTGGAGGCCGTCGACCCGGTCCTGGAGGGCATCGTCCGGGCCAAGCAGGACCGCCTCGACCTCGGCCTGCACGGCTACACGGTGCTTCCGGTGCTGGTGCACGGGGACGCCGCGTTCGCCGGCCAGGGCGTGGTCGCCGAGACCCTCAACCTGTCGCAGCTGCGCGGTTACCGCACCGGTGGCACTGTGCACGTGATCGTCAACAACCAGGTCGGCTTCACCACGGCGCCGGAATACAGCCGCTCGTCGATGTACTCCACGGATGTCGCCCGGATGATCCAGGCGCCGATCTTCCACGTGAACGGGGACGACCCCGAGGCTGTCGTGCGGGTCGCCAAGCTGGCCTTCGAATACCGGCAGGCGTTCAACAAGGACGTCGTGATCGACCTCGTCTGCTACCGCCGCCGCGGGCACAACGAGGGCGACGACCCGTCGATGACCAACCCCCGGATGTACGAGATCATCGACACCAAGCGCTCGGTCCGCAAGCTCTACACCGAGGAGCTGATCGGCCGGGGCGACATCACCGTGGACGACGCCCAGGAGCAGCTGCGCGACTACCAGTCCCAACTGGAGCAGGTCTTCAAGGCCACCCGGGACGCGGCCGGCACGCCGCCCCGCCCGCGGGTCATCTCCGAGGAGCCGGAGCCGCTGGTCGAGACCGCGGTCGACGCCTTGGTGGTGGGCTCGGTCGGCCAGTCGCACCTCGACCTGCCGGAGGGCTTCACCCCGCACAAGCGGGTCCAGCAGCTGCTCGAGCGACGGGCCAAGATGTCCGCCGAGGGCGGCATCGACTGGGGCTTCGGTGAGCTGATCGCCTTCGGCTCGCTGCTCAACCAGGGCGTCACCGTCCGCCTCGCGGGCCAGGACTCGCGCCGTGGCACCTTCGTCTCCCGGCACGCCTCGATCGTCGACTCGAAGACCGGCAAGGACTTCCTCCCGCTGAGCACGCTGGCCACCGGAAACGCCCGGTTCTTCGTGCACGACTCGCTGCTGAGCGAATACGCCGCGATGGGCTTCGAGTACGGCTACTCGGTGGAGAACCCGGACGCCCTGGTCCTCTGGGAGGCCCAGTTCGGTGACTTCGCCAACGGCGCCCAGTCCATCGTCGACGAGTTCATCTCGTCCGGCGAGGTGAAGTGGGGTCAGCAGTCGTCGCTGGTGCTGCTCCTCCCGCACGGCCAGGAGGGCCAGGGTCCGGACCACTCGTCCGGCCGGCCCGAGCGGTTCCTGCAGCTCTGCGCGCAGGACAACATGCGGGTCGCCAACCCGACCACCCCGGCCAACTATTTCCACCTGCTGCGCCGGCAGGCACTGTCGAGCAAGCGCAAGCCGCTCGTGGTGTTCTCGCCGAAGTCGCTGCTGCGGCACAAGCTCGCGGTGTCGTCGGTCGCCGACTTCACCACCGGCACGTTCCAGCCGGTCATGCCCGACGCCGGGGTCAACGGCACGCCGCTCGACGCCGGTTCGGTCAAGCGGGTGCTGCTCTGCTCGGGCAAGGTCTACTACGACCTGTTCCAGGCCCGGGCCGAGCGCGGCATCACCGACACCGCGATCATCCGGATGGAGCAGATCTACCCGCTGCCGGTGGCCGAGCTCAAGGCGATCCTCGCCCAGTTCCCCGAGGCCGAGGACTTCGCCTGGGTGCAGGAGGAACCGGCCAACCAGGGGGCCTGGTCGTTCGTGGCGCTCAACCTGCTCGAGCACCTCGAGGGCGTCCGACTCCGGCGGATCTCCCGCCCGGCCGCGGCGGCCCCGGCGGTCGGCTCGGCCAAGATGCACGACGCCGAGCAGTCGGCGCTGATCGAGGCCGCTCTGCCGCGTCCGTGACCTGACGGAAAGGGGGCGCTCCGCCGCGGCGGGGCGCCCCCTTTTACTATCCGGGCATGTACTTCACCGATCGAGGCATCGAGGAGCTGGTCAACCGCCGTGGCGAGGAGACCGTCACGCTGGAGTGGCTCGCCGAGCAGTTGCGCACCTTCGTCGACATGAACCCCGAGTTCGAGACCCCGATCGAGCGGTTCGCCACCTGGCTGGCCCGCGACGACGAGGATGACGAGGAGTAGCTCGCCGCCGCCGATCCGGCGGATCGAGCTCGCCCCGGGCGCCGTGGTCGACGGGACCGCGTGGTGGGCGAAGATCCCGGCGATCGCGGCGGTGCTCGAGCACGGACTGAACCTGCCGGCCGGGGTGACCTTCCTGGTCGGCGAGAACGGTTCGGGCAAGTCGACCCTGATCGAGGCGCTGGCCGGGGTGCACGGTCTCAACCCGGAGGGCGGCTCGCGGGGTGCGAGGCACTCGACCCGGGTCACCGAGGCGCCGCTGGCCGACCTGCTGCGGGTCGTCCGCTCCCCGGGCAAGCAGGTCAACTCGTACTTCCTGCGGGCCGAGACGATGCACGGGCTCTACACGTACCTCGAGGATCTGCCCGGCTCGCCGGATGATGATCTGCACGACCGCAGCCACGGTGAGGGCTTCCTGGCGCTCCTGGAGCGCAAGTTCCGGGGGTACGGCTTCTATCTGATGGACGAGCCCGAGGCGCCGCTGTCGTTCACCTCGACGCTGGGGCTGGTCGCCCACCTCGACACGCTGCGCCGGGCCGGGGCGCAGGTGGTGGTGGCCACCCATTCGCCGCTGCTGACCGCCCTGCCCGGGGCCACCATCCTCGAGTTGAGCGAGTCCGGCATCCGGCGCACGAGCTGGGACGACCTCGAGCTGACCAATCGGTGGCGGCTGTTCCTGAGCGCTCCGGAGTCCTACCTGCGACATCTCCTGTAGTGACTTTTGACCCGGCGGCGTGCCCGTCCGGGCCGGTAGTTTGAACGCGTGGCAAGAAGCGTCTACGTGGCCGGGCTCGGCCCCGGTGTCGGCAAGAGCACCGTTGCGCTCGGCTTGGTCGAGCTGCTCTCCCGGCAGGTCGCCCGGATCGGGGTTTTCCGTCCGCTGCTCTCCGGTCCCGGCCAGGACCCGTTGCTGGAACTGCTCACCGAGCGCTATCCGGTGATGGCCCCCTATGCCGACTCGTTCGGCGTGACCGCGGCCGAGGCCGGGGAGCTGGTCGCCGACGGTAAGTGGGAGGAGCTGATCGCCCGCATCGTCGAGCGCTACCGCGAGGTCGAGAGACGGTGCGCGTCGGTCGTGGTGATCGGCAGCGACTTCACCGGCGGGCCGTCCACCGGCGGCGACGAGATGCCTCGTGAGCTGGGCTTCAACGCCCGCCTGGCGACCGAGTTCGGCAGCGTGGTGATCCCGGTGATCAGCGGCGAGGGGCGCACCGAGGAGTCGATCGGGGCGGCCGCGCGAAGTGCGTACCATTCGCTTGTCGATCTTGATGCCACCGTGCTCGCGGTGATCGCCAACCGGGTGCCGCGGGTGCCGATGCAACCGGCCGCCGGTCTGCCCGTGCCGATGTGGTCGATCCCCGAGGTGCCGGCCGTGGCCGCGCCGACCGTCGCCGAGGTGGCCGCCGCGCTCGACGCGACCGTGCTCGCCGGCTCGGAGAGCGCGCTCGACCGCGACGTCCTCGACTACGTGGTGGGCGCCGCGCACGTGCCGGCCCTGCTGGAGCACCTGACCGACGGGGCGCTGCTGATCACCCCGGGCGACCGCGCCGACCTGCTGGTGGCCGCGAGCGCGGCGCACGCGGCCGGCGACGTCACGCTCTCCGGCCTGGTGCTGACGCTCGGCGAGCACCCCGACCCGCGGGCCGTGGCGGTGATCGAGAAGCTCAACACCGGCCTCGCCATGCTCGTCGTCGACTCCGACAGCTACCACACGATCTATTCGGCCGCGCACATCGAGGCCCGGCTCAGCACCAACACGCCGCGCAAGGTCGAGGCGGCGCTCGGCGCGTTCGAGGAAAATGTCGACACCGGCGAGCTGGCCCGCATCCTCGACGTGGCGCGTTCGAGCCGGGTCACCCCGCTCATGTTCGAGAACGACCTGATCGACCGGGCCCGGGCCGACCGTCGCCGGCTGGTGCTGCCCGAGGGCACCGACGAGCGCATCCTGCGCGCCACCGAGACGCTGCTGCGCCGCGGCGTCGCCGAGCTCACCCTGCTGGGCGACCGGGCCGAGATCACCCGGCGGGCCCGCGAGCTGGGCGTCTCCATCGGCGGAGCCAAACTCGTCGACCCCGAGACGAGCGAGCTGCGCGACCACTTCGCCGAGCGGTACGCCGAGCTGCGCAAGAAGAAGGGCGTAACCCTCGATCTGGCGTACGACGTGGTCCGCGACGTCAACTACTTCGGCACCCTGATGGTCGAGCAGGGGCTGGCCGACGGCATGGTCTCCGGCGCCAACCACACCACGGCCGCCACCATCCGCCCCGCCTTCGAGATCATCCGTACGGTCCCGGGGCTGTCCGTCGCGTCCAGCGTGTTCTTCATGCTGCTCGCCGACCGGGTGCTGGTCTACGGCGACTGCGCGGTCAACCCCGACCCCGACGCCGCCCAACTCGCCGACATCGCGCTCTCCTCGGCCGACACCGCCGCCGCGTTCGGCATCGAGCCCCGGGTGGCGATGCTGTCCTATTCGACAGGCAGCAGCGGGACCGGCGCCGACGTGGAGAAGGTCGCGGCGGCCACCGCCCTGGTCCGGGAACGCCGGCCCGACCTGCCGGTGGAGGGCCCGATCCAGTACGACGCGGCCGTCGACCCGGCGGTGGCGGCCACCAAGCTGCCGGACAGCACGGTCGCGGGCAAGGCGACGGTGTTCGTGTTCCCCGACCTCAATACTGGGAACAACACCTACAAGGCGGTCCAGCGGTCGGCCCACGCGGTCGCCGTCGGGCCGGTCATGCAGGGCCTGCGGCGACCGGTCAACGACCTGTCCCGGGGTGCGACGGTCAAGGACATCGTCAACACGGTGGCGATCACGGCGATTCAGGCGGCAGCGCGATGACACGGGTCTTGGTTCTCAACACCGGTTCCTCCTCGGTGAAATACCGGCTCTTCGACGGCACCACCACGCTCGCGAAGGGGCTTGTCGAGCGGATCGGCGAGTCCGGCGGCGGGACCGCCGACCACCGTGCGGCACTCCAGCAGATCATGTCCGAGACCGACCTCGACGGCCTTGCCGCGGTCGGCCACCGGGTCGTGCACGGCGGTTCCGACTTCACCGAGCCGACCGTGGTCGACGACGACGTGGTGGCCCGGATCGAGGCGCTGATCCCGCTGGCGCCGCTGCACAACCCGGCCGCGGTCAGCGGGCTCGAGGTCGCCCGCACGCTCCTGCCCGACATCCCGCAGGTGGCGGTCTTCGACACCGCGTTCCACTCGACGATCCCGGCCGAGGGCGTGACCTGGGCGATCGACGCGGAGCTGGCGGCCAAGTGGCAGATCCGGCGCTACGGGTTCCACGGCACCTCGCACGGGTACGTGGCGCGCCGCACCGCCGAGATCCTCGGTAGGCCGCTCGAGGACACCAACGTGATCACCCTGCACCTCGGCAACGGCGCGAGTGCCGCGGCCGTGCGAGGCGGTCGCAGTGTGGCCACCTCGATGGGCCTGTCCCCGCTGGACGGCCTGGTGATGGGCACCCGCAGCGGCTCGATCGACCCGACGGTGATCTTCCACCTGCACCGGGTGGCCGGCCTGTCGCTCGACGAGATCGAGAGTTCCCTGACCCGGCACGGCGGCCTGTTGGGCCTCTGCGGCGACAACGACATGCGTGCCGTCGAAGACCGGGTCGAGGCCGGCGATCCGGCCGCCGTCCTGGCCTTCGACGTCTACTTGCGGCGCCTGCGTGAGACCGTCGGCGCCTACCTCGCGGTGCTGGGCCGGGTCGACGCGATCACGTTCACGGCCGGCGTCGGTGAGCACTCGCCCACCGTCCGGGCTCGCTCGCTCGCCGGTCTGGAACCGCTGGGCATCGCGATCGACCCGACCCGCAACGAGGCCGGCGCCGAGATCGTCTCGCCCGCCGACAGTCGCACCGCGGTGCTGGTGGTGCCGACCGACGAGGAGCTGGAGATCGCCAACCAGACCCGCACCGCGCTGGGCCTGGCCGACTGAGCTCCGGTCCGGCTAGGACGCGAGCCAGACGATCAGGGCGATGAGGACCACCGCGACGACCACGCCGGCCGCGATGATCGGAGTCTTGGACGGGGTTGGTGCGGCGGCCTGCTCGGCCGGGGCGGTCTGGAAGGCCCGGAACGCCTCGGTGTTGCCGCTCGGATCGACACTGTTGTCAGACATGCGCACGACCATAGCGAAAAGTTGCTCGTGAGCCGACCCCCGCATCCGCCCGGTCGCGTCTCCTACCAGGAGAAATGCGCTCGCTCTGGGGATTTCACCCCTTCGTGGGCGGGTCGGGCCGTAACTTCGGGTCATGGGAAGGCGGCGATTCACGTTTGCGGCGGTGGCCCTGGCCGTCGCGTTGACGGCCGGTGGTTGCTCCGGCGCCGCGGCCGGGCCGCCGACGACCGCTCCCGCGCCGCCGGCCGCCGTTCCGGCCGTTCCGGAACACCAGACCTACCCGGTCGGCTTCCGCACCCTTGACCTGCATCGAGGGCCGGGCCGTCCACTCCCCACCCTGGTCTTCTATCCCGCGCTCAGTTCTTCGCCGGGCGAGCGGACCACCGGCCACCGCGCCGAGCCTGCCAACGGCCTCTTCGTGATGGCCGGCGGGCGGTCCGCAGCGCGCCGGGACGGGACGCTGCCGCCGATCACCCGGATCGGGCCCGCCGCCTACCCGGAGCTCGTCGCGCGGCTCCAAGCGGTGGCGACAGCCGGGACGCCGCCCGCCGCCGGGCGCTTTCCGCTCGTCCTGTTCAGCCACGGACTGTTCGGGTCGGCGGAACGGTACGCGGCGGTGGCGGCCCAGCTCGCGTCGGCGGGGTTCGTGGTGGCCGCGCCGACCTACCCGTACACCAGTGAATTCGCCCCTCGCTTCCGGCGGTCCGACCTCGTGCACCAGCCCGCCGACGCGCGGTTCGTGCTCACCCAGGTGCTGCGGCTCGACCAGACCGCGGGCGATCCGCTCCGCCGGCGGATCGACACCGAACACATCGCGGCGGTCGGGCACTCCGCCGGCGGCTACACCACCACCGGGCTGTTCGTCGCCGGGCACGACCCACGGCTTCGGGCGGGCGTGGTCATGGCCGGCTGGGCGGCGGCGGGGGCGTTCGCGGGACCGCCCGCCACGATGCTCTTCCTGCAGGGCACCTCCGATCCGGTGGTGCCCCGGACGGTGAGCCACGCGGCCTGGCTCCGGGTGCCCTGGACCAAGGCGTACGTGCTGCTGCGCGGCAACTCGCACTCGACGTACCTGCAGCCGGGTGATCTCGGATACGCCACGATGCTGTCCACCGTCACCGATTTCCTGCGTTGGACGCTGGGCGGCGACGAGACGGCCCGCAAACCTCTGCCGAGCATGGTCAAGGCCACAGCCGGGACCCAAGGAACTCACAGCTGAGCACCGCAGAATGGGTCGGGTGCAACGCCGTACCCTGCTCAAAGCCCTTGCCCTGACCGGCGCGACAGCCTCGCTCGCCGCCTGCTCGACAGAGCCGGCGCCGGCCGCCCAGCCGAGCGCGAGCGCGGCTCCGGCGACTACCGCGCCCACCGGCACCTTCGCGATCGAGAGCGAGAAGCTCGAGCTCAGCCGCGGCAGCGACCGGCCCCTGCCGACCACGATCTGGTACCCGACGTCCGGGGGCCCGTTCGCGCTGATCCTGTTCAGCCATGGCCTGACCGCGACCCCCAGCGAATACGAGACGTTGCTCATCGCGTGGGCCAAAGCCGGTTTCGCGGTCGCCGCACCGGCCTATCCGCACACCTCGGCGGGGGTGCGCGACTACAACGCGCTCGACGTGCTCAACCAGCCGGCCGACGCCAGCTATGTGATCACCGAGCTGTTGCAGCGCTACCCCGGCCAGATCGACACCGACCGGATCGCGGCGGCCGGCCACTCCGCCGGCGGGGTGACCACGCTCGGCATGTTGTCCGGCACCCGCGACACCCGGCTCAAAGCGGCCGTCGTGCTCGCCGGGCGGCAGCTGGTGACGACGCCGCTGCAGGGCGCCGCGACGCCGATTCTCTTCGTGCACGGCAAGCTCGACGACACGGTCGCGATCGCCGACGCCCGCTCCGTCTACAACGCGATGACCTGGCCGAAAGCCTTCATGACGGTGACTCGGGGAAATCACGTGGCGACCAGCGCCGAGTTGCCGGCCATCGCCGCGACAAGCACCGACTTCTGGCGCTGGAGTCTCTTCGCCGACGAGACGGCGAAATCCCGGCTGGCGGCGGACGCCACCGAGGGCGGCCTCGCGACCTTCGAGGAGAGCCTCGACGTCTAGCGATCAGTGCTGGAAGTCGAGTGTGACCTTGCCGAAGATCTCCCCCTGCGCCAGGTGCGCGAAGGCGTCGGCCACCGCGCTGAAGCCGTAGGTGGCGTCGATGATCGGCCGGATGTCCTTGTCGATCAGGAAGGCCATCAGGTCGACCAGTTCCGGCAGTGTGCCCATCACGCTGCCGAGCAGTTCGAGCCGCATCGCGAACAACCGCCGCAGGTCGACCCGGGGCAGGTGGCCGCCGGTGGCCCCGCAGACGACGATCCGGGCGCCGGCCGCCGCACACTTCATGGAGTGCGCGAACGTCGGCTCGCCCACCGACTCGATCACCACGTCGACGCGCTCCGGCAGCCGGGCGCCCGGCTCCACCGCCACCGCCCCGAGCGCCGCGATCTTCTCCCGTTTGCCGGGGTCGCGGCTGGTGGCGTAGACCCGCTTGCCCATCGCCACGGCGAGGACGACCGCCGCCGTGGCCACCCCGCCGCCCGCCCCCTGCACCAGCACCGACGAGCCGGACTCGATCCGGCCGCGGGTGGTGAGCATGTGGAACGCGGTCAACCAGGCGGTCGGCAGGCAGGCCGCCTCCAGGAAGGACAACCCGGCCGGCTTGGGGACGAGGTTGTCCCGGGGCACCGCGACCCGTTCGGCGAGGGTGCCCGCGAATCGCTCCGAGAGCAGCGACATCCCCCGCGGATCGCCGTCGTCCGGCACCACCGGATAGATCACCACCTCGTCACCCTCCGGCGTCACCCCGGCGGCGTCACACCCGAGGATCATCGGCAGGCGGTCGGCCGCCAGCCCGACTCCGCGAAGAGACCACAGGTCATGGTGGTTGAGTGAGGCGGCTCGCACCTCGACACTCACCCAGCCCTCCGGCGGTGTCGGATCCGGCACCTCACCGACCGTGAGCGCGGTGAGGGGCTGATCGGGCGACGCGGCGGAGGCGAAGGCGGCACGCATTCCCCGACCCTATTGAGCGGGCAGCCCGACGGAAACCCGCCGGGCTGCCCGGAGTCGATCTCAGCCGGCCGAACGGCGGGTCGAGCCCGGCCGGCCGACGCGCCTCAGCCGGCCGGCTGGCGGGTCACCGCGGCCGGGACCGGCGCCGGCGCGACCTGGCGGCGCGCCACGCCGTCCCGCATCGCCGCCGCGGCCACCGCGGCCGCGACCGCCGGGGCGACCCGCGGGTCGAGCGGCGACGGGACGATCGCGTCGGCGCGCAACTCGTCGGTGACGATCGCGGCGATCGCGTCGGCCGCGGCCACCTTCATGGCCTCGGTGACGGTCGTCGAGCGGGAGTCGAGCGCGCCCCGGAAGATGCCCGGGAAGGCGAGCACATTGTTGATCTGGTTGGGGAAGTCGCTGCGGCCGGTCGCGACGATCGCGGCGTACTTGTGGGCGACCGTCGGGTGGACCTCGGGCGTCGGGTTGGCCAGGGCGAAGATGATCGCGCCCGGGGCCATCCCGGCCAGCGCGCTCTCCTCGATGGCCCCGCCGGAGACACCGATCAGCACGTCCGCGCCGATCAGGGCTTCGCCGATCCCGCCGGTACGGCCGGAGACGTTCGTGGTCGCGGCGATCTCGGCCTTCATCCCGCTCAGGCCCGGCCGGTCGGCGTGGATGATGCCCCGCGAGTCGCAGACGATCATGTTGGCGCCCTCGACGCCCGCCGCGATCAGGGTCTGGGTGATCGCGACCCCGGCCGCACCGGCGCCACTGATCACCACACGCAGGTCGGCGAAGCGACGGCCGAGCAGCTTGGCCGCGTTGCGCAGGGCGGCGAGCGTGACCACCGCCGTACCGTGCTGGTCGTCGTGGAAGACCGGGATGTCGAGCTCGGCGTCGAGCCGGCGCTCGATCTCGAAGCAGCGGGGTGCGCTGATGTCCTCGAGGTTGATCCCGCCGAACGACGGGGCCATCGCCTTGACCGCCGCGATGATGCCCTCGACGTCCTGGATGTCCAGGCAGATCGGGATCGAGTCGACCCCGCCGAACTGCTTGAACAGGATCGCCTTGCCCTCCATCACCGGCATGGCGGCCTTGGGACCGATATTGCCCAGACCCAGCACCGCCGAGCCGTCGGTGACGACCGCGACCGTGTTGGCCGTCCAGGTGTAATCGGGGTAGAGCTCCGGATCGTCGGCGATGGCCTCGCAGACCCGGGCGACGCCGGGCGTGTAGGCGAGGGACAGGTCGTCGCGGCTGGCCAGCGAGACGGTCGGACTGATCGCCATCTTGCCCCGCTGGTGGAGCTCGAAGACGGGATCGGCGGCCAGGGCGGGATCGAGTTCAAAGGAGAAGAAAGACACGGTGACTCCACACGGCATCGGCATTGACACGGTGCACCGGCTCAAGCCTCGGTCGCGAATGGGCGCCGAGCGGCGGTGCGATGCGGGGATCACCCGGGGTGAGCAACCACGGCGCCAGATGCGGGTATGCGGGTGGGCGCTGCGGTTCTCGAACCCTAACTTAGCCGACCTACCCGCGGGTAGTAGCGAATTACGCCTCGGCCGATGACATCTGCCACCCCGTACCTGCGGGAGTCGTCCTCGATCAGCTGATTGTCACCCTGAATCCACCAGCCGCCGTCCTGCTCGCGGATGGCTCGCTTGACAACCAGCAGGTCAGGACGCGTGCGGAAGCGCGCCACGACGATGTGCCCGGCTCGCACCCGGCCCCCGCGCCGCACCAGCAACGCGTCGCCGGACCGCAGGGTGGGCACCATCGACGGCCCGTGCACCAGAACCGCGAACAGTGGCAGTTGCCATCTCAAGGCAGTAGTCCTCCGTCGCGTTACGGGCGAGGTGTAAGGGGTAGGGTCAAGAACGGATCATCGCAAACCCGTATGGAGGAGTCCTCATGCGACTTCCGCACTTCCTCACGCCGCGGACCGTGGTAAGCGCCCACTGCGATCTGCCCTGTGGCGTCTACGACCCGGCCCAGGCCCGGATCGAGGCGGAGTCGGTTAAGGCGATCGCCGAGAAGTACCAGGCGAACACCGACCCCGAGTTCCGTACTCGCGCCATCCTGATCAAGGAGCAGCGGGCCGAACTGGTCAAGCACCACCTGTGGGTGCTGTGGACGGACTACTTCAAGGCCCCGCACTTCGAGAAGTACCCGAACCTGCACCAGCTCTTCAACGAGGCCACCAAGCTCGCCGGCGCGTCCGGCGCCAAGGGCTCGGTGGACCCGGCGGTGGCCGAGCAGCTGCTCGCCAAGATCGAGGAGATCTCCAAGATCTTCTGGGAGACGAAGCAGGCCTGATTCGTTGCGGCCGGCCCACCCCTCGGGGCGGGCCGGCCGTACCGTATCCGGGGCCAAGGACGAACGGGCCTCCCCTACTCGCCCGGCCAGCAGATAGGCTCTCCTCCGTTGGGAGGATGCTTACGGTGATTCTGACGCAGCAAGAGCCGGACCAGTCACTCGGCGACGACGTCGTCCTGCTGACTGTGCCCGCTGACGGCGGCTATCTGGGTGTGCTCCGCACGGCGACGGCCGGGCTGGCCGCCCGGCTGCACTTCGCCCTCGACGAGATCGAGGATCTTCGCATCGCCGTCGACGAGGCGTGCGCGATGCTGCTTGCGATCGCGACCCGGGGCGCCGAGTTGGACTGCCGCTTCGCGGTGACCGACGACGCGCTGGCCGTCGAGGTGAGTGTGACGACGGTGCGCGGCGCCAAACTGCCCGCCGAGTCGTCCTTCGCGTGGAAGGTTCTCACCGCGTTGACCACCTCGGCGTCGGCCGAGGCGAGCGGCAAGCACGCGACGATCCGGCTTCTTACCCGGCGTACCGAGGGGTGACGTCGACCGGCTGCGTCGCGCGCACGATGTAGTCGAGATGCTCGGTGGCGGCCCGGCGGGCGGCCTCCGCATCCCGGCTGACCAGGCATTCGAGCAACTGCTGGTGGTCGGTGTCGATGTGCTGCCAGTAGTTCTCCGGCAGGTTGGCGGTGACCTGCTCGCCGTACGACGCGTAGTAGAGCGGCCGCACCACCAGCTCGAAGAGCGGATTGACGGTGGCCTTGGCCACTGCCATGTGGAACGCGGCGTGCGCGGCGAGCATCGTGTCGAGGTCGTCGAGCACGGGGTCGAAGAGCGCACCGCGGATCTCGAAAAGGTGGCCGTCGTCGCGGCGCAGCGCGGCCAGCCCGGCGGCCGGCACCTCGAGGGCGCGCCGCAGTTCGAGCAGGTCGGCGAGGCCGACGCCGGTGGAGTTGGTGAGCAGCGTGAAGCCGGTGGCGAGCCCGGCGGCCAGCTGTTCGGCATCCGGGTGCGAGACGAAGCTGCCCCCGGTGACACCCCGCGTGGTGATGATCAGATGCTGGCTGGCCAGCAGTCGGAGCGCCTCGCGCACCGTGCTGCGGCTGACCCCTGTCTTGATGCACAGTTCCGGCTCGGGTGGCAGTCGTTCGCCGGGCTGGAGCCGCCCCGAGGTGATATCCGCCCGCAACTCGTCAGCCAGCACCTGATAGGCGGGCGGACGCACCGTAGATCCGGTCACCTACACAGGGTAGGCCCTGACCAACGGTTCGAGAGTCATTAATCGACGCCAAGCGCTCTGGTACTCGGCGGAACGACAATGAGTACCCCCGTCACCGCGCCCGTAACCAGCAGGATCAACCCGAGCCAGAGCGGGCCGACCTGCACCTGGAAGCCGCCGGACGCGATCACGAAGAGCTGCACGACGATGGCGGGACCGCGGGCGCCCTTCTGTCGGCGGCCCAGCGACCGGGCGAGAAAGAACACGACGACGGCCGCCAGGGCGGCCATCACGGTCAGCGAGATCGCGACCCCCACCGCGAGCGAGTCGGCGGTCAGATCGCGATAGATGAGGTACGCCGTGACCGCCGCCAGCCCTACGCACTCCAGGTAGAGCAGCCACACCGCCAATACCAGACTTTGGGGGTTGTCAACGACAGCTTTCTCACCGGTCACCCGTGCACCATACCGACAGTCTTTCAGCGTCCGTCCAGGTACAGTGCCGCCCATGCGAGCGTTACTGGTGGTTAACCCCAAGGCCACCACCACCAGCGAGCGCAGCCGTGACGTGCTGGTCCGGGCCCTGCGCAGCGCGGTCAGTCTGACCGTCGAATACACCACCCGCCGTGGCCACGCGGCGACCCTGGCGCGGGCCGCCGCGGAGAGCGGGGTCGATCTGGTGGTGACCCTCGGCGGTGACGGCACCGTCAACGAGGCGGTCAACGGATTGATGACCGCGCATGCCGCCCTGGACGGCATCTCCGGTCCTCGCGCGCATGCGCTCCCCGCCCTCGCCGTGGTTCCGGGCGGATCGACGAACGTCTTCGCCCGCGCCCTCGGCCTGCCCCGCGATTGGGTCGACGGCACCAGCATGATCCTCGAGGCCCTCCGCGAGGGCCGGCACCGGGTGATCGGCCTCGGCCGCGCCGACGATCGCTACTTCACGTTCGCCGCCGGTCTCGGCCTGGACGCGGCTGTGGTGCGCCGGGTCGAGCAGGCCCGGCTCCGTGGCCGCAAGTCGACGCCGTCTCTCTATTTCCGTTCGATCGTCGGCCAGTTCCTGGTCAACGACGACCGCAAGACCCCACCGATCTCGATCGAGCGCCCGGGCGAGCCGGCCGAGGCCGATCTCGGCACGGTGATCGTGCAGAACACCGCGCCCTGGACCTATCTGGGTGACCGGCCGGTCAACCCGAGCCCGGGGGCGTCCTTCGATCGTGGACTTGACGTGTTCGCCCTGCGCCGCCTGGCCGTGACAAGCACCACACGAACTTTGGCACAGTTGACGACCCGCAAGGGCGGCCCGCACGGCAAGCAGACGCTGCACCTTCCCGACCAGGACGAGTTCACCGTGGTGGCGAATCGGCCCCAGGCGTTCCAACTGGACGGTGACTACCTCGGGGAGCGGCAGAAGGTGCACTTCGTGTCCGTTCCGGAGGCACTGCGCGTGATCTGCTGAGCGCCGGACGTGTTAACCGTCCAGTCTCGGGTACACGATCACGATCCGTTACAGAAATACGGTCAAAAGAGCGGCGACGGGGCCGGGACCGTACTACATTGATAGGAGCGTTCGTCAACCGGTCCTGGTTCTACGGGACAGAACCGGACAAAGGGTCGTGAGGCAGCTCACCCGGGTGGAGAAATTTCCGCCGCTACCCTTGACATCGCAGGAGTTCGTGAAAGCATTCACAAGCGATAAGAAGTAACCGGTTGCTGCTTGTGCGCGTTCCTAATCCAGAGGCGCCGAACAGCACCAAGCAACACCAATAAGGCTTGCTGCCGCAGAGGCGCTCTCATCGGGTCCCGCCCGACCGACGTCGACGCGCACGCATAGGTAATACCAGTACGCGATTCATTACCCCATCCGAAACAAGGAGTGTTGCCGCCATGGACTGGCGTCACGATGCGATCTGCCGCGACGAGGACCCGGAGCTGTTCTTCCCGATCGGGACGTCCGGCCCCGCGCTCCTGCAGGTCGAGCAGGCCAAGGCCGTGTGCCGGCGGTGCCCCGTGACCGAGGAATGCCTCTCGTGGGCACTCGAGTCCGGTCAGGACGCCGGCGTCTGGGGCGGGATGAGCGAAGATGAGCGGCGCGCAGTCAAGCGTCGTGGCGGCCTCCGGGTCGGCGCTCCTACCGCCTGAATCCAATCCCCCTAAGAGCATTTGCGCCCCGGGCCGATCGGCACCGGGGCGTCTTGCTGTTCTGACCCGATTACGGTGGGCTCATATTCCTGAGAGCTTTATGAGTGTTGTGCTCGCCGTTCCGGAGAGCGCCAATTGGATCACTGCGAGTCCGGTCGAGATTCGCGAAATGATCTCGAAATTGCGCCGTGCGTAAAGCCGATCACGCTCCGCTGTGGACTTGCCGAACCGGTACAGTGCCACATGATCCAGTTACTCTCCGCAATGGAGGGCCGGGTTGCTCTCAGGCGGCGGCTGCGGGCCGCGCGGCCACCTCGGCGACGCGCGCTGTGACCAGGCTTACCAAGTCGGGTGCGTCGGTCAGCGGCTCGGCGATCGCCACCGCGCCGGCCGAGCGGGCCGAGTCGGCCGCGAGGTCGTAGAGAAAGCCGGGAGCCAGGAAATAGGCGGCCATCGCGACCCGCTGAGCGCCTGAGGCCCGCAGCAGATCCACAGCGGCGCCCGGAAGAGGCGGGGCGGCCGAGGCGTAGGCAACCGCGCACGGCAGCCCCAGACGGGCGCTGAGAGCGTCGGCCACCCACTCGACCGTCACCCGCGCGGCTGAGTTCCGGGTGCCGGCCGCCGCGAGCACGACAGCGTCGAACCGCCCCGCCGGGAGCCGCTGGACAAGGCCGTCGAGCAGGGCGGCCGGAACCGGGGCCGAGCCCGGCGGCAGCGGGCCCGGCTGCGGGCCGAGCACCTCGGCCAGGGTCACCGAAACGGGTAGATCCACGGCCGCCTCGACGACCGCCGGGATGTCGATCCGGCCGTGGTAGGCCTTGGTCAGCAGCAGCGGCACCAGGACGGCCCGGCTCCCCGGGGCCAGGCCGGCGAGCACGTCGAGCGGGCGCGGCCCGGCGTGGTCGAGATAGGCGGCGCGCACGTCCCACGACGGCTGGGCCCGGCCCACCGCGCGGGTGAGCGCCTCGGTCGCCGCGGCCGCCCGTGGGTCGCGGCTGCCGTGGGCGACCAGGACGACGGTCAGACGTGCAGGCCGCATTCGGTCTTCTCGAACATCGCCCAGCGGCCGGCCCGGGGGTCCTCGCCGGCCTTGGTGCGGCGGGTGCACGGCCAGCAGCCGATCGACCCGTAGCCCTTCTTGAACAGCTCGTTCACCGGCACGTTCCACCGGCTGATGTAGCGGTCGACGTCGCCCTGGGTCCAGGCCGCGATCGGGTTGACCTTGACCTTGCCCTTCTTCGCGTCGAACGCGACGACCGGCGTGTTGGCGCGGGTCGGCGACTCGTCCCGGCGCAGGCCGGTGGCCCACGAGTCGTACTCGCTCAGGGCCCGCTCGAGCGGCTCGACCTTGCGCATGAAGCAGCACTCGTCGGGGCTGCGGGCGAACAGCCGCGGACCGAACTCGCCGTCCTGCTGGCCGACCGTCATGTTGGGGCGGATCGAGCGCACGTTGACGTTCATGGTCGCGGCGACGGTGTCGCGCACCTTCAGCGTCTCCGGGAAGTGCAGGCCGGTGTCGAGGAACACCACGTCGACGCCGGGCGAGACCCGGCTGAAGAGGTGCGCGACCACCGCGTCGGCCATCGAACTGGTCACGCAGAAGCGCGCGCCGAACGTGTCGGTCGCCCACTTCGCGATCTGCTCGGCGGGGGCCCCCTCGAGCGCGCCGGCGGCGTCGAGCGCGAGTGCCTTGAGCTCTTCCGGCGAGCGCCGGCCGGCCTCGACGACAGCCGGCGCTCCGAGCGAGACGAGATTGAGTGAGGTGGCGGCCACGACCGTCATCGGTTGACTCCCTTTTCAGACGCTATGCCGCCTTTTGAAGGATTCGGCAGAGCCAGCAACCCGTTGAACTTGACCGTGAAGACACGCGCGCAGGAGTGGCACTCCCACGCACCATGCGATGCCTCGTTGGGACGGATGTCCTCTTCACCGCAGTAGGGGCAGTAGAGAGGTGCGGACCGGGCGTCGCTCATTTGAGGAGCTCCTCGTCGGCCCGCATCACCCAGTTGGCGAACGCCTCGCCGTCGGTGCGACCGGCCAGGTAGTTGCGGGCGACGCGTTCCACGTACTCCGGAAGCTCCTCCGCCGTGGCCTTGAGGCCGCGCACCTTGCGGCCGAAGCCGGAGCTCTGCCCCTGGGCCATGCCGAGGCCCCCGCCGAGGTGCACCTGGAAACCCTCGACCTGCTCGCCCCGCGAGTTCATCACGAGCTGGCCCTTGAGGCCGATGTCGGCCACCTGGGTGCGGGCGCAGGCGTTGGGACAACCGTTGATGTGGATCGAGATGTCGGCGTCGAAGTCCTTCAGGCGCTCCTCGAGCCGCGTGACCAGCTCCTGACCGCGTGCCTTGGTCTCGACGATGGCGAGCTTGCAGTACTCGATGCCGGTGCAGGCCATCGTGCCGCGCCGCCAGGCCGACGGCCGGGCCTCGAGGCCGATCTCACGCAGCCCCCGGATCAGCCCCTCGACGTTCTCCTCGGCGACATCAAGGACAAGCAGCTTCTGGTACGCGGTGAGCCGCACCCGGTCGGACCCGGCGGCCTCGGTGAGGTCGGCCAGCTTCGACAGCTGCGTGCCGGACGAACGCCCGACCACCGGGGCGGCACCGACATAGTTGCGGCCGTCGCGCTGCTTGTGCACGCCGATGTGGTCGATCGGCTTGGCCGGCAGCTCCGGCGCCGGGCCGTCGAGCAGCGCCCGGCCGAGGTATTCCTTCTCCAGAATCTCCCGGAACTTCGCCACGCCCCAGTCGGCGAGCAGGAACTTCAGGCGGGCGCGGTGCCGCAGCCGGCGGTAGCCGTAGTCGCGGAAGACACCGACGACGCCCTCCCAGACATCCGGGATCTCCCCGATCGGCACCCAGACACCCAGCCGCTCGGCCAGCCGCGGGTTGGTGGACAGCCCGCCGCCGATCCAGAGGTCGAAGCCGGGGCCGTGATCGGGGTGCTCGACGCCGACGAACGAGATGTCGTTCGTCTCGTAGGGCCCGTCGGCCAACCAGGAGACCTGCGACTTGAACTTGCGCGGCAGGTTCGAGTAGCGGGGGTCGCCGACGTAGCGCTTGATGATCTCGTCGATCGCCGGGGTGCCGTCGAGCACCTCGTCGGTCGAGATGCCGGCGACCGGCGAGCCGAGCACGACGCGGGGGCAGTCACCGCACGCCTCGGTGGTCTGCAGGCCGACCGCTTCCAGCCGCTTCCAGATCTCCGGCATGTCCTCGACCCGGATCCAGTGCAGCTGGATGTTCTGCCGGTCGGTGAGGTCGGCCGAGTCACGGCCGAACTCGGTCGAGATGCCGGCGATCGTGCGCAGCTGAGCCAGGTTGAGGCCGCCGCCGTCGATGCGCACCCGCAGCATGAAGTACTCGTCCTCGAGCTCCTCCGGCTCGAGGATCGCGGTGCGGCCACCGTCGATCCCGGCCTTGCGCTGGGTGTAGAGACCCCACCAGCGGAACCGGCCACGCAGGTCGGCCGGGTCGATCGAGGCGAAGCCGCCGTGCGCGTAGATGTTCTCGATGCGCGCCCGGACGTTGAGCGGGTTGTCGTCCTTCTTGCTGCGCTCGTTGGGGTTGAGCGGCTCGCGGTGTCCGAGCGCCCACTGGCCTTCGCCGCGCGCCTTGCGGGGGCGGGCGGTCGGCGTAGCTGGGGTGTTACTGGACACCATGTCGGTGGTCCTCCGGATGTTCGATGGGCGCAGTGTTCGTACAGGCTCTGCGACGCTCTCGGCATCTGGAGGACTCGTGACGACTGTGTCAGGAGAGTGCCGGCGCGTCTCGCACGCCCGGACTCAACTCGGGCGGCGTCAGTAAGCCGGACACATCGCGCTGCGGACCCGCCCGTAATCGACGTGGCGACGAGCCACGAAGCGGCGGTCAACTGCAGCGGTCATGTCGGTAAGCCTCTCACGCGGTGGCATTCTCGGCCAGTACGGTCCAGATTCCGGGAGTGTGCCGACCAGCACACAAGTTCACCTGCGACTCTCTTACCTCGTGAAGGCCGCGCAACTCCGCTACTGGGCGCTGCCCGCCCTGCTCACCGCGATCGTGGTGAGCTTCCGGGCGGGCGATGCCGGACTCTGGCGTGACGAGATCGCGAGTTGGAGCGCGGCCACCCGGCCGGTCGGCGAGATCATCGCGATGGGCCGGAACATCGATGGCGTCCTGGTGCCGTACTACCTGTTCCTGCATGCCTGGATCGGGGTGTTCGGCGACTCGGTGCTCGCGATGCGGGTGCCGTCGATCATCGCGATGACCGCCACCGCCGCCGTCGTGGCGCTGCTCGCCCGGCGCTGGTGGGGTGAATCCGCCGGGCTGCTCGCCGGCCTGCTGTTCGCGGTCGTGCCGGCGGTGTCGCGGTACGGCCAGGAGATCCGGGGCTACGCGCCGGCCGCCCTGTTCGTCATGCTGGCCACGCTGCTGCTGACGATCGCGCTCGACCGGTCGCGCTGGTGGACCTGGTCGCTCTACGCCGGATGCGTGACGCTGGCCGGACTTTCCCACCTGCTCAGCCTGCTGGTGCTGACCGGACACGCGGTGCTGGTGCTGGTGGTCGACCGGCGCCGGGCGCCCTGGTGGGCGCTCGCGGCGGCGCTCGGCCTCGGCACGGTGCTGCTGGCCGTCCGGTCCGGGCTCGGCCAGCAGTCGGCGCAGCTGAACTGGCTGCACCCGGCCGACTTCAAGACGCTCACCGAACTGCCCGGCAGTCTCTTCGAGGTGCCGGTGCTGGGCGGGGCGGTCTGCGCACTCGCGCTGGGCGCGAGACGATCCCCGGCGGCGATCCTCTGGGCGGCGGTCCTGCTGCCGGTCGGCCTGCTGTTCGGGTACGACCATTGGCGCGCACCCATCTTCGTGCCCCGTTACCTGCTCTATCTCGTACCGCTGCTGTGTGTGCTGGCCGGGGCGGCGCTCGCCGCCCTCCGCCGGCCGGTGGCCCTGGCGGCCGTGCTGGCGCTCGGCCTCATCGGTCTGCCGTCGCAGCAGAGCATCCGCCGGGCGCACTCGCCGTGGGACTACCGGGCGGCCGCCGACGTGCTCCTCGACCACCAGGTCGCGGGGGACGGGATCGTCTACGCGCCGCGCGCCGACTGGTCAGTCGTCGACCTGGGCCTGTCCTACTACCTGCGGTCCCGGGCCCCCCGCGATCTGCTGGTCGTGCGGGACGAGCGGGCGAACGCGTCGTTGTGGGCCACCGAGTGCGCGACCTGCCTGTCCGGCACGCAACGGATCTGGGTGGTCGCCGCCGACAACATCGACCCGTCGTTCCGGGCCACCGACACCAACCAGCTCGCGGCCGCCACCAGAACCGCCCTGGCGCCCTATCACCGGTCGGCGTCCTACCGCGTCAGCGGCTTCACGGTGACTCTTTTCGCCGCTCCGCTCCGCTAGGCGATCGCGGGCAGTTCGGTGGCTCCGCGCTCGCGCAAGCGTCGATCGTCAGCGCTTCCCCAGCGGGACCACCAGGACGGCCTCGGTGCCGCCGCCGGCCCGGTTGCGCAGCTCGATGCTGCCGCGCAGCTCGCCGGTGGCCAGCGCGCGGACGATCTGCAGACCCAGATTGCTGCTCGACTCGGCGCGGAAACCGTCGGGCAGGCCCTGGCCGTTGTCGGCCACCGTGACGTGCAACTGCTTGCGGAACCGATGCGCCGAGACGACCACCTCGCCGACCTCGGCGCGGTCGGTGTCCAGCGGCGAATCGTCCTCGGTGGCCGGGAAGCCGTGCTCGACCGCGTTGATCAGCAACTCGTTGACGACGATCACCAACGACGTCGCGATCTCGGCCGGCAGCACCCCGAACGTGCCCTCGCGCCGCATCTTGACCGTGAAGTTGGTGGCCGCCACCTCGGTCGCGGCGGTCGCCACCCGGTCGACGATGCCGTCGAACTCGACCGCCTCGTCGCTCGACATCGACAGCGTCTCGTGTACCAGGGCGATCGAGGCGACCCGGCGCACCGACTCCTGCAGCGCCATCTTGCCTTCCGGCGAATCCACCCGGCGGGCCTGCAGACGCAGCAGCGCGGCCACGGTCTGCAGGTTGTTCTTCACCCGGTGGTGGATCTCCCGGATGGTGGCGTCCTTGGTCATCAGGGCGCGGTCCCGGCGACGGACCTCGGTCACGTCGCGGACCAGCACCAGCGCGCCGATCGGCACCCCGGCCGGCAGCAGCGGCAACGCCCGGGTGAGCACGGTGGCGCCGCGAGCCTCCACCTCCTGCCGCGGCGGGAACTCGCCGCGCAGCGACGCGTGCATCCGCTCGGCGGTGTCGTTGCCCTCCAGCGGATCGGCGGCGAGCCGGCTGGTCAGCATCGACAGTTCCTCGCCGACCAGGTGCGCGTTGAAGCCGAGCCGGCGGTAGGCGGACTGGGCGTTCGGCGACGCGTAGGTCACCTTGCCGCTCGCGTCGAGCCGGATCAGGCCGTCCCCGACGCGCGGCGCCGAGGTGGTCTCCCCCGGGTGCCGGGGCGGCGGGAACGTGCCGTCGGCCACCATCTGCGCCAGGTCGTCGGCCGTGGTCAGGTAGTTGAGCTCGAGCTGGCTGGGGGTGCGCGCGGTGGACAGGTTGGTATCCCGGCCGATCACCGCGATGACCTCGCTCCAGCCCTCCTCGCGGTTGGTCTCGTCGCGCAGCCGCACCGGGATCGCCTCGTGGCGGGCGGGCGTGTCGCCGTACCAGACCGGATCGCCCTCGCGCCAGATCCGCTCCTGGGTGAAGGCGATGTCGAGGTGGGCCACCTCCGGACCCCCGAAGATCTTGCCGACCTGGTCGTCCTGGTAGGCCGTCGGGGCGGTGGTCGGCCGCACCTGCGCCACGCAGAGGAACTCGCGCGGCCGACCGGAGTCGCCCTTGACCGGCACCCACAACAGCAGGTCGGCGAAGGACAGGTCGCTCAGGAGCTGCCAGTCCCCGGCGAGCCGGTGCAGGTGGTCGATGTCGGCGGGGCCGAGGTTGGTGTGCTCCTCGGCCAAATCACGGAGCGTGGACACACCCCCTTTTCTACAGGGTCGTCGTTACCTTCTTGAGTCCACGCGGCGAGTCCGGGTCCTCACCTCGGGCCAAGGCCAGCGCGAGGGCCAGTTTCTGCAGCGGCAGGATGTCGAGCAGGGCGCTGTATCGCTCGTCGGCGACCGCGGGCACCGGGAGCCGGCCGGCGGCCCCCTCGATGTCGTCGGCGCCGATCGTGACGACGTCGGCGCGACGCTCGGCGAGCCGGCCGACCACGTCGCGCATCGCCTGGCCGCCTGGGCCGTCACCGACCACGGCCAGCACCGGCACGTCGGGGTCGGCCATCGCCAGCGGGCCGTGCAGCAGGTCGGCCCCGGAGAACGCCAGAGCCGGCAGGTACGACGTCTCCATCAGCTTGAGGGCGGCCTCGCGGGCGGTCGGGTAGGCATATCCCCGGCCGGTCGTGACCATCCGGGAGGCGAAGCGGTAACGCTGGGCCAGCTCGTCGGCGGCCGGGTCGGCGAGGGCGTCCTCGGCCAGCTGCGGCAGTTTGTCCAGGGCCGCGCGCTCGTCGTCGGGCAGTCGGCCGTCGCCCGCGCGTACGCCCTCGATCAGCAACAGGAGCGCGAGCAGTTCGGCCGTGTAGGTCTTGGTGGCCGCGACCGCCCGCTCGTGGCCGGCGGCGACATCGATCGCGAGCTCGGCGGCCCGGGCGAGCGGCGAGCCGGGGTTGTTGGTGATCGCGAGGGTGAGGCCGCCGCTCTCCCGGGCCGCGTTGAGCACCCCCGCCAGGTCGGGTGAGCCGCCGCTCTGGCTGACCCCGATGACGAGCGTGCTGCTGAAGTCGGGCCGGGCGCCGTAGAGGGTGATGGCGCTGGGTGACGCGCTCGCGACCGGGAGGCCGAGCCGGATCTCGGTCAGGTAGGCCCCGTAGAGCGCCGCGTGGTCGGACGTGCCCCGGCCGACGAACATCACGTTGCGCGGTTTGCGGGCGGCCACCTCGGCCGCCACCTGGGCGATCGCGGACAGGTGCGCGTCGTCGAGCAGCCGGGCGAATCCGCCTGGTTGTTCTGCGATGTCCGCCGCCATCCCTTGACCTCGCTGGGTCACTTTTCCTCCCCTGGTAAACGCTTCTTCGCGCATCTCGTGCGCAGTCTTGCAAGAAACCGATCGTACCGTCAACGTTTCGCGCACTAATGAGCAGCGAGCGGTACTGACATTCGTGGCCTTCTTCGCCTACTGTTCTCGTTCGTGGATGCACGCCGCGCTGCCGACCGCGCACTTGAGCAGGCAAGATCCGCTTTGGCGCGGGACGAGCCGCAGCAGGCCGCCGATCACCTGGCCGGCGCCCTCGCCCACGCGCCGACCCTCCCCGAGGCCCATGAGCTGCTCGGCCGTCTCGCCGCCCGGCCCGGTGGCGGGCTCCCGTTCTTCCCGCTGGCCCCGCACGTTTCGCCGGGCGGGCTCGCCGCCCGGGCCCATCTGCTCGCCGCCGCCGGTCACCCGGACGAGGGCCTGCCCCTGCTCGCCGCGGTGAGCGGCCGCGCACCCGCCGCCGACTGGGCCGGGGTGCCCTGGGTCGGCGATCCGGCGCTCGGCGGGCGCATCGACCCCGGTCTGCTGGTTCAACTTCTCATGCGGCTGTGCACGGCCGTGGGCGATCCGGCCCCTGAACGAACCCGCACCACGCTGCGGCCCTATCTGACCGTCGCGACCCACGCCGTGCGCGCCAACCCGGAGCACGCGATGCTGCTCGGCGCCGGCTCCGCGCTGGCCCGGCGCATCGGCGAGAGCGACCTCGCGGTCGAGTGGGCGGCCCGCGGCGCCCGCGTCCGTCCGTCCAAGCTCGCCGAGATCTGGCTCGGCTACGCCTACCGCAGCGCCGGCAAGGTGCCCGAGGCCCTCGCCGCGCTGCGCCGGGCCGTCACGCACGACCCCGACGACCTCTCGGTGTACGCCGACATCGCCGGCACCCTCGCCGACCACGGCCGCCTCGCCGACGCGCTGAGCTGGGTCGACCGCGCCCTGGAGAAAGACCCGGACTACGACTGCGCCGTGCACACCGCGCACCGGCTGCGGCACCGCGCCGACGGCGACCTGGCCCACCTGGTGCGGCTGGCCGACTTCATCCGCGACCACCCCGACGAGTCGCACGAGCACACCGACCTCGCCGACTGCTGCCGGGGCGTGTCCTGGCTCGGCGGCACCCCGACCGCTGCCCCGCTGCCCCGCGGCACCGCCCGGGCCGCCGCGGAGCCCTCCGAGGAATCGGTGCGCCGGCTCCGTCAGGTCGCGTCGCTGTCCTGGTCACACCCACCGGGCGCGTACGACGCCGCGGTTCAGCTGATCCTGGTGCAACCGTTCGACCTGCTCGCCGTCCTCGCCCATCCGCCGGTCGACGTCGCCGCCGCGGAGATCTGGGCATGCCTGGGCCTGCTGCATCATGGTGCCGAGGAGCCCTGGCTCGACTCGGCCCGCCGCAAGATCCTGCTCGACCTGACCGAGGGCGGACTCGACCGGGTCACCGAGGCCGCGCTGTTCGCGATGATCGTGTCGGCCTGGGTCGACCCGGAGGCGCGGGCCGACGTGGCCACGATCGTCGCCGCGCGGCTCACCGAGGTGGCCGGCCGACCCGGCTCGCGGGCCGTCGCCGAACTTGCCCTGGCCACGCCCGACCTCGACCCGGCGGCCCGCGAGAAAGCCGCCGGGATGGTGCGCGTCGTGCCGCGCCCCCGGGGCCGCAGCCGGCTGCTGCTGCGCTGGCGCCGCGGCTAGCTGTAGCGATCAGGACCGTTGTTGACGCGGGTGATGGGTGGCTGGCCTCCGAGCGCGGTGTGGGCTCGATGGTAGTTGTAGGTGTGCAGCCAGCCGGGTAGGGCGTCGGCGCGGTCTTGGCCGTTGGTGAAGGGCCGGGAGTAGATCCATTCGTCGGCCATGGTGCGGTTGAAGCGTTCGGCTTTGCCGTTGGTCTGTGGCCGGTAGCGGCGGGTGAAGCGGGGTTGGGCGCCGAGGTCGGTCAGGGCTTGGTGCCAGGCGTGGCCGCGGCGGTAGGCCAGGGCGTTGTCGGTCATGACCCGTTCGATGCGGTCGATGCCCAGGGCGGCGAAGTGGGCGGCGGCGCGGCGCAGGAAGCCGGCGCAGGTGCCGGTTTTCTCGTCGGGGTGGATTTCGGCGTAGGCGAGCCGGGTGTGGTCGTCGATCGCGGCGTGGACGTATTCATAGCCGATTCGGGTGCTGGCGCGGGCGCGGCGGTGTTCGAGGCTGTCTCGGCCGTGGACGCGCCAGCCGCCGCCGTCGCGGAGCCGGCCGATCTTTTTGACGTCGACGTGGATGAGTTCGCCGGGCCGGTCGCGTTCGTAGCGGCGTACGGGTTGTCCGGTGGGCCGGTCGAGCCAGGCGAGGCGGTGCAGGCCGTGGCGGGTGAGGACGGCGTGGATCGTGGAGGCGGGAACGCCGAGCAGCGGGGCCAGGCGGCGTGGTCCGCGCTTGAGCGTGGTTCGTAGCTGGCAGATACGGGCCTCGGTGTCGGGGCTGGTCTTGCCGGGCAGCCGATGCGCGGTGCTGGGCCGGTCGATCAATCCGGCATCGCCGTCGGCGCGCCACCGGGCCAGCCATTTGTAGCCGGTGGCTCGGGAGCAGCCGAGTTCTTCGACCACGTGCGCGACCGGGCGGCCATCTCGCACGACACGCTGGATGAGCAGGCGTCGGCCGTGCACAGTCAGCCGGGCATTACGGTGGGCCATGAAGACCTCCGGTCTCGGTGAAAGCGTCGTAACTTCCACCTCGCCGGAGGTCTTCTCATTGATCAAGCCGCCACGCCGCGTCAACAACGCTCATGGTCACTACAGCTAGCCGCACGGGTCAGCCGATCACTGCGATCAGGTCACCCTCCTGCACCACGTCACCCTCGTTGACGACCAGCTTGCTCAACGTGCCATCGGTCTCGGCGAGCACCGGGATCTCCATCTTCATCGACTCGAGGATCACGAGGGTGTCCCCCTCGGCGACCGTGTCGCCGGCGGACGCCACGACCTTCCACACGTTCGCCACCATCTCGGCCCGGATCTCGTCCGCCATCGAACCCTCCTCATCGAACGCTCGTTCAGGGTCATCAAACCATGGATCCCGGTCAGCCGAGTCCGGCCGGGCGTGGCGCGCCGACTACGATCGGGCCGGGTAACACGTAACTGAACAGGAGTCGGATATGGCCAAGAAGGCTCGCAAGAAGAAGGCCCGCAAGAAGAGCAGCGCGAACCACGGCAAGCGCCCCAACAGCTAGAACATAGGAAAGGCCCGGCGAGAACCTCGCCGGGCCTTCCTCGTTTCGGAGGTCTTACGGGAGGTACTCCCGGGTCTCGACCTGAACCTCGAGCTGGTCGAGCTTGACCCGGAGCCGGTCCCGCAACTCGCGGGGCGCCGTCTCGTCGCCGCAGCAGCGCGCCACCAGGGCCTTCACCTCGTGCTCGATGCCATATTCCTGCAAGCAGCCGGTGCAGTCGTCCAGGTGCTTCTGGATCAACGACCGCCGGTTCTCGCTGCACTCCAGGTCGAGGTAGAGATAGACCTCGCTGAGCACCGTGCCGCAATCCGGCTCGTGCTCGTCGCCGTCAAAGCCGCTCATCTCGCGTCACGCCTCCTGCGGTTCAGCTGCGGTCCGGGTGATCCCCCGGTCGACGGCGTACTGCTCGAGGAGCTTGCGCAAATTGCGCCGGCCGCGGTGCAGCCGCGACATGACGGTGCCGATCGGGGTTCCCATGATGTCGGCGATCTCCTTGTACGAGAAACCCTCGACATCAGCGAGGTACACAGCCAGCCGGAAGTCTTCCGGCAGGGTCTGCAGCGCATCCTTGATGTCGCTGTCCGGCAGGCGGTCGAGCGCCTCGGTCTCGGCCGAGCGCAGACCGGATGACGTGTGCGACTCCGACGAGGCCAGCTGCCAGTCCGAGATCTCCTCGGTCGGAGCCTGGACCGGCTGCCGCTGCTTACGCCGGTAGGAGTTGATGTAGGTGTTGGTGAGGATGCGGTACAGCCACGCCTTGAGGTTGGTGCCTTCCTCGAACTGGTGGAACGCGGAGAACGCCTTCAAGAACGTCTCCTGCACCAGGTCTTCGGCGTCGGCCGGATTACGGGTCATCCGCAGGCCGGCAGCATAGAGCTGGTCGACGAACGGCAACGCGTCCCGCTCGAAGCGCGCGCGGCGCTCCTCCGTACGCTCTTTCTGGGCCACCCTGGACTCTCCCCTCGACTGCCCCGCCGAGGATACGGGTAGTGCCCCGGAGAACGCTGAGGAAACCGCCGGTGTGCTGACACTCACCGATGGCGTGGTCTCGGCAGCGGGCCAGTCGGGGGCCGACAGAAGGTCACGGACCCGGTCGACCTCGCGGTCCTTGTATCTGATTTCGGCTCGCACCTGCTGAACCCCTCTCGCCGGACAAGCTGGCGGGTGTCATAACCACTCAGGCGCAACTTGCATTCCTGGCTAGCCGGCCCACTGGTGCCGGCGTAGCCAGTCGACGGCCAGCTCAGCGGTCTCGGTCACACCCTTGCGCAGATCGTGGGTGGCGCCGGGACGGACGACGACCTCGACGTTCGGCTGCGGGGCGGGCACACCGAAGGCATCCCGGTCGCCGTTGAGGACCAGGGTGGGCAGCTCGGCGGGCAGCTCGGCGGCCCGGGTCTTCGCCGGCCTACCCGGCGGGTGCAGGGGAAACGCCAGGGCCACGACCCCGGCGGCGCCGAGCAGCGGGGCGGTTCGGCAGGCGACTCGCGCTCCGCTGGACCGCCCGCCGAAGATCAGCGGAAGGGCGGGCACGGCGTAGTGCGCGATCACGGCCGTCCACGCCTCGTCGAGCTGGCCGGCCGGGGCGGGCGCACGGCGTCCGGCGACCCGGTAGGGCTGGGTGACGAGCACCACGCGTACACCCGCCGCCGTTGCCTTTTCGGTGAGCGCGACCAGATCGGGTGCGTCGACCCCACCGCCCGCGCCGTGCCCGAGAAAGAGCAGGCTGGCGGGTGGGCCGACCGGTTCGACAAGGCGAATTCCGGCCGGCCCGCGCGGCGTCTGGATCTCCGTGTCGATCACCGCTCTATCCAAGCAGCAATGACCGGTGTGGGATCAGCGACTCAACGGGATAAGCGTGAGCAGCCGGCGATCCTCCTCATCCGGGCCGTCGTCGACGGCCGACCCATCCGGTGTGACCCGCTCTCGCCAAGCGACCAACATGGCCCGGCGCTCGCGCGGCGTGGTGCCGCCCCAGACGCCGTGGCAGTCGCCGACCTGGAGTGCCCAGGCCAGACAGGGACCCTGCACCGCGCACGTCCCACAGAGCGCGACCGCGCTCTCGGACGGCTCATTGGGTGCCGGAAAGAACGTTTCCGGATCAACGCTGCGGCAGGCGCCTCTTGTGCGCCAAGCCTCATCGGTGCGGCGTTCCTGGATCGCTTCCAGAAGTCGCGGATCGCGTCTGGCGATGGCAACCTCGTGCGGACGCGGCATACGTGCCCGTGTCATCAGCCCACCTCCCCCGTGGGACCGGTAATGCACGTGGTGACATGCCCGCACCGTGCGGACCGGCACCACTCCGGCGCTGGTTTCTATCGCACCGTAGAAGATCAGAACAAGGGGCTTATCTATCTCGAAACAAAGTTCGCAGCTGGAAATACGCACATAGTTCGACAAAGACGGCTGTTGATCATGCGATGTTCAGAACAGCGTCGCCTCGACGGCCGGAGTGGACGGCGGCTCGATCAGGTGCGGTCCGTTGTTGCGGACGTTGCCCACGGCCGGGCCGACCGGGCGCATGTCGATCGCGGCCAGTTCCCGGTCGGTCATCGGGTGCAACAACTCCTCGACCGGGTCACCGGTCAACCACTCGGCCCAGCGATCGGGCGGCAGGATCAGCGGCATCCGATCGTGCACCCGCTCGAGGCCACCGCGCGCGGCCGTGGTGAGCACGCTGCACGTCTTGAGCGATTCCCAGACCGACCAGATGCCGGCGAAAGCCAGCACCGAGCCGTCGGCCGGGGTCAGGTAGAACGCCTGGCGCTCCTTGCCGGTGCGCACCCACTCGAACCAGCCGTCGGCGGGCACCAGACAGCGGCGCCGGGCGAACGACGGGGCGAAGGCGCGAGAGGTGGCCACCGTCTCGGCGCGCGCGTTGATCATCTTGGCGCCGCCGCGCAGGTCCTTGGCCCACGGCGGCACGAGGCCCCAGCGCACGGTGTCGAGCACCCGCTTGTCGTCGTGGCTCGCCGACACCCGGATGACCGGCACCGGGTCGGTGGGCGCGACGTTCCAGCTCGGCCCCAGCCCCTCGGTCACGTCGACGGCGTCGAAGAGGTCGCTGAGGTCGGCTTCGCTCCGCGTCGTCGCGTACCGGCCGCACATGAGTCGGTACGGTACGCCTTCGGAATTGATCCCGGGGGGCGGGAATGCGCCGCGGGAATGTCGGACCCGCCGGGCAGAATGGCCACCATGCCCGCTGAACCCCGCCCCTGGCTCGCCCCGACCGCGTCGACCCAGGTCACCACGACCGTGCGGCTGCCCGGCTCCAAGTCGATGACGGCCCGCGCGCTGATCCTGTCCGCGCTCGCCGGCGGCCCGTCGGTGATCGAGCGGCCCCTGCGGGCGCGCGACACCGAGCTGATGGCGGCCGGCCTGCGCGCGCTCGGTGTCGCCGTCGACACGAGCGACGACGAGCGGTGGCCGGTCGGGCCCGGCCCGCTGCACGGTCCGGCCCGGGTCGACGTGGGGCTGGCCGGCACGATCATGCGGTTCCTGCCACCGGCCGCCGCGCTGGCCGACGGCGTCGTCGAGTTCGACGGCGACCCGCACGCGCGCAACCGCCCGCTGCGCCCGATCATCGAGGCGCTGCGCGCGCTCGGCGTGTCGATCGACGCGTCCCCGACCGGCGGACTGCCGCTCACCGTGCACGGCTCCGGCCTGGTCGAGGGGGGCGAGACGGTGATCAACGCGTCGGCGTCCAGCCAGTTCGTCTCCGGTCTGCTGCTGTCCGCGCCGCGCTTCACCAAGGGTCTGGTGCTGCGGCACGAGGGGCCGCCCGTCCCGTCCGCGCCCCACCTGCGGATGACGACCCACATGCTGCGCGCGGCCGGCGCACTCGTCGACGAGTCGGTGCCGGACGTGTGGGCGGTCGAGCCGGGCCCGCTGCACGGTCGCTCCTGGGTGATCGAGCCCGACCTCAGCGGGGCCGCGCCCTTCTTCGCGGCGGCCATGGTCACCGGCGGCGCCGTCACCCTGGCCGGCTGGCCGGCGGCGAGCTGGCAACCGGTCGAGCGCCTCACCGAGCTGCTCACCGCGCTCGGCGGCGACGTGTCCCAGGGCCCCGACGGCCTGACCGTGCGCGGCACCGGAGCGCTGCACGGCCTCACCGCCGATCTGTCCGAGGTGAGCGAGCTGACCCCGGTGCTCGCGGCCCTCGCCGCGCTCGCCGACGGCCCCAGCGAGCTGCGCGGGGTCGAGCACATCCGCGGCCACGAGACCGACCGCATCGCGGCCCTGGTCGCCGAGCTGGCCAAGGCGGGCGCCGAGGTCACCGAGTTCCGCGACGGCCTGCGCATCGAGCCGCGGCCGCTGCGGGCGACCACTTTCGAGACCTACGCCGATCACCGGATGGCGCACGCCGCCGCGGTTATCGGACTCGCCGTCCCGGGCATAGAGCTCACCGACGTAGCGTGTACGTCGAAGACATTGCCCGAGTTCCCCGAACTCTGGGCGGGACTCGTGGCGAGGAGCTAGACCTGCCGGCACATAAACGGGAATACGACGAGGACGACGTTCGGATCCGTCCGGGCCGGTCGTCCCGTCCGCGCACCCGCACCCGACCCAAGCACGACGACGCGGTCGACGGGCTGGTCATCACCGTCGACCGGGGCCGCTACGGCTGCGTGCGCGAGGACGCCGACGTCGACAGCCCGATAATCACCGCGATGCGGGCGCGTGAGCTCGGCCGCAAGTCGGTCGTCGTCGGGGACCGGGTCGCCCTCGTCGGCGACGTGACCGGCGACTCCGGGGCGCTGGCCCGCATCGTCCGGATCGGCGAGCGCACGTCGGTGCTGCGCCGCACCGCGGACGACGACGACACCACCCCCGAGGGCCGCCTCGAACGCGTGGTGGTCGCCAACGCCGACCAGTTGGTGATCGTCAGCGCGCTGTCCGACCCGCCGCCACGCACCGGTTTCATCGACCGTTGCCTGGTCGCGGCGTACGACGCCGACATCGAGCCGCTCCTGTGCCTGACCAAGGCCGACCTGGCCGGCCCGGCCGCGGTTCTCGACTACTATGCCGAGCTCGACCTGCCGTACGTCCTGGTGCAGCCCGACAGCGACCTGGCCGACCTGCGCACCCGCCTGGCCGGCCAGATCTCGGTGCTCGTCGGCCACTCCGGGGTCGGCAAGTCCACCCTGGTCAACCGCCTGGTCCCGGACGCTCTCCGAGCCGTCGGGGTGGTGTCCGCCATCGGCAAGGGCCGGCACACCTCGACCAGCGCGGTGGCCCTGCGGCTGCCGCCGGTGGGTCGTTCCCGCAAGGACCCGGGCTGGATCATCGACACCCCCGGCATCCGCAGCTTCGGCCTCGCCCACGTGAGCGCCGAAAGCCTCCTGCACGGCTTCCCGGACCTGGTCGAGGGCACCGTGGAGGACCAGCCGAACTGCGGGCACACCCCGAACGACGCCGACTGCCGGCTCGACGCCTGGGTGGCCGCGGGCCACGCCGACCCGCGCCGGTTGGCGTCCTACCGCCGGCTGCTGGCCTCCCGGGCCGGCGACCTCGACCCGCGTGAGCATCCACCGGCCTGACCGTTGGTCCAGCACACCCCCGATCGGCTAGCGTGCGACGCATGGCCGGATATGCCGACGACCTCTCGCTCGCTCATCTGCTCGCGGACACCGCCGACTCGATCTCGATGAGCCGGTTCCGGGCGCTCGATCTGCGAGTGGAGTCGAAACCCGACCTGACCCCGGTCTCCGACGCCGACACGGCCGTCGAGCAGGCGCTGCGGGGCACCCTGGCGCGGGCCCGGCCGCGCGACGGGGTGATCGGCGAGGAGTTCGGGCACACCGCGGCCGCCGCCGGGCCGGGCAGCCGCCGCTGGGTGATCGACCCGATCGACGGCACCAAGAACTTCGTGCGCGGCGTGCCGATCTGGGGCACGCTGATCGCCCTGCTCGAGGGGGACACACCGGTGGCCGGCCTGGTCTCCGCGCCGGCCCTGGGGCGGCGCTGGTGGGCGGCGCGCGGGCACGGGGCGTACGCCGGGAAGCATCAGCACGCCGCCACCCGCATCAAGGTCTCCGGCGTGCACCGGTTCGCCGACGCGAGCTTCAGTTATGCCAGCCTGACCGGGTGGGCCGACACCGGCCGCCTGGAGCCGGTGGTCAACATGGCGCTGAGCGCGTGGCGGAGCCGGGCCTACGGTGACTTCTACGGCTACATGCTGCTGGCCGAGGGCGCCCTCGAGGTGATGATCGAGCCGGAGCTGTCATTGTGGGACGTTGCCGCGCTGATCCCGATCGTGTCCGAGGCCGGTGGCACGATCACCGACCTGACCGGCCGCCCGCCGACTGACAAGACCGCGGCGATCGCCACCAACGGGCTGTTGCACGAGACCGTCCTGACGACGTTGACGACCCCGCAGCGCTGACCGCCGTCATTTCCCGCCCGCCCCAAACGCCGATCGCCCGCCCGCCCGCCGCAGACGCTGACAAATGGGGTGCTTCGCTGCGGCCGGGGTCGGGGTTCAGCCGTCGCCGGGGTGGGAATCTCGTCTATCGTGCGTCAGGTGGCGTCTTCCGGCTGGTTCTTCCTCGCGGCCATGATCTTGGCCTACGGGGTCGCCAACCTGCTCCAATCCGCGGCCGCCGCGAAGACCACGGTGCACCACACGTTCGACCCCGGACTGCTGCTGCGGCTCGCCGGGCAGCGCACCTACCTTCTCGGTCTCGGCTGTCAGACGCTCGGGTTCGTACTCGCCTTCCTCGCCCGCCGCGACCTGCCGCTCTTCCTGGTGCAGGCGAGCGTCGCGGCCGGGCTCGGCGTGACCGCCCTGCTCGGCGTACTGATCCTGAAATGGAGCCTGCCGACCGCCGAGGTCTTTCTCCTCGCCCTGCTCCTCGCCGGGATCACCGCCCTGGTCATCGCCGCGGAACCGGCGCATTCGCGCCGGCTGGGGCCGGTCGTGGTGGTCTTGCTGGCCGCCTCGGTCCTGGTGATCGGGGTGTGCGGGATCTTTGCGGTACGCCTGCACGGCGCCCTCGGATCGGTGGTTCTGGGCTCGCTCGCCGGCGTGGACTTCTCGGCCGCGGCGATCGCGGCCCGCCCCCTGGCCAACGAACATTCGCCGGCCGGCTTCCTCACCAACCCGCTGCTCTACCTCCTGATCGTGCACTCCCTGGTCGGCCAGTTGCTGCTGGGCCTGGCGATGCAGCGCGGCTCGACCACCGCCGCGGTGGCCGCCATGGACGCCGCGGGCGCGGTCCCGGCGGCGATCGTCGGCCTGCTCCTGCTGGGCGACCGCATCGCCGAGGGCCTGTTCTGGCTGGCCGCGCTCGGTTTCGTGGTGACCCTGGCGGCGGTGATCGGCCTGACCCGCTATGCCGAGCCGCAGCATCACCACACCACCGCCCCGACCCGCCGCCCGGACCCGGCATCGCCGCTGCGAACCGCCCCGACCGGCCACTGACCGGCACCGGCGGGCGGCCGCCGGACCGCGGCGCAACCGGACCGCGGGCGCAACCGGACCGCGGCGCAACCGGTCTCGGGCGGTTCCGGGCGCCGGGCGGATCGCAATCGTGCTTGAGAGTTGCCAGGTGGGGTACAACTCGGGCATGACCGCCTGGCGGTTATGTCCCTGTCGATGGCAATCGCGGGGGCGGCCGGCGCAACTCCGCGGACGCGCGGAAATGCGCGTTGGGGTGGGTTATGCACAATGGAGCGATCATGTCGAGCGAGGTGAGACACCTGGTGGACAGCGCCCGGCCGTACCCGATGGTCCGGCTCATCGGGGTGCTTGATTCGGGCAGCGCGCCGCAGGTCCGGTCGGTGTTGCTCGACGTGCTCGCCGGGCAGCCCGAGGCCATCGTCGTCGATGTCGGCGAGTTGGCGGTCGGTGAGCCGGATGCCGTCTCGGTTCTGCGCGATGTCCGGCAGGACACCTTCGATTGGCCGGGAGCGCGGCTCACCCTGTGCAACACCGATGGGGCCGACGCCTGGGGCGACTGCGGCTGGCCCGTCCGGCCCGACATCGACGAAGCGTTTGCCCAGCTCGGCCCGCCCAAGGCGGGGGAACGTGTGAATGTCGAACTCGAGCCGCAGGTCGGCGCGGCGCGACGGTCCCGCGAGCTGATCAGCGGGGCCTGCTCGGAGTGGGGGCGTGCGGAGCTGGCCGGCTCGGCCTGCATCGTCGTCACCGAGCTGGTCAACAACGTGGTGCAGCACGCGCACACCGAGATGACCCTGCTGCTGGCCGTGCACGGGGAAGCGGTGAGCGTGGCCGTCCGGGACCACTCGGCGGGGGTCCCGTCGTTCACCGGGGCGCCCGCGCCGACCTCCTACGGCGGGCGCGGCATGCTGCTCATCGACTCGGTGGCCAGCCGGTGGGGCAGCCTCCCGCTCACCGACGGCAAAGTGGTGTGGGCGTTGATCTCGGACGACGTGCGAAGCATGACCGGGCCGGACCGCGGGTAGATTGCCACCATGCGAGACAACGACTACCCGTCCGAGGTGTCCGACCCGGAAGCGTCGGGTCTTCCGGGCACGGCGGACGACGATTCCAACGCGTACGACTCGGTCGAGACCGGCCGCTGGGCCGACGGCCCGGATCCGGCCGCGCTGCCCGGCGTGGGCCCGGGTGGGTCCAACCGGTTCGGCGACACGGCCGAGGAGCAGCGCGAGGGCGAGTCCCTCGACTACCGCCTCCGGCAGGAGGAGCCGGACTTCGGGGCCGAGGACCCGATCCCCGCGCGCCGGGACCCGCTCGACGAGACGGTGGACAGCTCGGCGCAGCGCGACTTCGACGCCGACGTCTGGGGTGAGAGCCCGACCTCCGACCCCAAGTCGCAGATCTCCCTCTACGACGACGGCCAGCTCGACGACGACAACCCGGAGTCGGTCGGCCGCCTGGTGGCCACGGACGAGGGCTACGGCTTCGACGACGAGGCCGACAGTGTGGCCTACGACGCGGGTGCGGCCGGCGGCGGCGCGAGCGCCGAGGAGCTCGCCATGCACGAGACCAACCCGCCGGATTACAGCTAGTCGAGCCCCTGCTCGATGGCATAACGGGTCAGCTCGACCCGGTTGTGCAGCTGAAGCTTGCCGAGCGTGTTCTGCACGTGGTTCTGCACGGTCCGGTGGCTGAGCACCAGACGCTCGGCGATCTGCCGGTAGGACAGGCCCTTGGCGACGAGCCGGAGCACCTCGGTCTCGCGCTCGGTGAGCTTCGGCGTCGTCTCGTCGGATTTGTCGGGCCCGGCGGCGAGCCGCCGGAACTCCCCGAGCACGAGCCCGGCCAGCCCTGGCGTGAAGACCGTGTCGCCGGCGGCGGTTCGCGCCACCGCGTCCAGGAATTCCGGCAGGCCGGCGGACTTCAGCAGATAGCCGTTGGCGCCGGCCTTCATCGCGTCGAGCACGTCCTGCTGCTCGCCACTGGCCGACAGCATCAGGATGCGGACCGCCGGCAACTCGGCGCGCAGACCGGTGATCACCTCCACGCCGCTGACGTCGGGCAGCTGGAGGTCCAGGATCACGACGTCGGGCCGGGCCGCCGCGGCGATCCGGACCGCCTGCTGCCCCTCGCCGGTGGTCGCGGCCACCTCGTAGCCGGCCGCCGCGAGATCACGGCTCACACCCTCACGCCACATCGGGTGGTCGTCCACCACCATCACCCGGAACATCAGGCCAGCCTAGTCACCGTCATCTCGACCTCGGTGCCCTGACCGGGCGCGGAGACGATGTCGACGGTCCCGCCCAGGTCGGCGATCCGGCCCCGGATCGACTGCGCCACCCCGAGCCGCCCCTGGGCCTCGGCCTGGGCGAGCCGGTCCCCCGCGATGCCGGGGCCCTCGTCGCGCACCGTCACCACGACCTCCTCGGGCGCGTCCTCCACCAGGATGAAGGCCTGGGTGCCGTGGGCGCAGTGGTGATCGACGTTGTCCAGGGCCGCTGCCACCGCCGCCGCGACGCCCCGGGCGGTCGGCGCGGGCAGGCGCACCGGCGCGGCCGGCCCGGACACCGTGACACAGGGTGATTCGTAAGGCGCGAGAAGCGCCATCAGGTCGAGGTCGGCCCGATCATCGACGGCCTCGACCGCCCGCCCGGCGACCAGGCTGCGCAGCTTGGCCTCCTGCTCCCCGGCCAGCCGGGCAAGCTCGCCGGCTTCCCCGTCGAGCCCGGCGCCACGCCGTTTGACCAGGGCAAGAACCTGTAGAACGGAATCGTGGATGTCGCGGGCGAGCCGTTCCCGCTCCCGGTTGGCCGCTTCGAGCTCGATGGCCCGCTGCAGCCGCTCCTGGGCGACCTCGGCGATCCGCACCAGGTAGCCGACGGCGATCGCGGCGAGCAGCATCAGCACCGAGCCGGTGAGCGCGGCCTGGTCCCGGTGGGCGCGAACGGCCAGGTCGGTGACGCCCATCAGCACCGCCGCCACGATCCCGGTGCGGCGCCCACCCCAGACCGCCCAGGCGAGCACCGGCGCGACGTGCCACGCGACGGCGAGGGTCGGCTTGCCCTCCTCGAGGGCGGCGCGGCCGACGACCGGGACGCTCGCGGCCATCACGGCCGCGACGACCAGGAGATCGGCGATCAACAGGGCCGGCCGGCGGCGGGTGGGGTCGGCATAGGCGTACGTCGTGAAGACCGTCCACGCCAGCATGAGCGCCACCACCGGCCAGGCCAGGACCGGCAGCCGATAGTGCGAGACGTTGCGTACGACGAGGATGGTCGCGTAAGTCACAGCGGCGATCCGGTAGACCGCGATGGCCCGCCACAACGGCGCCTGGAACGTGGTGTCCTGCCCCGGCCGCATGGCCCGACCCTTCCACATCGGGCTCGTCGCGCGGGGCCCGCCCTGCGGGAAGATCCGGCGTCGCTTAACGTCGAGTCATCGGCACCGAGGTTCTTCTCTCCGAGACGTTCGACCGCAGCGCGATCACGGCACTGCGGCATGCCGTCGCGTCCGGTGCGGCCGGAGCCGGTCTGGTCGGCGACCGGCTCGACGACTTCGTGGTCGCGGTCAACGAACTGCTGACCAACGCGGTCCGGCACGGTGGTGGCCTGGGCCGGGTGGCGCTGTGGTGCGCCGACGATTCGGTGGTGTGCGAGGTGAGCGACGAGGGAAGGGGACTTCCCGAAGCGGCACCGGACCGGCCGGTGCGACCGGCGACGACTCAGCCCGGCGGCTGGGGGTTGTGGCTGGCGGAGGAGCTGACCGACACTTTCACGCTGATCACCGGGAACGGCGGCACGACCGTCCGGATCTCCAGCCGCGTTTCCTTAAGGGAACCTTAAGCCTGGCCCTCTGATCTTGCGGGATTGGCGTCGCGTCAACAATATGACGCCTGCATTACCTGAGGGGGGTCAATGGTGCACGAGGCACGTCATCGGTCCGGCACGCCCAGTTGGTTGTCCCGGCCACGGACTGTGGCGGTTCTCGCGGTGGCCGCCGCCGGCCTGGTCGTGGCGGTTGTGCTGCCCTCCCGCGACGACGTCGCCTCGGCCGACACGCACCAGCGCAACGGCGCGCGTTTCGGCCGCAGCGCCTTCGCCGACGACTTCACCGCCGGCCGCCTCGACCTGGCCAAGTGGTGGCTGCTCAAGGACAACGGCACCCCGGTCGGGGACGGCGCCGGGATCCAGGACGGCAAGCTCGAGGTCACCCGGCTGCTTCGCTCCAAGCAGCGGTTCACCGACGCGTTCGGGCACGCCGAGGCGCGCATCAAGGTGCAGCGCCGCAATGGCGTGTGGCGGGCGTTCTCGCTGCTCGACCAGAACGGGCGGGTCCCGTCCGGCAGCCTCGAGGCGATCAACGGCGGCATCGACCCGACCTCCGGCCGCAACTTCCACACGTACGCCCTGGACTGGTCGCCGGAGTCGGTGCTCTGGACGGTCGACGGGAAGCCGAGCCTGAAGCTCAACCGCGACGGTGACGGCGGACCGCTGACGCTCGTGCTCAACCTGGCCACCGACGGCGACTCGGCCGGGCGCATGGAGATCGACTTCGTGCAGGTGTTCACGAGCCCGTCCGGCCCGCCGACGGCGAACCCCGACCCGGACCCGAGTTCGGCGTCGCCGGAGCCCGACCCCACCACGACGGCGCCCGACCCGGACCCGACCACGACCACCACGGCCCCGGACCCGGCGCCCACCACCACGGCCCCCGACCCCGAGCCGACCACCACGGCCCCCGCGCCGGTGCCCACCACCACGGCGCCCGCCTCGAAGCCGACCACCACCACGGCTCCGCCGGCGAAGACCCCGGCCGCGTGGAAGGCGTTCACCTCGTACTCGGCGGGGGACCTGGTCAGCTTCGGCGGCGCCGTCTACAAGGTGCTGGAGACGCACACCGCGCTGCCCGGCTGGGAGCCCACCAAGCTGCCCAACCTCTTCGAGAAGGTGTAAATAAGGGTCGATTTCCCGGGTTCAGGTTGACCGGCAGCCGTCTATCTATAAAGACTGTTGCCGGTAACGCACGCCTCTTCCCCGGAGGAATCCCCCATGCGTAAGACCCGTTTCCTTCTCGCCGCGGCCGTGGTCGCGACGACCCTCACCGCCGGACTGTGGGCCGGCACCCGCAACGACACCGCCGAGGCCGCGGTCGGCCCGGTCACCTGGTCGGACGAGTTCAACGGCGCGTCCGGCAGCTCGGTCGACCCGGCGAAGTGGAAGTTCGACATCGGCGGCAGCGGCTGGGGCAACAACGAGCAGGAGTACTACACCAACTCGACGCGGAACGTCTACCAGGACGGTGCCGGCCACCTGGCGATCACCGCCCGCAAGGAGAACCCGTCGAACTACCAGTGCCACTACGGCACCTGCCAGTACACCTCCGGCCGCATCCTGACCGCTGACAAGTTCGCCCAGACCTACGGCCGGTTCGAGGCCAGCATCAAGATCCCGAAGGGCCAGGGCATCTGGCCGGCGTTCTGGATGCTCGGCGGCAGCAACTGGCCCACCACCGGCGAGATCGACATCATGGAGAACGTCGGCAACGCGCCGAACACGGTGTACGGCACGGTGCACGGCCCCGGCTATTCGGGGGCGGGCGGGGTCGGCGGCAACCGGACCATCGGTTCCGCCCTCGGCGACAGCTTCCACACGTACGCGGTGGATTGGTCGCCGAATTTGATCGTCTGGTACCTGGACGGTTCCGAGTACTTCCGGGTCACGCCGTCGAACGTCAGCGGCAACTGGGTCTTCGACCACAACTTCTTCATGATCCTGAACCTCGCGGTCGGCGGTTACTGGCCCGGCTACCCGGACGCCTCCACCGTGTTCCCGCAGACCATGCTGGTCGACTACGTGCGCGTCTCGGCCTGGAACAAAGACGGCGGCGGTGGCGGCAACACCGGCACCGGCAACGCCCTGAAGAGCAACTTCAGCAACCGCTGCATCGACATCCCGAACGCCGACCCGGCCGACGGCGCCCGCCTGCAGATGTGGGACTGCAACGGCAGTGCCGCGCAGAAGTGGACGGCCAACAGCGACGGCACCATGCGCGCCATGGGCAAGTGCATGGACCCGGCCGGCGGCGCACTGGCCAACGGCACCCCGATCCAGTTGGTCACCTGCAACGGCAACCCGGTGCAGCGCTTCACCCTCTCGGCTGCCGGTGACCTGGTGAACGTGTCGGCCAACAAGTGTGTCGACATCAAGGACTGGAACAGCGCGAACGGCGCGACCCTGCAACTGTGGGACTGCGGCGGCACCACCAACCAGAAGTGGACCAAGGCCTAGTACGACGAGGATCGCCGCCGGCTTCTAGTCGGCGGCGATCCGGTAGGTGTCGCCGTAGACCTTCCAGGTCAGCGGGCCGATCAGATCCAGGTTGGCCCGCCGCAGCAGAACCCGTTGACCGGTGTCGACCCGGCTGGTGTCGCTGTGTGCCTCCTCGGTGCGCATCTCGGCCGCCCGGGCGTCCAGGAACGCGTCGAGATAGGCGATCTCGTCACCGCCGTCGGACGGCGCTTTCGCGGCACGCAAGGCGCTCGAGCGAATGCCGCGCAGCCCCGACACGCCGTGCATGACGGCCGCGTCGAAGTAGGCGAACTGGCCGAGCGCCCGCAGACCGTCGGCCCGCGCCATGCGCACGGCCGGGTCGAAGTACATCCAGTCCCGCTCGTCCTCCTGCGCCTTCTGGAAGATCGGGTCGCGGGCCGCCGCCCGCCAGGCGGTCGGGAAGCCAGGGTCGAGGCCGGCGTGCGAGTCGGAGCCATCGACCGTACGCAGGGCCGGCAGATAGGGCGCGAGCACGTTCTGCGGCTTGCGCCGGGTGTACTCGTTCACCAGGTCGAGCATGTCCGAGGTGCCGGAGCAGAACCCGACGAGGCCGGCCGTGTAACCGCGCCCGTCGCCGATGTCCTCGATGTAGGAGTACGCGCTGCGCCAGTCGAGAGTCGAGTTCTCCGCACTCGACACCAGCTCGAGCGCGATCTCCTTCTTCCGGCCGTCGTCGAGCCCGGCGGCCAGGGCGCCACTCACCGGGGTGACCGTCCGCAACGGGGTGGCCTCCGGCCCGTACGCCTTGACCTCGGCCAGCGAATAGCCGCCGGTCGCCCGGCCACGCTGGATGGCCAGCACCCGCACGAACCGGCCGGAGCCGCCGAGCCGCTTCAGGTCGTCGGTGCCGCCGTTACCGGAGCGGGTCGCATAGACGTCGGTCCAGTTGGCTCCGTCGACCGAGGTCTGCACGCGGTAGGTCCGGGCGAACCCGTCGTCCCACCGCAGCCGCACCCGGTCGACCTTGCGGATCGCCCCGAGGTCGACCTGGACCCACTGGGTGCCGGGACCGTCGGTGCTGGCCCAGCGGCTGGCCGGGTCGGCGTCGGTGACCTTGCCGGCAACCCACTGCGACCCCCGCACCGAGGAGGCCACGGCGGTGCGGTCCCGGGAGATGAGCACGTCGCTGGCGGCACCGGCACCGATCGAGACGGCCAGCGGGACACACACCAGCACCGAGATGCCGGCGCCCAGCGCGAGTGTCCGCCGGCGCATCCGCATCCTTCAACGCTAGGTCGGGCCCCGCCCGGCCGCTGCCGCTTGGCGGAATTACTTCTTCCGGCGCCGGCTCCGAACGATCAGGAACACGATGAGCCCGACCCCGGCCACCACGGCGATGCAGCACACCGCAGCGAATCCGAAGAACCCGAAGCCCCGGCGCCGGGTCCGATATTTGGCCGCCTCGATCGCCACATCGGCCACGCCGTTGCTCGCCGCCCATGCGTGCACCGGCACGACCAGAGTGAGCATCAAGCCGGTCACTGCCGCGGCCGTCCGGGACCACCACTTCACTACAGAAGACATGGGCCCCATGGTGCCCGAACTGCGCAAGTGCCACACACGCTGTCCCTATTAAGGAGCTTCGGGCAGGGTATGAGGCAGGGTACCGAGCGAAAGGGTTTCCGGATGGACGCCGATCTGGTCGCATTGGCCGAGGCACACGGGGTGGCCACGTGGTACGAGGACTGGCACCGCAAGCGCAAGGAGGTCGCGGCCGAGTCGGTCGTGGGTGTCCTGGGTCTGCTGGGAGTCGATGCCACCACCCCGGAGGCGATCAAGTCCGCGCTGGTCGCGGTGCACGAGCGCGACGGTCTGGGCCGATTGCCGGGGACCCTGGTGGTCCGCGAGGGCACCGGCCGGGAGCTGCCCGGTCCCGGCACGATCGAGCTGGAGGACGGCGGCCGCCGCGAGGTCACCGCCGGGATTCCGGCCGACCTGCCGCTCGGCTGGCACCGGCTGCGGCTGGGCGGGCAGGACATCACGCTGGTGGTGGTGCCGGGCGAGCTGCCCGCGGCCCCCGACACCTGGGGCTGGATGCTCCAGCTCTACGCCCTGCACTCGGACCACTCGTGGGGCCTGGGTGACCTGGGTGACCTGCGCACCTTCATCGGACAGTCGGGCCGGCCGGGGCTGATCCTGCTGAACCCGCTGCACGCGATCACCCCGACGTTGCCGGTGCCGGCCTCGCCGTACTCGCCGTCGAGCCGCCGCTTCGCGAACCCGATCTACCTGCGCATCGAGGACACCGCCGAGTACCGGCGGGCCGATCCGCCGCTGCGCGCGAAGGTCGACGCGTTCAAGCCGGCCACCACCAAGCTGATCGACTACAGCCGGGTGTGGCAGGCGAAGCGGGCCGCCCTGGAGACACTGTGGCCGCTGGCCGGCGAGGTGGATCTGGAGTCCGATCCGGAGCTCACCGACTTCGCCCGGTTCTGCGCCCTGGCCGAGCTCCACGGGGCCAACTGGCAGGAGTGGCCGGCCGAGCTGCGCCGCCCCGACTCCCCCGCCGTACGCGCGTTCCACAGCGACCGGATCGCCTTCCACGTGTGGCTTCAGCGCCTCGTCGACCAGCAGCTGGGCGCGGTCAACGAGGCGGCCCGGGCCGAGGGCATGCCGGTCGGTGTGGTGCTCGACCTCGCCGTCGGCACCGACCCCGCCGGGGCGGACGGCTGGCTGCTGCAGGACGTGCTGGCCGCCGGGGTGCACATCGGCGCCCCGCCGGACGCGTTCAACCAGCTCGGTCAGGACTGGGGGCTGAGCGCGTGGCGGCCGGACCAGCTCATCGAGACCGGCTACGCGGCCTACCGGGACATGCTGCGGCGCATCTTCAAGAACGCCGGCGGACTGCGTGTCGACCACGTGGCCGGGCTGTGGCGGATCTGGTGGGTGCCGCCGGGCATGCCCGCCGACAGCGGCACCTACGTGCACTACGACCCGGCGGCGATGCTCGGCATCCTGGCCCTGGAGGCGAGCCGGGCGGGGGCCGTGGTGATCGGCGAGGATCTCGGCACCGTGCAGCCGGCGGTCACCGAGGGCCTGGAGCGGATGAACATGCTCGGCTCGGCGGTGCTCTGGTTCACCCGCGACTGGGCAAACCCGGAGCAGGTCTTCTACCCACCGTCGGAGTACCCCCGCAACGCACTCGCCACGGTCTCCACCCACGACCTGCCGACCGCGGCCGGCTTCCTCGTGGGTGAGCAGGTGAAGGTGCGCGCCGAGCTGGGTCAGCTGGCCGGCTCGGTGGCGGACGAGCGGGCCGCGGCGGAGCTGGACCGCACCCGGCTCCGGCTGGCGCTGGCCAACGAGGGTCTGATCACCGAGGCGAGCACCGACGACGAGGTGGTGGTCGCGATGCACGAGTTCCTGGCTCGCACGCCGGCCCGGCTGATCACAGCGTCCCTCTACGACGTGCTCGGTGAACTCGATCAGCCGAACCTGCCCGGCACCTTCGACGAGTACCCGAACTGGCGGATGCCGCTGCGGCTTAGCCTTGAGCAGATCGCCGCCGACCCACGCATCGAGCGGACCGCGGCGATCTTGCGCAACCGAGACCCGAAGGAGAGCCGATGAGCTTCTTGGACAAGGCCAAAGACTTCATCGACAAGCACGACGAGCAGGTCGACCAGGCGCTCGAGAAGGTCGGCGCCGAGGTCGACAAGCGGACCGGGCACAAGTACACGACGCACATCGACAAGGGCGTCGACGAGGCGCAGAAGCGCACCGGCGAGGGTGACACCCGGCCGTAAGGCCTAGCCGACGAGTGGTTCCGGCCCTGGGTCGTCGTCCACGGCGAACAGCATCGGGTGCAGCGGGAGGAACTGGTCCCGCTGCCGGCACAGGGCCGGCGGCAGCAGCGAGGAGCGGTGCTCCGGGTGTTCGGTGCAGTGCCGCATGGCTCGGATCACCGCGTCCTCGTGGTGCCGGCCGCCGCCGTACTCACCGCAGTCCTCGCAGTCCCAGCGCCAGAAGTACTGGCCGTCATCGGACTCGTGGCGGCGGATGCGCAGTGGCGGACCGGCCGCCACCTCGGCCGCCGCCAGGATCGCGGGCATCGCGGCCATCGGCGGGGGTCCGGCCGGGCGGCGCGGCTCGTCTCCGATGCTCTGGGCCAGCACGTCGCTCGTTGTCACGGTAACCAGCTTAAAAGCCGCACCACGTCGTATATGGCTATTTCAAGGATTAATGTGTCGCTTCGCAATAAAAGGATCGTCGAGACGGTCGCCTCCGGGGTTGCCGAGCTCATCGGAGAAGCTGACCGGCCCGAGTCGTTCACCCTGCTGCTCGACGGCGCCCCGCAGTCCCACGTCGACCTCCGCGACCCCACCCACCTCGAGTTCGAGTACATCCGGCGGATGGCCGCGGCGATCGACCTCATCGCGCCACCCGGGCAACCGCTGCGTGTGCTGCACCTCGGCGGCGGGGCACTCACGCTGCCCCGATACGTCGCGGCGACCCGGCCCGGCTCCCCGCAGCGGGTGGTGGAGATCGACGGACCGCTCGTCGAGATGGTGCGGCGAGAGCTGCCGCTTCCGGCCAAGGCTTCGATCCGGGTACGTGTGGCCGACGCCCGCGCGGCCGTCGAGGGCATCCGGGAGGCCGGCTACGACCTGGTCGTCCTGGACGTCTTCGCCGGCTCGCGCACCCCCGCCCACCTCGCCTCGGCCGAGTTCGTCCAGCAGGTGGCCCGGGTGCTGGCCCCGGCCGGCTGGCTGGTTGCCAACGTCGCCGACGGCCCGCCGCTGAAGTTCGCCCGCGGTCAGGTCGCCACGATCCGCGCGGCGCTGCCCGAGGCGTGCCTGGTGGCCGACGCCGCGGTGCTGCGCGGCCGCCGGTTCGGCAACCTCGTGGTGCTCGCCGGTCGCATCCCGCCCCCGATCGCCGAGCTCACCCGCCGCGCCGCCGGCGACTGGTTCCCGGGCCGGGTAGAAACTGATCTTTATCGATTTACCGGTGGCGTTGCACCTGTCACCGACAGTGACGCGGTCGCCTCGCCCGTCCCCCCAGCGGGATTGTTCAGTAACAGAAAGTAACTAAGTCGCGTTGTTGTCAACAAATCCGGTGTGAATCCCCACCGGTGACTTGTCGCGGCCGAAGTTACTCGGATGTAATCGGAGCCAGCCGCGTTCCTCTCGCGGTCGCCGACTGGGGGGTAGGCGCATGATCGACAAGTTTTTCCTGGCCGAGCCGGGCACGTCCGCCGGTGACACGGCCGGCGCACGCGTGCTCTGGAGCGGCCGCTGCGCCGTGGCGGAGTACGCGTTCGAGGAGCCCAGCTCGCTGCCGCGCTGGACCTTGCCGGAGGAGACCGAGGTCTTCGTCACCGACGACCGGGTGATCTACCGGGATGCCGCCACCGGCTCCACCGGCGATCTGCCCTGGCCCTGGCCACAACACCTGCGGGTACAGCCGGGCAACCGCGACTCCGGCCGCTCCGCCACCGTCACCCAGATCCAGCTGGTCTGCGCGGGTCCGAGTGGCACGTTCCCGGCGCTGGTCTTCGCGGGCGGCGACATCGCCACCGTCGGTGACGCCGACCGCCTGGCCAACGTGTTACGACAGGCGATCGCGCGCTACCGCGTCGAGCACGCCGCCGAGCTCGGCATCCCGGCCCCGCAGGTTCGCATGTTGTCCCGGCTCGTGATCGGCCCCGAGTTCAGCAACTACCAGGGCGGCGAGGGCCAGACCGTGTCGCTGCTCGGCTCGGTGGCGGTCACCCCGGCGCGCAAGCCCCAGCCGCAGCCCTCCTACAGCGCCTCGGCAGCGGTCCCGGCCTCCGCCTCGGAATGGTCCGCGCCCGCCTCGGAATGGGCCACGCCCGCCGCCGGCACCGCGTGGCCGGTGGCCGATGACCCCGGGTTCGGCACCACCCCGCCGCAGGTCCCGCGGCCCGGCTTCGACTCCGCCGCCGGGGTCCGCCCGGCCCAGCCCGCCGACGCCGCCACCCTGCGAGGCACGCCCGATCTCGCGGCCCGCGCCGCCGACCTGGCCGCCCGGGTCGCCAACCTGGTCGCCGGCCGCGACTTCGGGCAGCCGCAGAGCACCAACCTCTCCGCCTACCTCGGCGGCCCCGGCGAGCAGCCCGACCGCGCCGAGCAGGTGCGCCGCACCGCCGCCCGGCTCGCCGCCAACTCGGCCCGCAACCGCGGCCTCAACCAGCGCCGGTCGGTCGACGACGAGTTGGGCTCAGCGCGTCCCATCTGATCCGGGGTCGGCGGGCGCGAAACAGCGGCCGTCCGCCACCCGCGCGGTGTGCTCCTCGTGGGCTCGGCGGATCAGCGCCATCAGCTCCTCCTGCGCCCGGACGCGCTTCCGGTAGCGCTCCGGCAGCTGCGACAACTGCTTCTCCTCGTCGAGCAGGCGGTGGAAGATCTCGTCGCAGTAGTTCGGGTCGGACTCGATGTCGAGGAACTCCAGCGCGCGCCGGCGGGCGGCGGCCACCGAGGTCTGCGCCCGCCCCTTCGGGCTCAGCAGCGAGACCACCACGGTGAGGGTCAGGATGCCGACGATGAGCGTCAGGGACAGGCCGGTGGAGATCTCGGCGGCGTGGATCGGGTCGCCGTCGTTGATGAACGGCACGTTGTTCTCGTGCATGGCGTGCAGGATCAGCTTCACGCCGATCAGCGCCAGGATCGCGGCCAGCCCGTAGGACAGGTAGACCAGCCGGTCGAGCAGCCCGTCGATCAGGAAGTACAGCTGGCGCAGGCCCAGCAGGGAGAACGCGGTCGCGGTGAAGACCAGGTAGACGTTCTGGGTCAAGCCGAAGATGGCCGGGATGGAGTCGAGCGCGAACAGGATGTCGGTGCCGCCGATCGCGACCATGACCAGCAGCATCGGCGTCATCACGCGACGGCCGTCCTGGTCGGTGAAGAGCTTGTCGCCGTCGTACACGTCCGAGGTGCTCAGGAAGCGGCGGGCCACCCGGATCACGAAGTTGTCGGGCGTCTCGTCGTCGTCGCGCCCCTGCTCGCGCAGCAGGTTGCCGGCCGTGAGCAGCAGGATCAGGCCGAACAGGTAGAACACCCAGGCGAACGAGTTGATCAGCGCGGCACCCAGGAAGATGAACCCGGTGCGCGCCGCCAGCGACACCGCGATGCCCACGAGCAGCACCTTCTGCTGGTCCGCCCGCGGCACCTTGAAGCTGGACAGCAGTAACAGGAAGACGAAGAGGTTGTCGACCGACAGCGCCTCCTCGGTGACATAGCCGGCGAAGTACTCCGCACCCATCTGCCCGCCACCGAAGATCGTGACGCCGAGCCCGAACAGCAGCGCGATGGACACGTAGATCGCCGTCCAGCGGGCGGCCTCGCCGAGTGTCGGCACGTGCGCCTTGCGCACATGGAAGAAGAAGTCGAAGAGCAGCAGACCGACAATGCCCAGAACGGTCAGCAGCCACAGCATGGGCACATCCTAGGGATCAGTGACCGCCGCGCGCAGTTGTGAACCCGTCAGGAAAAGGGCATCTTCGAGATCGGCCCCGCGCAGATCGGCCCCGCGCAGGTCGGCGCCGGTGAAATCAGCCCGCCGGAGATCGGCGCCACGCAGGTCGGCCCCGATCAACAGCGCGCCCCGCAGACTCGCCCCCCGCAGATCGGCGCCGCGCATCCTGCGACCGATCAGGTTGGCCCCGCGATGATCGGCCCGCTTGGTGCCGGCCCGAGCCAGGTGACTCGCTTTCAGCAACAGCGGGTTGACCTTCCGCCGCTGCGCCTCGGCCTGCTCGGCCGCGGGCGTCCCGCCCGCCAGGTGATCGATCTCGGCGAGGGCGTCGCGCATCTTCTTGTGTACGGGCGTCGCGGCGTCGAGCTTCAGCGCCTCGGTCAGCAACCACATCAGCTCGTGCAACTGCCGCACGGTCGACAGGTCGGCACCGGGGTTCTCCTGGGTGATGCGCTGCCCCGCCCCGAAACAGTCGAACACCACGCACCCGTGGAAGCCCTTTTCGTCGAGCTTCTCGTGAATGGTGCACCGGAATCGGTCCGACAAATTGGGACAGGCCCGGCCGGCGGCTTTAGTGATCGCGAAGTCTGACGATTTCACGAAGGCCGGCACGACGCAGCAGAGCCCCGCGCAACTCGCGCAGTCCGCTTGCAGCACCCGTTCGCCCATCTCGGCCATTCTCCCAGACCGCGTCCCCGGTGGCCGTTGCGGGACTCGAGGTGCGTCAGCACGGTCACGGCAACCCGTGGGTCGGACCGGCCGGAAATCCCCTCGGAAAACGCCGGAGAACCCGGCCGAAATATTTACGAGCAACCGTCCGCGACCGATTCATCAGGTGTCAAACGGTGCGCACGGAAGCCCACCGAACTCCAGGCCACGAGGGCGATCGTCCGGCTGGCTGCCGAAACAAGGGGAATTGATCCTATGCGTTCGTTGGGCATGCTTCAGATCGCCGGTGGAGTCGTAGCGGCCGGGATCGTCGCGGCGGGCACCACCGCGCTTACCGGCTCCGGTGTCTCCTTCGCCGGCGGCAGCACCCCCGGTGTCACCGGCGACAACCAGTTCATCGGTGGCACTGTCACCCAGGTGATCAACGGCGCGACGATCAACTCGGTCACCCTCACGACCGACGGCACCGGCAGCCACACCACCAGGATCGTGGTGGTCGTCGCCGGCGCCAACGGCAAGACGCTCACCATCACTCCGACCGGCGGCACGCTCACCGCCCCGGCGACCCAGTGGTCGTGCAGCGGCAACATCAGCGGCGGCCCGATCCTGCACGCCTCCGCGCCCGCGGTCGTGCTTACCGCCGCCACGTCGACCGTCACGTGCGACACCATGGACACCACTCCCGTCGCCGCCGGTTACTACGCCGGTATCACCAATGTCGGACTGGCGATCGCCTAACCCACTTCATCCGGTAACTCGCGATGCGAGGCTGACATCAGCTTCGCGAGCCCGGGGGAAACCGATCCAGAAATCCGTTCGCACCTACCTCGTGGCCGCCATCCTTGGGATGGCGGCCATCGGTGCTTGGGCGGTCATGACGGACCGGATCGGTTACGTCGTCACCCAGGGCGTCAGCATGAACCCGGTCTATTACCAGAACGACCTGGTCTTCGTCGTGAAGGCCGATTCGTACCAGGTCGGGCAGATCGCCGCCTATCATGGGAAAAGTCCCGGGCAGCGGGTCCTGCATCGCATCATCGGCGGGAGCGGCTCTTCGGGATTCGTGATGCGGGGCGACAACAACGAGTCCACCGACCTGCTCACCCCCACGACCGAGGAGATGATCGGCCGCGCCGTCCTGCGCGTTCCGCACGGCAGCATCTGGCTGAAACCGCTGCTGGGCCCGAGCGGCATCGGCATGCTCACCTTCCTGGTCATCAGCGGGTCGGCCATGACGGCGCGGACACGCCGGGACATCCCGCGCGGTCGCCGGAAGAAAAGGGTGAAGGCCATGTCGTCCGGCCAGACAGGCTCATGGGCGTCCGCCGCGGCGGTGTACAAGGCGGTCGAGCGCCTGTCGCCGATGTTGCGCGCGGCCGCGGCCACCGCCGCCTCGTTGTTGCTGCTGGCCCTGGTCCTGGGAGTTCTCGGCTGGATGAAGCCGGTCGCCGAGCGAAAGGCCGCCGCCCGGACGCCGGCCCAGTCGATCACGTACGCCTACTCCGCGAAGGTGCCGCTGTCGGCCGCCTACGACGGCACGACGGCCCGGTCACCCGACCCGATCTTCCGACGGCTCGCCGACCGGGTGACCGTCAACGCGCGTTACGACGGTCCGGCCGGCACCTTCACGCTGACCGCCACGCTTACCAACGGGACCGGCTGGCACACGAGTCAGACCCTGGTCAAGACGACGGCTTTCACCGCGACCCGCTTCGACGCCACCGTTCCCCTCGACCTCGCGGCCCTGGTCGCCCGGGCCGACGAGGCGACCGCCGCGATCGGCAGCGGGCCCAAGGGCCAGGTGGCCGTGGGCCTGGTCGCGCAGGTCACCTCGCCCGGCCTGAACAACCTGGTCGCGCCCCTGCAACTGGTGGTGAGCCCGGTCCAGCTGAGTCCCGGTCAGGGGGCGAAGTTCGTGACCGAGACCGACACCACCGCGCCCGACCTCGTGGTGGCGCGCGAGATAACGGTGTTCGGGCATTCCTTGCTGACGGCTTCACAGGCCCGCTCGTACGCGTTCCTCGCCCTGCTCGGTGCCGTGGTGATCGCCGCCCTGGTCCTTTTCGCGGCCCTGCGCAAGCTGCCGGTGCGGACCCGGGCCGAGATCGAGCGCCGCTATCCCCAGCTGCTCGTGCACGTCGAACCGATGGCGAGCCCGCCCGGCAAGCCGGTGGTCAACGTCGACAACTTCCCGGCGCTGGTCCGACTCTCCGAACGCTACGGTCAGATGATTCTCACGTGGCGGCGGCCCGAGGCCGACGACTTCGTGGTGCGCGACGAGGGAATCACCTATCGCTATCGGGTGCCGCTCGACGGCGAACCGACTCTGCAGAATGTGGAACTGATCGATCAGAGCGCGGCGGGCAAGCATCGCACCGAGGCCTCGCCGGTCTCTTGACCATCCCGGCACACTGTGCCGGTGAACCGTGCGCAGCGACAGCAGCTCATCGAGATCGACGAACGGCTCTCCGACGACGATCTCGCCGACCGGGCCCTGGTCCACGCCATGGTGCAGGCGGAGTGGTACGGGGCGCAGATGCGCCGGACCCGTCGTCGCTATGTCATCTCCGAAGCCGGCGCCCTGTTCCTCGCCGGTGCCGCCACCGTCCTGGCCGCGCTCAGCGCGCCGCCGTGGATCACCGCGACCGTCGCCGCGCTGGTGGCCTTCCTGGCCGGCCTGCGCCGCATCGTCTCGTGGCACGACGACTGGCTCGCCGCCTCCGAGGCCCGGGCCAAGGCCACCGCCGAGATCAGCCAGTACCGCCTGCTGGCTGACGCCGAGCGCACGGCACAGCGCCGGCAGGAGTTGGTCGCCGCGATCGACGCCCTGGTTCTGACCGAAACCCGCAGCTGGGGCCGTCGTCGCCGGGAGAAGGCCCAGCCCGGACCGGCGGCCTGAGCCGGCCGCGCCCGGCCTGGCGCGCACGGCGGAAACGGCCGTCTCGAGTCGCTCGTCCGCGTAGCGTCGAAATGGTGGCCCGGGAGGTGAACGCCGAGCGCGGACTCGGGCGGCGCTCCGGGGTGGTCGTCGCGCTCGTCGTGCTGCTCGGGGCGCTCGGCACCGGGCTCGCCGCCACCACCCTGCATGTGTCGGCGCACCGGGCGGCGGAGCGGGCGTTCGCGCAGGAGCAGGACACCGTCGCCAAGGTGATCACGGCGGAGATCATTCAGTACGGGCTGGCACTGTCCGATCTGTCGGCCGCGGTGGGCGCTCAGTCGGTGCTGTGGGCCGAGGAGTTCGCCGCGATGACGGCGACCATCAACTCGCAGCGACTGCCCGGCGCAACCGAGATCAACTACTTCGTACCGGCCACCACCGCGGATGTTCCCGCACTTCAGGCCCATTGGCGTGGCCGTGGCAGCAGCGGGCTCACCCTCGACCCGGAACCGGGCGACGGCCGGCATGCCTTCGCGGTGCTCGGCCGGGCGCTGGACGGCGGCACACTCCGGCTCGGATCCGACTCCCGGGCGACCCCCGAGGTGGCGGCGGCGTTGCAGGCGGCCCGGTCGAGCGGGATGGTCGCGACCGGCCACACGTTCCGGCCCGCCGGTGGCGGCGAGCTGTCCTTCGTGATGGCCGCGCCGGTCTACGCGACCTCGCCACCCAGCCAGGCCGGCCAGTTCCGCGGCTGGATCACGATGACGTTCCGAGGCAGCGACTTCCTCGGACAGACGGTCGGGGTCATCGCCGGGGAGTCGGTGAGCGTCGAATTCGCCGACCTGGTGGACGGCACGGCGGTCCCGATCGCGACGTGGCGCCCGGCGGCCCGGCTGGACGACTCGATCCCGGCCCGCACGATGGTGCTGCCGTTCCCCAAGGACCAGTGGAGTCTGACCGTGGCCGCGACCGAACGGCTGCGGCCGGCCGCCGAGGCCTGGCTGCCGAGGATCGCCGTCGGTGTCGGCGGGCTGCTCACGCTGCTGCTGGCGGCGTTGACCGCGGCCGTGGTGACCTCGCGCGACCGGGCGTTGCGCCGGGTCGACGAGGCGACCGCCGAACTGCGGCACGACATCACCCGGCGGGAGGCGGTCGAACAGCAGTTGCGCCGCCGGGAGGAGGAGCTGGTCGCCTTCGCCGGAGTGGTCGCGCACGACCTGCGCAGCCCGCTCATGAGCGTGCTCGGTTACTCGGATCTGCTCGCCGAGGACGACGGTGAAAACCTGACCGAACGACAGATCAACTACCTTTCGCGGGTCCGCGGCAGTGCGACTCGGATGCGTGGCCTGATCGATGACCTCCTCGCGTACGCGATGGCGGAAAGCAATTCGCTGCGGACGATGGAGATCAAACTCGGCGAGGTGGTGGACAGCGTCCTGGCCGAGCGGCTCGGCAGCGCGCCGATCGAACCGGCGCCGCGAGTCGATCACGGCGAGCTGCCGATGGTTCTCGGCGATCCGACGCTGGTGCGGCAGATCCTCGACAACCTGATCGGCAACGCCCTCAAGTACACGCCGGCGGGTCGGGCCGCGGAGATCACGGTGAGCGCGACCGTGGTCGACGGCGCGGCCCGGATCGAGGTGGCCGACCACGGCATCGGCATCCCCGACGAGCAGCGGGCCACGGTGTTCGACGCGTTCACCCGGGCCGGCGGCAGCGAACGCTATCCGGGCACCGGGCTGGGCCTGGCCATCGTGCAGCGGATCGTCACCCGACACGGCGGCACGGTCGGCGTGGACGCCAACGACGGCGGCGGGAGCCGTTTCTGGTTCACCCTGCCGACTCCTCGAGGCTGACGACGAAAACCGAGCCACCGTCCCGGCCGGGCTCGTAACCGACGTCACCGCGGTTGGCCTGGGCGAGGCCCTGGACGATGTAGAGGCCGAGTCCGGTGCCGCCGACCTGGCCGGCGTCGCGGGCGGCCCGGCTGAGGCGGTCGAACAACCGGCTGCGGAATTCTTCGGGTACGCCGGGACCGTCGTCGACGACGTGCAGGCGCACCCGCCCGCTCCCCGTGGTGATGCGCACGGCGGTGGCGCCACCGGCGTACTTGTCGGCGTTGCTCAACAGGTTGGTGAGGATCTGCTGGAGCTGGCCGGGGTCGGCGAGCACCTCGGCGTCGGCGCCCTCGACCGGTACGTGCTCGTGGCCGCCGACCAGCGCCTGGCGGATCTGATCGTGGACCGACAACTGTTGCCGGTGGGCGGTGAGGACACCGGAGTCGATGGTGACCATCGCCAGGATGTCCCGGACGATCTCGTCAAGTCGTTGCGCCTGCCGGTGAATGGCTTCGATGGAGCGGGTCCGGCGAGCCGCGTCGAGGGCCGCCCAGTCGTCGACGAGCACCTCGGCGTAACCGCGGATCGACGACAGCGGGTTGCCGATCTCGTGCCCGAGCATACCGACGATGTCGTACCGGAGCTGGTGGGCGGCCTCCAGTTCGTCGTTGCGGACGGCAAGCTCCTCGGCCGCCGCGTCGCGGGCCCGTTCGGCGGTGCGCCGGTCGGAGATGTCGACGATCGCGGCCAGCACGTGCTTCGGCGTTCCGTCGGACTCGCGGACCAGCGAGATGGTGGCATCCACGTCGACCCAGCGGCCGGTGGCGTGCTGAAGCCGGCCCTCCACGTGGTAGAAGTCGGCGCGGCCGGACAGCAGCTCGGCGAGACGCTCGGCGCGGCCGGTGCCGTCCTCCGCGTCCACCAGCCCACGGTCGGCCCGGCCGACCAGCTCCGCGATGGGATGGCCGACGAGCCGGCTGAAGGCCGGGTTGACCGCCAGCATCCGGCCGTCGAGCTCGCAGATGACCTGTCCGACGGCGGAGTTGGTGAACTGGCCGCGGAAGCGCTGCTCGCTCTCGGCGAGGGCCCGCTCGGCGGTCCGCTCGGCGGTGACGTCCGCGTTGATCTCCAGAACCTGGGCGTCGGTGCTGCTGTCCGGCCGGTGCAGGGCCCACCGGCTGAGCACGATGACGGTGGAGCCGTCGGCGGTGCGGTGTTCGAGCGGACCGTCCCAGTGGCCGTCGATGAGCAGCCGATCGCGTAGCTCGTCGCGGGACGCGCCATCCGGAAAGGCGGTGCCGAGCAACTCATGGGTGATCCGCCCGAGCGCCTCCTCGGCGGACCAGCCGTACAGCTCGGTGGCACCGGCGTTCCACCAGCGGATGGTGCCGTCGAGGTCGCGCACGATGACGGCGGCCGGGATCAGCTCGAGCATCCGGGCGTGCCGGCGCAGCACGGCGAGCGACTCGGTGCGCTCGGCGAGCAGGGCGGCATTGCGGGCGGCGTCGTCGGCGTGCCGCAGGGCCGAGCTGAGGCTGTCCGCCAGCAGTGCGAGGTGCTGCTCGTCGGTGTCGTCGAAGCCGTACGCCCGGTCCGAGGTGATGGTCAGCGAGCCGATGATCCGGTTGTCGGCGTAGAGGGCGGAGGTGATCGCGGCGGCGACGCCGAGCTGGGCGCAGGCCGCCCGGTCGACCCGGTCGTCGACGCTGGTGTCCGGGCACGACGCGGTCCCGCCGGTGGCCAGCGCCAGCCCGGTGAAGGTGCCGGTCGCGCAGATGACCTGACCGGCCGCCGCCGAGAGGGTTCCGGCCGCGGCGACACAACGCAGCTGCTCGCCCTCGAGCAGGACCACCCCGCTCGCCACCGCCGCCCCGAACACCCGCAGGGACCGCTCGGCCATGACTCGCAGGGTGGCGTCGCGGTCGGCGGCCACCGCGGTGACCTCGCGCTGCAGGTCCAGTGTGGTCCGCAGGCGCTCCACCTGCCGCTTGACGACGTCGGCGGCGGCCCGCTCGGCCGTGATGTCCTGGGCCTGGACCAGCCGCCACCGGCCCTGGTTCAGGCCGGGAATCATCGACAGCGTCGCCCGCACCCACACGGTGCTGCCGTCCGGTCGCCGGACCTGCTCCTCGATGAAGTCCTCGGTGGCGGCCACCCGCCACCGTTGTTCGTCGATGAGCTCGTTCGTCGACAGACCGTCGAGCTCGGTGCCGCTCCGGCCGGTCAGGGCCTCCGCGGCCGGGTTCGCCTGCCGGATCCGGGCCTGCTCGTCGCTTATCAGCATGGCGATCGGGCTGGAGTCGAAGGCGGTGCGGAACTGCTCCTCACTGCGGGTCAGCCCGGCCTGCGCCTCGCGGGCGGCGGTCACGTCGAGAAACTGGATCACCGCGGTCTGCGGACTGCCCTCGTCCTCGATCACCGACGTGTACGCCGTGACCGTCACCGGCCGGCCGTCGGCCCGCCGGAGCACCACCTCCCGCTCGCCGCCCGGGTCGTGGCCGCTCGCCAGCCCGCCCAGCACCGCGGCGAGCTCGCCGGCCTGCTCCTCGACGATCAGGTCGGTCATCCGCAGCCCGCCGACCCGGGCCACGGGATGGCCGAAGATGTCGTGGAAGGCGGGGTTGGTGTGGATGATCCGGCCGAGGTCACCGGCCCGCAACCCGACCACGATCTTGGCCACCGGTCCGTGCTTGAAGACCGAGGCGAACCGCCGCTCACTGCGTACCAGCTGCTCCACCGCGGACAGCGTGGCTTGTTGTTCCTTGGCAAGGGCCCGCACCGCGGCCCGCGCGCGCTCCAGCAGCAGGGCGTTCTCGGCGGCCGCACCGGCGTGGCGCAGAGCCCCGCTGAGCGCCTGGGCCAGCAGCGTGAGCTGCTGCTCGTCACCATCGTCGAACGAGTGCGGTCGGCGGCCGGCGACCAGCAGCGCGCCGAGGGGCGAGCCGTCGACCTCCGACAGCGGAGCGACCACCAGGGAGCGGTTGCCGGACAGGCCGCTCAGCACCGCGTCGACGCGCGGGTCGGTCTCGGTGTCGTCGCAGCGCACGGTGCGCCCGGTCGCGAGGGCGACCCCGGGCAGCGAGCCGGCCGGCGGCATCGGCGGCAGAGTCGGCCCGGTCGACCGCCCGGACCGGGCCGCCGCGCGGAGCAGCCCCTCGGCCGGGTCGATCAGGAGGACCACACAGCTGTCGCCGGACGACAGCACCTCGAGGGTGCGGTCGGCGATCAGTTTCAGCACCGCGTCCCGGTCCCGGGCCACCGCGGAGATCTCCTGCTGTACGTCGATGGTGGTGCGCAGCCGCTCGGTCTCGGCGTCCCGGCTTTCCACCACCTCGACCATCGCGTACGCCGTACCCGAGTCCCGCAGCGCGACCACCGAACCGGACGCCCGTACCCGTGTCCCGTCCGGCCGGCGAAGGACGCACGGAGCCGGCGCCTCGACACCCAGCTGCCCCACGGCCGAGTCCTCGGCGCACAGCGTGCGCCAGGGAGCACCGACCAACTCGTCGTGCTCGCGCGCCACCAGCCGGCAGAAGGCCGCGTTGGCCTCGGCGACCACTCCGGGCACACCGGCCTCGAAGGTGACCACCACCTTCGCCACCGGGCTGCGCGCGAACGCCTCCGCCAGCAGGCTCTCCCGCTGGAGAAAGCCGACACTCATACCCATCCGATCGGCCGAGCGACCGGTTTCGTGAGCCCGTCCCCGAGCTACCTCGCGGTTGCCCGCGGAAGCACCATCAGGGCCTCGGCGACGTCGGGCCCGTCGTCGAGATGGAAGTGCGGAGTCGGATAGCCGGTCTCCGCACTCTTCGGCGTGTCGTGGAACAGCCGCAGCTCGTCGACGGTCCCCCGGAACGGCTCGATCGGCCGGCCGCCCTTGACGGGATCCCACACCCACAGCTCACTGGCCGGCTCGAGGAATTGACACTGCTCCCGGCCCCGCCCGACGAGCGGCAACCCGGGACTGTCCGGATCGTGCAGAATCTCGAACAGCCCGTCGGCGGACCGCACCAGCGACCGGTAACCACATTCCGCCAGCTGCTCCGAAACCGGTTTCGCGCTCCCTCTCGCCCCGGCCAGCAACGCAGCCGCCGGCCCACGCAGCTCCGTCCGCGCCCGGTTGGTGAGCCGCTGCTCACCGGCCGCCACGATCCCGACGTGGTTCGGATATGCCGTCGGTGCCGCCACCACGAGCCACCGCTTCCTGCCTCGCCGGCTCCACCGCGAGACCCCCGGATAGCGAACCACCGGCGCCGCCCCCACATAGAGCGCCACCGCATCGACGACCGCGCCGCCGCGCAGCAGCTCGACGCCCCCGTCCGCCCGCCGCCGCAGCACACAGATCGGATACGAGTGGTAGTCAGCCACCACCGCCCACGTGCCGTCCAGAGCCTCGACGCGCCCGTCCTCCGGACGAAACCCGTCCCCCCCGTACACCCCCGGCACATACGGATTCGGACCCACTTCCCACTCCCCCCGCACCCGCCGCTTCGCTCTGCTTGGCCGCTTCGCGTCCGCCGCTCTGCTTCCGCTCTCCGCTTCGCTTCGGCTGCTTTCCGCTCCGCTCCCGCGACGGTTCCGCTTCCCCCACCCACGCTCCGTGGGGCTTCCGGGGCTCGGCCCCGGAGCAGAAATGCGAAGAGGCCCCCTACTCCGCGTTTTCCGCGGAAAGAGGGCCCCTAGGACTCGTAGCGGGGACAGGATTTGAACCTGCGACCTCTGGGTTATGAGCCCAGCGAGCTACCGAGCTGCTCCACCCCGCGTCGGCTTCTAAAGCTTAGCGGGTCTGCTGGAGTGGTGTCGCCCGGGGTCGGCGAACCCGCTCCAGCCCTGCTTGGTCGGCCTGTCGGGTCGGCGCTCACAACACGTTCACCTGGTCGAATGTGCTGGTGTTGAGGGCGCCGCCGTTGTGCGCGGTGACGAACAGACCGATCGTGGCCGGGCCGTCCAGGGCGGCCTGGCCGATCTCGGTCCAGGTCACCCCGTCGGTCGAGCGGTAACCGGTCACTGTGCCGCCCACCCGGGTCAGCTTCAGCCAGGTGCGTACGCTGCCCGGTCCGCCGTCGAGGTCGGTGTTGAACCCGGTTTGCAGGTGGATGCCGTGTCCGGGGCTGAGGAACAGGGACACGTACGGGGTTCCGGCCGACGCCGCCTCCTTGATCATGAGGCCGGTCTTGGCCCAGTCGCTGGTGTTGCCCTGGGTGAGCGGGCGAGCGACGATCGTGCCGTCGCCGGCGAGTTCCCGATACACGTAGTGGAACTGGTCGGTGTCGTTCCAGATGTCGTGTCCGGCGCCGGCCACGGTCCAGGTGGTGCCGCTGACCGAGGCCGAGCCGAGCAGCCCCGGCGCCCCGATGTCGGCCTGGCGCCAGCCGCTGGGCAGGCCGGGTGCCGCCGCGCCCACGCTGACGTGGTCGAAGGTGGCGGTGCCGAGCGAGCCGGCGTCGTGCGAGGTGACGAACAGGCCCACTTCGACGGTCGGGGGCAGGGCGCCGAGGTCGACCGTGCCGGTGAGCGTCCAGCCGATGCCGTCGGACGACTCGTACCCGGTGATGACGTTGCCGTTGCGGCTCAGCTTGAGCCAGCGTGGGGCGGTGCTCGCGCTGCCGGCCAGGCTGGTCGTGAAGTTGGCCTGCAGTTGGGCGCCGTGGTCCGGGGTGACGAGCATCGCCGCGTACGGCGAACCGGCGGTGACCGACGCCTTGACCATGATCCCGGCTTTGGCCCATTCCTCGGTTCCCTGCTGGGAAGCGACCCGGGCGGTGACGGTGCCGTTGCCGGTGAGCGGCTGGTGGACGAAGTGGAACTGGTCGGCGTCGCCCCAGATGTCACCGCCCGCCCCGGCCACCGTGAACGTCCCGGCGATCTCGCTCGCGTTCCCGGCCCGCGCCGGCGCGCCCACGTCCTGGTGGGTCCAAGGCGCCGGCAGTGCCGGGTTCACGTCGCCGGTGACGCCGACGTTGTCGAAGACGCCGGTGGACAGCACGTTGTTGTCGTGCGAGGTGACGAACAGCCCGATGGTGGCGGTGCTCGCCAGGGCAAGCGTCGTCGACCCGATCTCCGACCAGGTGAGGCCGTCGCCGGACCGGTAGGCGGTGACCGTGTCGCCCACCCGGGTCAGCTTCATCCACGCGTTCGCCGGGGCGTACGGGAATTCGCCGTCGTCCTCGTCGAACTTGGCCTGGAAGTGCATTCCGTGTCGGGGGGTGACCGCGATCAACGCGTACGGGGCGCCGGCCGCCGCCGACTGCTTGATCATGACGCCGGCCTTGGCCCATTCGTAGGTGTCACTCTGCGCGGTCAGCCGGGCCACGATCTCGCCGGCGCCGGTGAGCGGCTGATAGACGTAGCGGAACTCGTCGGTGGCGTCCCAGATGTCGTGGCCGCCGCCCTTGACCAGGTAGACGCCGTCCTCGTAGGAGGAGAGCCCGGTGATGGTCCGGGTGCCGATGTCGTCGCTGGTCCACGGGGCCGGCGGCGGGTTGATCTGGTCGAAGGAGACCGTGTAGGTGGCGTCCACGGCGGGTGTGGTGACGACGTGGGTCTGGGCTTTCCCGTCCGACCAGCCCCGGTAGAGGTACTGCTGCCCGGCCAGGAACTGCGACGAGGCGGCACTGAGCGTACGTTCCACGCCGACCACCGCGTCCTCGGTGTACGTCGCCGTGGCCGGGATGCCGTCGACCGCGTACTGAAGTCCCTCGACGTTGGCCTTGAAGGTGAGCCGCACCAGGTTCGGTTTGACCGCCACCGACGAGGTGTGGGCGAGGCCGCCGCCGTCGGTGACGGTCAGCTTGATCTCGTACCAGGTCGTGGCGACGTTGTCGGCGATCCGCGGGATGGTGAACGAGCCCCCGGTGACGCCGGTGATCGGGCCGAGGAACGGATGCACGTGGTCGGCGTGGTGGAACACCACCGACCAGGAGTACGCGCTTGCCGGCAGGGCGCCCTGATCGGGGTCGCTGGACGTGCCGGTGTAGCTGATCGTGTCGCCCGCGTCGTAGCGCGACTCGGCGATCGGGGCGGTGATCACCCCGGTCGGTCTTCGGTTGCCGACCTGCACCTCGATCGTGGCGGTATCGGACTTCTCGCCGTCGCTCACGGTAAGCGTCGGGTGGTAGACGCCGTTGGCCGCGTACGTGTGTGCGGGGTTGCGCGAGCTGGAGGTGCCGCCGTCCCCGAAGTTCCAGCTGTAGGTCAGCGGGGTGCCGTCGAGGTCGGCCGATCCGGCTGAGGAGAACGACACCTGGAGCGGGCCGAGACCGTTGTCCGGCGAGGCGGCTGCCTTGGCGACCGGCGCCCGGTTGCCGCCCGACGGCGCGATCCGGTAGAGCGCCCCGGGATAGATGTTGAGCTGGTAGATGTCGCCGTCCGGCCCCGCCGCCAACTGCACCGGGGTGCCGGCGGCGAGGTCGAAGTCGTGCACGGCGATGACGCTCGTGTACGTCTCGTCCATCGTGAGGTATTTGACGAATCCGAGCGTGTAGTCGCCGACGAAGACGGCATGGTCGATGACCGCCACCGAGGTGATCGAACCGGCGCTGGCCGGTGGCGGGGTGTGCGGGTAGGTCCAGACCGGTTGCGCGTAACCGCAGCCGGCGCAGACTCCTTCGGCGTTCGGCCAGCCGTAGTCGGCGCCCTTCTCGATGACGTTGAGCTCTTCGAACTGCGAGCCGCCGACGTCACCACCGAGCGGCTTTCCGGCGTTCGGCCCGTCCGGGATGATGTCGAAGCGGAACGTGTTGCGCAGCCCGTACGCCCAGATCGCCGGTTCCGCCCCGGGAGTGCCGACGAACGGGTTGTCGGGCGGGATCGTACCGTCCGAATTGATCCGCAGGATCTTGCCGTGGATCGTGCCCAGGTTGGGCGCGTTGGGGTTGTAGACGTTGATGCCCAGCGACCAGTAGAGCTTGCCGTCCGGCCCGAAGCGCACCTCGCCGCCGTGGTGGAAGACGTTGGCCTGCTGGTTGCTCTTGATCAGCACGAACTCCGAGGCCGGGTCGATGGTGTGGCCGGTGACCGTGAAGCGGCTGAGCCGGTCCAGGTTCTCCACGTGCGTGTAGGCCAGGTAGATGTAGTGGTTGACGGTGAAGTTCGGGTCGAGTTCGAGGCCGAGCAGCCCGCGCTCGTCGGCGTTCGCGGTCGGCACCGTGATCATCGGCTGGTCGGACAGCTCGCCGTGGTCGTACAGCCGCACGGTGCCGTTCTTCTCGGCGATGAAGATGCTTCCGTCCGGGGCGAACCGGAACGCGGTCGGCGCGTCCAGCCCGTCGGCGACGAGCGTCTTGTCGAACTCGGCCGGTGGTGCCGCGACAGCCGGTCGCGGCACCACGAGAACGGCCAGGACGAGAAGCAGCGCGAGGCTAAGCCGGCTCATGAGAGACCAGCCCGTGCTCGGTCAGCTCCCAGAAATGTCGCTTGCTCGGCCGCAGCAGCTGGAAGACCGCCTTGTACGCGGCCACGCTCATCAGTCCCCAGTAGAGCGGTACGGTCAGCATCGCCCGCATTGCCCGGTGCAGGCCACGCTCCATGCAGCCGTTCATCAGGCAGTAGCACATCAGCACGTTGCCCAGCACCATCGTGGCCAGGCCGGCATAGAGGCTGAGCGGCGGGAAGAGCGGCTCCAGATATTTCGGCCCGGTGATCAGATAGCTGGCGAACAGTGCCCAGAAGATCGGATTGACGAGCGTGGTGAAAGTGGAGAAGCCGAGCGTCAGGTGCATCGCCACGGCCCGTTTGGTGCCGAGCTCGCGCCAGACCCGCAGCGGATGGCGGGAGTGGACCAGCCAGGTCTGGATGTAGCCCTTGATCCAGCGGCTGCGCTGCCGGACCCAGTTGCCGAGCCGACTGTTGGCCTCCTCCTCGGTGACCGAGACCATCATCCGCACGTCCCAGCCCCGCCGGGCGATGCGGATGCCCAGGTCGGCGTCCTCGGTGACGTTGAACTGGTCCCAGCCGCCGAGTTCGCGCAGCGCGTCGGTGCGGAAGTGGTTGGAGGTGCCGCCGAGCGGGATGGCCAGCCGGTGCCGGTCGAGTCCGCGCAGCGAGAGGCTGAAGTTGGTGGCGTACTCGGCCGCGAAGCACCGGGTGAGCCAGTTCGTCCACGGGTTCCAGTAGTGCAGCTCGGCCTGGACGCAGACCACCCGTTCGGGCAGCAGCCGGAAGGCCAGGACCGCCTTGCGCAACTGGTCGGCCTCGGGCCGGTCCTCGGCGTCGTAGATGACGCAGAACTCGCCGGTGGCCCGGGCCAGCCCGACGTTGCACGCCTTGGGCTTCGTCTTGGGCGGCGAATCCGGAATGATCACCACCTCGAACTGGGCCGCCAGTTCCATCGTCGTGAGCGCGGCCCGGGTCTCGGTGTCGTCCTCCTCGATCAGCAGCAGGATCTGCACCTTGTCGGCCGGGTAGTCCAGCGCCGACAGCCGGTCCACCAGGTAGGGCAGGACCGACGCCTCGCGGTAGAGCGGCACCAGGATGGAGTAGACCGCCAGGTCGGAATCGGGGATGGCGCGCAGGTCCTCGGGCTCGAACCGCAACGTCGGCGCCCCGCCCGCCCGGAAGACCATGGCCAGCTTGAAGACGATCACGACGACGTAGATCACGGTGACCGCGGCCACCGCGAGCTGGCCCCATCGCAGCAGCGACGGCCCGATCCCGAAGGCCGAGAGGGTGAGCAACGCCACGATGACCGCGCCGGCCACCGCCCCGCCGACCGACTGACCGCGGCTGAGCAGCCGCTCGGCGGTCAACTCCGAGCTCAGCGTCGTGGTGGGCTTTTCCACACCTAGCTGGGTCACCGCTACTGCTCCTTCCGGTGATAGATCATCCGATCGCCCGCGCTGTAGACCAGGTCGTACGACCTGGTGAGCTGCGGAGTTCCGTGGAGCTGCTTGAACACCAGGTCTTCCGAGCCGGGCAGCCCACGCATGTAGATCCACTCGATGCGGTGCGCGGCCGGGTCCCGCAGCGCGGGCTCCCACATCTGGTAGCTGCCCTCGTAGACGATCCGCTGGGTCGGGATCTTCGAGTCGAAGGTGACCGACTCGTTCTCGTAGGACATCATCAGCGTGAGCCCGCCGTCGTGATGCTCGCGGAGCCACCCGGACGCGGCGGCGTTCGCCGACTCCCACTGGCTGCCCCGGAACTCGACCGCCTCGTCGAGCGTGACGACGCCCGGCACGGCCAGCGCGGTGGCCAGCACCCCCGCCGCGGCGACGCCCTTGGCCGCGCGGACCAGCTCGGGCCGCCGCACGACCGACGGCACCAGGCCGATCAGATAACCGGCGAAGATCGACGCGGGCAACAGCATGATCAGCCCGAACCGGACGTTGTACAGTTCGCCGCTGATCTCCTTGACGTGCAACGGCCGCTCGCCGGCATACAACGCATAGATGAAGAAGACGCCGAAGAACAGCAGCGGATAGACCGCGACCGCCTCCGACCGCAGGCGGTAACGGGCCACGTAGGCGACCACCCCGAGCGCCCCCAGAACCAGCGTGGCCAGGCCGATGTTGTGCTCGGCCGCCAGCCAATAGGTCCGGGTGGCCACCCCCAGGTCGCCGACGGCCTTTTCCCCGCTCTTGACCCACAACGACGAATCGGCGTATTCGCCGAACTTCCAGTACAGCGGATTCCGGAAGATCACAAAGTTCCAGACACACCACCCGGCGATGCCGGCAAAGGCGATGAAGCCGAAAAAGATGAAAGAGGCTTCGGTACGGATGTAGCTCCGATGCCGCCGCAACTCCGTGTACGTCACCACGGCCAGTGCCGCCAGGCACAGCACCCAGCCCTCATAGCGCGTCAGCGTGGCCAGGAAGATCGCAAGCGAGGTAGCGATCAGATCCTTGTACCGCCCGAATCGGCACCACTCGTGCAGGTAGTAAATGGTCGCCACGATGCAGGCGAACAGCAGGCTCTCGGTCATCGCCGTCGACTGCAGATAAAGCACGTTGGCGTTGACCGCGAACAGCATCGCGGTGGCGATCCCGGCGAACCGGCTGCGCGCCAGTGACGCCCCCAGCAGGTAGAGATAGCGCACCGTGAAAACGAAGGCGATCATCGAGACGACCGCACCGGCCAGCCCGTTCTGGTAGAGCGCGTCGCTCCACACCAGAGGCAGCGCGAGCAGGTGCGGCAGAGGCAGCCACACGCCACCGAGCTGGGCGGCGCCGGCGGTCGGGCTCTCGAGCACGCGCCGCGCGATCAGCAGGTGCGAGTTGGCATCCTTGTACGCCAGCACCACGCCCTGATGCCGGAAGTAGAGATATCCGCCGACCGACAGCAGAACGGCGGCCACGGTGACCAGGGTCAGCAGCGGATCCTTGGGGCGCAACAGCCGCCGCACCCACGACTGCTTGTCCGGCGCCCACACCATCTGCCCGTAGATGCTCGCCAGGCTGGCCAGCGACCGGGCGATGACCGACAACTTGGCGCCGGTCTGCTCACCGTGCAGGCGTGGATGGTGCCGCACCGGATGCTCCACCAGCCGCGCCTCCCGGGCGGTGAGCTTGGCCAGGAGCTCCGGCGAGATCGCCGCCGCCTCCCCGGTCAACCGCACTCCCTCGAGCAGCCGCCGGTCGATCAGCTTGAACGCGCAGTCCACGTCGCGGCTCGGCACCCGCAGCACGATCCGGCACAGCCAGGTCCAGATCCACGCGTTCAACCGCCGGCGCCACGGATCCGCCCGCTGTTCGCGGTAGCCGACCACGGCGTCCGCCCGCTCACGCCGCCGCACCTCGAGAAACTCGACGAGGTCGTCGCTGCGGAACTGCCCGTCCGAGTCGGTGAGCAGCACCCAGCGCAGCTCGGTCTGCTCCAGCGCGGCCGCGATCCCGCTGCGCACGGCCGCCCCGTACCCCTGGTTGACCTCGTGGTGGACCGCGACGACCCGCCCCGGGTTGGCGGCCGCGAGCGCGTCCAGAACCGCACCGGTCCGGTCCGAGCTGCCGTCGTCGACCACCACCACCGCGTGCGGAAGCCCGGCCTGCTCGAGCGTACGCAGGAAGTCGGTCACCGTCGCCGTCAGATTGTCCTGCTCGTGGTAGGCCGGCATGACCACCGCGACACCATCGGTGTAGGTGCGCACCGCCAGCCGAACCGGAACAGCCATCGCGGTCATGCCGGAATCTCCGCTTCTGCGACCGGCACCCGGCGCACCTTGAAGATCAGGAAGTTGCAGACCAGATAGGTGAAGACCGCACCCGACCCGACCCCGAGGACCGCGGCGAGCGGTACGCCCACAGCACTGTGGACAGTGCTGAAGACCACCGTGTTGACCGCCAGTCCAAGCAGGGCAGTCGAGTTGTAGGACGCCCACCGCAGCCACGACAGCCGAGCCCCGCCACCCCAGGTGAACACCGAACTGAGCACAAAGTTGAGCTGCGCGGAAACCGCGAACCCCACCGCGTTCGCCACCGAAAGATCAATGCCAATTCGGCGCAGACCGATCATCACGGCGTACTGCACCACAAAGCAGAACCCACCGACCAGCGCGAACCGAAGAATGCGCCCCCGATGAACCCGAAATAAATCCACGTTTCCCGGCACCGCCCCGTCACCCCCTGATGAACAGTTGCGAAAATAGCTGCTCAACGAGCCCGAGACGCAATAATCGAAACTGGCAGATAAATCACCTCCCCAGATTGCCCATCCCACAATTCACGGTCAAGCACACCGTGTTACACCCCTTGGACGCACACATAGCAGACGCATTACGCCACCCGACAAACCAAGCCGCACCCGCCCTTTCCCACGGGACTTTCCCGACATCCCATCCACCCAGAAAAGACAACCCACCCGTTCCCAAAAATTGCACGTTCTCCCGATCCCCTCCGCCCGCCCACCCTCCACACCAGAACCCGCCCTCTCTCCACACCAGACCCCCACCCACCCGCCGGCCCACCCGATCCCCGCCCGCCACCAGCACGAACACCCAGACCCTCACCAGCCAACCCCCCGTCCCGCGCCCCCAGACCCCCACCAGCCACCAGCCACCAGCCCCCACAGACCGACTCCAGCCACTACCAGCAGATGCCCCGGACCCGCCGCACAAACAGACCCAGGCCAACAGCCGCCACGAGACCGCCTCACCCAACAGCCCCGAAAGACGCCCGCCCCGCCACCACCAGGGGCCAGCGCCATCTGGCCAAGCCGGACAGGCCGGGGCCGGGCAAGCCGGGCCGGGCGCGGGCAGAGCCGGCGCGAGGGCCTGGGCCGGGGCCGGGCAAGCCGGGCCGGGGCTGGGGCGTAGGCCAGGGCGTAGGCCGGGCAAATCAGTAGGACCGCGCCGGGCGACTGAGCTGGTCAGTCAGGGATCGAGCGGGGCCGGCCGGGTGCCGAGGAGAGCAGGCAGACCGAGCCGAGCCAGCCGGGCGGGGGCAGGCAGAGCGGGGCAGGCGGGGTGGGGCAGGCAGAGCGGGCGGGTCGCAGCGCGGCGAGTCGCGCTGGTCGCGGCGCGGCGGAGCAGCCCCTGCTGCCAGCCAGCAGGTAGGCATGCACGCAGGGCCCAGAACCGAAGCGAGTCAGCAGGCAGCACCCGAGCTAGCCCAAAAGACCCTCACCAGGCATGCAGTAGCAGCGTGCCGACAGGCAAAACACCCCGCAAGCCAAGCACCCAGCCCTCGCCACCCACCCACTCACTCCCGATGCGAAGCGAGCCACCCCGATGCGAAGCGAGCCACGCGCAACCATCGCACCGTGGGGGTCTGGGGGCTCGGCCCCCAGGAAGAAATGCGAAGAGGCCCCCTGCTCCGCGTTCTCCGCGGACAGAAGGCCCCTAGGACTCGTAGCGGGGACAGGATTTGAACCTGCGACCTCTGGGTTATGAGCCCAGCGAGCTACCGAGCTGCTCCACCCCGCGTCGGCTTGTTAACACTAGCGCAACCCGGAGGCCGCCTGCAAAACGGCCTCCGGGTTGCGCGCGTCACGTTATCCGCCGCTGGCGCTGGGGGCGGGGTTGACGGGTGTGCTCGCCCCGGCGCTGGGGGCGGGTGTGCCGGAGGGGTTGGCCGACGGCGTGGTGCCGTTGGCGCCCTTCTGGGCGTTCTGGAACTTGCTCATGGCCGCGTCGAGGGCGGACAGGGCTTCACCGTATTTCGCGAAGTCGCCGGACTGCTGGGCGGTCTTCACGTTCTGGATGGCCGTGTCGAGTTCGGAGGCGGCTTGGGCGAGTTCGGTCGGCAGGGTGGCCGGCGGGGCGCCGCCGGTGTTACCCGTGTTGCCGGTGTTGCCCGGGTTACCGGTGCCGGCGTTGTTGCCTGCCTGTTTGCCCTGGTTGGCAAGGGCTTGCAGGCCGGATTTGAGGTTGTCGGCGAGGACCACGTAGGTGCCGCCGTCGCCGTACGACATCAGGATCTTCTGCAGCAACGGGGCCGCGGTTTCCTGGTTGCCGGTCTTCACGTAGACCGGCTCGACGTACAGGATGCCGCTTTCCACCGGCAGCGAGATCAGGTTGCCGTAGAGGACCTGGGCCTGGCTGTTGTTCGTCGACAGCAGGCTCAGCTGCTGTCTGACCGCGGCGTTGTTGGTCATCTTCTGATGGACCTGCACCGGGCCGGGGATGACCGTCTGGTCGGGTAATTCGAGCACTTGCAAGGTCGGCTGGTTGTTGACGTAGGAGCCGGAGACCAACGCCGCCAGGTTTTCCCGGTTGAACGGGGTGACCGCGGCGGTCAGTTGGAACCTCGTGTCGTCCTGCTCGGGCAGTTTGAGGTTCAGGTAGTACGGCGGCTGCTTGACGTTGCTCGACGGCGCGTCCGGCGCGTTCGGCACCTGCCAGAAGTCCTGGCCGGAGAAGAACGCCCGCGGGTCGGTGACGTGGAACTTGGTCAGCAGGTTGCGCTGCACCTTGAAGAGGTCCTGCGGGTAACGGAAGTGCGCCGCGAGCGAGGGCGGGATCTCCGCCTTCGGGACGATCAGGTCGCCGCCGAACGCCTTGTTCCAGGCCTTGAGGACCGGGTCCTTGTCGTCGAACTGGTACAGCTTGACCGTGCCGTCGTACGCGTCGACGGTGGCCTTCACCGAGTTGCGCATGTAGTTGACGTCGTCGCGGGCGAGGGCGAACTGCCCCTGCCCGGTCAGTTCGTCCTTGGTCTCGTTGGCCAGGTTGATCTTCTGGGAGTACGGGTAGCTCTGCGACGTCGTGTATCCGTCGAGGATCCACACGATCCGGCCGTCGACGGCGGCCGGGTACGGGTCGCCGTCGATGGTCAGGAAGGGCGCGACCTTCTCGACCCGGGAGCGCGGATCACGGATGTACATCAGCTTCGACTTGGAGTTGACCGCGTCGGAGAGCAGGAAGTTGCTCTCGGTCATCTTCACCGAGAAGACCAACCGGCGGAAGAACGAGCCGATCGCGACGCCGCCCTTGCCGTCGTAGGTGTAGAGCTCCTCGGCGTTGTTGTTGCTGACCTGCGGCCGGTCGAACTCGACGTTGCGGGCCTTGTCCTCCTGGCCGACGATCGCGTATTCGGTGGACTGCTCACCGAAGTAGATGCGCGGCTGCTGGACCGGGATCTGGTCGGTCGCCGACGAACAGTTCGCCTGCCGGTCGTCACCGAGGAAGCCGGAGACGAAGTACGGCAGACCACCGCAGACGACCTGGTTGGCGGGCGCCGCCACGAGGCCGTAGCCGTGCGTGTAGACGGTGTGCCGGTTGATCCAGTTGCGCTGCTGCGGGGTCAGCTTGTCGTCGTTGATCTCCCGGGCGCCGACCACGTAGTCGGAGGTCGTGTTGCCGACCGTGTAGCGGTCGACGTCGAGCTTCTTGCCGAAGTCGTAGAAGCCGCGGGACTGCTGCGACTGGGTGAACGCCTGCGACACCAGCTGCGGGTCGACGAGCCGGGCGTTCTGCGCGCTGGTGTCGCTGCTCAGCCCTTCCTGCGGGGTCACGTTGTTGGCCTGATACTGCGCGATCTTCGTGGTGTTCAACCCGAACGCGTCGCGGGTCGCGTTGATCGACCGCTGGATGTACGGCGCTTCCTTGTCGGCGAGGCTGGGCTTGACCGAGAAGCTCTGCACGGCCAGCGGGTAGATGCCGCCGATCGCGACGGCCGAGATGGCCAGCAGCGCCAGCGAGATGCCCGGCCACACCAGGTTTCGCATGCCCGCGTTGGAGAAGATGATGATCGCGATGGCCACCACGATGGAGATGTACGCGAGGATCTCCTTGGCCGGGAGCAGCGCGTTGACGTCGGTGTAGCCGGCGCCGTACAACCCCGGGGATACGTGCTGCTCGAGCAGCAGGGCACGCCTGTCGAGAACGTACGCCACCGCTTTGAGCAGCACGAAGACCGCGACCAACGTGGTCAGGTGGGCCCGCGCGGCGGTCGTCATCCGGTCGCCGACGCCCTGCAGGCGCACGCCGCCGAAGATGTAGTGGACGGCGAGCGAGCCGAGCACCGAGAGCACGACCGCGGTGAAGGCGACGCCGAGGAGGTAGCGCCAGAGCGGGTATTCGAAGACGTAGAACCCGATGTCCACCTTGAACTGCGGGTCGGTGACGCCGAACGGCTGGGCGTTCTGGAAGAGCATCCAGTCTTTCCAGCGGCCTTGGGCGGACAGGCCGGCGAAGAAACCGATGATCACGCAGAGTACGGAGATCCAGGTGCCCAGGCGCGGGCCGATCACCATGCGGTAGCGCTCGAGCGTCGCCTGTTCGGCCGAGTGCGGCCGGAGCAGGGGGCGCAATCGGTACGCCAGGTAGAGGTTGGCGCCGATGATCAGTGCCACGGCCAGGCCGATGACCAGGAAAAGAAGCAGTCGAGTAATCAGTACGCCGGAGAAGACGTTGACGAAATCCACCTCATGGAACCAGAGGTAGTCCGTATAGGCGTCGATTCCCCAACCGAGCAGCGTGAATAGAAGGAAGACCCCGACCAGGACGCCGACAGTGACGCGACCGCGCCGGCTCATCCTCGGTAGCGGACTGTTACGCATCACCAACGTGGGCTCCACACATCATTTGGGCGGCGGTGTCTCACATTACGACATCTGTCAGGACGCTGAGCAGGGCTTCGGGGTGCCGCCGGAGGTGAACGTCTTGAGCGCGGTGAGCGCGTCGTCCACGGTGGCCACCTCGGCCATCGGGAGTCCGTCGACCGCGTTCTTGAGGGCCTCGGCGCAGTTGTCCTTCGGCACCAGGAACAGTTGAGCGCCGGCGCTCTTGGCGCCGACCAGCTTCTGCGGGATGCCACCGATCGGTCCGACGTTGCCTTCGTCGTCGATGGTGCCGGTCCCGGCGATGATCTTGCCGCCGGTCAGATCCGCCGGCTCGAGCTTGTCCATGATCCCGAGGGTGAACATGAGGCCGGCGCTCGGTCCGCCGATCTTGTCAAGATCAATCTTGATCTTGAACGGGTACGGCTGTTTCTTCTCGATCTCGATGCCGAGGCGCGGGGTCTTGTCGTCACCCGTCGCCTTGGTCGTGATCCGGGCGGTGCCGGCCTTGCCCGCACGGGTGTAGGCGACCGTGAACGTGGTGCCGACCGACTTGCCGCGGACCACGTCGGTCAGCTTGCCGGGATCGGTGATCTTGGTGTCGTCGACGGCGGTGAGCACGTCACCGGCCTCGAGCAGCCCGGTCGCCGCGCCGCCCGCGGTCACGTTCTTGACCACGGTCTGCACCGGGTAGCCGAGCTTGGTCAGGGCCACCGTGACCGCGCTGTTCTGCGACTCGGTCCACTCCTGCGCGTTCTGCGCCTCGACCTGCTTCTCGGTGGTGTCGGGCGGGTAGATCAAGGCGCGCGGCACGACCGCGTCCTTGTGGCTGAACCACCCGCTGATCGCCCACACCAGCTCCACCTGCGACTGCACGTTCACCGTGGTCAGCCGCAGCTGACCGGCCGAGGTCGAGGTCTTCGCGTCCGTCACCTGGATCACCTCGGCGCCGTTGCTGGAACCAAGGGTGTTCACCGTGGGCCCCGGCTTCAGCACGACGTACGGCAGGGGGGCAGCCATGACACCGACTGCCAGCAGCGCGGTGAGCAGGGCGCCGAGGATGACGGTGACACCGCGACGTCTCATGCGCGTGAGACTATCGCCCTACCCTGAGTTCTCTCTGAGCTGACTCCGCCCTAGGTCCGAAGCGGGCGTTTCGCGCGTACGGTTGACACGTGCCTGATATCCCGTTCGGCTTCTCACTGCCGGGCGCCCAGCCGCCCGACCCCTCCGACCCGCAGCAGATGCAGCAGTTCATGGCCCAGCTGCAGCAGATGTTCGCCGGTGGCCCCGACAACGGTCCGGTCAACTGGGACCTCGCCCGGCAGGTCGCGGCAAGTCAGCTGGCCGGCTCCGGCGACCCGGCCGTGACCATGTATGAGCGCCATCATGTCGAGGAGGCCCTCCGCCTCGCCGACCTGTGGCTCGACCCTGTCTCCGCGCTGCCGAGCGGCATTCGGGTCGCCGCCGCGTGGAACCGCAACGAGTGGATCTTCAACACTCTCGAGGTCTGGAAGAAGCTCTGCGATCCGATCGCCGGGCGGATGGTCGGCGCGATGGGCGACCTCGTGCCCGACGAGGCGAAAGCCCAGCTCGGCCCGATGCAGTCGATGGTGGCCACGCTCGGTGGCGCGCTCTTCGGCGGCCAGCTCGGGCAGGCGCTGGGTCAGCTCGCCGCCGAGGTGCTCTCGGCGGGCGACATCGGCCTCCCGCTCGGACCGACCGGCACGGCCGCGTTGGTCCCGGCCAACATCAAGGCGTACGGCGAGGGCCTGGAGCTTCCGGAAGACCAGGTCCGGCTGTACGTGGCTCTGCGCGAGGCCGCCCACCAGCGCCTTTTCGGGCATGTCCCGTGGCTGCGGGCACACGTGCTGACCGCCGTCGAGACCTACGCGAACGGCATCACGGTCAACCGTGAGGCGATCGAGGAGGCGATGAGCCGCGTCGACCCGAGCGATCCCGAGTCGATGCAGGCCATGGCCCTCGAAGGCATCTTCACGCCGGAGGACACGCCGCAGCAGAAGGCGAGTCTGGCCCGCCTCGAGACGGCGCTCGCGCTGATCGAGGGCTGGGTCGGCCACGTCGTCGACTCGGCTGTCGCCGACCGCCTGCCGAGTGTCGCCTCGCTGGCCGAGGCGTTCCGCCGGCGCCGGGCCGCCGGTGGCCCGGCCGAGCAGACCTTCGCCGCGCTGGTCGGCCTCGAGCTGCGCCCGCGTCGTCTGCGGGAGGCCGGCGCGCTGTGGTCGGCGGTCACCGAGCAGCGGGGCATCCAGGGCCGGGACGCTCTCTGGGGTCACCCCGACCTGCTGCCGACCGACGAGGACTTCGCCGACCCGCAGGTCTTCGCCCAGGGCAGCAGCGAGTGGGACATCAGCGAGCTCGACGACCTCGACAAGGGTCCCGAGGAGAAATAGCTCAACCGCCCAGGAGGGCTCGGGTGTTCTCCCAGCCTTCCAGGGCGGGGTCGAGCGTGGCCAGCTCGGCGGCCCCGCGAAGCCGGCGCCACTCCGGGGTGGAGCCGACGTCGCCCGGGCGCGGCGCGGTCTTGCGCAGGAGCTGAGCGGAAGCGCTGTCGAGCTCGCAGTCGACCAGCCACTCGGGCACCGGCAGCCCGGCAGCCACGCCCATCAGGCCGTTTCCAGGGCCGCCCGGGGCAACCGTCACCGCTTTGCCGTCGAGCGGCTGGAGCAGTTTCCCGAGGATCATCCCGGGCATGTCGGGCGCGTCGGCCGCGATGACAGCGGCCTGGTCGAAGCCGTCGGCGGCGGCCGCGGCCAGGACCGGCAGATAGGTCGCGGACGGCACCTCGTAGATCCGCATGCCCGGCCAGGCGATCTCCTCGGCCAGTGCCCGGTCGCCGGCGGTGGCGGCGATGGCCGCCTCGGCCTGGGCGAGCCGCGCCAGCAGGTCGACCACGTCCTCGGCGAGAGCGGAGCGCCAGGCCCGCTGATCAACCCCGGGCGGACTCCACGTCACCGGGACCAGAAGCGCCGCAACAACCCGTCGGACCACGGGCCAACCCTAGTCGTCGCTGAGAACCAGGCCGGTGGCGGCGGAGATGCCCTCGAGGTAGCCGCGGGCGCGCTCGGCCTTGGGGAAGCGGCTCACCAGCTCCCAGAAGTCGGCGCTGTGGCTGGGCACGACCAGGTGGGACAACTCGTGCAACAGCACGTAGTCGATCACCCAGTCGGGCATCTCCTGAATGCGGTGGGAGATGCGGATCGTGCCGTCGTCGGGAGTGCAGGAGCCCCAGCGCCCGTTCTGATTGGTCACCCAGCGAACGCTTGCCGGGGCCACCCGGTGCGCGTGATCGCCCAGGTAGCGGCTGGTCAGGCGGCGGGCCCGGGCCAGCAATTCGTCGTCGGTGCGGCGGATGCGTTCCTCGCGGGCCGCAAGCCGGGCGAGCATCCGCTCGACCCACTCCGTCTCCTCGGCCCGGGAGAACCGGTCGGGGATGAGGACGACCACGCGCTCGCCGTCTCGATATGCGGACACCGTCCGACGCCGGCGCTGGCTGCGCCGCACTTCGACGACAGGCTTACGCGTCCGGGCCATTACCGGCTCGCGCGGCCCGGATTCGGGTTCACGTTGAGACGCTAAACCGTGAGACCCATGTCACCGCAAGGGTACGGCCGATGACACGCGCCGGATATGTGCGCTTGCTCCCGGTATAACCGAAAAAATTTTCCGGGCCGCAACATCCGCACGGATTTGCCAACCTAGCGCACGTCACGATGCTGACAAAACGCGTGGAAAGTCCGCTTTGATCACGTTTGCCGGTAATTCTCGGCGTGTTTAGGCGGAACTTCGCGAAAAGGGCGTTTTCTCCCGGCACACTCACGACGGCGGCGACACCGCCGGCGCCGTACCGACTTGACCGGCCAGACATGGAATGGGCCGGACATGGGTAGTGACGGCCACTGGCGGGAGGCCACACATCCACGTGGCCGGGAGGGCCAGCGACAAGCTGCGAAAGCCCGGCCGACGACACGACTAGGAGGAACCGTGGCCGACAACACGTACAACGGCTACTGCGTGAAGTGCAAGGAGAAGCGCGACTTCCAGGGCACCGTGGAGGTCTCGAAGACCGGCATGAACATGGCCAAGGGCAAGTGCCCGGTCTGTGGCACGACCGTGAACCGGATCCTCGGCAAGGCGAAGGCCTGATTCACGCTTACGGGTAGAGCGGTGCCAGGGGTGCCGCTCTACCCATAACCGTGTCGGAGCCGACACGTTGAGTAATCTGTGGACGACCGGCAGAGCCTGTGGATAACTAGCTCGTAGCTGTGGACAACCCGTTCCGCGGGCGCGCCGGCCCTGTGGACAACCAATTCACTCCGCATGCCGTCGGTGACACGCTGTCACCGTGAACCGTCCCACCCTCATCCCCGGCCTGCCTCGGCTCTGGCGTGGCCCCGCCGAGCTGCAGATCGGTTCCGACCCGGCTCGGGCCCTGCTGCTCCAGCTTCCCGACCGCCGGGTCGCCCAGGTCCTCGACCTGCTCGACGGCACCCGATCGGAGCGTCTGGTCGTGCTCCGCGCCGCCGAGCTCGGCGTCCCGGCCGACGAGTGCCGTTCCCTGTTGGCGACGTTGCAGCAGGCCGGCCTCGTCCTGCCCCGGTCGGCGCTGTTGCCGAAGGGCCGGACCGACCATCTCACCGGCGAGGCCGCCGCTCTCGCGCTGCGCGACTCCGGTCCGCCGGCCGACGTCCTGCGCCGCCGCCAGACCGCCCAGGTGGTTCTCGCCGGTCAGGGCCGGCTCGCCGCCGGCATCGCGGTGACGCTGGTCGAGGCCGGCGTGGGGCACGTGCACCCCGACGTGGCCGGCGCGGTCCGGCCGGGCGAGCTGGCCGGCGGCCCACTTCGCGCGTCCGACGTCGGGCGGCCCCGGCGGGCCGCGATCAGTGACGCGATATCCCGCGTGACCGGCCCGACCGGCGGTCGGCAGGGCCCCGCCGACCTGGTCGTCCAGTTCGACCACGACCAGCCCGTCAACCTGCTCGCCGCCGCCATGGCCGCCCGCCGGCAGGCTCATCTGACCGTTACCATCCGCGAGGGCGCGGTGGTGATCGGCCCGCTCGTGCCGGCGTCCGGGCAGCCGTGCCTCAACTGTCTCGACCTGCACCGTAAAGATCGCGACTCGACCTGGCCCGGCCCGCCGGCGACCGCGTCCGTTCCGGAGCCCTGCGCGGTCACCACACTGCTGGCCGCCACCGCGTTCGCGGCCGGGGAGGTGCTGGCCTTCCTCGACGGTGGCCGGCCGCCGACCGCCGGCGCCACGATCGAGCTCACCAGTCCCGGCCGTGTCCGCCGACGCACCTGGCCCGCGCACCCGTCTTGCCCCTGCGCCCGGCAATGACTTATCCGATCTTTTTGCCCATAAGCGGGCGAAGGCCACGCAGGCAGGCGGACGCTCGGCGAACCGTCGGTCACAATGATCTGGTGACCGACATTCCACGTCGTGCTGCCTCCCGCACCGCGAAGCTGGCCGCGCTGCCCCTGGGCTTCGCCGGGCGCGCCGCCCTGGGGCTCGGCAAGCGCGCGGTCGGCATCGCCTCCGACGTCATCGCGACCGACATCCAGCAGCGCACGGCCGAGCAACTGTTCAGCGTCCTCGGCCAGCTCAAGGGCGGAGCGATGAAGTTCGGCCAGGCGCTGTCGGTCTTCGAGGCCGCCATGCCCGAAGAGATGGCCGGCCCCTATCGGCAGGCCCTCAACAAGCTTCAGGAGGCCGCGCCGCCGATGCCGGTGGCCAGCCTGCACAAGGCGCTCGCCGAGCAGTTGGGCCCGGACTGGCGCGACAAGTTCGCCGAGTTCGACGACGTCCCGGCCGCCGCCGCGAGCATCGGCCAGGTGCACCGCGCGCTGTGGAAACTGCCCCCGGCCCGCAAGAACGCGAAGCCCAAGACCATCCCGGTCGCGGTCAAGGTGCAATACCCGGGAGCCGGCGACGCGCTGCTGGCCGACCTGAAGCAGCTGTCCCTGCTGGCCGGCATGTTCAAGATCATCCAGCCCGGCATGGACATCAAGCCGCTGCTGGCCGAGCTGCGTGAGCGCATCACCGAGGAGCTCGACTACGCGATGGAGGCCGAGACCCAGACGGCCTTCGCCGACGCGTTCGCCGGCGACGAAGAGATCTTCGTCCCGCGGGTGATCGCCTCGGCCGAGCGCGTGCTGATCACCGAGTGGGTCGAGGGCACCCCGCTGGCCCGGGTGATCAGCGAGGGCACCCGGGAGGAGCGCGACGAGGCCGGGCGACTCATGGCCACCCTGCACTTCTCGGCGCCGGCCCGGGCCGGCCTGCTGCACGCCGACCCGCACCCCGGCAACTTCCGCATGCTGCCCGACGGCCGGCTCGCCGTGATCGACTTCGGCGCCGTGGCCCGTCTTCCCGACGGGCATCCCGAGCTGATCGGCCGGCTGGTGCGGCTCGCCCTGGCCGGCGAGGCCGAGGCGGTCGTCGACGGGCTGCGCGAGGAGGGCTTCATCAAGCCCGACGACGAGGTCGACGCCGAGGCGGTGCTGACTTTCCTGCGGCCGATGATCGAGCCGTTGGCCGTCGACGAATTCCAGTTCACCCGCTCCTGGCTGCGTGGCGAGGCGACCCGGCTGACCAGCCCACGCTCCCCGGCTTACCAGTTGAGTCGCAAGCTCAACCTGCCGCCGTCCTACCTGATGATCCACCGAGTCACCCTGGGATCGATCGGGGTGCTGTGCCAGCTCGAAGCCGAGGCGCCCTACCGCGCGATCGTCGAGAAGTGGCTTCCGGGGTTTGCGCCGGTCGCCTGACCAACACGGGGCCGACCATGATTCGATGAGGGGCATGGATGCCACCGGCCACATCGACGACCTTGGAAGCTTCATCGCGGCCTCGCCCAGTTCGTACCATGCGGCGGCCGAGGTGGCCCGCCGGCTGGACGACGCGGGTTATGCCACCCTCGACGAGAGGTCCGACTGGCACGAGATCGTGCGGCCGGGAGCCAAACTCGTGCTGGTTCGCGACGGTGCGGTGATCGCGCTGGCGCTGCCCGCCCAGGCCGGCCCGGCCACCCCGTTCCGCATCCTCGGCGCGCATACCGATTCGCCGACGTTCAAGCTGAAGCCGAAGCCGGCACTCACCTCGAACGGCTGGCTCCAGGCCGGCGTCGAGGTCTACGGCGGGCCGATCATCGCTTCCTGGTTCGACCGCGAACTGGAGTTCGCGGGCCGCCTGGTCGACCGGGACGGCATCGTCCATCTGGTGCGCACCGGCGCGTTCGCCCGCATCCCGCACCTGGCCGTCCACCTGGATCGCGAGGTCAACACCGGGTTCACCCCCGACAAACAGCGCGACACCCAGCCGATCTTCGGGGTGTCCGGACCCGACGTGCTCACCCACCTGGCCCATCTGGCCGGCCTGTCCTCGGCTCACGACGTGGGCGGCTTCGACGTGGTGACCGTCGACTCGACACCCGCCGCCCGGTTCGGTGCCGACGATTCGCTGTTCGCCGCGGCCCGTCTGGACAACCTGTCGTCGGTGCACGCCGGCCTGACCGCACTGCTGCGCGCGGCGCCCGGTCCGGCGATCGCGGTGCTGGCCGCCTTCGACCACGAGGAGATCGGCTCGGAAAGCCGGTCCGGCGCGGCCGGCCCGCTGCTCGCGACGGTTCTGGAGCGCGTCTCGTCGGCGCTCGGCGGCACCCGCGACGACCTGGCCCGAGCGATCTTCGCCTCGTGGCACCTGTCAGCCGACGCCGGTCACGCCGTGCACCCCAACCGGCCGGAACGCCACGACCCGGCCAACCGCCCGATCGCGGGTGGCGGCCCACTTCTGAAGATCAACGCCAACCAGCGCTACACGACCGACGCGATCGGCGCCGCGCTGTGGGCCCGCACCTGCGACAAGGCGGGTGTGCCGTTCCAGGAGTTCGTTTCCAACAACGCGGTTCCGTGCGGCTCCACCATCGGCCCGATCACCGCGACCCGCCTGGGGATCCCGACGCTGGACGTGGGCACGCCGGTGCTGTCGATGCACTCGGCCCGGGAGTTGTGCCACGTGGCCGACCCCGGCCGCCTGTCCGCCGCCGCCGAGGTCTTCTTCACCGGCCTGCCGTAGACGTGAAGAAAGGCCCGTCCGCGTCGAACGCGGACGGGCCTTCAACTCATTTCAGCAATCAGAAGCGACCGCCGCCGAGTTCGCGGGAAGCCCGGTGCTGAGCTCGCATGGCTACCAGGCGAGCGGGGCGGTGCGCCTCAGGTGTGAAGTCACGCTGAGGCCGAGGCATTCGAGCCCTGGAGAGCGCTTCTTGGATAAGTCTCATCTTGCTGGCTCCACTCGTGTTCATTTCGTTCTCAGCTTTCGGTTGATGGCCTGATGGCCGTCGGGGAGGGACAGTTCTCAGGCCGCGAGGCGGACCTGGTTGCGGGAGTCGAGACCGTTCGCGGCGAGCCGCTCCTCGACCTCCACGGCGAGCTCGGCGTCGCGAGCCACGTCCGCCTTACGCGGACGGCCACGCGGCCGCTTGCGGGGAACCACGGCTCCACGCTCGAAGATCTCGCCGCCCCAGACACCCCAGGGCTCGTTCCGCTCGACCGCACCGGCGAGGCACTCGACGCGCAGCGGGCACTCCCCGCAGAGCGACTTGGCCAGCTCCAGCTGGGCCGGGGAGTCCGAGAACCACAGGTCCGGGTCGAACTTCCGGCAGGGCAGGTTTGCCTCGATGTCGACGCTCACGTCGATCGGGGCCAGCGCCAGACTCATAAAGCCCGGTCACCTCTCTCTTTTTCAGCGATCTTCTGGATCGTCGGGTGTTACACCGACCGGTGAGCCGGCAAAAAATTAAGGCCGCGGGACCCTGTAAGGGTTCCGCGGCCTCGAGGTGAGCCGGAGGTCTGATTAATCAGACCGGCCTTCCTCGAGGCGGGACACCGCTGCCACCATCCGCGTAGCGCTTCGTGGAGACTTTGGAGCCCTTGAACCCAGTGGTGGTGCCATTGGTGCCATTGATCCCGTCGGTGCGCAGCAGGGCCATGGCCAGCTCGGCCTGGACCTGGACCTGGTGCACCCGCGAAACCGGAGCCCGCTCGGCGGCAAGAATCGCCATCGGTCGGACGGCCTCGGCCGGGACCCAAGCCCGCTCAGCGGCCGGCGCCACGGGGGCCACCGGCAACAGAGCGGACGGAGCGCAGGCAAGGGTCAGCGGCATCGACAGACTCGTCATCGTGTAGATCTCCATCGTTGCCACCTCCTCCATTCGCATTGCGCTCGTAGTTCGTTTTACGTGCTCAGCCACCCGGTAGAGCAGGACGCCCCGCAAGGTGTGCACTGAGGCTAAGCCTCTCGCGCAAGCGAGGGCAAACGAATTAACGGACTAGTTTTCAAAGTTTTTTTACGAGGCCGTGTCGGGTGTGGTGCCGCCCACGAGAGCAAAGACCGCGGCGCCGTACTGGCCGAGCTTGCGCGGCCCGATCCCGGCGATCGCCAGCAACTCGGCCGGTGACGACGGCCGGCGCTCGGCCAGGGCCACCAGCGTCGCATCGGTGAACACGACATAAGCAGGAACTTTGAGCTCGGCCGCGGTCGCCGAACGCCACTCGGTGAGGCGGTCGAGCAGGTCCTGATCGAGGTCGGAGGGGCACGTCGGGCAGCGCCCCAGCTTGCGATCGGCGCCGGCCAGCAGGGTGGCCCCGCAGATGCGGCAGGAGGACACCTGAGAGCGCCTACGGTCGGGTTTGCGACTGCGGTCGGCGGCACCCGCCCGTTCGGTCGGTGAATGCCGCTCCAGCTGCGGCAGGAAGCGGCACGGACGGCGCGCCCGGCCGCCGCCGGACCGTGTCTGGCCGTAGGAGAGCCACAGCCACTCGCGGGCCCGGGTCACCCCGACGTAGAGCAGCCGGCGCTCCTCCTCGAGCTGGTCGGGCGTCTTCGCGTACGTCGTCGGAAGAGTGCCGTCGGCGAGGCCCACCAGGAAGACCGCATCCCATTCGAGGCCCTTGGCTGCGTGCAGTGAGGCGAGCGTCACACCGGACAGGGTCGGGGCATGCTGCTGCTCGGCGCGGCGAGCCAGCTCGTCGTTGAAAGCGGACAGCGTGACGTCCCGTTGCACGGCACCGGCCTGCCCGATCGGCAGGAGTGCGGGTGCTTTCTCATATTCCTCGGCCAGCGTGACCAGCGCCGCGAGCGCCTCCCACTGCTCGCGCGCCGCACCGCCGGTCGGGGGTTGCCCGCGCGCCCAGCCGGTCGCGGCGAGCGCATCGACCACCGCGGTCACCAGCGGGGTCTCGCCGGGCGTGGACCGCACAGCCGCACGCAACGCGATCATCGCCTGCCGGACCTCGGGCCGTTCGAAGAACCGCTCGGCGCCACGCACCATGTAGGGCACCTGGGCCTCGGCGAGCGCCTCCTCATAGGCCTCGGACTGGGCGTTGATGCGGAACAGCACAGCGATCTCGCTGGCCGGCGTGCCGGCGGCGATCAGCTCGCGGCACCGGCGGGCCACCGCGGCGGCCTCCCCGGCCTCGTCGGGGAAGATCTTCAGTTCGGGCTCGGCGCCGGGCGGGCGCTGGCCGACGAGTTCGAGGCGGAGCCGGGCCTCGTTGCCGCGCGCCTGCCGGATGACCGCGTTGGCGAGGCCGACCACCTGCGGGGTCGAGCGATAGTCACGGACCAGCCGGACCACCACGGCCGCACGCCGCTGCCGGGCGAAGTCGATCAGGTAGCCCGAGGTGGCACCGGTGAACGAATAGATCGTCTGGCTCGCGTCGCCGACCACTGTGAGATCGTCGCGACCACCCAGCCAGGCGTCGAGCAGGCGCTGCTGGAGCGGGTTGACGTCCTGATATTCGTCGACCACGAAATGCCTGTACTGCGCGCGGATCTCGTCGGCCACGTCGGCGTGTTCCTCGATGCCCCACACGACGGCACGCAGCATGTCCTCGAAGTCGATCACGCCCTGGCGCCGCTTGAGGGTCTCGTAGGCGGCGAAGACCTCGGCGACCCTGGCCGGCTCGTGCGGCGGCTCCCGGTGCGCTTTGGTGGCGGCCACCGCGTACTCCGCGGGCTCGACGAGCGACGACTTGGCCCACTCGATCTCGCCGGCCAGGTCCCGGGCGCCGGTGCGGTCGGCGCGCACGCCGGCCTTGGCGGCGGCGAGACCGATCAGCCGCACCTTCGACTCGACCAGCTCGGGCACCGCCCGGCCATCGAGCAAGCGGGGCGCGAAATAGCGCAACTGGCGCAAGGCGGCAGCGTGGAAGGTGCGCGCCTGCACGCCGGTCGCCCCGAGCGCTCCGAGCCGGGCCCGCATCTCGGCGGCGGCTCGGGCGGTGAACGTCACGGCCAGCACGTGCCGGGGGCTGATCTCGCCGGTGAGGGTCCGGTAAGCGATGCGGTGGGTGATCGCCCGGGTCTTGCCGGTGCCCGCGCCCGCGAGGATGCAGACCGGCCCGGCCGGGGCGGTCACCGCCGTCCGCTGCTCGGGGTCGAGCCCGGCCAGCACCGCATCACTCAGCACGTCGGGAATCATGGCACTCCGGTCCGACGTTATGTCGCAGGGCGGAGTGCCATGTGACCCAGCCGAGAGGATCCTGACCGATGTTGACCATGTATTCGACGTCCTGGTGTGGTTACTGCCACCGACTCAAGTCGCAGCTGGACCGGGAGGGCATCGCCTATGACGTCGTCGACATCGAACAGGACGAGGTGTCGGCCGAGTTCGTGCAGAGCGTCAACGGCGGTAACCGGACCGTTCCGACCCTGAAGTTCGACGACGGTTCGGCGCTGACGAACCCGTCGATCATCCAGGTCAAGGAACACCTCGCGGCTCTCGCCGCGTAACCCCTGCAAGATCAGGACCCCGCTCACGTACGTCGTGAGCGGGGTCTTCGTCTTCACGCCGGAACGAGGGCCGACACCTTCTCCTCGGCCTCCGCGACGATCGCGTCGAGTTCCTCGTCACCGAGTGCCAACTCGTCCGCGATCGACGCGAAGAGCAGCAGGTGCACGGCCACCAGGACGTCGCCGGGAAGGTCGCCGACCGGGACGATCTCGCCGAGCGCGTGGCGCACGAGCATCTCGGCGTCGAGTGCCGGCAGCCCCGCCGCCGCGTGTTCGTGCACCGCCGTCGCCACGGTGCGGCTGATCTCGGCGAGCGGCGAGTCCGGTTCGAAGCGACGTCGCACCACAAGACCGAAAGCGATCTCCCACACCTGTCGGGCCGCGTCGTCCACCGCACCGGTGGGCGCACCGAACCGGGCCGGCGCGTCGTCCCGCGCGGCCCGCCGCAGGTAACGCCCGGCCTCGGTGGAGATCTCGCCGGCCCGGTATTCCGTGCCGTGCGGCAGTTGTCCGGAGAGCGCCCCGACGGTGTGCTCCGCGCTCGGCTCCGGCGCGGCCGTCCCGGCATCCGGTGCCGACCGGCGGCGGCCTCGGCCCGCGCGCTCCGGCTCAGCCGGGTCCAGCCGGGGCTGCGCGCCGGCGCCCTCCGGCTGTCCCTGCGCGGGGCGACGCCGGCCCCGCTCGGCCGGCGGTTCCGCCGCTGCGGAGCGACGGTTCCCCTCCGCGTCCCAGTGCGGATCGGCCTCGGCCGGCGGGATCGACCGGCGGCGGCCGTTGCTCGCGCCGGGCGCCGGCTCCTCGATCGCGTCGGCCGCGAGCGACGGTGCCGCGGGAGTGGGCTGGAGTGATCGGCGACGGCCCCCGGCCACTGTCGGCGACGTACCGGCGGTGTCGCTCAGCTGCTCCCGGATCGCGGCGGTGCTTTGCGTGGAACGGCGACGGTTCTTGCTCACATCGACCTCCGGCCGACGACACGGTTGCGCGGACGGTCGAAGCGGGCCACCCGCTTCTCGGCCTGGTCGACCAGCGCGAACAGCTCGGCCGCGGGCACGCCGGGCGGCCGGGTCAGGTCGCCGATCACGTGGCAGATCAGCTCGAAGCGGCGCAGCTCGGGCACCCCGTGCGCCAGTTCCGGCTCGCCGATGGCCCCGCGGATCATCGCCTCGGCCTGGCGGGCGAGCTCGCCCCCGGCCGGCAGCGTCTGATATTCGAGCAGGTCGCGGACGTACCGCGTGACATCTCGCGGATCACGGCCGACGAAACTGCGGCGGACCGCCACGGTGAACAGCTCGCGCAGCAGGCGGACGGCTCGTGGTGAGTCGTTGAGACGAGACAGCGACCGCGCCGGGCGCTCCTCCCCCATTGCCTCGAGGATGAGCCGGCCCGCCGCGGTCGCTGCTTTGTCTAATGTCCCGGTTTGCCCCACATGCGGACTCTAACCGGTGAAAGGGCCCTACGGGATGAGAGCCGGAATGCTGGAGTCGAGCAGACCCCGCTCCTTGAGAGCGCCGTAGAGCGGCGTGGTCTCCGGGTAGTGGCCCCAGGCGTGGTCGCCGCTGCCGTCGCCCTCGGGGCAGTGGCCGAGCAGCTGCTTCTGCACCGGGTTGAGGCCGTCGAACCACTCCTGCTGCGGCAGGCCGGCGGTGTCGTCACGACCGGCGATCCAGCGCGGGGTGTAGCCGAAGAACGCGCCCATGCGGGTGACGGGCGAGTAGTTGTCGGAGCGGGCGTGCCAGATGCGCCGGTCGAAGACGACCAGGTCACCCGGGTTGGCGGTGATCTGGGTGGCACCCTCGGGCTGCGGCCACGGCACGCCACGGCTCGGCGGGCCGGGGAGCCAGTTGGTCTTGTGGCTGCCCGGGATCACCGTGAAGTTGCCGCGACCGGTCTCGCTCACGTCGGAGAACCAGAACGCCAGCTTCACCGAGAACATCGGGCGGGGGTCGGTCTCGATCTCCCGGTTCTGGCGGCCACCGTCCTGGTGCCAGTGCCACCACTCCTTCTGCTTCTCGTGGATCTGCGGGTGCACGTCCACGTGGGAGTGGTAGATGTGAATGTTCCACCCCAGCAGCGACCAGATGTACTTGAACGCGGTCGGGTGGTCGATCAGGTAGGCAAGCTCGGGGACCGAGGTCACCGCGGAGAGCTGGTGCAGGGCGCCGGTCGCGTTGAGCCCGTGACCGCCGGGCTCCTGAGCCCGCTCGTACGCGCCCTGGATCGCCCTCTGCCCCTTCTCGATCTCGCTCTCGCTGAGCACCCCGGGCACGACGAGGATGCCATCCCGGTCGAACGTGGCACGCTCGTCCTCCGTCATGGAGGTCCATGCGGGCGCTTCCACCTGCGTCATCGAATATCCACCTCTCGGTCTTTGTCTTTCGAGACGCGGTCGAGGCCCGTTTTGGTTACTCCGGAAGCAGAAAACTTCTCTACTTCGAGCAATATCGATCCGTTATCGGCCGAAACCGCCCAACCAAGTCTCAATCAGGTAGAACGCGATAGAGGATCGCATAGGAAGGCTCATCTTGATGCCCGTATCGGCGTGAACGAAATCGCCGGCGATCATCTTGGCCACGTCGTCGCGCGTGAACCAGTGGGCTTCGTCGATCTCCTCGGGGTCGAGGTGGATCGGCGCGTCGGGATCGGCGGTGGCGTGGAAGCCCAGCATCAGCGAGCCGGGGAACGGCCAGGACTGACTTCCGGCGTACGTCAGCGCGGAGAGCCCGATGCCCACCTCCTCGGCCACCTCGCGCCAGACCGCCGCCTCGGCCGACTCGCCCGGCTCGACGTAACCGGCCAGGCAGGAGAAGCGGCGCACCCCGTCGGGCGCGGTGCCCCAGGTGGCGTTGTGCCCGAGCAGACACCGCCCGGCCGGCCCGTCGGCGCCGTCATGCACCAGCACGATCATCGCCGGGTCGGTGCGCGGCCACATCGTGTTGCCCTCGGCGTCCTTACGCGCCCAACCGGCCTCGACCACCTCGGTGGGCAGACCGGTACGCGGCGAGAACTGGTGGCTGGCGTGCCAGTTGCCGAGCGCGGCCGCGGTCGTGAACAGCCCCGCGTCCCGATCGTCGAGCAGGTGCCCGACGTCCCGAAGACTGGCCGCCCGGGTGCCCTCGACCTCGGGCAACGGCCCCGCCACCGTCCAGAGCGGGGTGCCGTCCGGGTCGACCCCGAGGAACCAGTGCTCGCTGCCCGGCACCTCGGCCGCCGGCCTCAGCACCAGTCCGGCCCCGCCGTCCGGCCGGTCGGCGACCAGGGCCCGGCCGCCCTTGGTCAGGTCGACGACGAGCACCTGACCACGCGTCCAGGCGTCGGCCAACCAGGCGTCGTCGCGCCGGCGCAGCGCCGACCGGTCGAGGGTGCTGCGGGCCAGCGGCGGAACGTCACTGGCGAACTCCGGCGGGATGGTCACGCGGGCTCGATCGTGGTCAGCGCCGCCAGGGGCGCCTGAATCCGAGCGGCGTCGCCGAGCACGACGGTGACCGCCCGGGACGGAGCCATGAACTCGGCCGCCGCCGCGGCCACCTGGTCGAGCGTCGCGCCGGCCAGGGCCGCCGAGTGCTCACGCAGGTGTTCCAGGCGCAGGCCGAAGCTCGCGTACATGCTCGCCAGCCCGGCCAGACCGGCCTGGGTCGACATGCCCAGTCGCAGGGTGCCGAGAGCGTAGCGGCGGGCCTGCTCGAGCTCCTCCTCGCGGGGCGGCAGACTGGCGATCCGGCCCAACTCGTAGAGCGTCTCGAGCAGGGACGGGCCGGTCACCTCGGTGGCGACCTCGGCCGCCACCATCAGGGCCGAGCCGGCCAGGTAGTGCTCGATCGAGGTGTGCGGGCCGTACGTGTAGCCCTTGTCCTCCCGAATGTTCTCCACCCAGCGGGACGAGAAGTAGCCACCGAAGATCAGGTTGGCCAGCTGAAGCGGTGCGTAGCTCGGGTCGGTGCGCGGCACCGCGGGCAGGGCCATCCGCAGCGAGGACTGCACCGAGCCGGGCCGGTCCACCAGCAGCAGCGGGCCGGGCTCGAGAGCCGGGGCGGCGGGCAGGTTCTCGTCGCGGCCGGGGCCGGTCCAGCTGCCGAGCGCCTTCTCGGCGGCGTCGATCGCCTTCTCCGGGTTGATGTCGCCGACCAGCACCAGCACGGCACCGGTCGGGCTCACCCGGTCGGCGTGCAGGCTGCGCAGTCCGGCCGGCCGGACGGCCCGGATCTGCTCGGGCTCGGGGGTCTGCACCGCGTACGGGTGGCTGCCGTACATGCGCTTGAGCAGGGCGGTGCGGGCCAGATGAGCCGGCTGCTGGAGTGCCACCTGGAGGTGGTCGACGAGGCGGTCGCGCTCGGTGACCACCTCCTGCTTGGGGTAGGCCGGGTCGGTGAGCACCGCGGCCAGGATCTCCAGCATCCGGTCGAGCCCGCCGGCCAGCGCGTTGCCGGTGACCAGCAGCCGGTCGGGGTCGAGGCCGGCGGACAGCCCGCCGCCGACCTTCTGCAGCTCGGCCGCGATGTCGACGCTCGACATCGTGCCGGTGCCGGTGAACAGCGATTGGGACAGCAGGGTGGCCCGGGGCAGCGGAGCCTTGCTGAACGGCACCCGCAACCGCACCTCGACCAGCGGCACCGAGGTGCGCCGGATGGCGATCACGGTCAGCCCGCTGGGCAGCGTGCGCTCGACCTCTTTGGGCAACTTGAGCTTGGCGTCGGGGACCAGGTCGGGCAGGGTCTTGGTGCTCATGCGGCAGCTCCGGGAAGGACCTCGACGGTGGCGCGCTGATCGGGGCGCAGGGTGGCCGCGGCGGTGACGATCTGGGCCTCGGTGACCTCACCGATGAGTTTCGGCAGATCGTTGAGCAGCCCCGGGTTCCCGCGCTGGAGCTCGAGCACGGCCATCGGCAGCGCCCGGCCGAGCACCGCGTCGGTGTCGCGCAGCAGATGGGTGGCGATACGAGCCTGGGTGCGCTCGAGCTCGCCCGGGGTGAGGCCGTCGTGGACCAGCCGGTCGAGCTCCTCGTCGACCGTGCGCAGGACCTTCTCGGAGTCACCGCCGGGCGGCATGTGCGCCTGCAGCAGAAGAGCGGTCGGATTGCGTACGCCGAACTCGTCGCCCATGAAGCCGATGTAGCCGCCGATGCTGGTGACCGAGCGGTCACGCTGGACCAGCCGCTCGACCAGCCGGGACGCCTCGCCATCGGTGAGCACCTCGGCGAGCACCACGAACGGCAGGTAGTCGGCGAAGTCGCCGATCGGGTCAGGCACCCGCCAGGCGCTGGCCACGCCGCCGATCGGGGCGAGCCGGTCGGTGTAGGTGTCGCGGCGCTCGGCGGTCAGGCCGGGCTCGTCGAAATCCGGCAACTTGGGCGCCGGCCGGGCCGGTACGTCGCCGAAGTGCCGCTGGATCATCGCGGTCGCCTGGGCCACGTCGAAGTCACCGGCCACGGCGAGGGTGGCGTTGCCGGCCGCGTAGTAGCGGTCGAAGAAGGCCTTGGCGTCGTCGACCGTGGCGCTCTCGAGGTCACCGAACGAGCCGTAGCCGTCGTGCGCGTTGGGGAACGTCTCGAACATCACCGGTGGCAGCTTGAGCCAGGGGAACCCGCCGTAGGGCCGGTTGAGGACGTTTACCCGGATCTCTTCCTTGACCACGTCGATCTGGTTGAGCAGGTTCTCCTCGGTCAGCCGCGGGCCGCGCATGCGGTCGGCCTCGAGGAAGAGCGCCCGTTCCAGGGCGCCGGCCGGCAGCACCTCGAAATAGTCGGTGTAGTCGAGGTGGGTGGAGCCGTTGAAGGTGCCCCCGGCCCCCTGCACGTGGCGGAAGTGGGCGAGTTTCTCCAGGTTTTCCGAACCCTGGAACATCAGGTGCTCGAACAGGTGGGCGAAGCCGGTGCGCCCCTCGGGCTCGGACCGGATGCCGACGTCGTAGACGACGGCCACCCCCACCACCGGAGCGCTGCGGTCGGGCGTGAGCACGACCCGCAAGCCGTTCTCCAGCGTGAAGCGTTCGACCGGGTACTTCGTTGCGGGGATTTTTCTGCTGCGCGCCACGACCTGACATTAGCGCGCTCCGTGTATCCGGTCGCGACGGCAGGTCACCAAGCCGGACATCACCCGCCCGAGTCCCGCCATGCGGATCGGGCCTTGACCTACCACTCCTATCTCATCCATTATTCCCATCCATCAGATAGAGAAAGCAGAGTTTCGAACGGGGAGACCGGAGAGGAGGGCCAGATCGTGTACGTGTCGGCACGCACCGATTACGCCGTCCGGGCCATGCTCGCCATCACGGTTGAGCACCCGCACCTGGTCAAGGCCGCCGGCCTGGCCGCCACCCAGGACATCCCGCTGAGCTTCCTGCAGGGAATTCTCCTCGACCTCCGCCGGGCCGGCCTGCTGCACAGCCACCGCGGAGTCGACGGGGGCTACGCACTCGCCCGCCCCGCCACGGAGATCACGGTCGGTGACGTCGTCCGGGCCGTCGGCGGCGCGCTGACCACCGTCCGCGGGCTCCCCACCAACAACACCAGCTACCACGGCGCGGCCTACGGGCTTCGCGACGTGTGGGTGGCCGTCGAGGAAGCCATCGAGGGCGTCGTCGACCACAGGACCATGGCCGAGCTGTCCCGACTCGCCAAGGCGCACGACACCGTCCCGATCAAGAACTAAGAACCACCAAACGCCCCGATAAAAACTGAGAACTAGGAGTGAGATGAGCTCCCCCACCTTTCCGCAGCTGGGCGCCGGGTTGCCGCGACGGCGTGTGTTCGCCATCGCCGGCGCTCTGCTGACCGCGTCCGCCCTCGCGGCCTGCGGTGACGACGACGAGGACGGCGCTCCCACCACGTCCGCGTCCGGTGGCGCCGAAGCGGGCACGATCCGGCTCGGCTACTTCCCGAACATCACCCACGCGCCCGCTCTCGTCGGCGTCGACAAGGGCCTCTTCGCCGAGGCGCTGGGCAGCACCAAGCTCGACGCGAAGACCTTCAACGCCGGCCCGGCCGCGATCGAGGCACTGATCTCCGGCGCCATCGACGCCACCTACATCGGCCCGAACCCGGCGATCAACAGCTGGGCGCAGTCCAAGGGCCGGTCCTTGAAGATCATCGCGGGCAGCACCTCGGGCGGGGCCGGTCTGGTGGTCAAGCCGGCCATCAACGGCCCGGCCGACCTCAAGGGCAAGAAGATCGCCACGCCGCAGCTGGGCAACACCCAGGACGTGGCACTGCGCGCCTGGCTCAAGTCGAACAACCTCACCGCGAACGCCCAGGGCGGCGGCGACGTCTCCGTCCTCCCGCAGGACAACGCCACCTCGTTGCAGGCCTTCCAGCAGGGCTCGATCGACGGCGCCTGGCTGCCGGAGCCGTTCCTGAGCCGGTTCCAGCTCGAGGCCGGCGCCAAGCTGCTGGTCAACGAGAAGGACCTGTGGACCAGCACGAGCGGCCAGTTCGTCACCACCCACCTGATCGTCAGCCAGGACTTCCTGAAGAAGTCGCCGGGGACGGTCACCAAGCTGATCCAGGGGCACCTGAAGGCGCTCGAGTTCATCAAGTCCAACGACGCCGACGCGCAGAAGGCGGCCAACGCCCAGATCGCGGCACTCAGCGGTAAGCCGCTGAAGGACAACGTGCTCGCGGCCGCGTTCAAGAACCTCACGTTCACCGCCGACCCGATCGCCGCGTCGCTGTACACCAGCGCCAAGCACGCCGAGGAGGTCGGACTGCTCAAGTCCGTCGACCTCAAGGGCATCTACGACCTCAACGCGCTGAACCAGCTGCTGACCACGGCCGGCCAGCCGACGGTCAGCGACGCTGCGGCCTGATCCGAGCAGGGAGAGCCAGTGAGCCTTGTTGAAACCCAGACCCCGCGGCCGGTGACCGGCCGCGGGGACGCGGTCGTCCGCCTAGAGAACGTCTCCAAGCAGTACGGGTCCGGCAGCAACGCCCTGCTCGCCCTGGACCGCATCTCGCTGACCGTCCGGCAGGGCGAGTTCGTCTGCCTGCTGGGCGCCTCCGGCTGCGGCAAGAGCACGCTGCTCTCGCTGGTTGCCGGGCTCGACAAGATCACCGGCGGCACCCTGGACATCGGCGGCCGGCACGTCTCGCTGATGTTCCAGGAAGCCGCCCTGTTCCCCTGGCTCTCGGTGGCCGGCAACGTCGAGCTGCCGCTGCGCCTGCAGGGGGTCGGCAAGGCCGAACGGCGCAAGCGCGCCGAGGAACTGCTGGAGATCGTGCGACTCAGCGGCTTCGGCCACAAGCGGCCGCACGAGCTCTCCGGCGGCATGCGCCAGCGTGTGGCCCTGGCCCGCGCCCTCGCCCAGAACGCCGACATCCTGCTGATGGACGAGCCGTTCGGCGCGCTCGACGCGATGACCCGCGACATCCTGCACGACGAACTCGAGCGGATCTGGCGGGAACAGAAGTTGACCGTGCTGTTCGTGACGCACAACGTGCGCGAGGCGGTCCGGCTCGGCGACCGGGTGATCCTGCTCAGCAGCCGCCCCGGCAAGGTGATCGAGGACTACCCGATCACCCACGAGCGCCCCCGGCGCATCGACTCGCCCGAGGTCTCCGGCCAGGCCGCCGAGATCACCGACCGGCTCCGCGCGGAGGTCGCCCGCCATGCCAATTAAGTACCCCTCCGCACGCGCCGGCCTGGACGGCGTCAGTGGCGAGACCGCGACCCCGCGGACCCCGGCGAAGGTCGGCGTGAACCCCGAGGGCAGCGAGGTCTCCGGCCTCGACGCGCTCGAGCTCGGCCCGCAGACCGACCGGGGGACGCTCGGCCGGCGGATCTGGCGCAACACCTGGCCCAAGCTGATGGCCATCGCCATCGTGGTGCTTCTCTGGCAGATCGTGGTGTGGTCGAAATGGAAGCCCGACTACGTGCTGCCCGGCCCCGGCACCGTCTTCGGTGACCTGGGTGACGTCCTCAAGACCGGCGACTTCTGGGACGGCGTGCTGCTCACCCTGCGCCGGGCCGTCACCGGCTTCGGGCTGGCCGTACTGATCGGCACCGTCGTCGGCGCCGCGGTGTCCCGGTTCGCGCCGCTGCGGGCCGCGATCGGCTCGCTGATCACCGGCCTGCAGACGATGCCGTCGATCATGTGGTTCCCGCTGGCGATCCTGCTGTTCCAGATCAGCGAGAGCGCCATCATGTTCGTGGTCATCATCGGCGCCGCCCCGTCCGTGGCGAACGGCCTGATCAGCGGCATCGACTACGTCCCGCGCACGTGGCTGCGGGTCGGCCAGGTGCTCGGCATGAAGGGCTTCGCGAAATACCGGCACCTGATCCTGCCGGCGTCGCTGCCGTCGTTCATCTCCGGGCTCAAGCAGGGCTGGGCGTTCTCCTGGCGCAGCCTGATGGCCGGCGAGCTGCTGGTCATCGTGCCGGGGGCGCTGTCCATCGGCGTACGCATGCAGCAGGCCCGGGACCTGTCCGACTCGAGCCTGGTGATCTGCTACATCATCGTCGTACTCGTCATCGGCATTTTCATCGACGTCTTGTTCAACGCGGCCGACAACGCGTTGCGCAAGCGGTGGGGCCTCACGGGCTCCTGACCGATTTGAAGACGTCGTCGATCACGTAGTCGAACTGCTTGTGGGTCCCCGGGATGGAGACGTAGAGGACGGCCGCCGAGGGCTTGCCGACATCGATGACCGCCACCGCCGAGAGCTCGTCGGTGGCGGTCAGCCCCTCGGAACGGAAGTGCAACCGGAACTCGTTCACGTAGGCCGGCTTCCCGCCCAGCGTGGTCATCCCGTCCCGCATCGTCTCCATGGTGTTGGGCTGCGGGTAGTACTCCGCGCGCACATCCGCGGCCACCTGCCGGCCCACGCATTCGAGGTCGACGATCCCGCCGTCGTTGTCGGTGGCCGGCACCGCCGCGGACAGGATCGACGCGTGATATTGCCCGCCGCTGTAGGTCTCGGTCACGAAGTGCTGGCCGACCTTGTACGGCACCTCGAGCGTCCCGGCCCGCCAGACGGTGTTCCACGGCTCCCAGGGAGCTCCGTAGGTCTTGTACGAGATGCCGGCGTCGGGATCGACCGTCCGCGCGCCTGATTCCGGCGGCTGAACGCTCGGTGCCTGGGTGGGCGCCGCACTCGGGGACGCGTTGGGCGGCGGGCAGGCCCGGGCCAGCGGCGGCCGCACGTCGGCGGGACCGGCGGCCTTGCGGCTGAACGGGTTCGTCGACGACGAGAAGACCAGCACCAGGATGACCGTCAGACCGATCGCCAGGATGCCGCCGGCGATGCCCGCGAAGATCAGCATCTGCCTGCGGCGCCGTTGCGGCCCGGTCGGCTCCGGTTTCGGCGCGGACGGCGGCGGATCAGTCGGCGGGGGCGTGGCCGGCGGCGGGCCGGGCGCCGTGACCATGCCCGACGACAGGCTCCCGCCCGGCTGTTGCCAGGAGAAGGTCGGCTCGGACATGGGTTCCAGTGAACACCACGATCGTCGCTATCGCGTCACGGCGTCAACCGGCGAGTGGCACCGACGCGTACCACGGGGTGAAGACGACCACGAGCACCAGGGCCAGGCCGACGAACGAAACCCCGAGCACGAACCCGAGCTCACGGCGGGCTGTCGTGGTGCGCATGCGGATCCCCCCAGGGCGGTGCACAGCGAACTGGTGCACAGGAAATTTGCGTCACCGAGTAAGACGCTGGGAAGCTCGAACTGGTTGCACCCGGCCCAGCAGATCTTCAGGATGTTCCGCTACCGTCTGCCCATGGAACTCGTGTATCCCCCGGTCATCGTCCTAGCCAAGACGATGTTCCGCGCACTCGACATGCGAATCGAGATCGATGGGGCCGAGCACATCCCGACCGACGGCGGGGCAGTGCTGGCGAGCAACCACGTGAGCTACCTCGACTTCACCCTCTGCGGTCTCGCCGCCCAGCCGTCCAAGCGGCTGGTCCGGTTCATGGCGAAGAAGCAGGTCTTCGACCACAAGATCAGCGGCCCGCTGATGCGCGGCATGCGGCACATCCCGGTCGATCGTGACGCCGGTGCCGCCTCGTTCCGGGCGGCCACCAACGCCCTGAAGAACGGCGAGGTGGTCGGGGTCTTCCCGGAGGCGACGATCAGTGAGTCGTTCACCGTCAAGGAGCTGAAATCGGGTGCGGTCCGGCTGGCCCGCACGGCCAAGGTGCCGCTGATCCCGATCGTGGTCTGGGGTCCGCACCGGCTGTGGACCAAGGGCCGCAAGAAGGAACTCACCAAACGGCACGTGCCGGTGATCATCAAGGTCGGCGAGGCCATCGAGATCCCCAAGGGTGTCTCGCCCGACGCGTTGACGGTCACGTTGCGTGAACGGCTCAGCGAACTGCTCGACGCCGCGCAGAAGGCGTACCCGGACAAGCCGGCCGGCCCGGACGATCGCTGGTGGCTGCCCGCGCACATGGGTGGCACGGCGCCGCTGCCGGAGGCAGCGGCCGTCTAGGGTCTCGGCCGGGGAAAGCAAACGGCGTCGCAGCCCTATCGGGATGCGACGCCGCTCTCGTTTTAACGCTGAACCTGGATCAGATCGCGCGGATGTTGGCGGCCTGCGGGCCCTTCTGGCCCTGGGTCACCTCGAACTCCACCCGCTGGTTCTCCTCCAGGCTGCGGTAACCCGACATCTGGATTGCGGAGAAGTGGGCGAAGACGTCGGCGCCGCCGTCGTCGGGGGTGATGAACCCGAAGCCCTTGTCCGCGTTGAACCACTTCACAACGCCGGTAACCATGCTCGTCTCCTCGACGGTCAATCCGCTCCCGGCCATTATGGACGGGAGCGTGGTAGTAAAACTCGGATTTCCCGAGTCTCGTGTCGCCGTACTGATCGCCCGTACCGGAGAAACCCGGGTTACGACAAAGAGCGCCTGGGCAAATTCCCCCACAGGCGCTCCTAAGTACTTGGGAACCAAACGAACAACGGTCGGAGCGTAGCACGGCAGAAGGGCGTCAGCGGTGATCAACATAGAACTGGCACAGCGACTGAAAGAGGCCGGTCTGGCATGGAAGCCGGCGCTCGGCGACCGCTTCGCCATACCCGACCGTGACCTGGACGAAGAGGTCTTTGTCCTGAGCAATATGACCATCGAGGTGCACACGGTTCCGGAGGGTCAGGTGATCGGTTTCAACGGCACCACGGAGTGGGCTCTGGACGACGTGGAGATCGACGAAACGACCTGGTTGCCGCGCGAGGACCAGTTGCGGGAACTGCTCGGCGGAACCTTCCGCGCACTGCGGCGCGACGCCGCCGGCTATGCCGCGGAAATCGATCTGCTGGGCGCGGAGCGGTCGTTCCCGGCTTCGACCCCGGAGCAGGCGTACGCGGCGGCGCTACTGCACCTGCTGGCCTCGATCAACCAGTAACGGCACCTCGGCCACCAGGTCCTCCAGCGCGGCCGCGTCGAGCAGGTCGGCCGGTCGCACCGTGACCTGCTCGCGTACGTAGTGGAAGCCGGCCCGGACCCGGTTGACCGGCACCCCGGCCAGCGACGCCCAGGCGATCCGATAGGCGGCCAACTGCACGGCGGCGGCCTCCGCCTCGGGACCGGACGGGCGGCGGCCGGTCTTCCAGTCGATCACGTCCCAGCGGTTGCCGGACTCGGTGAAGACGGCGTCCATCCGGCCGCGCACCACCACCCCGGCCACCGACGTCGCGAACGGGACCTCCACCTCGTACGGCGTGCGGTCGGCCCACTCGCCGGACAGGAACGCCTCCTGCAGCGCCGCCAGTTCCTCGTCGGCCGCCGCGTCCTCGTCGGCCGCACCCGGCAGCTCGTCGATGTCGATCAGCCGGGCCGACCCGAACCGCTGCTCCAGCCACGCGTGGAAGGCGGTTCCGCGGCGAGCCTGCGGGGCCGGCCGCTGCGGCAGCGGCCGGCGCAGCGACCGGGCCAGGCCCTGCGGGTCACGTCGCAGCACCACCAACTGGGAGACCGACAGGTGGGCGGGCAGCGCCACCTCCAGCGGGCCGTCGTGGTGCGCCTTCTCCTCCCGCTCGGCAAGCAGCAGACTCGCCTCCCGCCGCCAGCGGGCGATGTCCGGTTCCACCCCGTCCGGGATGCCGACCAGCTCGGCCGCGAAGCCGGCCCGCGCCGCGATCTCCGGATCACGGGTGGCCAGCTCGGCGAACGCCTCCGCGGCCGACGCGGACGGGTCGGCGATCATCCGGCGGATCAGGTCGGCGGCCACCGTCATGGCCGGCCGGCGCCGGCCCAGCGGGTCGAACGGCCACTGCATCGGCTCGGCCTCGGTGGCCGCCGGGTTGACCGCGTCCGAGGCCGGCTCGGGAGTCCACACGTCGACCACCCCGGCACCACCCGCGCAGGTCGCCCGGACCTCGTCCAGAAAGACCGACGGGCCCCGCGGGCGCTTCACCCCGTCCCCCCACCAGTAACCGGAGCAGAGCAGGAGCCGGCGGGGGCGAGTCACCGCCACGTACGCGAGCCGGCGCTCCTCCCGCTCGTCGTGCTCCCGCCAGGCCCGCACGAACGCGGTCACCGCGGCCAGCACACCCTTCTGGTCGACCGCCTCCGACAGGTCCAGCTCGGGCAACCCATCCGCGTCACCACGCAGCGGGAACGGCAGCACCCCGATGCCCATCAGGTAGTGGTCGGTGCCCCGGGTCAGCCCCGGCCACACCCCCTTGGCCAGGCCGGCCACCGACACCACGTCCCATTCCAGGCCCTTGGCGGCGTGCGCGGTGAGGATCTGCACGGCGCCCTCGACCACGTCGACCTGGCCCGGTTCGAGACCACGCTCCTCCTCCTCGGCCGCGGTCAGGAAGGCCAGGAAACCGGCGAGCGTGCCGCCGTCGGTCTCGCCCGCGTAGCGCGCCGCCACGTCACCCAGCGCATCAAGGTGACCGCGGGCCAGGCCGGCGTCCCCGGCGTGCCAGCCGCGCACCGCGACCTCGACATCGAGGCCGATGGTGCGCTCGATGTCCGCGACCAGATCGGGCAACGGCTGGTCGAGCCGCTGCCGAAGGGCGCTCAACTCCCGGCTGTACGACCGCAGCCGCAGATAGCCCTCGGCCGAGAACTGCTGCGGGGCGCCCAGATCGGCCATCGCCTCGATCAGGGTGGCGTCGTCCAGCCGGTCGCCGACGATCTCCTCCGGATCGACCCGGTTGACCACCTCGGCGCGGGCCGCCGCCAGCCCACGGGCCCGCCGGTGCAGGGCGACCAGGTCACGTGGCCCGATCCGCCAGCGCGGCCCGGTCAGCAGACGAAGCAGCGAGGCGCCGTCGGTCGGGTCGGCCAGCACCCGCAGGGTCGACGTCACGTCGCGTACCTCAGGGGTGTCCAGCAAACCGCCCAGACCGACCACCTCGACCGGCAGGCCCGCGTTCCGCAGCGCCTGCTCGATCGCCGGGATCTGACTGCGTACCCGCACGAGCACGGCGCTGGTCGGGCGCAGTTCCACCGGGATCTCGTCGGCTTCGGCCTGCGGCCGGCCGGACGCGATCCGCCAGGCGGTGAGAATCTGGTGGGCGATCCAGTCAGCCTCTTGCGCGTACGTCTCCAGCAGTGCCGTCGTCACGGTACGGCCACCGACCGGGGCCGCCACCCGCGGCGCCGCGACCAGCGTGGCCACCCGTGCGCCCGCGGTTCGCAGCGGCCGGGACAGCTCGTTCGCCACCTCGAGAATTTGCGGCCGGTTGCGCCAGCTCTTGGTCAGCCCGAGCACTTCGGCGTCGCCGCCCGAGCGGTCCGGAAAAACTCGGGGGAAGCGGTCGAGTGTGCCGGCCGACGCCCCGCGCCACCCGTAGATCGACTGGCACGGGTCACCGACCGCCGTCACCGGATGACCGCCGCCGAACAGGTTGTTCAGCATCGTCACCTGGGCGTGACTGGTGTCCTGATACTCGTCCAGCAGCACGATCCGGAACCGGTCGCGCTCGACCTCGCCGACCTCGGGGTGATCGCGGGCCACCAGTGCGGCCCGGGCCATCTGGTCGCCGAAGTCCATCGCCTCCAGGTCCAGTTTGCGCTGCTCGTAGAGCCGCACCAGGGGCAGCAGGGTCAACCGGTGACGCTGCCGCGCGAGCACGTCGGCGACGTCCTTGTAGACCCGGCCCGGCATCTCCTGCACCGCGGCGAAGAACCGGCCGGTCCAGGCGGCCAACTCGTCCGGGCTGATCAGGTGCTCGGCCAGCTCACCGGAGAGCGCCAGCACATCGTCGGTGACCGTGCCCGGCGCCCGGTTCACCCCGGTCATCTCACCCGTGTAGGAACGGACCAGCGAATCGACGATCTGCCAGCGCGCGGCCTCGGTGAGCAGCCGCGCCGACGGCTCGTAACCCGCTCGCAGGCCGTGCTCGGTGACGATCCGAGCGGCGTACGAGTGGTAGGTGGAGATGGTGGCCTCACCGGCGAACGCGTCGTCGCGGCCCACCCGGCGGATGAGCTGCCCGAGCCGGGTGCGGACCCGATGCGCCAGCTCGCCGGCCGCCTTACGGGTGAACGTCAGGCCCAGGATCTGGTCGGGACGTACGTAATTGTTGGCGACCAGCCACACCACCCGCGACGCCATCGTCTCGGTCTTGCCCGACCCGGCTCCGGCCACCACCAGGAACGGCTGCACCGGCGCCGAGATGATCTTTTCCTGCTCGTCGGTGGGCCGCGGCAGGCGCAGCAATCCGGCCAACTCGGCCGGCGTGTAGCGCGGTCCCGAGTCGGCACGACGGCGGGGCGCCGCCGGTTCGTCGGCGAAGAGGCTGGGCTGGGTCACTGCGTATCTTCTACTACCTGACGTCCCTTGCCGGAAATCGGGCAACTCGTGCGGACCGGGCAGACGCGGCACCGGCTGTTGGCCACGGCCGAGAAAGTGGAGGCCGCCATCGTCTCAGCGGTCCGCTTGACCATCGCGTGCGCCCACTGCGGATCGACCGCCTCGGCGAGCGGCAACTGCATCTGCTCCCGTGCATCCTTGCCCGGCCCGAGCTGCACGAGCGCCGCGCCGCCGCTCTGCGCCCCGTAGTCGGCGAACGCGCCCGCCTCCACCGCCGCCTGATAGCCGGCCAGCTGGGCGTGCTCTTCCAGGTCGGCCGACGACACAGTGGTGCTCTTGCCGGTCTTCAAGTCGACGACGACGAGCCGGCCCTCCTCGTCGATCTCGAGCCGGTCGACCCGCCCGGTGAGCTGAATGGGCCGCGTCTCGTCCTCGAGCCGAACCGTGAACTCGTGCTCGATCGCCAGCAACCGCCGCGGATTGACGGCCAGCCAGCGAAGCAGCTTGTCCACCATGCCCTGGGCCCGCTCCTGCTCTGGGCCGGCCAGCCAGCGCGCGGCCAGCTCGATGGCGTCGAACCGGGCCGACACGTACTCGACGAGCTTCTCCCGATCGGCGTTGGCGTCCTCGGCCAGCATCGCGGCCGCGTGCACCAGGTTGCCCACACCCTGCGCCGGCCCGGCCGGCGCCGACCCGCCATGACGTTCGAGCAGCCAGCGCAGACTGCAGCGAAGCGCACTCTCCATCGAGGAGGGGGTGACCTTGACCGGCTGCCCCTCGTCGACGAGGGGACGGTCGTCACTGAGCGGCCGAAGCCCCCACCACTCGTCCGGATGAGCGCCCGGCACCCCGGAAGCCGCCAGCCGGGCGAGCTCAGCCGCCGCCGCGCGCCGCCGGCTGGGCGTCTCGTCCTTCGCCACCACGACGGTACGCAGTTCGGCGACCAGTCCCGCCAGCGTCAGAGCACGTGGCGCCCGCCCGACCGGAAGCTCGATGGCCGCATCGACCCGCTCCGTCACCGCCGACGCCGCATCCCCGCCCCCGACCGGCGGTTCCGAGCTCTCCCCCGGCCCCGGCTCGACGACATGCTCCCGCCCGTCCGGCCCGACCAGGGCCACCGCGGGCGATTTGTCCACCCGGCCCGGATCGCTTCCCACCGCCCGCTCCGGGCCGTCCGACGCGGGCCGCCCATCCGGGTCCAGCTCCCACGGATCGGTCTCGACCGAGACGGCCGGCGAGCCCGGACCCGAGGAGTCATCCCGCCCCGCCGAGGCCTCCTCCGCCCGCACCGGATTGTTCGGGCCGGCCGAGTCAGCGGGGCTTACCGGGCCGTCCGGGTTGTCCGGGCCGCCGGGGCCGGCTGGGCCGGCCGAGTTGTTCGGGCCGCCAGGGCCGACCGGACCGTCGGGGCTGTCCGGGTCGGTCGGGCCGTCCGGGTCGGTCGGGCCGTCCGGGTCGGTGTCCCATGGGTCGGGTGGGGGCGGGGTGTCGGGGCCCGGGGCGCCCGGGGAGTCGGGGGTGCGGCCGGGGATGGCGACGGCCAGCTCGGTCAGGAAGCGGCTTGGCTGTTCCTCGCCCTCGGAACCGCCCACGCCGGCCGAGGCCACGGCGGTGACGATCAGTTGGCGGCGGGCTCGGGTGGTGGCTACGTAGAAGAGGCGGCGCTCCTCGTCGAGCAATGCGGACGTCTCGCCGACGACGGCGGCCGGGCCGCTGGTGGCCCGGCCGGCCAGGTAGTCGATCAGCCGCTCGGAGCCGAGCAGGCTGCCGCGCAGTCGCAGATCGGGCCAGATGCCTTCCTGCACGCCGGCCAGCACCACCACGTCCCACTCGAGGCCCTTGGCGGCGTGCGCGGTGAGCAGCCGGACAGCCTCGCCACGGTCGGCGCTGGGGGCGATGGAGTCGGCCGGCAGGTCCTGGCCGAGCACGTGGTCGAGGAAGACCTCGGTACGCGCGCCGGGCAGCCGGTCGACGAACCGGGCCGCCGCGTCGAACAGCACCACCATCGAGTCGAGGTCACGGTCGGCGGCTTCGGCTCGCCACTGCCGTGCCCGCCCGGCATCGGGATCGTCGGAGGCGAGCGGGCGGGTGCTCAGGCCGTACCAGCGTTCGTTGAGTCCGCTTTCCTGCCAGACCGTCCAGAGCACCTGCTCGGCTGTCGCGCCCGGAGCGGCGGCCGCCTCGCGGGCGGTGGCCAGAAGTCGGGCCACGGTTTGTGCCGGTTTGGCCCAGCGGCGTTCCACCATGTCGAGCCCGGCCGGGTCACGCACCGAGTCGACCAGCAGCTCGCCGGACGGCCGCCGGTCACCCGCGGCCAGCGCCAGCGCCCGAAGCCCCTGGCGGAGCCGCCGTTCGGCCAGCGGATCGGCGCCACCGAGCGGCGAGTGCAGCAGAGCGACGGCGGCTTCCTCATCGAGCAGCTCAGGCTGCAGCGCACACCGAAGGAGAAGCAGGAACGGCGCCACCGCTGGTTGCAGATGCAGCGGCAGGTCTTCGGCGTGCGTCACGGTCGGCACGCCGGCGGCGGCCAGCGCCCGCTGCATGGAGGGCAGCTGCAACGAGGTGGACCGAAGCACCACCGCCATCCGCGACCATGGAATCCGATCGAGAAGGTGGGCCTCGCGCAGAGCATGCGCGACATAGGCAGTCTCCGCGGTCGGTGACCGGAAGGTCCGCACCACCGCCGCCCCCGTCCCAGCCCCAGCGCCGGCGGTCGGATCGCTCCGGCCGGCGTCGACCGCAAGCGCACTCCCGCCGCTCGCCGCAAGCCGGCCCGGTGGGGTCGAGGCGGGCTCACCGGGTGCCGAGGAGACCGGTCCAGTGGATGCGGGCGAAGCAGGGGCGGGCGAAGCAGGAGCGGGGCCAGCAGGTGGCGGAGCGGGTGGAGGGGTGGGGGGCTCCGGGGGTGGGGGGTGCATCGGGCGGTGTTTGATCGGGCCTCGCATGTGGCGGGCCACGAGTGTGGTGGAGGTCAGCAGCGGGGGCGTCGCCCGGTAATTCGTGTGGAGGGTGATCACCTCGGCCACGGCGCCGGAGGCGGTGCGGAAATGCTGGGGGAAGGAGGAGACCACTGTCGGGTCGGCGCCGCGGAAGCCGTAGATCGAGGAATCCGGATCGGCGAATGCGACAAGGGGCTTGCCGCCGCCGGCGACCAGGTGGAGCAGCTCGATCTGGGCGGGGTCGGTGTCGGCCAGCTCGTCGACGTAGACGTAGGCCAGGCGGTCACGCTCGGCGGCCAGCAGGGACGGGTCGTCGGCGAGCAGGCCGGATGCCGCTCGCACCAGCTCGGCCGGGTCGTAGGCGGCCGAGCCGCGGGTGGTGACGTCGCGCAGGGCCAGGACCGCGACGTATTGCCGCAGGAAGCGGGCGGCGGCGGGCCAGTCGGCTCGGCCCACCCGCTCGCCGATGCGGGCCAGCTCGGCGGCGTCGACACCGCGCTCGGCGGCTCGCTGCATCAGGTCGCGCAGCTGCTGGGCGAACGCCTTGGTGGGCAGGGCCGGGCGCAGGGACTCCGGCCAGTTGATCTCGTCGGTGGCCTCGTCGTCCCCGACGACCTGCAGGAGTTCACGGATGATCAGGTCTTGCTCGGGGCCGGTGAGCAGGCGCGGGGACGGCTCACCTCGTTCGGCGGCGGCTCGGCGCAGCAGAGCGAACGCGTACGCGTGGAAGGTGCGCACCAAAGGCTCGTGCACGATGCGGCCGGGGTCGTCGGCGATGCGGGCCTCGATGCGGTCACGCAGGGCGGTCGCCCCCCGGCGGCCGAAGGTCAGCACCAGGATGTGCTCGGGGTCGACACCCTCGGCGATGCGGGCGGCGACCGACTCGACGAGCGTGGTGGTCTTGCCGGTGCCGGGGCCGCCGATCACCAGGAGGGGACCGTCGACGTGGCCCGCCACATAGCGCTGCAGCTCGTCGGGGCGCAACGTGGGCACGGCCGGCCGGGGGCGCCGGACCAGGCGGTAGGCCGGCCGGCGCACCGCTGGGTTGCTGACCGGCGCGCTCACGGCATCTAGGAAACCACGGGGGTACGACGTTCTTCGCGGGGCGGTCCGGTGACACCCACCCGGCGCGATTCATCCGGCGGGCGTGGTCACCCGGTTGCGCTCAGACGCCCCTCGATCTCGTCGAGGGCGGCGCCGATCGACTTGGCGATCACGACCTTCTCCAGCGCCGACGTCCGCACGAACGCGGTGTCGGCCAGTTGGTCCAGCCAGCGCAGCATGCCGTCGTAGAAGCCGTCCGGGTCGAGCAGCACGATCGGCTTGGCGTGCAGGTCGAGCGTGGCCGTGGTCCACACCTCGAACAACTCGTCGAGCGTGCCGAGGCCGCCGGGCAGCGTGAGGAACGCGTCCGAGCGCTCGATCATGATGTTCTTGCGGGCGCCCATGTCGGCGGTGACGACCAGCTCGTCCGACGACATGTCGGCCACCTCGAGGTCGACCAGGGACTGCGGGATCACCCCGAGGGTGTGCGCCCCGCCGGCTCGGGCGCCGTCGGCGACGGCGCCCATCATGCCGACGCAGCCGCCCCCGGAGACGAGGCTGTGCCCGCGGGCGGCCAATTCATTTCCGGTACGGGTGGCCAGGTCGAGCCACTTCGGTTCGAGGGTGCTGGACGACGCGCAGAACACACAGATGGCAGCCATGTCACCGGTTCCCGTTGGCCTCGGCGAGTGCCGCGTCGGCGTCCACGATTATCTGTACCGCCTCGTCGACGTCGTCGGTCACCTGGATGAGTTCCAGGTCGGCCTCGCTGATCTTGCCGCCCTTCAGCAGGGTCGACTTGATCCACTCGAGCAGGCCGGTCCAGTAGTCGACGCCCATCAGGATCACCGGGAAGCGGGTGACCTTCTTGGTCTGCACCAACGTGATCGCCTCGAACAGCTCGTCGAGCGTGCCGTACCCGCCGGGCAGGACGACGAACGCCTGGGCGTACTTGACGAACATGGTCTTGCGGACGAAGAAATAGCGGAAGTCGATGCCGATGTCGACCCAGTCGTTGAGGCCCTGCTCGAACGGGAGCTCGATGCCGAGGCCCACCGACATGCCGCCGGCCTCGGTGGCGCCCCGGTTGGCCGCCTCCATCACGCCCGGCCCGCCGCCGGTGATCACCGCGTAGCCCGCCTCGGCGAGGGCGGCACCGAGATCGGCGGCCAGTTCGCACTCGGGGCTGTCGGGGGTGCTGCGGGCGGAGCCGAAGACGCTCACCGCGGGCGGCAGGTCGGCCAGGGTGTCGAAGCCCTCGACGAACTCGGACAGGATGCGCAAGGCCCGCCAGGCGTCCTTGGTCTTCCACTCGCCGCGGTGATGGGAGTCGAGCAGTTTCTCGTCGGCGGTGCTCGGCGGGATGGACTCGCGGCGGAGTGTGACCGCTCCGCGATGACGCTCCGCCCCCACCCGCCGTCGCCCGTTGGTGCTGTCCGTCATGCCACCAAGGTAGTGCGGACGGTCAGTAACCGGTGAATAACCGGTTGGGTTTCGGTAAGAGGATTGCGACCGGCTTGCCTTTTTGCCAGATTGAAGCAACGGACGGTAGCTCTGAAGCGTCTGTACTGTTACCGAAATCGACGGCAAGCACGGCGCCCGGTCACCATCCGGGCTCCTGGGCAGAGGAGCCACCGTGACGAACCGACACGAGCAGTTGAAGGCGCAGCGTCGCATGCAGCGGCGCATCCAGCTGGTGGTCGAGGAGCGCCGGGTGGCTCGCGCCGCCCAGGCCAGTGATCCGGAACGCACGGTGGAGATCCCGCCCCAGGCTCTGCGGGCCATCGGCCGGGTGTCGGCGTCGGCCATCTGACCTCTCAGTCAGACGCAAGCCATCGGTGCAGCGTGGCCGCACCGTCCCGGATCTTGCCGATCTCCACGTGCTCGTCCGGGGCGTGCGCCAGCAGCGGGTCACCCGGGCCGTAGTTGAGCGCCGGGATGCCCAGCGCGGCGAACCGGGCCACGTCGGTCCAGCCCAGCTTCGCGGCCGGCTCGGCGCCGACGGCGGTGAGGAACTCCCGGGCCGGCGCGGCGGTGAGACCGGGCAGTGCGCCGGGTGCCGAATCGGTCAGCTCCAGCTCGTAACCGTCGAAGATCTCGTGCACGTGTTCGAGCGCCTGCTTCTCGGTGCGATCCGGCGCGAACCGCATGTTGACCTCGACGACACACTCGTCGGGCACCACGTTGCCGGCCACGCCACCCGAGACGCGTACCGCGCTCAGGCCTTCCCGGTACGTACAGCCGTCGATAGTGACCGTGCGGGGCCGGTAATCCGAAAGCCGCCGCAGCACCTCGCCGGCCGCGTGGATCGCGTTGACCCCGCGCCAGGCGCGGGCGGTGTGGGCCCGCCGGCCGGTGGTGCGCACCGACACCCGCAGGGTGCCCTGGCAGCCCGCCTCGACCACGCCGTAGGTCGGCTCGAGCAGCACCGCGAAGTCGGCGAGCAGCCACTCCGGCCGGGACTCGGCGACCAGCGCCAGACCGTTGTATCTCGACTCGATCTCCTCGGCCTCGTAGAAGAGGTAGGTGATGTCGTAGCCGGGGTCGGGCAGCGTGGCGGCCAGGTGCAGGGCCAGCGCGGTGCCGGACTTCATGTCGGAGGCGCCGCAGCCGTAGATGAGATCATCGACTACAGTCGATGGAAAGTTGTCGTTGATCGCGACCGTGTCGAGGTGACCCGCGAGGACCACCCGCTGTTCCCGCCCGAGATCCGTCCGGGCCATCACCGTGTTGCCGAGCCGGTCCACACTCAGGTGCGGGATCTGCCGCAGGACCTCGTCGACGTAATCGGCGATCTCCTTCTCGTTGCGGGACATGGACTCGACGTCGACCAGGGCGCGGGTCAACGCGACCGGGTCCGCCAGAACGTCCGGGGTAAGCGGGTTGGCCATAGGGCGCACCATACCGGGCCAGGGTGAATGGCCCCCGCCAGTTACCAGTAGGGTTCCCGGCGTGGACACCGTGATCTCGACCTCGCCCGCGTGGGGCATCGGCCTCGCGACCGTCACGACCGACGGGCAGGTGCTCGACACCTGGTTCCCCGAGGGCTTCCTCGGTCTGGGCGAGACGCCGGCCGAGCCGCCGGTGCTGCCGGCCGGGCTGACCGGCCCGCGTGCGCTTCCGGGCCTGTCCACGGTTGAGGCCCGCGTCACGATCGGCTCGCTCGTCGACCCGATCAAGGACGCCACCGACGCCTACCTCCGCCTCCATCTGCTGTCCCACCGGCTGGTCCGGCCCAACGCGATGAACCTGGACGGCATCTTCGGCTCGCTGGCCAACGTGGCCTGGACCTCGGCCGGCCCGTGCCCCGCCGACCGGGTCGACGAGTTGCGCCTGATCGAGCGCGCCGGCGGCCGTCACCTGGCCGTCTACGGCGTCGACAAGTTCCCGCGGATGACCGATTACGTCGTCCCCTCCGGCGTGCGGATCGCCGACGCCGACCGGGTGCGCCTCGGCGCCCACCTGGCCGCCGGCACCACCGTCATGCACGAGGGCTTCGTCAACTTCAACGCCGGCACGCTCGGCACCTCGATGGTCGAGGGCCGCATCGTGCAGGGCGTCGTGGTGGGCGACGGTTCCGACATCGGCGGCGGTTCGTCCATCATGGGCACACTCTCCGGCGGCGGGAAGGACCGGGTCAGCATCGGCGAGCGCAGCCTGCTCGGCGCCAACGCCGGCATCGGCATCTCCCTCGGCGACGACTGCGTGGTGGCGGCCGGCATCTACATCACCGCCGGCTCCAAGGTCACCCTGCCGGACGGCCGGGTGGTCAAGGCACGTGAGCTCTCCGGCCAGGACAACCTGCTCTTCTGGCAGAACTCGGTGACCGGCGCCCTGGAGGCCAAGCCGCGTCAGGGCCAGGGCATCGAGCTGAACGCCGCCCTGCACGCCAACGACTGAGGCCCACCGCGTGCTACTCCGCGATTCCGGCCCGGGGGTCGGGAGCGGGCCGGTCGAGGAACTGCGCGGCGGCTGATTTGACGGCCGCGGTCAGGTCCTTCAGAACCGTCGAGTCGATTTTCCAGTATTGCCAATAGAGCGGCACGTCCAGATGTGTGCCGGGCGCTATTTCGACGTAGTGGCCCAGGGCGATGTCCTTTCGGGCGATCGGCTCCGGCACCATGCCCCAGCCCAATCCGAATCGGATGGCGTCGACGAAGGACGCCGCGGCGGGCACGTAATGGATGGGCGGATCGATCCGGCGGCGGATCGAGGCCAGGAAGCGGTGCTGCAACTGGTCCTTGCGGTTGTAGACGATCATCGCCAGGTCCGACAGGTCGGTCGACGGGCCGACCGCGAGGTAGCGCATCGAGCCGAGTGCTTCGATCCGGCAGCCTTGCACCGGGACGTGCTCGGCGGTCACCGCCGCCATCGCTGTGCCGGATCGCAGCCGGTCGGCGGTGTAGTCCTGGTCGTCGGTGTGCAACTCGTACATCGGACCGGGCACCGCCGCCAGGGCCGGCAGGAACCACAGGTAGAGCGAGTCGGCGTTGACCACGATCGAGACGCGGGCGCGGTCACGGGCCTGGGCGAGCGCCTCGCGCTCCAGCAGCGCGACCTGCCCGGCGAACCGGACCAGTGCCTCCCCCGCCGTCGTCGCCACGCACGGTTTCGCCCGCCGGACGAGCACCTGGCCGACCGCGCTCTCCAGGGCCTTGATCCGCTGGCTCACCGCCGACGGCGTGACGTGCAACTGGCGGGCGGCGGCCTCGAAGCTTCCGGTCTCCACCACGGCCTGGAAAGTCGTCAACTGCACCTGATCCACGTAAGAAAATCTAACTCATCCCCAAAATCTTTAGCTGGAGTACGCCTCGAGCACCGCCTAGCCTCGAATCCGTGCTCACCTCCGCCCTCGCCGGGTTCGCCGCCTCCGCCGTCCTGATCATCGCGATCGGCGCGCAGAATGCGTTCGTCCTGCGGCAGGGGCTGCGTCGCGAGCACGTGGTCGCCGTCGTGGCCGTCTGCGCCCTGTCCGACCTGTTCCTGATCCTGGTCGGCATCGGCGGCCTCGGCGCCGTGGTCACCGCACGCCCCGACGCGGTCACGCTGATCCGCTGGGTCGGAGCCGCTTTCCTGACGGCCTACGCGATCATGGCGGCCCGCCGGGCGATGCGTCCCGCCCAGCTGCAGCCGGCCGACCGCGCGCCGGCCACGCTCGGCGCGACGGTGCTCACCTGCCTGGCCCTGACCTACCTCAACCCGCACGTCTACCTCGACACGGTGCTGTTGCTCGGCTCGGTCGCGCAGCGGCACCCGCATCGCTGGATCTTCGGGCTGGGTGCGGCCGCGGCCAGCCTGGTCTGGTTCACCGCTCTGGGCGCGGGGGCGCACCGGCTGGCTCCGCTGCTCTCCCGGCCGGCTGCCTGGCGGGTTCTCGACGGCCTGATCGCGGTGGTCATGGCGGGCATTGCGCTCAGCCTCCTCCTTGGTTGACTCTCGACCAGGTTGAGACACCAAGGTCAGCGGGGTGCGAGGAGACATGCGCGGCATCGGCGAGATGGCTCGGGCCAGTGGGCTGTCGGTGAGTGCGCTGCGGTTCTACGACGGTGCCGGCGTGCTGGTGCCGGCCGAGGTGGACGCGGCCACCGGCTATCGCCGATACAGCGCCGAACAGCTTCGGGCGGCCCGGTTGATCGCCGGGCTGCGCCGAGTGGGCATGCCGGTCGCGGAGATCGCGCTGGCGGTCCAGGAACTGAGCAACAGACCGGATTCGGTTCGCCGCCGGCTCGACGAGCATCGTCGGCGGCTCGAGGACGGTCTGGCCGACGCCAAGCGTGAGCTTCTGCGCATCCATGCCCTGCTTGACCTGGAGGAGAAACTCATGACACGCATCACGCTGCCCGCCGCCGCACTCGCTGCGGGCCTCCACGCCGTGCGCTTCGCCGCCGCCGACCCGGCCGGCCTGTTGCCCGGCGTCCTGTTCGAGACCGGCGATCGCGGACTGACCCTGGTCGCGACCGACCGGTTCCGGATGGCGCTCGCCACCGTGCCGGCCGATGTCGAGGGGCCGCCCGTGCGGCTGTCGTTGCCGGTGTCGTTCGTCGACGAGCTGCTGTCCTCCGGTGCCGGTGAGGTCGTGCTGGAGTTGGCCGGCGACGCGATCCGGGCCGAGACCGGCGGCCGGGTCGTCGACGGCAAGCCGCTGCCGGTCGACTTCCCCGACTACCGCCGTCTGGTCGAGCTCGACGAGCCGGCGACGCGGGTGACCATCGACACCGCGCGCTTGCGGGAGTTGCTGACGGCCGCGCCGCTTGTGCACCGGGAGCACCACGGAACCCCGTACGATGTCGCGATCTTGGGGGTTGACCAGGCCGGAAGCCTCCGCCTGGCAGCCGAGAGCGAGTGGACGCAGGCCGCCGAGCGGCATGTCGCGGTAAACCGGGAGTTCCTGCTGCAAGCGATCGATGCCGGCGGTCCGGGGCAGCTCGTGCTGGAACTGGACGGGCCGATCAAGCCGCTCGCGCTGCGGGTCGCGGGCAACGACTCCCGCTTCTCGATCCTGATGCCGGTGCGCGACTGACCACTCGATCGGGCGTAGATGCCATACCGTAACCATGTTTCAGGCTTGAGACAGGTCACACCCCTGCCTGTTGCACAGCTTGGCTGGTTACGGTCAGCAGGTGCGCAGCGGGCAGCAGTACAGCGGGTCGGCCGACGCCCTCGGCGAGCGCGCCACCGGCTGGGAGTTTGCCTGGCTGGACGGGCGGCTCGGCGAGGCGAGCTGGTCATACCCCGATCTTGCCCGCGCCCTCCTGCGCCGCACCGAGTCCCTGCTCGACCTCGACACCGGCAACGGCGAACTGCTCGCCGAGCTGGCTCCGCTCCCGCCGCACACCGTCGCGGTGGAGAGCTGGACCCGCAACACCGCTGTCGCCCGGGACCGGCTCGCCCCCTACGGCGTGCCGGTCCTGACCGAACTACCCGGCGGGGAGGACGAGTTCGACGTCGTCCTCAGCCGGCATGGGCGCCTGCCCGCGCCCGACATCTTCCGGCTGCTCCGCCCCGGCGGCACGCTCCTCAGCCAGCAGGTCGGCAGCGACGACCTGGCCGGCCTCAACACGGCGCTCGGCGCACCACCGGCCTACCCCCGCCGGTGGAACGCCGACGTCGCGGTCGCCTCTCTCGAGGCGGCCGGGCTCGAGGTCACCGACGTGCGCGAGGAGCGCCCGGCCGTCGCGTTCCGCGACGTCGGCTCCGTGGTCCGGCAACTGCGCGACCTGCCCTGGCAGGTCCGAGACTTCAACCCACAGCGGTACGCCCAGGCGCTCGACCGCCTCGGCCTGTTCATCCGGTTGCACGGCGAGCTCACCGTCACCACCCACCGCTTCCTGGTTCAAGCAGTCCGCGGTTAGCCACCTTAGGAGTTAATCCCCCATGCGCTCCCTCATCATCGCCGTCGCCCAACCTCGCGTAACTCCCCACGATGTCGCCGCCAACGCCCTGGTCCACGCCTCCGCCGTGCGCGCCGCGTCGGCCCGGGTGGTCGTCTTCCCCGAGCTCTCCCTCACCGGTTACGAGATGGACGCGGCGCTGATCGCCCCCGACGATCCCCGCCTCGCGCCGCTCGTCGCCGCCTGCGCCGCCACCGACACGGTCGCCCTGGTGGGGGCGCCGGTCGAGGGTCCGCACATCGCGATGCTCGCGGTCGATCGGGAGGGTGTCCGGGTCGCCTACCGCAAGCAGTACCCGCATCCCAGCGGCGAGCCGTTCCGTCCCGGCCCCGGCCCGGAGGTTCTCGAGATCGACGGGTGGCGCCTCGGTCTGGGGATCTGCCGGGAGACCGGCATCGCCGAACACATCGCGGACACGGCGGCGCTGGGCATCGACGCGTACGTGGCCGGGGTGCTCGACTCGCCGGCCGACGCGGTGGTGGCGGCGCAGCGGGCCGAGCGCATCACGGCGGAGCACTCGGTGTGGGTGGCGTTCGCCTCCTTCGCCGGGCCGACCGGTGGCGGTTACACCGAGACCGCCGGACGTTCCGGGATCTGGGCGCCGGACGGCACCGTTGCCGCCCGGGCCAGTCGGACAGCCGGTGAGATCGCCCGCGCCACCATGGTGGCCGGGTCGCTGGCCTGCGTTTAGGCCCCGGGCGAGAACCACGGTGGTCCGCAGGTCGAGGGTCGACTCGCCGCCGAAGCCGTCGAGCAGCGTGCCCAGCTCGTCCAGGGTGGCGGGCACGTCCGGGTAGCCGGGGCGCGCGTCGTCGTAGGTCGAGGCCACCTCACCGAAGACGAGGGCCATGCCGACGGTTATATCGCGAAGACCGGCATAACTGCGCGTGGCCTTTTCGGTCCGGCCGCTCGCGGCGCGATCTATTCCTTCGGCGCGTACGGATTAGGCCGAGCGGCCGTGGTTGTTTCCTCAGGCTCCGGGGCGATGGACGAATACAGCTTTCCGAGTTACCCGGGATAAAGCGTTCGCGCTGATCAACGGGGGTGAGAATGGCGTCCCCCATTGGAGTTAAGCCGGATAGTCCCACCTGTGCGATATATCCGCGTACAACGGCGAACGGAATCCCGATCGCACTACCGGTGGTCGTCGGGGAACGTTGAAACAACCAGTCCCAGTCGGTCCGAGGAGCAGGAGGAACGCGTCCGCATGCGAACGCTCAGCAGCGAACCGGACCCGTCGGGGCACATCGAGTTGCGCCCGGCCGACCACGAGGAGCCGACCTGGGAGGTCCGGCCCGGTGATCAGCGGAGGCGCCGGCTTGACAGCCACACCCGGCGAATCCTGTCCGCCGCCGCCGTCGCTGCGGTCGTGGTGAACGCCGCCGCGGCCTGGGTGTACTGGCGGACCACCGGCTCGGAGACCGGACCCCCGGGCAGCGAGACCTCGATCGAGCTGCTGCTGCGGGCGCGCTCCGACCTCAACCGTCCACTGCTGCGCGGGCAGGCCGGCGCGCTCACCGTGACGGTGACCAACGACTACGACTTCCCGATCCGGATCACCTCGGTCACCCCCGGTGCCGCGAAGGTCGCGGCCGACGCCGAGCATCGGAACGCGGGCTGCCGGGTGCGGGTCACCCGCAGCCACTTCCCGGTTTCGTGGGAGGTGCCCCGCAACACGATCGGCGCGTTCACCATCCCGGGGGCGCTGACCATGCGTACCGACTCCGGCCGGACCTGCGACGGCGCCACCTTCACGGTTCCGCTCGAGGCCGCCGGCGTACGCCTGGAGGCGCTCGGCTAGAGCGGGCGGTAGTGCCGCCCGTTTGCCGGAAGGACGGTCGGCTCCCCGTCGATGATCACCGGGGTACGGATCGACCGGCGGTGCCGGCCGTTGCGCATCGGCTCGTTCTCGTCGTCGGTGCCCAGCAACTCGCCGTGCACGGGCCGGTAGTGCCGGCCCCGGTGCGCGGTCAGCTTGCGTACCGCCTCCGGCAGCGCCACCGAGGTGAACAGCACCGCACCGGCCCGCTCGGCCGCTTCCCGGGCGACCTTCTCGTCGTGGATCGCGGTCTGGATGCCGTCCGTCACGACCTTGGCCATCGCCAGGCTGTAGGTGCGCGCGTCCTCGATCTCCCGCTCGTGCAGCAGGGCCGCCTCGTGCTCCCGGCGGCGGGCGATGCGGGCCTCGTTGCGCTCGTACGCGTTGCCCCGGGAGGCGAACTTGAGCCCGACCGCGGCACAGTCCAGGGCCACCAGCAGCAGCGTGATGCCCAGGTAGAAGACGCCGACGCCCCAGAAGTCGCTGGTCACCAGGTACCACATGGCGGCCGTACGGGCCCCGAAGCCGGCGTCGGCCCGCACCGCGTCGTGGTTGGTCTGCCGCTGCTCAGCGATCTGCCGGGTGAGCTCGGCCTGTTCGGTGGCCCGGGCGTCGCGGGCCGACCGCTGCGTGTCGAGAAGGGTCCCGGCCTGCTGGTCGAGCACCGCGGCCTGGTCGTCGAGGCTTCGGGAGCGCCGCACCAGCTGATCGCAGTAACCGCCGTGCGGGCAGCCGGTGTTGCGGGAGACCCCGTCGCCGGCCGAGTCGTCGATCGCCTGCTGGTACATGGTGCGGGCGTCACGACGTTTCTGCGCGGCCCGTTCGGTGAGGTCGCGGACGACCGCGTCGTCGGCCGCCGCCTCCTGCTTGAGCTGGTTGAGCCGGGCCGTCCAGGTGCCGACCACGCCGTGCCGGTCGATCTCGTTGAGCTGCTCGTTGTGCATCACGTTGAGCCGGGCGTCGATCTCACCCTGGTAGCGGGCGAGCATCAACGGCTCGGTGATCAGCACCGCGAAGAGCACGGCGAGGCCCAGCCGGCCCAGGTAGAGGCCGACGGTCGGCTTGCGGAGGAACTCGTGCGGGTCGGTGGACTCCAGCTTGTCGTAGCTGATCCCGACTCGGCCGATCACCGCCCGGTCGTAGGCGACCACCCCGGCCGCGATCATCGGGCCGACCAGCCAGCGGTACCACGGCTGCTGGTAGTTGGAGCTGGCGTCGATGAACGCGGCACCGCCGACGGTGGCGTACACGAAGTACAGCAGGACGAACACGCCGATGGCGGAGTAGAGGACCCGGTCGGTGTGCGTGCTCACACTGTCCGGATTGACGTTCGCCACCTTCAGCAGGACGTCTCGACGACCGTTCGGCATGGTGCCGAGTCTTGCCGATCAGGCCGGACTTCGCGGACAAAACCGAATTTTACTTGTTTATAAGGACAGGTCGGGATCGGTGATAGTTACCCGGACGATCACCGACGCCTGCACCGTCTGCACCTGTGGATCCAGCTCGAGGCCGGCCGTGTCGGCCGCCATCGCCGCACGAGCCGCCTTGGAGTGGAAACCGCCGCCCCCGCCGATCTCGTCGGAGATCTCCACGAGCCGGTCGATCGTGCTGCCGACCGCCGCCGCGTATTCGCGGGCCCGGTCGAGCGCGTCGGCGATCGCGGCCCGGCGCACCTCGGAGCTCGCGGTGCTGCCCGGCCGCAGCTGCCACCACGGGCCGGCGATCGCCACCTGATCCAGGCCGGCCAACCGGGGCAGCATCTCCCCGAGCGCCGTGAAGTCGGTCACTGTCACCGTCGTGTCGACGTTTCCGGTCCACCCAGCCGGGCGGTCGGTGCCCCGCTTGAACTCGGGAAACACGTGCACTCCGCCGGTCTCCCGGCGCTCGATCGCCTCGCCGTAGCCGTCCAGTGCCGCGCGCAGCACCGCCGCCCGCTCGGTCAGTTGGGTGAGCACCGTGTCTTTGTCCCGGCCGCGAGCCGTCACCGTGACGGAGAAGACGGCCTGCTCGGGCGGGACCTCACTGATCGACTCACCGCGCACTACGATCGTCGGCTGCATCCCCTGACGCTAGCGCCCCGCCAGAGCCTCCCGCGCGTCGGCCACCAGCGCATCGGTGTCGTCGGCGGTAAGGCCGGGCGCCGCCTCCGCCCGGTCGATCCGGCCACCCCGTACGTGCAGGCGGAACAGCGTGTGCCGGCCGGTGACGATCCGGGCCGCCACCTGTTCGGCATCGATGGAGCGACGCGCCTCGGCAATACCCTCAAGGAGCGCGTCGTTACCGGGCGTATGTTGCCCCATGACATCTATTGGTGACTTGGAGTAGTCGAGGCGACGCAGAATCAACGGCACGATGGCAGCCTTCAGCCGCGCCGCGGAAAGCGCCTCGAGCAGGCCGGACGCCACCCCCGACGGACCCAGTGCGGTCCACCAGCCCGGGTGCAGACCGACGTCGACAAACCGGCCGAACGCATCGACCACGGCAAACGCCGTGCCGGTGCGGTCCGACCCGGTGATGCGGTCGAGTCGCAGCGGCCGGCCTCCCCCGAATGCCAGCACCGCCAACCGTTCGACCTCGGATGCGAAGCGGTGCGCGTCCCCGACCCGCGCATCGTCACGTTCTGATTGGACAGACGGAAACACCGAAGATCCCCCCGATCTCAGCGGCACTGAGAGTAACCCACGGTGGGCACGCAGACGACCCCCAGGCCGCGAAGATCGTGCCAACTCCTCGCCGTTGCGGCGGCGTTTCGGGAATGTCGGGAGAGGACCGAAGTGTCAGATAAGTCGGGTCACCGCGGCGGCCACCCGCTCGTCGGTGGCGGTCAGCGCGATGCGTACGTGCTGCGCCGCGGCCGGGCCGTAGAAGGCGCCGGGAGCGGCCAGGATGCCCCGCTCGGCGAGCCAGTCGACGGTCTGCCAGCACTCCTCGCCGCGACTCGCCCACAGGTAGAGGCCGGCCTCCGAGTTGGTGATCTCGAAACCCGCCTTGGTGAGAGCTGTCCGCAGCGTGTCGCGGCGCGCCCGGTATCGCTCGCGCTGCTCCACCACGTGGGTCTCGTCGCCCAGCGCCGCGACCATCGCCGCCTGCACCGGCGCCGGGAGGATCATGCCGGCGTGCTTGCGGACGGCGAGCAGCCCGGCGATCAACGCTGGATCGCCACCGAGGAACCCGGCGCGATAACCGGCCAGGTTGGAGCGCTTCGACAGGGAGTGCACGGACAGGACGCCCGTGTAGTCGCCGGCCGTCACCGCGTCGGACAGCACCGACACCGGGTGCGTCTCCCAGCCCAGCGCGAGGTAGCACTCGTCGCTGGCCACCACCGCGCCCCGCTCGCGGGCCCAGTCGACCACCTTGCGCAGGTGCTCGGCCGGCAGCACCCGGCCGGTCGGGTTGGACGGCGAGTTGACCCAGATCAGCTTGACCCGAGGGCTGGGGCCGACCGCGGTCAGCGAGTCGGAGCGCACCACGGTCGCGCCCGCCAGCAGCGCACCCACCTCATAGGTCGGGTAACAGACCGACGGGATGACCACGATGTCGCCCGGCCCCACGCCGAGCAGCGTGGGCAGCCAGGCGACGAGCTCCTTGGAACCGATCGTGGGCAGCACCCCGAAATCGCCGGACGCGCCGGTGGTGCGAGTGAGCCAGCCGGTGATCGCCGCCCGCAACGCCGGAGTGCCCGCGGTCAGCGGGTAGCCCGGCGTGTCGGACTCCTCGGCGAGGGCCCGGCGGATCAGCGCGGGCACCGGATCGACCGGGGTGCCGACCGACAGGTCGACGATCCCGCCCGGATGTGCCGCGGCCTTCGCCTTCGCCGGCTCCAGGAGGTCCCAGGGGAAGTCCGGCAGAGCCGACGCGAGAGCGCTCAGTGCTCGCCTCGGGGCGGCTGCTGCACCACGAACGAAGCGTCCTTGTCGACCTTGCCGAGCTTGGAAGCACCACCGGGCGAACCGAGATCCTCGAAGAACTCGTAGTTCGCGTTGGTGTAGTCCTTCCACTGCTCCGGGACGTCGTCCTCGTAGAAGATCGCCTCCACGGGGCAGACCGGCTCGCAGGCCCCGCAGTCAACGCATTCATCGGGGTGGATGTAGAGCATCCGGTTGCCTTCGTAGATGCAGTCGACCGGGCATTCCTCGATGCATGCCTTGTCGAGCACATCGACGCACGGCTCAGCGATGATGTAGGTCACGGGTCTTTCCCTCCAAAGCCACGCCGCGAGAACAGTCGGCGACAAATGCAGAGCCTAGTATCTCCGCCGAAGGAGGTGACACGTGCTCCGTCGACAGGATGTGGGACACCGGGTAGTAGTGCGTCGGATTGTAGGCGTTTCCCAGGATCGGACCCTGTATTCGGATGCTCTCGGGGAGCTCGTCGACCTGACCGAGACCGATCTCACAATCGCCACCTCCAAGGGCACGCTCCGCGTCCCGCTGCACGAGGTGCACCGGGCCAAGCGGGTGCCTCCGGCGCGCCGGCCCCCAGCTGCGGATGTGGTCGCTCTGGAGCTCGCCGCGAACCATGCCTGGCCGGCCCCGGTCCAGTCCCGGCTCGGCCACTGGATCCTGCGGGCGGCCGGCAACTGGACCGGCCGGGCCAACTCGGCGCTTGCCGTCGGCGACCCCGACCGCACCCTCGAGGCCGCGATCGACGCCGTCGTCCAGTGGTACGAAGCACATGGCCAGCGACCGTTGATCAACGCACCGATGCCGCTCGCCGCCCCGGTGAACGCCGCCCTCGATGCCCGCGGCTGGACCGCCCGCCCGCTCACCCTGGTGCAGACCGCCCTGCTCGGGCCGTTGCTCGGCAGGATCGAGCCGCGCGCCGAGCTGCCCCCGGTGGAGTTGGCCGACTCGCCCGGCGACGACTGGTTCGCGATGGTGGCCGAGCACAAGGGCACCCTGCCGCCGACCGCCGTGCGCATTCTCACCGGCGTACCGGAAGTGGTCTTCGCCCATGTCCGCGACGCCGACGGCAGCCTCCTCGCGGTGGCCCGCGGCGCGGTCACCGGCCCCGACCGGTGGCTCGGCATCTCGCTGCTGCAGACGGCTCCGGCCGCGCGCCGGCGCGGCATCGCCCAGCAGGTGATGCGCGGCCTGGCGCAGTGGGCGGCACAGCGCGGAAGCACCCGGGCCTACCTTCAGGTGGAGGAGCGCAACACTGCCGCCGTCGGCCTCTACGGTCGGATCGGCTTCACGACCCACCACACCTATCTGACGCGCGAGGCGCCGACCGGCTAGCGGCGGACGACCTTGCGCGGCTTGGCCCGGGTGCGCTCGGTGTAGGCCTTCAGCGAACGCGAGCGGTAGTCACGTCCGAGCGCGACAGCCAGCCAGTAGCCGATGAGCGTGCCGACGATCGCGAAGCCGGCGTAGAGCCAGACCTGGGCGAAGAAGTCGCCGGCGCCGGCCTGGAACGGCTCGTTGCCACTGATGAACGGTCCGACCAGGACGGTCAGGAGAAGGCCGCCGACGGCGCCGAAGACCAGGTCGGGCAGCAGCCAGGCGCTCGGGCGCTTGCGCTGGCAGGCCAGGAACGTCCAGACCGCGAAGGTCAGGCCGAGCACCGCGAACATGACGAGCGTCGCGCGGTCGCCCGCCGTGTCGTCGCCGTTGAACCCGAGGCGGATGACCAGGCGGGCCACCACGTTTATCGCGAACAACCCGACCGCCAGCGACACGGGCGGGAACCAGCGCTGCTGCCTCATGCGTCCTCCCCGGAACAGGAACTCGTGGCTCGGGATCGTAACTCCGGGCGAACCCCCGGTGTTCGATCCGCCGGTCATCTTCGCGGATGACGCGCCCTGTGCTCGGCCACGAACCCTGGCAGTCCGCTGTCAGTTCCGGGCAAAACCCTTCAAGATCATTCGGTACGAGAAGATCGCGTACGCCAGGCTGCCGAGCAGGATCGTCACCAGAGCGATCCAGTCGTTGCCGCCGATCAGGTAGTCACCCTCGCTCCTTCGGGTCCCGGCCGCGAACAGCATCAGGATCGTCCAGAGCGCCCACGGCGGCCCGAGCGACCAGCGCTTGGCGGTAGTGCTCACGGCGAACCAGGCGATCGCGTAGTTGGCCACCACCGCCAGCAGGATGGCCAGCCCGATCGGCGGGCCGCCGCCGGAACCGATCGCCTCCCCGCGCCAGATCGTCAGCACGTCCCCCGCGCGCAGCGGGGTCAGCAGGACCTCGAGCACGCCGGTGACGAAGGCGGCCAGGATCGAGACGACGATGCCACCGATGACGATCACCGGCTCCCAGCTCCACTTCCGCCGCGGAGCGGGGGCTTGGACCTCGGTCATATCGCGGCCGCCTCCGCGGCCGTCGGCTCGCCCAGGCTCAGGCCGCTGAACAGGTCGTTCTCCCAGTCGTGCGGACCCTCGCCGGGACCGCGCTCGCCCTTGGCCAGCAGGAAGTACTCGACGCCCATGAACTCGCCGCCGAAGTCCCCGGCGATGCCGTACAACCAGGAGTTGTCGGGGATCTGGGTGGCGTGCGCGCGCATCGCCGCGACCTTCCGGTCGTAGTGGTCGGTGCCGTCCATCCGGGCCGCGATCTCCTCGTCGCTGTGCCCGAACGGAAGATCCTCCACCTTCTCGACGTCCGCGAACGGGTTGTCGTCGAGCTCGCGGAACGCCTCCATGCCCTCGCGCAGCACGCTCAGCGGCATGGCCGTCCAGTAGATCTTCGCCGGCCCGTCGGCGCCGGCCAGCTCGGCCGCCCGCATCGCCACCCGGTGCGCCTGGATGTGGTCGGGATGACCGTAGAAGCCGTTCGCGTCATAGGTGATCATGACCTGCGGCCGGACCTCCTTGATGACCTCGAGCAGCAGGCCGGCCGCCTCGTCGAGGTCGGCCTGCCAGAACGCCCGCGGGTGCTCGTTGGTCGGCAGCCCCATCATGCCGGAGTCGCGGTAGCGCCCCGGCCCGCCGAGGAAGCGGTGGTCGGTGACGCCGAGCGCGGCGCAGGCCCGGGACAGCTCGACCAGGCGGTAGCCGCCGAGCTGGTCGGCCTGCCGGGCCTCGAGCTGGGCCAGCGCCGGCACGTGGATCTCACCCTCCTCGCCGAGAGTGCAGGTCACGAGCGTCACGTGGGCGCCGGTCGAGGCGTAGTGGGCCATCGTGGCACCGGTGCCGGTGACCTCGTCGTCGGGATGGGCGTGCACCAGCAGCAGACGGCGTGCGGGCAGGGCATCAGTCACCGCGCCACTTTAGCCGGGCTGCCGGTTTGCCCGGCACAACGGCGTCGTGATCAGCGATGCTGGACCAGTGGACTACCCCGGACTCGCCGGTCGCACCGGTCACTTCAGCTACGGAGCCCCGCGCGACGTCACGGTCGGCGGCGACGGCAGCCGGGTGACGTTCCTGCGCTCGGCCGGCCCCGAGGACCCGTACCCGGCACTCTGGCTCTTGAATGTGCCCCTGGCTTCGGAAATCAAGATCGCCGAAGGACCGATCGACGCGTACGCCGTTGATCGCGACGCCCGCGTCGCCGCCTTCGCCCGCGACGGCCGCCTGTTCCGCGCCGACCTGATCGACGGAACCGTCACCGAGGTGGCGACCGATGAACCGGTGTCGGACCCCCGGCCCGACCCGATCGGCCGCAACATCGGCTACGTGACGCCGGGCGGCTCGGCCGCGCTGCGGGTGGTCGGCCCCGGCGGCGACCGGTTGATGGCCGGCGAGCCCGGCACCGCCTGGCGCGAGCACGGCGGGCTCATCTCCTGGGGCGTGCCCGACCCGGCGGCGGTCCAGTTCGGCCGGCGGCGCGGCTGGTGGTGGTCACCCGACGGAAACCAGATCCTGGCCGCCCGCACCGCCGCGGCGACCAGCCTGCACCTGCTCGACCTCAACGAGGGCTGGGTGGACGTGCACTGGGACCGGGAGACCTATCCCTATGTGGTCAACGTGCGCTGGGCCGAGGGCGGTGGACCGCTGATCACCGTGCTCCGCCGGCTCCAGCAGCATGGCCTGGTGCTGGCCATCGACCCGCGCACCGGCGAGACCCAGGTGCACGCCGAACTGGCCGACGCCCGCTGGGTCGAGCCGGTCGACGGCACCCCGCGCCATCTGCCGGACGGCCGGGTGCTGGTCGGCGGTGAACTCGCCCACGACGGGTTCGACGCCCGCTGCCTGTTCGCCGACGGCAGCCTGCTCACCCCACCCGGCCTCTACGTCCGGCAGGTCATCGGCACGCTCCCGCGTCAGGGCACCCCGTCCGGCGCGCCCGATCTCGTGGTCGTGGGCACCGACGGCGACCCGGCGACCCAGTCGGTCTTCCGGGTGCGTACCTCCCTCGGCGGCGGCGGCGGAGCGGAAGCCCGCAAGATCAGCTTGACCCCCGGCTGGCATCGGGCCGTCGCCGGCGGCGACGTACTCGTCGTCGACGACACCGTGTGGCGAGGCGAGGCCCGCGTCGCCACGCTCGGTAACTTCGCCGCACCCCTGCCCTACCACCCGCGCCCGACCTTCGAACGCGTCACCGACCGGCGACTGCCCGCCGCCGTGCTCTACCCGGCCGGCTTCGTGGGCGGATCGAAGATCCCGGTACTGGTCACCCTTGGCGACGGCCCCGGCCATCAGCAGGTGATCTCGGACCCGGCCGCGTGGCAGGAACGGCAGTGGTGGGCCGACTCCGGCTTCGCCGTCGTCAGTGTCGACAGCCGGGGTACGCCGGGGGTCGCGCCCAGCTTCGAGAAGGTCGTGCACCGGCGCCTCGTGGACGTGGCCCTGACCGATCACGCCGACGCCCTGCACGTGCTGCTCGGCAAGCATCCCGACCTGGACCTCTCGTCGGTGTCGGTGCTCGGCAGCGGGCTCGGTGGCTGGCTCGCGGCGATGGCGGTGCTGCGCCGGCCCGAGGTCTTCCACCGGGCCGTGGCCCGCCGGCCGGTGACCGACTGGGCCGAGTTGCCGGCCCCGTTCGCCGAGCGCTACCTGGGCGATCGACTCGACGTGGCCGACGTCTACGCCCACCACAGCCTGCTCGAGGCCGCCGCCCAGTCCGACCGCGACCGGCCCCTGCTGCTGGTGGGTGCGACGCTGCCCGGTTTCGACTCGGTCCCGGCGGCCACACTCGACGAAGAGCTGGCCTTCCTGCGAACCGCAGGCACGCAATAGTTCGACCCCACGGCCCGCACAGTTCAGCTCCACCGGCTGGTCGACGGCACCTACCAGGAGGAGTCGGCCACCAAGGCCGGGGAGATCCTGCGCCTCACCGAGCCGATCATCGCCACCATCGATCCGGAAGAGTTGCTTCCGCCGGTCTGAGAATTGTCGTACCGGTCCCCTAGGGTCGGTACATGAGCCACTTCGATGAGGCGTACTCGGCGGTGCAGGCCGCCCTGGACGCCGGGGCGCGTTATGCCGATGCGCGGATCATGCTGCGCCGCACCGAGTCGATGAGCGCCCGTAACGGGGATGTCGAGGATCTCAGTTCCGATGAGAGCGCCGGTCTCGGCGTTCGAGCCCTGGTCGGCTCGAGCTGGGGCTTCTATGCGGTGCCCGACCTGTCCGACGCGGCCGCCCGCGCCGCCGGGCGGCGCGCGGCCCAGATCGCGGCGGCCAGCGCCGGCGTGCCGGGGCCGCCGATCGACCTGGTGCCGGCCGGGGCCGGTGGCGGCAGCTGGGCCAGTGACTGCCGCATCGACCCGTTGGCGGTGCCGCTGGCCGACAAGGGTGACCTGATGGTGCGGGCCACCACCGCGGCCAAGGAGGCGGGCGCCGACCAGGCCGAGGCGCACTACGCCAACTGGGACACCCGCAAGTGGTTCGTCTCCAGCGACGGCCACCGCATCGACCAGCACATCCGCGAGTGCGGCGGCGGCGTGATCGCCAGCGTGCTCGGCGACGGCGAGGTGCAGCGCCGGTCCTACGGGCAGCAATACGGCACCCGTGGCTGGGAGCTGATCGAGGAACTCGACCTGGTGGCCAACGCACCGCGGATGGCCGAGGAGGCGCGCGCCCTGTTGACCGCGCCGGTCTGCCCGCCCGGCGAGACCTCGCTGATCCTGGCAGCCGACCAGCTCGCGCTGCAGATCCACGAGTCGGTCGGGCACGCCATCGAGCTCGACCGCATCCTCGGCTGGGAGGCCGCGTTCGCCGGCACGAGCTGGCTCGACCTGGAAAAGCTGGGCTCGCTGCGATACGGCTCCGAGCTGATGAACATCACGATCGACCCGACCATCCCCGGCGCCCTCGGCAGCTTCGGCTACGACGACGAGGGCACGCCCGCCGCCAAGCGTGACGCGGTGCGCGACGGCATCTGGGTGGGGGTGCTGGCCGGGCGCGACTCGGCCGCGGTCGCCGGGCTCGACTACGCCGGCAGCGTCCGCTCCGACGGATGGGCCCGGCTGCCGATGGTGCGGATGACGAACGTCGGCCTCGAGCCCGGTCCGCACACCCTCGACGAGATCATCGCGGCCACCGACGACGGCATCTACATGGAGACCAACCGGTCCTGGTCGATCGACGACCGCCGGCTCAACTTCCAGTTCGGGTGCGAGATCGGCTACGAGATCAAGAACGGCAAGCGCGGCCGCATGCTGCGCAACCCGACATACACCGGCATCGGCCCGAAGTTCTGGCAGTCGATGGACATGCTGTCGTCCGAGATCACCCCGGTCGGCATTCCGAACTGCGGCAAGGGCCAACCCGGCCAGGTCGGTCACACCGCCCATTCGGCGGCCCCGGCTCGCTTCACCAACGTACGCGTGGGGGTGCGCGGATGAGCATCGACATCGCCCGCACGGGCGCCGAACTGGAACTGGCCGCCCGGGTCATCGAACTGGTCCGCGCGGCGGCCGGCCCGGCCGCCGCGGCCGAGGTCATGGTGCAGCACGACGCCCAGGCCCTGACCCGGTTCGCCAACTCGGCCATCCATCAGAACGTGGCCGAGGCGACCACCTCGGTGCGGCTGCGGCTGCACCTCGACGGCCGCACGGCGAGCGCCTCCACCACGCTCACCGGGCCGGACGGCCTGCACACCCTGGTCGAGCGCACGATCGCGGCGGTCCGGGTCAGCCCGGCCGACCCGACGTGGCCCGGCCTCACCGCGCCGACCCCGCTGCACCACTCGGCCGGCTACCATGGCTCCGGGCCCCGGTCCGGCCTCGACTTCGGTTTCGACGAGGCGACCGCGCGGGCCACCCCGGCCGAACGGGCCGAACGGGTGCGCGACTTCGTGCGGGCCGCCGACGGTCTCGAGACGGCCGGCTTCTGCCGCACCGTCTACACCTCCGCGGCGTTCGCCAACACGGCCGGCCAGGCCGTCGAGGGCCGCACCGCCGACGCCGCGATGGACGGCATCGCCCGGCTGGACGGCTCCGACGGCGTCGCCCGGCTGGCCGCCGGCCGACTCGCCGACCTCGACGGCTCGGTGCTCGGCGCGCGGGCCGCGGCCAAGGCCCGAGCCGGTCAGCGCCCGGTCGAGCTGCCACCCGGCCGTTACGAGGTGGTGCTGGAGCCCACGGCGGTCGCCGACATTCTCGGCAACTTCGCCTACTTCGGCTTCAACGGCAAGACGTTCGCGCAGAAGCAGTCCTTCGCCGACCTCGGCGTCGAACAGTTCGACCCGTCCGTGACCATCGTGGACGACCCCCTCGGCAGCCGCGGCGAGCCCGCCCCCGGCCTCCCCTTTGACGTCGAGGGCACGCCCCGCCAGTCCCTGGTCCTGGTCCGCGACGGCGTCACCAAGGCGGTGGCCCACGACCGCCGCTCAGCCGCCGAGGTGGGCACCCAGTCAACCGGTCACGCCTCCGAGTCCTCCAGCACGTGGGGCCCGATGACCACCCACCTACGCCTGGAAGCATCGCCGCCCGGCACCACTCCCCTCCCAGCCCCGGCCTCTTCCCAAACCCAGTCCCAGGCCTCGTCGCAGAGCTCTTCGCAGACCCAGTCCCAGACCTCTTCCCGGGCCCAGACCTCTCCGCGCGCCCAGACCTCTCCGCGTGCCCAGACCTCTCCGCGCGCCCAGACCTCGACCCCCGGCCCAGCGACCGACCCGGCCGGCCCCACCGCCGAGTCGGCCCGCCCGCTGGTCGCCCGCATGGAGCGCGGCCTGCTGATCACCGACTTCTGGTACACCCGGGTCCTCGACCAGAAGAGCCTCATCATCACCGGCCTGACCCGCAACGGCGTCTGGCTCGTCGAGGACGGCGAGGTGACCGCCGCCGTCAGCAATATGCGCTTCACCCAGTCCTATCCCCAGGCGCTGGGCATCGGCGCGGTGCGCGGCATCGGCAGCGAAACCGTCCTGCTCCCCGACAACTTCCCCGGCATCCGCTTCGCCGCCCCCGCCTTGCACCTGGCCAGCTGGAACCTCACCGGCAACGCCTCCGGCTGACCGTCGACGCCGGCTGCCCTCCTCCACGGCAGCCGGCGTCCGCACCGCTGTTGTCGGGGCCCTTCGCGTTCCTCTTTACTCAGGGCTCGGTTCTGTTCAGGGCTCGGTCCTGTTCATGGGCTCGG
>NZ_BOMM01000002.1 GCF_016862195.1 Paractinoplanes ferrugineus | reverse complement strand
CTTGCTCAGGGGCTCGGCTTGCTCAAGGCTCGGCGCGCTCTGCCGGCTTGCTTTCGAGGCGGTCCGCTGCCGGCCGGCCACTCATTGACCGGCGTGCTTCACTGGGCCGGTGAGCGACATGAATCGCGAACCCGCCCCCGGCGATGCCCCGACCAGCCATTTCTCGGCCGGCCGAGCTCATCGTCAGCCCGCCGGAGAGCCAACAACCGGCGATTCGGCAGCGGACGCTCCGACAGTCGACACCTCCGCGACAGACCCTCTTGGACCCGGCACGCCTGAAACCGGCTCGCCTGAAACCGGAACTCCTGAACCCGGAACTCCTGACATCGGCGCTCCCGGGACCGCGGGTCCTAGGACCGGCGCTCGCCCGACCGGCGCTCGCCCGACCGGCGCTCGCCCGACCGGCGCTCGCCCGACCGACGCTCCTGGGACCGACGCTCCTGGGACCGACGCTCCTGGGACGAGCGCCCCCGGCGCCGGGACATCTGAAACCGGCGCTCCTGGGAGCGACTCTGCGACCGGGAGCGCTGCGACTGGCGCTTCCGGAACTGGCGCTCCCAGAACTGGCCTTGAGGGGACTGCGGGGGAAGCTGACGAGCCGGAGGACTGGGCCGGGCCGGCGGGGCGGCGAGCGGCCAGGCGGACGGGGCGGCGTGGGTTCGCGGAGGCTGGCGACAGCGCGCCGAGCGCGGTCGGCTCGGCAGGCACGGCGGACAGCGGGTCGGGCAGCGCGGGCTCGGGCAGCGCGGGCTCGGGCAGCGCGGGCTCGGGCAGCGCGGGCGATGGTCGGGGTGGGACCTCGGGGCGGCGGCGTGGGCGGCGCAAGATGTGGCAGTTGGGGGCGGCTGCGGAAGGGCCGCTTGATGAGCTGCAGGCGCGACGGCGGCGGTGGTTTCTGGTCGGGATCGCGGTTGCGGCGGGCATCGTCGTGGTGGCGCTCTGTGCGGGCACATTGTCCGTGGTGTCGGCGATCCGGGGGGTCAAGGAGCGGGCGTCGGATGCTCGGGAGGTGCGCGAGCGGCGGGCGACCGACTGCCTGAGACTGGAGCAGCGGCTGAATCGGCTCACCCCGCCCGGCTCGACGCCTGGGCCGGCGGCTCGTGCCACGGCGATTCGCGACGAGAACGCGGCACTTCGCATCTATCTTGACGAACTGGACAGTCAACGGGATCAGGATGCGTGGCGACAACTGCTCGACGCTCGCACAGTGTTCGCCGACGCACTCGACAAGCAGGCTAGATCCCGTACACCAGCGTTTTATGTCGAACCCCGGACCGCCGCCGGCCTGGCCGTGTCCGATGAGCTCGCCCGCTGGTCGCCGGCGCCCTGCGCCGGAGCGGTCCGGCGGTTGGCGGCACCGGAGCTCTAGCAAGATCCATTACCTTGTTTGCGCACGTCGATGTGAGCGGGGCTCAAATTTGTGACCTGGCTGACCTCCCTGATCGGCAAAGTGTCGGACCCTCGGCGTAACGTGTGCCCCACATCACGCACCTAGGGCGGCTGGCGGGTTCGCCCGTTACCGCCGAGTCACTGGTTAGGCACGTCAGGGAGATCGAATGACGACGACGGCAACGAGGCCGGACGATGGGCGCAGTCGCGCCGCGATCGCGGCGAAGACGTTGCGCACCGACCGATGGTGGCTCCCCCCACTCATCACCTTTCTGGGCCTCGCGGCATGGGTCACTTATGCGACCGTCCGCGTCTTCATGCACAAGTGGTATTACGTCGACGACTACCACTACTTGACGCCGTTCTATTCGCCCTGTCTCACCGATCGGTGCGTCGAGGGTTCCGCCGAGTTCGGCACCCCGCTGCCCTCGTTCTGGCTCATTCCCGAAGCGGCGTTCACCCTGCCGTTCCTGCTGCTCTTCCGGCTGACGTGCTATTACTACCGGAAGGCGTACTACCGGGCGTTCTGGCTGTCGCCGCCGGCCTGCGCCGTGCCCGACGCACACCAGAAATACACGGGCGAGACCCGTTTCCCGCTGATCTTCCAGAACATCCACCGCTATGCGTTCTATGCGGCCGGGATCATCTCGCTGATCAACACGTGGGACGCGGTCCGGTCGTTCCACAGCCCGGGCGGATTCGGCTTCGGGCTGGGCAACATCATCCTGGTCGCCAACGTCGTGATGCTGTGGGCCTACACGCTGTCCTGCCACTCCTGCCGGCACATCGTCGGCGGGCGGCTCAAGCATTTCTCCAAACACCCGTTGCGCTACCGGTTCTGGCTGCTCGTGTCCAAGCTGAACGCCCGGCACATGATGCTGGCCTGGATCACGCTGGGCACGCTCGCGCTGACCGACTTCTACATCATGGCGCTCGAGGCCGGCTGGTTCTCCGACCTGCGCTTCGTGGGCTGAGGGGACGACGACGATGACCACACGCATCGAACGGCACCACTACGACGTCGTCGTGATCGGGGCCGGCGGCGCCGGCCTGCGCGCGGCGATCGAGGCCCGGCTCGCCGGCAAGCGCACCGCGATCATCTCGAAGTCGCTGTTCGGCAAGGCGCACACGGTGATGGCCGAGGGCGGCGCGGCCGCCGCCATGGGCAACGCGAACTCCAAAGACAACTGGATGGTGCACTTCCGCGACACCATGCGCGGCGGCAAGTTCCTCAACAACTTCCGGATGGCCGAGCTGCACGCCAAGGAAGCGCCGGAGCGCATCTGGGAGCTGGAGACCTACGGTGCGCTCTTCGACCGCACCAAGGACGGCAAGATCTCCCAGCGCAACTTCGGCGGGCACGAATACCCGCGCTTGGCGCATGTCGGTGACCGTACGGGTCTGGAACTCATCCGTACGCTGCAGCAGAAGATCGTCTCGCTGCAGCAGGAAGACTTCGCCGAGACCGGCAGCTACGACTCGCGCATCAAGGTCTTCGCCGAGACCACGATCACCGAGTTGCTGCTCGACGGCTCGGAGTCGGCCGACGGTGGCGCGGTCAAGGTGGCCGGCGCGTTCGGCTACTACCGCGAGACCGGCGAGTTCCTCCTGTTCGAGACCCCGGCCGTGGTGCTCGCGACCGGCGGGGTCGGACGCAGCTACAAGGTGACGTCGAACTCCTGGGAATACACCGGTGACGGCCACGCCCTCGCGCTGCGGGCCGGCGCGACGCTTATCAACATGGAGTTTCTCCAGTTCCACCCGACCGGCATGGTCTGGCCGCCGAGCGTCAAGGGCATCCTGGTCACCGAGTCGGTCCGGGGTGACGGCGGGGTGCTGCGCAACTCCGACGGCAAGCGCTTCATGTTCGAGTACGTCCCCGACGTCTTCCGCAAGCAGTACGCGGAGACCGAGGAGGAAGCCGACAGGTGGTACACGGACCCCGAGAACAACCGGCGTCCGCCCGAGCTGCTCCCCCGTGACGAGGTCGCCCGCGCGATCAACAACGAGGTCAAGGAGGGCCGGGGCACCCAGGCCGGCGGCGTCTTCCTCGACGTCTCCACCCGAATGCCGGCCGAGACCATCATCAAGCGCCTGCCGTCGATGCACCACCAGTTCAAGGAGCTGGCCGACGTCGACATCACGAAGCAGCCGATGGAGGTCGGTCCGACCTGCCACTACGTGATGGGTGGTGTCGAGGTCGACCCCGACTCCGCAGCCGCGGCCGGCAGTGTCATCGGCCTGTTCGCGGCCGGCGAGGTGTCCGGCGGCATGCACGGGTCCAACCGGCTCGGCGGCAACTCGCTGTCCGACCTGCTGGTCTTCGGCAAGCGGGCGGGCGAGCACGCGTCGGCCTATGTGGACGCGCTCGGCAAGCGGCCCAAGGTGGCCACGTCCGACGTCGAGGCGGCGCTGGAGGTGGCGCTGGCTCCGCTCAACCGGCAGGGCGGCGAAAACCCGTACACCTTGCAGCAGGATCTTCAGGCGGTCATGGGCGACCTGGTGGGCATCATCCGCCGGGAGGGCGAGCTGACCGACGCGCTCAAGCGGCTGCAGGAGCTCAAAGTCCGGGTGGCGAACGTCGGCGCGGCGGGCGGCCGGCAGTACAACCCGGGCTGGCATCTCGCGCTCGACCTGCGCAACATGATGGTCGTCTCGGAGTGCACCGCCAAGGCGGCGCTGGAGCGGGAGGAGTCGCGCGGCGGCCACACCCGCGAGGATTTCCCCGGCATGAACCCGAAGTGGCGCCAGGTGAACCTGGTCTGCTCGCTCGACAAGTCCGGTGACGTGCACCTCGAGCACAAGCCCCTGCCGAAGATGCGCGGTGAGCTGATCAACCTGTTCGACCGCACCGAGCTGGCGAAATACCTGACCGAGGACGAGCTGACCGAGTTCGACGCGCTGGAGGCGAAGTAATGGGCACCAAACGTCACTTCCGGGTCTGGCGCGGCGACCAGCAGGGCGGCGAGATCGAGGACTACGACGTCGAGGTGAACGAGGGCGAGGTCGTCCTCGACATCATCCACCGACTGCAGGCCACTCAGACGCCCGACCTGGCCTGCCGGTGGAACTGCAAGGCCGGCAAGTGCGGCTCCTGTTCGATGGAGATCAACGGCAAGCCGAAGCTCGGCTGCATGACGCGGATGTCCACCTTCGAGGAGGACGAGACCGTCACGATCACGCCGCTGCGCGCCTTCCCGGTCATTCGCGACCTGGTCACCGACGTCTCCTTCAACTACGAGAAGGCGCGCGAGACCCCGGCGTTCGCCCCGCCGGAGGGCGTCGCCCCGGGGCAATACCGGATGCAGCAGGTCGACGTCGAGCGCTCGCAGGAGTTCCGCAAGTGCATCGAGTGCTACCTCTGCCAGAACACCTGCCATGTGGTCCGCGACCACGAGGAGAACAAGGCGGCATTCGCCGGGCCGCGCTTCTTCATCCGGGCGGCCGAGCTCGACATGCACCCGCTGGACGCTCGCGAGGACCGGAAAGAGTACGCCCAGGCGCACCAGGGCCTCGGATATTGCAACATCACCAAGTGCTGCACCGAGGTGTGCCCGGAGCACATCAAGATCACTGACAACGCGATCATCCCGATGAAGGAACGCGTCGTCGACCGTCGCTACGACCCGCTGGTCTGGCTCGGCCGCAAGATCTTCCGGCGGGACGAACTGGAGCACGCCGGGTCGGGTCGAGGCGGCGAGTCGATGGCGCCGAGCACCTCCACCGGCGTGACCGGGGTGGCGGCAGGCACGCCGTACTCCAGCGCCCGCGGACCCGAGGCGCCGGCGGTCCGTGACGACGGCCGGATGGACGTGGCCGAACTGCTCCTCCCGCAGCAGGGCGGACCGTCGCCGTTCGGCGACGACCAGGAGTTCCCGCTCCCGCCGGGTGGGCTCGTCTACAACCACCCCTCGCCGGACAAGGACGAGGCCGACCCGCACTGACCCGATCGGCCGCCGGCCTTGCGGCCGGCGGCCGTTTCGCCTACGCCAGTTCTGGCGGCCGTTTCGCCTACATCGCGGTCTACCTAGGCCGGTTTGCCGGCGGCCAGCCAGCTCTCGAGGCCGTCGAGGAGCCGCTCGAGGCCGAAGGCGAAGGCCTCGGTCCACATCCGCTCCGGGTCGTCCAGCGTGGCATTTTCCTTGCGCCACCGGTCGTAGTTCGGGCTGTCGGCGGAGACCCTGTCGAGTAGCGGCTTCAGCTGCTCGGCCATCTCCTCGACCGGCATGCCGGCGCGTTTGGTGGCCGTCACGACCGCGGCCTGGGTGGTGGCCGAGCCAAGCGCGTGCGCGTGGATCATCGAGCTGACGTGCGAGACCTCGAGGCCGCTGAAGCCGGCTTCGGTGAGCAGCGCCACGCTGCGCTCACCCATGCGCATCGCATTGGGGCCGAGAGTCGGCTTGGTGCCGAACAGGCCAAGCACCCACGGGTGCCGCAGGAACGCGGCACGCATGCCGTTGGCCATCACCGACAGCGCCATCCGCCAGTGGGTGTCACCCGGCTCGGGCACGTAGATCTCGCCGAGCACCTCGTCGACGACGAGTTCGAGCAGGTCATCCTTGGTTGCCACGTGCCAGTAGAGCGAGGTCGCGCCGGCGCCGAGGCGGGTGCCGAGCCGGCGCATGCTCAGGCCGGCGAGGCCCTCCTCGTCGAGCATCGCCAACGCCGCCCGCACGATCTGCGCCCGGTCGAGAGTGGGCTGACCGGCCCGCTTGCGCGTTGGTGGGCGCAGCCACACCGAGTCGAAGAACAGCTCAGCCATGGCATCAGTCTATCGAGGGTCGAACAAGGTGCGATCTCAATGGTACGGTGTGCGAGTAACTCGAACACCGTACGAGGGATCTCATGACTGAACGCAATCCCCACAGGTGGCTGATCCTTGGTGTGCTCTGCCTGAGCCTGCTCGTCGTCGTGATCGACAACATGGTTCTCAACATCGCGATCCCGGCCCTGATCCGCGATCTGGGGGCCAGCTCCTCCGACATCCAGTGGATCATCGACTCGTACATCCTGGTGTTCGCCGGCCTGCTGCTCACCGCCGGCAGCCTCGCCGACCGACACGGCCGGCGTCGCGGCCTGGTCATCGGGCTGACCGTCTTCGGTGGAGCCTCGATCCTGGCCGTCGTCTGTCAGACCCCGGGTCAGCTGATCGCGGTCCGCGGCCTGATGGGCGTCGGTGCCGCGTTCCTCATGCCCGGCACCCTGTCGATCCTCACCACCGTCTTCGACGACGAGGAGCGCAAGAAGGCCATCGCCATCTGGACCTCGGTGTTGATGCTCGGTGCGCTCGGCGGCCCGACCGCGGGCGGCTTGCTGCTGGAGCATTTCTGGTGGGGCTCGGTGTTCTTGATGAATATCCCGGTCGCCGCGCTCGGAGTGGTGGCGGCGCTGGCGGTCATCCCGGAGTCGCGCGGTCCCGCCGGCCGTCCTGACCTGGTCGGCGCGCTGCTGTCGATGATCAGCACGACAGCAGTGGTGTGGGGCGTCATCAGCTCGGCCAAGGAGGGCTGGGCGTCGGCGCAGACGCTGAGCGGGTTCGTGATCGCCGTGCTCGGACTTACCGCGTTCGCCGTCTGGGAGCGGCGGGTCGCCGAGCCGATGCTGCCGCTCTCCCTCTTTCGTAATCGGAACTTCGCCGGTGCCAGCCTCTCGCTCGTGCTGCTGTCCTTCTCGGCCGGCGGCACGCTCCTGGCCCTCACCCAATACCTTCAGTTCGTCCTGGACTACCCGCCGGCGAAAGCCGGCCTCGCCTTCATCCCGATGATCGTCACTACGATGATCTGCAATGGCCTCGGCGTGGTCGTCGACAAGAAGCTCGGCGCCCGGGTCGCCCTTACCTCCGGTCTGTTGCTGATGGCAGCCGGCTTCGTCGTGATCGCCACGCTCGAACCGGGGGACGGCTTCCTGCACCTGGCCACCGCGATGATCCTGATGGGCGCGGGCAGTGGCGTGGCTGGTCCGGCCGCTGTCGGCACCCTGCTCAGCGCCCTGCCGCCGGAGCGCGCCGGGGTCGGATCGGCAGTCAACGACACTGTGCAGCAGGTCGGAGCGGCACTCAGCGTGGCCGTGCTGGGCAGCATACTGGCGACGGGATACCGGGCATCGATGCCGTCCGACGTCACCGAACAGGCGCGGGAATCGATCGGCGATGCATTGCGGATCGCGGCCCGGACCGGCGACACGGCCCTGGCCGAGCTCGCCAAGGCGGCCTTCGTCGACTCGTTGTCGATCACTGCGATGGTCGGCGTGGTGGGCGGGATCGCGGCAGCCATCGTCGCCGTCTCGGCTCTCCGCCCCAAGCCGGACGCCCCTGCCTCCACGTCAACCGCGCCCGATGAAGCCGCCGTGGCCGCCGAGCACTGACCCAGCGATCCCGACCAAAGTCAATAATCGAACGGATGTACTAGCATTATCCCGTGACCAGCAACTATCAACCGTCGATGCTCGATCTCGCGGCCGGGTCGGCACCCGCTCTCGAGCCGCTCGCGGGCCGGATCGTCCGGCATCAGCTGACCGTCGGGGCGTGGGTCGACGTGCTGCCCGGCTGGATGCAGGGTTCCGACGAGGTCTTCGAGACGTTGCTGGGCATCGACTGGCGAGCGGACCGCCGCCAGATGTACGACAACGTCGTCGATGTCCCCCGGTTGCTGCGGTGGTTCGGCGGTGACGAGCAACTGCCCCATCCCGCGCTCACGAGGGCGAAGGCGATGCTTTCCGCCCACTACGCCGAGGAGTTGGGCGAGGAGTTCGTGACAGCCGGCATGTGCCTCTACCGAGACGGCCGCGACAGCGTCGCCTGGCACGGCGACACCCTGGGCCGCTCCGCCCGCCACGACACCATGGTCGCCATCCTGTCCCTGGGCGCCCCGCGCCAGCTGTCCCTGCGCCCCCGCGCCGGCGGCCACGACACGCTCCGCTTTCCCCTTGGACACGGCGACCTGATCGTCATGGGCGGCTCATGCCAGCGCACCTGGGAGCACGCCATCCTGAAAACCGCAAAGCCCGTGGGGCCGCGCGTGAGCATCCAGTTCCGCCCGATCAACGTCGCCTGAGGCGCTTGCCGGTAGCTGAGCACGGCAAGGAGGGCCAGTCCGAGCCGCCGGAAAAGGCGTGACCCGGGAGCCCGCCGAGGCGCCACGACCAGGCACGACCGGGGCGCCGCCTCGATGCGGCGTGACCGTGGATGCCGGGCGCCCCGCCGGGGCGAATTCGACGAGGTCGATGTCTGGGTGGGCGAAATCCCGCGTGGGTTGATTGGTCTTAGTCGATTCATGTGCGGGGCTTGTTACGGACAAGTAACGAAAAGGTTGACGTCCGGGCGGGGAAAGTTACACTGCCAGTGTAAATAGTTGACCATCGCTCTCTCCACTTCGGACGTCTGCCGGTTGACTGGGAGGTGACCTTGTCCACGCATGTTGAGCAGGGGCTTTCGCTGCACGACATCACGGTTCGCTTCGGTGGGCTGGTGGCTCTCGAAGACGTCTCGCTGCGGGTTTCGCCCGGGCGGGTGGTGGGGGTGATCGGGCCGAACGGGGCGGGGAAGACGACGCTCTTCAATGTGGTGTGCGGGTTCGCGGTGCCGCAGTCGGGGTCGATCACGCTCGACGGGAAAGCGTTCAGCCCCAAGCCGCATCAGCTTGCCCGGCACGGGATCGCTCGCACGTTGCAAGGGGTCGGGCAGTTCAACGGGATGACGGTGCTCGAGAACGTGCTCGTCGGGGTGCGGCACCGGGGGGCGGGCACGGCGGCGGCCTACGAGGCCCTGGAGCGTTGCGGGGTGGCGGACGTCGCCGACGCGTACCCGGCCTCGCTGCCCAATGCCCGGCGCAAGCGGGTCGAACTTGCTCGGGCCCTCGCGTCGCGGCCCCGGATTTTGATGCTCGACGAGCCGGCCGGTGGGCTCGACGGCGCCGAGATCGACTGGCTGGCCGAGTTGATCAAGGCGGTGGATACCACGGTTCTGCTGGTGGAGCACCACATGGACCTGGTCATGTCGGTGTGCGACGAGATTCTGGTCCTCGACTTCGGCAAGCCGATCGCGCTCGGCTCCCCGGCCGAGATCCGGGCCGACGACAAGGTCACCGAGGCCTACCTGGGGACGGCGGCGTGAGCGGGCCCAGGCCGCCGCTTCTTCGGATCGACGGGCTCAGCGCGGGCTACGGCGGGGCGGCGCCGGTGCTTCGGGACGTCAGCCTCACGGTCGAGAGCAAACAGATCGTTGCGGTGCTGGGGGCGAACGGGGCGGGCAAGACGACCCTTTTGCGTACGGTCTCGGGCCAGCTCCGCAGCAGCGCCGGCCGGGTCGTCTTCGACGGGGTGGATCTGCGCGGGGTCAAGGTCGAGCGGATGGTGCGGCACGGCATCGCGCATGTCCCGGAGGGGCGCGGCGTCGTCACCGAGCTGACCGTGGACGAGAACCTGCAGCTGGGCGGGCTGTGGCGGAAGCCCCGGCCGGCGCTCGACGACATCTACGACCTGTTCCCGGCGCTGGCCCGGCGCCGCGGCCACCTCGGGCACCAGCTGTCCGGTGGGGAGCGGCAGATGCTGGCGATCGGCCGGGCGCTGGCCGCCGAGCCGCGGCTGTTGTTGCTCGACGAGCCGTCGCTGGGGCTGGCGCCGAAGATCACCGCGCAGATCATGGCGCTGCTTCGGGACCTGCGGGATCGCACGGGGCTGGCGGTGCTGCTGGTCGAGCAGAACGTGCGCAGCGCGCTGTCCGTGGCCGACGAGGGGCTGGTGCTCTCGCTGGGCCGGGTGGTCACCCGCAACGACGCGGCGACGCTGGCCGGCGACGCCGACCTCCGACACGCGTTTCTGGGGTTCTGACCGTGGACCGATTCCTTTATCTGACATTCGACGGGCTCAGCCGGGGTGCGGTCTACGCGGCGTTCGCGCTGGCGCTCGTGCTGATCTGGCGGGCGGCCCGGATCGTGAACTTCGCACAGGGCGCCATGGCCGTGGCCACGGCCTATGCCGGTTACTCGGTGGCCAACGCGACCGGCTCCTACTGGCTCGGCTTCCTCACTGCTGTCGTCGCCGGGCTGCTGCTCGGGGCGGTGGTCGAGCGGGTGGTGATGCGGTTCGTCGACCATTCGTCGCCGCTCAACGGGGTGGTGGTGGCTCTCGGTCTCGTCCTGATCATCCAGGGGGTGCTGGGGATGATCTACGGCAACGAGTTCCGGCCGGTCGAGGCCCCGTTCAGCCGGGACGCGTTCCTGATCGGCGGCGTCGCCCTGCTCTCGCGGTACGACCTGTTCGTGTTCGCCGCGGTGGGTGCGGTGGTCGTTCTGCTCACGCTTCTTTTCACCCGTACGCCTACCGGACTGCGCATGCGGGCGGCCGCGTTCGCCCCCGACGTCTCGCGCCTGCTCGGCGTTCCGGTCGGCGGCATGCTGACCCTGGGCTGGGCGCTGGCGGCGGCGGTCGGTTCGCTGGCCGGGATGCTCGTGCTCCCGACCGAGCTGGGCCTGCACCCGAACGCGATGGATCTCCTGTTCATCTCGGCGTTCACGGCAGCGGTGCTGGGTGGCCTGGACAGCCCGGTCGGCGCGGTGGTGGGCGGCCTGGTGGTGGGACTGGTGCTGGCCTACGTGAGCGGCTACTTCGGCGCCACGGTCGCTCCGATGGCGGTCCTGTTCCTGCTCGTGGCCGTCCTGCTGACCCGGCCGGCCGGACTGTTCGCCAAGGCGAAGGCGAGGACCGCATGACAACCGTGGCCATACCCGAAAAGGTCGAGCGGAGACGAGTGCCTACCCGGCGGCGAGTCAGCCCGCTGCTGGTCGTGCTTGTCGCCGCGGCCGTGATCGCGGTCCTCACCTACACCCTGCCGCCGTTCCGGAACTACCAGCTGGCGACCATCGGTGCGTACCTCTGCGTGACCGCGGGACTGACGGTCCTCACCGGACTCAACGGCCAGCTCTCGCTCGGGCACGGCGCCCTCATGGCGACCGGCGCCTACACCCTCGCCCTGATGCAGAACCGCTTCGACATGCTGGTCCTGGGCCTGGCGGCGGCGATCGTCGTGACCACCGCGGTCGGCGCGATCATCGGCTTGGCGGCGGCCCGGCTGCGCGGTCCCTACCTGGCCGGCCTGACCCTGGCGGTGGCGGTCGTGGTCCCGTCGATCACCAGTACGTTCGACGAGACGTTCAACAGTGATCAGGGTCTGACCGTCGCGCTCGAACCGCCGCCCGGCACGATCGGGGTCGAGCAGTGGCAGGCCTGGCTGTGCTGGGGTGCCGCGCTGGTCACGGTGCTGCTCCTGGCGTACGCGATCCGTGGTCGTTTCGGCCGTGACCTGCGTGCCGTACGCGATGACGAGACCGCCGCCAAGCTCGCCGGGGTCGGCGTCGCCCGTACCCAGGTCCTGGCCTTTGTCGTCTCCTCGGCCTGCGCCGGTCTGGCCGGTGCCCTTTTCGCCGTGCTCGCCCAGAGTGTCTCCCCCGGCGCGTTCCCGCTGACGCTGTCGCTGTTCCTGCTGATGGCGATCGTGATCGGCGGACTCGGCCGGCTGTCGGGCGCGGTGATCGGCGCCTTTCTGCTGGTGGCGCTTCCTTCGGTGGCGCAGTCGATCGCCGAGGACGCCGGCTCGCAACGGCTGGAGGGCAACCTCGCGCTCACCTTCTTCGGCGTCGTGCTCGTCGTCGTCATGCTGGCCGCCCCCGGCGGCCTGGCATCCCTGCGGTTCCCCACAAAGCAGGCATCCCTGCGGTTCCCGACAAAGAAGGCGTCCCTGCGGTTCCCGAGAAAGAAGCAGAAAGGCCAAGAATGAGACGCACCGCGACCGTCCTCGCCGCGCTGCTGCTGGCCGCCGGCTGCAGCAACGGAAACAGCTCCGGTGGTGGCAGCGGCGACACCCCCGGCGTGACCGACTCCGAGATCGTCGTCGGCACGCACATGCCGCTCACCGGCCCGGCTGCGGCCGGGTACTCCAAGATCGCGCCGGCCACCAAGGCCTACTTCGACTACGTCAACGCGAACGGCGGCGTGTACGGCCGCAAGATCACTTACAAGATCATGGACGACGGCTACAACCCGGCGAACACCCAGCAGGTCGTGCGGCAACTGGTGCTCCAGGACAAGGTCTTCGCCATCCTGAACGGGCTCGGCACGCCCACGCACACCGGCGTGCTCGACTTCCTCAAGACCAACCGGGTGCCCGACCTGTTCGTGGCGAGCGGTAGCCGCAGCTGGAACCAGCCGGACAAATATCCCGGGACGTTCGGCTTCAACCCGGACTACACGGTCGAGGGCAAGATCCTCGCGACCCACGTCAAGGAGACCTACCCCGGCAAGAAGGTCTGCTTCCTCGGGCAGGACGACGACTTCGGCAAGGACAGCCTGGTCGGCGTCGAGAAGGTCCTCGGCCCGGTCGCGGCCAAGCAGACCTACGTGACGAGCAACCCCAACGTCGGCCCGCAGATGGGCGCATTCAAGGCCGCTGCCTGCGACGTCATCATCCTGGCCACCATTCCCGGCTTCACCGCGCTGTCCATCGGCACCGCCGCGAAGATCGGCTTCAAGCCGCAGTTCGTGGTGAGCAACGTCGGCTCCGACCCGACCACCCTGACCAAGACGCTGGGCCAGGCGGCGGGACTGCTCGAGGGCGTGGTGGCGGCCGGTTATCTGCCGCTGGCGAACGACGACGCGAACCCGTGGATCCAGCTCTTCAAGAAGGTCAACACCGAGCACAACGCCAACGCCGAATTCGACAACAACGTCGTGTACGGCATGTCGGTCGCGTACCTTTTCGTCCAGTCGTTGCAGGGCGCCGGCAAGGACCTCACCCGCGACAAGCTGACCGCCGCAGTGGTGAATGGCGGCTTCACCGGGCCGGGCCTGGTGTCCGTGCGGTACTCGGACAAGGATCACTCGGGGTACGGCGGTGAGCAGCTGACCAAGATCACCGGAGGCAAGGCGGCCTACTTCGGTACGCCCTACCAGACCGACGACGGCGACGGGCCGGTCACCGCGTACTCCGGGGCGGCGGTCACGCCTCCACAGAACGGAATTCCTACGGCACAGTAACGTCTGAGATCGAATCGAAAAGCGGACGACGTCTGAGATCGAACAGATAAGCGAACAAGGGAGCGGCGATGGCGGACCAAGTGGCGATCGTGACCGGAGCCAGCCGGGGAATCGGCTTCGCCATCGCACAACGCTTCGTGGCCGAGGGTTACCGGGTGGCGATCACCGGGCGTAACGCGGAGGCCCTGGACCAGGCGGCCAAGGATCTCGGTGGTCCCGAGGTCGCGATCGGCATCGCCGGCAAGGGCGACGACGCCGACCATCGCGCCGAGGTGATCGACACCGTGCTCGGCCAGTACGGCCCGATCACCACGCTGGTCAACAACATCGGCATCAACCCGGCATACGGGCCGCTCGGCTCGCTCGACCTCGGCGCCGCCCGCAAGATGATCGACGTGAACGTCCTCGGCACGCTCGGCTGGGTGCAGGAAGCCCTACGTGGCGGGCTCACCGAGGGCGGCTCGATAGTCAACATCTCCTCGGTCTCCGGGGTCCGCCCGGCGCCCGGCATCGCGTTCTACGGCGTCACCAAGGCCGCCCTGATCCACCTCACCGAGGAGCTGGCCGTCGAGCTGGCCCCCAAGGTGCGGGTCAACGCGGTCGCCCCGGCGGTGGTCAAGACCAAGTTCGCGACCGCCCTCTACGAGGGGCGCGAGGAAGAGGTCGCGGCCACCTATCCGCTGCGCCGGCTCGGCGTGCCGGAGGACGTGGCCGGCACGGTCGCCTTCCTCTGCGGGCCGGACGCCGCCTGGATCACCGGCCAGACCATCGTCATCGACGGCGGCGTGACCCTGACCGGGGCGGTCCAGTGAGCGGGCCCGATGCGGGGAGCCGGCCCGAGGCGGGGAGCCGGCCCGAGGCGGGGAGCCGGCCCGAGGCGGGGAGCCGGCCCGAGGCGGCCCGGCGGGTCGTCGTCACCGGCGCCGGTGGTGGCATCGGGGCGGCGCTGGCCCGCCGGTTCGCAGCCGACGGGGCCGAGGTCGTCGTCAGCGACCTCGACGCGGCGGCGGCGCAGGCCGTGGCGTCCGAGATCGGCGGTCTCGCGGCGCCGGCCGACGCCGCGAACGAGGACGACACCCGGCGGCTGATCGAACTGGCCTGGGCCGAGCTCGGCGGCATCGACCTGTTCTGCTCCAACGCCGGCATGCTCAGCGTCGGCGACGAGAACACTCCCGACGACGACTGGGCCCGCTCCTGGAACGTCAACGTCATGTCGCACGTCCACGTCACCCGGCACCTGCTGCCGCGCTGGCTGGACCAGGACGGACCGCACCGGCTGCTGATCACGGTGAGCGCGGCCGGCCTGCTGTCGATCCTCGGCAGCGCGTCCTACGCCGTCACCAAACACGGCGCGCTTGCCTATGCCGAGTGGCTGCGAGCGACGTACGCCCATCGGGGTCTGATCGTGCAGGCTCTTTGCCCGCAGGGTGTGCGCACCGACATGCTGACGCGGGGCGAGACGAGCGGCAGCGCGAGCTCGACGATGCTGGCCGACGGTGCGCTCGAACCGGCCGAAGTGGCCGAGGTGGCGGCGAAGGCGCTCGACGGGGAGAACTTCCTGGTCCTACCGCATCCGGAGGTGGCCGAGTACTACCGGCTGCGGGCCGCCGACACCGACCGGTGGCTCGGTGGGATGAACAAGATCCAGCGGACGTTCGAGGGCGGCACCCGGTGAAGGGCCTCGACCTGGCCGCACTGCAGAAATATCTCGGCTCCGCGCGCGAGCTGACCGGGACGATGTTCGTGGGCGGGCGGTCCAACCTGACCTACGCGGTGACCGACGGCTCGCAGCGCTGGGTTCTGCGGCGCCCGCCGCTCGGGCACGTCCTGCCCACCGCGCACGACATGGTTCGGGAGCACCGGGTTCTGGAGGCGCTGTCGAAGGCCGGTTTTCCGGCGCCGCGTCCGGTGCTGCTCTGCACGGACATCTCGGTCATCGGTGCTCCGTTCTACCTGATGGAGCACGTCGATGGGCGGATCTATCGCGACGAATCGGACTTGGCGGCGCTCGGTGCCACCTCCTTGCACAGGTTGATCCTGTCGTTGGTGGACACCCTGGCCGACCTGCACGCGCTCGACCCGGCGGCGATCGGGCTCGCCGATTTCGGGCGCCCCGACGGCTTCAACCAACGGCAGGTCAGCCGGTGGAAGAAGCAGCTCGACGCCTCCCACAGCCGCGATGTCCCCGGCATCGAGGAGCTGCACGCCCGGCTGGCCGTGGACATCCCGGGCGGCGGGCCGGGCACGGTCGTGCACGGCGACTTCCGGCTCGACAACGTCCTGATCGGCGACCAGCTCGACGTCAAGGCGGTGCTCGACTGGGAGATGTCCACGCTCGGCGACCCGCTCAGCGACGTCGCCCTCATGCTTGTCTACGCGGAACTGCCGCTGCAGGTCGGTGACGGTGCGGCGACCGTACCGATGAAGGTGCCCGGACATCCCACGCTGCGCGAGATGAGTGACCGCTACGCGTCGCGCAGCGGACGCGATGTCAGCGACTTGCACTGGTACGTCGCGTTCGCCGCGTTCAAGCTCGCGGTGATCCTCGAGGGCGTGCACTACCGATATGTTCAAGGCCAGACGGTCGGTGCCGGTTTCGAGTCGATCGGCAACCTGGTCGGCCCGCTGGTGATGCGCGGCCACGAGGCGCTGGAGGGAAACTGATGGACTTCGACTTCGACGCCAAGACTTCGGACTACCAGAAGCGGTTGCTCGCCTTCATGGACGAGCACGTCTACCCCGCGGAGCCGTCGCTCGCCTCGCACGACGGCTGGGAACCGCCGGCCGTGCTGCCGTCGCTGCAGGCCGCCGCGCGCGGCGCGGGCCTGTGGAACCTCTTCCTGCCGGGCTCGAACGGCGCCGGCCTGACCAACCTCCAGTACGCCCCGCTCGCCGAGATCACCGGCCGCAGCCCGTCCCTGGCACCGGCCGCGCTCAACTGCGCCGCCCCCGACACCGGGAACATGGAGGTGCTGAACGAGTTCGGCTCCGCCGCGCAGCAGGAACAGTGGCTCCGGCCGCTGCTGGACGGGTCGATCCGCTCCGCGTTCGCGATGACCGAGCCGGGCGTCGCCTCCTCGGACGCCACCAACATCGGCACGCGGATCACCCGCGACGGCGACGAATACGTCATCACCGGCCACAAGTTCTACATTTCCGGCGCGATGAACCCGAACTGCAAAATCTTCATCGTGATGGGCAAAACCGACCCGGACGCCGCCCGCCACGTGCAACAAAGCATGATCCTCGTGCCCCGGGACACCCCCGGCGTGCGGGTCGAGCGCGGCATGCGGGTCTTCGGCTACACCGACGGAGATCACGGCGGGCATGCCGAGGTCTACTTCGATGACGTACGCGTACCCGTCGCGAACCTGATCGGCGAGGAGGGCAGCGGTTTCGCCATCTCGCAGGCGCGCCTCGGCCCCGGCCGCATCCACCACTGCATGCGCCTGATCGGGATGGCCGAACGCGCCCTGGAACTGATGTGCACGCGGGCGCTGGCTCGCACCCCGTTCGGCAAACCGCTCGCCGAGCAGGGCGTGGTGCAGGACTGGATCGCCGAGTCGCGGGTGCGCATCGAGCAGGCCCGCCTGCTCGTGCTCAAGGCCGCCTGGTTGATGGACACGGTGGGCAACAAGGGTGCGCACACCGAGATCCAGTCCATCAAGATAATCGTGCCCGCCACCACGGAATGGATCGTCGACAAAGCGATCCAGTCGTTTGGCGCGGCCGGTGTCGGGCAGGACACTCCATTGGCCGGCCTGTGGGCCGCCGCCCGCACCCTACGCCTCGCCGACGGCCCGGACGAGGTGCACAAACGCTCCCTGGCCAGACGGGAGTTGAACCGCTACCGGAGCGACAAGTGACTCAGAAAGTGGACGGCCGCACGGCCCGTTCCGAACGAACCCGCAACGCGATCGTCGACGCCCACCTGCAACTGATCCGCGACGGCGACCTGCGCCCCACCGCCGACCGGATAGCCAAACAGGCCGGGGTGTCGCTGCGCGCCCTGTGGTCCCACTTCGCCGACATGGAGGCGCTGTTCGCCGAAAGCGGCCAGCGCGTCCTGGAGTCGAGGGACGCGGCCCACCGGCCGATCTCCGCCAAGCTGCCGCTGCCCGACCGCATCGAGGCCTACTGCAAACAGCGCGCCCGCATGCTCGAGCAGATCACCCCGAACGCCAAGGCGTCGGCGGTGAAGGAGCCATTCTCCGAGGCGCTGCAGAAGTATCGAAAGCTGCACTTGGCGCGGGTACGCGAGGAGGTGTCGGCCCTCTTCGCCGCCGAACTGAAGGGCGACGAGGAGTTGCTGAACGCGGTCATCGCGATAAGCATGTGGTCCACGTGGTCGACCTGGCGCGACGTGATGGGCTTGTCCGCAACAACCGCGCGGGCAACCATGGCCCGCGCCATCACGGCCCTGTTGACCGTCGGACATTAGTGCGAGGTTGACCTCGGATCATGGTCTCCGGGCAGCCGGTCGACGGTCAGGCAGATCAGCGTGCCCTCCAGAACATGGTGGTCGCCTTTGTGGTCGAGCCACGCAGCTCGATGCGTCAGCCTGGGGTGCAGCCGGTCCTAGCTGATGGCGATGGCGACGGCGACGTCGTCACTCGGGCCCCGCCGGACCCCGTCCAGGACCGCCGTCCACGACGTGCGTCCGGGCTCGAGCGCGCGACAAACGAGTACGGCCCGCCCGGGATGAACTGATCAGCGTTGTGGCCACGGCCATACTCGTGACAGAACAGCCGGTCCGGGCTCGTCGCGGCATCGGGTCGCAGCCACGGGCTCACATCGACCGCGAGCATCACCGGCCGTTATCCGCGCGTGGCCACACCAGCCCCGCCAGCACGATCCGCAGCTGTTCAACATCGATCTGGCCCTGATTCAACCCGTCGTATATGGCACCGTGACCCCGCCAGTGCTCCGCCACCAAGGTCAGATCCACCAACGCCCTCACCGGCACCTCGGTGCACAACATCATCGCAGCACACATCGCCAACGAGGCCTTCGCAATTAACCCGCCTCGTCGCCGAAGACGTAGCCCGGCTCTGAGCGGAGAACTGTCAGCCAGCCGGGGCATGGTGTCCGCGCCGCGCCACCCCGCTGCGCCGGGGCGCGGCGAAGATTCCGGCGCTTTATCGAATTCCAGAAAGGGTAAAACATTGGGAAGCGACGGGATAGGCCGCGAGCCCCACTTCCTCGATCAGCTCGGCCATTCCGACCGACGGATTCAACTCCCGGACCAATGATTCCGTCAGCGGCACGGTCCTCCATATTTGTTCCACGGCTTCCCTGGAAACCGGCATCGGGTAATAGGTCTCCGCGAAATCCACATAAAGTGGGGGAGCTTCTTCACAAAGAACCCGCATCATTTCAGAACCATCGACATCCGACGAACTGGTATCCGTCTCCGGAAGATCGACGCTCCCGTGCCGCCATTGCCCGTCCGTCGCCGCCCGCCACATACAGAAGGTAGCCGAAAGAACATCCTTATACATGAAACTTGGCTCTTCGAGAAGGCTTTCAAACTCCGCAGGAAGACCGTCGAGCATCCCAGGCCAAAGCTCATCGCTATTCTCTGCCGGGCTCATCGGTGACTCATGAGCGAAACCACGAACGAACGCGCCTGCCGGAAAAGTGACAGACAGATCATCGCCAGTCCCGCTGTCCATCCAGAACAACTGCGAATCGAGCCGCCATTGGACTGAATAAAAATAGCGGCGCGAATCTGCATTCGGACACAGGATTGCGTCCAGCACAGCTAAAGACTGCGCACGCTGCCGTAGTAGCCCTATGCTCGGCATGATTCGGGCAATCTCATAGACGGACACTCATCATCCAATCATTCGGGCCACCTTCATACTGGCTGGAAAACCGGCTATCTCGGCACGTCAATCAGGTTAAGACCACGTGCGTCTCGCATCAACCCTGCCTCGCCCAACGTTCGTTCGTCCCATTCGTCGACCGTGCTGTTTGATTTGCTCCGGTTACACGCCCGACAGGCGACACATCCATTATGCGCCGCCTCGCAGCCATTCCGCGGCCCGGCCGAAGCCGGGCCGCGCGCACGCGCTATAGGCCTACGGCCCCGCGCGCACGCCCGCCTACGTCAGATCACGCACGGCTTGGACGAAGCTCCGCACTTTCAGAGACACCGCAGCAGATAGATCGGAAGATATCGATGTTGCGTCGGCTTTGACGGCAACGATGACGGCAACGCCGTCGCACGTCGGCAGACTTCGGCGCACGCAGCACCGACCTGGCTACAGATTGTAGCCAGGTCGGTGCGCCGCATTACGCGAGCTTTTATCGACGAGAATTGCTCGCCGAACCCCTCGCCCTAGAGACCCTATTCGGAATCCAGCGGGTAGGAGTCAAGCCAATCCCAGTCGCCCGGCAGGCCTCGCAAGAAGGACAGACCTCGATCCAATGCCTCACGCAGGGAGCGGAAGTCAGAATGGAACGACGCCGATTCACCCAACCCCGGGCCAGACAGCATTAGCGTCCACGGTTTTTGCCCGAAGCCAAACCTCTCGTGGTCAACCTTGAGCAATGCAGAGACCCCACGACGACCCAAGTCCTCCATCAGTTCGGGGAGGCCGAATCCAGTTTCGATCATTAGTAGCCCCTCAGCATACCTGCGATTTCACCGACATCCATCGTATGGCCCTTCTTGGTCGAGTCACTGACTCGGGCAATCACCGACCAGAGATCATCCGATGTCGGTCCGCTGATGACGTTATTTCTGCGCATCAATTCTGAGACGACTGCATGAGCGGTCCGTTTGTTGCCGTTATTGTACATGTGCGAACCGGCAATATCTCGAATCATGACCCCGGACTTCTCCCAGAAGCTTCCATATCGAGAAGCATTCGCCAAAGCATTGGCTGCCGATCCGTTCAGTTCTCTTTCGCCACCGAAACTGCGATTGATGGCATCGATCTCGTCGGGCGCGACACCATTCTTAAAGCCACCGCCGCAGTTGTGGACGAGGACCGGGGTTGTGCCGGCGAGCACATAGTACGTGTGGACGTCTTTGATGGTTAGGTCGTACATGGTCTGGGCGTCGGTGAAGTTGTTGACGCTCAGGACTGTGATCGAGGTGCCGTCGGTGGAGCGGAGACTGTCGCCTTCGGTGAGGTCGCCAGCGTTGACCCAGCGCTGTTGTGTCTCGTCCCAGAACGGGTGGTACTGGGTGGTGTGCACAACCGTGGCCTGGCCGTCGGCCTTCACGGTGACATCGGTCAAGGCGGTGTCATGGTTGACGTGGACCTCGTCGACCACCCGCTCGGACTTATCCCCCGTCTCCGGGTCGCCGGCCAGCACGTGGTCGCCGACCTGCACGGCACCGATCTGCTTGGCAGTCCCGTCCGACATAACCACAGCCGTGGTCGGAGCGAAGCTGTGACAACTGGGCTTCGGTAGGGCCGCGCCCTCAGCCGATTCCGCGGCACCGCGCGTGAAGGCTCCGCGGGTCAGGCCGCTGGCTATGTTGCTGGCTTCCTTCTTCATGGCGGCGGCACCCGCGTTGAACGCGGCCCGGCCACCCGCTCCGGAAGCCAAGTTGGAGAAGCCCGCCCTGAGACCCGCGTTGCCTATGGAGCCCAGACCGCCGGTGAAACCGCCGACCACCCCGCCGATCGCGCCCTGAACCAGCATGCCGCCGAGACTGAAGTTGCCCTTGTGCTCGACCTTGGTCTCGACCGCGTACTGCACCATGCTGCCGACCGCACCCGCGGCGGCCCCGCATGCGACCGCGCCCACACCGGTCCAGCCGATCGCCGCCTCGCAACCCAAGCCGACCACGATGCCTGCGGCGGCGCCGGCGATGACGGCCTTGTGGTCGTCGATCCAGCCGCCGGCCTTGCACGTCCAGCCACACTTCTTTTTCTTCTTCGGCGTCGGCTTGCTCGACGGCTGATCGTCGTCGTTGTTGCTGCCGTTCTTCAGGAGCTGATATGCCTCGTTGACACTCTGTTGGCTACCCCCACCGTCCGGCGTCGCGAACATCTCGCCGGACGGGTCGGACTTCATGACCGGGCTGTTGTCGGAGTAGGCGTAGCCCTCCATCGACTGCGGGTCGCCGCTGTCGAGTACCGGGTCGACCGAGATGAAACGGCCCAGGGCCGGATCGTATTCGCGGGCACCGAGGTGAGTCAGACCGGTCGGATCGGAGGTGCCGCCGACGAAACCCTTCGTATTCACCCACGGCGTCGATGTGCCGCGGGCCGTGCCGAACGGAGTCTGGCGGCGGATCGTCGACGTCTGGGTCTGCTCGTCGACGCTGACGTTCTGAGTGCCCTGGTGGTCGGAAGCCAGCCAGGTCAAACCCGACGACGTACGCTGCGCGACCGTGCCACCGCCGAATGAGTAGTAGCGGGTACAGCTCGTAGCGCCCGTGCTGTTGGTGAAGCGCACCTCTTCGTTCGGCAGGTAGAGCGTCTTTCCACCGGTGTCGCGGCTGATCAGCCGGTTGCCGTCGGCGTCGTACAGGTAGCTGGTGCTGCCGGCCGTGTCGGTGACGCTCTGCAGGTTGCCCTCGGCGTCCCAGACCAGGGTCTGCGTGCCGTTCGGGCCGGGGCGGGTCTTGGTGTTGCCGGCCTTGTCGTAGGTGTAGGCCGCGGAACGGGTGCCGGTGTTGTCGGTCGTGGTAGTGCCGTCCAGGCCGTGCGGCTGACCGGTGGTCGGGTCCGTCGGGGTGCTGTCGGTGTAGGTGTAGCTGGTGGTGACATCACCGTTGGCGGTTCCGTGGTCGGTGAGCGAGGCGCGGGCGCCGCCCAGGCTGTAGGTGTAGCTCTGCCAGTACGGCGCGGCTCCGCCCAGACCGGCCGTGGACCGGGCCGTTGCGCAGTTGCCGGAGGACGGTGTCCAGGCTTCGGTCAGCCGCTGGTAGCGGTCGTAGGTGAAGCACTGTGTGTCGGCCGCGGCGTCGTCGGCCATCTTCGTGACATTGCCGGCGTCGTCGTACGTGTAGTGCAGGTCGGTGACCGTGTTGGGCGAGATGCCGTCACGGTGGACGCTTATCTCGTTCATCCGGCCGGTGGTCTGGTCGGTTTCGAAGTTCAGGTAGGCGCGCGAGCCGGTGCCGCTGTAGAAGCCGGTGTAGAGCGTGTACTGCGTGGCGTGGCCCAGCGCGTCGTACTTGCTGTCGGAGACGATGCTCGACCCGGTCTGCGTGCCGTAGGAGTTCAGCAGCGTCGAGGGCTGGTCGTCACCGTTGTAGCCGTAGAATGCGGTTTCCAGTTGCAGGTCACCGCTGGTGGGATAGCCGGCCGCCCGTACGCTCCCGTCGGCGTTGTAGCCGGTGGAGAACTTGTAGTCGCCACCGAGCCCGTTCTCCCCGGACGGAATCGTGACCATCGACTCGGTCGGCTGGTAATGCTGGTCGTACTTGTTGACCGCCGTGATGTAGCGCTTGGTCCCGTCGATCCGGCTGGACTGGGAGGGCCGGCCCAGCACCCGCGTGGTGGTGCCGTCGAAGAGGGCCTGGTCGTAGTCCCACTGGGCGAGCTGGCCCGACGAGGAGACGCTCGTGCCCTTGTAGAGTCCGATCTTGCGGTCGAGCGCGTCGTAGGTGTGGAACAGCTGCGCGTTGTTGCCATCCTGGCTGGTGGTGAGCTTGCCGGCGTCGTCGTACTTGTACATGGACTTGCCGGCGTCCGGGTCGGTGCTGCTGATCTTGCGGCCGCGGAGGTCGTAGGTGTAGGTCCACTTGCTGCCGTCGGGCGTGGTGACCGAGTCGAGCAGGCCTTTCGCGTTGTAGGCGTAGTCGGTGTGGTCGTAGTCGGTGCCGGTGGCCGACCGGGTCGGATACTGCCGCAGCTGGATGGTGCGGCCGCGAGCGTCGACCCAGGTCGAGGACGCGGTGGCGCCGGTGGGCGGTTCGACGTCGGTGTGGTCACCGCCGTAGACCGTTGTGGTACGCCAGCGCTCGACCGTGCGCGGCTGGAAGATCGAGCTGATCGCCCGGCCGGCGCCGTCGAAGACGGTCCGGGTCTGGTTGGGTACGTCCTCCTGCTGCATCGGCTTCACCACCGACGTGCCGGGCGAGCCGGTCGGATCCCAGTAGGCGCCGTTGCTGAGATAGGCGCGTCCGGCGGCGTCGTAGAACGTGTCGGTGAGGATCCGGCCGCCCTTCGGCGACGACGTCTGGGTCTGCCGGGTACGCAGGAGGCCGTCGTAGAGGGTGTACGACTTCGTGACCCCGCCGGTCGGGTTGATGTGGCTGGTGGTCACGGCGTTCACGCCGTCGGTGCGGATCAGGTAGTCGTAGGCGACGTCAGCGGGATCCGACAGGCTGCGGCCCGGGGACCACATGCCGGTGAGCCGGCCCAGACCGTCGTACTTGAGGGTGGTCCGCAGCTGGTTGACGTCGACCGTAGCGGTGGCCAGACCCCAGGCCGGCTCGATGATGCTTGTCGTGGTCCAGCCCATCGGGTTGGTGTCGACGGTCTGCGTGACCGGCCCGGTCCGGGCGGGCGTGTACGCCGTCGCCGAATGATGGTCGAGCACGTCCCACGAATCGACCACCCGGCCGAGGTCGTCGTAGGCCGACTTGGTGACCGCCTTGTAGCTGGGACTGCCGTTGTTGTAGGCGATCATCTGGTCGGTCTCGGTGACGTCGCCCTTGGTCGGCGCGACACCGTACCCGTGACTGTCGTACAGCGTGAGCGCGTCCCCGATGACGTTCGCCTCGGCGACGGTGCCGCCGGTCTGGCCGCAGCCCACCGCGTACGTCTGAATTCGCTGCGGCAGCGACGTCAGCCACAGCGTGGTGTTGCGGGGTTCGTACGTGGTGGCCGTGCATTGTTCGTCGCCGGTCACCGCCTCGTCGCCGTAGTCGTCGGTGCGGGTCGGCATCCCGTAGTCGTCGAACGTGGTCTTGGTGTAGGTCGTCCGGGTCCACGGCGCGTGGTCGAGCGTGACCCGCGAGTGGGTGCCTTCGATGTTGACGAACCGGGACTCCACTGTCGCACCGGCGATGGTGCGGGTGGCCCGGGCGGCCGACTTGACCGGGTCGTTGATCTCGCCGGACACCTCGGCGCCGTCGGGCCCGTTGAGCGTCCGCGTCTCCCGGACCATCCCGGTGTACGCGTCGTCGTCGGCGACAAGCACGCTCCGCGAGTCCTTGACCGAGGCGGACCGCTTGGTGGTCGCGGTGAGGTAGTCGCCGTTCATGCCGCGGAAGTAGGTCGACTCGGTGTAGGTCTGGCCGCCTGGATCGCCGGTGGTGACCCCGACCTTCTCGTAGCCTCGCCACTGCGACCAGGTCTTCGCGTCGTCGTCGATGAGCCCGTCGTCGTCGGTGTAGTGCCACGCCGGTGTGCCGATGTAGTCGTAGTGATGCAGGACGCGGGTGGCACCGCCGGTGCGGTCGGTCTCGGTGACCTCGTTGACGACGTAGCGGTTGAAGTAGTCGGTCTGCTGGGGGTATCCGGACGGCGTCCACTTCACCGGGTAGCAGCGTTTGGTGTTCTGCGCCGGGCTCGACGGCTTGCTGGTGGGCGAGCAGTCGGTGTCGAGGTAGTCGACGTGGACGATCGCACCGGTCTCGCTGTTGATGTCGGTGAGGCGCCGCCAGTTCATGGGCGGTGCGTTGTCGACGGCGTCGACCCGGTTGGGCAGGTTCTTGCCGGTGAACGTCACGTCCGGGATCGACGTACCGTCACCGCCGCCGACCAGGCCGACGTGCGAGATCTTGGCAAGCCACAGGCCGGCCCGGGTGCCGTCCTCGGGGTCGGGGTAAGAGTGGGTGAGCGTCCACCGCTCGACATTGCGGAACTTACCGGTAAGCGCCTCGTACGTGCCGGTGGTGACGGTGGCGAGGCGCCGGGTGCTGAAGAACGACGGCATCCGGGCGGTGCAGGTGGTGCTGCTCGTGCAGGCCAGGTCCCAAGGTGTGTCCGGCCAGTGGGTGCCGTCGTGGACGGTGCAGTTGTTGAGGCAACGATCGTCGTAGCCGAAGTCGACTCGAGCGGACGCGTGCCCGTTGAAGATCGTGTCGGTGCCGGTGGCGAGATCGGGTTCGACCCGGGTGCCGTACGAGACGTGGTCGAGACGGCCGCCCCGGATGTAGGACTTCACCCCGACCGCGGACGACTGGTAGTTGTTCGAGTCCGTCCCGTACCAGAACGACATGGTGTTGTAGTGCGGGTCGACGACGTAGTCGAGGTTCCAGCGCCAGCCCTGCACGCACGACGACGCCGCGAACGTGTCCTTGTGGCATTTCTCGCCCGTGTTGTTGCCGAAGACCGGCACGGTCCACGCCGACATCGTGGTGTCACCGGACGAGTAGCCGGGCAGCTTGTTGCGACCGAACCAGTACTGCGTGCCGTTGGCCGAGGTGACGACCCACCACTCACCGTTGTAGGTGCCGTTGTCCGCGCCGAACCGCCGCTCGATCCTCGAGCCGTCGTCGTTGCGGAGGTGCCACAGGTTCTCGTTGGCGTTGTCCCGGATCAGGTCGCCACCGGAGCCGTTCAGCGACAGCGACGCGTTGTCGGTCACCCAGCACTCGTCGTCCGAGGTACCGCCGTCGGAGCTGCAGTTCCTGTAGCGCCGCTCGATGAACCCGCTGGTGCCGAGCTCGAAACCCTCACCGATGTCGGACGGCTGATTGTTCGACGAAACCATCCGCCCGTCGACCGACTGCGACGAATAGCCCAGCTCCACCGTGGGCATCGGCCCGTTCAGGCCCGGCGGCACGCGCATCGGGAAGGACCAGGAGAAGTTTCCGGAGGATCCACCGGCCGACCAGGTGCCGGACGCGTTGAGCGTGGTCGCGCCGTAGCTGCCGGTCGGTCCGGTCGGGGTGGCGGCGAGCGCCATCAGCGTCGACGCCCCCACGGCGACGTCGGCGGTCGCCTGCTTCGCGGCGACATCATTCCGGGTGGGGACCGGCTGGCCGGCGCATTCCTTGCGCTCCGGGGTGGTCAAGGCACAGTCGGGGAGCCGTACGAGTTGGAGCCGTGCCGCCCAGTCACCCCCGTACGCGGTCGCGAACTTTCTGTAATCGACGCTCACCCCGACAGAACCGCTCTTCGTGAGCGACCCGGCCGTTCGGCCCACGCGGAAGAGCAAGCCGGCCATCTTCGCGCGGGCCGAGGTCGCCTGATCGAGGATTTCCACGCGCGTGGTTGAGGAAGCCTGGCCGGCGACCCGAACCGGCGCGGGGCCGTCCGCCGTGGGCCACACCGGTTTGGGCTGGTCGGCAGCCCGCTTGGCGTGGTCGGACGGAAGCGACTTCACAGGCACCGCACGCACAGCGACGTCAGGCTGCACGGCTGCCGCGGGCGGGGCGTAGGGCTTGGGCTTGGCCGCCCAGGCCGGTTGCTGCTGCAGGGTGACGAGCAGGGCGGCCGACATCGCGAACGAGACCGCCGCGCCGAGCCGGGAGTTCCACTTGTGCATGACCGGCTCAGCTTTCTTCGATGGGGACAGGCTGAGAGAACGTGATGGCTTTGCTGGCGCGCAGCGCTCGCATGACGGTCTCGTAGTAACTGACGCCCTGCTGTTCCGGGCCCCAGGTCCAGATCTCGATGTCGTTGCCAGTGGCAGCCGAGTCCGGCAGGTTCTTGAAGGCCACGGTCTGATTGCCGCTCTCGTCGAAGATCACCTCGAAGGTGAACCGGACATTCGGGTGATCGGTGAGGACGGCGTCGCGCCATTCGATGACGGTCCTCCGGTTGGGCGCCGTCCCCGACGTGCCGGTGTACACCCTCGTCTGGCTGTCGGCCTTGACGTCGCTGGCCGGCCACACCCATAGGCCGCCTGCGAGTGCGTTGCCGTCGGTGTCCGAGGTGAACTGGATCTCACCCTTCTCGATCACGCCCACGGACGAGACTGTGCGTCCGAAGTACGGGATCTGGAAGCCCAGTGGCACCGTCACCGGAGTGTCGCCGTTGAGCGCCACCGCGGTGGCGCCCGGCGTGAACGCCGTCGTGGTCGGAGCGCAACTGGGGTCCCAGTCGTCGATGCGGGGCACCAGCGTGAGGTCGACAGTGCGGTCGCCGGTGACCTCGAGGTCCGGCTCGCTGTTGCGCACACAACCGGCCAGCCCCCAGAGTCCGTACGTCCCTTCCTCGACGTCGGTGAACTCGTAGTGGCCGGCGGAGTCCGTCCAGTCCTCGTAACCTTCCATGTACGCGTAAGCGCCCAGAGCGGGCTGGCCGTCGTAGTAGGCGGTGCCGGAGACCGTGTAGCTCGGGATCGGCCACGCGTCGTCGGGGTAATCGAAGAGCAATGCCGTGTTGTTGGCCAGGGTCGGCGTCTCGAAGACGTGCTGCACCGCGTATCCACCACCGGGACTGGTGATGCCGACCGCCGCGACCGCGCCCTTCGAGTTGTCGTCATAGAGCCCCGAGTAGAGGAATGTGATGTCGCCGTTGGGCGCGAGCATCACCTCGAAGTTGAACCGCGGTGCGGTGGCCGGGTCGTCCGTGACGAAGCGGACGTTGCGCCACTCGATGAGGAAACGCTGAGCGGCCCCGGTCCCGCTGGCCTTCGTCCACACGCTCGACTGGGAGTCGAGCTCGAGATCGGCCCAGAACGGCATCAGGGCGGCAACCGGCGCGAAGTCGCGGGCCGGCAGGCTGACCGGAGCGTAGTCGATCCAACCCTTCGGGTCCGAGAACGTCATCACGCCGTTCGTGGAGAGCCACGCCTGGTTGTAGGTCTTGCCGTAGTAAGGAAGCGGGAACGGCAGCGCGATCGGGCCGCTGACCTCGTCGTCCCCGGTCAGGTCGACCTTCGTGGTACCGGATGTGAACGCGGTGTTCGGCGTTTCCGCGCAGCGGTAGCCGAATCGGTCGCCTTCGGACTTGAGTTGCAAGTCGCGAACGGTCGCGGAGTGGATCTCCACCCCGGTTGTGGCGGTAGCCGCCGCACAGCCGGTGCCGAGTCCCGACGCGCTCACCGAGTAGTCGCCCTCGTCCATCCCGGTGAACGTGTAGCCGCCGGTTGCGTTCGAGGTGGTGGTCAGGTCGCCCGGTCTGAGCAGAACCGTGACGCCGCTCAGCGGGTTCCCGTTGGCCCCGTCGGTGATCCGTCCGGTCAGCGACGGCGCCGTGGTGAACTGCACGATCTCGGCCGCGGCCGCCGACTCGGAGCCGGCCGCGTCGACGCCCCACGCGAAGAACTGCGCCGCGCCCTCGGAGGTCGACGTGACGGTTACGGTGACCTGCCCGCCGGCGGACGGCAACGTCACCGTCGTCGCCGCACCCGTGCCGAGCTGGTATTTCACCTTGGTGACCGCGGTGTCGCCACCGGCGCTGAGCACCGCGGTCAAGTTCCGCCCGGCGTAGGTGCTCTTGCTGCTGAACGTGATCAACGGCGGGTTCGGATAGTTGATCAGCGCGAACTCGTGCTCGGCGCTGCCCACGACCCGGCCGTAGATCCGCACGTCGTCGATGGCACCCGGGAAGTAGCTGCCGGAGGACGCCCGGCCGACCGTCACCGCCCCGGTGGCATCGAACGAGGTCGCCGTGGCGGTCGACGTCTGTAGGGTGCCGTTGATGTAGAGCCGCAGCGCGTGCGAGGTGCCGTCGTAGGTGGCCAGCAGTCGGGTCCAGGCGCCGGTGGGGGCGACCGCGTTGGACAGCACGGCGACCGTGGCCGGCGCGCTCACGTCGGTCGGCGCGACCGCGAACCGCCACTTCTGGTCGGGTACCGAGTAGCTGAGCTGATAGGCCGACGTGTTGGAGCCGCTCTGGGCGACGATCACTCGCTGACCGGAGCCGGTCAGCGAGTCCAGCTTCACCGTGGCGGCAATCGTGAAGCTGCCGTTGGAGTGCAGCGTCTTGGCCGCGCCGGTGTCCGGGTCCTTGGTGGCGATCGGCCCGCCCGTGGCCGCGGATTGCGAGCCGCCGTCCAACTGGAGGGCCTTGCCGTAGCCGCCACGCCCGGCCACCCACGTCCCGCTCGCGGTGAGGGTGTTGCCGTGCATACTGCCGTCGATGCCGGTCTGGCCGTCGAATGTCCACCGCGCGTCGGGCCCGGTGCCGGCTCGCACGCTGAACGTGTAGGTGAGCGGCGCCGAGTAGTTTCCGGCCTTGTCCCTCGTCCACACCCGCATGTTGAAGGTCTGATCGGCGTCCGGCGTGATCATGACGGTCGCCCCGGGGCTGGTCTGGGTCGCCGCGACCTGGGTTGCCGCGGCCGCGCTGACGCCGGGGTCGAGCGTGTAGGCGTAGCCGGCGAAGTCGGCCGGGACGACGCTGGGCGGCTGCAGGGTGAAGCTTCCGGCGGTGCCGACACCGCCGTGAAACTGCCCGTCGTTCGGATAGATCGTCGAGGTGACGCCCGCGGATGGGCCGGGTGCCGTGACGTCGACCTGGAACTCACAATTGGCCGAGTACTGGCCGTAGTCGATGCTGTCGTTGGCGATGGCCTGCACGATGTAGACCCCGCCGTCGGTCAACTTCCCGGCCGGAATGGCGGCGTTCGCGTACTGGCCCGAGACGACCGACGTCTGTGCGGCGGTCTGCGTGCTGGTGCGGCTGCCGCCGTAACTGTAGTAGTAGAACCAGCCGGTGAGCAGCTTGGCCGTGCCGTCGGGGTCGCTCACCCGAGCCCGCAGCGCCGGTGTCAGCGTCCGAACGTAGGGCCGCGAAGCGCCCCGCGTGCACGGCTGGCCGTCGATGGTGATCTGGTCAGGCACGCTCGGGTATGAGTTGTAGATGACGGTGAGCAGCGCCGTACCGGCGTCGAACTTCTTCCACTGATTGAGGCTGCTCTCGTCGACCGCCCGCAGACCGAGGGCGATGGTGCCGTTGGTGCCGCCGGACGCGGTCTGCAGCGCCGAGGTGACCCCCCACTCGGTCCGCCGCCGCACCTTGTCGTGTGCGTGGCTGTTCGCGGTGGCGAAGACTTTGCCGCTCCAGCTCGCGGAGTTGTTCTTCCAGTTGGTCGCGGAGTTGATCGCACCGACGACCTTCACCTGGGTGCCGTAATTGGTATTCGTGTAGGAGTAGACGGTGTCCATCGACAGCTTCGCGTCCTGGACGTGCTTCTGCAGAAGCACGGAAATGTTGAACGCGAAGATCGATCGATAGATCATCGAGACCGGCTGGTTGGTGTAGCCGACCTTGGCACACTGGATCGACGCGTATGGACTCGGACAGTCCTGTTTGTCGTGGCTCCAGTACTCCTGATCCGGATACTTACTGTTGATCATCGTCCAGGCGGTCTTGCCGAGTGCCGGGTCGATGTAGACCGGGAACTTGGTGGCCCGGTCCCGCAACATTGTGATGTCCGGGCGGACGATCAGATCGTTGGCGGCCAGTTGCACAGGCATCGCACGGCGGGCAGCACCCGGGGTCACGACCCGGGCGGGCGGGCTGTCCCGCACCGGCGTCGAATCCCACATGACCGGGTTGCCGGAGCCGAACAGCGTGGCGCCGGAGTCGTCGACTGCGCGCAACACCCCCGACTCCTCCTGCTCGAGCCGCAGCCCCTTGACCGTCGTGTGGAACCGGATCTCGGCCAGTGCCGGGTTGGCGGCGGCTGTCGCGTTCTTGACCACGAGGACCTCGGAGAACCCTTCGGCCTGCGCGGTGAGAACCAGATCCACACCGGGAAGGACGTCGGCGTACGTGGCATTCGCCCCGGACAGAGTCGGAGCCGGAAGCGCGGCGGTCCAGTGCAGTCCGAGTTCGGCGCCCCCCTTGCCGAGGGTCGCGGCCGGTCCGGTGCCACCCCCGGAGAACGAAATCTTCAACGACGTCGCAACCGGTGTGATCCGCCCATCGGCGGCGCGCTTCAGCGTCGGGTCGGGCTCGACCCAGTGCCCATCGGAGCCGAGGACTCGCTGGACAGTCGCCGCGGTCTCGGCGGTGAATGATCCATTCGGGTTCGCGTAGACCCGGGTCTTCTCGCCGAGCCCAGCGAGCACCTCGACCCGACCCTCGCAGCTCGCTGCGGCCTTGGTGGCGGCGGTTTCGTCGGCGGCACTGGCGGGACATCCGGCCGGTGGCACGGCCATCGCCGAGGGCGCCGCACTCACCACGGCGACCGGAATCAGAAGGACTGCCGAAAGATTGGACAGGCAGAATCGCGCACGCCGACGCACCAACGCCACCGTCTTCCCCGTTAAGAAGGCCGCAAAAGATGGATGGGCGTCCGGTTTCGGTTGAACGCTGATCGGAGATTAGGCACTCGCGCCATACATCGTCAAGAGCATCAATATTGACTATTATCTAAATAAACGTGACGTTATGGATGTCGGATCGCATTACGCAGGCGGATTCCGCTGAAACCGACGGAGCTGGCGATCACCTCGTTCCAGAACGGCCACAGGTTGGGCAGCAGGCGCAGTTGGATGCCGGCCGCCTCGTGGCAGGCGAGCAGGCTGCCGATCGGCTCCGGGTCGGCCAGGGGAGTCACCGGCTCGGTGGCCACCATGGCGTGTGGGTCGGAGCCGGGGGAGGCGATCGGCGCGAAGGCGGTGGCGGCGAACCGGTAGGTGTAGACGGTGGTCGTCCGCATCGCGTCCAGCCAGCCGTACTCGATGGCGTGGGCGCGGCTCCCGCAGCCGGCGCCGATGAGCCGGGCCCGGTCGTCGGGGGTGGTGGAGTCGCGGATCCACGCCATCGCGCGCGGGCACTGGCGCGGAAACCAGTAACTGGGGGCGTTCCGGGCGTCGACCGCCCACACGTAGGGCGTCGTCTCGGCGGATGTCGCCGCTACGTGTGGGATGAAGCGCTTGATTGTCGGGTCTTCGGAGAAGTGCAGGACCTCGCCCGGGTTCGGTCGCATCCGGACAGAATTACAGGTGCACCACCGAGCGGGCGCCCTCGCCGCGGGACATGCGGTCGAACGCCTCCGGTACGTCGGCCAGGGTGATGCGGTCGGAGATGAGGTGGTCGATGTTCAGGTCGCCGGAGAGCACGTCGGCGGCCAGCCGAGGGATCTCGGTGTCGAAGTCGGCGGCACCGTAGACGGATGAACGCAGGGTGCGGGCCGACGAGAAGATGTCCAATGCGGACAGCTGGACCAGGTCGTCGTTGCTGCCCATGCCGACCACCGTGACGTGGCCGCCGCGGCGGGTGGCGCGCCAGGCGGCGCGGATCGTGGCGGCCCGGCCGACGCATTCGATGGCGTGGTCGGCGCCGCGGCCCTCGGTGCGGATGCGGATCTCCTTGGACAGCGCGTCGGAGGAGACCACGAAGTCGGTGGCGCCGGCCGCGGCGGCGAGTTCCTGCTTGGCTTCGGAGACGTCCACCGCGATGACCGAGGAGGCGCCGGCCGCGCGGGCGGCGGCCACCGCCGAGAGGCCGACGCCACCCAGGCCGATCACGACCACCGACTCGCCCGGGGCGACCTCGGCGGTGTTGCGTACGGCACCGGTTCCGGTGAGCACGCCGCAGCCGAGCAGGGCGGCCTTCTCGAACGGCAGTTCCGCCGGGACCCGGATGACGGCGTTGGCCGGTGCGACCACGTAGTCGGCGAACGCGCCGAGGCCGAGCGAGACGTGTACCGGCGCGTCGTCGAGGGTGATGCCGTTCTCCAGCGCGGCGATACCCGACGACGTGGCGCACAGCCACGGCTCGCCGTTCGAGCAGAACCAGCATTCGCGGCAGGGTGGCTGCCAGTTGAGCACCACGTGGTCGCCGGCCGCGGCTCGGGTCACGTGCTCGCCGGCCTCGACCACCTCGCCGGCGGCTTCATGACCGAGCACCAGGGGGTACGGGGCCCGGATCGTCCCGTTCACCATGGACAGATCCGAGTGGCACACACCAGCGGCCCGGACGCGTACCTTGACCTGACCCGGTCCGATCTCGGGCAGCCGCAGCTCGGCGACGGCCGGCCGAGCACCGGCGGAACTGACGACCAAACCGTTGAAGTAGTTGCTCATCGCTGAATCGCCTTCGTCTGCTGGAACTCGGCCAGACCGTATTCGCCGAGCTCGCGCCCGACGCCGGACTGCTTGTACCCGCCGAACGGCGCAACCGGGTTGAACGCCCCGCCGTTGATGTCGACCGCACCGGTACGCATCCGCCGAGCCACCGCCAGGGCCCGGTCGGCCGAGCCCCACACGCCGCCGGCCAGGCCGTAGCGCGAGTTGTTGGCGATCGCCACGGCTTCGTCGTCGTCGGCGAACGGGATGATCGACAGAACCGGGCCGAAGATCTCCTCCTGGGCCAGCTCCGACGCCGGGTCGACGTCGGCGAACACGGTCGGCGCGACGAAATGCCCCTTTTCCGGGAGCACAGCATCCGGTCCCCCGGCAACGAGACGCGCGTCGGCCCGGTCCACGAAGCCGCGTACCCGGTCGCGCTGGGCGGCGGAGACGAGCGGGCCGAGCCGGGTGCCCTCGTCGAAGGGGTCGCCGACGGTGTAGCCGGCGGCGGCCTTGGCGGCCAGCGAGACCGCCTCGTCGTAGACCGAGCGGTGCACGAGCATCCGGGTCCAGGCGGTGCAGGTCTGACCGGAGTTGAGGAAGGCGTTGCCGACCCCGACCTTCACCGCCTTGACGACGTCGGCGTCCTCGAGGATCACGTTGGCCGACTTGCCGCCCAGCTCCAGGGCGACCCGGGCGATGCGGTCGGCGGCCGCGTGCGAGATGGCCCGGCCGGTGGCGGTGGAGCCGGTGAACGACACCATGTCGATGCCGGGGTGACCGGCGATGGCCGCGCCCACCTCCGCGCCGGTGCCGGTGACCAGGTTGAGCACCCCCCTCGGGACCTCGGCCTCGAGCGCGGCGTCGAACAGCAGGTAGGCGACGAGCGGGGTCAGCTCGCTGGGCTTGAGCACCACCGTGCAGCCGGCCGCCAGGGCCGCCGCCACTTTCGCCACCACCTGGTGCAGCGGGTAGTTCCACGGGGTGATGGCCCCGACCACGCCGACCGGTTCGTGGACGACCAGGGAGTTGCCGATCGTCTCGGCCGGCTGCGGGCGTACGGCCAGATCCGCGTACCCCCGAAGGACCGTGAGTGGAAGTCCGGCCTGCACCGCTTTCGCGACCTTGAGCGGCGTGCCCAGCTCGAGCCCGACGGTCTTCGCGATGTCGCCCGCCCGGGCGGCGAGCGCGGTGTGCAGCCGGTCCAGCACCTCGCCGCGGTCGGCCATCGACCGGCCGGCCCAGCTGTCGAAGGCGTCCCGGGCCGCCGTCACCGCGCGGTCGACGTCGTCCGCCGTGCCGGCCGGAACGTGCGCGATGGTCTCCTCGGTCGCCGGGTTCTCGACGCCGATCGTGGCGGCGGACGACGGCGGCACCCACGCGCCACCGATGAACAGATGCGGACGGTCCAGCGAAGTCATCGGCGACTCCCCATTTCTGTCTTCAGGCCGTTGATGAGCAGGTCCAGGCCGAGTTCGAAGGCACCTTCGTCCACGGCTCGCTGATGCGCCGCCAGCCGGGGCGCGTTGTGCAGGTGCGGATAGCGGTCGTACAGCTCGGGGTCGATGTCGAAGCCCAACGCGAACGAACCTAGCGCCGAACCGGTGACCAGGTAACGCATGAGCGCGCCGATGTGGGTGGCGCGGGCCGGTGGCCAGCCCGCGTCGACGAGCGCGCCGAAGACGGCTTCGGCCATGGCGAGGCCGGCGGGCCGGCGGCCGGGCCCCTGGGCGAGGACCGGGACGATGTTCGGGTGCTGGGCGAGCGCGGAGTGGTATTCGGTGGCCCAGCGGCGCAGGGCCTCGGGCCACTCGTGGCGCTGGAAGACCGACAGATCGATGGTGGCGATGACCGCGTCGACCACCGCATCCACGATGTCGGCCTTGGTGGGGAAGTGGTTGTAGAGCGACGGGCCCCGCACGCCGAGCTCGGTGGCGAGCCGCCGCACGCTCAGCGCCGCCAGCCCTTCGGCATCAACCAGCGCGCCGGCCGCGGCGACGATCCGCTCGCGGGTCAGCAGCGCCTGTTTCGGTCGCGCCATCGAAGCACCCTTCCCAAGGAAAACTTACGCCGCTAGTTTAAGCCCATGGACTTCTCGCTCACCGACGAGGAACGTGCGATTCGCGATACCGCTCGTCAGTTCATCACCAAAGAGGTCATGCCGCTGGAGCAGGAAGCCCTGCTCCGCGAGCGCCGCCACCAACCCGGCCTCGAGCTCAGCGAACTGCGCGAGCTCCAGCAGAAGGCGAAGAAGTTCGGCTTCTGGGGCCTGGCCACCCCGGAGGAGTACGGCGGGATGAACCTGCCGGCGATCCTCCAGTCACTGATCTGGACCGAGCTGGGCCGCACCTTCGTGCAGTTCAAGTTCGGCGGCGAGGCCGACAACATCCTCTTCTACGCCAACGAGGAGCAGAAGCGCGAGTTCCTGCTGCCGACCATCGAGGGCGACCGGATCTCCTGCTTCGCGATCACCGAACCGGGCGCCGGCTCGGACGCCGCCAACATCAAGCTCCGGGCCGTACGGGACGGAGACGACTGGGTCCTGAACGGTGAGAAGACGTTCATCACCAACGGCAACGACGCCGACTTCGCGATCGTCGTGGCGGTGACCGACCCGGCTCGGCGGGCGAACCAGGGCGGCGCCACCGCGTTCCTGGTCGACAAGTCGATGGGCTGGCGCTCCGAGTTCATCCAGACGATGGGCGAGGGCGGGCCGGCCGCGCTGATCTTCGACGACGTCCGGGTGCCGCACCGCAACATCCTCGGCGAGCTCGGCCAGGGCTTCGAACTGGGCATGAAATGGATCGGCAAGGGCCGCTACCTGATCCCCTCCAACGCCCTCGGCATCGCCGAGCGGGCCCTCGGCATGGCGATCGACTATGCGAACACGCGCGAGACCTTCGGCAAGAAGATCGGGACGAATCAGGCCATCCAGTGGATGATCGCCGACTCCGAAGTGGAGATCGAGGCCGCCCGCTGGTTGATCCTGCGCGCCGCGTGGACCGTTGACCAGGGCGAAGACCCGAGGCACTCTTCATCAATGGCCAAGCTCTACGGCGCCGGGATGGTCAACCGGGTCGTCGACCGGGTCATGCAGGTTCACGGCGGCATGGGTTACACCCGCGAACTCCCGATCGAACGGTGGTACAGGCAGGTCCGCCTGATGCGGATCTACGAGGGCACCGACGAGATGCAGCGGCTGATCATCTCCCGCGACCTGCTCCGGGGTTACACGAAGATCGGAGGACACCTCGCATGACACAGTTGTCGCTGGCCACCGTCCTGGCCGAGGCGGCCCGGAAATACCCCGCGCAGCCGGCGGTGATCGACAGCCTGACGGGTGAGCGCATCACCTACGCCGACCTGTGGTCCCAGACCCTGGCGTACGCCGCCGGCCTGCGAGCCCTGGGAGTCGGAGCCGGCGACACGGTGGCCATCCAGATCCCCAACCTCGCCGACTTCCCGCGGGTCTACTACGCGGTGCTCTCGGTCGGCGCCACGATCGTGCCGATGCACCTGCTGCTCACCCCGGCCGAGAACGCCTACGTGCTCGAGGACAGCGGCGCCTCGCTGCTTGTCGCGCATTCCTCGCAGCTCGCCAACGCCACCGAGGCCGCCGGGCGGACCGGGACCAAGGTGGTGTCGGTCGGGCCGGCCGTCCCGGGGATCGAACGGCTGGAGGACGCGTCGGCGGCGGTGCCGCCGCTGCGCACCTACGAGAGCCGCGAGGCCGAGGACGTCGCCGTCGTCTTCTACACCAGCGGGACGACCGGCAAGCCCAAGGGCGCGCTGCTCACCCACCTCAACCTCGTGATGAACACGATGGTCAACGTCTTCGACATCCACGACCTGCGACCGGGCGACGTCGTGCTGGGGTGCCTGCCGCTGTTCCACACGTTCGGCCAGACCGTCGGCATGAACGGCACCTTCCGGCTCGGCGGGACGCTGGTGCTGATGGCCCGGTTCGCCGGGGATGCCGCGATCGACCTGATGGTCAAGGAGAACGTGACCATCTTCCACGGCGTACCGACCATGTACATCGGTCTGCTGGAGGCCGCCCCCAAGGCCGATCGCCTGCCTGAGCTGCGGTTGTGCGTCTCGGGTGGGGCGTCGCTGCCGGTGGCCGTGCTCGAGAAGTTCGATCAGGTCTTTCAAGCGAAGATCTTCGAGGGGTACGGGCTGTCCGAGACCTCGCCGACCGCGACCACCAACCAACCCGCCTTCGGCACCCGGCCGGGCACGGTCGGACATCCGATCTGGGGGGTCGAGGTGGAGATCGCCCGGCCCGAGATCGACGACCGGATCGAGCTGATGGACGCCGGTGAGCTCGGCGAGATCGTGATCCGGGGGCACAACGTCTTCGCCGGCTACCTCAACAACGAAGAGGCCACCGAGCAAGCGGTGGTCGACGGCTGGTTCCGCTCCGGCGACCTCGGCACCAAGGACGAGGCGGGCTTCATCACGATCATCGACCGCAAGAAGGACCTGGTGATCCGGGGCGGCTTCAACGTCTACCCGCGCGAGGTCGAGGAGGCCCTGGCCCGGCACCCGTCAGTGGTGCAGGTCGCGGTGATCGGGGTGCCCGACGCGGTGCACGGCGAGGAGATCTGCGCGGTGGTGGTTCCTGATCCGGGTGGCGTCACGGCCGAGGACCTCATCGAGTGGTCGAAGGAGAAGCTGGGCCGGCACAAGTACCCGCGCCAGATCCGGTTCGTCGAGTCGCTGCCGCTCGGGCCGAGCATGAAGGTGCTCAAGCGGGAGCTGCGCAAGACCTACTCAGCCCCGGCTTCGCCGGAGTAGCTCCGGGAGCTCGGCCACGATCGGCTTGTCCGCGGGCAGCCAGGGCACACTGTCCAGCTCGTCCGCGGACAGCCAGCGTATGGCAGTGTGCTCGAGCGCCCGCGGCTGGTCGCCGCCGAGCAGAGTGACGGCGAACACCCGCAGCACGGCACGGCCGTGCGCGAGCGGCACGTCGGGACCGATCCGGTCACCGACCTCGACGCGGACGTCCAGTTCCTCGACGCACTCGCGAGCGAGCGCATGTTCGTCGGACTCGCCCGGCTCGACCTTGCCGCCGGGGAACTCCCAGCGGCCGGCGACCTCGGGCGGGGCGGACCGTTCGCATGCGAGGACGCGACCCTCGGTAATGATGGCTGCCGCCACGATTACTTTGCGTGACTTCGCGGCGCTGACCTGCTGTTCCCCCGGCATGAGATCAGAGCTTCCCATAAAAGTTAACCGTTCTGGTTGCCCGAGCCGTCCCGATCGTCACGCAAACACGGATATGTGGGCGTGGACATGTTTGCGCCGGAAGACAAGACTGTGGGCACCGACCATGACGACACGGCGACAGTTTGGCCACAAGCCGGCAACGACGCCTAGGGGGTGCGGCGATGCGGGCCAGAAGGCGACGGGGAAACCGGTCCGACTATCTGACCGATGCACTCGCTCTGCTGAGCGGGTGGGAGCGCGACGGCGTACAGCTCAAGCGCGAGCTGGCGTGCGACGAAAGTCAGCATGCCGCATTGACGGAACGAATCAAGGTGGCGGCGGACACACTGCACATCCGGCCGAGTATCCGGCGTTTCGACGGTCACACACAGATCTGTCTCGGCGACCGTGACGGCGAGGCCATCACCGACGGTGAGGTCACTTTGGCTGCGCGAATCGAAGATTTCTACCGCACCGTGGTGGGCAGTCAATAGCTACGCTCGGCCTCATGAGCGACGTCATCTACGACAACAAGGGCCAGCTCCAGCAGATCCAGAGCGGCCTGCTCGAGGGCGAGCAGATCATCGCCGTCTACGACGCGGTCGGGGCCGGTACCGGCTTCATCGGGCTGACCAACCGGCGCGTCATCATCCAGGACAAGTCGTTCGTCGGTAAGCGCGTCGCGATCACCAGCATTCCGTACAGCAAGGTGAGCAGCGTCAGCGTGGTGAGCAACAAGAGCTGGGCCGGCGAGTTCTTCTCCTCCGGCACCATCGTCATCACCGTCGGCACGCACCAGCACGAGGTGGAGTTTCGCGGGGTCGAGAAGACCCAGCACGTCCACAACGTGATCCTGCACTACGCGTCGTAGGTCAGCGTTCTGATGGGCAGCGGCGTCTCCACCACCGAGCCGTCCGCTGCCCGCTTCAGCTCGTAACCCTTCGGCCCGTCGCGATCCGCGACCACCTCGGCCAGCTCCGCTCCCCGATAGACCAGGGCGGCGCCGTCGTCGGTGGCATAGCCGTCGCCGAGTGTGCCGTCGGCGACCAGCTCGTGCATCTTGGGCCGCCGCTGCGCCTCGCCGTCGTAGTGCACCCCGTTGCTGTAGGGCAGCCAGCCCAGCCCGTCGGTGAAGCCGCGCAGCTCAGGGCCGTAGCTGTCGGTGCTGCCGCCCTGGTGCCAGCAGATCGAACCGGCCGAGATGCCGCCCAGGATCACACCCTGCTGCCAGGCCTCGTACAGGATCTCGTCGAGGCCGTGCGCGCGCCAGACCGCGCAGAGGTTGGCGACGCTCCCCCCGTGCACCCAGATGATGTCCTGGGACAGCAGGTGCCCCCGGATGTCGGAGATGTTGGGCATCGGAAACAGCGCCAGGTGCGACGGACGGAACTCGGTCCCGGCGAACGCCGAGTAGCACGCCCCGATCAGGGTCTGCGGATCACCCGTGGCCTGGGTGAGGAAACAGATCTTGGGTGCCGCCGAACCGGACAACTCGGCTGCGAACCGATGGATCCGGCCGGGGCGGAAGTCGTAGGGCCCGCGCGGTCCGTGCTCGAATCCGGCGCTTCCCGCAATGATCGTCGTCACCGCATCATCATGGCGCACGAATCGGCGGTCTCCAGGACGAGATCCGCCACCAGGTCGATCGCCTCCGACAACCGCAACGGATCACCGTCGGTCGCGCCGAAAGCCGCGTCCACCCGCTCCCGGAACCGCTCCGGAGCGCCCGGCAACCCGGCCGCGGCCGCCACCGCGCCCTTCTCGTTGATGAGCCACCGCCCGGCCGCCCCGTGCAGCGCGTGCGCGCACACCCCGACCGCCCGGAAGAGACAGCCGGCCACATAGGCGCTGTCCCGCCGAGACACCGCCTTGCGGGCCAGCGCGACGAGGAAATCGGCCTCCCACAGCCCGGCGACGAGCGACTCGGACAGCTTCGCCGGGAAGACCGACAGCTTCTCCCGCAGCGCGGTCAGCTCGCCGCTCCGGTCGACCAGGATGCGGCTGAGGGCGAGCTCCCCCGCATAGGCGTGGTCGGGAAACCCGAGCGGATGCCCGGTCTGCTGGTGGAACGCGTACTTCCCGCGCTCGGCGTCGGCCCAGCTCGCGAGCACCCGATCGAGATCGCGGTAGATCCAGTCGACGGCGGCACCGTCGATCTTCAGCCAGCCACCGCCGTCGACCCACGGGCCCCAGCCACCCGGCGCGGTGACCACCGCCGACGGGCCGGCGATCGACTTGGCCAGCCGGTCGAGCCGGTCCACGTCGAGCGGATGTCGGTAGTAGAGACCGACGTCGGTGTCGGAATCGTCGGCGTGGGCGCCGCGGGCCCGGCTGCCGCCCAGCACGATGCCCACCACGCCGGGCACCTCGGCGACGCGCAGGGCCAACTCGATCAGACGTTCATCGCTCAGCGACACGGCTCAAGTGTTCCCCGGGCGGACCCGTGCCGACACCGAATTCCCGGTCAGCAGGAGAGTTCGAGTTGATCGAGGAGCACGACGTCCGGGTCGGCGGTCGCGGCCGATTCGTCCGTACACGCGGCCGGCAGCCCGAGCGGAACGCACGGCCCGCACTCCGTGTGCCGGCGCGAACGCGACCCCAACGCCACGATCTCGTCCTGTGGCTGTTTGGTGACGGTCGAGTCGATCAGCCGCCGCGCGCCCGGCCGCCCGCGCGTGACAGTCACGGAATAGCGCACCGTCTCCATCCCGGGCACGCCGGGCCGCTCGACCCGCCGGGTGCCACGCGGCAGGGTCGGGTCGCGGAACACCTGCGTCTCGAACGGGATCGCCCGCGTCTCCACCTCGGTCCGGGTGATGGTCACCGGCGCGGCCGGGCGCGCGGCAGTCGTCGACGTGCCCGCCGGCGCATGCGGCCGGACCTGCGGCCGGGTCTGAGTCTGCGTTCGGGTCTGCGGCCGGGTCTGGATCCGGGTCCGGGTCCGCACCTGGGGGCGGGTCTGCAGCTGGGGGCGGGCCTGGACCCGGGTCCGGAGCTGAGTCTGCGGCCGGGCCCGCGGCTGGGTCCAGGTCCGGGGCTGCGTCCGGGTCCGAGACTGGGTCCGGGTCCGGGTCCGAGGCTGGGTCCGGCCCTGGGCCCGGGTCCGGGCCTGGCTCTGGGCCCGGGTCTGCGCTTGGGCCCGGCCCTGGGCGGCTGCCGTCCCCGGCCGCCGGAAGTCGGCCGAGGACCGGGGCAGAGTGCGGTCGGCCGGACTGACGTCGCGCACCACCGGCGGGAGCGGGTCCCCACGGAAGACCGGTGGCTCGACCGGCGATTCATCGGCCGGCGGGACCAGTGCCGGGCCGGCCGCTGCCCGCCCCGCGTCGGTATCCGCCTCGGTCTTGTCGTCGCCCAGCACAAGGGTGGCGATGCCGATGACACCACCACCGACGACAAGCAGCAGCGCACTGGCGAGGGTTGTCATCCGTACCCAGAACGGCAACCTGGCCCACCAAGACTTTCGTGGCATTTCAAGCAGTTGCTGCCAAGAGTCACTAGTTGTCTGGTTTTGCACCACAGCATTGTGCATTGCGAAGCTCGGAGCGCAAGCATTCGCCCCGCGCTCGTACGATCGATGCCATGTCCGCCACCACACCCCCGGACGGGCTCACCTCGCTTTCCACGGAGGAGGAGGCGGTCATGCGTGCCCTGGGCCGCCTGATGCTCGTCCTGCCACGGGCCCTCAACAATGACCTCGAGCGCGAACAGCGCATGACCGCCAGCGAGTACAGCGTGCTGCGCCACCTCTCCGAGTCGAGATGCGGCCGCATGCGCATGAGCGAGCTCGCCCAGGCCTGCGACATGTCCCTGAGCGGCATGACTCGCCTGGCCGCGAAGCTGGAGCGACAGGGCTACCTCAAGCGCACCAAATGCGACTCGGACGCCCGCGGCTGGAACGCCGAGCTCACCGATCAGGGCCTGGCTCGGCTCCGCGAGGCGTGGCCGACCCACCTCGCCAGCGTCCGCCGGCACATCTTCGACCACCTGTCGGAACTGGACCTCCACAAGCTCGCCAACGCCCTGAATGCCATCGCCGCCGACTCTTGACGTATTCCGTTATGGGTATACGATTTCTCCATGGCACGTGCGGCAACCACGACGGATGCGTTCAACGCGGTCGCCGAACCCCGGCGACGGCAGATCCTCGACCTGCTGGCCCAGGGCGAGCGACCGGTAAACGACCTGGTCGAGATGCTCGGCCTGGCCCAGCCCCAGGTCTCCAAACATCTGCGCGTGTTGCGCGAGGTCGACCTGGTCCGCGTCCGCGACCAGGGCCGACAGCGGCTCTACCGGCTCAACGCCGCGCCGCTGCGCTCGATCCACGACTGGCTGCGCAAGTACGAGCAGAACTGGACCGCCCGCTTCGACCTGCTCGACACCGTTCTGACGGAGCTCAAACAGGAGGAATCCGATGGCCTCAGCGAAAGTCACCCTTCCGTCCGACACCCAGATCCTGATCACCCGTGAGTTCGACGCGCCCCGTGACCTGATCTGGCGCGCCTACACCGAGCCCGAGCTCATCAAACGCTGGTGGGCCGGCGAGCGCGGCACCGTCACCACCGCCGAGGTCGACCTGCGGGTCGGCGGTCGATGGCGCTACGTGATGACCGCGAACCCCGGCTTCGAGGTGGCCTTCCACGGCGAATACCGCGAGATCACCGCCCCCGAGCGTCTGGTCAACACCGAGGCGTTCGAGGGCATCCCCAACCCCGACAGCAACGCCGCCCTGGTGACGGTGACGCTCACCGAGAAGGACGGCCGGACCTATCTGGAAGTCCTCACCGAGATGAAGGACCGGGCCGGTCGGGACGCGATCATCGAGTCCGGCATGGAAGGCGGCATGCAGGAGTCGTACATCGCCTTGGAGAAGGTCGCCCAGTCACTCGCCTAGGCCGTACACCCGGAGGGTTTCCGTGAGCATCTCCTCCTGGACAGCCGCCGGATAGGCATCGGGGTCGGCGGCGGCGAAGGCCGCCGCCCCCTCGACCATCGCGCCCAGCGCCACCGCCACCGTGGCCCGCCGCCGCGCCGCCCACTCCGGCGCCGCCGCCGCGACCAGGCGCTCCAATCGCTCCCGCCACAGCCTGTTGTTCCGGCGATGAATCTCGATCAGCTCGTCATCGGCGAACGCGGCGGCCAGGAACCCGATCCACACGACGCTGCCGTTGATCGACTCGGGATCGATGGCCAGCCCCTGCCGGAGCACCGCCCGCAGCGCGCCCCGAGGCGTCGCGGCGGCGGCCTCGAGCGCCTCCACCCGGCGGCGACTGGTCTCGTGCAGCAGTTCGCGCGCGTGCCGCAGCAACGCCTGCCGGTTGGGAAACCGGTGCATGACCAACCCGGTCGTGCAGCCGGCCGCGGTGGCCACGGCCCGCACCGTCAACCGCTCCAAACCCTGCTGAGCCAGCACGTCCCACACCGCCCGGGACAGCGCTTCCTGCTGAGCGGCCTGATCAACCGTGCGTGACACGCGTCTCGCCTCCCCTGTCTCGTAACGGATGTTACCGTAACGCCTGTTACGACTGCACCGGGAGACTTCATGAACTGGACCATCGAGGAACGACCCTGGACCGACCCGGCGGGCGCCGCCCTGCGCGCAGCCCAGCGCACAGAACTCGACGAGCGGTACGGCACCGACGAGCACGAACCCGGCGCCGCCCCCTCCGCCGCCGACATCGACGTCTTCCTGGTGGCACTGGACCCCACCGGCGAGGCCATCGCGTGCGGCGCCCTACGCCGCCTCGACCCGACAAGCGCCGAGCTCAAACGCATGTACGTGGCGCCGGCCAGCCGCGGCTCCGGCGTGGCGACCGCCGTACTGCGCGCGCTGGAGGAGCGGGCCTACTCCCGTGGGTGGACAACGTTGCGCCTGGAGACGGGGCCCGCCCAGCCGGACGCCATCCGCTTCTACCGGCGCGAGGGCTACCAGGAGATCCCGCTGTACGGCGCCTACATCGGATCCGAGCTCTCGGTCTGCTTCGAGCGCTCCTTGCCGAGCAGCCGCTCCTCATTGCCGAGCAGGCGCTCCTCGTAGTCGCACGCCGCTACGGCCGACAAGCTACGCCGCCAAAGGTCGGCGAGAATGGCCGAGACAGTTCGGATCCGATCGTCCAGGCTGACCCGCGGCGCGAAGTAGAACTCACACACGTGATCGAAGAACAAAAAGCCGGACCCGGCACCGGCTTCCTCGTTGTCGTCCACGAAAAACTCAAGCCCCTCCGCGTCGACCGCACCCGCTATCCACGCGCTCAATTCCGCGCGCCCAGGCGCCCCGTGGACGAAGACCTTGCAGTCCAACTCCGACAAGTCGACGTCTTCGGCAACGGTGAGCGGCGGCTCATCCAGGCGCGCTGAAACGATCCAAGTCTCGTCCTCCTCGGAGGTGACGCCACACACCACGCGTTCACCGAGGTCCATCGCGACGAACTCCGGTTCGCCGGCGTAGGTCCCCAGATGCTCGGCCAACTGGACCGGACCGGTGATCATCACTTTCCGCCAGCCCTGCCGCCGCGCGCCAGGTCCAGCGAAATGAATCCAAAAAGGACGATCAGCGACGATTACCCGCGCTCTCGTGGCGATCTCCAGCCACTCCTCGTCGACTTTGTTCAGAAGTGCAGGAGAATCGTCCGGCACTACCGAATCCGGCGTGACCCCGGCGCCGATAAGCAATTTCCAGGCGGTCATGGGCGACACAGTTGGGGACGACGATTCGTCCAGGAGCGTAAGACCCGCTCGCGAGAGCGCCTCGTCGCGGCCCGGCTCGCTCAATGCCTGAACCGGTCGAACACCGAGCGAGATGACACACCCGTCAGCTGCGTCGGGAACATACGACCGTCCGTATAGAACTCCGGATCGGGGAGTGCTCTCAGCACATCCGCGAAACGCGGGGTGTCTCCGTCCCCCAGGTCCAGGACACCGACATTCTGACCGTCCGATGCGTACTCGAACATGAGGCCCGCCTCGCCGGACGCCTCGTACCAGAACTTCGTCGTGGCGATCAGCTCGCCGCTCGCGGCGTACTCCAAGCCCATGATCAGCTTCTCGGCACGATCGACGAGCTCGGCAACGAATCGCTGCGCCACGCCGTCGACGGCATATCGAGCGGTGAGTTCCCAGTGGAAACCCGCCGGTGCGGGCTCGCTGCCGGCTATCGCGAAGTCGATCCCCGGGTAGTCACGTGGGTGAGTCTCCAGGATCGAGCCAAGCTCCTCGGCGTAGTAGTCGACCTCGACCAGTTCGCCACGCCTGTAGAGCTCAACCCGGGTAAGCGCGCCGGATACGTCGAACAGCCTGCGCGAATACCTGTCGGCCGCGCTGACCTCCTCGGCCGTCGCCTCGACCGAAGACTTCGGGTCCCAGCCCAGGGACAGCTTGCTGCTCATGCTCGACCCACCGGAAGTTCCATCCACGGATACATCATCAACACACTCGATTCTCGCATGACCGAAAAATCGATACCCGGAAGCGAGAACTCCACGACGATCGGCAGAAGTTCATTCGGCGTTCGTATCGACTATTTCCGGTCGGTGAGTGGGGACCCATCCAGGCGCGCCGAAACGATCCAGGTCTCGTCCTCCTCGGAGGTGACGCCACACACCACGCGTTCACCGAGGTCCATCGCGACAAATTCCGGTTCGCCGGCATAGGTCCCTAGGTTCTCGGCCAACTGGACAGGACCGGTGATCATCACTTTCCGCCAGCCCTGCCGCCGCGCGCCGGGCCCAGCGACATGAATCCAAAAAGGAACGCCGGCGACGAGCACCTGCGCCCTCGTGGCGATCTCCAGCCACTCCTCATCGACCTTGTCCAGATGTCCAGGAGAATCGTCCAGCACTACCGAATCCGGCTTGACCCCGGCGCCGATAACCAATTTCCAGGCGGTCATGGGCGAAACAGTCGGGAACGACGACTCTTTCAGCAGCGTCAGACCCGCTCGCGAGAGCGTCTCTTCTGTGTTCCCGGGCTGATCCATCATTTTTCCCTCGGATAGTCCAGATGGTGCTTACCACCCATTTGAGCATATCGCTCGGGCTCCGAGGTAGCGTCCCATCCAAAGTTGACAGCCATGCGCGTCCGGTCGATCTTGGGCTCACCAGCGTGGAAATGAGGTCCACGGTTCGGATCGTTGAGATGCTCGGCGATCACCCTCGAACCGTCTTCGGTCTCGAACTGCAGATAGGTTCCGTGTGCGCCCTCGTCCCTTGAAAAAAGATAGTTCGGGAACCCTCGGCGCAGAACATCGCTGCCCACCTCCCACTTGGCATCGGGGGTGGTTCCGAGCGGAATTCCGGCGCGTTCATATGCGGCGTCCAGCGCCTCTTGCCGACTGCCGAAGGGAATGTTCACCACTTTCGGCTCATTCGATGATCCGGCCGGGTCGGCGGCGATGAACGGGCCGTCTCCCGTGTGCATCGGGCGCGGGCGGGCCTGTCCGTCCACCGTCAGCGCGTCCATCCGGACCACGTCCGACGGGAAGCCGTTGCCGGAATGGGTGGGGATGGGATGGCGATCGTTCAGGGAACGGTTCTGCGGATCGAGATAGAGAATCGTGCCGTTCTGGTTGACGGCCGCCACCTCGTGCGTACGGCCGGCTTGGTCCTGCGTCGTTATGAAGGCCATCGAACCGTGGCCCAGGCCGAGCAGGTGATCGCGCAGCCGACTCTGGGCCAGTCGGATCTGGTCACGGGCGGTCTGCGGGTCGGTCGTCGGGCTGACGTTTGTCAAGCCTTCGAAACGGCCGCCGGTGGTGCTTTCGATGCGGGCGGTCACGCCTCGCTCGGCGCCCGTGGGGCGGTTCGGGTTGCCGTTGCGGTAGCCGTCGAACGTACGTGGCGCGGACACTCGAGGGCGGCCGTGCATCCACGTGTCATAGAACGACAAGACCGTGTCGCCGCAATTGTTGGACCGGGTCGGATCGGCTTCCGGGCCGCCGTCGTTCTGCAGGCCGAACCAGTTTCCGTCCCGCGGGTCGGCGTGCCGCACCGGGTTGCCGTCGCGGTCGCGTGGCATGGCACGTTCCAGGTCGGTCTGGTGAATCGCCAGGGGCAGCCGCAATCCGCCGCGCTGGTTGTAGCGGCGCGACATGTCGATCGGATGCGGGCCATCACTGCCGGTCAATGCCGAGCGGTCGCTCGTCTCCACCGGGCCGGGCGCCAGGTCGTTGCCGCCGTCGACCTCGTTCAGCCGTCCCCAATCGTTGCCGGTCAATTCGACGTCGCCGAGGTCACCGCCGTTTTCCACGTCACGGGCGTGGGCTCGGAGGTCGTACGCGTCCTCCATCGCCTGGTCCCGTTCGGCCCGATGCCGATCGACGGCCGCAAGGTCCCCCCGCCGATCGGCCGCGCGGATGGCGTCGGTCAGTTGGTCGGCCCGGTACTCCTGAGCGCGCGCCTGATCCCGCAGATCGCGCCCGACGTCCTGCCGGTGCGCGTCGGCATAGTCATGCCGCGTCTTGTGGTTCGCGTAGTCGTAGTTCTCCCGGCCACGCCGATCAGCGACCTCACGCGCATCAACATCCGGCGCAAGCGCCGTCGTCATCCGCGTCGGCTCAAGCACCGACAGCGGGTCACGGTCGGTCTTTGCCGAATGCGGTTCGAGTGCCGACAGCGGATCGGAAACTCGCGGCCCATTTCGCATTTGCTGGGTACGGGCGGAGCCGTCATCCACAGCCGACCCGTCCCGGTTCTCCACCACCGGCGTCGCATCAGTCCTCGGCGCCGTCTCGATCGTGGGCGTCGCCCGAGTCGGCGGCGGCTTTCGTGTCTGTGGCGGCTGCGGCTGCGGCTGCGGCTGCGGCTGCGGCTGCGGCTGCGGCTGCGGCTGCGGCTGCGGCTGCGGCTGAGTGTTCACCGGGGGTGGGGGCGGCTGGTTGACCTGCTGGAGCTGGGCCTGCTGGAGCTGGGCCTGCTGGAGCTGGGCCTGCTGTTGCCGGTAGGCCAGCGGCGGAGGCGGCGGCACCGGCTGCCTGCTGTGGTAGGGCGCCGGCGGCGTGTTCGGCACCGACATCGGGTGGCCCTGGCCGTCGACCATGAGCGCGTTCACCGTGACGACGTTGGACCCGTTCGTGGTGCCGGTATGTCCGTAGAGCGTGCGGTGCCCCGGCCCGCCGGCGAAGTTGGTCGCGTCCTGGACGTCGCCGGTCTGCGGATCGACGAAGTACAGCGTCCCGTTGTGGTTGACGGCGTTCCAGGCATGCCAGCCGCCGTGGCCGTTCGGGCCCTCCCACTCGTTGATGATGATGGCCATCGAACCGTGGCCGCCCTGCAACAGGGTTCGGGCCACCGAGGCGAACGCGTTGTCGATGTCGACCTTGGCATCGGCCGGTGCCTTGTGCGACACGTTCGGCGTGACCTGCGTGAAAGAACTGCCGGTCGCGTCCTCGGCCCGGAAGTGTCCGTCCGCCTCACCGATGTGCCGGTCGTACCCGCCGTTCGAATAGGTGTCGACGGTACGAGGCGCGGACACAGTCGGGCGCCCATGGACGTACGTCTCGAAGAACGACAACGAACAGTCGAGACAGTTCACCCCACGGGTCGGATCCGCGCTCGGCCCACCGTCGTTGAGGAGCTGAACGTACGGCCCGCGGGGGTCCGGCGTGCGCAGCGGCACCCCGTTCTGATCGCGCGGCACCATCCGCTCAAGGTCGGTCTGGTGCAGCTCGAGCGGCACCCGAAGCCCACCGGGCCGGTTATATTTCCGCAGCGTACGGGCATTCGGCGGGTTGCCGCTGCCGGACAACGCGGACTGGTCGTTGCTCCATAGCGGCCGATCCGACAGGTAGCCGTCGTCGCCGTTGGCCTTGCCCCAGTCCGGGGACTGCCGAAGGTCCAGCATCCGTATGTCGACCAGCTTCTGATCGAGCCGGAGGTTCGCCTCGGCTTCCTTCCGCTTGTACAGCGCCTCCATCCGACGGTGGTGGTCGGCGCCCCGGAAGTTGAGCAGCAGCTTCGACCGCCGGGCGGCCCGCCGCGACCTCTCCTGCTCCTGCTGATAACGCACGATCTCCCGGTCGATCGGGCCGATCTCCCGGTAGTAGACGTCGTTGAGAACGTCCCGCTTCCGCCGGTCGTACCCGTCGAAATACCTGCTCTCAGCCCGAGCCTCCGCAGCCGTCCGCGCCGTCAGGTGCGGCCGCGAATGCGCAGGCCCCGCCGCCACGAACGCGTCGTCCGCCCGTCCCCGGTCCCCTTGCTCTGGCCGCGAGTCCCCTGGTCCCGGCCGCGAGTCCCCGGGGGCCGGCCGCGAGTCCCCGGGGGCCGGCGGCGGCGTCCCCGCATCGGGCCGCCCAGACTGCGCGGGAGCCGGCGGCGAAGGCCTGGTCGGCGCCGCGCCATTCGGTCGCCCTACGTCCGTACCACCCGGCGCCGTCCCCGAGGGCGAGGTCGTCGGACTTCCGGCCGCCGGGCGCGTGGCCGCCGGGCCGGCGCTCGCGGGACCAGTGCTCGCGGGACCAGTGCTCGTAGGCCCCGTCGTCGTAGGACCGCCGGTCGTAGGAGTAGCGGTCGCAGGACTGGTCGTGGTCGAAGCGAAGCGGGTCTCAATGTGCGGGCTATTCGAAGTCGGGCCGCTCGAAGTTGGGCTCGGGCTCGTGACACCCGGACTCGTGATGCTCGGGCTGGCCACGCTCGAGGTCGTGACAGTCGGTCCGGCCACGCTCGGGCTCGTGACGCTCGGGCTCGTGACGCTCGGGCTCGTGACGCTCGGGCTCGTGACGCTCGGGCTCGAAACACCGGCGCTCGTGACGGTCGGGCCTGGGCCGCCAGGACCCGCAATGCTCGAGCCGGAAATGCCGGAACTCGCGACGCTTGAGCTCGTGACACTCGGACCCGATGTGCTCGGGCCGGCCAATCCTGCGCTCGACACGTTCGGGCTGGAGACGCCGGCGCTCGCAATGGTGGGGCTGCTGACGCCGGAGCCCGAAAAGCTGGTATTCACGCTTGGCGCGGAGGTCGGGCCAGCAGTGGTGATCGAAGGGGCTGCGGAGTTGCTCGTGTTCGGCGCGAAGTTCACCGCCGGCGCGTTGTTGCCCCCGGAACCGCCGGCCGAAGCGGATAGCGGCGAGGAGGCTGAGAGGCTGGTGTGCGCGGGGGCGTCGACCGTGGGCGCGGCTGCGGCGAGCGTGGCCTCGCCATGGGCCGATGACGAGGTGTGAACGGTCCCCGAGGGCGCGGCGCCCGTGATGGAAACCGACGAATCGGAAGAAAGCGAGGAACCGGAGGCCGCGCCATGTGACAAGACCGAAGCGCCCGGGGACGCGGCATGCGAAGAGGAATCCGGGAACGTGGCGTGCAGGGGGCCCGGGGAAGCCGCGTCCGAGAGGCCCGAGGAAGCGGCATGCGAAGGGCCTGGGGAAGTCGCGTGCGAGGAGCCTGGGGAAGCGGCGTCCGAAAAGCCTGGGGAGCCTGGGGAGCCTGAGGAGGCAGCGTGGGACGAGGGCGCTGGGGAGTTGCTGGTGGGCACGTCGGCGACTGCGGACGTCAACGGCGTACCGGAAGGGGTTGATCCGGGGGACGCGGCCGGCGGTAAGTCGCTCAGGGTGAGGTCGCCGGCGCCGACGAGGGTGGCGTTCAGGCCCTTGACGTCGTGGTGGGCGTTGCCGATCGCGGAGCCGGTGGCGCCGGAGGTGGCCGATTTGGCGAGGCTGTCGAAGTCGGACAGGTTGCCGGTGGCGGCGTTGCCGCCAAGGTCGCCGAGGAGTTCGGAGGCGGCGCCGCGGAAGATGCCGCTGCGTTTGCCGGCGCCGATGTTGCCGCCGCGGGCGGCGAAACCGCCGGCCGCGCCCGCGCCGGTGGCGATGCCCAGGTCGGCCAGGTCGCCCAGGTCGAGTTTGTTGCGGCCGGTCGCGGTTTGGTAGGCCGTGATGCCGGCGTTGGTGAGCAGTTCCTCGCGGGCTTCTTCGCGGCCCTCCTTGAGGGCGTGCTTGCCGAGCTTCTTGAGCCCCTTCTTGGTGAGCACATCCTTCGCGACGCGCTTGCCCATGTCTTTGAGGCCCTGTTTGAGGGCCTTCTTGGCGAGCTGCGCGACCAGTTTCTTGAAGATCTGCTGGATCGCCATGCGGGTCGCGGCGATCAGCCCGCCGGCGGCGGGTGAGGCGGCGCCGAGAGTGAGGGCGACGGTTACCGCCATGCCGATCAGCTCGATGACGAAGATGCCGAGTTCGATCCAGGCTTCGAGTTTGGCGCTCTCGATGTCGGCGCCGCACTCCTCGACCATCTTGCCCATCTCGGTGGCGAACTCGACGAGGGCGTTGAGCGGGGCGTCGGAACCGTCGGCGACCCTGTGCCAGGCCGCGATGAACGCCTCGACGGTGGTGCCGGCACCACCGTACGCGTCAATGATGATCTGGGCCGCCTGGGCGGCGTCGTCCCTCGGCGTGACCATGGCGGTGGCCAGGTCGTACCACTGGTCGGCGACATCCCAGGTGATCTTCTCGTTGCCTTCCGGCCAGTCGAAGCCGACCACCCATTCGAGCGCTTCGTAGGCCCAGCCCGGTAGATCCCACGGGCAGAAGTCGAGTGGATGCGGGATCGGACTCGGCAGGACGGTCATGACGTCCGGTAGGACTTGCTGACGTTCTCGCCGGAGCGCTGGTCGGCGCCCAGGTTGTCCTCGACGGAGGCGATCGCGGCGTCACCGAGCGACTCGACGTAGACCGCGACCTGGCCGAACGCCTCGGTGAACTGCTGGAGCAGCGGGGCGTAGTTGCTGTGGAACGCCGCCCCGATGTCGTCCCTGCCCCACGGCTGTCCCTGGCTGGCGACGGCGATCGCGGCGACGGTGCTGTTGTCGAGGCTGACCATGCTCTTGCCGGCCGAGGAGAGGTCGCGTCCCCCGGCGGCGGCGCGCTGCGGGTCGAGGGAGAGCTGCTCACCGCCCATCGTCGTCGCCTGCCTCGGTCATCACGCGATCCTGGCGGGACAGCAGCGTGCCGAAGTTGCCGTCGCGCATGAACCGGGCCGCGCCCGAGTCGGCCGGCAGATATTCGCCGACCATCTCCTGCACCTGGTCGGTGGTCTTGGCGACGGCCTGTTCGACGGTCCGCAGGATCTTGCGGGACAGTTCGTCGGCGTCGGCCCGGCGGTAGATGTCGGGGTCCAGCTCGAGGTTGATCAGCTGGCCCCGTGGCCCGACGGTGGCGCGGACCAGCCCATCCGGCGATTCGGCCGTCACGGCCATTCTGGACAGACGCTCCTGCATCTCGTCCAGCCCGGAGCGCAGGCGTTCGTACTGTGACACCACATCGTCGAAACGGGCGCGCAGCGCACGGTTCGCGTCGCGGTCGGCCTGTCTGGTCACGGCGTCTCCCCCCGAAAACTCGCGATTTGCCAGAAAAAACTACCAGCCGGCGCCCTCCCGGGGCTGCCCGCCAATTGACGTTGTCGAATAGTTCTAAGCTCGCTCCGAGGGACCGAAGGGGGAGCGGCCTAGATGATCACGCTGGCCGAGGCGGAGCGGATCGCCACGGGGTGGGCTGAGAAGGAATCGATGTGGCGCGGTTATCCGTGCACACCGCACGTCGATGAGCTGGCACTCGGCTACGCGGTCTGGATGCGGCTGCCCCCGGACGTGCGCACCGAGCCCGGCCAGGACGTGACCACAGTCATCGATCGCGCCACCGGCCGCCTGTCGCACTGGCCGCCCGCCCCGCTCGACGAACTCGACCAGCGTTACTCAGAACGCCGCGACGCCGCGGTCGGTTCACATCAGACCGCCGACCCCGTCGCCGAGCTGTGGCGGGAGGCGTTCCGCCGGGTCAGCCCCGCCGTCGCGGCGCACCTCACGCTGGGCGGCCGGCTGTTCCGGGCCCGCGGCGCCAAGGGCGACCAGGAATTGCGGCACCATCCGATCGTCGCGCGGTTGCTCGGCGCGGTCCCGCGGGGCGGCCTGGTGCGGGGTGCCGACCGGCACGCCGAACTGCTGGTCGTCTCCGACGTGCTGTTCGAGGCCGACCGGGCGCGCACCTCGGGCGGCCAGGAGCCGCTCACCCTCGACGAGGCCGGCCACCTGCTGCAGCAGGGCCTGTTCGAGACGTTCCACATCCGCGAGTCCGGCGACCCGCTCGGCGGGCAGCCGGCCGCGCTCTGCGCCACCTGCTCGGACCTCCTCCTCGCGCTCCGGGTGATCGCGGCCGAGGAGCGTACCTATGTGGAGGCTCAGCGGTTGACCTCGGGTGACGACCCGGTGCCGGGTCTTTTCCCGGCCGAGGTGGCGTGGGAGCTCGCGGCCGGCGGCTGGGATCTCGGCACGATCGAGGAGCGGGCCCGCGAGGGCGTGGAGACGGTCGTCGGCATCGAGATCACCGAGGGGTCGGAGTTCACCATGCGGCTCTTCGACGCCGCCCGGGACGCCTACGTCGAGTTCTACCGGGTGGCGCCGCGGCGCAACGGGCCGGGTCGCGCGCAACGCGTCCGGGAGTTCGCGATCGGCGGCGGCTCGATCCAGCACCTCGCCGACCCGCTCGCCGAGTTCGGCATCATCCTCGACGCGCAGGTCTTCCCGCTCGGCGTCGAGGGTGCCGACGAGGCGGTCCTGGTGATCGACGACCGCGGCCGGGTCTTCGCCCTCGACCAGGGCGGCGAGTGGTTCATCGCCGACACCGTGCACGAAGCGCTGGTCGCCCTGCTCACCGGTCGACCGGCGGCGCGCGTACGCAACGACGGCACCTGGGAGACCGCATGATCACCCGAGCCGACGTCGAGGCCGCCGCGGCCACCTGGGCGCGAGCCGAGTCGCTCACCGCCGTGATCGACGAGTTCGACCTCGGCTTCATCGTCCGCCTCCTGCCCAGCGACGTCGGCACCGGCGCGACAGTCGTCGACCGGGCGACCGGGCGGGTGTCGACCTGGCCCAACCTGCCGGGCGGCACCCTCCAGCGGATCTACCGGGAGCGGCGGGCCGACATCGTCGACCCGCCCCGCACCGCCGACCCGGAGGTGCAGCTGCGCCGCGAGGCCCGCCGCCGGATCGCCCCGAGCGTCGCCGCGCACGCCACCGTCGCCGGGCGGCTCTACATCGCCCGCGGGGCCAAGGGCGATCAGGAGCTCAACCACCACCCGCTGGTGCTGGAACGGCTAGCCGAGCAGACGCCGCAGGAAACGGTGCGCGGCTGCGAGCGGCACGCCGAGTTGCTCGTCTGCTCCGACGTGCTGCACGAGACGGATCGGCGGCGGTCCCTGGCGGGTCAGGCTCCGCTGACCCTCGACGAGGCTCGGGCGCTGCTGCGGGAGTCGACGTTCGAGACATTCCAGATCCGGGTGCCGGGTGACCCGCTCGGCGGGCAGCCCAACGATCCGTGCGAGACCTGCACGTACGTCCTGACCCAACTCGCCCTGCTGGAATGGTCGGCCACCGGCGCGCTCCACCCGAGCACCGCCGCGCCCGAACCCAACCCGGACCCGGCCCGGTTCTCCGACGTGGTCGCGTCGGAGTTGCTGCGCGGCTCATGGCTGCCCGACGTCGCCCCCGAGATGTACGTCGCGATGGCCGAGTTCGAGATCGGCCACGCCCTCGAGGTGCCGGGTCAGCAATACCGCCACGAGTCGTTCCCGGCCGCCGTCGACGCGCTCGCCCAGACCGGCTCGGTGGTCCTGCACCGACGCGCGCCCGGCCTCGAGCAGCGGACCCGACTGGTCTACATCTCCCCCGACTGGGCCCAGCACAGCGCCGACGCACTTGGCGAGTTCGCCCAGGTCATCGGCGCCCGGCTGATCCCGATCGGGAGCGTCAACAACGAGTCGGTCCTGGCCGTCGACGAGCGCGGCCGGATCTTCGACCTCGACCAGGCCGGCGAGTGGTTCATCGCCGACAGCTATCTCGAGGCGCTCGAGACGCTCACGCTCGGCAAGACCACCCACCGGGTCCGCGACGACGGCACCTGGGGTTACTGACGGCGCCAGATGCTGACCTGGTCCGTGCGGTAGGCCCGCAGGAGCTTGAAGCCGTACTTCGTGCCGTCGAAGTTGAGGTCGGCGCGACTCGGGTAGTACCGGCCGATCATGACGTCGGCGTCGGCCGGCGGCTCGTCCTGGGAGAGCAGCTTGACCTCGGACCAGTACACGTCGTGGTAGAGCACGTAGTAGGCGTTGTTCGTCATGTGACGCCCGAAATACACCTTGTCGCCGGGGCCGACGCCGATCTTCCCGAGGTCGACGGACAGCGTGAACCGCTTGCCCAGCGGCTCGATGACGTGGTTGCGCATCACCGACATGGTCACGCCGTTCGCCACGACGATCAACGCGAGCACCGGGATCGCGAGCTTGCGCAGGCGCGTGACGGCCAGGAGCACGGCCAGGCCGACAAGACCGATCAAGGCACCGACGTACGGGCGGAGACTGCCCCATCCGGCGGTGATCGTCATGATGTCCGGGCCACCGAACGGACCGTACGACAGGTGGTGCCCACGCTCGGCCGTGTAGTTCAGCCGGTACGCGATCACCGCCCCGCCCACGGCCAGGATCAGCACCGGGACGATCGCGTATTTCAGAAGGCTGCGGAGCTTGCTGTCGACCAGGACGGCGAAGCCGAACAGGATGTAGAACGGGACGAACACCTGCACGTAGCGTGAGTAGAGCGCGTCGGCCGTGGTGTTCACCAGGCCGGCGAGGATCACCGCCGCCCCGAGTGCCGTGCCGATCATGCTGAACAGGGCGACACCGGCGGTCCACCGGTAGGCCGCGTCGCGCACCGGCCGGAACATCTCCACCGCGCTGGCCGCCCAGGCCAGACCGGCCAGACCGGCGGTGACCACGCACATGTACCAGATGTTGGTGCCGAACGAGGCCGCGAACACCTGCAGCCGCTGGCCGCTGGTGAAGACCGACAGGGTGCCGCCGCCGACGATGTCGCCGCGCAGGTGGACCTTGGTGCCGACGACCATGATGAGGATCTGGTTGAGCACCGCCATCAGCACCAGCGGCGCGGCCGCCAGGGCCGCCATCGACCAGGTGGTGCGGCGCCGGAAGAGCAGGAAGGCCAGGAACGCGAAGTAGACGAGGGCGAGGATCGTGCCCCGGATGTGCACCATGTAGAGCACGCCGGTCAGCACGCCCGCGGTGATCGCCGCACCCTTGCGCTCCGGCTCGCTCAGCCACCAGTGGATGGCGAGGAACCAGCCGAGCAGGATCGGCGCCATGATCGAGTCGGTCATGCCGACGAGCGACCAGAACACCCCGGCCGGCATGGTGGCGGCGACGAAGGCGGCGGCCAGCGCGACCCAGGTCTTCAACCCGAACATCCGCCGGGCCAGCAGGTAGGCCACCGGCAGGGTGAGAGCGCTGACCATCGCATTGATGACGTGCACGATCTTGTACGAGGTCGCGAAGTCCAGGCCGAACATGAACGCCGGCGAGACGAGCAGCGGGTAGCCGATGCGCCGGAACAGCGGTGTCTCCGAGCTGAAGCCACCGGGGCCACCGGCGATGGCCCGGGCCGCGTTCATGTAGCTGTCTTCATCGGAGTGCGCAATCGGGTGCGTGACCGGATGTCCCAGCCACAGCCGCCATAGAACTCCGGCCAGCCAGCCAAGAATGAGAACGGCCACGATCACCCATCGGGTGCGGCCATTGTCCCGTTTTGTCGCCGTCGTTTCGCCGTGCGAAATCGGCATGACGCTCGTCGCCATGGTGATGGTTTTTCTTTCCTGCCGGGGACCGGTCGCGTCTACCAGCGAATGACCGGGCGAACGATAGCAGTCGGAAGGCGCCGCTACCGCCCCTCGTACCGCTACACATAAACCTACAGAACGGACATAACTCGACCATCCGCCGTTAAGCCGTTGTAGCGGAATGCGGCAAACATCAGCAACTGTCGCCGCGCATAGGCCGCCGACAGGATGGTGTAGTGTCCGCTCGCCGAAGCTCTGACGGCGGGGGAAAGGTAATGAGGCTGGTATTTGTAACGGCGACCACAGGCGTGATCATGCTGGTCGTCATAATCGAGTTGTTGCGACGACGGCAGCTGCGCGAGAAATACGGCGCACTGTGGCTGCTCGTGGCTATTGCCGTGCTTCCGCTGGCGTTCGTGCCGACCCTCCTCGACGGGTTCACCGAGTTCCTCGGCATCGCGTCCGGATTGAGCCTGTTCCTGTTCCTGAGCGTCGTCTTCCTGCTCCTGGTGACCGTGCACCTCTCCTGGGAGAGCAGCCGGCTCGAGGAGGAGACCAGGAGCCTGTCCGAAGAGATTGCCCTGCTTCGGGCAGATGTAGCCGAATTGCAGGAGTTGCGGGAGAAAGCGAAAACGCCGTGACCGCCCCCACCGCCGAACGCGTATTGACGATCCTCCCGGCCTGGAACGAGGCGGAGTCGATCGCCGCGGTCATCAAGGAACTTCAGCAGGAGATGCCGGGCATGGACGTCCTGGTCGTCGACGACTGCTCCCGCGACGCGACGGCCCGGGTGGCGCGCGCTGCCGGGGCCAAGGTCCTGCGCCTGCCCTACAACCTGGGCGTCGGCGGAGCCCGCCGCCTCGGCTACCGGTACGCCGTCGAGCACGACTACGACATCGCCGTGCAGATGGACGCCGACGGGCAGCACGACCCGCGCTACATCCGCGACATGGTGGAAGCACTCGACCGCGCCGACCTCGTGATCGGCGCCCGGTTCGCCGGCGAGGGTGCCTACCAGGTCCGCGGGCCGCGCCAGTGGGCAATGAAGCTGCTCTCCAAGGCGCTGTCGGTGATCGCGAAGACGAAGCTGACCGACACCACCTCGGGGTTCCGGGCGTGCCGCGGCGAACTGATCAACTTCTACGCCTACAACTTCCCGGTCGAATACCTCGGCGACACGGTCGACACCATCGTCCAGGCAAAACGATCCGGTTACGCGATCACCCAGATCCCGGTCTCGATGCGGCCACGACAGGGCGGCACCCCGAGCGCCTCACCGGCCAAGTCCATGGTCTACCTGTTCCGTTCCGGCCTGGCCCTGCTCCTCGCCCTGGTGCGCCGGTGACGGCAGTCAGCGAATCCGTTCTCCGGATCACCAAGAGCAGCGGTTTCCGGTTCCTCATCGTCGGCGGCACCAGCGTGGTGGTCGACGCCGGCCTGCTCTGGATCCTGCACGGCGTGCTCGGCATGTGGTTGTCCCCGGCCACCGCGCTCGCGTTCCTGGCCGGTTTCGTGGTCAACTTCGGCCTCAACCGCCAGTGGGCCTTCGCCTCCACCGGCCGCCTGCGTCACCAGCTCGCCAAATACCTGGCACTGGTCGCGGTGAACCTGCTGATCACCGTGCTGCTGGTGAAGGCGCTGACCGCGCTGGGCGTGATGTACCTGATCGCGAAGGTCTTCACCACCGCCATCCTGTCGACGGTCAACTACTTCATCTCCCGCCGGTGGATCTTCATCTAGGCCCGATCGACCCGTCCCGCATCCAGCACCTCGGCACGTCCGCGGCGCACATGCTTGCGTAACGCAGCCGCGCGAGCGAGCCTCAGCAGTGATTGCCACCTCCTGCTCGTCGTCGGAGAGCAGCTTTGAGAGCCCTTCGCGGTCGAGGGCCTGCGCGGCCGCGCAGGCCCCGGCAGGCGTCGAGGTCGAGCGGGAAATCACGATCCGGCTCGACGAGCGAAACCGCCCTGAGCCGGACTTCCTGGTCACGACGGGACCCCAGTCCTATGTGCCGACCGGGATTCATCGCCACGACCGGCGCGCCACGGTGCCGTGCCCGATCAGACTCGACCTGGACGGCTGGTTCCCGGTCCCCGTCATTGAGCCGGGACACCAACGCCGTCAGCAGTGGTCCTAGACGTTGAAGCGGAACTCGACCACGTCGCCGTCCTTCATGAGGTAGTCCTTGCCCTCCATGCGGACCTTGCCGGCGGCCTTCGCGGCGGACATCGAGCCGGCCGCCATCAGGTCGTCGAAGCTGACGATCTCGGCCTTGATGAAGCCGCGCTGGAAGTCGCTGTGGATGACGCCGGCGGCCTCCGGGGCGGTCGCGCCGACCGGGATCACCCAGGCGCGCGCCTCCTTGGGGCCGGCCGTCAGGTAGGTCTGCAGGCCGAGCGTGTTGAAGCCGACGCGGATCAGCTGGTTGAGGCCCGGCTCGGTCTGGCCGGTCGACTGGAGCAGCTCCAGTGCCTCGTCCTCGGGCAGCTCGATCAACTCCGACTCGATCTTCGCGTCCATGAAGACGGCTTCGGCCGGGGCGACCAGGGCACGCAGTTCGTCGAGGAACTCGGCGTTGCCCAGTTCGGCCTCGTCGACGTTGAAGACGTAGAGGAACGGCTTCGTGGTGAGCAGGTGCAGCTCGGCCAGCAGCTCGACGTCGAGGTCGGCGGCGGCTGCGCCGGTGTACAGCGTCGTGCCGTCGTTGAGCAGCTTGAACGCGGTCTCCGCGGCGGCCACGACGGGCGCCCGGTCCTTCTTGAGCTTCGCTTCCTTCTGCAGGCGCGGCAGCGCCTTCTCGACCGTCTGCAGGTCGGCCAGGATGAGCTCGGTGTTGATCGTCTCGATGTCGTCGGCGGGCGAGACCTTGCCGTCGACGTGCAGCACGTTGGGGTCGCTGAACGCGCGCACGACCTGGCAGATCGCGGACGCGTCGCGGATGTTCGCGAGGAACGCGTTGCCGCGGCCCTGCCCCTTCGACGCGCCGCGCACGAGACCGGCGATGTCGACGAAGCTCACCGGGGCCGGCAGGATCTTCTCGCTCTTGAACAGCTCGGCGAGCTTCTCCAGGCGGTCGTCGGGCAGCCCGACCACACCGACGTTCGGCTCGATCGTGGCGAACGGGTAGTTCGCCGCGAGCACGTCGTTCTTGGTCAGGGCATTGAACAGGGTGCTCTTGCCGACGTTGGGCAGGCCGACGATTCCGATGGTGAGGCTCACGGAGTCCCAGTTTACGCAGGGTTCGGCGGCGCTTCGGCGGGGGCAACACTGATGTCCGATTCCCGCCAGCCCAGGCCGGGCCGACCGGGGCAGACTCAACGGCATGGAACTGGACTTCGAACGCTGCTACCGAGCCGTCGACAGCCGGGACCAGCGCTTCGACGGCTGGTTCTACACGGCCGTGACCAGCACCGGCATCTACTGCCGGCCGTCCTGTCCGGCCATCACCCCGAAACGGGCGAACGTCACGTTCCACCCGAGCGCGGCCGCCGCCCAGCGCGCCGGTTTCCGCGCCTGCAAGCGCTGCCGCCCGGACGCCGCACCCGGCTCGCCGGAGTGGGACGCGCGGGCCGACCTGGTGGGCCGGGCGATGCGGTTGATCGGCGACGGCGTGGTCGACCGGGACGGCGTGCCGGGCCTGGCGAGCCGCCTCGGCTACACCGAGCGTCACCTCAACCGGCTGCTCACCGCGGAGCTGGGGGCCGGGCCGCTGGCCCTGGCCCGGGCCCAGCGCGCGCAGACCGCGCGGATCCTCATCGAGACGACCGACCTCGGCCTCGCGGACATCGCGTTCGCGGCGGGTTTCGGCAGCGTGCGGCAATTCAACGAGACGATCCAAGAGGTGTACGCGCAGGCGCCGAACCAGCTCCGCGAGCGCCGTCCAGTGGCCCGGACCGAGGTGGGAACGATCAACCTGCGGCTCGCTTACCGGTCCCCGCTGCACGTTCCGGCGCTGCTCGACTTCCTCGAGACGCGGGCGCTGCCCGGGGTCGAGGAGCGCGTCGGGAACACGTACCGCCGGGGTCTGAATCTGCCGCACGGAAGCGCGATGGTCGCGCTGACCCCGGAGAAACGCTGGGTCTCCGCCACCCTGCGGCTCCGCGACGTGCGCGACCTCGCGCCGGCGGTGGCGCGCTGCCGGCGGCTGTTCGACCTGGACGCCGATCCCGACGCGGTCGACACCACGCTGAGCGCGGACGTCGCGCTGCGCGCGTCGGTCGATACCGAGCCTGGTGTACGGGTACCGCGAGCGGTCGACGGCTTCGAGATGGCGGTCCGCGCGATCGTGGGTCAGCAGGTGAGCGTGGCGGGCGCCCGAGCGACGTTGACCCGGATGCTGCGCGCCGCCGGGCTTTCCGGCGTCGCGTCGCCCCCCACCGATCGTCGGCCCGCCGCTCTCCCTGACCTCGTGGGCTTTCCCGCCGCCGCGGAACTGGCCGAACTGCCGGACTCGGCGTTCGGGATGCCGGCGAACCGGCGACAGACGATCCGGCAGCTGGCCGAGGTGGTCGCGGCCGGGAAGATCGACCTGGAGCCGGGCGCGGACCGGGAGGAAACGGTCGCGCGGCTGGTGGAGCTGCCGGGGATCGGCCCGTGGACCGCCGGATATGTGGCGATGCGGGCGATCGGCGATCCCGACGTGTTCCTGCCGACCGACCTGGCGGCGCGACGGGGCGCGGCCGCGCTCGGCCTGCCCACCACTCCGAAGGCCCTGGAGAAGCACGCCGAGCGGTGGCGACCGTGGCGTTCCTACGCGCTGATCCGGCTGTGGCGAGCGTCGTGACCGGAGTTGTCCACAGGCCCACAGAAAATCTCCCGGCCCCGCCCCGAACCGGCCAGGCTTGTTCCCGAACCCCCTGGAGGACCCATGTTGAGATACAAGACGATCGACAGCCCGGCCGGCCCGCTCACCATCGTGGTGGGCGAGACGGGCGGCGTGCGCGCCGCCGGTTTCACCGGTGACGTGAGTGAGCTGCTGCCGCTGATTCACCCGACACTGCGGGCCGACGCGCGTCCCGACGACGACATCGGGCCGGTGCTCGAGCACCTGCGGTCCTATTTCGACGGTGCTCCGCTCGCGCTCGACCAGGTGGTGGTCGAGCAGCACGTCGGCGGCGAGTTCATCGCGCACGCCTGGCGGGTGATGCGCGAGATCAAGCCGGGCAGCCCGGTGACCTACAGCGAGTTCGCCCTGCTGGCCGGGCGGCCGGCGGCGTTCCGGGCGGCCGCGGCGGCCTGCGCGCGCAATCCGGTCGCGCTCTTCACGCCCTGCCACCGGGTGCTCCGGCTCGACGGTTCGCTCGGCGGCTACCGCTGGGGGCTGCCGGTGAAGCGCTGGCTTCTCGACTTCGAAGCGACCCACTGACGTGATTATCGGAGGCCCGGTGCGGGCGGCAGTCGTAGCATTCAGGCCATGACTGATACGGGAACGACCGCGCGCGCCGGTCTCCCCGAGCGTCCGTCGCTTGACGGCCTCGAGGACAAGTGGGCGCGCCGCTGGCAGGAGGAGGGCACGTATGCATTTGATCGCTCGAAGGAGCGCTCGGATGTGTACGCCATCGACACCCCTCCGCCGACCGTATCGGGCGAGTTGCACATGGGGCACGTCTTCTCGTACACCCACAGCGACACCGTCGCGCGCTTCCAGCGCATGCGCGGAAAGACCGTCTTCTATCCGATGGGCTGGGACGACAACGGGCTGCCGACGGAGCGGCGGGTTCAGAACGTCTACGGTGTCCGCTGCGATCCGAGCCTGCCCTACGACCCGCAGTGGCAGCCCCCGACGCTGAGCACGTCGGCGAGCCGGGGCAAGGAGACGGTCTCGATCTCGCGGCGCAACTTCGTCGAACTGTGCGGGCGGCTGACGGCCGAGGACGAGAAGGCGTTCGAGGCGTTGTGGCGGCGGCTCGGGCTCTCCGTCGACTGGAACCTGACCTACACGACGATCGGGGCCCGGGCGCGGGCCGTCTCGCAGCGCGCCTTCCTCAACAACCTGGCCCGCGACGAGGCCTACACCGCCGAGGCACCGACGCTGTGGGACGTCGGATTCCGCACCGCGGTCGCGCAGGCCGAGTTGGAGGACCGCGAGCGCCCGGGCGCCTATCACCGGCTGAAGTTCCACGGTCCCGGCGGTCCGGTCGAGATCGACACGACGCGGCCGGAGCTGCTGCCGGCGTGTGTCGCGGTGGTTTTCCACCCGGGCGACGAGCGTTACCAGCACCTGCTCGGCAAGACGGTCCGCACGCCGTTCTTCGGCGTCGAGGTCCCGGTCCACGAGCACCCGCTGGCCGCGCCCGACAAGGGCACCGGCCTCGTCATGGTCTGCACCTTCGGTGACCTGACCGACGTCATCTGGTGGCGTGACCTGCGGCTGGAGACCCGGGTCGTGCTCGGTCGCGACGGCCGCTTCCTGCCCGACCAGCCGGCCGGTGTCCCGGTCGCGGCCTACCAGCAGTTCGCCGGCCTGACCGTCAACGCGGCCCGGCGCGAGATCGTCCGGTTGCTCGTCGAGGCCGATGACCTGGTCGGCGAGCCCACGCCGATCACGCACCCGGTGAAGTTCTACGAGAAGGGCGACTCGCCGCTCGAGATCGTCACGAGCCGGCAGTGGTTCATCCGCAACGGCGGGCGCGACGGCGAGATCCGCGATCGCATGCTGGCCCGGGGTCGCGAGCTGCGCTGGTTCCCCGAGCACATGCGACACCGCTACGAGCACTGGGTGACCGGCCTGACCGGGGACTGGTTGATCAGCCGGCAGCGGTTCTTCGGCGTGCCCATCCCGATTTGGTACCGGCTCGACAACGCTGGCGAACCGGACTACGACCAGCTTCTCATACCGGACGAATCGTCGTTGCCAGTCGACCCATCCTCGGAGTGTCCGCCGGGGTTCGACGAGTCGCAGCGTGACGTCCCGGGCGGCTTCACGGCCGATCCCGACGTCATGGACACGTGGGCCACCTCGTCGCTGACGCCGCAGATCGTCGGTGGCTGGCACGACGACGAAGACCTGTTCCGGCGGGTCTACCCGATGGACCACCGCCCGCAGGCGCACGAGATCATCCGCACCTGGCTGTTCTGCACGGTCCTGCGCGCCGACCTGGAGGGTGACGCGCTGCCGTGGCGCAACGCCGTCCTGTCCGGCTGGATCCTCGACCCCGACCGCAAGAAGATGTCCAAGTCCAAGGGCAACGTCGTCACGCCGATGGACCTGCTGGTGCAGAACGGCTCCGACGCGGTCCGCTACTGGGCGGCCAACGGGCGGCCCGGTGCCGACCTCGCGTTCGACCCGGCCCAGATCAAGGTGGGCCGGCGGCTCGCGACCAAGCTGCTCAACGCGTCCAGGTTCGCGCTCGGACCGGGCGCGGCCGCGGCGCTTCGGCAGCCGGTCACCGAGCACCTCGACCGGGCCATGCTGATCCGGCTGGCCGACGTGGTCACCGCCGCGACCGAGGCCTTCGACCGCTACGACCACACCGAGGCGCTCCAGGTCACCGAGAGCTTCTTCTGGACGTTCTGCGACGACTACATCGAGCTGGTCAAGGAACGGGCCTACGCGCAGGGCCCGGCGGCCGACTCGGCGCGGGCGGCCCTGGCCGCCGGCCTGTCGGTGCTGCTGCGCCTGTTCGCCCCGTTCCTGCCGTACGTCACCGAGGAGGTCTGGTCGTGGTGGCGCTACGGCTCGGTGCACGCCTCGACCTGGCCGACGAGGTACGAGCTGACCCGGGTCGCGCCGGACGGTGACGCCACCCTGCTCGAACTGGCCGGCGAGGCGCTGCGCCAGGTCCGGCGGGCCAAATCCGACCGGAAGCTGTCGATGAAGGCCGAGGTCCCGCTGGCCGAGGCGCTCGGCCCGGCGGCGATGCTCGACCGGCTCGCGCTCATCGAGGGCGACCTGCGCTCGGCCGGCCGGATCGGCAAGCTCGACCGCCTGCCCGACCGTACGCCGGAGCTGGTCATCGCCTGCGCGTTCTGAGCCGTCGCCGGGTTCCGGGGAAAACCGGGACCCGGCAACCCGGCCGGGGCAGCATGAGGGCATGTCGATCGCGCCCGAGCAGGTCGAGGCCCCGGCCACCGACGCAGTGCTCTTCCGCTCCTCGCCGATCCGGACCTTCGTCGCCATCTTCCTGCTGCTGATGGTGTCCTTCGCGGCGGTGTCCCCGATCGTCGCGATCGCCGTCGGCGGCACCGGCAACCCGTGGTGGCAGACGTTCCTGCAGGCGGCGGTGATCTGCGTGCTGGCCGCGGGTGCCTACGCGTGGTCGACCCGCGGCTCGCTGACCACGTGGGTGCGGGTCTCCTCCGGCGGCCTCGAGGTGGCCGCCCAGGGCAGCGACCCGATCCTGCTGGACTGGCCGGACATCGAGTCGTTGGTGGTGCGCCGGCAGGGCATCCGCACACTGCTCGAGGTCACCCCGGTCGACCTGGACCGGGTGCACCCGGTCGACGACGACGGCGGCCCCGGCGGCCCGGCGATGACCCTCACCGGCGACGGCCCGGCCTTCACCGCCGACCTGAGCGAGGTGTGGCCGGGCCCCCGCGCCCTGAAGCGCGAACTGGCCCGGCACATGCCCTCGAAGCCGATCGCCTGACCCGCCACCGCAAAGCCGCAGCCCGGCGGAGAAGCTAGAAGTCGAAGTCTCCGCCGCCGTCGAAGCCACCGCCGCCGTCGAAGCCACCCAGGTCGTTGCCGCCGTCGAAGTCGCCCGCGGCGTCCTGGAACCCGTCCTGATAGCCGTCGCCGTAGCCCATGTCGCCGAAGCCCGGCGAGAACAGCGCGTCGAAGATCAGCATGCCGCCGAGGACACCGGCGCCGGCGCCGAGCGCGGTCTTCCAGACCGGCGTCGAATACCACCCGGCCGGCACCGGCCGGCCCTGCACGCGGCCACCCGGGTAGTAGTACGGCGTGTCGGCGCCCGGCTGCGGGCCGGCTCGGTAGCTGTGCCCCTGCACGTTCACCTCACGCGCCTGCGTCAGCTGACCGACGCCCTGCGCACTGGCCAGCGGCGGCAGGTCGGGACCGGGGTCGAGGCCCATCGCCACCCGGGCGGCCCGGACGTACTGCAAGCCCTCCAGCGCCGATTCGCGGGCGAGGGAGAACTGGTGGGTGGTCTTGGCCTGCTGAAGCTGCCCGCCCGCGGCGTTGTAGCGCTCGCTGGCGTCGGCGAGGGCCTGCCGGGCGGCCGGCTCGTCGGCGTGCAGGTTCATCACCTGACCGCCGAGGCGCTCGTACCACCGCTGGGCGTCGGCCCGGGCGTCCTCCAGCCGCGTCGCCTCGGACGCGCCCTGGTTGCGGCGGGCGAGCAGGACCACGAGAAGGACGATGATGACGATGCCCAGAATCAGCAACACACTCATGTTCCAACGGTACCTTCACGATTCTTGTCGTACCGGTCTGGCAGTCTTCGTGGGGTGACCGTCGCAACGCTGGCCGTGATTCTTCTCTGTCTGGCGGCCGGCGCCGCCCTGGGCTGGCTGGCGGCGCGGTTGCGGGCGGCGGCCGACATCGCCCGGCTCGAGGCGACGGTCCAGGCCCACCGGGACGGTGAGGAGCGGCTCGAGCAGTCGCTGCGGGCGTTGTCCTACGAGTCGGCCGCCCAGTCGCAGGAGTCGGTCGCGCTGGCGGTGGCCCCACTGCACGACACGCTGCGGCGTTACGAGCGGCGCGTCGGCGAGTTGGAGCGCGACCGGGTCGACGCCTACGCCGAGTTGCGCGAGCAGGTGCGGGCCATGGGCCAGGTCTCCGGTGAGCTGCGCACCGAGACGAAACAGCTGGTGGCGGCATTGCGCACGCCACAGGTGCGGGGCCGCTGGGGCGAGCATCAGCTGCGCCGGGTGGTCGAGGCGGCCGGTCTGCTGGAGCACTGCGACTTCGCCGAGCAGGTCACCGGCGCCACCGATCATCAGGGCGTGCGCCCCGACCTGGTGGTCACGCTGCACGGCGGACGCAGCGTCGTGGTCGACGCGAAGGCCCCGTTGGATGCCTATCTGGCCGCTGCCGAGGCGCGTGACGAGCGCACCCGCGACGACCATCTCGGCCGGCACGCCCGGCACCTGCGCGGGCACATCGACGCGCTGGCGAGCAAGCAATATTGGACTGCGTTCGAGCCGTCCCCCGACTTCGTGGTGCTGTTCGTGCCGGCCGACGCGTTCCTCGACGCGGCGCTGCAGCACGACCCGTCGCTGATGGAGCACGCGTTCCGGCGCAACGTGGTGCTGGCCACGCCGGCCACGCTGGTGGCGATGCTGCGCACGGTGGCCTATTCGTGGCGGCAGGAGGAGCTGGCCCGCAACGCGGTCGAGGTGCACGCGCTGGCCCGGGAGCTCTACGGCCGGCTCACCACGCTCGGCGACCACGTCGGCAAGCTGGGCACAGCGCTGGGCGGGGCGGTGACGGCCTACAACCGGGCGGTCGGATCGCTGGAGTCCCGGGTGCTGGTCAGCGCCCGCAAACTGGCCGAGATGGGCGTCTCCCGGCAGGAGCTGCCCACCCCGCCACAGGTGGAGACGGCGCCGCGGCAGCCGCAGTCACCGGAGTTGTTCGTCGAGGACCTCAGGCCTTAGCGGCGGCCGCGGCCTTCATGTCACGGCGCAGTTCCTGCGGCAGCGAGAAGGTGAGCCGCTCCTCGGTCGTGGTGTATTCGGTGACCTCGCCGAAGCCGCGTGCCGCCAGGTGCGACAGCACGTCCATGACCAGGTCCTCGGGCACGCTGGCGCCGGAGGAGACACCGATCGTGGTCGCACCCTCGAGCCACTCGTCCTGGATCTCGGAGGCGTAGTCGACCAGGTGACCGGCGCGGGCGCCGGCGTCGACCGCGACCTCGACCAGCCGCACCGAGTTCGACGAGTTCTTCGAGCCCACCACGATCACCACGTCGCAGTCGGGAGCGATCTCCTTGACCACGTGCTGGCGGTTCTGCGTGGCGTAACAGATGTCGTCGCTGGGCGGCGACTGGAGCAGCGGCAGCTTGGTCTTGAGCCGGGCCACCGTCTCCATCGTCTCGTCGACCGAGAGCGTGGTCTGCGACAGCCAGACGACCTTGGCCGGGTCGCGCACGACGACCTTGTCGACCGAGTCGGGACCGTCGACCAGCTGGATGTGCGCGGGCGCCTCGCCGGCCGTGCCGACGACCTCCTCGTGGCCCTCGTGGCCGATGAGCAGGATGTCGTAGTCGTCGGCGGCGAACCGCTTGGCCTCGTGGTGCACCTTGGTGACCAGCGGGCAGGTGGCGTCGATCGCCTTGAGGTTGCGGGCCCGAGCCTGCTCGTGCACCTCGGGAGCGACGCCGTGGGCCGAGAAGACGACGGTGGACCCCTCGGGGACCTCCTCGTTCTCCTCCACGAAGATCGCGCCACTCGCCTCGAGCGTGCTCACCACATGCTTGTTGTGCACGATCTGCTTCCGCACGTAGACGGGCGCACCGTACAGCTTCAGCGCCTCCTCGACGGTCTGCACCGCCCGGTCGACGCCGGCGCAATAGCCGCGCGGCTTGGCCAGCAACACACGCTTACGAGCTTCGGTCACCCGGCCATGGTACGTGGGGACGACCGCTTGCGACCCTCGTGCGATCGGCGCCACAACGCCGGGGCGGCATACTCGTCGGGTGGTGGACGAGATGTTGGTCGATGAGAAAAGTAGCCGGTGGGCAGCCGCCGGGCGTCTGGCGCGCTGGATCATGGGCGCGTTATCCCTGGTGGGCGGCCTGACCTGGATCCTGGCGGCGTCGCACGGCCCGACCGATCTCGCGGTCGGCCTGGTGCTGGCGGCGGCCGGTTTGGTGCTGCTCATGCCGCATCGCATCGAACTTCCGCGCCGGTTGACCGCGCTGGTGGTGGCCGGCTTCGCGGTGGTCGGCACGGTGGCCGGGCTGGTGGTGCTCACCGAGCGGGTCGGCTCGTTCGCCTACGTGGCCGACCGGGGTTGGCCGTTCATGTGGGTCCAGCGGTACGCGGTTGCCGACGACGCCGCGACGGCCCGGAGCCTGGCCGCGTCCGCCAGCTGGACGGTCGACATGATCTCGTTGAGCGTGAACCTGTTGGTGTGGGCGTACGCCGGCATGTTGCTTGTGGTGATCGGCGTGCTGATGCGTCGCAACCGGGATGGCCAACGGCCGGATTCGGCCCGGTAGGGCGGCTTTTGCGGCAATACTCGGTCGCATGCGCGACGCCGGGCCGCGAGCCGCCGACGAGGAGCAGGGCCTCCAGTCCTACCTGAGCATGGCTCGCCTGCTGGTCGGCTGGGCCGGCCTCGGGTTCGGCGCGCTCAACCTGCTGATGGGCCTGGTCAGCGCGCCCTACGTGATCTTTCATGGGGTGGTGCTGGCCACCGGCGGCGTGCTGCTCTCCGCGGGTGCGCTGCGCCGCCGGCCGGGTCGGATCGCCTGGCCGACCGGCCTGGGCGTGGCCCTGGCCGGACTGCTGATCAGTTCGCTGCCTCGCACGCCGGCGACGTTCTGCTGCATGAGCGAGTTCGACAAGCGGCACGGTTTCCCGTTCACCGTCCTGGCCCAGCAGTCCGGGCACTGGCAGCTGGACGGCGCGCGTCTGCTCGCCGACCTGTTCTTCTGGGCGTGCGTCGGAACGCTCGTGCTGTTCGCGCTCACCGCCGTCACCCCGGCCCCACGCTCGGTCCCGCGCCCGGCGCCGGAGCCGCCGCCGAGCACCGCCCGGCACGCCGAGCCACGGCCCGAGACGGTGGACGACGAGAATGTCAGAGGTCTTCCGTAGTCTGGCCGGGTGAGTGACCCCGAGACGCCGAAAAGCTCCGCCGACGAGCCGTGGCCGGTTCGCGTGGTCAGCCAGAAGGTCGGGGCCTGGATCGCGAAGCTCGGCTGGGTGTGGGTCGACGGCCAGGTCGCCCAGATCAGCCGGCGCCCGGGCTCGGCGGTGGTGTTCCTGACCCTGCGCGACCCGTCGGCCGATCTCAGCCTCACCGTCACCGCCCACCGCGACGTGCTCGACGCCGGTGCCCCGGAGCTGTCCGAGGGCGCCCGGGTGACGCTGCACGCCAAGCCGGAGTTCTATCCGGCGCGCGGCACCCTGAGCCTGCGCGCCGACGAGATCCGCCAGGTCGGCCTGGGCGAGCTGCTGGCCCGCCTCGATCGGCTGAAGAAACTGCTGGCCGCCGAGGGCCTGTTCGCCCGTGAGCGCAAACGGCGGCTGCCGTTCCTGCCCCAGCGCATCGGCCTGATCACCGGCCGGGCGAGCGCGGCCGAGCGGGACGTCCTGATGAACACCCGCCGCCGCTGGCCCGCCGTCGACTTCCGGGTGATCAACGTGCCGGTCCAGGGGCCGACAGCGGTTCCGCAGATCATCGACGCGCTCAAGGTGCTCGACAACGACGACACGATCGACGTCATCGTGATCGCCCGCGGCGGGGGCAGCGTGGAGGACCTGCTGCCGTTCTCCGACGAGGCGCTGTGCCGGGCGGTCTTCGGCGCGCGCACCCCGGTGGTGAGTGCGATCGGCCACGAGACCGACGCGCCGCTGCTCGACTACGTGGCCGACCTGCGCGCCTCGACCCCGACCGACGCGGCCAAGCGCCTCGTGCCCGACCTTGGCGAGGAACGGCAGCTCATCGAGTCGGCCCGGCGCCGCCTCGACCGGGCCGTGCGGACCCTGATCGACCGCGAGGAGCACCGCGTCGAGGCGTGGCGGTCGCGGCCGTCGCTGGCCCGGCCGGAACTGCTGATCGATCAGCGCGCGGCCGACGTGACGGCCCTGCGGGACCGCGCGGTGCGCAACCTCGAGCATCGGCTCCGCCGTGCCGACGACGACCTGCGGCACACGGTGGCCCGGCTCCGCGCACTGTCGCCCGCCGCGACCCTCCAGCGGGGTTATGCGATCGTCCAGCGCGCCGACGGCCACGTGGTGCGCGCGGCAAGCGATGTGAAGACCGACGACGTCCTGCGGGTGCGACTGGCCGAGGGCGAGCTGCACGCGACCGTGAAGGAGAGCTAGACATGGCCGACGAGACGCTGAGCTACGAGCAGGCGCGCACCGAGCTGGCCGGCGTGGTCGAGCGGCTCGAGCAGGGCGGCTCCTCGCTGGAGGAGTCGCTGTCGCTGTGGGAGCGCGGCGAGAAACTGGCCGACGTCTGCCAGCGCTGGCTCGACGGGGCCCGGGAGCGGATCGACGCCGCCCGGGCCGCGCGTGAGTCGGATTAGGCGTTGAGCATGGCGTAACTGCCGGACGGCAGCTCCTTGACCTTGCCGGTCGGCTTGGTCAGCGCGGCCTGCTCGCCGTAACCGGTGACGGTGAAGGTCCACTTGCCGGCCGGGGTCTGCGAGGCCTCGGACGCCGGGGCGTCGATCACCAGTTCGGTGAGCCGGCCCTTGTCGTCGAGCTTCGCGGTGTAGGGCAGCTTCGCGGCGCCGGCGCCCATGCCCTCGAGGGTGTCGTTGTCGAGGAAGCCGTCCGGCGACTTGACCTTGGTGCCGTCGATCGTGCCGGTGATGGTCTTGCTGTCGCCCTTGGCGTCGGAGGCGGCGGCGAGCAGCGCGCCGACGTCGATCACGTCCGGCTTGCTCAGGTCGAGGTCGAGGTCGCTGCCCTTCTTGAGCTTGGTCGTGTCGACGTGGAACCAGGTGTCCCCGGGGGCGCCCTTGGAGAGCATGCTCTTGCCGTTGGAGCTCATCCGCACCCAGCGGTTCGGGTTGGTGATCACGAACTCGAGCTTCATCGTGAACGACTCGGCACTCGCGTCGATCGCCAGCTTCGCGCTCTTGCTGGGCAGGTGCACGAGACCGGTGACGACGGCACCCGGTCCGTCGACGCCGAAGGCGTAGTTGCCTTCCTTCATCGCCTTGGTCGACGAGGCCAGGGCGGTCTTGGGGTCGGCCGCGGCCGTGGTGGTGGTCGTGGTGGCCGGGCCGGTGCCACCGGCGGTGTCGGTGGAGTCACCGCAGCCGCTCAGTCCCAGGCTCAGAAGGCCGGCCAGAGCCGCGGTGGCGAAGGTTCCCCGTGTAGTCATCATGGCGCGGAACCTTAGATGAGCGTCGAAGTATACGAACAGACCAGGTGGGGTTAGCCGTTCAGCCGGGCGTAGCCGGAGGACGGCAGATTCCGGATCTTGCCGGTCGGCGCGGTCTGCGACTTCTGCTCGCCGTACCCCGAGACGGTGAGGACCCAGCGGCCGGCCGGCGTCTCGATGTCCAGTTCGGCCAGCCGGCCGTTGCCGTCCAGGTTCGCGGTGAAGGGCAGGGCCGCGGGAAAGTTCAGGTACGCCGACTGCGTCCGGGCACCGTCGACGGTGCCGGTGATCGTCTTCGGGTCGCCGGTCAAGCCGGTCGTCGCGGCCACGATCGTGTCCAGGCCGACCAGGTCGGGGTCGGTGAGCTCGAGGGCGAGATCGCTGCCCGGCCGGACCCGGCTCGAATCCACCAGGTACCAGGTCGGGCCGTCGGCGGACCGGCGGACCCAGCGGTTCGGCTCGGCGATCACGAGCTCGACGGCGTCGGTCGTGATGCGGGCGCTCTCGCTCGGCAGGTGCACGATGCCCTCGGTGGTTCGGGCCGGCGACGCGACGACGAACGTGTAGTTACCGGCCTGGAGGGCTTCCGCGGCGGTGCCGAGCGCGTCCCGCAGCTCCGCCGACTGGTCGTAACCGGGGGCCGGAGCGGTGGGACGGGGCGAATCGCCGCACCCACCGAGCAGCGTGGCAAGGGCGGCCACGGCGACAGCCACCCGCAATGTGGTCATGCCGGGGCAGCGTAGGTCTAGCCCAGAGCGGTGGCCAGGGCCTCGAGGTTCGACATGTCGGTCTTGCCGACGACCAGGATCGTCCGGTTCGGCGAGGCGAGAACCAACGCCTTCTCCCCCGGCCGGGCGTCGTACACCGTCCACACCCCGGCCGCGTTGCGGTAGTTGCCGAGCGCCTTGGCCGAATCGCCGAGCTCACCGGGCAGCAGCGAGGCCGTCGGCACACTGCTCTCGACCAGCTGGATCGGGTCCTTGTCGGGGTCGACGTAGCCCAGGCGCAGCGTGGCCCCGGTGGCCTGGCGCTTGAAGGTGGCGCTGGAGGTGTGCCAGTCGTCGCCGAGGCCCTTCGGCGCCAGCACCGGGAACGCGCCCGCCTGCTGCGCCTCCTGGATGGCCGGGGCCGGGTCGACGGTGATCGGCGCATCCCCGCTGAGCAGGGTGCGGTAAAGGATCAGCAGCAGCGCGATCGGCACGATCAGAACGGCCAACGACACGAACATGTCGCGCGGCGAACGTTCCTCGCCGCGGCGCAGGCGCGGAGCTTCCTGGGGTACGGGATCCACGTCTCCATTGTTAACCATGTCGCTGACGCGGGACTTTGCGCATCCGCGCATGTGAGGATCGGGTGATTACCAGCCCCGCAACGTCGCGAGGAGGCCTTCTCATGCCTGCCCGTTTTCCCCAGGATCTCGACCGCAACATCGCCCTCGACCTGGTCCGTGTCACGGAGGCGGCGGCCATGGCCGCCGGCCGTTGGGTCGGTCGTGGCGACAAGAACGGCGGTGACGGTGCGGCCGTCGACGCCATGCGCAAGCTGATCAACTCGATCCAGATGCAGGGTGTCGTGGTGATTGGCGAGGGCGAGAAGGACGAGGCCCCGATGCTGTTCAACGGGGAACGGGTGGGTGACGGCACCGGCCCCGAGGTGGACGTGGCGGTCGACCCGATCGACGGCACCACCCTGATGAGCAAGGGCATGCCCGGCGCGGTCGCGGTGCTGGCGGTGGCCGAACGGGGCGCGATGTTCGACCCGAGCGCCGTCTTCTACATGGAGAAGATCGCGGTCGGCCCGGACTGCGCCGACGTGGTCGACATCAACGCCGGCACCACCGAGAACCTGCGCCGGATCGCCAAGGCGAAGCGGTCGAGCATCTCCGACGTCACGGTCTGCATCCTCGACCGGCCCCGGCACGCCGAACTGGTGGCGGAGGTGCGCCAGGCCGGCGCGAACATCAAGTTCATCTCGGACGGCGACATCGCCGGGGCGATCTCGGCGGCCCGGATGGAGTCCGACGTGGACGTGCTGATGGGCATCGGGGGTACGCCCGAGGGCATCACCGCCGCCTGTGCCCTGAAATGCCTGGGCGGCACGATCCAGGCGAAGCTGTGGCCGAGCGACGACGCCGAACGGGAGAAGGCGCTGGCCGCGGGGCACGACCTGGACCGGGTGCTGACCACCGACGACCTGGTCACCGGTGACAACTGCTTCTTCGTGGCGACCGGCGTGACCTCGGGCGACCTGCTCAAGGGCGTCCGTTACCGGTCCGGCGGCGCGCACACCCAGTCGATCGTGATGCGGTCGAAGAGCGGGACGATCCGGGTGATCGACTCGTACCACCGCCTGGAGAAGCTCGCGCTCTACTCCGCTGTGGACTTCGACGGCCACCTGCCGACCGTGCCGATGGGCGACCCGGTCATCTGACCTCGAGTGCCCGGCGCAACAACGACTTGAGCTGGCTGACCTCGTCGGCCGTCAGCGCCGCCAGAAACGTGCGCTCCGCCTCGGCGTGGATCCGCGACCCCTCGTCGAGGAGTTCCCGGCCCCGCTCGGTCAGGTGCACGAGGTTGCGCCGCCGGTCGACGGGGTCGGGCCCCCGCCGCACCAGACCTTTGGCTTCGAGCGCGTCGACGAGGGCGACCATGGTGGTGCGGTCGACGCCGAGCCGGCTTGCCGCCTGCTGCTGCGCCAGCGCCTCCGAGCCGCCGAGGACCGTGAGCACCGCCAGCTCGCGCCCGGTGAGGCCGAGCGGGGCGAGCGCCGCCGCCGACCGCTCCGCAAACGCCGACTGAGCGTGTTTCAGCAGGTAGCCGAGCCGATCCGCGAGCATGTCGCCAGAATAGCCGCAGCACAGATAGTCAGTATCACTGACGATCAGCTAGCCTGAGCTTTATGGGGAGACTTGAATTCGGCTGGAAGGCCTCGCAACAGCACTTCACCATCGGCGAATACCGCGAGCTGTGGACCGTGGTGGACGAGAGCGGCTTCGACAGCTGCTGGGTGTTCGATCACCTCCGGCCGATGGGCCGGGACCGCACCGGCGACATCTTCGAGGCCTGGACGATCCTGGCCGCGATGGCCCAGGCCACCCGGCGGGTGCGGCTCGGCACGCTGGTGACCGGCAACGGTTATCGGCATCCGGCGCTGCTGGCCAAGATGGCGGCCACCGTCGATCACCTCTCCGGTGGCCGGCTCGACGTGGGGCTCGGCGCCGGCGGGGACCCGGAGGCCGACGCCATGGTCGGGCTGCCGGTGGCGGCGCCGCGGGAGCGGGTCGAGCGGCTCGACGAGGCCGCAGCGGTGCTGCGCCTGCTCTGGGACACCCCGGTGGCCGACTTCGCGGGCAAGCACTATCAACTGGCCGGAGCCGTCGCCGATCCGAAGCCGGTGCAGCGGCCGCTGCCGCTGTGGATCGCGAGCAACGGCGAGCGACTCGGCCTGCGCGTGGTGGCGCAACGAGCCGACGGCTGGCTCACCGCGACCTTCGACGACGAGCCCGGCGACCTGGGGCGGTTGATGGCGGTGCTCGATCGGCATTGCGATCAGGCCGGGCGCGACCCGGCCGGCCTCCGTCGCGGCGTGCAGTTCCCGGTCGGCGAAGACGCGGACCGGACGCTGCGGGCAGCCGCACGGTTCGCGGCGGCCGGTTTCACCGACCTGGTGCTGATGCCTCGCGGCGGTCGGGTCGAGCAGGTCGCCGAACTGCTGCCGCGGCTTCGGGAGCTGGGCTGATCGTCCTCAGAGGTCGGTGAGCGTGGTGCCGGCCGAGGACGGTGCCAGGACCCGCTTGGGGCGCTTGCGGCGGAGCAGAACGGCCGCGAGCGCGCCACCGAGCAGGCCGAGTAGATGACCCTGCCAGGAGATCGCCGCGTCGGTCGGCAGGATGTTGTAGACCTGGTACCAGTACAGCAGGCCGATGAACAACGCCACCGCGAAGTTCCACCAGCTGCGCTCGACCAGGCCGCGGGTCAGCAGCAGGCCGAGATAGCCGAAGATGACGCCGCTCGCGCCGACCACCACGCTGTTGGGGTCGCCCACGAACCACACGCCGAGGCCGCTCACCAGCATGATCAGAGCGGTCGACCAGATGAATCGGCGCACCCCACCGGCCAGGGCGAAGGTGCCGACCAGGATCAGTGGAACTGCGTTGCCGTAGAGGTGGTCCCAGCCGGCGTGCAGGAACGGGCTGAACAGGATGCCGTCGAGGCCGTTGACGTGGTGCGGGATGATGCCGCCGGCCACGTCAAGCTGACCCGAGCCGATGCCTTTGTCGATCGCCTCGACCAGGAACAGGAGCGGGATGACAGCACACATGGTTACGAAGGCTCGGCCCAGCGAGGCGTAGAACGCATCGGTTCCGAACTTCGCCGCTTCTGACTGTGGGTCGGTGCCGCCGTAACTCATCGTTCGATGGTCCCAGGCAACGGCGAAAGCCGCCAATATCAGCTCAGCCGAGCGACCGCTTTGCGAATTTCGTCGCGGAACGTAGCGATCTGGGTGTAGACGCCCGGATAGCCGTCTCGGGCGCAGCCCAGCCCCCAGCTGACGATGCCGATCTGCACCCACCCACCGTGCGCGTCGCGGCCGACCATGGGTCCGCCCGAGTCACCCTGGCAGGTGTCGACCGTCTTGGTGCCGGCGCAGATCGACTCGTCGGCGACCAGCCGCACCCCGGCCCGCTTGTACTCCTTGGCGCACTCGTCGTCGGAGACGGTCGGCACGGTGGCGTAGTGCAGCCGTTGCTCCTGCTTCAACGAGTCCTCGCGGGTCTGCCCCCAGCCCATGACGACGAACTCACCCTTGTCGGCGTCGGTGCCGCTGAGCGGGAGCACCGGCAGGTTCAGCGGGTGGTCGAGGCGGATGACCGCCCAGTCGTCGCCGCGGGTCTCGTCGCGGAAGCCGGGCGCCCGGTAGACCCGTACCGAGTGGGCGCTCTGCGCTTTGGGGGATTTCAGGTCGACCGCGCCCGCCACGACCTCGATCTTCTCGGTATCGCCGGTCCCGTCCACGCAGTGCCCGGCGGTGAGCACGACGCGCGGCGCGGTCAACGCGCCCCCGCAGCCCATCGACAGCCGGACCACCCAGGGGAACTTGCCCTCGGGCGCCGGGACCCCACCGACCACTTCGCGGATCGGCCGCCGCGCGCCGCCGGCGTAGGCGACCCCGGCTATCGCGGCCAGCCCCACCGCAATGGCGCCCGCCAGCAGTCGAGACACGACATTTCTTGCCATAAGCCGCATTTGATCACAACAAATCGGCCGCGCGGCATACGCCGCGCGGCCGATGATCAAGTTCGTCCAATTAGTACGGAATCAGTACCAACCGGTGTCTTGCGAGTGCGACCAGGCTCCACAGGGGGTGTTATAGCGGCCTTCGATGTAGTTGAGGCCCCACTTGATCTGCGTGGCCGGATTGCTCTTCCAGTCCGACGCCACCGACGCCATCTTGCTGCCGGGCAGAGCCTGCGGGATTCCGTACGCACCCGAGCTGTGGTTCGTGGCCTTGTAGTTCCACCCGCTCTCCTTCTTGAACAGCTTGTCCAAGCAGGGGAACTGGTCGAGCCCGAAACCGGCCTGGAGCATCAGGGCACAACCCACGCCCCGGCTGCCGCTGTATTCGCTGCAGGAGCTCGGGATGTCGCCGGTGTAGGAAACCGGGCCCCCGCTGTCGGCGGACTTGGTCTTGGCCGTCGCAGTCGCCGCCGCAGCAGCAGCCGCGGCCGCCTCAGCCGCCGCCTTCTTCTCGGCGATCGCCTTGGTCTCGACCGTGTGCGCCTTGGTCGCTGCCGACTTGGCCTCCGTCGCCGCCTTGGCCGCCGCGTCACCCTCAGCCTCGCGCTGGAACGCGCGCGCCGCGGCGTGCTGGCTCTGGCGCTGCTTGAGCAGCTGCATGTCGTCCACGTCCACCTGGACGATGTTCGACGCTTCGGAGGTCCGCTGCTGCGCCTGGACCACTCGGTCCTGTCCGAGGTACACACCCGCGATCAGACCCGCCACAAGCAGGCCGACCGACGCGACACGCACTCCGACCCGGCTCGCAAGCCGATTCACGAAGTATCCCTTCGTCGGGGGCAATGACGCGGCACGTCCGGCCACCGGGAACGGTGGTGGGCCGTGCCGCGAGCACCGCGACCACTCGGGCCGACATCTCGATCAACTTCGATCGGGAAAGTGGCCCGACGTCGATCTCCGACGAAGACGACCACGCGATGATGCTCGCCGAACACCATGGCGCAGAGTTAAGTGGATGTGAAATGGTGGCGCGCTACTGTGACTTTGCTCACGCAAATTTTACGCGCAAACCAGGCGAAACCTCCCCCGCACGAGTGTCACCTCAGAGAGGAATCTCCTCCAACAGGTCGGTGACCACCTCGGCGATCGGTGACCGTTCGGAACGGGTGAGCGTGACGTGCGCGAAGATCGGATGTCCCTTCAAGGCCTCGATCACGGCGGTTACGCCGTCGTGTCGCCCGACCCGCAGATTGTCCCGTTGCGCGACGTCGTGGGTCAGCACGACGCGCGACCCCTGGCCGATGCGGGACAGCACGGTGAGGAGCACGTTGCGTTCGAGTGACTGCGCCTCGTCGACGATCACGAAGGCGTCGTGCAGGCTCCGGCCGCGGATGTGGGTCAGCGGCAGCACCTCGAGCATGCCGCGCGCCATGACCTCCTCCATCACGTTGGCGTGCACCACCGCGCCGAGGGTGTCGAAGACCGCCTGCGCCCACGGCGACATCTTCTCGTTCTCGGTGCCGGGGAGATAGCCCAGCTCCTGGCCACCCACCGCGTACAGCGGGCGAAACACGATCACCTTCTTGTGGCGGTTGCGCTCCATCGTCGCCTCGAGGCCGGCCATCAGCGCGAGCGCCGACTTACCGGTGCCGGCCCGGCCACCCAGCGAGACGATGCCGATCGACTCGTCGAGCAGGATGTCGAGCGCCACCCGCTGCTCGGCGGAGCGGCCGCGCAGGCCGAAGGCCTCCCGGTCCCCCCGGACGAGGCGGATCGACTTGTCGGGATTCACCCGGCCGAGCGCGGAGCCACGTGTGGAATGAATCACCAGGCCGGTGTGGCACGGCAGGTTCTCGGCCTCCTCGACCTCGAGCTCCTCACCGGCGTAGAGCGCAGCAACCCGCTCCTCGCTCAGCTTGAGGTCGGCCATGCCGGTCCAGGTCGGGTCGCTGGCCTGGCCGTGCCGGTATTCGTCGGCGGTCAGGCCGACCGAGGCCGCCTTGACCCGCAGCGGCATGTCCTTGCTGACGAGCGTCACGTCGCGGCCCTCGGCGGCCAGTCCCAGCGCGACCGAGAGGATGCGGGTGTCGTTCGAGTCGTTGCGGAAGCCGTACGGAAGCACACTCTGGTCGGCGTGGTTCAGCTCGACCTGGAGGGTGCCGCCCTCGTCGTTGCAGAGCACCGGCGTGTCCAGCCGGCCGTGCTTGATCCGCAGCTCGTCCAGCATGCGCAGCGCCTGCCGCGCGAACCAGCCCAGCTCAGGGTGATGCCGCTTGCCCTCCAACTCCGAAATGACCACGAGCGGAATCACCACTTCGTGGTCGGTGAACCGGCGGAACGCCGCCGGGTCGGACAGCAGGACCGAGGTGTCCAGAACAAAAACCCGGCCCTGCGGGGCCGGTTCCGCGTCGGCGTGACGGTCACGGGAGGTGCGTCCCGTGGCGGCGCGGGTGCTGGATTTGTTGCCCTCGGCGTCAGATCGGCGTGGTGTCACAGGCCTGCTCCAGGGGCGGGCGTGCAACCCGTCGACGCCCGCGGTTCGCACCTCCGGTGCCCGGCACGTACACGGGGTCGGATTGCGGGCCCCGTGGCGTACTTGTCGCAGGTCCGGGCCTACCGTCTGGCTCGGGATGACCCCGCGCCATGGGAAGAACGCTAGCGGTGATCGAACCAATCCGGTAGTACGCAAAACTTGGCTCGCGACAATTTCTCGGGCTCGCAACCGGACGTACGACAGGTAATCTGGCCTCGTGGCTGAGACTCCGCGCCCGAACCATCCGCTGAGCATTGCCGACGCGTGGGCGGTAACCGCTCAACGGTCGGCCGAGACCACCTTCTTCTTCGACTTCGACGGCGTCTTGTCGCCCGTCACCGACGACCCGGACGCATCACAGCCGGTCGCCGCGGTGCCGGGCGTGCTCGAACGACTCGCGACCGCTGTGCGGCGGGTAGCGATCGTGTCCGCCCGGCCGGTCAGTTTTCTGCGGTCGCGATTCCTGTCGTTGGAGCGGGTCGACCTCTACGGCCTCTACGGCCTGGAGGTCTGGCACGACGGCGAGGTGGTGACCGAGCCGGCCGCCCTGCCCTGGATACCGGCCATGGAGAGCCTGGCCGACCGAGCCCGCACCGAGCTGCCCCCACAGATCCTGGTGGAGTTCAAGCGCCTCTCGGTGGCCCTGCACTACCGCACCGCCCCGCAACTCGGGGGTGAGGTGGAGCGCTGGGGTCACGAGCAGGCCGAACGCCATGGCCTCAAGATCCAGGGCGGTCGCATGGTGATCGAGCTGAAACCGCCGGTCGACCAGGACAAGGGCATGGTCATCACCGAGGGCGTCCGCAACGCGGGCTGCGCCTGGTATTTCGGCGACGACATGTCCGACATCAAGGCGTTCGACGCGCTGCGCGCCCGCGAGGCGGTCGATCCCGGCTTCTTCGGGGTCGCGGTCGCGGTGGCCAACCCGGAGACCGGCGCCGACGTGTCCAACGCGGCCGACCTGACGCTCGACTCGCCCGATGCCGTGGCCCAGTTCCTCACCGACGGTCTGAGTCGCTTCTGACGCGCTAGGCGCCGTAACGGCGCTGCCGGTTGCTGTACGACCGCAGCGCCCGGAGGAAGTCGATCCGGCGGAAGTCGGGCCAGTTGGCGTCGTGGAAGTAGAACTCCGAGTGCGCCGACTGCCACAGCAGGAAGCCGGAGAGCCGCTGCTCGCCGCTCGTGCGGATGACCAGGTCAGGGTCGGGTTGGCCGCGGGTGTAGAGGTGCTCGGCGATGTGCTCGACGTCGAGAACCTCGGCGAGTTCCTCGAGCGTGCCGCCGCGCGCCGCGTGCTCCTGCATCAGCGAGCGCACCGCGTCCGCGATCTCGCGGCGCCCGCCGTAGCCGACCGCCATGTTGACCTCGACCCCGACGGTGCGGTCACGGGTCTTCTCCTGGGCCGCCTTCAGCGCGGTCGCGGTGTCGGCCGGGAGCAGGTCGAGCGCACCCACCATGCGCAACCGCCAGGGGTTGCCGTCCTCGGCCAACTCGGCCGCGAGGTCCTCGATGATGTTCACGAGTGGGTCGAGCTCGGCCGACGGGCGACGAAGGTTGTCGGTCGCCAAGAGGTAGAGCGTGACGTGCTTGATGCCGGCCTGGTCACACCAGGCGAGCAGCTCCTTGACCCGGACGGCACCGACGCGATGCCCGTCGTTGGGGTCGACGAAGCCCATCTCACGAGCCCAGCGCCGGTTTCCGTCACACATGACGCCGACATGCTGAGGCACCGGCTTGCCGGCCAGCTTTCCGGCCAGCCGCCGCTCATAGAACGAATAAACCAGAGACCGCACGCTCATCGGGGCCAACCCTAGCCCTGTCAACGGCGGGCGGCGTCGTCCGGGAGGGTTCTTTTCTGCCGTCCCGCGCATCCGGGGAGGGCACGCCGGGTGCGGCGAGCACGGCTCACCGCACCCGGAGATCAGGCGTCGGCGAGGCGGGCGCGCAGGGCGTCGAGCTCAGCCCAGAGTACGGCGGGCAGCTTGTCGCCGAACTCGGTGAACCACTCGGTCACCTGCGGAATCTCGGCCAGCCACTCGTCCCGGTCGACGCGCAGCACCGCTTCCAGCGCGGCCTGGTCGAGGTCGAGGCCGGTGACGTCGATCGCCCGCGGCGTCGGGACCTGGCCGATGGCCGTCTCGACCGCCTCGCCCGTGCCGTCGAGGCGCTCGACGATCCACTTGAGCACCCGGCTGTTCTCGCCGAAGCCCGGCCACAGGAAGCCGCCGTCGGAGTCGCGCCGGAACCAGTTGACGTAGAACACCTTCGGCAGCTTGGCGGCGTCCCCCGAGGCGCCCTTGGCCATGTCGATCCAGTGCTGGAAGTAGTCGCCGGCGTGGTAGCCGATGAACGGCAGCATCGCCATCGGGTCGCGCCGCACCACGCCGACCTGACCGACCGCCGCGGCTGTCGTCTCGCTGGACAGGGTGGCCCCGAGGTAGACCCCGTGCACCCAGTCGCGCGCCTCGGTGACCAGCGGAACCGTGGTCTTGCGACGGCCACCGAAGAGGATCGCGTCGATCGGGACGCCACGGGGATCGTGGTATTCGTCGGCAAGAATCGGGCACTGTTCGATGGGCGTACAAAATCTGCTGTTGGGGTGGCTCGAAGGGGTTTCGGACGACGGGGTCCAGTCGTTGTTCTTCCAGTCGGTGAGGTGCGCGGGGGGCTCGCCCATGCCCTCCCACCAGATGTCGCCGTCGTCGGTCAGCGCCACGTTGGTGAATACCGAGTTGCCGCGGGCGAGCGTGCGCATCGCGTTGGGGTTGGTGTGGAAGTCGGTGCCGGGCGCGACGCCGAAGAGGCCGTATTCCGGGTTGGTGGCCCAGAGCCGACCGTCCTCACCGAACCGCATCCAGGCGATGTCGTCGCCCACCGTCTCGACCTTCCAGCCGGGCAGGGTCGGCTCGAGCATCGCGAGGTTGGTCTTGCCGCAGGCCGACGGGAACGCGCCGGCGAGGTAGCGGACCTGACCCTCGGGCGAGGTCAGCTTCATGATCAGCATGTGTTCGGCGAGCCAGCCCTCGTCCCGGGCGGCGACACTGGCGATACGCAGCGCGTAGCACTTCTTGCCGAGCAGCGAGTTGCCCCCGTAGCCGGAGCCGTAGGACCAGATCTCCCGCGTCTCCGGGAAGTGCGAGATGTATTTCGTCTCGTTGCACGGCCACGCCACGTCCTGCTGACCGGGCGCCAGCGGCGCGCCGACCGAGTGCAGGCAGGGCACGAAGTCCTTGTCCGCACCCATCGCGCTCAGCACCTCGGCCCCCATCCGGGTCATGATGCGCATGCTGGCGACCACGTAGGGGCTGTCGGTCAGCTCCACGCCGAACATCGAGGTCGGCGCGTCGAGCGGGCCCATGCAGAACGGGACGACGTACATCGTCCGGCCGGTCATGCAGCCGCGGTACAGCTCGGTCATCGTCGACTTCATCTCGGCCGGCGCCATCCAGTTGTTGGTGGGACCGGCGTCCGCCTCGTCGACCGAGCAGATGTAGGTGCGCTCCTCGACCCGGGCGACGTCGCCGGGGTCGGTGCGGGCCCGGAACGAGTTGGGCTTCTTGGCCGGGTCGAGGCGGACCAGGGCACCGGAGTCGACGAGGGCATCGGTGATGCCGCTCCATTCCGACTCCGAGCCGTCGCACCAGACGATCCGGTCCGGCGTGGTCAGGGCGGCTACCTCGTCGATCCACGCGAGCAGACGCGGGTGTGAGGTCGGGGGCTGAGGCAAGGCGATCTCCTTCGGTCGGCACTGACCAATGACCCATCGCGGCCGGTGACACCCGGCCCGCAGGTCATGGGAGTCAACTCAGACTAGGGCGGAGAGGGATGGCGTTCGTCGGTATTTCCTGTGGACAACCGCACAATCCTCGGTCGATGTGCTTACAGACGATCGATTCTTCGCTCCCAAGCGCACTTCCGCGCATCAGCGGGGAAACAGCCGGCACGCGGCTGGCCGTTCGGTTGACTTCCGTAAAACGGACTTAACGCCCTAAACTGCGGGTATCTGGTCTTTCCTCTCACTTCCGCTTCAGGGGGCAGGAATGACGACGCCGATCGCTGAACCCGACTCGGATACCGACCTGCTGGCCGCGGTCCGGGGCGGCGACACCGCCGCCTATGGAACGCTCTACGAACGGCACCGGACCGCCGCCCGGCAGCTGGCGTACGGGCTCACCCGCGACCCGGCCGACATGGAAGACCTGGTCGCCGAGACGTTCGCCAAAGTGTTCGCCTCGCTGCGCTCCGGCCGAGGTCCACTCGTCGCGTTCCGCGCCTACCTGAACACGACCATGCGGCACGTCTGCTACCACCGAGCCCGGCACGACCGGCGACTCGAGTTCACCGACGACCTGTCCCGCTACGACGAGGGCGAGCCGTTCACCGACCCGGCGCTCGACCGGCTGGAGCGGGCGTACGCGGCGGCCGCCTTCAGACAGCTGCCCGAGCGCTGGCGGGACGTGCTCTGGCAGACCGCCGTCGAGGGCAACACGCCCGCCGAGGTGGCCGGCATGCTCGGCATGACACCGAACGCCGTGGCGGTGCTCGCTCATCGGGCTCGTGAGGGCCTGCGAAGTCTCTATCTCCAGCAGCACATCGCGGTCGCCGAGCACCCGGAATGCCGATGGGCGGGCGACCGGCTCGGCGTCCACCTGCGGGGCCGGCTCGCCCCACGGGACGCCAACCGGATGCGCGGTCACCTGCGCTGGTGCGACGAATGCCGGGGGCGGGTCGCGGAAATCAGCGAGATCGACGGGCTCCGTCACCCTCCGTACCGACAGCGTCACCATGCCCCGTCGGCCGGTTAAGACTCGCCAACGAAAACTGCGGTGCGTGACGCGGGTCGGTACTCTCGGAACGTGCCCGAAACCCCGCAACCGCAGCCTCATGATCCGCGGTCACGCGGGCTGCGGACCAAGCTGCGGGCGCTTCTCCGCGAGGTGAGCAAGTTCGGCACGGTCGGTGCCATATCGTTCGCCATCGATCTGTTCATCTTCAACGTGTTGCTGCAGACTGGTGTCGAGACCCTGCTCGCCAAGACGATCTCGACTGTCTTCGCCACGACCGTCGCGTTCACCGGCAACCGGTTCTGGACCTGGCGGCACCGCACACACGACAACATGGCCCGGCAATACACGATGTTCTTCGTGCTCAACGCGATAGGCCTCGGCATCGGCCTGGCCTGCCTCGCGATCAGCCACTACGGCCTCGGCCAGATCTGGCCGGAGCTGCGCACCCCGCTGGCCGACAACATCTCCGGCCAGTTCGTCGGCACCGCGGTGGGCACTCTCTTCCGCTTCTGGTCCTACCGCCGGTTCGTGTTCCGCGACACATCTCCCCCCGATCAGGGCGGCTCGGGGCAGCAGTCGGGCAGGCCCACGACTAACGTGGCGACGCCCTCACCCGTCCGTGACTCGGCGTGACCGCCATTTCCCCCAAAGGTTGTCCAATGCCCTCAGCCAGTACGTTGCCGGAGCGCTTGCGCCGTCTCGCTCCCGAAGCCATCGCCTTCGGTGTCATCGGAGCCGGTAACACGTTGCTCTACATGGCGATCACCTGGCTCGCCCTGCCGATCGGCGCGGTCAAGGCCAGCATCATCGCGACAGTGGTCACCACCACGCTGGCGTACTTCGCGAATCGTTACTGGACCTACCGCCACCACACGCGCACGGCCCTGCGCCGGGAATACGCGCTGTTCTTCGGCTTCAACCTGGTCGGCATGGTCATCCAGTCCGGCATGGTGGCGATCGGCAAGTACGGTTTCGGCCTCACCGAGCAGCACGACGAGGTCGCGTTCATGGGCGTGACCCTGATCGGCATCGTGATCGCCACGGTGTTCCGCTTCTGGGCCTACCGCACCTTCGTCTTCCTCAAGCCGCCGGTCGACGGCCACGAGGCCGACCTGGCCGAACTCGACGCGATGGCCGGCCTGGCCGAGCTCAGCACCGAGCAGCCCGAACCCACCCGCTAAGACCCGAGCCCACCCGCTAAGACCCGCGGAACAGCCCGCCCCGCTTGCGCTGGGGCGGCACCTCCGGCTCGTCCTCGGGCTCCCCGTCCTCGTAGTCCTCCGGGTTTCGCAGGCGGTCCTGCTCGATCACCTCATACAAGGCCGTCTGCACCTGGTTGGCCCGCGGGACGCCGGCGAGCACCGCCGCCTGGTCGCCGATCGACTCGATGGTCAGCGTGCCGGCGCCGAAGACGCGGTCCAGCAGCGATTGCGTCATCAAGTGGTTGTCGATCCGGTTGAGCGGCAGATCCCGCCGCTCCCGGGCGAGCACGCCGTCCTGCAGCAGGACCCGCTCGGTGGTCACCACGTAGTGCGTGCAGCGCCAGATCACCAGCGGGATCACGCCGTACCGGATGCCGTAATAACCCATGATCAGGGCGACCACGCTGAACGCCAGGTAACCGCCGTTGTTCTGCGGCAGCATCACCCAGGACAGAATCGTCGTCGCCAGCGCCAGGAGCGCGACCAGGCCGGGGCGGATCGCCGTCTTCCCATGCGGATGCAGGTGGAAGACGACTTCTTCCGCCTCGGTGAGAACCTCGTCCGGGAACGCCACGCGGTCAGCGTACGTGCAGCACGTCACCGGCCGAGACGCGATGGGTGACGCCGTCAGCCGAACGGACCACCAACTGCCCACCGTCGTCGACCGAGGTGGCCTCGCCGAGGATCTCGCCGCCCGCCGGCAGCAGCACCCGCACCTCGCGCCCGAGCGTCGCGCACCCCCGGCGGTACGCCCCGAGCAGCCCGGACAGTTCCGCGTCGCCGCCCGCCTCGCGCCAGCCGCCGTACCATCCGGCCAGCCCGCGCAGCAGCGCCCGCAGCAGCGGATCGCGGTCGAGCCCGGCCGCCCCGGCCACCTTCAGCGACGTCGCCGGCAGGCCGTTCGTCCCGGGCAGTTCCTCCCGGCGGGTCGTCACGTTCAGTCCGATGCCGACGACCACCACATCACCGGACGCCTCGGCCAGGATGCCGGCACATTTGCCGCCGCCCACCAGCAGGTCGTTCGGCCACTTCAGGGCGGCGTCGACCTCGGCGACCCGTTCCACCGCCTCCATCAGGGCCACCCCGGCCATCAGCGGCAGCCAGCTGAAGGCGCCCGGCCGGAGCGCCGGCCAGTCCCGTTCCGGCCGCGCGAGCCCCGGGCGCAGCAGCACGCTCAGGGTGAGACCGGCCCGCGGCGGCGACGTCCACTGCCGCTCGCGGCGGCCCCGGCCGGCGGTCTGCTCCTCGGCCACCACCACCAGGCCCTCGGGTTCGTCGGCCATCGCCGCCGTGGCGGCGTCGGCGTTGGTGGAGGCGGTCCTGGCTCGTACGTCGATTCGCGTCCACAAGCCGTTCGGCGTGACCAGGGCACGTTCCAGCGAGCGCGGCGAGAGCGGCGGGCGGTCGAGGTCGGTGTACGGCGACGCGGGCATTCACCGACTTTAGATCAGCGGTGCGGCGGATCGGCCGCGTGCCTGCTTACATACCTCGTGCTCGGGTCGGCCGGCGGTTCGGTGTCCGGGCCCGGGGCGGAGTCGATCGACGAGATCGTCGGGCGGGGCCGCGGGCGGGGCCGGTGGCGCTCGGCCGGATCCTCGAACTTCTGGTTACGCATCGGCCAGGTGCTGGGCGGGCGGGATCGACGGTCCTCGTTCATCGGCCAGACCGAGACGAACTCGGTGGGCTCGGCCGGGACCGGGTTGAGGTCGAAGCCGGTGGCGGGCTCGTAGTCGGGCACCGCCGGGAGCCGCTCCACCAGCAGCGGCCAGCCATAACCCTGCGCCGACGGCTCCGGGTCGGGGTTCAGGTCGACCGGGATCGGGGTCCAGTACTCGCCGGCGCGCGGCTCGTTCGCGGGCTCCTGGTATTCGGGGCGGACCCAGCCCTCGACCCGGTCGCCGTAGCGGTCGGGCCGCGGCGGACGCGTGGCCCGATCGGCCTCGGCACAGAGATCGCTGTCCTCGGCGGGCAGCGGCCGGTCCAGGCCACCGAAGACCTCGCGTTCGCCGCGCCGGGGCGGCGCGTCGAACAGGGCCACTCGATCGATGTCCTCGAAGCGCGGCTCTCCGCTGTGCCGCGCCGACGGGGCGTACAGAGCCTCGTCGTCCTGGTCGAAGCGGCTCCGGCGGCCCCGGCGACGCCTCGCCGGCGGCTCCGGGAACAACTCGTTCTCGACCGGGGCAGGGTCGAACTCGGCGTCGTCCGGGTCGGCGGCGAACCCGAGCGAGGCGAGACCGCCGTGTTCGTCCTCATCGGAGGAGTCGGCCACGCCGTACGCCTTGGTCCGCCCGCCTGGTCTCGAGACCACCGTGCGTCGCGCCGCCCGCCGGGCCCGCCGCGACCTCGCGGGTTCGCCCTCGACCGGCAGTTGTTCCGCCACCTCGACGAACTCCGGTTCGGGGAGTTCGTCCGGAACGGGCGCCGGTTCGTACGCGTGCACCGGCTCGAGGACGGGCGCCGGCTCGAAGACGTGCACCAGCCCGGAGACGGGCACCGGCTCCGGAGCCAGGGCCGGCCGCGGCCGGGGGGCCTCGATCGCCTCCGGGTCCCGTTGGGCGTGACGATTCGCACCGCCGAACAGGACGGCGCGGAAGCTGATCAATGTGGCGAGGCCACCGGCGATGAGGGCAAGCCCGGCCGCGGTCATCCAGTTCGTCACGAGAACAGTAACGAATCGGGCATTGCGTGCGAAACGCTCCGATAGTGGCGCCGCTTTCTTCCAGGATTACGATCACCCCGGAGATACTCGCCGGTAGCCACAGCCGTGAGGAGCATCGTGACCACGCAGCCGGAAGCGGTCCAGGCCGACATCCACACCACCGCCGGGAAGCTCGCCGACCTCGAACGGCGAACCGACGAGGCAGTTCACGCCGGATCCGCTCGAGCGGTGGAGAAGCAGCACTCCCGAGGCAAGAAAACCGCCCGCGAGCGCATCGAACTGCTGCTCGACGAGGGATCGTTCGTCGAGCTCGACGGCCTGGCCCGGCACCGGTCGACCAACTTCGGACTCGACCGGAACCGGCCGTACGGCGATGGCGTGGTCACCGGCTACGGCACCGTCGACGGCCGCCAGGTGTGCGTCTTCTCCCAGGACTTCACGGTGTTCGGCGGCTCGCTGGGCGAGGTCTTCGGCGAGAAGATCGTGAAGGTCCTCGACCTGGCGATGAAGATCGGCTGCCCGATCATCGGGATCAACGACTCCGGTGGCGCCCGCATCCAGGAAGGCGTCGTGGCGCTCGGCCTCTACGCCGACATCTTCTTCCGCAACGTACGGGCCAGCGGCGTCATCCCACAGATCTCACTGATCATGGGGCCGTGCGCGGGCGGTGCCGTCTACTCGCCGGCCATCACCGACTTCACCGTGATGGTCGACCAGACCTCGCACATGTTCATCACCGGCCCCGACGTGATCAAGACGGTGACCGGCGAAGAGGTCGGCATGGAGGAGCTCGGCGGGGCTCGCACCCACAACACGCGCAGCGGCAACGCGCACTACCTGGCCTCGGACGAATCCGATGCGATCGACTACGTGCGGGCGCTGCTGTCCTACCTGCCGTCCAACAACCTGGACGAGCCGGTCATCTTCGAGGAACTCGCCGCCCTGGAGATCTCGGACGCCGACCGCGCGCTCGATCAACTCATCCCCGACTCGGCCAACCAGCCCTACGACATCAAAACGGTCGTCGAGACCGTCGTCGACGACTTCCTCGAGGTGCAGCCGCTCTACGCGCAGAACATCGTGGTCGGCTTCGGCCGGGTCGAGGGCCGCCCGGTCGGCGTCGTCGCCAACCAGCCGATGCACTTCGCCGGCACCCTCGACATCGCGGCCAGCGAGAAAGCCGCCCGCTTCGTGCGCACCTGCGACGCCTTCAACATCCCGGTGCTGACCTTCGTCGACGTGCCCGGCTTCCTGCCGGGCACCTCCCAGGAATGGGACGGCATCATCCGGCGCGGGGCCAAGCTCATCTACGCGTACGCCGAGGCCACGGTCCCCAAGGTCACGGTCATCACCCGCAAGGCGTACGGCGGGGCGTACGACGTGATGGGGTCCAAGCACCTCGGCGCCGACCTGAACTTCGCCTGGCCGACGGCGCAGATCGCGGTGATGGGCGCCCAGGGCGCGGTCAATATCCTCTACCGGGGCGAGATCGACAGCCCCGAACGTCGCGCCGAACTCATCCAGGAGTACGAGGACGCGCTCGCCAACCCCTACATCGCGGCCGAGCGCGGTTACGTCGACGCGGTCATCGCCCCGTCGCAGACCCGCACGCAGGTGATCCGGGCGCTCCGGACCCTGCGTACCAAGCGGGAGACCCTGCCGCCGAAGAAGCACGGCAACATCCCGCTCTAGGTCAGCACGCCGCACCGCCGCACCGCCGTGGCGCCGTGGCGGTCAGGCGGACTGCGGCAGCCACTGGCCGGCGAGCATGAAGGCGCCGATGACCAGGGCCCCGACGTTGACGAGCAGGAACACCCCGACCCAGAAGAGCGCCGGGACATGGCTCAGGTGGGCCAGCTGATCGGCGTCGGAGTCCCGCATGCGACCCCGGCGGCGGAGGCTCTGCAGCTCGAAGACCGGCCGCACTCCACCGAAAAGCAGGAACCAGACGCCGGCGTACGCGAAAGCGGCCTGCACCTGCGGACTCGCGAACCACGACACCGCGAACACGATCGCGCCGGTCACCAGCACCGAGACGACGCCGAACGCGTTCCTGATGTTGATCAGCATGAGCAGCAGCAGAACGATCGCCAGCCACAGCAGCAGCGTGATGCGGTTGCCGCCGAGCAGCCACGCGCCCAGCACGCCGATCAGCGACGGCGCGACATAGCCACCCAACAAGGTGAGCATCATGCCGGGCCCGGTCGGTTTACCCGACGACAGGGTGAGGCCGGACGTGTCGAACTCGAGGCGAATGCCCCGAAGGCGCCTGCCGGTCACGAACGCCATCAGAGCGTGCCCACCCTCGTGGGCGATGGTCACGGCGTTACGCGCTATCCGCCAGACCGGGCGGAACCCGACTGCGAGCAGCCCGGCCACCGCGGTGAGCAGCACGAGCAGGCCCGGGGGATCCGGCTGGGCGCCGAGCAAATTGTCCCAAAGATCAGATACACCGTCGATCGCCACGCGGGCGACTGTAGCCGATCACGCTAAGCGCGACGTCGGGCAACGGCCTCACGAGTCTTCGAAGTCGTCTGCTGGGCGAGCAACTGACGGGCCGCGAACACGCCACCGGCGACCACCGCGAGAGTCGCGAGGATCAGCACCATGGCGACCACGCCCCCGGTCGCGACGAGCAGCGCCACATCGGCGACAGCCACCAGCATCCAGAGCGCGATCTTCGGCATACTGCCGTGTCGTCGGCGGCTCATGAGGGCACCTCCATCTGTGATGACCGATCAATTACCCACTTGACCTCGATCATGCACATCGACGGTGCTACAAAGGCTGGAACGTCTGGTAGATCAGCTTCAGGTCGCTCTGCGAGGCGGCCCAGTCGCTGGTCGACACATACCAACTCAGCGAGAACGCCGCGCTGCTGTCGACCCGGATGTTCCGCCGGATCACGTGCTGCGGGTTCCCGGAGTCAGTGGTGTAGGTGAACTCCCAGTCGGCCACCGACTCGTAGTTGCGGTAGGTGGCCGGCTTGAGGCTGATGAGGTGGTAGTCGAGATAATTGCGGTCGCGCTCCTGCTGCTGCCAGTCCTTGAGCGCATCCGGCTTCGGCGACGTCGTGCGGCCGAGAAGCAACATGCGGTTGTTGTACTTGAACCGGATCTCGGAGTCGCCGCCGCTGATACCGGTGAGCTTCGCCGGCAGCGCGATCTTGAACGCCGGCACGTTTCCGCTAGCCGGATAGGTGCGATACGACCAGTTGGCCGGAATCGCCACGTCTCCGCCGGCGGGCGGCGCGCTGCTTGCCGCTTTCGACGGCGCCGTGGTCGTCGGAGCCGCCGACGACGGGGCAGCCGACGACGGCGCGGTGCTCGCCTGCGCCTTGGTCGGTTGCGGTCCCGGCGTCGTCGCCGTCGGTCCGCCCACCCCCGGCGCCGCGCCCGACTTGTCGTCGTCCTTGCCGAACGCCTGCGCCACCAGCGTCACAATCAGAGCCAGCACCAGCAGGACGATCGCCGCCCCGATAGCCGCCTGCCGATAGGTCAGCCGAGTGCCGAAAACCGTCACGCCACCCCGCACGGGCCGCGGCTCCATCGGCCGCCAAGCCGGCCGACTGGACCGACCGATCCCGCCGAGCGGCGAACCCGGCGCGATGCCCTCGGCCGGCTCGACACCCGCCTCGGCTGGACCCGACAATCCCACAACCGGACCCTCGGCCACCGCCTTACGTGGGGCGCCACCGGCCTTCCGTTCTCCAGCCTCAGCCGTACGCGCTTCAGCTTTCCGCGCCTTGTTTGCGCGCGCCTCGGCCTTGCGTGCTACCGCCTCGCGTGCTTCCGCCTCTGCGTCGGCCTTGTTAGTCGACGTCTCCGCCGGCGTGTCGAGCGGCTTGGCTTGGGCGTTCAGCGGCGCGCTCGGCAACGCGGCTTCTGCATCCGCCGCGCCGGCCTGCGCCTCGAGAGTCTCAGCAGGCGCGCTTTCCGCGTTGGACTTCGCACCCGACGAATTGCCGGGAGCGCCCATCGTCGCGGCCTTCGCACCGAGCGTCTCCGCCTCTGCGCCCGGAGTCGCAGTGCCTTCAGTTCCAGCAACTCCAGGCCCTTGAGCTGCTGCGTCCTTGGTCGCTGCGCCCTCTGACCCTGCGCCCTGAGTTCCAGAGCCCTCCGTCGCGGCGCCCTCCGTCGCGGCGTCTGAGCTCTTGGGCTTGGCGTTTACCGACTTCGCCTCGATCGACGGTTCGGCGTTATTCGACGGCGCGGGCGCATCGGTCGCCTGGGCGGACTCCGACTCAGCGCGCGTTTCCGACGTAACGGTCGCCGCAGCGACTGCCGTGGCGGCTGCTGCTGCCTCAGCGGTCGCGGTTGCCTGGCTCGACTTGGCGGATCCGTCGGATTTGCCATCGTCGTCGGCTTTAACGGTTTTGTCCGTCGACGCAGCGCTGTTCGCCTTGGCCGGGGTGTTCGTCGACGCAGAGCTGTCCGTCCTGGCGGCGCTGTCCGTGGTCGCGGCGCTGCCTGTCTTGGCCGAGCCGCCTGTCTTGGCGGCGCTGCCCGCCGTCGCCGCGCTACCGATCGTCGCCGTGCTACTCGCCGGTGCGTCGCTGCCCGTGGTCGTCGCGCTGTCCGCCGTCGCCGGGGCGCCCGTCGTCGCAGAGCCGTCCGTCTTGGCGGCGCTGTCCGTCGTCGCGGCGCTGTCCGTCGTCGCGGCGCTGTCCGTCGT
>NZ_BOMM01000001.1 GCF_016862195.1 Paractinoplanes ferrugineus | reverse complement strand
GCTGGCGGGGGTGCCGGTCTCGACTAGGGCGGAGGCGGTGGCGGGGCTGCCCGTTTTGGTGGCGGGCGGCTCGGGGGCTGCCTGGGGCTTCTTTGCCGGGGCCTTCTTCGACGTCGACTTCGGGGACGGGACCACAGTGGTGGCGTCCACCGGCGGGGCCGAGACCCGAGTCGTGGCGTCGATCGGCTCCGGCGTGGACACGACAGCGGTGCGATCGATCGGCGGGGCTGGGACCACGGTGGTGCGGTCGGTCTGGTGAGACGGAACCACGGTCGTACGGTCGGCCGGCGGGGGGACCGGGGTGGGTCGGTCGGCCGGCGGGGGGACGACTGTGGTGCGGTCGGTGGGCTTGTCGACGGGGCGGACCAGGGCGGTCGCTTCGGCCAGGGAGCGTTCGTGTTCCGGGGCCGCCTTGCCGCGGTGGTAGGCGGCAACGTCGGCGGCGCTCAGGCCGCCGCGCTCGCCACGGCCGGTGCGGGTGGCCGGGTTCACGGTCGTCGGGTTGACTTTGGCCGGGTTCGCGGGCGCCTGCCGAGCAGCAGGGGGCTGCCCGGGTGCGGTTGTGGACCCGGGTCGCGTACCCATGAAGGTGGTTTTGTCGTCTTTGACCGGAGGGGCGTCGATTCGGGTCGCATCGAGCGGCTGGGCCCGGGGTCCGTCGACCTTCGTCGGCGTGTCGGAGCGGCCGACCTGGGCTTTGCCCGGCACATAGACCGGCGGCCGGCTCTCGCCAGCCGCCGGGCGCGCCCCGGACAACGGTGGGCGACCCGGCGGATCGGCCGGGCGGGCAGGCGCCACCGGCGGGCGCGGACCCGGTACCACCGGCGCCGAACCGGTCGGGGACAGCAGGCCCGAGACCCGGTCGCGGCCCGCGCCCGGACGGCGCATCGTCGGGCTCATCGGGAAGCTGAGCTTCGAACGGCGGCCGATCGCCCGGTTGAGCAGGCGCTCGGCCTCCTCCGCGTTGATCCGGTGCGTCGGGTCCTTGCGCAGCAGGCCGTTGAGCACCGGCTTCAGCGGGCCCGCGTTGCGAGCCGGCGGCGGATTTTCGGTGGCCAGCGCGGCCAGCGTCGCGATCGCCGAGGGGCGCGCGAACGGCGAGGCGCCCTCGACCGCGGCGTAAAGGGTGGCGCCCAACGACCAGAGGTCGGCGGCCGGTCCGGCGGTGCCGTCCCGGGCGCGCTCCGGAGCGATGTACGCGGGCGAGCCCAGCACCAGGCCGGTGCGAGTCACGTTCGGGTCACCGGGCACGGTGGCCAGACCGAAATCGGTCAGCACGACCCGGCCGTCGGCGCCGATCAGCACGTTGCCCGGCTTCACGTCGCGGTGCACGACGCCGGCCCGGTGCGCGGCCCGCAGCGCCCCGAGCACGCCCAAGCCCATCTCGGCCGCCCGCACCGGCGAGAAGGGGCCGTCCTCGGCGAGCGTGTCCTGCAACGAACGGGACGGGACGTACTCCATGACGATCCACGGGTCGGCGTCCGTCCGCAGCACGTCGAAGACACGCACCACGTTGATGTTGTTGAGCCGGGCGATCGCGCGTGCCTCCCGCAGGGAGCGCTCGCGCATCTCCTGCCGCTCCCCCGGCGTGAGCCCGGGCGGGGGAACCAGCTCCTTGATGGCCACCTCACGGTGCAGGACGACGTCGGTCGCCCGCCAGACACGACCCATCCCGCCCTGACCGAGCGGCGCGACAAGCCGGTAACGGTCAGCGACAACGGCGGGAGGAGAAGAAGACATCACGCAGAAAATACCCGGTCATGTCCAGCCGCAGCGAATCGATCAGCCGAGTGTGGGACGCGTGTCACCGGATATCCCCTAGACGTCGTACGCTCGGTCGATGGATGCGGAACCCCTGGTCAGCGTAGTCCGCGGCACCCCGACCGATCTTGAGCTGGCCGCCCTGGTCACCTTGCTGGCCGCGAGATCCAGCGCGATGAATTCGGCACCCGCCCGCCCCCGGCCACCATCCTCCTGGGCCAGGTCCGCCCGCCCACCGGCAACCGCATCCGGCTGGCGCGCGTCGGCCCTACCGGCCAGATAGCCATCGGCCGATCGATTCCGACCGTCCACAGGCGGCGGTACGGGCCCCCGACGCTCGCCCCGACGGACTACCCTCATGGATGCTTCGCCGGGTCACACCGGCGTTCCGAGGGCTCGTCGGGGGAGGCCGGAAATGATTCCTGAGGAGGACCGCGGGCCTGCTTGGCTGCGCGACTACGGCTACACGGACTTCAGCCAGATAGAGGCGGACATCCAGGCGATGGAACAGTTCGCCACGGGTTTGTCGGCGATCGTGAAAGACGACTACGCCCCTCACCTCTCGACGGTGACCGACGCCATGTCGACCCGCCTTCCGGACCCGCCGAGCGAGTTCATCGAGCTGCTGACCTTCCTTTTCGCCCACAACCAGGCGCAGGACATAGCTCACCAAAACGTGTACAACTTCGCGAACGGAACACAAGAGTTCGCAGTCGCCGCCCAGGACATCAGTAAGCGGTACGACGGTTCCGACGCGTTCTCGCACGCGAAAGTCAACGATGTGGACAAGGCTTTCCAGAACGTCACGTCCCTCGACGGCAGCACACCCGCTGAGGGGAACGCCTGATGATTGACGCGGGTGGTGGAGGTGGCGGCACCCCGTGGGAGTCGCTGACGATCGAGCAGATGCAGACGCTGATTCAGAACCCGGACACCCAGAAACAATGGGACATCGGCGATGGGTGGAAGAAGTCAGCCGAGCTGGTAAGTGAACACCTCTGGCAGGTTCGGAACTATCGGGACAACCTAGCTACCGCCTGGTCACCCAAGAAGAGCTCGGCGGCCAAGGTTTATATCGACCGCTTGAACAACCTGATTTCGGACCTCGAAGACACTTACGAGGCTGCACTGGCGAATCATGAGGCAATTTCGTCGGCCACCGGATCCATCTATCAGGCGCAAGTCAAGATGGATGCGATCTACAAAGAGTACAAAAGTAACGAACAGCTGCTGGCCAACCCGACTCAGCAGAAGAGCGTCACGCCTACGCCGAGTCCGAGCCCCAGCGGTGCCGAGCCCTCCGGTGTGGCTTCGAACCGGCAGGAAGAGCTCCGGGTCCAGGCGGCGCGGATGCTGAGCTCCGTCAGCACCGACCTCGCCCAGGCGCAGGTCAAGATCGTGACACCGCGGCCCTATACCGGTAAATACGTCAACGAAGACACGCGAGCGAACCCCGGCGACTACAACCCGCCGCCGATTCCGCCGATCACGCCGACCTCAGCATTCGACAGCGGTTCCAGCACACCATCGACTAATCGGCCGTCGACCTCGTTCCCAGCATCGGCGGCCAACACCGCTGTCTCGTCGCATCTCGTTCCATCTCCCTCCGCAACGACGCCTCCCGCCGTGGCCACGCCACAACCCGGCTTGGTCCTGGGCGGAACCGGCCCGACTCAACTGCCCCCTACTGCGCCCACCATCAATCCCGTTACGCCTGGTCTCCCCGGCGGCGGACCCGTGACCGGCCCTGGGCTGATGCCACCGAACAGCACCTTTTTGCCGAATGGTGGATCGACCCCAACGGGCATGCCAACCACCCCCGGCGTCGGGCGGGGCGGAATCCTGCCTCGTGAGGCCACGCCCCGAGGAGGAGGCGGCTTTCCTGAGGGAACGCGCGCGATGCCCTCCGGGGGAGTCATCGGCCAAACTCCCACCGGGGCGCTTGGCAACCCGGGAGCCAACCGCTCAGGCGTGGGCCGACGGGTCAATCCGATCGGCGGGGTCATCGGCGAAGGCGGATCCGGCCTGGGTGCGCGACGGGGCGTCAGTGGCACGTCCGGCCTTTCCCCGACTGGACAGGCAAGCAGCATGTACCCGCAGGGTGGCAGTCGTCGTTCGGCTCAGCGCGAGGAAACAGATGGCACACGCTGGGATCCGGACAATCCGTGGGAGACAGATGAGGGTGTCGATCCGGTGGTGCTCCCGTCGCGAGAGCAGCGGATCGATCCCGGACCGGCGATTGGGCTCGGCTGAGAATGCGCCTTAAGGTCAGCGTCGTCGCGGCGGCCGCGCTTCTGGTGGCCGCCGTAACCGGTCCAGTGAGCCCCGCCCGGGCAGACAGCTTCCGCGCGGACCAGTGGTACCTGAAAAGCCTAGATGTCCCGCGAGCCCATGCCATCAGTACGGGAGCCGGCGTCATCGTTGGCCTCGTGGACACCGGCGCCTACCCGCATCCGGACGTCCAGCGGAATCTGCTTTCTGGAACGGACCTGATTCCCGGCGAGAGCGGCGACGGACGCAGCGACAAAGATGGCCACGGCACCGAGATGGCCGCGCTGATAGCCGCCCATGGCCGAGGCGCCGACGACGGGGTTCTAGGTATTGCGCCGTCAGCGAAGGTGCTACCGATCAAGACCTCGAACGACGGAAACAAGGCGCCCTCGAAAGAGATCGGCGACGGCATGCGGTGGGCCGTCGATCAGAAGGCTTCGGTCATCAATGTGTCCGCCGCGGTGGGTCCTGCCTTCGACATCGAAGACGCGGCGGCGGCCGCAGCGAAAGCCGATGTCGTGGTGGTGGCCGGCGTCGGCAACACCGCAACCTCCGCGATCATCGGTTACCCCGCCGCCATCGAAGGCGTGCTGGCCGTGGGTGCGACTGACCGAAGCGGCAAACACGCCGCCTTGTCGGTCAAAGACTCCAAAGTTCAAATATGCGCCCCTGGAGTCGACATCACGACTGCGGCGCCGCCGAAGAAATACGTCGACGTTGACGGAACGTCGGCGGCAACCGCCATCGTGTCCGGAGCCGTCGCGCTCGTTCGTGCCAAATTCCCCAGTCTGTCAGCGCCAGAAGTTGTTCACCAACTCACCGCCACTGCGGACGACATCGGGCCGCCTGGCAAGGACAAAGAGTGTGGATTCGGGCGCTTGAACCTCGTGAAGGCTCTGACTGCCGACGTCCCTCCCCTGAAAGGCACCTCGGCGTCGGCCAAACCCGGCGAGGGCTCCACTCCCCCGACGACCACTTCGACTGCCGGCACCGCTCCGTCCGCCGGAGCCGATCCGGCCTCGAACAACATGCCGCTCGTCATCGGTGGGGTGCTTGTCGGCCTCGCTGTAGCGGGTGGGTTGGTCGCCGCACTCATCTTTCGGCGGCGCCGGAGCTTCTGAGGGTCGCTTGGAAGGGCTCTCGCCAGGCGAAACTTAGGCTGAAACGCGGCGTTCTGTGCTCCTTTCGGGTCGTTATGGCTTGTAACCTCGGGGGCGTGCCTAACGACATCGCGTATCGCCTGGTCCTTGCCTCGGCCAGCCCCGCACGGCGGGCTCTGCTCACTGCGGCCGGCATCGACGCTGAAGTGATGGTCAGTGGGGTGGACGAGTCCACGGTGGAAGCCGAGGATGCGTCCTCCCTGTGCCTTGCCCTGGCGCGGATGAAGGCTCGGGCGATTGCCGCCGACCTGCCGGCCGATCCGGGGATTCTGGTGCTCGGCTGTGATTCGGTGCTGGCGTTCGAGGGGGAGATCTTCGGCAAGCCGGCCACCGCTCAGGAGGCGGCCAAGCGCTGGGAGCTGATGCGCGGCAAGTCCGGGGTGCTGCACACCGGGCATCACCTGACCGGGCTGGTCAGTGGGCGGCAGGCGGAAGCGGTCGGCACGACAGTGGTGCACTTCGCCGAGGTGACGGATGCGGAGATCGCTGCCTACGTGGCCACCGACGAGCCGCTCAACGTGGCCGGCGCGTTCACGCTGGACGGGCGGGGTGGGGCGTTCGTCGACCGGATCGAGGGGGATCCGGGCAACGTGATCGGGCTTTCGCTTCCGCTGCTGCGGAACCTTCTGATCGAGATGGGCGTGTCGATCACCGACCTGTGGCGCTCCTGAACGGGTCTCAGCGCACGCTGCGGGAGAACTCCCGGGCCGCCCACCCGACGGCGAGGAAGGCCAGGACTGCCATGATCAGCAGGCCCTGCCAGACGTCGGGGGCGCCCAGGTCGCCGCGGAACAGGGCGCGGGTGCCGTTGACCGCCCAGGAGAACGGGTTCCAGTCGGCGATGCCCTGCAACCAGCCCGGTGCGAAGGTCAGCGGCAGCAGGATGCCGGAGAGCAGCAGCACCGGCTGGGCCACCGTGTTCATCAGCGGGGCGAGGGCGTCCTCGCTCTTGACCACGAGCGCGATGCCGTAGCTCAGGGCCGAGGTCATCAGGGAGATCAAGGCCAGCATCAGGTATGCCAGGAGAAGGTTCCCGAGGAACACGCGCAGGTCGAACAGCAGCGCCAGCAGCGTGATGATGACGGCCTGGGCGATCAGTGAGACCACGTCGCGCAGCGATCGGCCCAACAGCAGGGCGAGGCGGCTGACCGGCGTGACCCGGGAGCGTTCGATCACCCCGGCGCGGAGCTCGGCGATCAGGCCGAAGCCTTGGAACAGGCCGCCGAAGATGGCGAGCAGAACGAGCAGGCCGGGCACGAATATCTGGTACGCCTCGGCGGTGGAGTCGACGCCGAGCGCGGGTTTGAGCAGCGGGGCGAACAGAAGTAGGTACATCACCGGCTGGAAGACGCCGACCAGAATCCAGACCGGGTTACGCAGCAGGAGCTGGGCCTGGCGCTGGAAGATCAGTGAGGTGTCGCGCAGCAGTTTCATGGCTCAGCTCTCCCGCAGGGATCGGCCGGTCTTGGTGAGGAAGACGTCGTCGAGGCTGGGCCGGTGCAGTTGGATCCCGGCCAGTGGCACCTCGGCGGCGTCGAGGGCGCGCAGGATCTGCGGGATCGCCACCCCGCCGTCCTCCACGTAGAGCCGCACGTTGTCCTCGTACGTCTCGAGCTTGTAGGCGCTGAGGGCCTGGGCCGCGGCCGCGACCGAGGCGACCGGCAGGTCCACCCGGACCACGTCGCCGGAGATCTCGCGTTTGAGCGCTGCCGGCGTGCCGGAGGCGACGATCTCGCCGTTGTCCATGATGGAGATGCGGTCGCAGAGCGCGTCCGCTTCGTCGAGGTAGTGGGTGGTGATGAAGACCGTCATGCCCTCGGCCCGCAGCCGGCGCACCTCGTCCCACATGTGGGCCCGGCTCTGCGGGTCGAGCCCGGTGGTCGGCTCGTCGAGGAACACCACCCTGGGCGCGTGGATGATGCCGAGCGCGATGTCGACGCGGCGCCGCTGGCCGCCGGAGTAGGTGCTGCACTTGCGATCGGCATAGTCGGCCAGTTGGAAGGCCTCCAGCACCTCGGCGGTGCGGGCCTGGGCGGCGGACTTGGCCGCGCCGTAGAGGCGGGCCTGGAGCACCAGTTCCTCGCGTGCGGTCGAGCCGTCCCACGTGCTGCCGCCCTGCGCGACATATCCGATCCGGCGGCGCACCTCGCCCGGGTCCGTCCGCAGGTCGGCGCCCGCGATGGTGGCCGTGCCGCCGTCCGGCTCGATCAGGGTCGCGAGCATCCGCAGCGTGGTGGTCTTGCCGGCTCCGTTCGGACCGAGGAACCCGAAGATCTCTCCGTCGGAGACGTCGAGGTCCACCCCTCGGACGGCCTCGATGGTCTTTTTCGCGCGCCCCTGGCGCGACTTGAACGACTTGCGTAGCCCGCGAGTCTCTATCATCCGGGCAGCCTAGGCGGCGGGTATGACAAAGGCCGGATCATTTTGCGGGGCGGCCCAGACCCTACTTGGCGGTAGGGTCAGGCAGTGCGCAAGGTATTGATCGCCAACCGTGGCGAAATCGCCGTCCGGGTGATCCGGGCCTGCAAGGACGCCGGTTTGGCCAGCGTCGCGGTCTACGCCGACAGTGATCGCGACGGCCTGCCCGCCCGGCTGGCCGACGAGGCTCATGCGTTGGGCGGCGAGACGGCCGCCGACACCTATCTCCGCATCGACAAGCTCCTCGACGTGGCGGCCCGCAGCGGCGCCGACGCGGTGCATCCGGGCTACGGCTTCCTGTCGGAGAACGCCGAGTTCGCCCAGGCGGTGCTGGATGCCGGGCTGACCTGGATCGGTCCGACCCCGCAGGCGATCCGCGACCTCGGCGACAAGGTCACCGCCCGGCACATCGCGCAGCGGGCCGGCGCGCCGCTGGTGGCCGGCACGGCCGAGCCGGTGGCGGATGCCGGCGAGATCATCGCGTTCGCCACCGAGCACGGCCTGCCGGTGGCGATCAAGGCGGCGTTCGGCGGTGGCGGGCGCGGGCTCAAGGTCGCGCGCACGATCGAGGAGATCCCGGCGCTGTTCGAGAGCGCCACCCGCGAGGCGGTCGCGGCGTTCGGCCGGGGCGAGTGCTTCGTGGAGCGCTACCTCGATCGGCCCCGCCACGTCGAGGCGCAGGTGTTGGCGGACACGCACGGCAACGTGATCGTGGTCGGCACCCGCGACTGCTCGCTGCAGCGCCGCCACCAGAAGCTGGTCGAGGAGGCGCCGGCGCCGTTCCTGAGCGAGGCCCAGCGCGCGCAGATCCATGCAAGCGCCAAGGCGATCTGCCGGGAAGCCGGTTATCACGGGGCCGGCACGGTCGAATACCTCGTCGGGCCGGACGGCACCATCTCGTTCCTGGAGGTCAACACCCGGCTTCAGGTGGAGCACCCGGTGAGCGAGGAGACCGCGGGCCTCGACCTGGTGCGCGAGCAGTTCCGCATCGCCGACGGCGCACCGCTGCCGGTCACCGACGATCCGGTGCCGCGCGGTCACGCCATCGAGTTCCGGATCAACGGCGAGGACGCGGGCCGCAACTTCCTGCCGGCGCCGGGCCCGGTCACGGCGCTGAGCTGGCCGCTGGGGCCGGGCGTGCGGGTCGACTCAGGGGTCGAGGCGGGCAGCGTGATCGGCGGCAACTTCGACTCGATGCTCGCGAAGATCATCGTGGTCGGCGCGACCCGGGCCGAGGCGCTCGAACGCGCCCGCCGGGTGCTCGACGAGACCGTGGTCGAGGGCATCGCGACCGTCCTGCCGTTCCATCGGGCCGTGGTGCGCGATCCGGCCTTCACGTCCGAGCCGTTCACCGTGCACACCCGCTGGATCGAGACGGAATGGGCGGGCGGCGTCGAGCCGTTCACCGCGCCCGCGGCGGCCGGCACGCCGGCCGAGCGGGAGACCGTCGTGGTCGAGGTCGGCGGCAAGCGCCTGGAGGTGAGCCTGCCGAAAACCCTGCTGACCGGTACGGGCGGAGCCGCCCCCGCCCAGCAGCGCCCGGCCGGCCGGCGCGCCTCCGGTGCCGCCGCGACCGCGACCGCCGGTGGTGCCGCCCTGACCGCCCCGATGCAGGGCACGATCGTGAAGGTGGCGGTCTCCGACGGCGACGAGGTGCAGGAGGGCGACACGATAGTCGTGGTCGAGGCCATGAAGATGGAGCAGCCGCTGTCGGCGCACCGCTCCGGCACGGTCTCCGGCCTGTCGGTGGCGGTGGGCGGCACGGTCACCGCCGGCGCGGTGATCTGCTCGATCGACTGACCCGGGGCGTCGACTGCCTCTGGGCGTCGATCGGGCCGCTGTCCGGGGCCGGTGTCCGGGGCCGCTGTCCGAGGGCGAAGTCAGCGGCGGTGTCAGGGGGCGAAGTCGCGGGACAGCTCGGCGAACAGCATCCGGGCCGCCTCGGCGGGGTCGACGTCGCGGTCGGGGAAGGCACCGGTCAACCACAGCGTGGCGAAGCCGTGCGCCATCGACCAGGCGGCCAGGCCGGCCCGGCGCACCTCGGGTGACGCGGCCGCGGCGGTGCCGGGACGCGCCGGCCGGGCCGGGCCGTCGGCCCCGTCCTGGGCGAGCAGGCCGCCGGGCAGGTCGGAGACGGCGGCGTAGAGCGCGTCGGCCGCCTGGGCCCGCGCGGCAAGCAGCGCGGGGTCGTCGGCGTGGTAGAGGTCGGTCCGGAACATGACCTCGAACAGCGCCCGCTCGGTGGTGGCGAACCGGATGTAGGTCACGCCCAGCTCGATGAAGCTGTTGCTGGCCAGCCGCGACGTGGCGAGGGCCTTGGCCAGTTGCTCGAACCCGGCGGTGGCGAACGCGGTGAGCAGCCCCGCCTTGTCTCCGAAGTGGTGGGTCGGAGCCGCGTGCGAGACGCCGGCGCGGCGGGCCAGGTCACGCATGCTCAGGGCGGCCACCCCCTGCTCGGTGATCGCCTCGCCGGCCGCCTGCAGCAGGGTCCGGCGCAGGTCACCGTGGTGATAAGCCATTGCCGAAGCTTAACTTGGCGACGTCAAGATCCAATATCGGAGCTTCTCGTCCATCCGGTCGTGCCGCACGCCCCCGTTGCGCTCGATGGTCCGGCGCGAGGCCTCGTTCGTGTCGTCGCAAGTGAGCAGGACCTTCGGCAACCCGAGAGCGGCCGCGATCGGCAGTGACGCGGCGAGCATGGCGGTCGCGTGGCCCTTACGGCGGGCCGACGGGCGTACGTCATAACCGATGTGACCGTTGCGCTCCCCCATCCGGCCCGGCGCCAGCCGGTGCCGGATGCCCAGCCGGCCGAGGTATTCGTCGCCGTCGACCCACCACAGCGTCGTGGTCGGCACGTAGGTCGCCGGGCGAACCGTGTCCGCCGCCGCCTGCGCGAGCAGGCCGTCGACGAACCGCCGGAACTCGGCCGGCTCCGCCCACACCCGGCCGAACTGGCGGATGTACTGCCCCACGTTGCTGCCGTCACCCGGCCGCCCCCGACCCTCGGCGACGTGCTCCGCCATGGCGCGCAGATAGGAGGCGTGCACGTCGACGGTGGGCGAAATCAGTGCGGGCACGACGCTCAGCGTAGGCGAGTGATGGTCACCTCAACGCCCTGTCCGGTGCTCTTCGGTCCGGCGTAGACACCCTTGAGGGGGGACACGTCGCCGTATTCGCGACCCCGGCCGACCACGACGTGCCGCTCCCCCACCGGTACGCCGTTCGTCGGGTCGAACGCGGTCCACCGGCCCACCCACCACTCGACCCAGGCGTGGCTCTGACCGACTATCGAGTCACCGATCCCGGCCGACGGGGACGGGTGCAGATAGCCCGAGACGTAGCGGGCCGGCATGCCCATCTCGCGCAGTATGGCCACGGTGAGATGGCTGATGTCCTGGCAGACACCTTTGCGCTGGGCCCAGGCGTGCAACGCGTCGCTCTGCACGCCGGTCGCCCCGGGCTGATAGGTGACCTCGCCCCGCACGAACTCGCAGACCGCCAGGGCCGCGGCGTGCGGGGTGGCGTGCGCGGCCTTGATGTCGGCGGAGACGCTCCGCAGCTCGTCGTCGAGGCCGGTGCGCTTGGTCGGCAGGAGCAGTTCGTACCAGCGGTCGACGTGCGGGCTGAGGCCGTCCCACGCGAAGCCGGTCTCGAGCAGGTCGCCGGGCGGCAGCGTCTCCACCGTCGAGGTGGCGGTCACGGTGAGCGCCTCGTGCGGCGCGTGCACGTCGAACGCCGTGACGACGGTGCCCCAGTAATCCTCGTAGCGGTAGGTGCGGGCCGGTGGCCACACCTCCACCCGGGCGTCGAGCACCGCCTGCCGGGCCTCGTTGCGCGGCCACATGCGGGCCTCGTTGTAGGACGACGAGGCCAGCCCGGCGTAGTTGTAGCCGGTCTTGTGCTGAATCCGCAGCCGCCACGAGTCGACGGTCATGCCGTGCCCTCCTCAAGCATGCCCTTCTGGCCCTCGCCCGCGGCCGGGCAGGGCAACTCCCGGCAGTGCCGCTCGGTGCAGGCGGTCATGCCACAGCTCCTCGCACCCAGTTGACCGCGGTCGTCTGCCGGAAATAGCGCCTGGAGACCGCGGCGTTGACCTGGGAACACGTCTTCTCCAGGCTGGCCAGCACCGGTGACAGGTCGCCGATCAGTTCGTCGGCACCACGGAACTCGAGGTTGGTGCGGGCCCGGCCGACGATCCGTTGCGCGTCGGTGGCCACGCCGGCCCGGCCCGGGTCGGGCTCCAGATCGGACAGGCAGCTCTCGGCGGTGGACAGGGCCGCGAACACCGACCGCGGGAAAAGGCGGTCGAGCAGCAGGAACTCCGCCGCGTGCCGGTCGTCGAGCGCGCCCCGGTACGTCCGCAAGAAGGTCTCCCACGCCCCGCTCGACCGCAACAGCGTCATCCAGGAGGGAATGCTGCCACCGGCCCGCTCGTGGGTGCGCAGCAGCCGCGCGGTCATGTCGACCCGCTCCACGCTGCGGCCCAGCACCAGGAACAGCCAGCCCTCGTCGCGACTCATGGTCGCGTCGGTGAGCCCGGCCATCACCGCGCAGCGTTCCCGCACCCACCGGAAGAACGCGTGCACCCCCTGCTGCTCGACCCGGCGGCGGGCGTTGGGCAGGCCGTGCCAGGTCGAGTTGAGGCATTCCCACATCTCCGAGGAGACGGTCTCGCGGGAGCCGCGGGCGTTCTCCCGGGCGGCGGCGAGCGCACCCACCACCGAGGAGGGATTGCGGTCGTCCAGGCCGAGCAGACCGACCACCCGGGCCGAGGTGAACGGGCCGTCGGTGGTCGGCATGCCCATCACCGCCAGCAACGACCGGCAGGCCGCGTCCTCCCTGGTCCACGGGTCGGCGAGCATCCGCTGCAGGTGCACGTCGAGGATGCGGGCGGTGTCCTCGGCCCGTTCGACGTAGCGCCCGATCCAGTAGAGCGACTCGGCTATCCGGCTCAGCACGACAGCCTCCCCTGTTGCTGTTGTTGCTCCTGTTCCTCGCCACCGGACGCGCCCGGGCCCAGATCCGGCGAGGCGGCCGCCGGCAGTGGCTCCGGCGCGGCCGGCAGGTGCGGCACCTCGAACGGGGTCAGGTCGTCGGGCGAGGCCAGCACCCAGGTGTCCTTGGAGCCACCGCCCTGGCTGGAGTTGACCACGAGCGCGCCCTCGGGCAGCGCCACCCGGGTCAGGCCACCGGGCAGCACCCAGATCTTCTCGCCGTCGTTCACCGCGAACGGCCGCAGGTCGACGTGCCGTCCCCGCAACCGGTTCCCGATGAGCGTCGGCACCATCGACAGCTTCACCTCGCGCTGGGCGACCCAGCCGCGCGGATTGGCCAGGATCTTCTCGCGTACGTCGTGCAACTCCACCGACGACGCCTGCGAGCCGATCACGATGCCCGCCCCGCCGGCCCCGTCGACCGGCTTCAGCACCAGCTGGTCGAGCCGGGGCAGCACGTCGTCGAGAACTCCTGGATCGTCGAGGCGGTAGGTGTCGACGTTCGGCAGGAGCGGCTCCTCGTTGAGGTAGTAACGGATCAGATCCGGAACGTACGTGTAGAGCAGCTTGTCGTCGGCGACGCCGTTGCCGACCGCGTTGGCGATCGTGACCCGCCCCGCCCGAGCCGCGTTGATCAGGCCCGCCACCCCGATCACCGAGTCGGCCCGGAAGTGCACCGGATCGAGGAAGTCGTCGTCGATCCGGCGGTAGATCACGTCGACCCGCTGCTCGCCGGCCGTGGTGCGCATGGCCACGTCGTTGCCGACGCAGACCAGGTCACGCCCCTCGACCAGCTCGACCCCCATCTCCCGGGCGATCAGCGCGTGCTCGAAGTAGGCCGAGTTGTAGACGCCGGGGCTGAGCACCACCACGGTCGGATCGTTGACCCCGACCGGCGCGGCCGCCCGCAACGCCCGCAGCAGCATCGCCGGATAGCTCTCGACCGGCAGGATGCGGCTGGCCGCGAACACCTCGGGCAGCACCTGGGCCATCGCCCGGCGGTTCTCCATCACGTAACTCACCCCGGACGGGATGCGCACGTTGTCTTCCAGCACCCGGAACATGCCCTGCTCGTCGCGGATCAGGTCGACCCCGGCGACGTGGATGCGGACCCCGTTGGGCGGGTTGATGCCGGCAGCCGCGCGCAGGAAGTGCGCGCTGGTGGCGATGATCCGCCGGGGCACCACGCCGTCGGCGAGCACCTGACCGGCGCCGTAGACGTCGGCCAGGAACGCCTCGAGCGCCCGGATGCGCTGGGCCACGCCGCGTTCGACCTGCCGCCACTCGGCGGCCGCGATGATGCGCGGCACGATGTCGAGCGGGAACGGCCGTTCCACCCCCTTGAGGGCGAACGTGATGCCCTGGTCGAGGAATGCCCGGGCCAGCACCTCGGCGCGAATGCCCAGCTCGGCGCTGGACAGGGGCTGGAGTGTCGCGTGCAGGGCCTCGTAGGTCTCGCGGGGCATGCCTGGCTCGCTGAACATCTCGTCCCAGCCGGGGCCGAGGCGGTACTCCTCGAAAAGATCCGCCATGCGAGGAATCTACGGTCGGCTCATTGCGCGCGCGTAACGAAGGAAACGAACCAGGGTCGGGCCGTCGGTACGGGACCTACCGACGGCCCGGGGCCGATCACACCGAGAACGGGGGACCCGGTGTATCCGGCAATCTCACCGTACGCCGGTGGGGCTCGTGCGAAAAACCTCCTGGACGAGCTGGCATGAAATAAAGAGAAATAACCGGCGCGGACCGCTCTCGGATCGCGCCGGCGGCGGCGACAATACCGTGTCAGGTATCACCCTTACGGGGCCCTGATCAGGGCGCATGCTGGAGCACAGCACATTCTCAGGTACGCCCACTGACAATGTCGTGAGCCCTGAAGCTGTGAGGTGGCCGGAGCGATGACCGAACTGTTGACCGTGATGGCCACCCCGGTATGGGCCTACCTGGCGCTGTTCGGCTTCCTGACCGTCGACGCGCTGGTCCCGGTCGTCCCGGTCCAGGCGATCATGATCACATCCGGCGCGCTCACTGTCTACGGCAACCTCAACCTGACCCTGGTGGTCGCGATCGGCGCGCTCGGCATGTTCACCGGCGACACCATCGCCTTCATGCTCGGCCGCACCACCGGCCACGTGGGCCGCGGCTGGCTCGCCGCCCTCCGCGCCCGGTGCGCCCCGCGGCACGACGACACCCCGCGTGAGCAGTCCCGGACCCGCAAGGCGGCCGCCCGCTTCACCCGCGGCCTGCGCCGGCCCGGCCCGCTCGTGCTGCTGCTGTGCCGGTTCGTGCCGGGCGGGCGGATGGCGGCCGGCTTCCACGCCGGCCGCACCGGTTACCCGATCAAACTCTTCGTGCTCTGGGACGGGATCGCCGCGCTCAGCTGGGCGAGTTACGGCGGTCTGGTCGGCCACCTCGGCGGCACCGCGATCACCCAGTCGGCGTGGCGGCTGTTCGCGATCGCCGCCACCGCCGCTGTCGTCTTCGGCACGGCGGGCTGGATCCTCGCCCTCTTCGGTGGCAAGAAGGAGATCGAGACCGACATCGCCGAGGCTCAGGAGGTGGGCGTCGCCGACCTCACTGAAGCTCGTGCTGCATCAACTGCCGTGCCGCCTCGGCGATCGACCCCGACAACGACGGGTAGATAGTGATCGTGTGGGCCAGCTGGTCCACTGTCAGGTTGTTCTCGATCGCCATCGTGATCGGCAGGATCAGCTCGCTCGCCTTGGGCGCCACCACCACACCACCGATGATCTGACCGGTCGCCGGCCGGCAGAACAGCTTGACGAAACCGTCCCGCAGGTCGGACATCTTGGCCCGGGCGTTGCCGGTCAGCGGCAGCATCACCTGGCGGGCCGGGGTGCGGCCGGAATCGACCTCGTTCTGCGAGACGCCGACAGTGGCCAGCTCGGGGTCGGTGAAGACGTTCGCCGAGACGGTGCGCAGCCGCAGCGGCGCCACCGCCTCGCCCATCGCGTGCCAGATCGCGATCCGGCCCTGCATGGCGGCCACACTGGCCAGCGGCAGCACACCGGTGCAGTCACCGGCCCCGTAGATGCCGGGCACGTTGGTGCGCGAGACCCGGTCGACCGTGAGGTAGCCACCGTCGCCGACGTCCACGCCGTACTCCCGCAGCCCCAGCTGGGCCGTGTTGGGGATGGCGCCGACCGCCATGAGGGCGTGCGAGCCCTCGACCGTACGTCCGTCGGAGAGGGTGACCAGCACGCCGTTGCCGGTGTTGACCACCGAGTCGGCCCGGGACTGGTTGAGGATCGTCATGCCGCGGTCGCGGAACACCCGCTCGATCGCCATCGCCGCGTCGGCGTCCTCGTGCGGCATGACCCGTTCCCGGCTGGAGACGAGTGTCACCTTGGTGCCCATCGCGAGATAGGCGCTCGCGAACTCGGCGCCGGTCACGCCGGAACCGACGACGATCAGGTGCTCGGGCAGCTCGGTGAGGTCGTAGACCTGACGCCAGTCGAGGATGCGCTCACCGTCCGGCTTGGCGGTGGCCAGCACGCGCGGGGTCGCCCCGGTGGCCAGCAGCACGGTCGACGCCTCGATCGAGTACATCTCGCCGCCCTCGGGCAGCACCAGCACCTGGTGGGTGTGGCCGAGGGTGTCCTCGCCCAGCAGCGCCCGGCCGTGGATCACATCGACCCCGGCCTTGATCAGCTTGGCCTGGATGTCGCCGGACTGGGCGAGCGCCAGCTTCTTGACCCGCTCGTTGACCGCCACCGCGTCGACCTCGACGCCGTCCAGCCCGGCCGACCGGATGCCGAACCGCTCGTTGTGCCGATAGCCGGTCATCACCTCGGAACTGGCGATGAAGGTCTTGGACGGCACGCAGTCGGTGAGCACGCAGGCGCCGCCCGGCCCGTCCGCCTCGACGAGGGTGACCTCCGCGCCGAGCTGCGCGGCGACCAAGGCAGCCTCATAACCGCCAGGTCCACCACCGATGATCACGATCCGGCTCACGACTGTTTGCCTCCAGGCTCTTCGCTTCTTGTGCCGACACGCACTCCCTGTATTCTCCCTCACCGCCCAGTCCGGCTATCGTCGTCGCCGTGCGTCACTACGCCGCGTATGGCTCAAACCTGGACCCGGCCCGCATGCGGGCCTACTGTCCGCACTCGCCCATGGTGGGCGTGGGGTGGATAGAAGGCTGGCGCCTGACCTTTGCCGGTGAGGGGGAAATGGGCGGGGAGGGCGCGGTCACGACGATTGTCGAATCGCCGGGCGACCGCGTCTTCGTGTCGCTCTACGATGTGCACCCCTGGGACGCGGCGCAACTCGACGAGGTCGAGGGCGTGGCCGCCGGGGCCTATCAGAAGCTGACCGTTCGGGTCTCGACACTCGAGGGCGAGTTCAGCGCCTGGGTGTACGTCTACGACGGTTACGAGGGTGGCCTGCCCACGGCCTGGTATCTCTCCGAGATCGCCAACGCCGCCGAGAAGGCCGGGGCACCCGACGACTACGTGCAGGACCTGCGGAACCGGCCGAGCGCAACCGCGGCGCCCGAGGTGTGAGTCAGGCGGCGCGGGCCGTCACGAAACTCTGATAGACGTTGGCGCGGTATTGCGGGGTCATGCCGACCGCGTAGTAGAGCCGCGCCGCCTGCGTCGGGTTCTCCAGGTCGACCCCGAGACCGGCCCTCGTCCGGCCCTTGCCGGCATAGACCGCGAAAGCCCGGCGCAGCAGCGCCTCACCCACCCCCCGCTTCCGGTACGCCCGGAGCACGCCCAGCCGTTTGACCCAGCCCTCGTTGTCGTCGATGCCGGAGTCGGACGACTGGAGTGCCCCGACGATCTCCCCGTCGGTCTCGGCCACGAACCACTCGTCGAACGAGCGCGACGACTCGTTGGCCACCTGCCTGCGCCATGACTCGTAGTCGCTGCCCCGGTGATCGGTGTCGGCGAACGCCTGGAAGATCACCGAGTGGACGGCCCGCAGATCTTCCTCGTCGTCGCCGCGCACCTCCCGCACCGTCACCCCGGCCGGCGGCTCGGGCGCGGTCGGCGGCACCCCCTCGAGCGACATCTGCATGCGCGCGTGCTGTTTGAGGAAGACGAACCCGGCGTCGGTCAACGCGTCGATGAGGTCCTGCTCGGTCGGGATGGCACCGGCCCGCACCTCGTACCGCTCGTGGCCGAACCGGGCGGCCCGCTCGGCCATCCGGTCCATCAGGAGGGCGAGCAGCGGGCGCAGGGCCGGCTCGCCCCGCTCCGGCCAGGTGTAGACGTCGGCGAAGTCGCGGTCACCGCCGTCGGCGTTGCGCGGGTAGGCCCACCCGACGATCGTGTCCTCGGCGTCGAGCGCGAGCCAGCAGTCGACGGTCATGTCCGTGTTCGGCTCGGTGAGCATCTCGCGCACCTCGTCGAGGGTGAAGTCGGGCTCGCCGATCGACGCCATGTCACACGCGTGCACCAGGGCCAGAATCGCCGTGGCGTCGTCGAGGGTCGGGCGGCGGGTGGTCCAGCCCTCGGGCAGCGCGGTGGTCGCGGCGGCAGTCATGGCCAGCATCCGACCACGCCCGGGCGTCGGCGTCGACCGATTTCCCCGCACCCGACGGGCCGGCGTGGGCCGACCCGACTGTCAGCGGGCCAGTCGCTGGCTCAGGGACTGGAGCAGGCCGACCAGCTCGATCCGCTCGGCCATGTCGAGCGCCACGTAGGCCTGGCCGGCCAGCGCGTCGGCCACCGAGTCGGCCCAGAGCAGTCGGCGCACGATCGGGCCGGCCGGTGGGTACGGCGGTTGCCAGCCGAACGCGACCGCGCCGGTCTCGCCCTCGGGGCCGGCGATGATCGCCTGCAGCGGGGTGAGCCCGCTGGCCCGCACGGCCACCAGGTGCACGCCCAGCCGGTGCTCGTGCAGCAGATGCAGGGTCACCGCCGCGCGGGCACCGGGCGTCTGGTCGGGCACCGGCATGGCCCGCCAGGCGGCGAACAGCGGCAGCCCGGCGTGCTCGACCGCGTCGACGACGCGACCGGTCAGCTCGAGCAGCCGACCCACCCGGGGGAAGCCCCCGATCTGCTCGATTCCCCACTTGCACAGCTCGTGGAGGTGCCAGGTGGCCACCTCCATGGGCGCCGAGGTCTTGGCGGTCGCCTCCCAGCCGTCGGTGACGGCCTCGGGGGCGATGAAGCCGATGGCCGCGGCAACGGTCTCGGGTCGTACGTCGCCGAGCGCTCCGGCCCGCGCCGAGACGTGGTAGGCCCAGCCCGACAACCCCAGCAGACGCGCGCGGCGAAGCGTCTGCGGCGACTCGGCAAAGGCGCCCACGATCGTTGCGAGTCCCGTCTTGGCGTTGGCGGCAGCCTGTTCGGGGGTCACCGGCCGATTGTGCTCTCCTGGTGCCCGATCTGGAAAATATTCTTCCTGTCCGAGGCGGAGAATCCGATCAATCCGATTTGTCAGTTAGCGAGGGGACAGCGGTCAATCCGGCTCGTCTACTTCGAGGTCCTCCAGCGCCGCCTGCACGTCACCGACCCGGCGACGAGCGGCCGCGGTCTCCCGCTCGGCGGTGCGTCTCGCCTGCTTCCGCCGAGCCACGTCGGCCTGTGCCTCGGTGCGCCGGCGCTCCAGCTCGGCGAGCTCGGCGTCGAGGTCCTCGACCAGGTGCTCGGCGTCCCGCTCGGCCGCCTCGGACTTCTCCAGCTGCTCGTCGGCCCGCTTCTCGGCGGCCTGCGCGGCGCTCAACTCGCGGCGAAGCTCCCGCTGCTTCTGCTCGGCCTCGCGACGCCGGCGCTCGGCCGCCGCCTTCTCCTTCGCCGACGGCTGCGGGAACTCGACCACCTCGGCGCCGGCGTCGGCCTCCTCGATCTCCTCGTCCTCGTCGTCCACCTCCGCCGACGAGTCGGTGACCAGCCGCAGCCGGGGCCGCGGCACCTCGCCGAAGCCGGCATAGGAGGCGGCCCGGACCAGCCGGCCGGTGCGCACCTGGGCGGCCACGTCCGGCTCGGCCAGCGCCGCCGTCAGCGTCGCCTCCACCTCGCCCAGCGGCAGCTTCGCCGCCGGCCCGGACGCTTCCAGAGCCAGCCGCCGGGCCGCGTCGACGAGCGCCGACACCACCTGGCGGCGCTGCGCGGTCAGCTCACGCAACTCGTCGCCCTTGAGGCCACGCTGAGCCTCGCGCAGCGCCGCGGAGAGGTCGACCAGGTCGTCGATCAGCTCCGGGCGGCGCAGCGCCAGCAGGTTGACCACCCAGGCGGCCACGGTCGGCTTCTTGAGGGCGGCCAGCCGCTTCGCGGTGTCCCGGTCGCCGGCCTCCTTGGCCTCGTTGATCGCGGCGGTCCGGGCGGCCACGAAGCCGTCCGGCGGCTCCTGGTAGAGCCGTTGGATCAATTCGTCGGTGGCGCTGGGCACGTCAGATCGTGGTCCCGGGCGTCACGTGCGCGTACTTCGTGCCGCCGAGCCGCTCCAGGTGGCCGTCGGAGACCTTGGCGCCGGTCGGGGTCAGCAGCGAGTCGTGCAGGGCGAAGGCGCGGCCGGGCCGGACCGCCCGGACGAAGTCGATCGATTCCAGAAGCTTCATCCACGGAGCATTCAACGGGACGAAGAGGGTGTCCACGGCGGTGTCCTCCGGAACGGTGAACGAGTCACCGGGAGTGAAGACGTTCGTGTCGTCGTCGGCGATCAGATAGCCGAGGTTCGCGATCCGTGGAATGTCGGGATGGATGACCGCGTGCTGACCGCCGTATGCCCGTACCCGATAACCGGCCGCCTCGAAGCTCTCACCGGGACCCACAGCGGTGGCGATGTCGCCGAAGGCGGCGAGTTCGGGGAGCACGTCCGCGTGCGCGAAGACCCGCAGCGCCGGATTGCGCGCCGCCGTGTCGGCCACCGCGGCCAGATCCAGGTGGTCCATGTGCTCGTGGGTGATCAGCACCGCGTCGGCGCCGTCGAGCGCGGACCGCTCGCTGAACTCCCCCGGATCGACCACCAGCACCCCGGCGCCGTCGATCCGCAGGCAGGAATGCGTGAACTTCGTGATGCGCACGGGACTCCTCCGCTGCCAATTCGTAACCGCTGAACACGCAGTCTGCCGGAACCAGGATGTGCATGTCGCACGTCCCAGTCGCACGCTTCCACGGGGATCGGAGAAACTATGCGTGTTCGACCGGCATTGTTAATTACCACCGCGCTCGTCGCGGGAATCATTTTGTCCGGCTGCGGCGCCGACAGTTCCGACAGCTCCGGCAGTTCGGCCGGGATGTCCGGCAGCAAGGCCGACGCCCCGGCCGGAGCCCAGGCCGAACGGGCGCCCGACCAGGCGCAGGGCAAGGACACCGCGGCCCAGGCCCCGGACCTGGGGGTCGACCAGCGGTCGATCATCTACCGCGGCTCACTGTCGGTGCGGGTCAAGGACATCAACGCCGAGGCGGCACGGGCCACCGGCGTCGCACAGACCGCGGGCGGGTTCGTCGGTGGCGACAACCGCAACAGCAGCAGCACCGGTTCCGGCACCGCGACCCTGACCCTGCGGGTGCCGGCCGACAAGTTCGCCACCACCGTCGACTCGCTGTCCAAGCTGGGCGACGAGCAGTCCCGCGAGATCAGCACCGAGGACGTGACGGAACAGACGGTCGACCTCGACGCCCGGATCGCCGTGCAGGAGGCCCGGGTGGCCAGCGGTCGCAAGCTGCTCGGCCAGGCCAAATCGCTCGACGACCTGGTGATGCTGGAGAAAGAGGTGGCCACCCGGGAGTCCGACCTGGCGTCGTTGCAGGCCAAGAAGCGGCGGTTGGCCGACCTCACCGCGCTGTCCACGATCACCGTCACGTTCCTCGGGCCGGAGACCCCGGGACCGAAGAAGGACGACGACCCGGCCGGATTCCTGGGTGGACTGTCCGCCGGGTGGCACGCTCTCTTGGCCTCGCTCGGCGTTCTGCTGACCGTGCTGGGCGCGCTGCTGCCGTGGATCATCGCGATCGGCCTGCCGGTGTGGGCGATCTGGTGGGCACTCAAGCGGTGGCAGCGCAACCGGCCACCGCGACCGGTCCTCGCCGCGACCGGGGCCGGCGCCCTGCCCATCCACCCGGCCGCGGGGAATTACGCCGGACGCCCGGCCACCTTCACCCCGCCCTCGGCGCCACCCGCTCCCACTCCCTCAGCGCCGCCGTTCGCGCCCGGTCCGGCGGCGGCGTCCGCCTCCGACTCGGCGGACCGGTCCGCTTCGGCCGCTCCGGAGAAGCCCGCCGCGGAGAAGCCCGAGGACTGAGTGGCGCACGAAATCGCCCCGGTCGCGACAGCGGCCGGGGCGATTCGGAAGTCGGTCAGAAAGCGCCGGTCGACAGGGCCGCCAGCGCGGTGTGCACGAAGACGCGCACGCCGTGGGCGATGCAGCTCTCGTCCACATCGAAGTCACCCTGGTGCAGGTCGTGCCGCTCGGCCGAGCCCGGCACCCCGGTGCCCAGCCGGATCATCGCGCCCGGCACGTGGTCGAGGTAGAACGCGAAATCCTCGCCGCCCATGCTGATCTCGGCCTCGACGACGTGGTCGGCGCCGAGCGCGGCACCGGCCGCCCCCGCGATGACCGCGGCCGCCATCCGGTCGTTGATCACCGGCGGGACGCCACGCTTGTAGGTGACCTCGACCTCGGCGCCGGTCGGCGCGACCACGTCCTTGATCAGCTTGGTGATCAGCTCGGGGGCCTCGCGCCACGCCTCGCGGTTGAGGACGCGGACCGTGCCGGAGACCTCACCGACGCTGGGGATCGCGTTGAACGCCTGGCCGGCGTGCACCGCACCCCACACCATCGAGACCCCGGCGCGCGGGTCGATGCGGCGGTCCAGCAGCGCCGGGACGTCCACGATGACCCGGCCCAGCGCGTGCACCAGGTCGGCGGTCAGATGCGGACGGGCGGTGTGGCCGCCGGGACCGGTCAGCTTCACCGAGACGGTGTCGGCGGCCGCCGTGAACGGCCCCGAGCGCACCCCGACCAGGCCGGCCGGCAGCTGCGGGTAGCAGTGCAGCGCGTAGATGGCGGCCACGTCCTTGAGCGCGTCGGCCGCGATCACCTGGGGCGCGCCGGACGGGATCGCCTCCTCGCCGGGCTGGAAGATCAGCCGCACCCGGCCGGGCAGCTCACCGCGCTCGGCCAGCTTCGCGAGGGCCAGGCCGAGGCCGAGCAGCACAGTGGTGTGCACGTCGTGGCCACAAGCATGGGCCACGCCGTCGACGGTCGACTTGTACGGCACGTCCTTGCGGTCGGCCAGCGGCAGCGCGTCCAGGTCGGCCCGGAACGCGATGACCCGGTCGCCCTCGCCGATGTCGCAGACGACGCCGTTGCCCTTGGGCAGCATGCGCGGCGAAAGACCGGCGACGGCCAGCGCACGGGCGATCATCGCGGCGGTCTCGAACTCGTGGAACGACCGCTCGGGATGTGCGTGGATGGTCCGACGAATGGCTACGAGCTCCGCGCCGTGCGAGGCGAGCCAGCGGTCGAGCTGGCCGGGCAGGGGCTCGGCACCGGGCAACGGCCCGGGCCACTCCGCTGGGACCTCGTCTCGAGGCCGCTCCAGAGCAGTAGTCACGTCGGTTTCCGTATCGCTCTCGAAGGTTTGCCGGGTTTCCGCAATGCGCGACAGCTTAGACCCACTTTGGTGACGCTGTGCAACGTCATTCCCGTGCACACTGTGTCGCGCAGGGTCACGAATGCCCTGATAAGGACGCTCGCCGACGATCCGCACCTCCTCCAACGGGTAACGCTGTGAGAGGTGACGACTTCAGAAACGCTCCACCGGTCGGTAGACGCCCCACACCCCGCGAAGTGTGTGGCAGACCTCGCCAACTGTTGCACGCAGTCGCAAAGCGTCCTTCATCAAAGGTAGAACGTTCTCTGTTCCCTGGGCGGCCTTCGCCAAATCCGCGAGGGCCGCCTCGACCGCCGCCGAATCCCGCTCGGCCCGCAGTTTGCCGAGGCGGGCCACCTGGGCGGCCTCGATCGCCGGGTCGACCCGCAACGATTCGTAGCGTTCCTGGTCGTCGACGGTGAACCGGTTGACGCCGACCACGACCCGGTCGCCGGCGTCGATCTCGTTGGCGATCCGGTAGGCCGAGGTCTCGATCTCCTCTTTCTGGAAGCCCTGCTCGATCGCGTCGACCACCGAGCCGTACGAGAAGACCCGCTCGATCAGGGCGGTCGCCTCGCGTTCGACCTCGTCGGTCATCGCCTCGATCGCGTACGACCCGGCGAACGGGTCGACGGTGCCGGTCAGACCGCTCTCGTAGGCGAGAACCTGCTGGGTACGCAGGGCGAGCCGGGCCGATTTCTCGGTCGGCAACGCGATCGCCTCGTCGTACGCGTTGGTGTGCAGCGACTGGGTGCCACCGGCGATCGCGCCGAGCGCCTGGATCGCCACCCGGACGAGGTTGACCTCGGGCTGCTGGGCGGTCAGCTGCACGCCCGCCGTCTGGGTGTGGAACCGCAGCATGAGTGATTTCGGATCTTTCGCGCCGAACTCCGCGCGCATGATCCGGGCCCACATCCGGCGGGCCGCGCGGAACTTGGCGATCTCCTCCAGCAGCGTGGTTCGGGCGACGAAGAAGAACGACAGCCGGGGTGCGAAATCGTCGACCGCGAGACCGGCGGCGAGCGCGGCCCGGACGTACTCCATGCCGTTGGCCAGGGTGAACGCGATCTCCTGCGCGGGTGAGGCGCCCGCCTCGGCCATGTGGTAGCCGGAGATGGAGATGGTGTTCCACTTCGGGACCTCGGTGCGGCAGTAGGCGAACGTGTCGGCCACCAGTCGCAGCGACGGCTTCGGCGGGAAGATGTACGTCCCCCGGGCGATGTACTCCTTCAGGATGTCGTTCTGGATCGTGCCCTGCAGCGCCCCGCCCGGCACCCCCTGCTCCTCGGCGACCAGCTGGTAGAGCAACAGCAGCACCGAACCGGGCGCGTTGATCGTCATCGAGGTGGAGACCTGGTCGAGCGGGATGCCGGCGAACAGCTGCCGCATGTCGTCGATCGAGTCGATCGCCACCCCGACCTTGCCGACCTCGCCCTGCGCGATCGTCTCGTCGGAGTCGTAACCCATCTGGGTCGGCAGGTCGAACGCCACCGAGAGGCCCATCGTGCCGGCCTCGAGCAGCCGGTGATAGCGCGCGTTGGACTCGGCCGCGGTGCCGAAGCCGGCGTACTGCCGCATCGTCCAGGGCCGCTTCGTGTACATCGTCGGGTAGACGCCCCGGGTGTACGGGAACTCACCGGGCTCACCGAGCGGGACCTCCGCCGGAACGTCCTCCGGCCGGTAGACCGGCTTGATCTCGAAACCAGATTCCGCGTTCACACGCAGATACTAAGGGTCTCGCTCAGTTCGGGAGCGTGAGGCGTTTTGCACACAGAGTCCGGAAAGCAGAACTGAGCGCCATTTCCCGGTCACGGTCGGTCGACTTCCTGGGAACACCGGCGCTGTGACTTTCAAATCGGGGGGTGCTCCGGGCAAGATAGCGGGGTTGGTCGACGGCCCCCTAGACCCCCTCGGTGGCATCCTCAGTGACTCAGATTCCGACGTGGAGTGGCGGCAACACGGCTTCCACCAGCGGACGCGCAGCCTCGGGCACAATCATCGGCGGGCGGTACACACTGCGCGCCGCGGTAGGCCACGGTGGCATGGGCACGGTCTGGCGCGCGGCGGACACGCTGCTGCGCCGGGACGTGGCGATCAAAGAGGTCGTGCTCCCGCCGGGCCTGGCGCCCAGCGACCGCGACTCGATGTACGAACGGACCATGCGCGAGGCCCGAGCGGCCGCCGCGCTCCAGCACCCGGCCGTGGTCCAGGTCTACGACGTCGTGCACGAGAACGGCCGGCCGTGGATCGTGATGGAGCTGCTCGAGGCGCGCAGCCTGGCCGACATGGTGATCGAGGACGGGCCGGTCACGACCCGCGTCGTCGCCAAGATCGGCATCGCGCTCCTCGGCGCGCTCGAGGTCGCCCACGCGCACGGTGTGCTGCACCGTGACGTCAAACCGGCGAACGTGCTGATCTGCTCCGACGGTCGCTGCGTGCTCACCGACTTCGGGGTGGCGCGGATGCCCACCGACATCCAGCTGACCACGCCCGGCATGGTGCTGGGCTCGCCCCACTTCATCTCCCCGGAGCGGGCGATGGGCAGCGACTTCGGTCCGCCGAGCGACCTCTTCTCGCTGGGCGTCACACTGTTCACCGCGGTCGAGGGCCGCCCGCCGTTCGACAAGGGCGACCCGATCGAGACCATGCACGCGGTCGTCGAGGACCCGCCGGCGCCGGCCGTGCGCGCGGGTTCGCTCACGCCCGTACTCATGGGGCTGCTCGAAAAAGACCCGGCCCAGCGGATGGATGTGCAGACCGCCCGCACGATGCTGCGTCAGCAGCTCGCCGGGCCGCTGGCCAGCAAGGCCCCGCCGCACATGACGACCGACCCCTACTCGGTGGTCCCGGCCCAGCGGCCGACGGCCGCGCCGGTCGAGACGCAGCCGATCCCGCCGCCGCAGCCGTCCGGGCAGATCGGCGGGCGGGCCATGCTCGCGGCCGGTCAGTCGCTCACCGACCATCTGGCGAAACTCCAGCAGTCGAACAACTCCGGCGGTGGCCGGCGGCGCGCCCCCGAGCCGGACGCCACGCAGATGGTGGACGGCCCGACCGGCATGATGCCGACCTCCCGGGGAAGCGACCCGACAAGCGTCATCCCGCCGCGGCAGGCGTGGAACGGCGCCCGCGCGGCCCGCGATCCGCTGCCCGGCACCGTGGTGACCAGCCGCAAGGCGAAGATCGACAAGCTGGTCGGCACGGCCAAGGACACCTCGGCCCGCGCGGTCGAGACGTTCAAGGGCTGGCCCCGCAACAAGCAGCTGATCGCGGGCGGTGGCGGTCTGGCCGTCCTGATCCTGCTGATCGTGGTCTTCGCACTGGTCGGTGACGGTGGCGACAAGACCCCGCCGCCGACCGCGCTGGGCCAACCCAGCGAGGCCGCCGGGCCGGCGTTCGAGACCCAGGCCTACAACGACCGGGGCATCTCGGTGCAGGTGCCGAAGGGCTGGAGCCGCAAGGCCGCGGGCAGTTACGTCGACTACTCGGATCCCAAGGACGCCAAGCGCAAGGTGCGCATCCTGGTCGAGAAGTCGACAGCCACCCCGTCGGCGTTCCTGGGCATCGCGGAGAACACGCTCAAGACCAAGTCGGCGAACTGCCCGAAGCCCTATTCCCGGGTCAGCCTGGAGAAGACCACCATCTCGGCGAAGGAGGGCGCGGTGCTGGAATACACGTGCGGCTCCGGCGACGACGGGCGGCACGGCCTCTGGGGTGCGGTGGTGACCAACGGCAAGGCGTTCTCGTTCTTCATGACCTCGACCGAGGCGCAGTTCGCCGAGAGCAAGCCGATCTTCGATGAAATGATCAAGACCTACACCCTCCAGGACGCCTGATCTTGCGCCACGTGCTATCAACACGTGGTGGCTGACGAACTCCTCGAGACCGCCGAAGCGTGGCTCGCCGACGATCCTGATCCGGCCGGCCGCGCGGAGCTCCGCGCGCTGATCGACGGGCTGCCGGACACGGCCGCCGAGCTTCGCGACCGTTTCGCCGGGCCGCTCACCTTCGGCACGGCGGGGCTGCGCGGGCGGCTCCGCGCGGGGCCGAACGGGATGAACCTCGCGGTCGTCACCCGGGCCGCCGCCGGGCTGATCGCCTGGCTGGCCGAGCAGGGCGGCACCGGGCCGCTGGTGATCGGTTACGACGCCCGGCACGGCTCGCGCGAGTTCGCCGAGCGGACCGCCCGGGTCGCCACCGGGGCCGGGCGGGAAGCGCTGCTCATGCCGGGCGCGCTGCCGACGCCGGTGCTCGCCTATGCGGTCCGCGCGCTCGACGCGGTGGCCGGCGTGATGGTCACGGCCAGCCACAACCCGCCGCAGGACAACGGCTACAAGGTCTACCTCGGGGGCGCGCTGGGCGGTCCGGCCGGGGACGGCGCGCAGATCGTGCCGCCCGCCGACGCCGGCATCGAGGCGGCCATCCGGGCGGTCGGCCCCCTCGCGGAGGTCAAGCTGGGCGCGGCGGGCGCGCTTCTCGACGACAAGATCGTTGCGGGGTACGTGTCGAGCGCCGCCGCCGTGCTCTCCGACAACGGACCGCGTGACCTGGCCATCGCCTACACCCCACTGCACGGGGTCGGCGGCCGGACCGTGCTGGCCGCGTTCGCCGCCGCCGGATTCCCGCCGCCGGCGGTCGTGCCCAACCAGTTCGACCCGGATCCGGAGTTCCCGACCGTCGCGTTCCCGAACCCCGAGGAACCGGGCGCGATGGACAACCTCCTCGACCTCGCCCGATCGTCCGGCGCCGAGCTGGCCATCGCCAACGACCCGGACGCGGACCGGTGCGCGGTGGCGATCCCGACCGCCGACGGGTGGCGGCCGCTGCGCGGGGACGAGCTGGGCATCCTTCTCGCCGACCACCTGATCCGGCGGGGCGGGCCCGGCACGTACGCGACGACGATCGTCTCCTCGCAGCTGCTGGGCCGGCTGTGCGAGGCCCGGGACGTGCCCTACGCGGAGACCCTGACCGGCTTCAAGTGGATCGTCCGGGCCGCCGAGGACCTGGCGTACGGCTACGAGGAGGCGCTCGGCTACTGCGTCGCACCGGCGATGGTGCGCGACAAGGACGGCATCACGGCGGCGCTGACCGTGTCCGAGCTGGCCGCCGGCCTGAAGGCGGAGGGAAAGACCCTGGCCGATCGGCTCGACGAGCTGGCCGCCGAGTTCGGCGTGCACGCCACCGATCAGCTGTCGGTGCGGGTCGACGACCTGGCCGAGATCGGCGCCGCGATGGGCCGGGCCCGCGCGAAGCCCCCGACCGCACTGCTCGGCGCCCCGCTGACCGGGATCGACGACCTGCGGCCCGACAACGACGTGCTGACTTTGCGCACCGCTGCCGTCCGAGTGGTCATCCGGCCGTCCGGGACCGAGCCGAAACTCAAGGCGTACCTCGAGGTGGTGGAACCGGTCACGGACGGTGACGTGCCCGCGGCCCGCACCCGCGCCGCCGCCGCCCTTCGCGCCTTGCGCGCGGAGACGGCGGCCACGCTGGGGGTCTAGACCGCCTTAGGAGTGCCGAGGGCGGCCTGGATGGCCTTGCCGAGGGTGGCGACCACCAGGGCCACCGACGGGCGGACGATCGAGTCCTCCAGGTTGGCCGTGCCGGAGAAGCCGGCCCCGGTGGCGATCTGCTCGAGGCGGTCGTGCGCCCGCGCGACCTCCTCGGCCGGCAGCCGCAGCGCCGGCTCCATGCGGCAGGCGGACAGCAGCGTGGCCAGCGCGGCGGTGCGCTCGTCGCAGATGCCGTCGCTGATCAGCGCGTCGGCGAGACGCTTGCGGATGTCGACCTCGTAGGCGTGGTCGGTGGTCGGGTAACGGTGCACATGGATGGCGCCCATCTGGGTCTCGTCCACGTCCTGCACGACACCCCGGGTCACCAGGTCCTCGAGCACCCGGGTGCGCAGCCGGTGCCGCAGTCGCTGAAGCCACTGGGCGGGGGTGTGCGGCTCCGCCTCGGCGAGCTTGGCCAGCACCGCGTCGGCGATCGGGTCGCCGATCGGACTGGCGTCGGTCACCTTGAGATAGCCGTCGACGTAGTGGACCCGCCCGGCGAGCGCCAGATCGACCAGCACAGCCGCGGCCATGCCGAGGTCGAGCCCGATGCGGGAACCGGTCGCCTTGCCGGTCCGGTCGTCGTAGGCGAGGAGGAGTAGTTCCTCGGCGAGCGGAATGGAGGTCATGGGACGCAACGATAGTGGCAGGAGTCACGAGCGACGATCGCCAGGTCGGGTCGAAAGACCGACCCGGGGTTACTCAACTGGCTCCCACCGGTCAGATCGGGCAGGATCCCGGCGTGCAGGCAACGATCGCGACGCTCGGCTACGTCTTCTCGGCCGACCGCAAGAACATCCTGATGATCCGCCGGGACGCCCGGCCGGACGACATCCATTTCGGTTACTACAACGGTCTCGGCGGCAAGCTCGAGCCGGGCGAGGACGTGGCCGCCGGCATGCGCCGGGAGATCCGGGAGGAGGCCGGCCTGTCCTGTGACGCCCTGGATTTCGCCGGCACGATCTCGTGGCCGGGCTTCGGCAAGGACGGCGGGAACTGGTTCGGCTTCCTGTTCCGGATCACCGCGTGGAGCGGCCGGCCGATGGAGACGAACGCCGAGGGCAGCCTGCACTGGACGCCCGTTTCAGACGTCTTGGCGGGGAATGTTCCGATGTGGGAGTCGGATCGCCATTTCCTGCCGCTCGTGTTCGCCGACTCCCCCACGGTGTTTCACGGCGTCATGCCGTTCGCCGGCGGGAAGGCACTCAGCTGGAGTTACACCGAACTCTAGAAGCGGCGCATCCCGCCGAACTGGCGGTCGCCGGCGTCGCCGAGGCCGGGCACGATGTAGGCCTTCTCGTTGAGCCCCTCGTCGATCGAGGCCGTCACCAGGCGCAGCGGCAGACCGCTGGCGGCCAGGCGCTCGATGCCCTCGGGGGCGGCCAGCACGCAGCAGATGATCACGTCGGTGCAGCCCCGGTCGACCAGCAGCTTGCAGCAGTGCAGCAGCGAGCCGCCGGTGGCCAGCATCGGGTCGAGCACCAGGACCGGCTGCCCGGCCAGGTCGACCGGGAGCGACTCCATGTAGGCCCGGGGCTCGAACGTCTTCTCGTCGCGGGCCAGCCCGACGAAGCCCATCGACGACTCGGGCAGCAGGGCGAGCGCGGAGTCGGCCATGCCCAGGCCGGCCCGCAGCACCGGGACGATCAGCGGCGGGTTGGCCAGGCGGGTGCCCTGGGTCGGGGCGACCGGCGTGTCGATCGGGTACTGCTGGACGGCGAAGGAACGGGCCGCCTCGTAGACCACCATCGTGGTGAGCTCGTGCAGTGAGGCGCGGAAGACACCGGAGTCGGTCTGCGCGTTTCGCATCGCGGTGAGCCGGGTCTGCGCCAGCGGGTGATCTACAACGAGTACGTCCACGCCGACAACCTACCGGTCGGTCATGATCAACTGTTAACGGCCTGCGTAGAATCGTTTTCATGACTGCGACAGCGATGTCGGACCTACGTTCCCTGCTCCACGGCCTACCGGGTGTGGACAAGGTGGGCGTCGAAGCAAGAGCGGCCGCGCTCGGCACCCGATCGGTGAAGACGAGCGCCAAGGCCCAGGCGATCGATCTGGCCATCCGGATGGTCGACCTCACCACCCTCGAAGGCGCCGACACCCCCGGCAAGGTGCGGGCTCTCTCCGCCAAGGCCGTGCGCCCCGACCCGGCCGACCCCACCTGCCCCTCGGTCGCGGCGGTCTGCGTCTACCCCGCCATGGTCCCGGTGGCCGCCTCCGTCCTTCGCGACACGGGCGTCCACCTGGCCAGCGTGGCCACCGCCTTCCCGTCCGGCCAGGCACCGCTCGACGTGAAGCTCGCCGACACCCGCGACGCGGTGGCCGGCGGCGCCGACGAGATCGACATGGTGATCAGCCGGGGCGCGTTCCTCGCCGGCGACTACACCAAGGTCTTCGACGAGATCGTCGCGGTCAAGGAAGCATGCGGCGACGCCCACCTCAAGGTCATCCTGGAGACCGGCGAGCTCGGCACCTACGACAACGTCCGCCGCGCGTCCTGGCTGGCGATGACGGCCGGCGCCGATTTCATCAAGACGTCCACCGGCAAGGTCCCGGTGGCGGCCACCCTCCCGGTCACGCTGATCATGCTGGAGGCGGTCCGCGACTTCCGGGCCCGTACCGGGCGCCAGGTCGGGGTCAAGCCGGCCGGCGGCATCCGCACCACGAAGGACGCCGTCAAATACCTGGTGCTGATCAACGAGACGGTCGGCGACGACTGGCTGAGCCCCGACTGGTTCCGCTTCGGCGCCTCGTCGCTGCTCAACGACCTGCTCATGCAGCGCACCAAGCTGACCACCGGCCACTACGCGGGCCCCGACTACTTCACGCTGGACTGATCACATGTTCGACTACGCTCCGGCACCCGAATCCCGGTCGGTCGTCTCGATCGCCCCCTCCTACGGCCTGTTCATCGACGGCTCGTTCGTCGAGGGCAAAGGCACCTTCAAGACGATCAACCCGGCCACCGAGGAGGTCCTCGCCGAGGTCGCCCTCGGCGGCCCGGAAGACGTCGACCGCGCGGTGGCCGCCGCCCGCCGCGCCTTCCAGTCGTGGTCCGCGCTGCCCGGCTCGGAACGAGCCAAATACCTCTTCCGGATCGCCCGGATCATCCAGGAGCGCTCCCGCGAGCTGGCCGTCCTCGAGTCGCTCGACAACGGCAAGCCGATCCGTGAGTCGCGCGACGTCGACCTGCCGCTGGTCGCCGCGCACTTCTTCTACTACGCGGGCTGGGCCGACAAGCTGGCCTACGCCGGCTTCGGCCCCGACCCCCGGCCGCTCGGCGTGGCCGGGCAGGTCATCCCGTGGAACTTCCCGCTGCTCATGCTGGCCTGGAAGATCGCCCCGGCGCTCGCCGCGGGCAACACGGTGGTGCTCAAGCCGGCCGAGACCACACCGCTCTCGGCGCTGTTCTTCGCCGACGTCTGCCGCCAGGCCGAGCTGCCGCAGGGCGTGGTCAACATCGTGACCGGCGCCGGCGACACGGGGCGCTATCTGGTGGAGCACCCCGACGTCAACAAGGTCGCCTTCACCGGCTCGACCGAGGTGGGCCGGCAGATCGCCCGTTCGGTGGCGGGCACCGGCAAGAAGCTCACCCTGGAGCTCGGCGGCAAGGCCGCCAACATCGTGTTCGACGACGCGCCGATCGACCAGGCCGTCGAGGGCATCGTCAACGGCATCTTCTTCAACCAGGGCCACGTCTGCTGCGCCGGTTCGCGACTGCTCGTGCAGGAATCCATCGCCGAGGAGCTGCTCGGGTCGCTCAAGCGCCGGATGTCGACGCTGCGGGTGGGTGACCCGCTCGACAAGAACACCGACGTCGGCGCGATCAACTCCGCCGCCCAGCTGGCCCGGATTACCGAATTGTCGGAAATTGGTGATCAAGAAGGCGCCGAACGCTGGTCGCCGGAATGTCAGCTGCCCGATCGCGGCTTCTGGTTCGCCCCGACGATCTTCACCGGCGTGACCCAGGCCCACCGGATCGCCCGCGAGGAGATCTTCGGACCGGTGCTGTCGGTGCTGACCTTCCGAACCCCCGACGAAGCGATCGAAAAGGCCAACAACACGCCGTACGGGTTGTCCGCCGGCATCTGGTCCGACAAGGGCTCGCGCATCCTGGCCGTCGCCGACCAGCTGCGCGCCGGCGTGGTCTGGGCCAACACCTTCAACAAATTCGACCCCACGTCGCCGTTCGGCGGTTACAAGGAGTCCGGTTACGGTCGCGAAGGCGGTCGTCACGGCCTGGAGGCGTACCTTGCCTGAGCGCTTGCACGTACGAAAGACCTACAAGCTCTACGTCGGCGGGGCCTTCCCCCGCAGCGAGTCAGGACGGACCTATCTCGTGGACGGCGACAACGCGGCCCTCGCCTCCCGCAAGGACGCCCGGGACGCGGTCGTCGCGGCCCGCAAGGCCCAGCCGAAATGGGCCGCCGCCACGGCGTACAACCGCGGCCAGGTCGTCTACCGGATCGCCGAGATGGTCGAGGCCCGCCGGGCCGAGTTCAAGTCGCTGGGCGTGCCCGGCAAGGAAGTGGACGCCGCTGTCGACCGCCTCGTCTGGTACGCGGGCTGGTCCGACAAGATCGCCCAGGTGATCGGCAACGCCAATCCGGTCGCCGGCCCCTACTTCAACCTGACGGCGCCCGAGCCCACCGGCGTGGTCGGCGTGGTCGCCCCGGCCTCGCTGCTCGGCCTCGTCAGTGTCGTCGCTCCGGCGATCGTGACCGGCAACACAGTGGTGGTACTCACGGCCGCCCCGCAGGTCGCGATCACCCTCGCCGAGGTGCTCGCCACCTCCGACGTGCCCGGGGGTGTGGTGAATGTCCTGACCGGGCACGCCGCCGAGACCGCACCCTGGCTGGCCTCGCACGACGACGTCAACGGCCTCGACCTGACCGGTATCGAGGACGCCGAACTGGCCACCGAGCTGGAGCGCGCCGCCGCCGGCACGCTCAAGCGCGTACGCCGCCCCGGAGTCACCGACTTCACCGCCGATCCGGGGCTGGCACCGATGACCGCGTTCCTCGAGACCAAGACCGTCTGGCATCCGAAGGGCTTCTGACCAAGGGCGGTCGGGCGGCGTTCAGGGACGCCCATTAGGGTGTGTCGGCAGAATCACCGTCCAACCGTCCGAATCATCACGGAGGTCACCGTGGCCAGCCAGTCCGACGAGTCCGAGAAGTCCGTGGCGGGCCTCTCCGGGCAGCGCCTCTGGGATGAGGTCCGGATCGAGCCGGTCGAGATCGCCCTGCCGGGCGGTGTCGGGCTGACCCTCCGGGCGTTCCGGAAATCCTCCGAACTGACCCCGACCGAGGTCGAGGCGGAAGAGGAAGACCTGTTCGACGCGCGCAAGCGCGGCGCCGCCGTCGACGACGAGGAAGAGGTCATCGTCGACGACGAGTTCCAGGCACTGCTCGCCGAGGGCGACGCCGACCAGAAGGTCGACGAGGACGCCAAGGCCACCGCCGAGGAGGAGCCCGACCCGGCCGACTTCGAGGACGACGCCGCCGACGAGGACGTCCCGATGTTCCTCAGCCACAAGGGCAAGCTCCTGGCGTTCAAGTCGCCGGAGTCGCTGGTCTCCTTCATTCGTTCGGGTGCTCCGCACGACCTCGCACAACTCGACAGCTGGGCGGCCCTGGCCGAACAGGTACAGTCGACCGACATCGACCCGTCCGAGGACGACCGTTACGAGCTCGACCTCGTGGTGGAAAACCTGCGCGGCGGGCACGACACGTGGGACCTTCCGCTGCTCATCGCGGCCGGCGAGGTGGCTCGCGACCTGGGTTACGCCCTCCGGCTCAAGCCGGTGATCCTGGCCCTGTCGCCCGGCTCACCGCTCGACGACCTCGACGATTCGCTCCGGTCGGCGGAAACCGGTGGCATGGGCGGGTTCTTCGGCCGCCGCAAGTTGAAGAAAATCGGGGCACAACAGGCAAGTCTGGGCTGGCGCTCGGTTATCGGCAAGATCTCTGCCGCTGTGGACTGGCGCGACTGACCCCTAACCAGGGACCATCAGTGCTTGGCCAAATAGCTCGGGGAGGAGACGAAGCCGTGGCGCTCGTCCGCGTGTATTGCGGTTTGGCTTCGGCTGATGATTCGGTGCGTTCGGCCTCCGCCGCGCACCTGACCATCGCCGTGGTGGACGACGCAGGCCGGCTGCTCGGCGTGCACGAGATCAGCGACGACCCGGGCGGCTATGCCGAACTCGGCGCGCTGCTCGTGGAGCGGACGAGTGGGTTCACCGACGCCGCCGTCGCCGCCGACAGTGACGACCATCTGGTGACGTCGCTGCTGATCGCGGCGGGCCGCCCCCTGGTCGTGACCGACGACGACACCACCGACGACTTCGCCGAGCGCTTCGCCGACGACGACTCGGTCGAGGAGATGCAGGCCCCGCCGGCCGCGCGGCGCGCCGTCGGCCTGGCCCGCGCCCTGCAGGCCGGCGCCATCGCCGCCGTCAACCAGCCCGCCCCGCGGGAGCTGGTCAGCTACAAGCCGGTCCTGGCCGCTCACGTGGCGCTGCTCAGCGGCCGGCACGCGTCCTCGACGGCGCTGCGTGAGGTCCTCCGCGAGCTCTACCCGGCGGCCCTGCGGGCATTCACCGACCCGGCCCACCCGCTCGCCCTCGCGGTGCTCGACGCGCTCCCCGAGCCCGGCCAGCTCACCTCGCAGGGCGACTCGGAGCGGGTGGCCGAGCAGGTGGCCGCCGAGCTCATTCGATCCGGTGCCGGCAGCGACGACGAGGTCATCGCGGCCGTGACGGCGTTGCACGTGGCGATCAGCGAGTCGCCGCGCCGGGGCGGAGTCAACAAGTCCCTGGCGCCCGCCGCCGCCGAGACGGTCCGCAAGTCGATCGCCGCGGTCCGCGCGTGCGACGCCGCCTGTGCCGCGCTGATCAGCACGATCTCGGCCCGCAGCGCCGCGTCCACCCGGCGCCGTCCGGAGCCCGCCCCGCTGCAGGCCGTGTCCGACAGCCGCACCGCCCGGCGCACCCGGCGGGAGCCGATCGGCACCGGCAACGGCCCGGTCATCCCGCAGCCGATGAACGCTCCGCCGACCGCGCCCGCCCCGGTGGCCCCACCGCCGCTGGCTCCGCAACCGCTGGCTCCGCGCCCGGTGACCCCGCCGCCCGCGGCCCCGGCCGCTGCGGCCGCGTTCCCCAACCGTGCCCCGGCGCCGGGCAACCGCCCGGTCTCGGTGCCGCCTCCGCCGCCCGGCATGACGCCGATCACGCCCGGCTCGCGCCCCGTCTCGGGTGCGCGTGCCCCGGGTGCGGCGCCGCTCTCGCCGGCCGCCTCGGTGTCGCCCGCCGAAAGCGGGCAGCCGTTCCGCGCCACGCTCACCAATGCGGCGATCAACAACGTCCGCGCCGAGCGTCAGCGCACAGTCATCCCGCCCCGCCCGGGTCGCACCTCGACGACGGCCGGCAGCGCCACCGACTATTCGTCGCTGCCCATGCCGACGCGCCCCGAGCAGCCCCCGGCCGAGCCGGGCTCCCGGGCCAACTGGCCGCTGATCAACCCGAGCGGTGACGACACGGCCGGCTCGCCCGCCCCGATCAGCGCACCGGCCGCCTCGGTCAGTTCGCCGCCCACCGACACCGGCCGAGTGCGGCCGCCGTGGCAGGACATGCCGAAGGAACCGCCGGCCTTGCGCCTGGTCGAGCCGCGCATCGGCAACAGCCTCGACGTGACGGTCACCGACCTGGCCGCGTCCTCGGAGCCGCCGTCGCTTCGCGTGGTTCAGGGTCTCAACGCCCGCCGCAACGGCACCGCCGGCCCTCCGCCGCCGACCATGACCGGCATGGGTGGCATGGGCACCATGGGCAGCATGAGCACCACGGTGACCGCGCTCGATCGCAGCACCACGCCGCCGGTGCCGTCCGACAGCAGCGACGGCGACCTGCTGATCTTCGCGGCCGCCCGGTCCGCCTGGTTCACCGGCCATGCCGAGCAGTCGCCCGAGATGGATTGGGCCAACCCGAACGACACCGGCTGGCGGGCCGCCGAGCGGGCCGCCACCCCCGAGATCGCCGCCGAGACGCCCGCGGGCCTGCCCAAGCGCGTCCCGCAGGCCAACCTCGTCCCCGGCTCCCCGCTACGTGACGAGCGGCCGCTGCGCATCGTGCGCGACGCCGCCAGCATCGCCGCGCACACCACCGGCTACTTCCGCGGCTGGCGTCGCGGCCAGGAGATCGGCGGGTTCGCCATGGGCGGCCGCCCGGGTCGCGAGTCGGCCGGCGGCTGGGACTTCACCCGCGACCGCGAGGGCGCCGACGAGTTCCGCAACAGCGCCAACTACTCGCGCTGATCCGCAAAAGGGCGACCGCTTGTCGCGGTCGCCCTTGCCATGTCCGGCTTCCGGTTCATGTCCGCCGCTGCCGGTCCGGGTTGCAGTTCAGGACGGTGACAAGACCGGGGCGCCGTGCCGGGATCTGCCAGAACGGTACGGGCGGCGGAAACCTGCCACGAGCGTCCACGCCGGTGACTGACTATGGGGCCCGGACACAGGTCCCTTGCGTAGATCTATGACTCCAGCGTTGGGCGTGCCCACCCAGCATGCGGCTGGAGTCCGCGGAAGGGGTATCCGCCGACGGCATCGCACACCATCTCGCAACGCGCCGACCGGATCGTCCGCCGCGCCGCGAGCGGCCGCGCAGGCAGGCGACCACCGACCTTCGACGGCGAGGTGTCTACCGGCCTAGGCGGGGTCGCGGTCCTGCCAGGTGCACAGGCAGACGCGGTTGCCCTCCGGATCGGCGAGCACCCAGAAGCTCGGCGCCTCGGCGTCGCTCTCCAGGGTGCCGCCGGCCTCGATGGCCGCGTTGATCCGCGCTCGCACCTCGGACGGATCGATCCACAGGTCGGGGTGCCAGCGCTGCCGCGGCTCCGCACGGCCGGACTGCTGGAACCAGATGCTCGGCAGCGCCCCGGACGGGTCGACGATCTCCTGGGTGCGCTGCTCGAAACCGAGGACGGCGGCCCAGAACGGGGCCACCGCGGCGTCGTCGGGAGTGTCCAGGCCCAACTCGAACCAGCCCAGACCGGCGAACGTGTGCTCGAGTCCGGCCTCGTCGACCAGCTCCGAGATCTTCCGCGCCAGCCTGATGTCCCGCGCCGTGACCCCGCCGGTGTCGTGACTCGTGAGCCGGATGTCGACATGCGTGTAGCGCAGGTCGATGTCCGGGTGATGGTCCATCTCCTGGGCCGCTGCCCCGATCGTGTTGACCAGGGCCAGCCCGGCAGCGAAGTCACCGCTGCGCACCCGGGTCTGCAGCCCGGTGTAGAGATGCGCCCAGCCGGCGGGCTTCTCGGCGTCGACTTCTCGGCCAGTCAGCTTCGTCATGCCCTCATCCTTACCCGCCGGGCTGGAGCTGACTTACCCGCCGGGCTGGATCTGATGGTTGCGGATGTGCTCGTAGACGATCGACGTGCGCACGTCGGCGACTTCGGGACGCTCGGTGAGCCGGTCGATGACGAACTCGTAGAGGCTCGCGTTGTCCGGGACCGCCACGTGCACGATGAAGTCGTCGGTGCCGGTCGTGACGTAGAGGCCGAGGGTGTCGGGCAGGGTGACGACCCATTCGCGGAACGCCTCGATGTTGCGGCGGGACGGCGGCCGGATGCGCACCGCGATGAGTGCCTGCACCGGCCGGCCGATCGCCAGCAGATCGACGTCGAGGATCGCGCCCCGGATCACCCCGCGCCGGCGCAGTGCCCGGGTGCGGTCGAGCGCGGTGGTCGGCGAGACCCCGACGGCCGCCGCCACCTCCCGATTGGTCTTCCGTGCATCCGACTGCAGTTCTCGCAGGATCGCCGTATCAAGTTCGTCCAGCTCGGCCATGAAACGCCTCTTGCCGTGATTAGTACGGATGTTTTGCAGCCATCTTATTCATCTGCCTAGGATTTTCTGCAAACACCGAATAGAAGCACAGGGAGAAGCAATGACCGTCGGATTTGCCACCGAAGAGATCGACCCCAGCGCCCCGACCCGGGCCGCCCGGCTCAAGTGGGTCGTGGTGGTCGACGGCTCGCTCCCGCCCGGCCGGGCCGCCAACGCCGCCGTCTGCACCGCCGCCGCCACCTCGAAAGCCGTCTCCGGGCTCCTGGGCGACGACGCGACCGATGCGGACGGCAACACCCACCCCGGGCTCCCCTGGGCCGGCTGCACGGTTCTGGCGGCCGATTCCGTCACCCTGCGCACGATCCGGGCCAAGGCCGCCGCCCGCCCCGACTTCTTCGTGGCCGACATGCCGGTCGCCGCCCAGCAGACCCGTGTCTACACCGAATACCTGGCCGCGGTCGGCGAGGCATCCGCCGACGGCCTCGACTACTACGCGGTCAGCATCGTCGGCCCCCGCAACCCGCTCGACAAGATCGTCGGCAAGCTCCCGCTGCTCCCGTAACACCTTGCCGAGCCGCTGCGGACGAACGCACCCCGTCACGACTCGGCGATCGCAGCACCAGGACGCAGAGAAGCCCCGCTTCGACATAGCGAGCGGGGCTTTCAGCATGCTATTTAGATATTACGCTAAGTAACCGACAAGACGCGGTGGTTCCGGGGTTCGACCCCCGACGTCCTCGGCTAAGCCGGCGCGACGGCCCGGGTGCGACGCATGGTCAGGACGTACTCGACGAGCGAGATGAGTACGTTCTTCGTCGACTCACGGTTCCGGGCGTCGCAGCTCACCACGGGCACGTCGCTCGAGATCGCGAGCGCGTCCCGAACGTCCTGCGCGTTGTGGTACTGCATGCCGTCGAAGCAGTTGATCGCCACCAGGTAGGGGAGGCGACGGTGCTCGAAGAAGTCGATGGCCGCGAAGCAGTCGGCCAGCCGGCGCGTGTCGACCATGACCACGGCACCGATCGCGCCCCGAACCAGCTCGTCCCACATGAACCAGAAACGAGTCTGGCCCGGCGTGCCGAACAGGTAGAGGATGAGGTCGCGGTCGATGCTGATGCGGCCGAAGTCCATGGCGACGGTGGTCGTCATCTTCCCGGGCACCTGCCGGTTGTCGTCGACACCCACACCAGCCGAGGTCATGATCGCCTCAGTGGTCAACGGGGTGATCTCCGAGACCGACCCGACAAGCGTCGTTTTACCAACGCCGAACCCACCGGCGATGACAATCTTCGCCGATGTAACGCGTCCCCCCGCAGCGGGACGGTGCGACATGTCAGAGCCTGCGAAGTCCACTCAGCACCCTTTCCAGCAGTTCCGTGCCTACCGCGTCGGTCTCGTCGTCCAGCGAGGTGGGCTCGTACACCGCGACAAGGCCATCAGTGGCCATGTCGGCGACGATCACTCGAGCCACACCGAGCGGCAGTTGCATGCGTGCGGCGATTTCGGCGAGCGACTGCACACGGCCGCCGTCGCACATTGCCGCGATGTACTGATGCTCGCTTCCACCCTGCCCGCCGCGGTTCATGCCAGATCGGCCGCGCACGGTTGTCTCGACCAGCGCTTCCAGCGCTATCTCAAGCTTCGGCCGGGTCCGACCACGGGTCACGGCGTACGGTCTTACCAGCGCGCCGGTCGGCTCATCGCGTTCGGGCATCGTCACCGCTCACCCCTTCCTCGAACCCTAGAAGTGTCTCTTGTTGTCAAAGTTTTGGACAGTCGCCGGATGCGTTGGCACCGGCCGCCTGCCCGTTCAGCCCAGAACCCCGGCCGCGGACCGCGGAGCGGGAGTAAGGGCCTCGCCGACGCGGTCGACGAGGAGGGCCATTTCGTAGCCCACCTGACCGACGTCGCAGCTGCGCGCCGCCAGCACCGCGAACGACGAGCCATCCGAGATCGACATCAGGAAAAGGAACCCGTTGTCCATCTCGACGACCGTCTGCAGCACCGCGCCACCCTCGAAGCACCGAGCGGCGCCCTGAGTGAGGCTGACCAGGCCGGAGGCGATAGCCGCCAGCTGGTCGGCACGGTCACGCGGAAGGTCCCTCGATGCTGCCAGGAGCAGACCACCGGCGGAGACCGCGATCGCGTGTGCGACTCCGGGAACGCGGTCGGCGAAGTTGGCCAGGAGCCAACCTAGATCCTGCGTAGATGTCATGCTTCATGCTCCTTGCCAGCCTGCGAGGACTGCTGCCCTCCCGGAGTTCCCTCCGGGTTGGTCGATTGTTCCTTGGTGCGACCACGCTGAACACCCCGGTGGTACGCGGAAAGCAGACCGCGGACCCCTTCGGGCGTGCGCTTCTGGGCGGGGTCTCCGCCACGGTCGACACCGCCGGGGACGAGCTGCGCCATCGGTGTGCGCTTGGGCAGCCCAGCCGTGGTAGTGGTATCGATCGACCGCTCGGCAGCCGCGGCTGCGGCCTGCCAGCCGTCGTCGGCAGCGGTGCGCCACGGGTTGCTCGCCACACTGCCGTTGGAGCCATTGCCGTTCGAACCGTAGCCGCTCGCGGCGCCAACGCCCACCGGTGCCGGGTCGAGGTCCCGCGTTTCGGGTGACACGGCCTGCTGCGGCACCGTGCGAGAAGGCTCGCCGGTCGGGATGCGCAGCGAGGTGACCGTCTCGTCGGCGGCACCGCCACCGTTGGCGTGGACACCGTTCGACTGCGACCCGTTCGAGTGGGCGCCGTTCGACTGCGACCCATTCGAGTGGGCGCCGTTGGACTGACCATCCGACGGCCGACCCGGGGTGGTCGTGGTGAACCACGCCGACTCGAGTTCGCGGAAGATCGGCAGCTCCATCGTCTCGTCGGCGAACTGACCCTGCTTGGCGTCCCGTTGCCGGGCCGCGGCCTGGGCCGCCGCGATCTGCTGAGCCGCCGTGGCCTGCGCCTCGGCCGCTTGGGCCGCGGCCGCCTCGTGGGCCGCCCGGGCCGCCGCGGCCGCCCGGTTCTGGGCTTCCGACTGCGGACTGCCGGAGGTCGGCATCGCCGACACCGGGCGAGCCGGCGGGGCGGACGACGGGATCGGCGCGGTCTGCGGGTTGGTCGGGCGCTCGACGTGGGGGTCGGACCGCTCGGGCCGGTAGCGCGGGATCTCGGCGGTCATGTCGAGCGCCGCGGCCAGGCTCTCCGGGACGTGCGGTGCGGCGTTCGAGTCCCGCTCGGGGGCGACCGGCGGCCAGACCGGCGGGTTCGCCGGCGGGCCGGAGACCGGGCTCTCGTTGACCGGCGGCACCGAGGTGGGCCGGCCGAACGGGGGCGCCGAGACCGGCGGAACCGGCGGTGCCGAGACCGGCGGGACGAAACCGCCACGGGGGTGGTTCTCCGGGTTGGCCGGCAGTTGGCGCGGGATGGACGGGCCGAACCCGTCCGTACCCGGCTGGACCTGCTCGCCGTTGCGACGCTGCGGGAGACCGTCGGGACCGGCGTAGCCCTGCGGGCCACCGGAGCTCGGTCCCATCGGGCCGGACGGGAGCGGCGGGATCATCTCGTTGCTGCGCGGGCCGTAGAAGCCGTTCGCGCCGCCGCTGCCGTTGGCCCCACCGCTGCCGTTCGAACCGTTGGAGCCGTTCGAACCGTTCGAACCGTTCGGGGCGAAGCCGTTGGACCCGTTGGAGCCGGGCGCGCCGGTGAGGTCGGACCAGGCCGGAACACCGCGTCCGGCGCCGGTGCCGAGCATGCCGCCGGTGGGCATCGGCGGGTTGGGGTCGAACGGACGACCGCCACCACCGGGGTAGCCGCCGCGGCCGCTCTCCAGAGCGAGCGGCTCGGGCCGGGCACCGGGGCCCTGCTGGAGGCTTTCGTAGCCACCGGCCTGCACGGAGCGGGCCGGCGGCTGACCGCCGACGAGCACCGACAGCGGCAGACCGACCTCGGCCACCGTGCCACGCTCGGCGTCGGCCGGGCGCAGCTCGACCTTTACGGCGTGCCGGGTGGCCAGTCGGGCGACCACGACGAGGCCCATCATCCGGGAGACCGCGACGTCCACCATCGGTGGGTTGGCGAGCCGCTCGTTGAGGTCGCGCAGTTGTTCCCGGCTGATGCCGATGCCGCGGTCCTCCACCGAGAGCAGCGCGCTGTCGCCCAGCCGCCGCGCCTCGACGGTGACCGTCGAGTTGGGCGGGGAGAAGGCGGTCGCGTTGTCGAAGAGCTCGGCGACCAGGTGGACCATGTCGTTGACGGCGTGTGCCGCCACCTCGATGTCCCGGTCGATCATGCCGAACTCGATACGGGTGTAGTGCTCCACCTCGGACTGTGCGGCGCGGAGCACATCGATCAGGGCGGCCGGCTCGCGCTGCACACGTGTCGAGTCGGCGCCCGCGAGAACCAGGAGGTTCTCGTCGTTACGCCGCATTCGGGTGGCCAGGTGGTCGAGCTGGAAGAGCTCGGCCAGCCGGTCCGGGTCCTCCTCGCCGCGCTCCAGCCGGTCGAGGTGACCGATGAGCCGGTCGACCAGGATCTGGGAACGGCGGGCGAGGTTGACGAACATCGTCGCGACGGAGGCCCGGAGTGCGGCCTGCTCGGCGGCGGTACGGACGGCCTCGAGGTGGACCGCGTTGAACGCCTCGGTCACCTGCCCGAACTCGTCCCGGCTTCGCACCGGCAGCGGCTCGGCGATCTGGTCGGCGACCTGGGCCGGGGTGAGCGAGGTGGCCAGGGCGGGGTCACGCAGCCGGGAAACGGCGTGCGGTAGACCGAACTGGGCGACCGAGAGCGCACCCTGACGCAGCTCACGCAGCGAGCGGGCCATCGACCGGGCGACCAACCAGGCGAACAGGATGGCCAGCAGCAGCATCGCGAGCAGCACGCTGGTCTCGATGAAGACTCGCCGGTTCACGTCGTCGCGGATGCCGGTGGCCTCGACCACGATGTCCGCGTCGAGCTTCTGCTCGACCTGCCGGAACAGGTTGTTGTAGCCGATCATCGCCGACTCCCACTGCTGGGAGTCGAACGGGATGTTCCCGGTGTTCTGACCCTGCAACGACTTGAGCTGGCCGGTCAGGTTGGTGGCGGCGCGGCCGTCGGGGACGTTCGCGGTGCGCTGGAAGAGCTGCACCTCGGCGTCGGTGCCGACCGACTCGACCTGGTCCTCGGCGAGCTCGAAGCCGGTGTCGGTGAGCAGGAAGGCGCGGCGCAGGGTGGCGTCGAAGTTGCCGAGGCCGAGCACCTGGTGGCCGACGTCGCGCTGCTGGGCGATGTAGTCCTTGGCCCGAGCCACGGCAGCCACCGTACGAAGGTGGTCGCTCAGCTCGGTGTCGCTGGCCAACTGGGCCGAGACGTCGCGGACGGAGAGCAGGTCGTTGATCAGCTTGCCGTAGGTGTCGTTGACGTCCCCGACACCGAGCTTGCCGTTGGCGATCTGACTGCGCTTGGAGGGCAGATCCTCGAGGTTGCGGTCCAGCCGCAGCAGGAGCGTGCTCACCTTCTGAGGCACGTCGTCCAGCGCGGCCTTCTGCTGCGAGTACGGCACCTTGGCCTGGTCGACCTGGGCGTGCTCGCCGTTGTAGGCCTTCAGCGCCGCATCGCGGACCCCGCTCGTGCGCGGGCTCGTGGTGATGATGACGCCATAGGCACGTTCGTTCTGCAGGCGGTCGACGAGGCCACCGGCGGCCTCCGACAGCACTGACAGGTTCCGCGCGCGCTCCGCGTTGCTGGCCGTATCGATGTGGTCCACGAGACCGCTGACGCCGACGATGATCGTGGCGAGGGTCGGGACCAGCATGATGAGACCGAGCTTCGACCAGATCGGCAGATCTCGCAGCCGATCGGCCGGGCGACGGAGACGCGTCATGACGCCGGTCGCCGTCTTGGGGCGCTTGCTCACGTCACCGTCCTCCTGATTCGGGCCCGGCGATCGGGTCGCCGGGCACCGCACACGGCCGACTACCGCGTCGGGCCCCCGAGATTCCATCACGACGAGTGTCAAAGAGAAAGAGCAGGCGGACACGGACCGGTTGTGTGATGCGATGTTGCTCCGTCGGAGTTGGACATCGCCGGTTCGTTATGACTGCTCGTGTTTGTTCAGGTCTCTCAGAGTCACTCGACCGATCGACTCGACGTGGGGGTGTCGCCTGCCGATCGGGCCCGATCGTAATGGATCGGGGCAGGAGGAACGATGTCGCGGTCAGGGCCGCAGAGCAAGGTGAGATGCCGGATTTCGCAGTGTTTGTAGGGACCATTCTGACCGAACGGATGAGGTGCCCCACCGAACAGGCAAAGCCGTCTCAACCAAGCAACTTGGCATACGCCGGCTTGATGACTTCATTGATGATCGCGAGCCGTTCGTCGTACGGGATGAAGGCCGACTTCATCGCGTTGATCGTCAGCCACTGCAGTTCCGCCCAGCCCCACCCGAAAGCCTCGCTGAGCAGCGCCATCTCCCGCGACATCGAGGTTCCGCTCATCAGCCGGTTGTCGGTGTTGACGGTCACTCGGAACCGCAGGTCGTGCAGCAGCCCGATGGGGTGCTCGGCGATCGAGGCGGCCGCCCCGGTCTGCACATTGGACGAAGGGCACAGCTCGAGCGGAATCCGCTTGTCGCGAACATAGGCCGCGAGTCGCCCGAGAACCTCTCCACCGGCGATGTCGTCGACCAGTCGGACACCGTGCCCGAGCCGATCGGCGCCGCACCACTGGATGGCCTGCCAGATCGACGGCAGCCCGAACGCCTCGCCGGCGTGGATGGTGAAGTGGAAGTTCTCCCGCTGGAGGTATTCGAACGCGTCCAGGTGCCGGGTGGGCGGGAACCCGGCCTCGGCCCCGGCGATGTCGAAGCCGACCACGCCCTGGTCCCGGAAGCGCACCGAGAGCTCGGCGATCTCCTGCGAGCGGGCCGCGTGCCGCATGGCGGTGAGCAGCACCCCGACGCGGATCGGCCGGCCCAGCGCCGCCGCCTCCTCGCAACCTTCGACAAATCCGGCATTCACCGCCTCGACCACGTCGTCGAGCGAGAGGCCGTGCTCCAGGTGCTGCTCGGGCGCGTACCGCACCTCGGCGTAGACGACGCCGTCGGCGGCCAGGTCCAGGGCGCATTCCTTGGCCACCCGGTGCAGCGCGGCGGGAGTCTGCATCACCGCCACCGTGTGGGCGAACGTCTCCAGGTAGCGTTCCAGCGAGCCCGAGTCGGCGGCCGCGACGAACCAGGCGCCGAGCGCCTCCGGATCGGTGGCCGGGAGCTCGTGCCCGATCTCCGCGGCGAGCTCGATGATGGTCTCGGGGCGCAGGCCACCGTCGAGGTGGTCGTGCAGCAGCGCTTTCGGCGCCTTGACGATGTCGGAGTGCGAGATGGCGACCATCCGAAAAGCCTAGAGGGCGGGACCGAATGATCGACGGAGCATTGCCGTACCTTCGATGCCCCAATTGCGAACAGCCGGTGCGCCGGGTCGAGCGGGCCCTGCGCTGCCCGGCCGGCCACAGCTTCGACATGGCCAAGCAGGGGTACGCCGATCTCAGCGCGGGCCGGCTGCCCCATGTCGGGGACACCGCCGAGATGGTCGCCGATCGGGCCGACTTCCTGGCGGCGGGGCACTACGACTTCATCGGGGATGCGCTCACCCCGTACGCCGCCGGTGGTTTTGTGGTTGATGCCGGAGTTGGCACCGGCAGTTATCTGGCCCGGGTGCTGGACGCCGCGCCCGAGGCCGTCGGTCTCGGCCTCGACGTCTCCAAGCCGGCGCTGCGCCGCGCGGCCCGAGCGCACCCGCGCGCCGCCGCGGTCCTGGCCGACCTCTGGCGCCCGCTGCCGATCGTGAGCGGGTCGGCCCGGATCGTCCTGAACGTGTTCGCGCCGCGCAACGGAGCCGAGTTCCGCCGCGTGCTGCGGCCCGACGGCGTCCTGCTGGTGGTGACCCCGGGCGCGGACCACCTCGGTGAGCTGATCGCGACATCCGGAATGATCCGGGTTGATCCCGACAAACAGGCCCGGGTACGGGAGGCGCTCGACGAGTACTTCGCTCTCGAGACGGCCCGGCCGCATGAGCGTGCGCTGCACCTGACCGCGGCCGAGGCCCGCACGCTCATCGGGATGACGCCGAGCGCGCGCCACGTGCCGGCGGCCGGCCTGCCGACGGCGGATCTCAGGGTGACCGCGTCGGTGCTGGTCAGCGCGTACCGTCCGCGGTGATCAGACAGACAGGTCTACCTCTTCCCACTCCGCCGGCTTGTCGTGATAGGGGCCGGTGAAGATCACCGCCCACTCCAGGGCCCACCGACGCTGCCCGATCGCGTTGCTGTCGATCTCGCCCGGCGGTTCCCCGTCCCGGTTCTCCGCCTCCTGGAACGCCCAGTCCAAGCAGTAGTAGAGATCGAGCAGGATGGCTGCCTCGACCGGGTCCCGCGGCGACATCAGCGAACGCGACCGCCAGCTCCCGAACGTCTCCCCGGACGGCAGATCGGGCATCTGCGACATCAGCCGGTCCTCCGGCGGCGCCGTCGGATCGAGGTGCCGGCTCAGACCCAGCAGCCAAGCCAGCGCGAACACCGCGTCGTAGTGCAGCACGAACGAACGGTGGTCGCCCTTGGCGCCGATCACGAACTGCCACTCCGGCGGCGTCACCAGGTCGACCAGGTGCGATCCGAGGAGCCAGCTCATCGCGATCTCGGTCGGCATGCCGAAGCACCGCGCCACGACCACGTGCAGGATGGCGCACCGAGCCTCGATGTCGATCGTCGGACGCAGCTCCACCGAGTCGCCCGGCTCCCAGATCAACGGGAAGCCGGGCGGTGGAATGGGCAGGCCGAGACGGCCGAGCTCGTCGACGCTTGCCTCGCGGACCGCGCGAGGGTCGGGTGCGGCCTTCGCCATGGTGCGTCAGGCTATGCGATCGAGTACCAGCGGGGTAGGGGCAGGCGCGGACGCTCCGACGGACACGGCGGCGGACGCGAGATCACGCGCCGCTTCGATCCGGCTGCTTTCATCCGTACGCAACTCGAGCAGCACGTCTCCGGCCCGCACCCGGTCCCCCGGCTTCACCTTGAGCAGCACCCCGGCGCCGAAGCTGACCGGGTCCTCCTTGCGGGCCCGGCCGGCACCGAGCCGCCAGGCCGCCACCCCGATCCCGTACGCGTCCACGGCCGTCACCACGCCGTCCGTCGTCGCCTTCAGCACCTCGGTCTCGCGCGCCACCGGCAGCGCAGCGTCCGGATCGCCGCCCTGCGCCTGAATCATCCGCCGCCAGGTGTCCATCGCGGCCCCGCTCGCCAGCGCCTTCGCCGGGTCGGCGTCCACCCCGGCCGCCGCCAGCATCTCCCGGGCCAGGGCGAGGGTCAGCTCGACCACGTCGGCCGGTCCGCCGCCGGCCAGCACCTCGACCGACTCGGCCACCTCCATCGCGTTGCCGACGGCCCGGCCGAGCGGGGTGTTCATGTCGGTGAGCAGGGCGATCGTGTTGACGCCGCTGTCCTGACCGAGCCGCACCATGGTGCTTGCCAGCTCACGGGCGGTCGCCAGGTCCTTCATGAAGGCGCCGGAGCCGACCTTGACGTCGAGGACGAGCGCACCGGTCCCCTCGGCGATCTTCTTGCTCATGATCGAGCTGGCGATCAGCGGGATCGCCTCGACCGTGCCGGTGACGTCACGCAGCGCGTACAGCTTGCGGTCGGCCGGGGCCAGGCCCTCACCGGCCGCGCAGATGACCGCGCCGACCTCGTCCAGCTGCCGCTTGAACGCGTCGTTGGTGATGGTGGCCTGCCACCCGGCGATCGACTCCAGTTTGTCGAGGGTGCCGCCGGTGTGGCCGAGGCCCCGGCCGGACAGCTGGGGCACGGCCGCACCACACGCCGCCACCAGCGGGGTCAGCGGCAGCGTGATCTTGTCGCCGACGCCGCCTGTCGAATGCTTGTCGGCGGTGGGCCGGGTGACGGCGGACAGATCCAGCCGCTCCCCACTGGCGATCATCGCGGCCGTCCACCGGGCGATCTCGGCCGGCGTCATGCCGCGCAGCAGGATCGCCATGGCCAGCGCCGACATCTGCTCGTCGGCGACCACACCGGTGGTGTACGCGTCGACCACCCAGTCGATCTGCGCGTCGGACAGGACGTGGCCGTCCCGCTTGGCCCGGATGACGTCTACCGCGGCGAAACTCATCTCTGGTCCCTTTCCCACCGGGCGGGGATGCCCTCCGGCGGTGCTCCCTCGCCGGCCCAGGTCAGGCCGCCGTCGGCGTCCACCACCACGATCCGTGGTGTGCGGACCTGACCCCACTCGACGGCCTCGGCCGCGGTGGGGAAGTTCGGTCCCTCCTCGAGCACGCCCTTGGCGGCGTCGCTCTCCGCCGGGCTGCCCCCGGAGCGTTCCCAGTAGGCCGTCCAGACCGTCTCGCCACCGGCCAGGTCGGGGTGCACGAAGACGGTGCCCCGCCCCCGCCACTTGGCGAGCGCGGTCGGCACCTCCGGCACCGTGACCGAGCCGTTGACCTTGGCCAGGTCGGCCGGCCCGAACGCCCGCGGCAACAGCTCGTTCATGGTCAGCGGCCGAGGCCGCGCCGCCACCAGGAGTTCCGGCCCGCCGTGCTCGTGCAGCAGCTGCCGGCAGCGCCCGCACGGCATGCAGGGCTCCCCGGTGGCGTCCACACAGGAGACCGCCACCAGTCGCCCGCCGCCGGTCGCGTGCAGCGAGCTGACCAGCCCGCACTCGGCGCAGAGCCCGACGCCGTAGGACGCGTTCTCCACGTTGCAGCCGACGACCACCCGGCCGTCGTCCACCAGCCCCGCCGCTCCGACCGGGAAGTCGGAGTAGGGGGCGTAGGCGTGCCGCATCGCCTCGATCGCGGCCGTCCTGAGCCCCGCCCAGTCGATCTCCATGCGGCAAATTCTGCCAGGTGGCTCAGCTCTTGACGTAAGGCTGGCCGTCCGCGGCGGGCGCCCGCACCCGGCCGACCAGGCCGGCCACCGCCACGATGGTGGCGATGTAGGGCAGCATATTGAGGAACTGGTTGGGCACCGGGCTGCCGGCCACGCTCAGGAAGTACGCCAGCTTCTGTGCGAACCCGAAGAACAGGGCCGCCCCGAGCGCGCCGAATGGGGTCCAGCGGCCGAAGATCAGGGCGGCCAGCGCGATGAAGCCGGCGCCCGCGGTCATGTTCTTGTTGAACGCGCCGGTGGAGACCAGCGTGAAGTAGGCCCCGCCGGCACCCGCGATCAGGCCGCCGAGCAGCACGTTCAGATAGCGGAGGCCGCGCACCCGCACACCGACCGTGTCGGCCGCCGTCGGGTGCTCGCCGACCGCGCGGGTGCGCAGACCCCACCGGGTGCCCTTGAGCGCGAAGTGGATGAGCACCACCAGCGCCAGCGCGATCCACACCAGCACCTGGGTGTTGAACAGCACCGGGCCGATGACCGGGATGTCGGCCAGCCCCGGGATCTCCCACCGCGGCATCTGCGGCGGCTGGTTGTACTTCAGCGCGTTCGGCTGCATCAGACGTTCGTAGAGGAAGCCGGTGACGCCGAGCGCGAACAGGTTGAGCACGGTGCCGACCACGACCTGGTCGACGAGGAAGCGAATAGCGAGCACGGCAAGCATGGCGGCGATGATGAGACCGCCGATCATGGCGCTGACCAGGCCCGCCCACACGCTGGTGGCGAGCGTGCCGACCAGCGCCGCGCCGAACGCGCCCATCAGGAACTGACCCTCGATCGCCACGTTGACCACGCCGGAGCGCTCCCCGAGCACGCCCGCGAGGGCGCCCAGGATCAGCGGCAGGGCATATTCGACGCTGCCGCTGAGCGTGTCGACCAGCGGCATGAACTTGCCGGCCACCTGCCAGCAGAGGAACGCCAGCACGAACGACGCGATGCCGAGACAGAGCAGCAGGGTCTGCCAGCGCCTGGCCTTGCCGGTGAGCATGAGCACGCCCAGCGCGATCGAGATCGCCCCGAACAGGATCGTGCCGACCTGCCCGTTGATCGACAGGGCGGCGCCGCTCGCGTCGGTGCTGAGCGTGAAGCGGGCGGTCTCCGACTTGGCCAGCGGGCCGAACACGAGGGTGGCCAGCAGGCCGATGATCGTGATGCCGGCACCGAGCCGCCGCTCCCGGTTCCAGAACCGGGTGGGCGCGTCGACTCCGGTCAGGTTTTCCACAGTCGCCGTCGACAGGCTTTCAATCTGGGGTTTTCCGCTGCGGGTTGGCTCAGTCATGCCGGTCACCAGCCCTTCGACATCGAGGCGCCGAGCCGGGCGGAACGGGCGGCGCGGAGCTGGAAGATCGCCTTCACCATGGCGGGGGCGGCGATGAAGATGACGATGAGGGCCTGCAGCACGGTGACCAGCTCGAGCGAGATGCCGATGTCGACCTGCATCAGGTTGCCGCCGGCCCGCAGCGCGCCGTAGAGGATCGCGGCGAACAGCGTGCCCCACGGCTTGTTCCGGCCGAGCAGGGCGACCAGCAGGCCGTCGAAGCCGATGTTGCCGGCCACCTGGGCGGTGAGCTTGTCGGCGGTCCCGAGCACCTGAGCGGCGCCACCGAGACCGGCCAGGCCACCGGCGACGACCATGAGCAAGGTGTACGTCCTGGCGACACTCATGCCCGCGGTCTTGGCCGCCGGCGGGTTGGCGCCCACGGCGCGCAGCTCGAAGCCGAACGACGACCGGTTGAGCAGCCAGGCGACCCCGGCCGTGACCACCACGGCGAGCACGATGCCCAGGTGCACCCGCAGCGGTTCGGGCAGCGCCGGCAGCGCGGCCGAGCTGTCGATCGTCTTGCTGATCGCATCGCTGCGGGTCGGGTCCTGCACCCCCTTCTGCAGGATCAGCCAGCCGAGGAACAACGTGGCCGTGTAGTTGAGCATGATGCTCGTGATGACCTCGTGGGCGCCGGTGCGGGCCTTGAGGAAGCCCGGCAGGAAGCCCCAGAGCGCCCCGCCGATCAGGCCGAACAGCAGCGCCACGATCAGGTGCAGGCCCGGCGGAAGGTGGAAGGCGAAACCGGCCACCCCGGCGAACACGCAGCCCATCACCGCCTGGCCCTGGCCGCCGATGTTGAACAGGCCGCCCCGGAAGGCGAGCGCAACCGCCAGGCCGGTGAAGACCAGCGGGGTGGCGTAGGTGAGGGTCTCGGAGATCGGGCCGAACGCCTGCTGCCAGGAGCCGGTGTGGTTGAACCAGGCCTGGAACGAGGCCGGGTCGAAGAGGGCGCCCTTGAACAGGTCGGCGTAGGCGGCACTGACCAGGTCCCAGCTGGAGCCGAGCGCGTCGCTGGGTCGGGCGGTGAAGTAGGCGAACTTCGAGAGCACCGCGGAGTCGGAGACCACGATCAGGATCGCGCCGACGACAAGCGCCAGGAAGATCGACAGGAACGTGACCGTGACCGTGTTGGCCGACCAGAGGTTCTTCAGGAAGAGAGTCAGGAAACCCTCTTCCTTGGGTGACTCCTTGGCCGGTGGGGGGGCCTCGACGTCGGTGGTCACTCTGCTTCCTCTTCCTCTGCCGACTCCGCGCCGGTGATGCCGGCCATGAGCAGACCGATCTCCTCGCGGGGCATGTCGGGCGAGACGGTGGCCAGGATCCGGCCGCGGTACATCACCGCGATCCGGTCGGCGAGGCCGACCACCTCGTCCAATTCACTGGACACCACCAGTACGGCGGTGCCGTTGTCCCGCTCGTGGATGATCTGGCTGTGGATGAACTCGATCGAGCCGACGTCCACGCCGCGGGTGGGCTGGCTGGCGATCATCAGGCGCAGCGGCCGGGACATCTCCCGGGCCACGACCACCTTCTGCTGGTTGCCGCCGGAGAGGGTGCTGACCGCCGACGCCGCCGATGAGGTGCGGATGTCGAACTGGGTGACCCGCTCGGCCGCCGACTCGTTTATCGCCTTGGGGTTGAGCTTGAACCCGTTGCCGAACGGCGCCCGGTCGTACATGTCGAGCACGAGGTTCTCGGCCACCGAGAACTCCTTGACCACGCCGTCGAGGCTGCGGTCCTCGGGAACGTAGCCGACGCCCGAGCGCAGGATCTTCTTGGTGCTCATGCCGGCCAGGTTCTCGCCGTCGACCTCGACCACACCGGAACGGCTCACGCGCAGGCCCATGATCGCCTCGACCAGCTCGGTCTGGCCGTTGCCCTGCACGCCCGCGATGCCGAGCACCTCGCCGGCCCGCACGGTCAGGTCGACGCCGTCGACGGCGCGGACCCCCCGGTCGTCGTCGACCACCAAGTTGCTGATCTTGAGGACGTCCCGGCCGGGTTCGGACGGGGACTTGCTCACCTCGAGGCTCACCTCGCGACCGACCATCAGCGCCGCGAGCTCGTCCTCGGAGGTGTCCGGGGTAGCGGTGGCGACCGTCCGGCCGCGGCGGATCACCGTGATCCGGTCGGCGATGGCTTTGACCTCGCGCAGTTTGTGGGTGATGAAGACGATCGACTTGCCGCTCGCGGCGAGGCCGCGCATGACCGAGAGGAGCTCGTCGGTCTCCTGCGGGGTCAGCACCGCCGTCGGCTCGTCCAGGATGAGCAGGTCGACGTCGCGGGTCAGGGCCTTGACGATCTCGACCCGCTGCTGTGCGCCCACCGGCAGGTCCTCCACCAGGGCGTCGGGGTCGACCGGCAGGCCGTACCTCTTCGAGGTCTCCAGCACGTCGCGGCGGTTGCGGCGGCGGTCGAGGATGCCGAGGGGGCCGCCGCGCACGTCCTCGGCGCCGAGCGCGATGTTCTCCGCGACCGTGAACACCGGCACGAGCATGAAGTGCTGGTGGACCATGCCGATGCCGGCCGCGATGGCGTCCCGGGGGGTCTTGAAGACCTTGGCCTCGCCGTCCACCAGGATCTCGCCCTCGTCCGGCTGGAGAAGGCCGTAGAGCTGGTTCATCAGCGTCGACTTGCCGGCGCCGTTCTCGCCGAGCAGGGCGTGCACCTCGCCGGGCTCGACGGTGATGTCGATGTGGTCGTTGGCCACCAGGTCGCCGAAGCGCTTGGTGATGCCGCGCAATTCGAGTCTCAGCGGAATCTCCTGACGCTCGGCTTTCAAGGGCAACCGCCGCCCGGCCGCGAGTTTTCCTCACGGTCGAGCGGCGGCCAGGATGTTACCTACCTGCTCACTTCGGGGCGTTGGCCGACTCGACCTTGACGGCACCCGAGATGATGTCGGTCTTCAGCTTGGCGACCTCGTCCTTGAGACCCTGGTCGATCTTGCTGTCGAACTGGTTGTACGGAGCGAGCTCGACGCCGTTGTTCTCGAGCGTGCCGAGGTAACCCGGGGTCGCGGCGAGCGGCTGACCGGTGGCGCCGGCGACGACCGCCTTCTCGACCGCGTCCTCGATGTTCTTGACGACCGTGGTCAGGAAGACACCGCAGTACTGCGCCGCGCTCTTGCAGCCGTCCTGGTCGACCCAGATGATCGACACCTTGCCGCTGGAGCCCTGGGCGACCTCGGCCGCACCGAGGCCGGTGCCGCCGGCGACCGGCAGGATCACGTCGGCGCCCTGCGAGACGAAGGTGCTGGCGAGTGCCTTGCCCTTGGCCGCGCTGGCGAAGTCGTCGGTGAAGCTACCGGTCTGCTTGGCCTTGTCCCAGCCGAGCACGGTGACGTTCTTGCTCTTCTGCTTGTTGTAGTAGGCCACGCCGTCGGCGAAGCCGTCCATGAAGATCGTCACCGGCGGGATCTTCATGCCACCGAATGTCGCGACCTTGCCCGACTTGGAGTAGCCCGCGGCGAGGTAGCCGGAGAGGAACGCCGCCTGGTGGGTGGCGAACTGCATCGGGAAGACGTTGGCGCCGGTGCTCCCGCTGTCCACGATGGCGAACTGGGAGCTCTTCTCCGCGTCGGACACCTTCTGGGTGGCGGTGCCCATCAGGCCGCCGACCGAGAGGATGAAGTTGCACTTCTGGGTCACGAAGCCACGCAGGTTGGGCTCGTAGTCAGCCTCGGCGGTCGACGCGACGTACTTCGGGTCGACGTTGCTGGCCTGCGTCTTCGCGGCCTGGAGGCCGGCCCACGCGGAAGCGTTGAACGACTTGTCGTCGATGCCGCCGGTGTCGGTGACCATGCAGGCCTTGTATGCGGCTGCGGTGCTCGCGGAGCTGCTACCGCTGGGAGTCTCGTCCGGGGCGTCACCACAAGCGGCGGCGGCGAGGGTCAGCCCACCGGCCGCGAGAACCGCAAGGATCCGCTTCCCACGTACTGGGCGCAAGACGCCCTCCTTCCATGCACACCGACACCCGTCGGTGAGGCTTCAAGGTGGGGAGCGTAGCCGCAGGCCAAGACGTCAGCCGAGGTTTGCCCCAGACCGTTGGCGCACCGTTATCTCGCCGCAACCGGCGATCAGGTTGAACGCCGGTTTAGGTGGATCTAAGAATGAATTGACCGATGATTGCGAAACATGCCGTTAATTTTTCGGCTGTTCGCCTAGTCCGGCCGCGAATTCTTCAGGCGCCAGGCGCGTACGCCGAGGACGCCGACAGTCGTGCCGATGGCCAGCGAGGCAGCGATCAGTACGGCGTGCACCCAGAGGAACGACGTGGGCCGGCCACCGGCGAACGCGCGGTCGTCGTTCCAGATCGCCAGGCCGAAGCGGGGCCAGATCAACCAGGTCCAGACGCCGACGCCGACGAGGAAGAGCGCCCAGCGCCGTGTGATCACCATGCCGTCACCCTTTGCAGCAAGCTTTCGTTTTGAATTCGAAGCATGCCACGCGTCTCCGGTAGTTGCTCCACCGGACCTGGGCCGGGCCGTCAGGATGCCGGTGTCGAAGCCAGTCGGGTGGCGATCCGGACCCAGCCGGCACGCACCTCGGCCTCGGTCGGCGCCCGCCCGGGGCGCACGCGCCGGGTTTCCTGGTCGATGTCCTGGTCGCCCTCCGTGGAAGGCATCTCGGTGCCGGCCCGGGCCAGTTCGATCTCGTCCCGGATAGCCTCGGCGTCGACCCGGGGAAGCAGTGGCTCGACCACCGCCATCAGGTCCTCGTCGGCGACCACGGCCTGCGCGAGCGCGAGGGCGTGGGCGCGTTCGTAGGGGCCGCAGACGACGGGTTCCCAGTCCTCCTCGTCGCCGAGCGACCCGATCGTGATGACCCAGGGAAGGTCCGCCACCGGCGAGTTCACCGGCAGGTCCAGCGTCACGAGTGTGCCCACGGGCACATCATTCCGGGCTGCTGTGCCGAATCCAGCTATTTCGCCCCACGGGAGCAGTTTTATCGTCAGCTGACAAGTCCACTACCCGGCCGTGCGGGCTGGTGGCCGCCCAGGCCGCTCCGAACAGGAGCAGCTGGTTGAAGACGTACAGGTAGACCAGGACGCCGACGGCGGAACCGACCAGGCCGTACGCCGGGTTGCGCTCGACCAGGGCGACGAAGGTCTTGCCCACCGTGTTGAGCAGGGTGATGCCGATGCCGACCTGAAGCACCGGTGGCGCGATCCGGCGCACCGTCATCCGCAACCGGGGCACCGCGGCCAGCAGAGCGGCCGCCAGGATCATGTTTACCGAGATGGTGAGCAGCCAGCTCACCGCCGACTGCACGAAACCGTCGGCGAGCCAGTCGGTCACCTTCTCCAGGCCGTAGACGCCGAGCTGGGAGAGGGCGAGCAGCAGGATGAGCCCGATCAGCACGAGCAGGTCGAGCGCCTGCCGTACGCCGATGTAGCCGGGCTGCTCGGGGATCCGCCAGATGAGCCGCTGGGAGGAGCGGATCGCCTCGACCCAGCCGATGCCGGTGAAGGTCAGGCCCAGGATGCCGACGATGCCGACCGTCTTGCCGCTGGACAGGATTGCCTGGACGTCCAGGAACGGCAGGTTCTGCGCGAGGAACTCGGTGACGATGTTGAGCAGCTCGTTGTTGTTGGTGAGCAGGATCCCGAAGATCGAGTACCCGATCAGCAGCAGCGCGAAGATCGCGAAGAACCCGTAGTAGGCGATGGCCGCGGCGAGCCGGCCGCCCTGCACGTCCCAGAAGCGCAGCAGGGCGCGGCTGAGGTGATCGAAGTAGCGGAACCGGTAACGCAGCCGCATGATCCGTGCCTCGGCGGCGTCGTACGCCCGATCGATCGGATTCACGCGCGCACCGTAACCGAAATCACGCCGCCGGAAACTCAGACACCCAGGGGGAAGTCGCGCCGTCGACGCCAGGGACCCTCGCCACCGTGGGAGAACAGCGTGAACGAGGCGACGTGGAACTTGGCCGAGAAGTCGGCGAGATCGTCGAAGACCGCGTCGAGCTGCTCCGGCGAGACGTCCTGGGCGACCGTGACATGCGGGTGGTAGGGGAAGCGTGAGCCGCGCTCGATGTCGTCGGACGACGTGATCGCCTCGGCGAGCAGTTCGCACTCGCTGATCCCGACCGCGAGGGTCACGAAGACCACCTCGGTGATCGGCCGGAACGTGCCGGTGCCGCGCAGATGGATGGTGAACGGCAGCTGCGTGGCCGCGACCTTCTCCAGATGCCGCTCGATCGCGGGCAGCGCCCCGTCGGCCACCTCGGTCGGGCCGAGCAGCGTGACGTGCGCGGGGGTGTAGGCCGCCTGCGGATCACCGGCCTCGCCCCGGCGCCGGGTCAGCTGCTCCCCCCACGGTTCGGGGATGTCTATCGCGACGCCGATCCTCACCGCCTCAGAGCTCGCGCGCCGGGCTGAGGAAACCTACGTTCTGGTACGCCGTGGCGAGCGTCGCCGAGGCCACCGCGCGGGCCTTGTCGGCTCCGATGGCCAGCACCTTGTCGAGGTAGCCGGGGTCCTCGAGGTAGGCCCGGGTGCGCTCCTGGACCGGCCGGACGAACTCGACGACGACGTCGGCGAGGTCCTTCTTGAGATCGCCGTAGCCCTTGCCGTCGTAGTGCTCGAGCAGCTCGTCGATGGTGCGCAGGGTCAGCGCCGCGTAGATGGTCAGCAGGTTGCTGACGCCCGGCTTGTTCTCCTCGTCGTAGAGGATCTCCCGGCCGGTGTCGGTGACCGCAGACTTGATCTTCTTGGCCGACCGGGCCGGCTCCTCGAGCAGCTCGATGATGCCGTTCGGCGACGAGGCCGACTTGCTCATCTTGGCCGTCGGGTCCTGCAGGTCGGTGATCTTCGCGGTGTCGCGCAGGATGTACGGCGCGGGCATCGTGAACGTGGGACCGAACCGGGTGTTGAACCGCTGGGCCAGATCGCGGGTCAGCTCGAGGTGCTGCCGCTGGTCCTCCCCGACCGGCACCTGGTCGGCTTGGTAGAGCAGGATGTCGGCGGCCTGCAGGATCGGGTAGGTGAACAGCCCGACCGTGGTGGTGTCGGCGGCCTTGGCCGACTTGTCCTTGAACTGGACCATGCGGCCGGCCTCGCCGAAGCCGGTGATGCAGCTCAGCACCCAGCCGAGCTGCGCGTGCTCGGGCACGTGCGACTGGACGAAGAGGGTGCAGCGCTCCGGGTCGAGGCCGAGGGCCAGCAGTTGGGCCGCCGAGATGCGCGTGCGGTTGCGCAGGGCGATCGGGTCGTGCCCCATCGTGATCGCGTGCAGATCGACCACGCAGTAGAAGGCGTCGTGCGTCTCCTGCATCGCCACCCAGTTCCGAACCGCGCCCAGGTAGTTCCCGAGATGGAACGAGTCGGCGGTCGGCTGGATACCGGAAAGGACTCGCGGGCGGTGGGCGACGGCGTCTGACATAGCGGCCATTCTGTCAGGACTGACCAACGAGTGGCGAACACCTCCCGCCTGTTTGAACGTGTTGACTTGTGATCGTTCTTGGGGGAAACTCGGCCTGCCTAGACTTGGGAAAAAGCGCCGAGCTGAGGGGTCGTCAGTCGTGAAATTGCTCGTCACCGGGGGTGCCGGCTATGTCGGCAGCGTAACCAGCCGACTGTTGCTCGATGCCGGGCACGAGGTCACTGTGCTCGACAACCTCAACACCGGCTTCCGCGAGGCCGTCGCGCCCGACGCCACCTTCGTCGAGAAGGACATCAAGGACGCGGCCGACGTGCTCACCCCCGACGCCGGCTTCGACGCCGTGCTGCACTTCGCCGGGCTGATCGCGGCCGGCGAGTCGATGGTCAAGCCGGAACTCTACTGGCACGACAACGTGGTGAAGTCCCTGGCGTTGCTCGACGCGGTGCGCGCGGCCCGGGTCCCGCGGTTCATCTTCTCGTCCACCGCCGCGGTCTACGGCAACCCGGTCGAGCTGCCGATCACCGAGTCGGCGACCAAGGCACCCACCAACACCTACGGCGCCACCAAGCTCACCTTCGACCACGCGCTGACCTCCGAGACCCACGCGCACAAGCTGGCCGCCGTCTCGCTGCGCTACTTCAACGTGGCCGGGGCCTACATCCGCGACGACTACGAGATCGGCGAGCGGCACGACCCGGAGACCCACCTGATCCCGATCGCGCTCCAGGTGGCGGCGGGCAAGCGGGCCAAGCTCCAGCTGTTCGGCGACGACTACCCGACCGTCGACGGCACCTGCGTGCGCGACTACATCCACGTCGAGGACCTGGCCCGCGCCCACCTGCTCGCGCTCGACGCGGCCACCCCGGGCGAGCACCGCATCTACAACCTCGGCAACGGCAACGGCTTCTCCAACAAGCAGGTCGTCGAGGCCGCCCGCGAGGTCACCGGCGCCGAACTGCCGACCGAGATCGCCCCGCGCCGCGAGGGTGACCCGGCCACCCTGGTCGCCTCGTCCGCCAAGGCCCACGCGGAGCTCGGCTGGGTGCCCGAGAAGAACACGCTGCAGGCCATGATCTCCGACGCCTGGAAGTTCTACCAGGCACACGTCGCATGACCGCGTCCGACATCTTCCGCGAGCGGTTCGGCACCGAGCCCGAGGGCCTCTGGGCGGCGCCCGGCCGGGTCAACCTGATCGGCGAGCACACCGATTACAACGACGGTTTCGTGCTGCCCTTCGCCCTGCCGCAACGCACCGTCGCCGCGGTGCGCACGGCCGCGCCCGGGGAATGGACCGTGTGCTCCACGTTCGCCGACGACCCGATCACGTTCGGCGAGACCGAGCCGGGCGAGGTGACCGGCTGGGCGAGTTATGTGGCCGGCATCGTCTGGTCGCTGCGCGACGCCGGCTTCGACGTGCCCGGCGCGCGGATCGCCCTCGACTCCGATGTTCCGGTCGGCGCCGGCCTGTCCTCCTCGGCGGCGCTCGAGTCGTCGGTCCTCACCGCGCTGATCGACCTCGGCCGCCTGGACCTCCCGCTGGAGCGGCGCCCGGCGCTGGCCCAGCGGGCGGAGAACGTCTATGTCGGCGCGCCCACCGGCATCCTCGACCAGTCGGCGTCGATCCGCTGCCAGCAGGGTCGCGCGCTGTTCCTCGACTGCCGCACCTACGAGGTCGACCAGATCCCGTTCGACCTGGCCGCCGAGGGGCTGGCCATCCTGGTGATCAACAGCAACGCCCCGCACCAGCACGTCGACGGTGAATACGGCGCCCGCCGCAAGTCCTGCGAAGAGGCCGCGCGGATCCTCGGTGTGCCGGCACTGCGCGACGTCTCCGTCGACGGGCTCGGCGACGCGCTCGGCAAGCTCGACGACGAGGTGATGCGCCGCCGGGTGCGGCACATCGTCACCGAGAACCAGCGCGTGCTCGACACCGTCGAGCTGCTGCGGGCCGGCCGCACCCGGGACATCGGCCCGCTGCTGACCGCCTCGCACGCCTCGATGCGCGACGACTTCGAGATCACGGTGCCGCAGGTGGACATCGCGGTCGAGTCGGCGCTGGCGGCGGGGGCACACGGCGCCCGGATGACCGGCGGCGGCTTCGGCGGCTGTGTGCTCGCACTGATCGAGGCGGACCGCGCGGACCAGGTCGTGGCGGCTGTCGAGAAGGCGTACACGAAGGCTGGTTTCACCGCCCCCACCTGCTGGATCGCCACCGCGGGTCCGGGCGCCGCCCGGCTTTAGAAGTTCGGCCCGCGGGTAACCGGTGGGCATGACGAGCGAAGCGCGGGAAACCGACAAGCCGAACGAGTTCGGGTTCGGCGGGGGCGCCACGGCGCCGCAACCGGAACCGGAGACCAGATCGGCCGAGGAAGTCGACGGCGAGGACATCGCGGTACCGGCCGGTGACCTCACGGGTGCGATCACGCACGCGATCGAGGAGGCCACCGACTCCGAGCACTCGTAGACCCGAGGGTGCTCTCCCGGGCCACCAGGCGGTGCCCGACGCAGATCTCGCGGGGTGGCTTGGCGGCGGACGGACCGCCACCGAGCCGCTCGGCGAGCAGGTCGACCGCGAGCTGCGCGATCCGGGCGGTGTCCGGGGCGATGGTGCTCAGCGACGGGGTGCTGTAAGCGCCCTCCTCGATCCCGTCGAACCCGATCACCGCGATGTCGCCCGGCACGTCGAGGCCGCGCTCGAGGCAGGTACGGATGGCGCCGAGGGCGAGCGAGTCGGTGAAGCAGAACACCGCGTCCGGCCGGCGTTCGACCCGGTCGAGCAGCCCCGCCATCGCGGCCGCGCCGTCCGCCAGGTGCATCCCCGGGACCGGCACCACCAGCTGCGGGTCCACCGCCAGCCCGGAGTCGGCGAGCGCGTTGCGGAAGCCGGCGAGTCGCTGGGTACGGATGATCGCGGGCGGCCGGTCGGGGGCGCCGATGGCCGCGATCCGCCAGCGTCCCAGGCGTAACAGGTGCCGGGTGGCGTCGCCCGCGGCCGCGGCTCCGTCGACCGCCACGTGGTCGGTCTGGCCGTCGAGCACCCGCTCCCCCAGAAGTACGGTCGGAAGGCCGTCCGGCACCTCGCGATCGACTCCCTGCGGGGCGAGGATGAGGCCGTCGACGGAGTGCCGGCGCAGCCCGGTGATCCGGTCGCCGCGGCCGTCGGTCTGCTCGATCAGCACGGTCCAGCCACGCGGCTCGGCGGCCTGCACGATCAGGCCGGCCAGCTCGGCGTAATAGGGCGAGCGCAGTTCGGGCACGGCCAGCGCGATCACCCCGGAGCCGCCGCCCCGCAGCCGGCGGGCGGTCGGATCGGGCACGTAGCCGAGCGCATCGATGGCGGCCTGGACCCGCCTGCGGGTCTCCGGTGCGACGTGCACGAAGCCGTTGACCACATTGGACACCGTTTTGATCGACACGCCCGCACGGGCGGCGACGTCCTTCAGTCGGGGCGGCACGGCTCTGCACCTTACAACGTTGCAGTACTTAAAGCCGATCACTCGTGCGGGTCAAGGACGGGCCCAAGAATCACCGTCCGCGATTACCGTGACGTCATGCCAGTGAGCACAGCGTGTCCACAGTCCGAGGACTCCTCGGTCGTCGTGGAGGGTGACCTCGACGCCGCCGTCGCCCTCCTGTCCGTGCGTGGCGCCTGGGACCGGACGCTGCGGGAGCGGGCGACGACCACGCTGAACGAATGTCTGGCCGGGCACCCGGAGGCGATGATCCTCGATCTGTCCGGCCTGGACGATGCCCGCTGCGAGAGTGCCACCACCTGGCTGGCGGCGCGGTCCTCGGCCGCCGCGCTGCGGCCGTCGGTGCAGCTCGCGCTGTGCATCCCGGCCGATCTGCCGCTGGCCGACCGGATGCAGCGGTCGGCGGGACAGGGCCATCTGCCGGTCTACGCGAAGGTTCGCCAGGCCCGGGTGGCGATCGCGAGCCGGCTGCCGTCGAACGAGCGGACGACACTGGTCCTGGCGTCCGAGCCGGACTCGCCGAGCCTGGCCCGCGACCTGGTCACCCGGGCTTGTCTGACGTGGGGATTGCAGGATCTGCTGCACCCGGCCCGGCTGGTGATGTCGGAGCTGGTGACCAATGCGATCGAGCACAGTGGCACGTCGATGCGGGTGACCGTGAGCCGGCGGGCGGCCGGGATTCACCTGACCGTGTCGGACGGCAGCCCGGTGCTGCCGCAGATGCGGAAACCGGCGCGGCCCCGGCCGGGCCATCCGTTGGACGACCGCGGCCGGGGCCTGCGCGTGGTGACTGTCACGGCGGATGCCTGGGGCGCCCTGCCGGCCAGGACCGGGAAGGTGGTGTGGGCCACCCTGCAGCCGGCCGCGAAACGGGTTACTGGGCTTCGATGATCATGCCGGCGCCGACCGTGCGGTTGGTGCCCTCGTCGATCAGGATGAAGCCGCCGGTGGTGCGGTTCCGGCGGTACTCGTCGGCCAGCAGCGGCACGGTGGTGCGCAGCTTGACCCGGCCGATCTCGTTCAGCTTGAGGTCGCCGGCGGAATCGTCCCGGTGCAGCGTGTTGACGTCGAGGCGGTACTGCAGGCCGCGGATGACGGTCCGGGCCGTACGAGTCGTGTGCTTGATCGTGTATTTGGCGCCCACCCGCAGCGGAGCCGACTCGTCCATCCAGCAGATCATGGCCTCGATGTCCTGGGCCACGGCCGGCGCGTTGTTCGGCCGGCAGATCAGGTCGCCTCGGGAGATGTCGATCTCGTCGCTGAGCTTGACCGTCACCGACATCGGCGGGAAGGCCTCGGCGACCGGGCCGTCGGCGGTGTCGATGCCGGCGATCGTGCTGGTCAGGCCGGACGGCAGGACCATCACCTCGTCGCCGGGCTTGAGCACGCCGGAGGCGACCTGACCGGCGTAACCGCGGTAGTCGGTGACCGTGGTGGACTGCGGGCGGATCACATATTGCACCGGGAAGCGCACGTCGACCAGGTTGCGGTCGGAGGCGATGTGCACGTGCTCCAGGTGGTGCAGCAGCGACGAGCCCTCGTACCACGGGCTGTTCTCCGAGCGGGAGGCGATGTTGTCGCCGTTGAGCGCGGAGACCGGGATGATCGTCAGGTCGGTGATCTCGAGCTTGGCCGCGAACGAGGTGAACTCGTCGGCGATCTTGTCGTAGACCGACTTGTCCCAGTCGACGAGGTCCATCTTGTTGACGCACAGAACCAGGTGCGGCACCCGCAGCAGCGACGTCAGGAAGGCGTGCCGCCGGGACTGCTCGACCAACCCCTTACGCGCGTCGACCAGGATCAGCGCCAGGTCGGCGGTGGAGGCGCCGGTTACCATGTTCCGGGTGTACTGAATGTGCCCCGGGGTGTCGGCGATGATGAACTTGCGGCGCGGGGTGGCGAAGTAGCGGTAGGCCACGTCGATCGTGATGCCCTGCTCCCGCTCGGCCCGCAGACCGTCGGTGAGCAGCGCGAGGTTGGTGTATTCGTCGCCGCGCGCGGCACTTACCGCCTCGACGGCGTCGAGCTGGTCGGCGAAGATCGACTTGGTGTCGTAGAGCAACCGGCCGATAAGCGTCGACTTGCCGTCGTCGACGCTGCCCGCGGTGGCGAAGCGGAGCAGGTCCATCCGCTGAGCCGGGGCGCTCTCGGCCTCGAGCAGTGCCTGGGTCATCAGAAGTAGCCCTCTCGCTTGCGGTCTTCCATCGCTGCCTCGGAGACCTTGTCGTCGCCGCGGGTGGCCCCGCGCTCGGTGATCCGGGTCGCCGCGACCTCGGCGATCACCGTCTCCACCGTGTCCGCGTCGGACAGCACCGCCGCCGTCTGCGAGGCGTCGCCGACCGTGCGGTAGCGCACCCGGCGCACCTGCGAGGTCTCGCCGTCCCGCAGCCGGATGAACTCGTTGACCGCATAGAACATGCCGTCGCGCTCGACCACCTCGCGGTCGTGCGCGTAATAGATCGACGGCAGCGGGATCTTCTCCCGGGCGATGTAGTGCCAGACGTCCAGCTCGGTCCAGTTGGACAGCGGGAACACCCGGATCGACTCACCCGGGTGGTGCTTGCCGTTGTAGAGCGCCCACAGCTCGGGCCGCTGATTCTTCGGGTCCCACTGGCCGAACTCGTCGCGGAAGGAGAACATCCGCTCCTTGGCCCGGGCCTTCTCCTCGTCGCGGCGAGCCCCGCCGAACAGGGCGTCGAACCGGTATTTCTCCACCGCCGCCAGCAGCACCGGGGTCTGGATCCGGTTGCGGGTGCCGTCCGGCAGCTCGCGCACCAGGCCGGCGTCGATCGCCTCCTGCACACTCGCCACCACCAGGTTGAGGCCGAGAGTGGCGACCCGGGAGTCGCGGTAGTCGAGGACCTCGGGGAAGTTGTGCCCGGTGTCCACGTGCATGACCGCGAACGGGATCCGGGCCGGCGCGAACGCCTTCTCCGCCAGCCGAAGCATGACGATCGAGTCCTTACCGCCGGAGAACAGCAGAACCGGGCGCTCGAACTCGGCCATCACCTCGCGCATCACAAAAATGCTCTCGGCTTCGAGAGCATCCAGGTGTGAGACGCGGTATGGCTTCGGCTGACTCATCGGTGTTTCCCGACCTTTCCGGGGGGTTACTTACGGCCGTTGTTACGGGAGGTGACGCTGCAACGCTGCAAGCAACCGAGGGGCCAGATCCTTACGACAGACCACGAGGTCCGGCAGCTTGGGATCGGCCTCGTTGTATTTCAGCGCAGAACCGTCGATTCGGCTAGCGTGCAGGCCGGTGGCCAAAGCCACAGCAACCGGTGCGGCGGAGTCCCACTCGTACTGCCCCCCGGCGTGGACATAGGCGTCTGCCTCGCCGTTTATCACCGCGGCGATCTTGACGCCGGCCGATCCCATGGGCACCAGCTCGGCGCCGATTTCTTCGGCGAGAGTGGTCACGAAAGCCGGCGGGCGGGTGCGACTCGCAGCAATGCGGATCAATCCCCCACTGCCGTTATCGATCGGCAGCGGTGGATAGGCGGGCGGATAGTCGGTGGCGAGTGTCCGGTGCCGCGCCGGCATCGCGACCGCGCCGGCCGCGAGATGACTCGGCAGACCGGAGTCGGAGCTCCAGAGCGCGACGTGCACGGCCCAGTCGGTGCGACCCTCCTCGGAGAACTCGCGGGTGCCGTCGAGCGGGTCGACGATCCAGACCCGGTTGGAGCCGAGCCGCTCCGGGCGGACCGTGCTGTGCTCGCCGTCCTGCCAGGCCACCCGGGAGTGGTCGTCCTCCTCGGAAAGGACCGCGTCGGCCGGGCGCCAGCGGGCCAGCTCGGCGCAGAGCAGGTCATGGGCCGCGCGATCACCGGCGGCCTTGAGCGCCTTGCCGTCCGCGTACCCCATCTCCTCGCGGACTCCCAGCAGGACCTGGCCGGCCCGATCGGCGAGCCAGCGCGCGAAAGCCGAGTCGATGACCGGGGGTGTCCCGCCGGCCTCGCCCTCGCGCTGACCGGTGATGCGCTCCGACGTCTCTGTCATTGGCTTAGGGCTCCTCACTAGTACGCTCCGGAACTAGTACGCTCCGGACGAGCGCACCACGGCCGTCATCGTCCGCAAAAGGATCACCAGGTCCAAGCTGAGCGACCAGTTCTCCACATAGCGCAGGTCCAAGCGGACGGCTTCCTCCCATGACAGGTCCGAACGTCCGGAAACCTGCCAAAGGCCCGTCATGCCGGGTTTGACGGCAAGTCGACGCCGCACGTCGTCGGCGTAGACAGCCACCTCCGACGGCAACGGAGGTCGCGGCCCCACCAGCGACATCTGGCCGAGCAGCACGTTGAGCAGCTGCGGCAGCTCGTCCAGCGAGAAGCGGCGCAACCAGCGGCCCACCCCGGTGACCCGCGGATCATCGCGCATTTTGAAGAGCACACCATCGTGCTCGTTGAGGTGCCGGAGCTCGGCCAGCCGGGCCTCGGCGTCGACGTACATGCTTCGGAACTTGAAGATGCGGAACGGACGGCCGTCGCGGCCGACCCGTACCTGTCGAAAGAGTACCGGCCCGCGGGAAGTCATCCGTACACACAGTGCGACAGCGAGAAGCAGGGGGCCGAAGGCCGCGAGCAGCAGGAGCGCGCCGACCCGGTCGAACAGGTCCTTGATCAATCGCGAGCCGCCGTGCAGCCGCGGATGCTCCACATGCAGCATCGGCAGCCCGTCGAACGGCCGGATCGTGGTGCGCGCACCGGCCACGTCCACCAGCGCACTCGCCACCACCAGGTCGACCTCGTCGCGCTCCAGCCGCCAGGCCAGCCGGCGTAGCGCGTTGCCGTCCAGCTCCGGGCAGCTCAGCACCACCACGGTGTCGGCGTCGGCCTGCTCCACCGCGCTCGCCACGTCGTCGAACGTTCCGTACACCGGCATGCCGGTCACGCCGACCCCGTCGTGCCCCGGCGGGAGGCACGCGCCCACCACCTCGAGACCGTGGTAACGCTCGCGGCGCAACTGCCGGGCCATCCCGATCACGGCCAGCTCGTGCCCGGCGAGGATGACCCGGCGCAGGCTGGCCCCGCGGGCGCGGGCCAGGTGCAGCCGCTTGCGCAGGCCGAAACGCAACACCAGGGAGGTGCAGATCGCGCTGGGCAGGGCGGCGAGGACATAGCCGCGGGCAAGATCGAGATCGAGCGCGTACGAGATCAGCGCCGCCCCCGCGATCAGGCCGACCCCGCCCCGGATCACGCGCTGGTATTCGTCCGTACCCACGAACAGATAGCGGCGCTCGTAGGCCCGGGAGACCGCCAGCACCGCCAGCAGCAGCACCGGAAGCAGCGCCGTGAGGATCATGTAACCGCGGTTGTAGGTGGTGACGTCGTCACCGAAGCGCACCCCGAACGCCACCGCCCCGGCCACGGTACCGGCGGCCAGGTCGGCCAGCACGAGGTTGCGCACGTAGCGCCGCTCCCACTGCTGCCGCCGGGACATCGCCGCATGCCGGCCGCGGACCCGCACGAACGGCCGGTTCGCCGACCGGACCGCGCTTGACCGGTTGCGCTGGTCGGAATCGTGCCGTTCGTGGACCTGGTTCCGCTCGACCGGGCCGCGCGCCGCCCGGGGTGGGGCGTTGTCCGGCTTCGGCCGGCCCGCGGGTGGCCGGAGCCGGCTCTCGCCCGGACCGGTCCCGGCGCCGGCCGGCGGCGGGCTCTGCGGGATCACCGGGGCCGGGATCTTCGAGTTACGCACCGTGGTCTTGCGGGACACCGGCCGATTCGGCCTGGGCCCGTGGTTCGCCGGCGGATGATTCGCCGGTCCGTGTCCTTCCGGCGGTGCGCCGCCCAAGGCCGGACCGATCTCCGGCAGGTGAACGGTCGGATCGGTCAACACCGACTCCTGCTGATCCTGCACCCCGCACCTCCCCCCGTTGCGCCGGCCGCACGCACCGAGCGGTGCGTACGTGTGACCAACGCACGGACGGCGGAGAGCGTCACGGGGCTAGGAGACGGACAAAACCGCTCAAACGATCCACCCGTTTCGACCCCGTCGGATCAACCGCCGTGGTATTTGTTCTGCGCCCACTCGACGCCCTCGAGAACGACCGCCTCCACCACGTCAGCGGCTCGATCGACGAGGAACTCCAGCTCTTTACGCTCCGCACCGCTGAAGTCGGACAGCACGTAATCGGCCGGATCCTGCCGGCCGGGCGGGCGTCCGATCCCGAACCGGACTCGCGCGTACTCCTTGCTCGACAGCGACTTCGACATCGAACGCAACCCGTTGTGGCCGCCTTCACCGCCGCCTCGCTTGGCACGCACCTGCCCGAACGGCACGTCAAGCTCATCATGCACGGCAATCACGTTCTCCACCGGCACCTTGAAGAACTGGGCCAGCGAGACCACCGGAGCACCCGACAGGTTCATGTAGGTCAGTGGCTTGACCAGCACGAGCTTCGGTCCGCCGAACCCGAGCCGGCCTTCGGCCATGTCGGCGTGCGCGCGCTTGGCCCGGCCGAACTTCGCGCCCACCCGCGTGGCGAGCAGGTCGGCCACCATGAAGCCCACGTTGTGGCGGTTGCCCGCGTACTCCTTGCCGGGATTGCCCAGCCCGACCACAAGGAACGATTCATCGCTCATGGAAAGCCTCCGGATACACGACAGGGAAAGTGCCGGCGGCCGGCACTTTCCCTGATCACTGCTCTGGCACCGCCGACTGGCGGATTACTCCTGGGACGAGCCCTCGGCCGAAGCCGTCTCGCCGGCCTCACCCTCGGTCGCGTCGCCGCCCTCGAGCTGCTCGGCGGTCTGCGCCTGCGAGATGATCGCGAGCACGAAGTCGGGCTCGACGGCCAGCTCACTGCCGGTCGGCAGGGTCACGTCGCCGGCGGTCACCTGGGCGCCCGCCTCCAGGCCCTCGATCGAGACCTCGAAGCCGTTGGGCAGGTGCATGGCCTCGGCCACGATGGCGAGCGTGGTCGACTCGCTGACGACCAGAGTGTTGCGAGCGGCTTCACCGACGAGCGTCACCGGGACGTCGACCTGGACCTTCTCGCCACGCTTGACGATGATCAGGTCGATGTGCTCGTAGGTGTCCTTGATCGGGTCACGCTGGATGGCCTTGGGGAGCGCGAGCGTGGAGCCCGACGCTCCGTTGACGTCGATCGTGAAGACCTGGTTGAGGCCACCATGCCGGATGGCGGCGGCGAACTCGCGGGCCGGCAGCGCGATGTGCTGCGGCTTCTCGCCGTGGCCGTAAAGCACGGCGGGCACCAAACCGGCCCGGCGCGTGCGGCGGGCACCACCCTTGCCGAACTCGGTGCGGGGCTCGGCGCTGATCTTTACCTCGGACACGGGGAAACTCCTGAAATCATCGATCGGGCTGCGTCGTTAGTCGGCGGGCGCCAGGGCGGAACAGTCGGCAGTGCGTGCGTGCAATCGGCCGCCGTCGGTGCTGGAAGGCCGTCGTCGGCGCTGCCGGGCAAGGGGGCGCGCTGGGCACAGGCCCGGAGCACCGCGTCGATCACGGTGCCTCCGAGCGGCTGCGAACCTCAGCAGACCGCGGGGCACCCTCGCCGTGGCAACCGCACTAGCCTACATTCCGCTCCTACGCACCCCGAAATCGGGGCACGCGGAGCTGGAGATCAGCTGAGACCGCCGAAGAGCGTGGTCACCGATCCGTCGTCGAAAACCTCGCGAATGGCCCGGGCCAGCAGCGGAGCGATGGACAACACGGTGATCTTGTCGAGCCGCTTCTCCGGGGGAAGCGGCAGCGTGTTGGTCACCACCAGCTCGCTGATCCGGCTGTTCTTGAGCCGCTCCGTCGCCGGGTCGCTCAGCAGTGCGTGGGTCGACGCGACGATGACGTCGGCCGCACCCTCGTCGAACAGGATGTCGGCGGCCTTGGTGATGGTGCCCCCGGTGTCGATCATGTCGTCGACGATCAGGCACACCCGGCCCTCGACCTCACCGACCACCCGGTTGGCCACGACCTGATTGGGCTTCAGCGGGTCCCGGGTCTTGTGGATGAACGCCAGCGGGCAGCCACCCAACCGGTCGGTCCAGCGCTCGGCCACCCGCACCCGCCCCGAGTCGGGGGCGACCACGGTCATCGGCCGGCCGGCGAACTTCTTGACCACGTGCTCGGCCAGGATGTCCATCGCGAACAGGTGGTCGACCGGGCCGTCGAAGAAGCCCTGGATCTGCGCGGTGTGCAGGTCGACGGTGAGGATGCGGTTGGCGCCCGCGGTCTTCAGCAGGTCGGCCACCAGCCGCGCGGAGATCGGCTCCCGGCCGCGGTGCTTCTTGTCCTGCCGCGAGTAGGGGTAGAACGGCAGCACCACGGTGATGCGCTTGGCCGACCCACGCTTGAGAGCGTCGATCATGATCAGCGTCTCCATGACCCACCGGTTCACCCCCTCCGTCATCGACTGGACGACGAAGGCGTCGGAACCGCGAACCGAGTCGCGGTAACGCACAAAGATCTCGCCGTTCGCGAACTCGTACGAGTCCGACGGTGTCGGCGCCACGCCGAGCACCTGGCCGATCTCCTCGGCCAGTTCGGGGAACCCCCGGCCGGAGAAGAGCATCAGGCTCTTCCGGTTCTCCGCGACGATGCTGCCCATCGGCTCGTGCTCCCGTGGATCGAGGGGATTAGTCACCTGAAGTATCTCCCGAGGCCACCGTCCCGCTACGCCCCGAGCCCGGTGGGTGTGATGCCTCACCCCCCTTGACCCGAACGCTACTCGACCTTCCCCTTGTCGGCAGCTCGCTCGGCAGCCTCGGCGGAGACCGTGCCGGCCCGGCGCCGCGCCGTCCAGCCCTCGACGTTGCGCTGCTGCGCCCGGGTCACGCCGAGGTTGCCCGGGGGCACCCGCTTGTCGATGGCACTGCCGGCCGCGACGTAGGCGCCGGGGCCGATCTCGACCGGGGCGATCAGCACGGTGTCGGAGCCGACGAACGCCGCCTCGCCCACCGTGGTGCGGTGCTTGTTGACCCCGTCGTAGTTGGCGAAGATCGTGCCCGCGCCGATGTTGGCCTTGGCTCCGATGGTCGCGTCACCGACGTACGTCAGATGGGGGACCTTCGCGCCGTCGCCGAGCTCGGCGTTCTTCGTCTCGACGAAGCCGCCCACCTTCGACTTGCGACCCATCCGGGTGCCCGGCCGGAGGTAGGAGAACGGACCGACGGTCGCCTCCGGGCCGATCTCGGCACCTATCGAGTGCGTCCGCAGCACCGTGGCGCCGGCTCCGACCGCGGTGTCGACAAGTGTCGTGTCGGGGCCGATCACCGCGCCGGTTTCCACCCTGGTGTCGCCGCGCAGCTGCGAGTTCTGGTCGATCACCGCGTCCGGCTCGACCGTCACGGTGACGTCGATCCAGGTGGTCGCGGGGTCGAGGATGGAGACGCCGGAGCGCATCAGGTCGGTGTTGATCCGGTCCCGCAGCATCGCCCGCAGGCCCGCCAGCTGGGCCCGGTCGTTGGCGCCGAGGGTTTCCCGGGCATCGGCCGCGACGTGCACCCCGACCGCGCTGCCGACCTCGGCGAGCAGGCCGAACACGTCGGTCAGGTATTCCTCGCCCTGGTCGTTGTCGGTGGAGAGCTTGCCCAGCGCCGTCCGCAGCTGGGCCACGTCGAACGCGTAGATGCCGGCGTTGATCTCGCGGATCGCGCGCACCTCGGCCGACGCGTCGCGCTCCTCGACGATCCGGGCCAGCCCGCCGCCGGCGTCCCGCACGATGCGGCCGAGGCCGGTCGGGTCGTCGACCGCGGCCGCCAGCACGGTGGCCGCGCGGTTGCCCGCCTCGTGCGCCTCGATCAGGGCGGTCACCGTCTCGGCCCGCAGCAGCGGCACGTCGCCGTTGAGCACCACCACGGTGCCGGCCGCGTCGGGCGCCGCGTCGAGCGCGATCCGCATGGCGTGCCCGGTGCCGTTCTGCTCGGCCTGGAGCACCGGCACGGCCGTCGGCGCGATCTCGGCGAGGTGCTCACGCACCTGGTCGGCCTTGTGCCCGACGACCACGATCGTCTGCTCGGCGGCGGCCGGGGCGGCCGCGGCCAGCACATGCCCGAGCAGGGTGCGACCGAGCAGCGAGTGGAGGACCTTGGGGGTCGCGGATCTCATCCGCTTGCCCTCTCCGGCGGCGAGAACGACGACGGTACGACGAGGGGCCTGGCTCACGCGGTTACTCCATTGGTTGCGGCTGCTGGCGGACAGGCTTGCTCCCGGAAGAGGATTCGAACCCCTATAAACGGCACCAAAAGCCGCGGTCCTACCATTAGACGATCCGGGATCAAAGCGGACATATATCTTCTCTTGATATCCGCCGCTCACATAGTAGCGGCACCCGCCCCGAGCAATGATCCCCGACATCTCCCCGGGCCACGGACTGGCTGTCCGCCGATGCCTTTCCGGCCCGATTCGCGCCGAAGCCGCGGTCCCCTTGGCTACGGTGACGTAAGCGTAACCAGCTGGTCACTGAGAGGTGTTCATGGCATCCGCCGCCGAGGCCACGACGATCAACGGCCCCCAGCCGCTCACCGAGGGACCGCAGCCCTGGGGGGTCCTCTTCGCCCTGTACGCGTTCGTGGTCATCCCGTTCCTGGCGGTGCTGGCCGCGATCCCGCTCGCGTGGGGCGGCTGGCTCTCGTGGACCGATCTGGCCATCGGCAGCGTCTTCTACATCGTGTCCGGGCTCGGCATCACCGTGGGTTTCCACCGCTACTTCACGCACGGCTCGTTCAAGGCCAAGCGCTGGCTGCGCATCGTGCTCGCGCTGGCCGGCTCGGTGGCCGTGGAGGGCAACATCATCCAGTGGGTGGCCGACCACCGGCGCCACCACATGTTCAGCGACCAGCAGGGCGACCCGCACTCGCCGTGGCGCTACGGCACCGGCTACCGAGCGCTGATCAAGGGTCTCTGGCACGCCCACCTGGGCTGGATGCTCAGCCGTGAGCTGACCAACCGCGCGCGCTTCGCCCCGGACCTGCTGGCCGACAAGGACATCCGCCGCATCGACAAGTGGTTCGGCCTGCTCGTGCTCTTCTCCATGCTGAGTCCGGCCGTGCTCGGTGGCCTCGTCACCTGGTCGTGGACCGGCGCGCTGACCGCGTTCTTCTGGGCCGGCATCATCCGCATCGGCCTGCTGCACCACGTCACCTGGTCGATCAACTCGGTCTGCCACGTCTACGGCGAACGACCGTTCGAGGTGCGTAACGGCGACCGGGCCGCCAACTTCTGGCCGCTGGCGATCCTCTCCTTCGGCGAGTCGTGGCACAACCTGCACCACGCCGACCCGACCTGCGCCCGGCACGGCGTGCTCCGCGGCCAGGTCGACAGTTCGGCCCGGCTGATCTGGCTGTTCGAGAAGGCCGGCTGGGTGTCGAATGTGAAGTGGCCCGACGCCGAGCGGTTGAGCGCCAAGATGATCAGGGCGTGACGCCCGGCACGGGACACGCGAAATCGGGCACACCTGGCAGGATGGCCGGGTGACGGACTCAGGCGACAGCAGTGCCGAACAGCCGCGGGTGCGCCGGCCGCGGCCGGCCGCCACCCCTCCCCGGGTGCGCATGTCGGCTGCCCAGCGACGGGAGCAGCTGATCGCCATCGGGCGCCAACTGTTCGCCGAGCGGGGCTTCGACGCGACCAGTGTGGAAGAGGTCGCCGCCCGGGCCAAGGTGTCGAAACCGGTGGTCTACGAGCATTTCGGCGGCAAGGAAGGGCTGCACGCGGTGGTTGTCGACCGGGAGGTGCGCGCGCTGCTCGATCGCATCGCGGCGGCGCTGACCGCCGGTCACCCGCGCGAACTGCTCGAGCAGGCGGCGCTGGCTCTGCTCGACTACATCGAGGACGAACCGCACGGCTTCCAGGTGCTGGTGCGCGAGTCCCCGGTGCTCTCCCCGGCGGGCAATTTCTCCAGCGTGATGAACGACGTGGCGCACCAGGTCGAGCACATCCTGGGCGGCGAGTTCAAGCGGCGCGGCCTGGACCCCAAGTTCGCCGAGCTCTATTCGCAGGCGCTGGTCGGCATGGTCGCGCTGGTCGGCCAGTGGTGGCGCGAGGCCCGCAAGCCGAAGAAGGAGATGGTGGCCGCCCACCTGGTGAACCTGGCGTGGAACGGCCTGTCCCATCTCGAACCGAAACCGACGTTGCTGACCCGCAAAACGCGTTAGCCGTGGGCCGCGGCGCTTTCCGTCCGGGCCGCGTCGGCACTGCCCACCTTGCCGTAGAGACCGGCGCAGAGCGCCACCACGCCGAGCACGATGGTCACGATGACGTTGACCATCGACGCGTTCAGCACGTTGGCGTCGGTCTGGATGACCGCCATGATCAGCACGCCGAATGCGGCCAGCACCCACCCCATGATCAACGTCACGTGGTGATAGAAATTGCCGCCGACCAGCACCGCGAGCAGCAGCAGGACACCGATGATCGTGTAGAGCCAGGCCGCGGCGGGGTTGGTCCGCAGCCCGAGCACCCAGTCGGCACCTCGGTGGAAGAAACCGTCTCCCCAGGTCGAGGCGACTCCGATGATGCCGAACAGGGCGAGGTAGAGGCCGGCCAGACCGGCGAAGAAGCGGTAGACCGGACGCAGATGGTGATTCAGGGGGTAATGCGCCATCAGGCCGTGCGACCCTCCCGTACCTGTCGGGGCGCACCGGCCTGTGCGGCGGGCGCGACCTTGCTGTAAAGGCTGACCGTGATCAACGCCAGGCCGACGATGTAGGTGGCGATCACCGTGGCGATGGTGTGCCCGAACACGTTGGCGTCGGTGCGGCTGAAGGCAAGCCCGAAGGAGCCGAGCACGAGCAGGCCCCAGCCGAGGTACTTGTCGGCGGCGGTGTCGAGGTTGCGCCCCACGGCGGTCGCGATCAGCACGATCACGCCGACGGCCAGCATGATGATCGACAGCAGCAGGTTGGCGCCCTGCCCGAGGACGAGGTGCTCGGATTTGCCGGTGAAATCGTCGCCGGACGTGCGGGCCAGGCCGACGATCCCGAACACGACGAGGTAGGCGCCGGCGAGGAAGCCGACAACGCGGTACATCGGCCGCAGCGGGTGGTTGACCGGGTTGTGCGCCATGGTGTCCGTCTCCAAGGTCAGGTGTTGTCCGCCCCGATTCTCGCGTATCCCACCCTTCGGCGCAGGCACACCCCCCGGTTCAACGAGGGCGGTTCGCGACGACGGTGGACAAACCTCACTCAGGAACTTGCTCGGCAAGCTCCAACCAGGCCTCTTCCACCTGGCCGCGCTCCTCTTGCGTCGCCTTGAGCTGGGCTTCCAGCTCGACGAGCTTGGAGTAGTCGGATCCGTGCCGGGCCAGCTCCTCGTTGATCTTGAGGACTCGCTCGTCGAGCTTCTGGAGCTGCCGCTCCATCCGGGCAAGATCCTTGCGAGCCTGCCGCGCCTCACCCGCGGAGAGGCCACTCGCGTACGGCGTCGCCGGCCCTTGCGCCTGGTGTACGGACGGCGAAAGGCGTCCTGCCGTGCGCGTCAGGTATTCGTCGATGCCGCCCGGAAGGTGCACGAGGCGACCGTCGCCGAACATCCCGAACACCGTATCGGTCACCCGTTCGACCAGGTAACGGTCGTGGCTCGCCACGATCATCGTGCCCGGCCAGGAGTCGAGCAGGTCTTCCAGCGCGGCCAGGGTGTCGGTGTCGAGGTCGTTCGTCGGTTCGTCGAGCAGCAGCACGTTGGGCTCGGCCGCGAGCAACCGCAGCATCTGCAGCCGGCGCCGCTCGCCCCCGGAGAGGTCGCTGACCGGCGTCCAGATGCGCTTGTCGGTGAAGCCGAACACCTCGGCCAGCTGCCCCGCGGACAGCTCGCGGTCACCGAGCCGGACCCGCTTGGCGACCTCCTCGACCGCCTCCAGCAGACGCAGGTCGCCCGGCAGCTCCTTGAGCTCCTGGGAGAGGAACGCGGCCCGCACCGTGGAGCCGGTGACCAGCCGGCCGCCGTCGGTCCTGCTGACGCCCGCCAGCAGCCGCAGCAGGGTGGTCTTGCCGGCCCCGTTGGCGCCCAGGATCGCGATCCGGTCGCCCGGCCCGACCTGCCAGGTGAGCCCGTCGAGGATCGTCTTGGGACCGGCGTTGAGCGTGACGTTCTCGAGGTCGTAGACCTGCTTGCCGAGCCGGGTGACGGCCAGCCGCTGAAGGCTCACCGTGTCGCGCACCGGCGGCACGTCGGCGATCAAGGCGTTGGCCGCGTCGATGCGGAACTGCGGCTTCGACGTACGCGCCGGTGGCCCCCGCCGCAGCCAGGCGATCTCCTTGCGGAGCAGATTCTGCCGGCGGGCCTCGACCGCCGCCGCCACCCGTTGCCGTTCGGCCCGGGTCAGGATCCAGGCGGCGTAACCACCCTCGTAGGCGTGCACCTGCTCGTCGACGACTTCCCAGGTGGCGGTGCAGACCGCGTCCAGGAACCAGCGATCGTGGGTGACCACGATCAGCGAGCCCTTACGGGTCAGCAGGTAACGCGCGAGCCAGTCGACCCCGGCCACGTCGAGATGGTTGGTGGGCTCGTCGAGGATCAGCAGGTCGCTCTCGCGCACCAGCAGCGCGGCCAGGGCGACCCGGCGGCGCTCCCCGCCGGACATCGGTCCGACCGGGGTGTCCAGCCCTAGGTGGCCCATGCCGAGGCCGTCGAGGATGGCCCGCACGCCCGCGTCACCGGCCCACTCGTGCTCGGCGCCCATGCCCTCGGACAACCATGCCGTCCCGAGCACGACGTCGCGCACGGTGGCCTCACCGGCCAGCGTGAAGGTCTGTGGGAGGGTGGCGACCCGCAGGTCGCGCCGGTGGGTGACCCGGCCGGAGTCGGGTTCCTCGGTCTTGGCGAGCATCCGCAGAAGGGTGGACTTGCCGGCGCCGTTGAGACCGACGATGCCGATGCGGGCGTCGTCGTCGAGCCCCAGCGAGACGTCGGTGAGCAGCTGACCGGCGGCGCCATAGCCCTTGCTGACCCGGTCCAGGTTAATGATGTTGGCCACGATGCGGTCTACGTTACCCGCGCGCCCGGCATCGGTCCGCGCGCGGTCACCGCCGCCCGGCACACTCCGGCCGCGTCGATCTCCGTCGCGAGCCGCTCCGCGTCGGACGCGTTGGCGGCGAGGAACACACATGTCGGCCCCGACCCGGAGACCAGGCTCGCGAGCGCACCCGCCGCCTGCCCCGCCTCGAGCACGCCGGTCAGTTCCGGGCGCAGCGCGATCGCGGCCGGCTGCAGATCGTTGCCGAGCGCCGCGCCGAGCACGGCCGGATCACGCTGGCGCAGCGCGGCCATCAGCTCGTCGGGATCGCCCAGCGCCTTCGGCGGGAACGGGCTCTCCCGCAGCGCGTCGAGCTTGGCGTAGACCTCCGGCGTCGACAGCCCGCCGTCGGCCAGCGCGACCACCCAGTGCCAGGTCGTCGGCCGAGCCAGGATCGGGCTCACCGCCTCGCCGTGCCCGGTGCCCAGCGCGGTGCCCCCGTGCAGCAGGAACGGCACGTCGGACCCGAGCGTGGCGCCCACCTCGGCCAGCTCCTCCCGCGACATCCCGGTGCCCCACAGCAGGTCACACGCCAGCAGCGTGGCCGCGGCGTCGGCGCTGCCGCCGGCCAGCCCGGCCGCGAGCGGAATCGTCTTGCGCAGGTGCAGGCGGGCGTGCGCGGGAACGCGGGCGCGGGCGGCGAGCGCCCGGGCGGCCCGCAGGATCAGGTTGCTCTCGTCGAGCGCCAGCGACCCGGTGCCCTCGCCCTCCATGGTGAGCGTGAGCGTGTCGCCGGCCCGCGCGGTCAGCTCGTCGAACAGGCTGATCGCGTGATAGATCGTGGTGAGCTCGTGGAACCCGTCGGGCCGCAACGGCCCCACCGCGAGATGCAGATTGATCTTCGAGGGCACCCGAACCCGGACCGGGCCGTGATGCCGGCGAGGCTCGTCGTCGTCCGGCCCCCACGCCTCCGTCACGGAGCCATGTCCCGGTGCACCGGATTCCGCTCACCCATGGGTGCGGCCGTCATGAGTCCATCTCCTCGGGCTGGCTGCCGGACGCGCTGAGCTTACCGCCGACGCCGGAGAGTGCCGCCCCGGCCGCTATCGCCGTGAACTGCTCCACGGTCAGCGACTCACCGCGCGCCTGCGGGCTGATCCCGGCGGCCAGCAGCGCCTTCTCGGCCCGGTCGGCGCCGCCGGCCCAGCCCGCGAGGGCCGCCCGCAACGTCTTGCGGCGCTGCGCGAACGCGGCGTCGACCACGGCGAAGACGGCCGATCTGTCGATGCCGGCCGGCGGTGTGTGCCGGGTGAACGCGACCAGCCCCGAATCCACGTTGGGCATCGGCCAGAACACCGCGGGCGGCACCTTCCCGGCCGGCCTGGCGTCGGCGTACCAGGCCAGTTTCACCGACGGAACCCCGTACACCTTGGAACCCGGACCGGCGGTGAGCCGGTCCGCGACCTCTTTCTGCACCATCACCAGACCGCCGCGCAGGGTCGGCAGCTCGGCCAGCAGAGTCAGCACCACCGGGACGGCCACGTTGTAGGGCAGGTTGGCGACCAGCATCGTGGGGGCCGGCTCGAACTCGGCGGCGCGCACCCGCATCGCGTCGGCCCGGTGCACGGTGAGGTTGGCCGAGGTGACGGTCGACGGGAGCGCCTCGGCCAGTCTCGGGTCGATCTCCACCGCGTGCACGTGGGCAACCGCGGTGACCAGGCCGAGGGTGAGCGAGCCGAGGCCGGGGCCGACCTCGAGAGCGACGTCGTCGGGGCGCAGGCCGGCTGCCGCCACGATCCGCCGGATGGTGTTGGGGTCGTGCAGGAAGTTCTGGCCGAGCTTCTTGGTCGGGGTCACGCCGAGGCGCGCCGCCAGCTCCCGGATCTCCGCCGGGCCGAGAAGTGCGTCAGCCATGACGCAAGAGCCTACGGGCGCGGGCCGCGCCGCCTGGACGCGACGGGGTAGAAAGCAGGAATGACCGAGTTGCTGGAGCTCACCGCCGTGGTCGAGGCGCCGCCCGAGCGGGTCGCCGAGGTCCTGCTGGACGTCCGACCGGGCGGCCGTTCCCCGCTCGGGGTGGCCGGCGACGGCGACGACTTCGTGGTCGTCGACCGGGGCAGCCGGATCACGGTGCGCGTCGACCGGGCCGCCCGCTCGATCGCCCAGCAGGGCGAATGGTGGTACCGCGGGGTCACCTCGGTGGAGCCCGACCCGCGCGGCAGCCGGGTGGTCCACCGCATCTTCAACGTGGCCGACGGCCGGGGCTGGGCGGTGCGCTGGGTGTCCCGTGGCCCGCTCAACGCCGCTCCCGGGTCGTTCGCCGCGATCGTGCGCGACCTCGGCGAACAACTCGGGGTCAGAGCCGTCGTGCTCGACTAGCTCCAGGGCCCGAAGACGCGCTCACCGTTCGCCGAGATCGCCGCGCACAGCGCGTCGACGTCCTCGCCCCGGGTCTCGGCGAGGGCGCGCACGGTCAGCGGGATCAGATAGGACGCGTTGGGCCGGCCGCGGTGCGGGACCGGGGTCAGGTAGGGGGCATCCGTCTCCACCATGATCTGGTCGGCCGGCGTGATCTCCGCGGCCGCGCGCAGGGGGCCGGCGTTCGCGAAGGTGACGGTGCCGGCGAAACTCAGGTGAAAGCCGCGCCGGACGCACTCGGTGGCGAACTCCGCGTCCCCCGAGAAACAGTGCATCACCACGGTGTCCGGCGTGCCTTCCTCGTCGAGCACGCGCAACACGTCGGAGTGCGCCTCCCGGTCGTGGATGATCAGCGCCTTGCCGTAGCGCTTCGCGATCGCGATGTGCGCCCGGAAGCTCGCCTCCTGGGCCGCGCGCCCGTCGTCGCCGGTGCGGAACGTGTCGAGCCCGGTCTCGCCGATGCCCCGAACCCGTGGCTGGGCGGCGAGCGCCTCGATCTCGCGCAGCGCCTCGTCCAGATCGGACAGCAGCGGTGCCTCGTTCGGGTGAATCGCGACCGCGGCCAGAACAGCCTCATTTCGGGCGGCCAGGTCGGCTCCCCAGCGCGACGACGGAACGTCGACACCGACCTGCACGAGCCGGTCGATACCGGACTTGGCAGCGGCGTCGATGAGCGCCTCGACCGGCTCGCCGGACCCCTCGCCGGGCACGCCGGCCTCCTGAATCGTCAGATCCAGATGGGTGTGGCTGTCGAAGAGCGGAACGGACAGCGGCTCGGGCGCGGCTGGGAACTCCCCACGGCGCCGAGCCCGGTCCTTGCGCGATTGCGACGGAGTCGAAGGCATGTGAGACATTCTGCACTCACTCCCGGACGCCACCTTTTGTTCACCTGACATCCATCGTCGTCGCTTAGCTTCCGCGGCGTGACCTTGACCGGCGAGGAGAGCGCAGTCGGCGCTGATCCCCTGGAGCCGCCCCTGTCGGCGCCCTTGCGCCGCGATCTCGGCTGGGCCCAGGTGCAGCGGATGAGCCAGTCCGCGGCCTACCGGGACGACGGGCTGCTGCGCCGGATCCGGGCCACCGCGGCGATCCGCCGCGGCACCCGGATGACCAAAGTACTGTCCCCCGCCCAGGTGGCCGGCCATCTGGGCGGCTGGTTGCCGTACGGCTTCTGCTACCGCTCGTGCGACATCGCCCACCTGCACGACCCCCGCGACCTGTCGCTGCTCCGGACCGACGGCACCGGCGAGCCGGCCGAGGTGGCGTACGCGCTGCGGTGGCGCGCGGTCGACCCGATCGACTACGAGGTGCCCGCCGGACCGGCCCAACCCGGCCTGGCGCTGCTGCCGGCCCACTCCCGGGTCGGCGCCATGGTGCTCGGCACCGGCTTCAGCCCCAGCACCGACGAACTCGTCCCGGAATATGTGACAGCCGGTTTCGCCGATCTGCCGATGCCGGCCAACGCGCAGCTCATCGCGTACGCGCCGGGCGGTGAGGAGATCGTCCTCTACACGTACCAGCCGGAGCAGCACGGCTGGCTGCGGCTGGCCGGCCCGCGCTGGCGCCCGCTGCTCGACAGCCTGCCGGGGGTGAGCCCCGACCGCGAATACGTCCCGTGCACCACACCCGGCTCGGCGAAACTCGTGGGCCGGATCAACGACAAGGAGTACGAGGCCGTCGCCGACCCACCGGACGAGTTCCGGGTGCGCGCCCTGACCCGGGCCGCCCGCTACCCGGTCGGCACCCTGAGCCGCCGCGCCGAGCAGGCCCGCTGGCGTAACACGCCGTGCTGGGTGCTTCAGCGCGACGACAGCTGGGCCCGGCTGCGCCTGGTTCGCCCGGACGGCGACACCCTCGCGGCCACCGGGGCCCGCTGTTACGAACGCGGCGTCTACGAGGCGTGGGCTCCGGTCGGCGAGCTGGCCGACCACCACATCGCCGACCTCCCGTACGCCCTCTGACGAACCTCAGCCCTCGAGGCGGGCCAGCTCCTCCTCGATCACCGACGGCTCGAGCTTGCGGAACACCGGCTTGGGTGCCGCCAGCGGCGTGCCGGCCACGATCGGCACCGACTCCCAGCGCGCCCCGACCGTGTAGTCACCGGTCAGCACCGGGTAGCCCGGGCCGCCGTCGAGGTCGTCGACCTCCTCGATGCGCGGCATCGGCGCGTGCACGCCCGCACCGCCGAGCAGCTCGAACACCTTCTGCGCGGCGTGCGGCAGGAACGGTGTCAGCAGCGTGTTGGCGTCGCTGACGACCTGGAGCACCACGTACAGGATGGTGGCCTGGCGCGGCTTGTCCGATTCGGACTTGAGTTTCCAGGGCGCCTGGTCGGACAGGTATTTGTTGGCCTCGGCAACCACCCGCATGGCCTCGCCGATCGCCGCCTTCTGCCGGTGCTTGCCGATCAGCTCGCCGACCGTGGTGAACCCGGCCCGGGACGCGGCCAGCAGCGCCTCGTCCTCGGGCGTCAGCGGGCCGGGCGACGGGATGACGCCGAAGTTCTTGGCGGCCATCGAGATCGACCGGTTGACGAGGTTGCCCCACCCGGCGACGAGCTCGTCGTTGTTGCGCCGGACGAACTCGGCCCAGGTGAAGTCGGTGTCGGTGGACTCCGGACCGGCCGCGGCGATGAAGTAGCGGAGCGCGTCGGCGTCGTACCTCTCGAGGAAGTCCCGCACGAAGATGACCACCCGGCGGGAGGAGGAGAACTTCTTGCCCTCCATCGTCAGGTATTCGCTGGAGACCACCTCGGTGGGCAGGTTGAGCTTGCCGAAGTCGCCCGCCTCGCCACCCTTCGCGCCCTCGCCGGAGTAGCCGAGCAGCAGCGCCGGCCAGATCACCGAGTGGAAGACGATGTTGTCCTTGCCCATGAAGTAATAGGACTGGGAGTCCTTGCCCAGGCCGTCGGCCGACCACCACTGCCGCCACGCCTCCGGGTCGCCGGTGCGGCGGGCCCATTCGATCGAGGCCGAGAGGTAGCCGATGACCGCGTCGAACCAGACGTAGATGCGCTTGTCGTTGCGCTCGGCCCAGCCCTCGAGCGGGATCGGCACGCCCCATTCCAGGTCGCGCGTGATGGCCCGGGGCTGCAGGTCGTCGAGCAGGTTGCGGGAGAACTTCAGGACGTTGGGCCGCCAGTTCTCCCGCTGGTCGAGCCAGCGCCCGATGGACTCGGCGAAGGCGGGCAGGTCGAGGAAGAAGTGCTCGGTCTCGACGAACTCGGGCACCTCCCCGTTTATCTTCGACTTCGGGTTGATCAGCTGCTCGGGGTCGAGCTGGTTGCCGCAGTTGTCGCACTGATCGCCACGCGCACTGCCGTAGCCGCAGATCGGGCAGGTGCCCTCGATGTAGCGGTCGGGCAGGGTGCGGCCGGTGGACGGCGAGATCGCGCCCAGCGTGGTGCGGGCGATGATGTAGCCGTTGCGGTGCAGCACCGAGAACAGCTCCTGCACCACGGCGTAGTGGTTCCGCGTGGTGGTGCGGGTGAAGAGGTCGTAGGTGAGACCGAGCCCGTGCAGGTCCTCGACGATCACCCGGTTGTAGCGGTCGGCGAGCTCACGCGGCTTCAACCCCTCGGCGTCGGCCTGCACCTGGATCGGGGTGCCGTGCTCGTCGGTGCCGGAGACCATGAGCACGTCGTGTCCGGCCATCCGCATGTACCGGCTGAAAACGTCGGAGGGCACCCCGAAGCCGGAGACATGACCGATGTGGCGCGGGCCGTTGGCGTATGGCCAGGCAACCGCGGCGAGAACGTGACTCATGGTTCCTAAGAGTAATGAGCGGCCGGGGCGCGTCGCGAACGGATTGCTTCGGCCCACGGGGGAATACCGATAAATTACGACACGCCCTATTAGTGCGTGCTCGACTGTCCCCCCGCGTAGTCCAATGGGACGGTGACCGGAGAAACGCCGCAACCTGGGAAAAAGCCCTCCAACGAGGGCAGCCCCTGGTCATTCTCCGACCCCGGCACGTCCTGGTGGGGTACCGAGGACCGACCAGCCACCGCCGAGGCACCCGCCGGCCGGCCGCGACACCACCGCCGACGAGGCGCGCCGGCCGCCCCGGCCGAGGCGTCGCCTCCGGGGGCCACCGGCACGCTGCTGCCGCCCGCGCCGGTCGAGCGCAGCGGCGAGGCGGCGGAGGCGCACACCGCCGGCGCGCGTGACGCCGCCGTACAGCTGGCCGAGCCGCCCGTGGTGGAACGCCACCACGACGAGGGCGACCAGTACCGCTACGACCCGCTGAAGCCGCCGAGCGGCCACATCGCGAAGCACACCGCGACGACCGTGGCCGCCGACGTGAAGGCTCCCGACCCGGTCGTCGCGACCCCCGCCGTCGCCGAGATCCCGGTACCTCCCGCCACCCCGGAGGTGCAGACAGCACCGGCCGAGGGCGCCGAGGGCAAGACCCCCCGGACCGCCCCCGAGGTGGTGGCCGAGATGAAGGCCGAGCTGGCCCTCCCGACCGACTCCACGGCCGAACCGGACGTCATGCTCCTGCCCGAGCCGAACGCCCGGAACCGCCCCACCGTCCCGCTCGAGCCCACCAGCCCGCCGGAACGCGCCCTGCCCGGCGTGGCCCGGCAGAACCGCCGCGCCCCGGCCCCCTACCACCCGTCCGAGCCACTCCCCCCACCGACCGGTTCGCCCGAGGTCGACGCGCGGCTGGAGCGGCTGGAGAACTCCCCGTTCTGGAACCACGACCCGGAACAGCTGCCCGACCCGGTCGTTGACGACCGGCCGGCGCACGCGGCCGGGCGCCGGGGCCGGCGATCGGGTCAGCGCAAATCACCGGCGGCGGCGTTGTCGTCGCTGATCGCGCTGGGCCTGCTGGCGGCCTTCTTCGGATGGGTCAGCGCGGAACCGTTCTGGCTGGCCATGGGGCATGGCGATCGTGGTTACGCGACCACGACGCAGTGCACCAGCTCGGGTGTGACCCAGCACTGCAGCGGGCGCTTCTCGGCGGCCGACGGCAGGTTCACGATCAACAAGGTGACGCTGCTCGGGGTCGGGCCCGGACAACGGGTGCCGGGGACGGTCACGCCGGCCCGGATGGTCAGCCCGGACAGTTCGCGCGCCTACCTCGGCAACACCAGCCCGCTGCTCCAACTCCGCTGGCTGCTGGGGTTCGCGTTGGTGCTGCTGTGCGGCTACGCGATCGCGGGGGTCACCGGGGCCCGGCGACTCGAGACGGCGCGGGCCCGGCGCGGTGCGGTGCTGGCAAGCCTGGCCGGGCCGGTACTGCTCCTGCTCGGCTTCCTGATCGGCGCGTTCTGAGCACCCCCGTACCGGCAAGAAGCGTCAGCGGTGCACCAGGCCGTACACATCGCGCTTCTTGAGGCCGAAGTCGTCGGCCACCGCCTGGATCGCGTCGCGGCGGGTCGCTCCGGCGGCCTCCCGCGCGGCGACCTCCGCGCGCAACACGTCGTCGGCGGGCCGCTCCGGCGGACCCGCCGGGGCGCCCGCCACCACCAGCGTGATCTCGCCGCGCACCTCGCCGGCGGTCGCCCACTCGGCCAGCTCGGCCAGCGAGCCGCGGCGGACCTCCTCGTAGGTCTTGGTCAGCTCGCGGCAGACGGCGGCGAGGCGGTCCGCGCCGAACGTCGCCGCGAGGTCGGTGAGGGAGCTCTCGATCCGGTGCGGGGCCTCGAAGAAGACCAGGGTGCGCGGTTCGGCGGCGAGCTCGCGCAGGCGCGAGCGGCGATGCGATCCGGTACGCGGCAGGAAGCCCTCGAAGACGAAACGGTCGCTGGCGAGTCCGGAGAGGGCGAGGGCCGTGGTGACCGCGCTCGGGCCGGGCGCCGCGGTGACCGGGAAGCCGGCCTCGAGCGCCGCCTTGACCAGCCGATAGCCCGGATCGGACACACTCGGCATGCCCCCGTCCGTGACCACCGCGACGACGGCGCCGCTTTCCAGGGCTTCCACCAATTCCGGGGTACGCCGTTCGTCGTTGCCCTCGAAATAGGACACCACCCGGCCGGTGACCGTCACCCCGAGGTCGCGGGCCAGCCGGGCCAGGCGCCGGGTGTCCTCGGCGGCGATCACGTCGGCCGTCGCCAGCACCTCACGCAGTCGGGTCGAGGCGTCGCCGATGTTGCCCAGCGGGGCCCCGGCCAGCACGACCCGGCCCTTCTCGTCAGCTGTCACGGACGACAGTGCATCACATGCGCCGGTTTTGAGGTCGAGGTCCTAGGATCGCGGAGTGACGACGGCGACAGCTGAGACTGAACTCACCCCGGAGCCGCCCGCGGCCCCGGAGCCCACCGGTGCCCGCGGCGTTCCCGAGATCGTTCGGCGCCGTCTTTCCGGCCTCGACAACTGGCTCAATCCGCATTCGTGGATCGTGACCGTCGTCGTGACGCTGATCGCCGGCATCCTGCGGTTCAAGGACCTGAGCAGTCCGCGGGGCTACATCTTCGACGAGGTCTACTATCCGACCGACGCGTGGGACATGCTCCAGCACGGCGTCGAGTGGGACGAGAAGAACAACGGCCCGGCATACGTGGTGCATCCGCCGCTGGGCAAGTGGATGATCGCCCTGGGCGAGAAGATCTTCGGTAACCACGAGCTGGGCTGGCGTTTCACGGCCGCGGTGTGCGGCACGCTGATGATCCTGATCCTGATCCGGATCGCCTACCGCCTCTTCCACTCGGTGCTGCTGGCCGGCACCGCCGGTCTGCTGCTCGCCCTCGACGGCTTTCAGATGGTGCTGTCACGCACCTCGCTGCTCGACATCTTCCTCGGTTTCTGGATCCTGCTCGCGTTCGCCGCAATGGTGCTCGACCGAGACCACTACCGCCGCCGGCTGCTGCGCGCGCTGGAGGACGGCTACGACCCGGCCAGCACCCCCAAGATTCCGCGGGTGGTGCCGTGGTGGCTGCTCACCTCGGGCGCACTGTTCGGGCTGGCCTGCGGGGTGAAGTGGAGCGCCCTGTTCTTCGCGCCGTTCTTCGCCGGCCTGGTGTGGCTGTGGCGGGTGCAGGCGCGCCGGTCGGCGGGCATCCGCGGGCCGTTCGTCGGCGGCGCCTTCAGCGACCTCGGCTGGCTGGTCCTGAGCTTCGCGCTGAGCATCATCTTCTACCTCGCCACCTGGACCGGCTGGTTCGTCACGAACACCGGCTACTTCCGGCACTACCGGCAGGCCAACGGACTGAGCGAGCCGCCGATCCTGGGTGCGCTGCTCAACCTGGTGCACTACCACCAGGAGGCCTACAAGTTCCACAGCGGCCTGACCGAACGACACGTTTATCAGTCGTGGCCGTGGCAGTGGCTGCTGCTGGGCCGGCCGGTCGCGTTCTACTGGAACAACGGCGCCGGCTGCGGCGCGCCCAGCTGCGCGCGGGAGATCCTGCTGCTGGGCACGCCGGTCCTGTGGTGGTCGTTCCTGCCGGCCCTGTTCGCGCTGGTCTGGTTCGGCATCGCGCGGCGCGACTGGCGGGCCTGGGCGATCCTCGTGCCGATCATGGGCGGGATGCTGCCGTGGTTCTACTACGCGGTCACCGACGGCCGGACGATGTTCACGTTCTACCTGCTGCCGGCGGTGCCGTTCCTGGTGCTCGCGGTGGTCTACGTGCTCGGGGCGATCATGACGCCGGCGGACGGGATAGTGGCCGGCAAGAACAAGTCGGAACGCCAGCTGATCGGCACGGTGGTGGCCGGTGCCTACGTCATCCTGGTGGCGCTCTGCTTCGCCTACTTCCATCCGATCTTCGTGGCCCAGCTGATGACCTACGACAGCTGGTCGTCCCGGATGTGGCTGGGCGGCCGCTGGATCTAGCGCCCGGAGCTCGCGAAGCCGGCCCGAAGAAGCCGGCCTGCAACAGGGCGCTGAGCTGGCAAAATGGGGCGCTGAGCTGGCAAAATAGAGCACGCCCCGATCGCCTGCCACGGGGGAAGCGGGCGATAGGGGCGTGCAAGAGGAAGCTTAACGACCTCCGATGTCGGACACAACGGGTGGCCTGACGAAGTTTCAAATTTCGATCAAGATGGATCGCCACATCGGACATTCAGGTCTTAGTTGGATCAGACAGACCTTTTGGATCGCGAATTGTTTTCGTGAAACTGTTGGGTGAAGTGTCGTGGTCGCGACAGGAAATTGCTCGGAGAATTGGCGTAACCTCCTCGAGGCGACCATTACCCCGCAGCTCAGCGCATTCACCGATGGGGTGGCACACAGTGGCCTCCATCTGGTCAAACGCATGAGGTCATCATTTTGGTTGATTTAGCTGCAGCGATCATCCATCACTCGTCGGAGTGACCCGGCACAGAATTGCCGTAGATGTTTCTAAGCTCGCCGCGTGACATCGCAGGAGCCAGAAAACCCGCAATTCGCCGTGCCTGACGTTCCCGACACCGAGGTGATCTCCGTGGCGGCGCCGGCACCGGTGTTCGTGGACAGCAGCGGACGCCGCAGTCGGCGGCTGCGCCGTCTCGCGTACGCGTTCGGCGCACTGGTCATGGTGTACGGCGGCCTGATCAGCGTCAGCCTGGCCGGCGGTCCGGTCCGGTCGAGCGCCGTACTGCCGCTGCCCGGTTTCGAACCCGAATCCAAGGAGGACACCAAAGCCCCACCTAGGCCGGCCCCCACCCCGACGCCGACCCGTACACCGACGCCGGTGTTCGTGACCGATGCGCTGCCCCGCCGCACCGCACCGCGGGCGAACCTGCCCCGCCTCGAATCCGCGACGGTGTCGAGGACGAAGTCCCCGACACCGACCGCGACCAGGAAGACCACCACGCCGACGCCGAAGGCCACCACCTCGAGGCCTGTCGAGTCGACCACGAAGCCGTCCGACAACGGCCCGTCCACCCCGCCGCCGACCACGACCTCGAACCCGCCGGCGCCGGTCCCGCCGACCATCCCGACAACCGGCAACACCGCCGGCTCCGGCGGCAAGGGCGGCGGCTCGGGCACCGGCGGCCAGGGCGGCGGCTCCGGCACCCCGACCAGCTCCAGCACCCCGACCAGCGCAGTCGGGTCGGCCGGATCGGGCAGCTCCGGCGGGTCCGGCAGCTCCGGCTCGGGCAGCTCCGGCAGCTCGGGCGGCTCGGGGGCGGCGCCCAAGCCGCCCGCGGTGACCAAGGCCCCAGCCGAGACGCAGGCCCCCGTCGAGACCACCACCACCACCGCGCCGGCGTCCGAAACGCCCACGGCCAAGGCGTCCGGGGTGCAGCCGTGAGCCCGGCCCGCCCGCGCGGACCGGTCCGCCGTCGCCTGCTGCCCAAGCCCCGGGTGATCCTCGGCTCGCTGCTGCTCGTCCTGTTCGTCGGCGTGCTGATCATGCAGGCCTACATCAACGCCGAGTTCACCAGCGATCACGTCGATACCGAGGTCGGGGACCAGGACGGCGTGCCGCTGGCGATCCGCGGGGGCGGGCCGATCATCAACACCACCGGCGGCCAGGAAAGCAGCAGCCGGATGCCGGAACGCACGATCGCGTTGACCTTCGACGACGGTCCCGACCCGACCTGGACCCCGAAGATCCTCGACGTGCTGCGGGAGAACGACGCGCACGGCACGTTCTTCGTGGTCGGCTCCGAAGTGGCCCGGCACCCCGCGCTCACCAAGAAGATCACCGACGCCGGCAACGAGCTGGGCCTGCACACCTTCACCCATCCCAACCTGCAGACGATCGCGCCTTGGCGGCGCACGCTCGAGCTGTCCCAGACCCAGGTGGCGATCGCCCGCGCCACCGGCGTGCACACCAACCTGGCCCGTTTCCCGTACTCGTCGAAGGCCGACGCCGTCGACGACACGAACTGGAAACTGATCAAGGACGCCGGCCGGCAGGGCTACCTGGTCGTCGTCAACGACCTCGACTCCGAGGACTGGCAGCGCCCCGGCGTGCAGCAGATCGTCCGCAACGCCACCCCGGCCGGCGAGACCCCGGCGGTGGTCCTGTTCCACGACGCCGGTGGGGACCGTGCGCAGACCGTGGCCGCCCTGCGCTCCTTCATCCCGGCGATGAAGAAGCGCGGCTACCGCTTCACCACGGTCACCGAAGGGCTGAACCAGAGCATCGCGGAGCGCACGCCGTCCGTACCGTTGCTGGCGGAAAACCCGGCGGCCGACAAGGCCGACGTCTGGCGCGGCTCCGCGGTCATCTGGACGGTACGGGCGGCCGACGGCATGCTCTGGCTGATCGCGGCCCTGTTCCTGGTCGTCGGGCTGCTCACCATCGGCCGTACCCTCCTGCTCCTGCTGCTCGCCACCCGGCACGCCCGGCAGCGCCGCAAGCCGAGCTGGAGCTGGGGCCCACCGGTGACCGAGCCGGTATCGGTGATCGTGCCCGCCTACAACGAGAAGGAGGGCATCGAGGCGGCCGTGCGCTCCCTCGCCGGCGGCGACTACCCGGCCATCGAGGTGGTGGTGGTCGACGACGGCTCGACCGACGGCACCGCGGCGATCGTGGAGCGGATGGCGCTGCCGAACGTACGCGTGGTGCGGGTGCCCAACGGCGGCAAGTCGAACGCCCTGAACACCGGCATCGCGCTGGCCCGGCACGACCTCATCGTCACCGTCGACGGCGACACGATCTTCGAGAAGGACTCGATCCGGTATCTCGTCCAGCCGTTCGCCGAGCCGGGCGTGGGGGCGGTCGCCGGCAACGTGAAGGTCGGCAACCGGGAGAAGATGGTCGCCGCCTGGCAGCACATCGAGTACGTGATCGGCTTCAACCTGGATCGCCGCCTCTACGAGGTGCTCAACTGCATGCCGACCGTGCCGGGTGCGATCGGTGCGTTCCGCCGGGAGGCGCTCGCCCAGGTCGGCGGAATGAGCGACGAGACCCTGGCCGAGGACACCGACGTCACCATGGCGCTGTGCCGGGCCGGCTGGCGGGTGGTGTACGAGGAGCGCGCCAAGGCGTGGACCGAGGCGCCGACCACCCTCGAGCAGCTCTACCGGCAGCGTTACCGGTGGAGTTACGGCACCATGCAGGCGATGTGGAAGCACCGCCGGGCGTTGCGCGACCCGGGGCCGTCCGGCCGGTTCGGGCGGGTGGGGCTGCCGTTCCTCGCACTGTTCGGGGTGGTGCTGCCGATGCTCGCCCCGGTCGTCGACCTCATGCTGCTGTACGGCCTGGTCTTCTGGGAGTTGCGGGAGACGTTGCTGGCCTGGTTCGGCATGCTCGCGCTCCAGCTGTTCACCGCGGCGGTGGCGTTCCGGTTCGACAAGGAGCCGATGGTTCCGCTGTGGCGATTGCCGTTGCAGCAGTTCGCCTACCGGCAGCTGATGTACCTGGTGCTGATGCAGTCCTTCACGACCGCGATGACCGGGGGCCGGTTGCGCTGGCACAAGCTGCACCGGGCCGGCCTGGCCCAGCGTTCGGAGCTGCTCGACATGCCACTGCCGGCGCCGGCCCCGGCGCGGCTCGACCCCGGTCCGCCGACGATCATCGCGCCCCGCTCCGGCTCGGACGACCGGGCCTCGGGCCGGGTGGCCGCGATGCCGGTCGAGTTCGATCCCGAGGATCTCCCGTCCGCCGGCTCGCCCCCGGGTGGCGGCTCCGGCCCGGTCTACACCGGGTGACGCGTCGGTCCGTACTCCCGTCCGACCTGCAGCCGGACGGGGGTGCGGACCGGCTTGGTCAAGCCGCGATCAGCTGTGCGACCTCGTCGGCCACGGCCGCCTGCGCGAACGGGAAGACGACGTGCAGCGAGGTGCCGTCGCCGGGCCGGTCGGCGAGCGCCACCGTGGCGTGGTGCGCGTCCAGGATCTTCTTGGCCACCGCGAGACCCCGGTCCGGGCCCGGCACCTCCGACGGGTGGGCCATCGTGCCGTAGTACAGGTGCGGGAACAGCTCGGGTCGCATGCCGTCGGGCAGGTCCATGTCGTCGACGCGGATGGTCGGACCCGACTCGATCTCGGTGCCGACCCGCATCCGGCCGCCGATCGGGGTGTACTTCACCGCCGCGAACAGCAGGTGGGTGATCACCTGCTCGAGGCGTACCGGGTCGGCGATGATCGGCAGGGCCGGCCCGCCCGCCTGGTTGAGGATCCAGATCTGCTTGCTGGCCGCGATCGGCCGCACCGCCTCGACCGCCCGCTGGGTGACCCGGGTCAGGTCGACCTGCCGCATGTGCAGGCTCTCGCTGCCCGATCCGGCGTCCGCCATCGAGTTCAGGTGGTGCAGCAGGTCGAGGAAGCCGCGGATGTGCCCGGCGGTGGCCCGGCCGACGAGTTCGGCCAGCTCGGCGTCGTGGTAGCCGGTGGTGCCGAGCTTCTCGAGGTACGTCGACATCAGTCGCAGCGGCGCCCGCAGGTCCCCGCCGATCAGCTCGGCCAGGTCGTCCTTGCGACGTTCCAGCTCCTGGAGCCGGGCCGTGGTGTTGGCCAGCGCGATCGCGTGCCGGCGCAGCTCCATCTGGGAGGTGACCTGGCGGGCCAGCGCGCGCAGGGCCTGGAGCTGTTCGATGTCGACCTTGCGAGGTTCGTTGTCGATCACGCAGAGCGTGCCGAGCGCGTACCCCTCGGTGGTGACCAGCGGCGCGCCGGCATAGAACCGGATGCCGCCCTCCGTGTCGACCCACGGGTTGTCGGCGAACCGGGCGTCCTTGGTCGCGTCCGGCACCACGAGCAGGTCGCGGCCGAGGATCGCGTGCGCGCAGAACGACAGGTCGCGGGATGTCTCGGTGAAGTCGGTGCCGACCCGCGCCTTGAACCACTGCCGGTCCGTGTCGACCAGGGTCACCAACGACATCGGGGTGCCGCAGACGTTCGAGGCGAGTTGCACGATGTCGTCGAAATCCTGTTCGGGCGCACTGTCGAGGATGTCGAGCGCGTACAGGGCGGCGAGGCGGTCGGTTTCGTTGTCGGGCTGGGGAGCTTGCATGGTCACCTCCGGGACTCAATCCAGGAGTACACCGCATAAGTTGCCAAGCGGCGCTTACCGGTAAGTCCCTCGGTCTGACCTAAGCGCCGGCTCAGTGCTGGAAGCGGAACCAGTCGATGTTGCCGAACTCCTCCTTCTGCTTGCTGGTGAACGTCAGATAGACGGTGTGCACACCGGTGGTCGGCCGGATCGTCATGACGTACGTCGTGAACGCGAACCAGTTGCCGTTGTTCGGAATCGTCAACCGGCCGATCGGCGCCTCGGACCGGTCGTCGAGACGCAGCTCGACCTCACCGGTGCCACCCGCCGCCGCCCAATTGGCGGCACTGATCAACAGCTTGGTCGCGGGCACGTCGGTGAATCCGATGTCGTCATATCGCACCCAGTCGCCGGTGGTGATGAAGCCGACGTGAATTCCTGGTCCGCTTTCGTCGGCTTGGATCTCGACGCCGTTCTGCTCGTCGAATCGCTCCGCCTGAATGACGCTGTAGGCGGTCGCGTTCTCCGCCGGTTTCGTGGTGCCGGGCGGCTTGGCCGGTGCGGACCCGGGTCGAGCCCGTCCGGCCGGCTGCGCGGCCGGCGCACTGACCGATATATAGCTGTCCGGCACCGCCCCAGCCGGTGGCACCACCCCAGCCGAGGGCGCCACTGCCGGTGACGGTGCCGCCGACGGCAGAAGCAGGCCGGGAGCCCCAGGGGGGAGCCAGTCGCCGGTGATGCTGTTGGTCGAGGGGCCGGCCTCGGGTCGGTCCGGCCCGTTCAGGGCAAGCACCGCCACGATCGCCGCAACCGCCACGACCGCCCCCGCGACGAGCACCCGCCGATCCATCGGACGCGCCGGCACATCTGTCCGCCGTGCCACCCCCGCGCTCGGGCCGAGCGGCACCTCGGCCGGTCGCGGGTCAGCGACCCGGACGAACTCCGGCGTCTCCGCGGGCATTGTGCGCCACTCCGACGGCTCCTGGTCCGCCCTCATCACATAGGGCCGAAACAGCGAAGGATGCTCCTGCTCCGCCACCGCGATGTATCCCTTTCACCGGCCCCTATTCAGCTTTCGAGCATGATCCTAAGGGAAAGCGGCGAAATTTATCCATATCATTTTGTCGCTCAGAATAGGACAATAAAGCTTCCTACAAAATAGGAAGAACATTAAAAACGCCGCGGCCCGCGCATTTCGCGCGGGCCGCGGCGTTCGAAGTTCTCTTGGTGGAGCTGTGGGGATTTGAACCCCAGACCCCCTCGATGCGAACGAGGTGCGCTACCAGACTGCGCCACAGCCCCTTGCAGCCGTCGAACTCTGTCCGGCGGACCGCAGCAACACTAACAGGTAACCGGTGTGACCCGCGAACCGACCCTCCAGGATCAAGCGGTGTGGTGCCGGCCGCCCGCCTCGTACGCGCGACCGCGTAGACCACCCACCCGGCGGTACGACACCGAGCCGGTGGCCGGCAGCTCGTCCGGCTCGCGGTCCAGGCCCATCGCGGCCCGCCGTACCGCCTCCCGCTGCGCCGCCAGGCGCCGCTGCGCCTCCCGCCGCGCCGCCGCTCGCCGTGCCTGCTCCCGGCGCACCTCGGCCTGCCGGGCAGCCAGCCAGGCCGCTTCCCGCGCCTCCCAGCGCCGACGCCGCCGGTCGGCGACGGCCCGGTTGCGCAGGTGCACCAGGTAAAGGCCGAGCAGCGACACGGTGACCGCGAAGCTGATCCAGAAACCGGCGCTCACGGTCAGGACGCCGACCAGCTCGATGATGTTGAGAAGCAGCAGCGCCGCGAAGACGCGGCGCCGGCGGACCACCGCAGTGGCATGCCGGCGCGGTGGTGGGCGGCGCGTGGGGCGCCGACCCGGTGTCACCAGCCGGAGGCGACGCTGAGGCTTCTCGACTTCGGGCGAAGGCGCCAGGACCGTAACCGAAACGGCCCGGCCGGGGTTTATCGGTCGTCGTCCGGGCACGGTGCGCAGACGGCGGCGGCGCTGCAGCACCCGCGCCGTCGACGACGCCCGCTCCGCGGCCAGGCGCTCGGTGGCGTCGTACCGGCGGACGAGTGCCGGTGCGAGGGCGAGCAAGCCGGCCGCGGCGAGGACGGCGAGGAGCACCGAGGTGGGCACCCTCACCCCTCCCGTCAGCTATGACGGTCCGCTCTACACTCCCCTGGAGGCGGACCGCAAGACCCAATTCCCCGAGGCTACGGGCGCGAGCTGCGGAAATGCGCGCGCCGCGCCGGGCGCGTCGCGCTGCGAAGATCGGCGATCAGGCGCGTACGCGTCGCCAGCGCGCCAGGAGGCCACCGTCCGCGGCCACCTCCTCGCTGGTCAGGGCATATCCAAGATGGTCTCGCCAGCTGCCGTCGATATGCATGTAGCGCTGGTGGTACGCCTCCTCGCGGAAGCCGAGCTTCTCGACGACGCGGCGGGACGGGACGTTTTCCGGCCGGATGTTGACCTCGATGCGGTGCAGCAGACCGGCGTTGAACGCGTGGTCGACCGCGAGAGCGAGGGCGGTGGGGATGACGCCCCGGCCGGCGACCCGGGCATCGACCCAGTAACCCGCGTACGCGGAGCTGAACGCCCGCCGGACGATGTTGCCCAGATTGAGGTGCCCGACCAGCCGATCCTCGAAGCAGACCGCGAACGGCATGCTCTCGCCGCGCCGGGCCGCTCGCTTCATGTCCTGGTAGACGTAGTGGTAGGCGCGCACCGAGTTCATCTCGGCCCACGGTCCGGGCGGCGCCGACTCCCACGGGGCGAGCCATTTCTGGTTGGCGATCCGCACCTCGGACCAGACCTTGCCGTCGCCGCGCTTGTAGGGCCGCAGCAGAACGGGACCGTCGGTGAGGACGGCCGGCCATCCGGGCGTGGAGCCCAGCATCATCGCCTCCGGTCGAGCAACAAGACGTCCACGGTCGAGCCGGCGGCCGCTGTGGTGACCCGCTCGCCGAGGACCAGGAGTCCGTTCGCCTCGGCCAGGCCGGAGAGAGTGTACGGCCCACCGGCCAGCGGCTGCACCGTGTAACCCCCGCCCCGGCGCTCGGCGACGTGGGCGGGCCGGAACTCGCGCAGGCCGCCGGGGGACGAGACGGTCTCCAGCAGATGCGCCTTGACGCTCGGGCGGAACACCGGCTCGGCGCCGGCCAGCACCTGGATGACCGGCCGGGCGAGCACCTCGAAGCCGACCAGGGCGGCGCCGGGTTCGCCGGGCAGGCAGACGACCGGCACCTCCTCACCGCCGACGGTGCCGAAGCCGAGGGCGGCGCCGGGGCAGAGGGCCACGTCGGTGAACTCGACGACGCCGCGGCCGGGGTCACGGCGGGACAGCACCCGGCGCAGCATGTCGCCGGGCCCGGTGCCGGTGCCGCCGGTCGTGATGATCAGGTCGGCCCGCAGCGTCTGGTCCTCCAGCAGACCGCGCAGTCCTTCCGGGTCGTCGTCGCAGATGCCGATCCGGTAGGCCAGGGCGCCGGCCTCGACCGCGGCGGCGGTGAGCGCGTGCGAGTTGGCGTCGACGATCTGACCCGGCTGGCTCGGCCGGCCCACGTCGACGAGCTCGTCCCCGGTCGCCACGACGACGACCCGCGGGCTGGGCCGCACCATCACGTGTCCGATGCCGGACGCGGCGAACGTGGCCACCATGGCGGGCGTGACGTAGGTGCCGGTGGACGCCAGTACCTGGCCCGCGGCCACTTCCTCGCCCGCCCGCCGCACCCCGGAGCCGCGTTTCGGCGCGTGCAGGATCTCCACCGCGGCCATGCCCTGGTCGGTCCAGTGCACCGGCACCACCACGTCGGCGCCGATCGGCAACGGCGCGCCGGCCGCCACCGAGAAGCAGGTGCCGGGGGTGAGCCGCACCGGGCGCCAACTGGCCGCGCCGAGGTCACCGACCACGTTGAGCCGCACCGGCCGGCCCTCGATCTTGCCGAACGACGACGGGTGCGAGCCGACCCGGCCGGCCGACGCGAGGTCTTCCCAGCGGGCCGCGTATCCGTCGATGGCGGCCTGGTCGAAGGCCGGGTAGGGGTGCGGGGCGAGCACGTCACCGGCGAGCACGTTGCCGTGCGCCTGGGTGAGGTCGAGGTCGAGCGGAGGCAGCGCCCGCAACCTGCGCAGCACGCTGCCCAGGTATTCGGCGAGAGGCATCAGCTCGTTGGCGGCCGCCTCGGCATCGGCCGTGGCCGTCATCCCTTCGAACCGCCAGCAGCGGAACCGCGGGCGACGAACTCGGTCAGCCAGGTCCGGAACTCCTCGCCGATGTCCTCGCGCTCGCTGGCCAGCTGAACCACGGCCTGCAGGTAGCCGAGCGGCATGCCGGTGTCGTAGCGGTGGCCGCGGTAGACGATGCCGTGCACCGGCACACCGTCCTGCAGCAGTTGGAACATCGCGTCGGTCAGCTGGATCTCGCCGCCGCTGCCGGGCTTGGTGTTGGCGATCGCCTCGAAGATCGAGCCGGGCAGGATGTAGCGGCCCAGGACGGCCAGCCGGCTGGGCGCCTCCTCCGGCGACGGCTTCTCGACCAGCCCCGTCACCTTGACCACGTCGTCACCGAGGTCGGACGGCTCGACCGAGGCGATCCCGTAACGGGACGTCTCGTGCGGCGCCACCTCCATGAAGGCGAGCACGATGCCGCCGGTGCGGGCCTGCAGGTCGATCATGTCGGGCAGGAGCGGCTTGTCCTGTTCGACGAACTCGTCGCCGAGCAGCACCGCGAACGGGTTGTCGCCGACGTGCGAGGCGGCGCAGCCGACCGCGTGGCCGAGGCCGAGCGCCTCACCCTGGCGCACCGCGTAGATGTCGGCGAGCTCGCTGGTGCGGCGCACCGCGGCGAGCCGGGCCTCGTCGCCCTTCTCCTCGAGGCGCTGTTCCACGTCGGGGCGGCGATCGAAGTGGTCCACCATGGAGGTCTTGCCCCGGCCGGTGACCAGCAGTACGTCGGAGAGACCGGCCGCGGCCGCCTCCTCCACGATGTATTGCAGCACCGGTCGGTCCACGACCGGCAGCAGCTCCTTCGGCACGGCCTTGGTGGCCGGCAGGAACCTGGTGGCCAGACCGGCCGCGGGGATGACGGCCTTGACCGCCCGGCGGCCGGTCGCATGCGCGTTCGTGGTCATCGAGGTAACCGCACCTTTGCTCGGATCGTGCCTGGAAGTATGCCGCGAGACTAGCGGCCGCGTGCCTGACGCGGCGGTTGCGGCCCACCGATGGCGGTGGTCGGGGAATCAAAAAGACGGTAGGTGTCGCGTCCGGCGTTCTTGGCCGCGTACAGAGCGTCATCGGCGGCCCGGAGCACCTGCTGGGCGTCGGCGCCGTGCTCGGGAAAGACCGCCACCCCGATCGACACGGTCACGGTGATCTCGCCGCGGGCCTCGATCGAGAACGGGGTGCCCCGGACGGCCGTGCCGAGGCGGTCGGCGACGATCGCCCCGCCGTACGCGTCGGTCTCCGGCAACAGCACCACGAACTCCTCCCCGCCCTGGCGGAACGCGACGTCCACCTCACGCAACCCGACCCGGATCCGCCGGGCGAACTCGCCGAGCACCGCGTCCCCGGCCGCATGCCCGTAGGTGTCGTTGACCCCCTTGAAGTGATCGAGGTCGAGCACGAGCACGGCGAGCATCCGGCCGAAGCGACTGGCGCGTTCCACCTCCCGGCGCAACGACTCGCGGAGATAACGGTAGTTCCACAGGCCGGTGAGCGGGTCGGTGAGCGAAAGTCGCTGGGCTTCCTCGTGTACCCGAACATTGTTCACGGCAACCCCGGCCTGCCCGGCGAACGTACGCAGGGTCTGCAGATCGGTGTCCTCGAACTCGTCCCCGCCGACCCGGTCGTAGAGCGCGAGCACGCCGATGGTGGCGGGCGTGGAGTCGGCCGGCGCGAACGGGTCGTCGATCAGGGGCGCCCGGATCGGCACAGCCACGTACGTACGGCAGGGTGGCTCGACCGATCCGGTCTCGCCGTGCCCGCGCCGCGCCTCGCCGGCGGCCGCCACGCCGCCGAGAATTCCCGAGCCGACCGGCAGCGCGGGAAGCTCGGGTGCGTCCCAGTCGCCGGTCAGGCCGATCGCACAGCGCGGCATCAGCTTCTCGCCGGCCGGATCGAGCAGCAGCACCAGGCCGGCGCGGGCGCCGGTGGCGACGAGCGCGGTACGCAGGATCACCCGCAGGATCCGGTCGACGTCATGGGTGCTGGACAGCGTCTCGCCGAGGATCGCCAGATGCCCGCGAAGCTGGTCGCGGCTCGCGGTCAACGCCTGCACGTAGGCCTGCAGCTCGCGCGTCATCCGGTTGAACGTGGCGGCGAGGCGGCCCAGCTCGTCCGGGCGCCCGATCGGCACCCGGGTGTCCAGGTCACCGGCGGCCACCTGGTCGGCGGCGTGCGCGAGGTCGCCGAGCGGGCGCGTGGTGGAGGCGGCCAGCCAGCGCGCCACCAGCACCGCGGCGAGGCCGGCCGTGAGCACGACGGCGAGCAGGACGGCGTACAGGAAACCGGGGTTGCTCCTCGGCACGCTCAGCGTGAGCGGTAACGGCTGGCCCGGCTCCGGGCTCAGCGTGCGGCCTTCCGGCAGGTCACGCAGGCCGAGCCGGACTCCGGCACCGCTCGTCGCGGCCAGCCGGGTGAGGAAGTCGGCGTCCACCGACTGCACCGCGGTGATCTTGTCAGCGCCCGCGGTGGCGGTTGCCGAAATCGCGCTGAACTGCTGATTTGCCGGCTCCGCGCAGTCGCCGCGCGCCGTCTCCCCCGCACTCGAGGCCAGCTGCGCCCCCACCGGCGTGACCTCGACCTCGGTGGCCAGGCCGCGCGCGACGAGCTGACGGGCGACGGCGGCACGCTCGGCCGCCGGCACCACCGCGACCGCGTCGGCCGAGGCCTGCAGCTGCCGGCAGATCGCCCCGATTCCGGTACGCACGGTGGTCGCGGCATGATCGAGCCGCTCGGCCGCTCGATCCTGACTGACGGTGGCGACGGTAAGCGCGACGAAAATGGCCCCGAGCAGCACCGGGCCGAACACAACCACCAGGAACGCGGTGGTGAGCCGACCACGAAGCGTCACGCATCCTCCCGGAAGTGGCCGTCTTTGGAGCGATGCTGACATAGTGTGCACCGTTTGCCGCTTTTCGAAAGGGGGTGTTGCGTGCCCGATTTGACCGGTGACGGAAACGGATCTCCACCAGCCAAGGTCGCGCTGCGGAGTCAACTGATTACAGCACGCCGCACCATGTCCCCCGAGACCCGCTTGGCCGCGAATCGGCAACTTCAACGTCAAATCCTTGCTTGCGTACGCCGTGCGCACCCGCCCGTGATCGCTGCCTACGTCCCGATCGGCACCGAACCCGGCGGCCCCGACCTGCCCGAGGTCCTGGCCGCCCACGCCCCCGTGCTCCTGCCGGTCCTGCTCCCCGACGGCGACCTCGACTGGACCCGCTACACCGGCCCCTCCTCCCTGGCCCCCGCCCCCCGCGGCCTCCGCGAACCGACCGGCCCCCGCCTGGGCGTAGCCGCGATCGCCACCGCCGCCCTGATCCTGGTCCCCGCCCTGGCCGTAGACCACCGAGGCCACCGCCTGGGCAAAGGCGGCGGCTCCTACGACCGAGCCCTGACCCGCCTCCCAGCCCGCGTCGCCGCCCACCCCTCCCCACCCGTTTCCTCCCCGCCGACTTCCGCCCCGCCCCCCTCCCGGCCACCCGCCTCCGTGCCGCCTGCCGCCGCCCCGCCCGCCTCCCGGCCACCCGCTTCCGTGCCGCCTGCCGCCGCCCCGCCCGCCGCTTGGCCGTCCCCGGGCGCGCCGCCCGCGTCCGCTGCCGCCGGTTTCGCCCGTTCTGACATTTCCGACTTATCCGTCGGATGGCCCGCTCGGCAGTTGGTGGTGGCACTTCTCTACGACGGCGAGCTCCTCGACGAGGTGCCCGGCGAACCGCACGACCAGCCCGTCGACGCCGTCATCACACCTCGCGGTGGCTTCACTCTCAGCCGGGCCGTCGAGTGGACGAAATGACCTCCGATGGCGCAACATTGGCACTCGGAGTTGGCGAGTGCCAGCAGCCGACCTTTTCCGGAGGAGCCGTGCCCACCTATCAGTACGCCTGCACCGAGTGCGGTCACCAGCTCGAGGCCGTCCAGTCGTTCTCCGACCCGGCCCTGACCGAGTGCCCGAACTGCAGCGGCAAGCTCCGCAAGGTGTTCAACTCGGTCGGCATCGTCTTCAAGGGTTCCGGCTTCTACCGCAACGACTCCCGCTCCGGCGGAGTGAGCGCCGAGAAGCCGGCCGCGAGCGGCAGCGAATCGACAACGAAGTCGGATTCCTCGTCGTCGACCCCCTCGACCTCGACGCCGTCGTCCACCTCGGGCGCCTCGTCGTCGGGCAGTTCCTCGTCCGGCAGTTCGTCCAGCAGTTCGTCGTCCGGCAAATCGTCGTCCGGCGGATCCTCGTCGAGCAGCACCAAGGCCGCTTCGGCTTCCTGAGCAAAGCACTACCGCGGTTCACCGCACACACGCAGCGCGTCCGGCCATCGGCCCGACGCGCTGCTGCGCGTTGCCTCCGAACCCAGAATCGCCGCCCTACCAGAATCGGCGACGCCGTACGCGTTATCCACAGTTCCGGGTTGTCCACAACGCCTCAGCGAGCGATCGCCCAACCCGCCTAACGTCTGCCCCGGCGCCAACGACCACGGCGCCTCGGCAGGGGAGGGCATGAGATGGGCAGACCTCGCACGGCCCGATTCGGGTCTGCTCCACCCAAGGCACACGGGATCGCCGGCCACGACAGTGGCGAGGGGCGCCTTGATCCCGTGCGCTGGCACCGGCCGACCCGCGGCACGCTATTGCGTCTAGCTGCCGTCGCGGCCCTGCTGGTCACCGCAGCCGCGGTGTCGTGGTCACCATCCGCGCGATCCTGCGCGGACCCTCGGGCCGGCGTCGCGGCCGATCCCCCGCCAGTGTCAAGCGCGGCCGCGACGCCCCCGAGGGGCACCCCGTCCTCCGGCCCGGCTCCCCCGGCCGTGCCCGCGGGCAGCGTCGGTGTGCCGATCCGATTGGCCGATCCGGCCGCGTTGCGCCTGGTGCGCCCGGGCAACCGGGTCGACGTGCTCCGGGTGGATGCCGGTGCTCCGCCGGTGGCGACAGCCGCGCTCGTCCTTCAGGTCAGCGACGCCGGTGATCCCACAGCCGGAAGCCTGCTCCTGGCCTTGACGAGGGCCGAGGCCGAGGCAGCCGTTTCCGCACCCGGCCACGGTTTCGCGGTCCTGATCCGACCCGACTGACCGTCATCGTCAGCCGGCGGCCCACCAGCGAGGCCGGCGGCACCGCACCAGCCAGCCAGCCGGCAGCCCACCAGCCGGGCGGGCGGCGGTTCACCAGTGAGGCGGGCGGTCTTCGAAGAGCCGATCGTCGTTGGTGTCGGCGCGCTCGCCCCAGCCGAACTCGGTGTCGTCACGAGTCTGGTCGGGCAGGATCACGGCCTCCTCCGACTCGAAGTCAACCTCGCGCTCGCCGTCGCTGTCGCGCTCCGGCTCATCCAGAATGTCCACGGCTTAGAGGGTAAGCCGCGCCGCTGCGGCCGTCTTCCCCCTTCGGCTGTACCGTCGGTGAACGTGAGCTCCCCCACCGGCGTCCCGGACGACGACGCGTACTGGCAGCGGCCCGACCCGTCGTCCGCCCAACCCGACCCGCGCCCGGCGCCCACGCCCAGCCCTGGCAGCGACTATTCAGGCCCGCCGCAGGCACCGCCGCCCCACCCGGGATGGCGCCCGCCGACGTTCTCACCGCCTCCGCCGCCCCGCGCGCTGCCCGCACAGGACATGGACGCGCTGGACGAGGCCGAGGGCTCAGCGCGCACGGTGACCTACGGGGTGGGCCTGGTAGCCGGGGCGATCGCGATCATCCTGATCTGCCTGCTCTGTGCTCGAGCCCTGTTCTAGGCACACGCCGCTGGACGCCACGCTGCTGGACGCCCCGTTCCAGAAGACCCCGTCACCCGGCCGCCCCCTCAGCGGCCGGGTGACGCGCCCTCTAGTACTGGCCCCACACGGCGGTAGCGCCGGCGTCGCCGGTCCGGAAGACGTAGTAGCCGGACAGCACGGCCAGCACGACCATGACCGCGGCCAGGGCCCACTCGGCGATCTTGGGCAGGGCGCCACGGCCGGTCAGGACGACCATGACGATGCTCGCCACGCCCAGAGCCAGCGACAGCCAGAAAGTCGTCGAGCCGAAATTCATGTGGTTGTCGAGGATCTCCTTGCCCTTGCCCTTGAGCCCCTGGCTGATCAGCCGGTCGTAGAGCTTCTCGCCGGACTCCTTCGCGACGAAGGTCGAGACCGGCGCGGCGATCGACAGCAGCACCAAGGCCCAGCTGATCTTCGGGCGCCACTTGGCGACCAGCGCGTACACGATGGCGCCCAATGCCAGCAGCGGAACGAAGACGACCGCCGCATGCAGCACCAACGCGTGCACCGGCAGGCCATTCACCTGGTCGAACAAGACGCCTCCTTGATCATGTCGGACCGTCAGCTTAGAAGTATCTGACGGCGCAAGCATCCGCTGTGTGCGCTTACGCCCAGTCGCCCGATCCGGTTCACTTGGGGTTTCCCGAGAACCGTGTTGTCATGGAGAAATGTCCACCGGCGAAGACTTGCTGCGCGAACATGGTCTGCGGGTGACCAAGCCGCGCCTCGCCGTGTTGGAAGTCCTCACCGGGGGCGGCCATCTCGAGGTCGACGACATCGCCCGCCAGGTCCGCACCCGCCTCGACTCGGTCTCCACCCAGGCCGTCTACGACGTGCTCGGTGCACTGTCCCGGGCCGGCCTCGCCCGCCGCCTCGAACCGGCCGGCAGTCCCGCCCGCTTCGAGGCCCGCGTCGGCGACAACCACCACCACATCGTCTGCCGTGGCTGCGGGGAGATCGCGGACGTCGACTGCGCGGTCGGCGAGCGGCCGTGTCTCTCCCCGGGCAGCGGGCACGGTTTCGAGGTGGACGAGGCCGAGGTCACATTCTGGGGACTTTGCCCTGCGTGTCAGGCCCGTCGGCGGGCCGAGGCGACCGGCTGAGACGCTCCCGCGGGGGGCCGTTTCTGAACGGGTTCAAGTTTCCCCGGTTTCCGTGGCAACCTGGATCTCATGAGTGAGGACGTCGGGTTGTTCGGGCCGAGCTCGGTCACCTGGAAACTGCATCAGGATCCGATCCTCATGTTGGGCGGGCTCCGCTCGCTCTATCTTCAGGCACTGCACCCGCGCGCGGTCGCGGCCGTCGCGCAGAATTCCCACTATCGGGCCGACCCGTGGGGCCGGTTGAGCCGCACGTCCAATTACGTGGGCACGGTCATCTGGGGCACCACCGCGGAAGCCGAGGCCGCCGCGCTGCGAGTGCGTCGCATGCACGCCCGGATGCGGGCCACCGACCCGCGCACCGGCGAGCTCTTCCGCATCGACGAGCCCGACCTGCTGCGCTGGGTGCACGTGACCGAGGTCGAGTCGTTCCTGACCACAGCGTTACGGGCGGGCGTGCGCCTGACCCCGGCCGAGGTCGACGGCTACTACACCGAGCAGCTCAAAGCCGCCGAGCTGATGGGCATCGACCCGGCCACGGTCCCGACCACCGCCGACGAGACCGCCGACTACTACGCGAAGATTCTGCCCGACCTGGCCCTGACCAAGGCCGGCGTGGAGACCGCCATGTTCCTGACGGTGCCATCGGTGCCGGAGAATTGGGGCAGCCGCGCCTTCCGCCTCGGTCTGACACTGGGCCCGACCCGTTGGGCCTACACCGGCATAGCCGCGACGGCGCTGGCCCTGCTGCCGCCGTGGGCGCGTCGCCTCTACGGCGGCCTGGGCTGGCCCACCACCGACCTGACCGCCGACCTGTCGGCCCGGAGCCTGCGCTTCCTGCTCTCCACCGTCCTGGCCACGGTCCCCCGAAGCCTGCGCGTCGCCCCCATCCGCGAAGCCGCCCTGGCCCGAGCCGCCGCCGCTCGGGCCTGAGCGCCCAGCCATAAGCGCCCCGCCGCAAGCAGCGCCGCACGAAAGCTGCCCGCCGCAAGCAGCGCCGCACGAAAGCGAGCAGCCCCGCAGGTAAGCCGCCGGGCGAAAGCAAGCGAAGGCGGGCCGCGCTGCTAGCCCAGGCGGTCGACTGCCGTCCAAGGCTCCTTGGCCGGGGCCTCCGCGCCGGCCGGGCAGGAGCGGCGGAAGTCGCACCAGCTGCACAGCGAGCCTGGATTGGGGGGGAACTCCGCGTCGGGGTCGGCACCGGCCGCGACCGCCTTCTCGGCGGCCATGATGTCGCGGGCCGTGTCTTCCGCCCGGCGGACCTGGCGGGCCAGGGACTCCTCGGTGTGGTCATGGGCGGCCACCGTGCCGGTGGGCAGGTGGTGGAGCTCGACGCGGTAGCACGGTCGGCGGAAGACCCGCTGCGCCGCCCACGCGTAGAGCGCCAGCGCCATCGAGCCGCGGGCGTCGTCGGCGTCGAGGCCGGAGCGGCCGGTCTTGTAGTCGACGATCACCGCCTCGGCACCGTTGTCGCCGGCACGGGAGTCGATGCGGTCGGCGCGGCCGTTGAAGGCGAGCACCGCCGTCTTGGTGGCGACCACCCGTTCGACGCCGAGGGGCTCCTCAGCCGGGTCGAGGGTGGCGACGTAGGACTCGAGCCACTGCAGCGCCGTCTGGAAGGTCGCCCGCTCCTGATCGGCGTCGCGGTAGCCCTCGCGCACCCAGGTCGACTTGAGCAGGCTCGGCAGCGCGCCGGGGGCTCGGCGGTCGGTCGGCAGGGCATACCAGTTCTTCAAGGCGGTGTGGACGCTGGCGCCCAGCGAGTTGTGCGCCCAGGGCGGTCCCTTGGGCGGGGTGGGGCGGTCGACGTAGGAATAGCGGTAGCGCCGGGGGCAGTCGGCGAAGCTGCCGAGCTTGCTCGGGGTGCAGACGAACAGCCGCTCGGGCATGCCGTCGAAGCCGAGCTGCTCGGGAACCGCGGTGCGGGGTCGGGTGGAAGCCACGGGGTAATCCTGCCAGCACCCTCCGACAAGAATCTCAGGCCGCGAAGGCCGCCGCGTAGAGCTCCACGAACGCGTCGACGGCGTCGGCGATCAGCTGTACGGCGATGGCCGCCAGGAGCAGGCCGGCGATGCGGGTCAGCACCTCGATACCGGCCGGGCGGAGCAGTTTGACGATCCCCCCGGAGAACCGCAGCACCAACCAGACGGTCAGCATCACCAGGAGGATGCCGATGCCGATCACGGCGTACTCGCCCAGGCCCTCGGCCCGGCGTACGAAAAGCATTGTCGCGACGATCGCGCCCGGCCCGGCCAGCAGCGGGGTTCCGATCGGCACGAGCGCGACGTTGGTGGTCTGGCCCTGCGCCTCCGTCTCGTCGGCCTTGCCGGTGAGCAGTTGGAGCGCGACCAGGACGAGCAGCAGACCACCGGCGCCTTGCAGCGCGGGCAGTTGGACGTGCAGATAGTCGAGCAGCGTCTGCCCGGCCACCGCGAAGCCGACGATGACGCCGAGGGCGAGCAGCACCGCCTGCGTGCCCGCTTTCATCCGCTGGCGGGCGGGCATGGCTCCGGTCAGCGCCAGGAACACCGGCACCATGCCGGGCGGGTCGACGATGACCAGCAGGGTCACGTAGACCTCACCGAGGAACTTCAGATTCACCCGAACAAGGTATGGGGATCGGGTCCCGCGCGCAGGCTGGTGCGTCCAGCGTCACCCCAGGACCGGCACTCCGGTCGCGGCGGACACGATTTTCTCGTACGCCTCAAGCGCCGTGCGGAACGCACCCAGCTTGACCGTCTTGTGCGTGCCGTGGAAGTCGGACGAACCGGTGACCACCAGACCGAGGTCTTCCGCCAGGGCCCGCACGTGGGCCCGCTCGATGGGCGTGTGGTCCTCGTGGTCGGCCTCGAGTCCGAAGAGGCCGGCCTCGGCGAGTTCGGCGACCAGCCGGTCCGGCACCACCCGCCCGCGCACGGTGGCCCGGGGATGCGCGAAGACCGCGACCCCACCGGCTTCCCGGACCGCCCGCACGGCCTCGAAAACATCAAGATCATTTTTTGGTACGAAGTAGCGCGCCCCCAGCCAGCGGGAGGCGAACGCCTCGTTGGTCGTGTTGACCAGACCGGCCCGGATCAGCGCCTGGGCGATGTGCGGCCGGCCGACCGAGCCGCCCGCCGCGTAGCCGTGCACTTCTTCCCAGCTGATCGGCACCCCGTCGGCACGCAGTTTCGTCACGATCTTCTCGGCGCGCTGTTCGCGATCTTCCCGGAGGGCGGCGAGATCGGCCGCGAGCCGGGGCTCGGCCGGGTCGAAGAGGTAGGCGAGCAGGTGCAGCGCGATCGGGTAGCCCTCGCCCCCGGACCAGCGGCAGGACAACTCCGCACCACGCACGAGGGTGAGCCCCGCCGGCCGGCCCGCGGCCGCCTCGGCCCAGCCCCCGGTGGTGTCGTGATCGGTGATCGCCATGACGTCGAGGCCGGCTGCGGCTCCCGCGGTGACCAGTTGCGCGGGGGTGAGGGTGCCGTCGCTGGCGGTCGAGTGGCAGTGCAGGTCGATAGAGGTCACCCGAAAACGCTACCGGCCGCGCACAAGGCGCGACCGGGCGGAGACCAGATCACTTGGTCACAGAGTCAATTTGTCAGGCGTCGTCGCCGTCGCCGTCCTTGCCCAGGCGGGCTTCGACGGCCTGCGGTTCGTACATCTCCTCGACGACTCGCAGGTAGAGCTCGTTGGGGTTGGGCAGGTGCTTGACCTCGCGGAGCGCCTGGTCCTGGCCGGCCGACTCGAGCACGAACGTGCCGTAGCTGAGCATCCGGCCCAGGGCGGACTGCTCGTATTTCATGTCGGTCACCCGCAGAAGCGGCATCATGGCCACCCGTCGGGTGATGATGCCGTTGACGACCATCACCCGCTTGTTGGTCAGGATGAACCTGTCGAAATACCAGTCGAAGACCTTCCAGGCGACCCAGCCGATGACGCCCAGCCAGATCAGCACCGCCACCGTGACCAGGCCGTCGACATTTTGGCGGGTCAGGAAGCCGGCGAGGTATCCCAGCAGGAGGGTCGCACCGGCGCCGATGCCCAGCGGTGTGGACAGATGGATCCAGTGCCGCTTCCACTCGCCGCGGTAACGCTCGGTCGGGAAGAGATAGCGGGCGACCAGAGTGGTCGGCTCGTCCTCGAGCGGGAGCACCCGCCGAGGTCCGCCGCCGCCACCTTCGGGGCCTAGACCGGCTAGCTCTTCCTCGGTGATGAGGGGCGGCTCGTATTCGCCCGGGTCGGCATAACCCGCGTCGGGGTTGAATCCGGCGTCCGGCGAGAAACCGGGACCGTCCGAATAGGCACGCCGCCTGGCGTAGTCAGGATCGACATCGTCCTCGTAGCGAAAACCGAAGTTCTCGTCGTCCTCGTCGCGGGGGCGCCCAGCACCCTCGCTTCGAGGCTCGTGCGGCTCAGCAGGACCACCCATGTGGTGATGCTAAGCGACGAGGTTGGTGAAGAACTGGCCGAAGCCCCGGGCAATATCGGCGATCGTCCCTCCGAGGGAGGAGAACACGTCCGCCGCCGAGTTCGGATTGAAGGCAATGAAAAAGATCAAGAACGCGATACCAAGCCAGGTGAGAACCTTCTTGATCATGGCGGGCCTTCTCCTGTGGTTGCGGGTGACGGTCAGCGCCGCGGCAGTACTGACGGTATCAGCTTCGTCGCTCGGTGTGAACAATGTGACCGAAAAGCCGATACCTAACCCGCAGGTCAGAGCCGGTTTTCAGACCCTGCCCTGGAGGTAAGGCGACGGCGCTCCGTACACGAGCTCGGGCGGCACCCCCTCCGCCAGATCATGCAACACCACATGTTCGGCGAGGAAGTAGCCCGCGCTTGCGGGCCACGCTACCGCATAGAGCCACATTCCTTTGGCCTCACTCACGTAGGCGCTTCGATCCTCCGGGGACTTGACGCACCACAGTGGAGTGGGGTGGCCGGCCGCCTTGATCTTGGCGTGCGGGCCGGCATGTCCACTGGGGTCGGCCAGCGCCTCGGCGATCAGATATCCCGGGTCTATACCGGGGATACCGGCGAATCTGGTGCCCAGCCCGACACCCGGTTGCTCGGCGATCAGGACCACATCGGCGAGTCCGCCGCCGAGCGGTTCCGGGCCGCTGCACGAGACCGCGCTCGCCCGCACTCCACGCCGATCGTCGCCGGCCCAGCCGACCCCGGTGACCATCCAGCCGGCGGGCAGCGGCCACGGGCACCAGAACGGCACCCGGTCCGGCGACGGCCGGCGCAGCATGCTGTCGACGATCTCGGCGCTGATGTGCTCGGCGACGTGGAACGGAGGGACGTCGCCGCAGTTGTCACAGCGCCAGTCACTGTGCATCAGGTCCGGCTTGCGAACCTGTGCACTACACCTGGGGCAACTCAGCGTGACACCCACACACATAACCGTGAGCTGCCGCGGGTCCGCCGTCAAGCGGATCGGCAGAACCCGGATGCAACCGCGGAATTCACCCGGGCGGGGGCTCGGCGTGCGCCCGGATCCAGGCGTGCATCGCGATCCCGCTGGCCACCCCGGCGTTTATCGATCTGGTCGAGCCGTACTGGGCGATCGAGAAGAGCTGGCTGCACGCCGCTCGGGCATGCTCCGACAGACCCGGCCCCTCCTGGCCGAAGAGCAGCACGCAGCGCCGGGGCAGCCGGGTCGTCTCCATCGGCCGCGAGCCGGGCAGGTTGTCGATCCCGATCACCGGCAGGTCCTCGGCGGCGGCCCACCAGATGAACTCCTCGATCGTCGGGTGGTGCCGAACGTGCTGGTAGCGATCGGTGACCATGGCCCCGCGCCGGTTCCACTTGCGCAGGCCGACGATGTGCACCTCGGCGGCGAGGAAGGCGTTGGCGTTGCGCACCACGGTGCCGATGTTGAGATCGTGCTGCCAGTTCTCGATCGCGACGTGGAAGTCGTGCCGGTGCGTGTCCAGATCGGCCACCACGGCCTCACGCCGCCAATACCGATAGCGATCCACGACGTTGCGGCGGTCACCCTGCGCCAGCAGTTCCGGGTCGTAACGCGGGTCGACCGGCCACTCGCCCACCCAGGGGCCCACACCGACCTCGACGGAGTTGTCCTCGCCCGCAATCATGGGCCGTTACGCTACCCATCCGGGGGGAGACGCAATGAGCGGCGGGGCCCTCCCCGGCACCCGCCGCCCACGCTCTGTGAAAAAGAAGTCTGCCTTACCCTGCGTATCTACGTGAAGGTCTCTCGCATGTGAGGCAAATCACATTTAAGAATCTTTACTATTACTCTCAGCGACCAAGAAAGACCTGCTCAGCAGGGGTAACACCGGGCGCAGACGGCGATGTCCCGGTATTCGTCTCCAAAACGGACGTCGCAACTTGTTCGATAACTGAGAGCGCTCTCCTCACTTATCGTTACGATAAGTGGTCTAGGGTCAACATTGCGTTCCGAAAACGTGCCGCATGACACGTGTCGCCAGCCCGTCCCCGGGAATGGCACAAGGGGACGATGGGTTTCATCGCACGCAAGCCAATTTTCCCGCGGACGGAGACATCATGGCGACGGTTGCGCTGACCGCAGAGAACTTCGACGAGGCGACCAGCAAGGACGGCATCGTTCTGGTCGACTTCTGGGCCAGCTGGTGCGGCCCGTGCGTTCGCTTCGCACCGACGTACGAGCGGTCCTCGGAGAAGCACCCGCAGATCACCTTCGGCAAGGTCGACACCGAGGCCGAGCAGGCGCTCGCCGCGAAGTTCGACATTCGCTCGATCCCGACGATCATGGCCGTCCGAGACGGCGTCATCGTCTTCTCCCAGCCGGGCGCCCTGCCCGAGTCGGCCCTGGAAAACCTGATCGAGCAGGTCGAGAAGCTCGACATGGACGACGTGCGCAAGCAGCTGGCGGCCCACAGCCACTGAGCTCGGCCCCAAGCGACGGCCCGCGGACCATCCGGTCCGCGGGCCGCTTTTTGTCCGCCCGCCGACACGCCCCGATCGACTGGACAACGAGATCGAACATGTGTTCGAATTCTCGCCATGCGATGGTCCAACCTGTCGGCCCCCTCGGGCGGTCAAGGGCACGACGGCGACTCGCTCCCCGACAGGGCAGCGCCGGCGGCTCCACCCCTGCCGCTGGCGCTGCCCGGCGCCACCGTCCGCACCTTCGACACTCCTGGCTTCGCCGGCATGACGTTCTACGAGATCGAGGCCAAGAGCCTGATCAACCGGGTCCCGGGCCAGTCGCGGGTGCCGTTCCAGTGGACCATCAACCCCTATCGCGGCTGTTCGCACGCGTGCTCCTACTGCCTGGCCGGGGACACTCCGATCCTGCTGGCCGACGGCACCACCCGTCCCCTCGCCGAGCTGCGCACCGGTGACGCGATCATGGGCACCATGGGGGCCGGCGCCTGCCGGCGTTATGTGCCCACGACCGTCCTCGACCACTGGGAGACGCGCAAACCCGCCTTCCGGGTCACCCTGGCCGACGGCACCCGGCTGGTCGCGAGCGGCGACCACAGGTTCCTCACCGACCGCGGCTGGCGGCACGTCAGCCCGGCCGAGCCGCACCTGCCGGCCCTCGCCGTCGGCGACCTGATGTTCGGGGTCGGCCACTTCGCCGAGCCGCCCAAGGAGTCTCCTGACTACCAAGCCGGCTTCCTGTGCGGCCTCGTGCGGGGCGATGCCTCCGGCGGCCGCGCGGCCCGCGAGGGCGACGCCTGGGTGCGCGCCGACACCTACCTCGAAGACATCCCGCTGCACGAGGCGCTGCGCTGGCCCGAGCAGCCGAGCGGCGGCTGGTTCCGGGGCTTCCTGGCCGGGGCGTTCGGCTCCACCGGGCAGGCCGACCGGCTCGCGATCACCTTCACCAGCGGCGATCAGCAGTTCCTGAGCCGGATCACCGACGCGCTCACCCGGCTCGGCCTGCCCAGTCGGGCCCCGGTCCGCACCCGGCCCGGCGGGTCCGCCACCGTCGAGCTCGACCGCGACCTGTGGGCTGCGCTGCGTTTCCGGCACCTTACCGGGGCGGCCGGCGCGCCGCTCGATGCCTCCGGGGTGGGCGTGCGCAGCAGCCGCGAGCTGGCGGTGGCCGACATCGCGGAGCTCGGGCTGACCCTGCCGCTGTTCGACATCAGCACCGGCACCGGCGACTTCATCGCTGACGGCGTGGTCAGCCACAACTGCTTCGCCCGCAACACGCACACCTATCTCGACCTCGACGCCGGCCGCGACTTCGACACCAAGATCGTGGTGAAGGTCAACGCGGGCGAGCTGATCCGCCGCGAGCTGGCCGCGCCCCGGTGGTCGGGTGCGTCGATCGCGATGGGCACCAACGTCGACGTCTACCAACGCGCCGAGGGGCGCTATCGCCTGATGCCGGAGATCCTGGCGGCCCTGCGCGATCACGCCAACCCGTTCTCGATCCTCACCAAGGGCACGCTCATCCTGCGCGACCTCGAGCTGCTCCAACAGGCAGCCGAGGTGACCCGGGTCGGGCTCGCGGTCTCGGTCGGGTTCGTCGACGAGACGGTCTGGCGGGCGGTCGAGTCGGGTGCGCCGAGCCCGCGGCGACGACTCGAGGTGGTGCGGCGGCTCACCGACGCCGGTTTCGACATCGGCGTTCTGCTGGCCCCGATCCTGCCCGGCCTGACCGACGGCGAGGAGTCGATCGACCAGACGGTGGCCGCCATCGCCGCAGCCGGCGCCACCAGCGTCACGCCCATCCCGCTGCATCTGCGCCCGGGAGCCCGCGAGTGGTATGCAGCTTGGCTCACCCGCAACCATCCGGAGCTGGCGCCGCGTTACCGCGATCTCTTCGGTTCCGGTTCCTATTCGCCCCAGGCCTATCAGCACGAGATCGGCGCGCGGGTGCGCATGGCGGCCCGCCGACACGGCCTGCACCGCCCCGACCCGGTGCAGCTCCGTTCCGTCGACGCCCCGGCGACGCAAGCCGCCCCCGCGACGAGGGAGGACCGGCAGCTGACACTGTTGTGATGGCTACAGTCGGACCATGAGGGATGCGCAGCAGATTCTGGCCGAGGCCAACGTCATCGCCGTGGTCGGCGCCTCACGCGACCCCTTCAAGTCGGCTCACACCGTGCCCCGGCAGATGCTGCGGCACGGCTGGCGGATCATTCCGGTCAACCCGTTCGCCGACGAGGTCTTCGGAGTGCCGGCGGTTGCGACGCTTGCCGACATCGGCGAGCCGATCGACCTCGTCAACGTGTTCCGGCCGGCGCGCGACGCGGTCGACGTGGTCCGGCAGGCGATCGAGATCAAGGCACCGGCGGTGTGGCTGCAGAGCGGCATCTTCTCGACGGAGGCGCGGCGACTGGCCGAGGAGGCCGACATCGACTACATCGAAGATCGTTGTCTGGCTGTCGAACGGGCCGCGGGAAATCTCAGCAGACTGCCCTGACCGGGGCGCCTATCCTGCTCGCGGCCTAGTACGGTGCCGGGAAACGTAGGAGGACCCTGTGACATACCCGCCCTCCGGTGGTACGCCGGATCCATATCAGCCCGCCCAGCCGTACGGCCAGTCGAGCGACCCCACGACGCCGTACAACGCGGCGCCGGACCCGATAAGCGGCCAGCCCGGTGGCTACCCGCCGCCCACCAGCGGCCAGCCCTACGGTCAGCCGCCGCCCTACGGTCAGCCGCCGTACGGTCAGCCGGGCCCCTATGGACAGCCCGTCTACGTGCAGACGCCGGGCACCAACACGATGGCGATCCTGGCCCTGGTGTTCGCGTTCATCTTCGCGCCGGTCTCGATCATCCTCGGGCACATCGCCAAGAAGCAGATCCGGCAGAGCGGTGAGCAGGGCGACGGCCTGGCCACGGCCGGTCTCTGGCTGGGTTACATCTTCACCGGCTTGATGGTGCTCGTCTGTATCGGCTACGGCATCATCATCGCCTTCGCGGTCAGCAACAGCAGCAGCACGTACTGATCCGGATGCGGAGAGCCGGGCCGGCCCGGCTCTCCGGAAGATCAGCGGAACTCCGCCTCGCGCACGCTGTTGCCACCGTCGACGACGAGCATCTGGCCGGTGATGTAGGACGCCGCCGGCGAGCAGAGGAACGCGATCGCGGCCGCGACCTCGTCCGGCGCTCCGGGACGGCCGATCGGCGTACCCAGACCCTGTTTGATCTCCGTCACGGTGGACGCGGCCGTGTAGATCGTGCCGGGCGCCACACAGTTGACGTTGACGCCGTCGGCGACCAGCTCCATCGCCAAGGCCCGGGTGAGGCCGACGACGCCCGCCTTGGCCGCCGCGTAGGCCGCCTCGGTGGGCAGCGCGTTCACCGGGCCGGCGGTGGCCGCGAGGTTGACGATGCGACCCCAGCCCTGCTCCGCCATGCCGCCCTGGAAAGCACGACTGCACAGGAACGCGGTGCTGAGGTTGCGGTCGATCTCCGACTTCCACTCGTCGTAGGTCAGCTGCGACACCGGGCGGAGCACCTCGGGCGAGGCCCGGCTCGCCAGGCCCGCGTTGTTGACGAGCACTTCGACGTCACCGAGCTGGTCGACGATCGCGTCGGCGAGCGCACCCACCTCGGCCTCGTCGGTCAGGTCGGCCACGAAACCGGTGACACCCAGCTCGGCGGCCCGTTCGTGAATGCGCCGGGTGGTCGAGACGATCGCCACCCGGGCGCCGAGGTCACGCAGGCGGCGAGCGGTCGCGTAACCGATGCCGTCGGGGCTGCCCGCCCCCGTGACCAGCGCGACCTTCCCGTCGAGGCGGAGCGTCACCGGAGCCTCGTCCGGGTCGCCGGCCTCGGCGAGGGCGGATTCGGATGCCTCCGTGAGGGCGGGATCCGCTGCCTCGGCGGAGCTGGCGCGCGGCCGTCGACCGGCGGCCGGTCGAGTCGCGTCGCGGCGGGAACGGCTTCCGCTGGAGGAGCGGGCGTCGAAGACCATGCGAGCGATCCTGCCCGGTCAGTTGGGCAAGGGCAAACATCGCACCCCCGTGGCGCACGAGACCTGCTTGTTTACAGTGACTTCGCAGAAACCGCACGGAGGACCCGATGACCGACCCCTACCAGCCGTACCAGCCGTCGAACCCGACGCCGCCGCCCCCGGACCCCTATCAGCCGCCGATGCCGCCGATGTCGGCCCCGATGCCGCCGGACCCGTACGCCCAGCCGGCCTACTACCAACCGTCGGCCTACCCGTACGGTTATCAGCCGCCGCGGGAGACCGAGGGCCTGGCCATCGCGTCGCTGGTGGTCTCGTGCGCGGCGGTGCTCGGCATCTGCCTCTACGGCTTCGGGGCGCTGCTCGGCATCGTCGGTGCGATCCTCGGCCACGTCGCCCGCAGCCGGATCAAGCACAACGGCAACAACGGTGCCGGCATGGCACTGGCCGGCATCATCGTCGGCTGGACGATCAGCGGCATCGCCGTCGCCGCGATCGCCGCCATCGTGATCTACGGCGTGGCCGGCGGCGGTTTCTCCTGACGCCGTCGCCCCGGGGAGCTGCCACTCCCCCGAATCAGGTCACGAACCGGGTGGGGGCGCGATCCGGCTGGTGGGCGAGGGCAGCGGGCGGACCGGGTCGGCCGGGACGAAGACCAGCGGCGCCCGCGAGCCGTACCGGGCGAGCAGCGCCGTCCGGGCCTTGAGCGGGTCGACGGTGCCGATCTCGACGCCGCTGCCGTCGTGGCGGGCGCCGAGGCTGACGATCGAGACGTTCTGGTGGCCCCAGTACGGCAGGTCGGCCAGGATGCGGTCGTGCCAGACGGCCAGGGACGTGGCGGTGTGGTCGGCGTCCTGGACGAGGACGCAGGTGTCCTCGGCCACCTTGCGGATGACGTCGTCGAAAGCGCCGGACGGCACCCGGTAGACGACGGCCCGCACCCGCTCCTGGTCGACTTCGATGCCGGCGTAGCTGTCGGCGAACCGGGACCGGCCGGCCTCCTCGATGCGGCCCATCACGGCCTCGAGCTTGGCCGGCGTGGTCGGCATGGTGACACCGCCCATCGTGACCTGCTCGGGCGTGCGCTCGACCGCGCAGCCGGCTGTGCTCCAGCCTCCGGTCAGGCCCGGGGAGTCGACGATCTCGCCGTCGCCGGGGTCGCCACACCCGCCGATCATGAGAGCCATCCCGAGCACCAGACCCGGCCCGATCCGCAATCGATCGCGATACATCGCATGCCCCCTATCTACCCGCCCCCGACCGCGGCCGCCAACCAGCGCCCCGATCAGTTCAACGAACGAGCCGGGCGTCAGTCGGTGCGGGCGGGGTCGACCACCGGCCGGTTTGCCCTGGTGGCGCCGAGGATGACCACCACCACGCCGGCCAGGAGCAGGCCCAGGCCGGGCAGTGCGTCGACTCGCGGCTGCTGACCGAGCCAGAGCCAGGCCAGCAGGGCCGCGCCGGGAACCTCGAGCAGGATCAACACGCTCACCGTCGTCGCCGAGGTGCGCTGCAGGGCGTAGTTGAACATCGAATGGCCGAGCAGTTGGGCGCCCGCCACCAGGGCCAGGATCGCCGCCCAGGTCCGATTGTCGTAACCGCCCAGCCGTACCCCGCCGATCAGGCAGACCAGAAGCAGCAGAACCGCGCAGGACCCATAACAGATCCAGGTGTACGTGGTGGTGCTCAACGTCGCGCGGGCCTGCTCGCCGAGCGCCGTGTAGACCGCGGCGAAGATCGCTCCGAACACGGCGAGCACGTCGGCGAGTACGGCCGTGCCGGAGACGCCGACGTCGAGGCCGGTGGTCCAGGCGGCCCCCCCGACCGCCAGTGCGATGCCGATCCAGCCCGCGGTCGAGGGACGACGGCCCTGGCCGGCGGCGATCAGGCCCTGCCACACCGGCTGGGTGGCGCCGAGCGCGGTGGCGGTGGCCACCGAGCCCAGCTGGACGCTCGGCATCCAGGTGGCGAAGTGCGCGGCCAGGGCGACGCCGGCCAGCAGGCAGAAGGTCAGCGCACGCCGGCCGCCGCCGGTGAGCTCGCCGCGGCGGCGGCCGAGGGTGACCGGGGTCAGCACCACCGTGGCCAGTCCGTTTCGCCAGAAGGCGATAGCCAGTGCCGGAGCGGTCGCGAAAGCGATGAGCGGCCCCGAGGAGGAGACTGCCAGAACCGCCACTACCAGGGAAAACGCCGTCAGTACGCGTGGTGAGCGAGCATTCATCCCCGGCCGTCGCTTCTTGCAGAGTTGTTCAGCACATTTATCGACTGCTATTGAACGGAAAGTAACGTGGCGACTACAGTCGCCAACGCTTCTTCGCCCTTTTTGAACCATCCGATGCCCGGGAGGCTGATTTACCATGCCCGCATACCGTGCGGTCGTGTTTGACTTTTTTGGCACGTTGACCCGCGCGGTCCAACGCGGACCACAGCACGCCGAGATCGCCCGATCCCTCGGCGTCGACCCGGAAGCGGTGCGCGGCGTGCTCGACCGCACCTTCCGGGCGCGGGCCCGGGGCCGGTACGGCAACGCGGAAGCCACCCTACGGTGGGTCATCGAGCAGGCCGGCGGGCGGCCCCGGGCGTCGCAGGTCCGAGCCGGGGTGCCGGCCCGGATCAACGCGTTGCGGGCCGACACCCGGCTGCGCTCCGATGCGGTCAGCGTGCTCACCGCCCTCCAGCGGCGCGGCCTCGCCACCGCGGTGATCAGCGACTGCACCCACGAACTGCCGGCCTTCCTGCCGAGTCTGCCGGTCGCGCCGCTGCTCGACGCGACGATCTATTCCGTACGCCAGGGGGTCTGCAAGCCAGACCCGCGCATCTACCTGGCCGCCTGCGATGAGCTAGCAGTCCGCCCGGCCGAATGCCTGTACGTCGGGGACGGCGGCAGTCACGAGCTCACCGGAGCCGCCGCGGTCGGCATGACACCGGTCCGGCTGGCCGCCCCCGACCTGGCCCGTCACCTGGTCTTCGACTCGGACACCAACTTCGCCGGGCGCACCGTGCGGTCGCTTTCCGAGGTGATCGGCTTGATCGACAGTCTGCAGCCGGCGTCGCAGCCGGTAGCCTGATGCGGTGACGTCTGCGGTCTTGGATGAGGCACTGAAGAAGGCGGCGCTGGCCTGGGTCTCGATCGGGGACGGGCCGGCGCTCGGGCTCTGGTGCATGCCGCTGGAGGGCTCGCTGATCGTGGTCAGCGGGCCCGGTGAGCAATACGCCCCGGGCCTCGCCGAGGCGAGCACGGCGTCGGTGCGCCTGCGCGGTGACAACGGCGGCCTGATCGTGGTCAGCGACATGGCGGTGACCCGTCTCCAGCCCGGTTCCGAGGAATGGACGACGGTTGCCCCGCAACTCGCGCAGAAGCGACTCAACGCCTCCGGCACGTTCGACGAGCTGGTGGCCCGGTGGGCCGCGGCGGGTTGCGCGATCGTCCGGCTGACCCCGCCGGAGCAGCACGCGCCGCTGGCTTCACCCGACCTGCCCACCGACTCCGGCGCCGCCGTCCCCCGGCAGACCCCGGCCCGCAACCAGACCCGCAAGCCGTTCAAGCTGCACCGGGTGCGTCGCTCCTGACCGGTCACCGGGCGGAGATCAGCCGACGAACGGGGGGACGACGATCTCGCCTCGGGCGATCGGGACCACGTGGCCGGCCACCGTCGCGGCGACGGCGCGCCCCTCGACCGCGGTCACGGTGCAGTCCAGCATCGACGGGCGCTTCACCTCGGAGCCCTGGTGGACCCGGTAGCCCGAGACCTCGGACGGGGGCAACCAGCCCGCGGCGACCAGCCAGACGCCCAGGCCCAGGGCGGCCGAGCCGGTCGCCGGGTCCTCCGGGACGGCGCTGCCCGGGCACATCACCCGGGAGTGGGCCTCGCGCGACTCGGGTGACCAGGCGAAGTAGCAGATGTCGGGGACGCCGAGCCGAGCCGCGGCGGCGCCGTCGATCTGGATGTCGGCGAGCTGCTCCCGGCGTACGGGAAGAAACACCCAGCTCAGGCCGCACCCGGCCGGACGTGGCGCGGCGAGCGCACTCTCGGCCGGCAGGCCGGCCACCGCCAGCAGCGGGGCCGCGTCCAGGGGTTCGCCGAGCGTCGGCTCACCACCGGTGAGCGTCGCCGAACCGGCCGGACGCACCTCGAGTGACAGCAGGCCGGCGCCGCACTCCTGAACCACCCGACCGGCTGGGAACTCGCCCCGGCGCATCAGGGTGACCGCGGCGCCGACGCTCGGATGGCCGGCGAACGGGAGTTCCGACTCCGGGGTGAAGATCCGGACTCGATAGGTCGCGCCCGGCCGGGAGGGCGGCAGCACGAACACGGTCTCGGCGAGGTTGAACTCCCGGGCCAGGGTGTGCAGCTGAGCACCGGCGAGGTCGTCGGCCCCGTAGACGACCGCCAGGGGGTTGCCGGCGAACGGGCGGTCGGTGAACACGTCGACGATCTCGTACGCCAAGGTGGACATGTCGGGACCCTAACCTAGGCTGGTTCGGTGACCATGGGGACGAGGGTTTATCTGGCCCGGCTCGCCGGCCTGGGTGTGTTCGACCCCAACGGCGACCGGGTGGGCCGGGTGCGTGACGCCGTCGTTCGGCTGCGCACCACCAACCGGCCGCCGCAGGTGGTGGGGCTGGTCGCCGAGATGGCGCTGCGCCGGCGGATCTTCCTGCCGATCGGCCGGGTCACCTCGATGGATTCCGAAGCGGTGGTGCTGAGCACCGGCACGCTCAACCTGCGCCGGTTCGAGAAGCGGCCGAACGAGTTGCTCGTGGTGGAGGACCTGCTCGACCGCCGGGTCACGGTCATGCCGGAAACCGGCGACGGACCCGGCCAGCCGGGCAATGTGGTCGACATCGGCATGGACCTGACCCGCAACAACGAGTGGGTGGTCACCCGGCTCGCCGTGCGTGAGCACACCGGGCGGCTGGCCCGGCGCGGGCACGTCTACCAGGCCGAGTACGAACGCGTTCACAACCTGTTCGGCCCGACCGACACGCAGGGCACGTCCAACCTGCTGGCGCTGCTCGAGCCGATGCGCCCGGCCGACATGGCGAACGCGCTGCAGGACCTGCCGGACGCCCGCCGCAACGAGGTGGCGGCCGCCCTGAGCGACCGTAAACTCGCCGACGTGCTGGAGGAGCTGCCCGAGCACGACCAGGTGGAGATCCTGGTGCAGCTGGACCGGGAACGGGCCGCCGACGTGCTCGAACGGATGGACCCGGACGACGCCGCCGACCTGCTCGCCGAGCTGCCCAAGGCGGAGCAGACGGTGCTGCTCGACCTGATGGAGCCGGAAGAGGCAGCCCCGGTCCGCCAGCTGATGAGCTACCAACCGGGCACGGCCGGTTCGGTGATGACGTCCGAGCCGGTGATCATGACACCGGACGCGACGGTGGCCGAGGCGCTGGCCCGCATCCGCGAACCCGATCTGTCGCCGGTGGTGGCCGCCCAGGTCTTCGTCGCCCGTGCGCCCTCGGCCACCCCGACGGGTAAGTACCTCGGCATGGTGCATTTTCAGCGGCTGCTGCGCGAGCCGCCGGCCTCCATCCTGGGTGGCATCGTCGACAACGACCTGGAACCGCTGCGGCCGCAGATCGGGCTCGCCGAGATGACCCGGCGGATGGCCACCTACGACCTGGTGGCGATGCCAGTGGTGGACAGCACGCACCGACTGCTGGGCGCGGTGACGGTCGACGACGTGCTCGACCATTCGCTGCCGCGCGACTGGCGCGACCGGGACACCGCCGACGATGACGAAAACGGGATCGAGCTGTGAGCACGGAGCCACGCCGGGACCGGCTGGACCAGCCGGTCGAGCCGGGCCGGGTGCGCCTGCCCCGGTTCAACCCGGAGACGTTCGGACAGTGGTCCGAGAACATCGCCCGCTACATGGGCACGGCCCAGTTCATCGTGTGGATGACGCTGGTGATCGCGGGCTGGTTCCTGTGGAACACGCTGACCCCGGCGCACCTGCAGTTCGACCCGTACACCTTCACGTTCCTGACCTTGATCCTGTCCTTGCAGGCGTCCTACGCGGCCCCGCTGATCCTGCTCGCGCAGAACCGGCAGACCGACCGCGACCGCCTGACCATGGAGGAGGACCGGCGCCGGGCCGCGATGCAGAAGGCGGACACGGAATACCTGGCCCGGGAGATCGCCTCGCTGCGGATCGCGCTGGGCGAGGTGGCCACCCGCGACTTCCTGCGCAGCGAGCTGGCGCGACTGGCCGACGAACTGGACGAGGCGGCCCACCGGCGGGAGAAGCGGGCCCGCTCGGAGTGGGAGGAAGAGCGCACCTGACGCCGAAGTAAAGTTGTTCATATGGCTACGCCGGTTACACCTGCTCCCACGCTCGAGGATGCGATCCAGGCCGCCCTGGCGACCGTCGACGACCCCGAGATCCGCCGCCCGATCACCGACCTCGGCATGGTCAAGGGCTTCACCGTCGCCGGCAGCACCGTCAAGGTCGAGCTGCTCCTCACCGTGGCCGGCTGCCCCCTGCGCGACAAGCTCAACAACGACATCACCGCCGCGCTCACCGCGATTCCGGGGATCACCGGGGTGGTGGTCGACTTCGGGGTGATGTCCGAGGAGCAGCGCAAGGCGCTGCAGAGCACGCTGCGCGGTGGTTCCGCGACTGCCGAACCGGTGATTCCGTTCGCCCAGCCCGGCTCCCGCACCAGGGTGTACGCGGTGGCCAGCGGCAAGGGCGGGGTCGGCAAGTCGAGCGTGACCGTCAACCTGGCGGCCGCCCTGGCCCAGCGTGGCCTGTCGGTCGGCGTGCTCGACGCGGACATCTACGGCCACTCGGTACCCCGCATGCTCGGCGTCGACGGCCGGCCCACCCGGGTCGAAGAAATGATCATGCCGCCGCAGTCGCACGGCGTGAAGGTGATCTCGATCGGCATGTTCACGGCCGGCAACGCGGCAGTGGTGTGGCGTGGCCCGATGCTGCACCGCGCACTGCAGCAGTTCCTCGCCGACGTCTACTGGGGCGACCTGGACGTGCTGCTGCTCGACCTCCCGCCGGGCACCGGTGACGTGGCGATCTCGCTGGCCCAGCTGCTGCCCAACGCCGAGATCCTGGTCGTGACCACCCCGCAGGCGGCGGCCGCCGAGGTGGCCGAGCGGGCCGGCGCGATCGCGCTGCAGACCCACCAGCGCCTCGTCGGTGTGGTGGAGAACATGTCTTGGCTGGAGATGCCGGACGGCTCCCGCATGGAGGTCTTCGGCTCGGGCGGCGGCCAGACCGTGGCCGACTCGCTGACCCGGACCGTCGGCGCCTCGGTGCCGCTGCTCGGGCAGATCCCGCTCGACACCCGAGTGCGTGAAGCCGGCGACGCCGGCACCCCCATCGTGCTGGCCGACCCGGAGGCACCGGCGGCCAAGGCCCTGGACGCGGTGGCCGACCGGCTGGCCCTGCGACGCGAGTCGCTGGTCGGCAAGCCGCTGGGCCTGATGGTCAACGCGCGACGCTGAGGACCTAGGTCGCGTCGAGGTCGAAAGCCCGCTTCTCCACCGCGCCGGTCCTCGGTGCGGTGGAGGCGGGCTTCTTGATGTCGGCCGCGGCCGCCACGTCGGTCAGATCCGCCTTGACCCCGTTGAGGTCGGTCTTCACATCCTCCAGCAGACCCTGCAGCGGCTTGCGGAGCGCCGCCTCGTCCTCCTCGCTGAGGATGTGCTTGCGGATGAACGCCTTCGGGTGCAGGTCCTGCAGCTGGAGGTCGGTGCCCAACTCGCGGTTGAGGTCGGTGGTGGCGTTCTGCGCCATCGCCCGCAGACCGCGCAGCATCTTCAGGCCGTCGCCGATCACCTTGGGCAGGCGCTCACCGAAGATCAGCAGCGCCAGCAGCAGCAGCGCGCCGATCTCCCACCAGTTCAGGTTCTCGAACATGAGGCGGCCTCCCTCTCGGTCCGGCGCCTAGCCTACGGCCTAGTTCGAGTCGGCGACCAGAGTGACCGATGCGGACTCGGTCTTGGTCCCGCGGCGGTACTCGACGGGGATCACCGTACCCGGTGCGTACTTACGGACCAGCGCGATCAGATCGCTGCCGTCCTCGAGGATGTGGTGGTCGAGACGGGTCACCACGTCACCGGCCTTGAGCCCGGCGGAGCCCGCGGGACCGGCCGGGTCGACCGAGCGCAGCCGGGCCCCGGCCGTGGAGGTGCCGGTCACGACCTCGGCGCCGATCACGGTGCGGCGGGCCTTGCCGTGGTCGATGATGTCGCCGGCGATCCGCTTGGCCTGGTTGATCGGGATCGCGAAGGCCAGACCGATGTTGCCGGCCTGGGTCTCGGTGCCGCTCACCGAGCGGATCACCGAGTTGACCCCGACGACCTGACCGGCCGCGTTGACCAGCGGGCCGCCGGAGTTGCCCTGGTTGACCGCGGCGTCGGTCTGCACGGCCGCGTAATAGCGGGTGGTGCCGCCCGGCTCACCGGCCTGGATGGTGCGGTCGAGCGCGCTGACGATGCCTGCGGTCACGGTGTTGACCAAGGCCAGCGGCGAACCGAAGGCGAACACCGGGTCGCCGACCGCGAGCTGGTCGGAATCGCCCAGCGAGACCGCGGGAAGCCCGGACTTTGCGACCTTGATCACGGCGATGTCGGACTCGGGGTCACGGCCGACCAGTTTGGCCGAGGCGGTCGAGCCGTCGCTGAACGACACCGACATGGTCTCGCCGGCCCCTTCGACCACATGGTCGTTGGTGATCACGTAACCGTCGGTGGAGACGATGAAGCCGGAGCCGATCGCCCCGGTCACCCGGACCGTGACGACGCTCGGCAGCACCTTGCTGACCACGCCGGCGTTCGAGTCGGGCGCCCGGTTGACCGCGGCCGGAGCCTCGGTCGGGGACGCGCCCAGGCTGCTGCCGGAGGAGTTGGCGAAGCCGCCCTTGACCGCGAAGACGAACCCCAGGGTGCCGCCCAGGCCACCCGCCAGCAGGGAGGTGACCAGGCAGATCAGCAAGATCGGGGTGAGCGAGCGGCGCGGCGCGTCGGGGTCGGTGACCGGCTCGGGGGCGGGCCCGACGCTCTCCCGCGCGGCCGGCAGCACGACATGTGCCGGGGTGTAGGGGTCACGCCACGGGTCGGCCAGCGCGTCCGACCACCAGGGCGACGTGCCCTGCGACGGCATGGGCTGACCGGTGGCAGGCGGCGGAGCGGAGCGCGCGTTCCAGCCGTCGGTCACGTCGGTGCCTCCCTCACGGTCCCTCAGGAGCCCGGCTCCCCCTCCAGGATGACACGGATCTCGGACACCGCCCGGCCCCGGCCCGTTTATCCCATCGACAGCCCACTGTGAGCCGTTTCGCCGGCCCCGCGAATGGCGAACGGAAGGCAGCCCCGCGATCGTGAACGGAAGGCGGCTCGGCGATCTGGTCGGGCATCGCTTTACTCTCATATCCGATGTACGCAAGTTCCGCACGTACATCCCCCTCACGCCCGGAGGTCGTCATCGTCCCCCCACTTCGCCCGCAGACGACCCAACCCGCTGCGCTGGCCTTCGCGGAGGCGTACGCGAACGAGGACATCGTGTTGCAGACCGCTCGCAGCCTGACCCATGAGCTCGGTCTGGACAGCGTCAGCCCGGCCGCGGGCTCGGTGCTGCGCCTGCTGGCCGCCGCGGGCAACGCCAAGGCGGTGGTGGAGATCGGTACCGGTACCGGCGTGAGCGGCGTCTGGCTGCTCCGGGGCATGCGGACGGACGGCGTACTCACCACCATCGACGTGGAGAACGAGCACCAGCGGATCGCCCGGCGGATCTTCCTGGAGGCCGGCTTCGCCTCGTCGCGCACCCGGATCATCACCGGCCGCGCCCTGGACGTGCTGCCCCGGCTCGCCGATGGGGTCTACGACCTGGTCTTCGTCGACGCCGACGCGACCGAGTTCACCGCCTGCGCCGAGGCGGCCCTGCGGCTGCTGCGCCCGGGTGGGGTGCTCGCGATCAACGGTGCCCTGGCCAACGGCCGGATCAGCGACCCGGCCGCCCGCGACGTCGGCACGCTGACGATCCGGGAGACGGTGCGGGTGGTGCGCGAGTCGGAGGAGTGGATCCCGGCGATCATCCCGTCCGGGGCGGGCCTCCTCGCGGCCGTCAAGCGGTGAGGTCCTCGAGGTAGCGCAGCAGCGTGCGCGCTCCCCAACCGGTCGCGCCACGGGTCACGTCGAGATCGCTCTCGGTGGCCCAGCTCGGCCCGGCGCTGTCGATGTGCGCCCAGTTCGTGACCTTGTCGCCGAGAAATTCGCGCAGATAAAGCGCGGCCACCACGGCGCCGGCCCCCTGGGTGGGCGAGCTGTGCCGGTCGGCGATCTCGCTGCGCAGGTATTCGTGGTAGTCGTCGGGCAGCGGCAGCCGCCACATCTTCTCGCCGGCCCGCCGGCCGGCCTCGCTGAGCGCGTGGGCCAGCTCATCGTCGTGGCTGAACAGAGCGGCCAGGCCGGAGCCGAGGGCGACCTCGGCCGCGCCGGTGAGGGTGGCCAGGTCGACGATGACGTCGGGGTCGAGCTCGGCGACCGCGTAACCGAGCGCGTCGGCGAGCACCAGCCGGCCCTCGGCGTCGGAGTTGGTGGATTCGCTGGTGCTGCCGTCGTAGTGGGTGATCACGTCACCGGGGCGGAACGCGTCCGCCCCGACCGCGTTCTCGGCCAGCGGGAGCAGGGCGGTCACGCGTACCGGAAGGTCGAGGTCGGCCGCGCCCAGCGTGGCCGCCGCGACCGAGGCCGCGCCGCTCATGTCGATCTTCATGTTCTTCATGCCGGGGCGGGTCTTGATCGAGATGCCGCCCGAGTCGAACGTGATGCCCTTGCCGACCAGCACCACGTGCTTGCTGGCGGCCGCCGGCTGCCAGCTCATCTGGACCAGGCAGGGCGGGAATTTGGATGCTCCACCGACGGCTCGCAGCCCGCCGAAGCGGTCCAGCTCGGGGCCGGTGCGGATGCGGACGGTCACGCCGGCGCGCCGCGCGGCCGCTCCGACGATCTCCTCGGCCAGCCAGTCGGGGCTCTTCAGCGAGGACGGTGTGTTGGCCAGGTCGCGTGCGAACCAGGTGGCGGTGGCCGTCGCTCGCGCCCGGGTGAGGCTCACGGCGTACGCCTCGGGGTTTTGGACCGCGAGATCGACCGGAGCCGTCCGTGGCTCCTCGCGGGCATCGCGATAGCGATAGCCGCCCAGCCAGAGGCCCTCGGCCAGCGCACGCACCGCCGACGGCTCGACCGCACCGAGCATGATCTGGGCCCGCTCGACACCGGACAACGTGCGGCTGACCGCCGCGCCGGCCGCTCGCCAGCCCGCCTCGTCGCCCGCGCCGATCCCGGCGAGCAGCACCTTGGCCGGCCGCCGGAGCGGACGCGGCAATATCCGGACCTCACCGGCTTTGTCGAGACCCTCCGCCAGCGCGGCGATTTCGGCCTCGACTTCTCCCCCGCCATGCGACAGTGAGCCCGAGATGGCGATCGGGAAAACCCAGGTCCGGTCGTCGTCACGCGGGTTGGCTTCTGGTCCGATCAAGGGCGGTGGCGGGGTGGTTGGACGGGCACTCAGCCTGATCGGAAACACGAGAGCGTGACCTTTCTGGAAGACGTGGAAAGCCCGCCGGTACGGGCGGTACCGTACCGGCGGGCTCGCGCGAAACGTCAGCCCGCGATCGACTTCAACGCGTCGCCAAGCGCGTTGGCCTCGTCCGGAGTCATCTCAACGACGAGACGGCCACCACCTTCCAGCGGGACGCGCATCACGATGCCCCGTCCCTCCTTGGTGACCTCCAGCGGACCATCGCCCGTCCGCGGCTTCATCGCCGCCATTTCGTCTCCCCTCAGACCCACATCAGGGTGTCGGTGGGTTACCCCACAGCCACATCTATCGCCACACGCTCAGCCCCGCGTGACGCTCACAGCTCGTATATCCGACCGGCGGCCGGGGACCATTGCGCGTGCTCACGCGACCCAGCCCACCGTGCCGATCAAACATTTTCCCTGATGAACACCGACGAACCCAAACGCAGCCCGGACGGATGTGACAGCGTCTAGCATATCGTCTTTTGGGCTGTCACAATGTGCGGTCATGCAGGCGCGGTCGGCACTCTTCGACCTGTACGGCGACTACCTCCGTCCACGAGGGGGCCGTGCACCCGTTGCGGCCCTGGTCAGGCTGCTTGCGCCGCTCGGCATCGCGCCCCCCGCCGTGCGCACCGCGGTGTCCCGAATGGTGCGACAGGGGTGGCTGCACCCGATGCGTCTGGTCTCCGGACCGGGCTATCTGCTCACCCCCAAGGCCGCGCGTCGACTCGACGAGGCCGCCGCCCGGATCTACCGCACCGGGCGCGCCGGGTGGGACGGCCGGTTCGATCTCGTCCTGCTGCACGGTCCGCTGCCCAAGCGCGAGGCCAACCGGCTGGCGTTCCTCGGCTACGGCTCGCTCGGTGAGCATGCCTGGGTCGCGCCCCGGGCGGCCGACGAGGTCGACCTCGTCCTGGCCGAAGCGGCGGTCGGCTACGAGCGGTTCAGCGCCGCGCACGCGGCCGGGTCGCCCGGCGCCGCCGAGGTGGTCGGCAAGGCGTGGGATCTGGACGAGCTAGCCCGTTCCTACGAGGGTTTCGTCGCCGACCTGCGGCCGGTGGTGACCACGGTCACCGCGCGCAGCAGCGACGAGGAGGCCTACGCGGCCCGGTTCCGGCTCGTGCACGCGTGGCGCTCGTTCCTGTTCCGCGATCCGCAGCTGCCGCCGTCGCTGCTGCCGCCGCGCTGGCCGGGAGCGAGTGCGGCCGGCTTCTTCGACCGGCACTCGGCCCGGCTGCGGCCGGCCGCGGACCGATATGTCGAACGCTGCCTGCAATCGGTGACGAGGGGCGGTCGTGTGGGATTCTCGGAACCATGACCGACTCCCTGCTCGTCGACCGCACCGACGCGGTCGTCACCCTCACCCTCAACCGGCCCGACGCGATGAACGCCCTCGACGTCGAGCTCAAGGTGGCCCTGCGGGACACGCTCGCCGCGCTGGAGACCGACAGGTCCTGCCGGGCGATCGTGCTGGCCGGCGCCGGCCGCGGCTTCTGCGTCGGGCAGGACCTGCGCGAGCACGCCGAGCTGCTGGAGTCCGGCCACACCGACCTGGACACCGTGCGGGCGCACTACAACCCGATCGCGCAGCGGCTGGCCAACATGCCGAAACCGGTGGTGGCGGCGGTGCGCGGGATGGCGGCCGGGGCCGGGGCGTCGCTGGCGCTGCTCGCCGACTTCCGGATCGGCGGGCCGTCGACCGGCTTCCTGATGGCGTTCGCCAACGTCGGGCTGGCCGGGGACACCGGAATCTCGTGGTCGCTGCCGCGGATCGTGGGCCACGCCCGCGCGGTCGAGCTGCTGCTGCTCGCCCAGCCGGTCAAGGCCCAGCGGGCGGCCGAGATCGGTCTGCTCTCCCAGCTCGTGGCGGACGACGACCAGGTTCTTCCGGTCGCGCGGGAACTGGCCGCCAAGCTCGCCGCCGGCCCCACGGTCGCCTACGGCGCGATCAAGCGCGAGCTGTCCATCGGCGACGCCGGCACGCTCTCCGACGCCCTCGCGGCCGAGGCACAGGCGCAGTCGATCTGCGGCGGCACCGCCGACCACAAGGCCGCCGTCGCGTCGTTCCTGGCCAAGCAGAAGCCCGCGTTCGACGGCAGGTAGCGGATGTTATGACGTTTTTGGGATCGCCACATTCATAACAATCTATTCATAGGCTCCTCCCGACGCGTTCTACCGGACGCGCTTTCCCCTTTGGGAGGAACTACATGGCCAGGTGGCGGATTCTGGTGAGCGTGGCGGTTGCCACCCTCACCGCTGCGGCGATGGGCGCGACCGCGTCCCCCGCCGCAGCGGCACCGACCGGCTCCGACGACTTCGGGGCACCGACCACGAACGTCGTCGGCGGCACCCGTGCGGCGCAGGGCGAGTTCCCGTTCATGGTTCGCCTGTCGATGGGCTGCGGCGGCGCCCTCTACAGCTCGAAGCTCGTCCTCACCGCCGCCCACTGCGTCAACGGGACCGGCACCAACACCTCGATCACCGCCACCCTGGGCGTGGTCGACCTCAACTCCTCCAGCAAGATCACAGTGAAGTCGAACTACGTCTACCGGGCGCCCGGCTACAACGGCAACGGCAAGGACTGGGCGCTGATCCGCCTGGCCAGCCCGGTGACCACGCTGGCCACGCTGCCGATCGCGACCAACAGCACGTACGACACCGGCACGTTCACGATCGCCGGCTGGGGCGCGGCGACCGAGGGCGGCGGCCAGCAGCGCTACATGCTGAAGGCCTCGGTTCCGTTCGTCAGCGACAGCACCTGCAACTCGTCGGCGATGTACGGCGGCGAGGTCATCCCCACCGACGAGATCTGCGCCGGCTACGCGGCCGGGGGCACCGACACCTGCCAGGGTGACTCGGGCGGCCCGATGTTCCGCACCGGCGCGAACGGCGCCCTCGTCCAGGTCGGCATCGTGAGTTGGGGCGACGGCTGCGCCCGCCGGAACAAGCCGGGCGTCTACACCCAGGTCAGCTACTTCTCGTCGGCCATCGCCTCGGCGGCCGCGAGCCTCGGCGGCTGAGCGCGCCCGGCGGTTCACCCCACACCGCGATCTCGCAGCTCAGCTGCGGGGTCGCGGTCGGCGTCTCAGTCCTCGTCCTCCTCTTCCGGATCCTGGTTGGCCTCGGCGCCCAGCACGAACGCCAGCATGGCCAACTCGTCACCGGACGGCCAGACATAGGCCGGCAGCTCGGCCGGCCCCAGCTCACGCACATGCGACCAGAACTGGCGCACCGCGTCGGCCGGCGAGCCGGCCTCGATCGGCAGCGCGACGCTTACCAGCCAGCTGGGCAGGCCGGCCGCGTTCGCCCCGCTCAACTGCGACACCAGCCGGCGGAAAAACTCGGGGTCGACCTCGACCGGGCCGGCCCCACCCACGCCCTCAGCCGGCACCGGGGCGTCGAACTGGCGGCGAAGGTAGGTCAGGACCAGGTCGTCGCCGTCGGTCTTGGCGGCCCGGCACAGGGCCACCACGTGGCCGTCGGCGACCAGCAGCACCTCCTCGTCGGGCGCGACCGCGCCCGCCGCACCGGCGACGGCCAGACCCTCGTTGTGAAAGAGCCGCTCGGTCGCCCACTGCGGCCCCGGAAGAATCACCGCCCACTGCGCCATGCGCTCCATCTCATCACGCGGCGATCGGAGCCACCCAGCAGCCCGCCAGGTGGTCGTCGACCATGCCGGTGGCCTGCATCAACGCATAGGCGGTGGTGGGGCCCACGAACTTGAAGCCCCGCTTCTTGAGCGCCTTGGCCAGGGCGATCGACTCGGGCGTGGTGGCCGGCACGTCGCCCCGGCCCACCGGGCGCGGCGGTTTCGGCTGCGGCGCGAACGACCAGAGCAGCGCGGACAGACCGTCGGGCAGGTCGGCGGCAACCCGGGCGTTGTGCATGGTGGCGTCGACCTTCATCCGGTTGCGGACGATGCCCACATCGGCCATCAGCCGGGTCGCGTCGGCCTCGGAATAGGCCGCCACCTTGTCGATCCGGAAGCCGTCGAACGCGGCCCGGAACGCCGGCCGCTTGCGCAGGATGGTGATCCAGGAGAGCCCGGACTGGAACGCCTCGAGGCTCATCCGCTCGAAGAGGGCGTCGTCACCGCGGATCGGCTGACCCCACTCGGTGTCGTGATAGCTCACATAATCGGGGGTGCTGCCGCCCCAGAAGCAACGGGCCCGCCCGTCAGCGCCGACGAGCAGCCCGGTTTCGTCTGTCATGGCGACCACCGTAGGGCCACCCCCCGACAGTTCTAGGTCAGCTTGCCCTGCTCGACCAGCCGGCCGAACTTGCGCAGCGCGGCGGTGAAGCTCAGCTTGGAGCCGGGCCAGAGCACCGGCCAGGCGACCTTGCCGACCGGACCGGCCGGAAGATGGAACCACTCGTGCAGGACGACCTGGGTGCGGTCGCCGGACATGGCGGTGCAGCGGACCGAGCCGGGGCCGCGGAGCACCTTGCCGCAGTGCACGACGCGGACCTCGAACGGTGCGTTGACCTTGACGACCCGGATCTCGTCGCGCAGCGACGCCGGCCCGATCGCCGTGATCGCCTCGACCAGGCTGCCCTCGCCGCCGTCGCCCTCGACCACCCGAACCTTGGTGAACGGGATCCAGGCGGACTGCCTCTCCCAGTTCATGAACGCGGCGAAGACGCGCTCGGCGGGCGCGTTGACGATGACCGTGGCGGTCACCTCGCCCGTTCCGGGGCTGGCGGCGTCACCCAACCCGTCGCTCATCGGGGCTCCGCCGGCTCGGATTTCTTGGCGTCCACCGGCACGTCCTGCACCGGGACGGCGGGGTCGAGCTCGATGACCGCGTCCGGCTCGCCCGGCTTGGCCACTCCGACCGGTGCCACGGCCGCCTCGCGGGCCTTGCGCAGCGCGTCGGCGTCGGCGGTGCGGCCCTCGCGCAGCGCGATGACCTCGGCCTCGAGCACGCTGATCAGCTCGCCCTTGTAACCGATGTCATAGGCGGCCCGCTGCAGCGCCTGGTCGACCTGGGACATGCGGTAGCCGCGCCAGGTGGTGTCGAACATCGTCTGGGAGATGTCGTCCTCACCGAGCGGGCGGTCACTGGGAAGCGGCACAGCGCGGCCGTCGGGTTCGACGGGCGTCAATCCGGAGTCGCCTCCGCTCATCATCACAGTCACACCGAAGACGATCGCACCCACCACCAAGGCGACGACGATGAACAGGAGAAGCTGACCCATGCGGACGATGTTGGCATGTCCGCTCGAACCTGGCGAGCCCGCCACCCCGGCCGGAGTCTCAGGTCCAGGTCAGGATCTTCTTGCGCCAGGCGTACAGAATGCCCAGGGCCAGCACCGCGACGAAGATCGCCATTTCGGTGAGCGTGGCCGCGCCGAAACCCGGCAGGTCGAACACGACTGCCCACGGGAAGAGAAAAACGGCTTCCACGGCGAAAAGCACATAGAGGTACGCGTACACGTAATACCGGATCTGCGCCTGTGCCCAGTCTCCGCCGACCGGGTCGATGCCGCTCTCGTACGAGATGTACTTGCCGCTCGGCTGGGCCGGATCGGACGGACGGAGCAGCCGGTTGGCCGAGAACGCCCCCACGAAGACGAGCACGCCGGCCGCGATGACCAACCCCAGCGTGGCGTACGAACCCAGATAGCCGTCCACGATCTGACAGCTTAGTTGACCGACTGGTGGACTCAGCTGGAAGAGGCAAGCCTTACCTAGCTAGTGTGGTCAACGGCCTACCGCAGCCGTAAGGGGCAGCGACGTAGGCTGGAAGTGACAACTGCGGGCCGGCCCATCGACGTGCTTCCACCCGCTTGGCCGGCGCCCTTTGGAGGTTGGAACGTGGCCGCTGGAGCAAAACGAGTCGAGCAGCTGGACCGGGTGGTCATCCGGTTCGCGGGCGACTCGGGCGACGGCATGCAGCTGACGGGGGATCGGTTCACGTCCGAGACGGCGCAGCTCGGCAACGACATCTCGACGTTGCCCAACTTCCCGGCCGAGATCCGCGCACCAGCCGGCACCCTGCCCGGTGTGTCGAGCTTCCAGGTGCACTTCGCCGACTACGACATCCTCACCCCCGGCGACTCGCCGCACGTACTCGTCGCGATGAACCCGGCCGCGCTCAAGGCCAACGTCGCCGACCTGCCGCCGGGCGCCGACATCATCGTCAACACCGACGAGTTCACCAAGCGCAACCTGCAGAAGGTCGGCTACGCGGCCAGCCCGCTCGAGGACGGCTCGCTCGAGAGCTTCTCGGTCCACCCGGTCGCGCTGACCTCGATGACCGTCGGCGCGCTCGCCGAGCTCGGGGTCGCCAAGAAGGACGCCGAGCGGGCCAAGAACATGTTCGCGCTCGGGCTGCTGAGCTGGATGTACTCGCGCCCGTTCGAGTCGACTCTGCGGTTCCTCGAGCGCAAGTTCGTCAAACGCCCCGATCTGGTCGCGGCCAACAAGGCGGCCTTCCAGGCGGGCTGGAACTTCGGTGAGACCACCGAGGACTTCTCGGTCCGCTACGAGGTGAAGCCGGCCAAGATGCGCCCGGGCACCTACCGGAACATCACCGGCAACCAGGCGCTCGCGCTCGGCCTGGTGGCCGCGGGCGTGCGGGCCAAGCTGCCGGTCTTCCTCGGCGCCTACCCGATCACCCCGGCCTCCGACATCCTGCACGAGCTGTCCAAGCACAAGAAGTTCGGCGTCACGACGGTCCAGGCCGAGGACGAGATCGCGGCGGTCGGTGCGGCCCTGGGCGCGTCCTACGGCGGCATGCTCGGCGTCACCACCACCTCCGGCCCCGGCGTGGCGCTGAAGAGCGAGACCATCTCGCTCGCGATCGCGCTCGAGCTGCCGCTGGTGATCGTGGACGTGCAGCGAGCCGGCCCGTCGACCGGCATGCCGACCAAGACCGAGCAGGCCGACCTCAACATGGCGCTCTACGGCCGGCACGGCGAGGCACCGCTGGCGGTGATCGCGCCGAAGTCGCCGTCCGACTGCTTCCACGCGGCCATCGAGGCGGCGCGGATCGCGCTTACCTATCGCACGCCGGTGATCCTGCTCTCCGACAACTACGTGGCCAACGGCTCCGAGCCGTGGCTGCTGCCCTCGTCCGACGAGCTGCCCGACCTCTCGGTCTCGTTCGCCACCGAGCCCAACGGCGAGAACGGCCGCTTCCTGCCCTACCTTCGGGATCCGGAGACGATGGCCCGGCCGTGGGCGATCCCCGGCACGCCCGGCCTCGAGCACCGCATCGGCGGCCTGGAGAAGGCCGACAAGACCGGCGACATCTCGTACGACCCGGCCAACCACGAGTTCATGGTGCGCACCCGGGCGGCCCGCATCGAGGCCATCCCGGTGCCCGACGTCGAGATCGAGGACAACGACGAGAACGCCCGGGTGCTCGTGCTCGGCTGGGGCTCCACCTACGGTCCGATCGGGGCGGCCTGCCGGGCGCTGCGGCAGCGAGGGCTGCCGATCGCCCAGGCGCACCTGCGTCACCTCGCACCGCTGCCGGCCAATCTCGGCGAGGTGCTCGGGGCGTACGACAAGGTGGTCGTCCCCGAGATGAACCTGGGCCAGCTCGCCCACGTCATCCGGTCGAGGTTCCTGATCGACGTGGTTCCGTTCAACCAGGTAAGCGGCCTGCCCTTCACCGCCGCGACCCTGGAAAGCATGCTCGAGGACGTGGTCAAGAATGGCTAGCCCGGTTGTTGAGTTGAAGCTCACCGCCAAGGACTTCAAGTCCGACCAGGAGGTGCGCTGGTGCCCCGGCTGCGGTGACTACTCGATCCTCGCCGCCATGCAGCGCTTCATGCCCGAGCTGGGCATCCCGCGCGAGAAGATCGTCTTCATCTCCGGCATCGGCTGCTCGTCGCGCTTCCCGTACTACATGAACACGTACGGGATGCACTCGATCCACGGGCGTGCCCCGGCGATCGCGACCGGCCTCTCGTCGTCCCGCCCCGACCTGACGGTCTGGGTCGTCACCGGCGACGGCGACGCGCTGTCGATCGGCGGCAACCACCTGATCCACGCGCTGCGGCGCAACGTCAACCTGAAGATCCTGCTGTTCAACAACCGGATCTACGGCCTGACCAAGGGGCAGTACTCACCGACCTCGGAACTCGGCAAGATCACCAAGTCGACGCCGGCCGGTTCCGCGGACGCCCCGTTCAACCCGCTGTCGCTGGCCCTTGGCGCCGAGGCCACGTTCGTGGCGCGCACCATCGACTCGGACGCCAAGCACCTGCAATCGGTGCTGCGCCGGGCCGCCGAGCACGAGGGCAGCGCGTTCGTCGAGATCTACCAGAACTGCAACATCTTCAACGACGGCGCGTTCGAGCTGATCAAGGACTCGGCCACCCGCGACGACCACCTGATCCGCCTCGAGCAGGGTCAGCCGATCACCTTCGGCAGCGAGTCGCAGTTCTCCGTGGTGCACCCGGCGGGCGCGTTCGGCCTGGCCGTACGTGACTCCGCGGCCCTCGACGGCGAGACCCCGGTGGTGCACGACGCCACCGTCGACGACCCGGCCTACGCCTTCGCCCTGACCCGTCTTTCCGGCTCCGATCTGGGCACCACCCCGATCGGCGTGTTCCGCGACGTCAAGCGCCCGACCTACGACCAGCTGATCCAGAAACAGCTGGAAGACGCGAAGGCCCAGGTGACGGGTACGCCCGACGAGATGCTCGACCAGCTGCTGAACGCGGGCGACACCTGGACCATCATGTAGCTCGCCCGCTAGGTCAGACCGCGGTGCCGGTGGTGCTGCCTTCCTCGGCGCGAATGTAGACGAGCATGTCGCCGGTCTCGATCTGGACGCTCTGACCGCCGCCCAACGGGAGCACCTTTCCGCGGCGGATCAGAGCGACGACGAGCGTGGCCAATGCTCGGGGGTTCTCGCCGACCTCGCTGCGTTCCGCGCTTCGCATCGCCAGGGCCATGCCCTGCCCCGGCGTCAGCAGATCCTCGACCACGTCGATGAGCGGCGGGGCCGTGGTGGTCAGGCCCAGCAGGCGGCCGGCGGTGGCCGAGCTGACGATGACGTGGTGGGCGCCGCTCTGCTTGAGCAGCGCGGCGTTCTCCTGCTCGCGGACCGCGGCGATGATCCGCACCTGGCCCGCGGTCAGCTGGCGCACGGTGAGGCTGATCAGCACGGACGCCTCGTCGCTGTCGGTGGCGATGAGGACGGCCTTGCAGTTCTTGACGTCGGCCTCGTTGAGCACCGAGGAGCGGGTGGCGTTGCCCTCGATCGTCACCAGGCCGTTCGAGGTGGCCTGTCGGACGCCTTCCGGGCGGCTCTCCACCACGACGATGCGGCTCTTGTCCCAGCCGCTCTCGAGCAGCGCGCCGACCGCGGCCCGGCCTTTGGTGCCGTAACCGCAGACGATGATGTGGTCTTTCAACTTCCGCCTCCACCGGCCCACGCGCAGGCTGTTGCGATATTGGTCGGTGAGCACCTCGAGGGTCGTACCGACCAAAATGATCAGGAAGAGCACCCGTGCCGGGGTGATCACCAGGACGTTCACCAGCCGGGACTCGGCAGTGACCGGGGTGATGTCGCCGTAGCCGGTCGTGGAGAGCGTCACGACCGCGTAGTAGAAGCAGTCGAGGAGGCTCAGGCCGTCCTCGTTGATGTCACGGTAGCCGTCACGGTCGAGATAGATGATCGCAACCGTGACCAGGACGAGCAGGACGGCTAACGCCACCCGGACCGCGAGCGCGCGCAGGGGGCCCTGACGGACCAGGGGCAAGTGGATCATTTAGCGTCCCGCACACGCACACCATAGCGGCCGGGTGCGGAACCGCCCCTCAGGACATCACATAAACGATCGTTTAGGAATACCCGCGGGTAGGTTGCCACGCACGGCAGCAAAGCCGATCGACAGCCTTGTATGCGGATAGTGGCCCTGCGAACACTTTCCGCATGGTCCGACGTTTCGTCCTCGCCGCCCTGTTGGCTGCCGGCATCCTCCTGGTCCCGACCGCCGCTGCCGCCGCCACCGCTGACAAAGCCTCCGTCCTGGCCGACTGGACCCAGCCCACGACGAGCAGTTGGAACGCCTGGAACGGCGCCCGGCTCAACCGCGCACCCTGGCAGTCCTACAACTTCGACTGGTCCACCGACTACTGCTCGGCCAGCCCGGACAACCCGCTCGGCTTCAACTTCACGCTTCCCTGCTGGCACCACGACTTCGGTTATCGCAACTTCAAGGACATCGGCACCTTCCCGGCCAACAAGGCCCGCGTCGACGACACGTTCTACACCGACCTACGCCGGGTCTGCGCCACCTACAGCACCCTGGTGCGGCCCGCCTGCTACAGCCTGGCCTGGACCTATTACGAGGCCGTCCACGTCTTCGGCTCGCTCGCCTGGGTCACGCAGGCCGACATCAAGAGGGCCGAAGCACAGATCCGATAAACCGCGCCGCGCCGTCCTCCAGGTCCGGATGCTCCACAGCCAACGCCATTGCCACGATCCGATCAAACCCGAGGCCCACCCCCTCGGCGTACGCGGTGTCGAATCCCGCGTCGCCGAGGGCGGTCCGCAGCCCCAGCTGCTGAGCCGACCAGAAGGTTCCGAACATCGACGTACGGCGTGCGCCGCGCGCCGCCTCCGCCCCGCCGAACAGCACGGCCGCGGTCGCCGTGTCGCCGCCCAGCGCGCAGCGCACCGCGATGGCCGCGACCGCATCGGCCGCCGCACCCCGGAATCCGTGCCGTAACCGCGACCGCAGCGCCACCACCAGATGGTCGTGCGCCGCCACCAGGTCACGCCGGCGCAGCGCCACGATGCCGAGCAGCCAGTCGACGGTCCGCCGGCCACGGTCCTCGGGCCGGCTCGCCTCCCACTGGCGGGCCCCGCCGAGCAGGTCGGCCGCCTCGTCCAGCGCGTCCCGCCGGCACAGCAGCTCGGCCAGCGTGATCACAGCGGGCAGCGCCGCCTCGGCCGCGCCGGACTGTTCGGCCTGCTCCATCAGTTCGCGGCAGAACCTTTCCGCCCCCTCGTAGTCCCGGTTCTCCAGCAACGTCAGCCGCCGGCCGACCACCGCACGCATGAGCGTGACCCGGTCACCGGTCTCCAGCGCGAGGCCCTCGGCCCGCTCCAGGAAGCGCACCCGCTCGTCGCGGTCGTCGGCCAGGCCGGCGTGCACCAGGTAGGCGGCGGCCAGGTCGGCCGGGGCGACCTCGGCCTCGTCGAGCCGCCGGTAGAGCCGGAACAACTGGTCGCGACCCTCGCGGGCGCCGCCGTGCTCACGCCACCATGGGTCGAGCGCGGTCGCGAGGCGCAGACCGGCGGTGACGTCACCCTCGGCGGCCGCCCAGCGCAGCGCGGCCCGCCACTCGGTCACGTACGGGGTGAACTCGGTAAGCGACGTGGTCCGCATCTCGCCGTCGGTGTCGGTCGCCACCGCGTCCAGGCTGCGCAGCGCCCAGGCGACATGGCGGTCACGGGCCGAGTGCTCGTCACCGGACTTGCTCAACTGCCGACTGGCATAGGACTTGACCTGCTCCGACATCCGGTAGCGCGGCCCCGGCACGACCTCGATCAGCGACTTCTCGGTCAGCTCGGACAGCGAGCCGAGACCGTCCGGACCGCACCACTCCACCGTCGACAGGTCCACCGGGCCGGCGAAGACCGACAGCCGGCGCAGCAGCCCCGCGGCGCGCACGCTCAACGTCCGATAAGACCAGTCGAGGCTGGCCGTGATGCTGTCGTTGCGCTCGCCGGACTCCCCCGACACGGGGTCCAGCGCGGCGATCGGGTCGTTCAGCCGAGCCACCAGTTGCCCCGCCGTGAACAGCCGCAACCGGCTCGCGGCCAACTCGGCGGCCAGCGGCGAACCCTCCAGCCGCGACGCCACCCGGGCCAGGTCGGTGCTCTCGTCCACCGGTCCCGGCCGCCCCCCGCGGGCCGCCGTCGCCCGCTCGCTCAGCAGGGTGAACACGTCGGCCGGCGACATCGGCGGGATCCGCCACACCACCTCGCCGTGCACGCCCAGCGGCTCGCGGCCGGTCACCAGCACATCCATCCGCGGGCAGGCGGCCAGCAGCATCCGCACCAGCCCCGCACAGGCCGCCGGGGCCGCGTCGCACGTCTGCAGCAGAAGCAGCATCCGCCGGTCCGCGCACTGCTCCAGCAGCGTCTCCAGCATCGGCCGGCCCGGCTCCGGGCGCAGCCCCAGGGCCGCGGCCAGGGCGGGGGCCAGGCCGGTTGCCGCGCTCACCGCGTCGACCGTCCAAACACCTTGCGGGTACGTGTCCAGCAGCTGCTCGCCGACCGCGAGGGAGAGACGCGTCTTGCCGGCCCCACCCGGACCCGCGATCGTCACGATCCGGTGGCTGTCCAGCAGGTTCACCAACTCGGCCGCCTCCGGCCGCCGGCCCACGAACGACGTCAGCGCGGCCGGCAGGTTGTGCCGGGCGCCGCCCTGCGCCCGCGGACGCGGGAAATCCCGGTCGAGGCCCGCCGCGATCACCTGGAAAAGGCGCTCGTCGTCGTCGAACCCGCGCAGGCGATGCGGCCCCAGGTCGAGCAGGTCCACGCCCACCGTCGGAGCCGGGAGCGTCGCCACCGTGCCGAACGGGACCGGAACACCGTCGGTGAGAATGGACAACGCCGTAGCGCCGGAACACAGGATCTGACCACCGTGCGCAGCCGCCGCCACCCGGGCCGCGCGGTGCACCTCGAGGCTCGCGTACTCGCCGCCGACGGGTCTCGCCCACCCCGTGTGCATGCCCATCCGCACCCGCGGCATCGCGTCGCGACCCGGCCACTCATGTGCGGACAGTCGCCGTTGCGCCTCCACACAGGCGGCCATCGCGGCGCTCGCATCCTGGAAAGCAACGAAGAAAGAGTCACCCTCAGTGAAAAGCTCGACACCGTCGAAGTCACTCAGCGCAGCGCGCAATACCGAACGATGCGCGCCGAGTACTGGCCCATAGTCGTCCCCGAGCATCCGGGCCAAGCGCGTCGAGCCCTCGATGTCGGTGAACATGAAGGTCACCAGCCCGCTCGGCAGCTCGGTCCGTCCCGCCACGGTGAACCTCCGCCTCCTCCGGGAAGTCGAGTCTCATGCTGACGTATCACTCTGTCACCGCGCATCGTAGGAACGGACGGTGACGATCTATACGCCTCGACCTACCCCGGGCGGTAACCCGCCCCTCCGAAGTCATCGACGCTGTTATGCACTACGCGTGACGTAACGAAATCGATCGAGCCTAGTCACGCCTCAGTTGGTCACATCCGCCAGACCGTTCGGACGTACCCGATGGAGTCACTTCCCGCGACATCTCTCCAAGTCGCACAGTCACTCCGCACAGTAACCACAACCACCCCGCTCGCTAACCGCGAGCGACCGTAGCTCACCCAAATGATCACCACCCCGACCCCAGCCAACCGGCGAGTAACGCACGCCCCTCAAACGGCGTCCGACGCCCCCCGGTTCAACCTTCTGGACAACCCAAAGGACGCGCCCCACCGGCCCGCGCTCCCGCCCCGCCGCACCCGGACCCGACGTCCCCACTCGCTTCGGACCACGGGGATTGGCCGCCCTGGACCTACGAGCCGCGCTGGGCCACCCAGTCGACCGCCGCGCTTTCCGCTGCCCAACTCCCGGGCCCGCGCTTTCGGTGCCCGACTTCCCAGGTGGCTGTCCGCGCTCTCGGGCGCCCAGCCTCCCGGGGCCACTCCCACCCAGTTACCCGCTCGTACCTCTTGGTGCCTTGATTCCCGGATCACTTCGACCCGGTGAACTGCCCGCGATCGCCCCGTTGATCAGGGGCGATCGCGGGCAGCGAAGCGGAGCCAGCAAGCTCAGCAACCGCCGCCGCAGCATCCGCCGCCTCCGCATCCGCCGCCTCCGCCGGCCCGGGGCGCAGCCGGACGGCCACCGCCTCGGCCGGTGACGGCGACCGTGGACAGGAGCTTCACCGTGTCGCTGTGGCCTTGGGGGCATGGGGCCGGGGTCGACGCTTCGCTCATCGGCCGGCTTACCTCATATGTGTCGCCGCACGCGCGGCAGCGGAACTCGTAACGCGGCATCGGCACAGCGTAGGCCCCCGGCATGACGTTGATGCACGTCGCGGATCCGAGGGCGGTCCGGTGGTGCTCTCGCCGGCTCTGCGGGGCCTCTGCCGCGAGCCGGCGGCGGGTATCGTCGGGCCGTGGCGAACGGGCGGGAGAGACCGGTGGAGAAGGCTGAGCTGCATGCGGCAGCCCCGCACCAGGGCGGGCCGCTCGGGAGTTCCGGTGCCGCCCCGGCGAGCTTCGATTCGACCCGGGCGGGCGGTGCTGAGGGCTCCACCGGATCGGCACCGGTTTCGCCGGCGGCCGAGCCCGGCGGCCCCGCCATGGCGGGCCCGAAGCCAGACAGCACGTCCAAGCCGGAGAGCACGTCCAAGCCGGACGGCGCGGCCGCGGCGAGTGCCGCAGCTGGCAGAGAGAGCGCGGTCAAGCCGGCAGCCCCGGTCGACGCGGGTGCCGCAACCCCGGCCAAGAGCCCCGACGAAGCCGGAACCCCGACCCCAGCGCAAAGCCCGGCGCAGCCAGAAAGCACGAGCCCGGCCGGGACCCCCACGCAAAACCCGGCGCAGCCAGGAAGCGCGGCCCCGGCCCAGAGTCCGGCTGAGGCCGGGAGCGCGGCGGGAGTGGCGGGGCGGGGGCTTCGGCGGGCTCATCCTGTGCTGGCGGCGAAGAAGGTGGGCCGCAACACCTCGGAGTGGGCCAGGCGGCCGAGTGGGCGGCTTGTGCTTCCGGGAGTGGTGGCGCTGATTCTGCTCGGGGCGGCGGGGGCCGCGGGGGCTTATCTCGTACCGCAAGCTCTGCAGGCCGCACCGTCGCCGAGCGCGAGTCCTATTTTTCCGGAAGCGACCGCTTCGGCCGGGGGTGGCTTTCCGACCGGGCCGGCTACCGGGTCGGCGCCGGTGGGCGCGGGCGGGCTTCCGTCGAGCGTCACCACCGCGCCGGTTCAGCCGGTGCAGAACGGTGGGGGCCGGCCGGCCGACGCGCTCGGTGGGTGGGCGCAGCAGGTGGGGACCAAGGTCGGCATTCCGGTGGTGGCGGTGCAGGCGTACGGATATGCGGAACTTGTTCTTGCTCGGACGACGCCCACGTGCCATTTGAACTGGACGACCATCGCGGCCATCGCCAGTGTCGAGTCGGGGCACGGCAGCGCGAACGGGGCCGTGCTCGGGGTCGACGGGTTGGTGACGCCGCCGGTCTACGGACTGCCGCTCGACGGCAAGGGTGGGCGGCAGCTGATCAAGGACACGGATCAGGGTGTGTTGGACGGGGACACCACCTATGACCGGGCGGTCGGCCCGCTCCAGTTCATTCCATCCACCTGGAACAGCTACAAGGTGGACGCCGACAACGACGGGGTGGCCAACCCCAACGACATCGACGATGCGTCACTGACCGCGGCGACCTATCTCTGCCAGGGCGGCCGGGACATGTCCAAGGCGGAGTCGTGGTGGGAGGCGATTCTCTCGTACAACGCGGTTCAGCCGTACGCTCAGAAGGTCTTCGAGACCGCCAACGACTACGGCGCTCGAAGCCGCTGATCAAAACGCACAGTGATGGAACCCGCACATTTCCGTGGCCAGCACTTCCCAGTTGGACCGCTGCACGGCAAGCTGTACGGGTGAGGGTGCGTGAATGGGATCCCCGGGCGGCGTCGGCCGAGGAGATCAGATCGCTCGTGGAGACGGTCAACTCGGTGCTGTCCACCGATCTCCCCGGCGATCCACCATGGCAGGACGTTCAGATTCGCGATTACCTGGCCGAGACCATGCCCGGCGAGCGCCGGATCAGCTGGGTCGCCGAGGATGACCGTCTTCCCGAGGGCGAGAGCGAGATCTTCGGGCACGTCAGCATCCTGCTGCTCGGCGACATCGGCGTGCTCGAGGTGATGGTCCAGCCGTCGCTGCGCCGCCGCGGCCTGGGTCGGGAGCTGGTCGCGGTGGCCGCCCGCCGGGCCTACCTGGAGGGTTTCTCGTCGATCGGGGTCGAGGCCATCGGCGGCACCCCGGCGATCCCGTTCTACGAGGCGCTCGGCTTCGAACGGGAGTATGTCGAGACGCGCAGCGTCCTCAACCTGAGCTCGGTCGACTGGCCGGCGCTGCACCAGATGGCCGACGGCATCGCCGCCGGTTATCGGGTGGAATACCATCCGGGCGGCCCGCCGGCGGCGCTGCTCGAGGCATACGCGCAGGCGAAGCTCGAGGCGCAGGACGACGACGAGGATCTCGACCTGGCGCCACGGTCGTCCGACCCGCAGCGGCTGCGTGACTCGCTGGACACGCTGCACAAGCGTGGCCTGAGGCCGTACATCGTGATGGCCATGCACGAGTCGAGCGGGGTGGTGGCCGGCCTGACCGAGGTGGTCGTGCCGGTGCAGCACCCGGAGCGCGCCGACCAGTACGACACGATCGTCGTGCGGGCGCATCGGGGTTACGGCATCGACCGGGCGATCAAGGCGCGCATGCTGTTCGAGCTGCAGGCGGCCGAGCCAGGCCTGCGTGAGGTGCAGACCTGGAACGCGCACAACAACGAGTCGATGCTCAAGGTGAACGCCGAGCTGGGCTATCAGGCCGACCGTGACTGGTTCGAGTACGGCGTGGACGTCGCCCAGCTGGTGCAGAGCCTAGAAGCGGTGCAGTAACTGGGCGACCTCGGTGGCCCAGTAGGTCAGGGTGATCTGCGAGCCGGCCCGCTTGATCGAGGTAAGCGATTCGAGGATGGCCCGTTCGCGGTCGATCCAGCCGTTCGCGGCGGCTGCCTCGATCATCGCGTACTCACCCGAGACCTGGTAGGCCGCGACCGGGACGTCGACCCGCTCGCGGACTGCCGCGATCACGTCGAGGTAGGCCAGGGCCGGCTTCACCATGACGATGTCGGCGCCTTCGGCCACGTCGAGGTCGACCTCGCGGAGGGCCTCGCGGAAGTTCGGCGGGTCCTGCTGGTATTGCCGGCGGTCACCCTTCAGCGACGACTGGACGGCCTCACGGAACGGGCCGTAGAACGCACCCGCGTACTTCGCCGAGTAGGCCAGTACTGAAACGTCCTGGTAGCCGGCTTTGTCCAAGGCGCGCCGGACGACGCCGACCTGGCCGTCCATCATCCCGGAGGTGCCGACCATGTGTGCTCCGGCGGCGGCCTGCGCCACTCCCAGCTCGGCGTAGAGAGCCAGGGTGGCGTCGTTGTCCACCGAACCGTCGGCGGCCAGAACCCCGCAGTGGCCGTGCGAGGTGAACTCGTCCAGGCACAGGTCGCTCATGATGACGGTGGAGTCGCCAACCTCGGCGACGAGATCCTGGATGCCGACGTTCAGGATGCCGGCCGGGTCGAGACCGGCCGAACCGGTCTCGTCCTTGTGGTCGTCCGTCGGCACGCCGTACAGCATCAGGCCGCCGACGCCCGCGCTCACCGCCTCGTGCGCGGCCTTGCGCAGCGACTCACGTGAGTGCTGGACGACGCCGGGCATCGAGCTGATCGGCTTGGGCTCGATCAGCCCCTCCTTGACGAAGAGGGGCAGAACGAGCTCGGCCGGCGACAGCCGGTTCTCCTCCACGAGACGGCGAAGAGCGGGCGTACGCCGCAACCGGCGCGGGCGGATCTCCGGGAACATGGGCAATCCTCAGCGGAAGCGAAGGGCGGTGGGTCCCTGGACCTTGGAGCCACGGCGCTGCTTGGCCGGCATAGCGGCCAGCTTCTCGCGCAGCTCGATCGCGTACGACGCGAGCGCCTCGACCAGATCGGGCACGCTTGCGTGCTGCGGCTGGACGTCGACGCGCAGGCCGAACTCGGTGGCGGTCTCGGCGGTCTTCGGGCCGATCACCGCGACGACCGTGCGGGCGTGCGGCTTGCCTGCGATACCGACCAGGTTGCGTACGGTCGAGGACGAGGTGAAGAGCACCGCGTCGAAACCACCCGACTTGATCGCGTCGCGGATCTCGGCCGGCGGGGGTGCCGCGCGCACCGTCCGGTAGGCGGTGACGTCGTCGACCTCCCAGCCCCGGTCGATGAGCCCGGCCGCGAGCGTCTCGGTGGCGATGTCGGCGCGGGGCAGCAGCACCCGGCCGACCGGGTCGAGGATCTCGTCGTGCGGCGAGAACTCGGCGAGCAGACCCTCGCTCGACTGTTCCCCGGCCGGGATCAGCTCGGGCTGGATGCCGAACGAGCGGACCGCCTCGGCGGTGGCCTCACCGATGCAGGCGATCTTCACGCCGCCGAAGTGGCGGGCGTCGAGGCCGTGCTCGTCGAACTTCTCCCAGACCGCGCGGACCGCGTTCACCGAGGTGAAGACGACCCACGCGTACCGGCCGTCGACCAGGCCCTTGACCGCGCGCTCCATCTGGGCGGGGGTGCGCGGGGGCTCGACCGCGATGGTCGGCACCTCGCACGGGATCGCCCCGTACGCCCGCAGGCGCGCGCTCATCGCACCGGCCTGCTCCTTGGTGCGCGGGACGAGGACCTTCCAGCCGTACAGCGGGCGGTTCTCCCACCAGCTCAGGGCGTCGCGCTCGGCGATGTCCTGCCCGACGGAGAGCACCACGCGGCCGGTGAAGCCGAGCGCCGCCGCCACGAAACTGTCGACCGTGGACGTGGTCGTGTACTGCGTCTCGCCGGTCCCGTCTCCGGTCACCGCGACCGGCGTGCCGGGCTCGATGCCGGCCGCGAGCAGGCCGTCGCGGACGGCGGCCAGGTCACCGGCGTCGACCGAAACGGCGAACGAGCCCTTACGGGCCGACGCGGCGAGCGCGTCGAAGTCGAGGGCGCTCACATCGCCGACGTCGGCCGTGGTGCGCACGGCCGGCAGCGGCACACCGGCGTAGGTGGCGACGCCTTCGGCCTGGCCGATGCCGGGCACGACCTCGAAGTGCACGGCGGTGCGAGCGACCGCTTGCACCTCCTTGACCACGGACTCGTGTCCGAACGGGTCGCCGGCCACGAGGTGCACGGCGGACAGACCGGACTTGGCCGCGGACAGCAGCACCTTGGCGACGTCACCGGGCGCGCCCTCGGCCGGGCTGAACTGGGCGTCGTTCTTGGCTTCCGACTTGATCGCGGTGAGCAGCGAGTCGGGCACGCCGCGGTCGTAGACCACCTGGTCGGCATCGGTGAGCGCGGCGTGCGCTCGGCGGGTCAGCAGCTCCGGGTCGCCGGGGCCGGCCCCGACGAACGCGATGCGTCCGGCTGGCTTGCGGGCGGTGCTCATTCTTTGCCTTCCTTACGCATGCGCTCCTGGCCCTCGTCCACGAGGCCGTCGTAAGGCGCGGCCTGGTGCCGCTCGGTGCAGTCGCTCATGCATTGCTCCCCAATAGGGTGTCGGCGCCGTTCTCGAGGAGATCGGCGGCGAGTGCCTTGCCGATCTCCGCCGCGTCGGCGGGCGTTCCGGTGCGCGACAGGCGGATGGCTCGGGACCCATCCGGGCTGATCACCGCACCGCGCAGGTAGATCTCGTCGCCTTCCTCGCCCTCAGCGAGTTCGGCATGTGCCGCGACCGGGGCGGAGCACCCGGCCTCGAGCGTGGCCAGCAACGCCCGTTCCGCAACGACAGCGGCGCGGGACGGTGCATGATCGAGTGCGGCCAACAGCTCGACCAGGTCTGCGTCGTCGGACCGGCACTCCACCGCCAGTGCGCCCTGGGCGGGGGCGGGCAGCATGAGCATCGGATCCAACGTCTCGGCGATCTCGCTCGCGCGGCCGAGGCGCGCCACACCGGCTCGGGCGATCACGACGGCATCCAGATCGGCCTCGGGTCCGAGGACCCGGGCGATCCGGCTGTCGATATTCCCGCGGATCGGCGTGACCTGCAACTCTAGGCCCAAAGCATGCAGTTGCGCGATTCGGCGCACCGCTCCGGTTCCGATGGTCGACCCCGGCGGCAGCTCGGCCAGCGTCCGGTCACCGCGCGAGATCAACACGTCACGCGGATCCTGGCGCGGCGGGACGGCCGCGATGTGCAGGCTGGCGGGCAGAGCGGTGGGCAGATCCTTGTACGAGTGGACGGCGAAATCGATCTCGCCGGCCAGCAGTGCGTCCCGCAATGCCGACACGAAGACGCCCACACCCAGGGTGGCGACGGGCGCGTTGGACCGGTCGCCGGAGGTGACGATGCGCACCAGCTCGACGGGCCGGCCGGTGGCGGCGGTGAACGCGTCGGCGGTCTGCTGCGACTGCGCCAGCGCCAGCGCGCTGCCACGAGTGCCGAGACGAAGCGGTGAACTCACGATTTGCCTCCGATCTCGGGTACGGCGTCGGCCTGGGTGGCGTACTGCGGCACGTCCAAGTCGAACAACTCACGTAACATGGCGGCGTACTGGTCGCCACCCGGTTCGGCGGCGAGCCGGCGCACCCGCACGGTCGGCGAATGCAGCAGCTGCTGGACGACCCGATGCAGCGTACGGGAAACCTCGCCCCGTTGCTCCTCGGTGAATTCCGGCTTGCGCGACCACAACTTGCGCAGCTCGGCCGACACGATGTCCTCGGCCCGGGTCCGCAGCGCGGCCACCGTCGGCGCGATCTCGGTGCCGCGCAGCCAGCCGAGGAAATGGTCCACCTCGGCGGTGACGATCTGCTCGACGGCGGCGGTATCGGCGGCCGCCGGCAGGGCCCGCCGGGACGTGGCCAGGCTGTCGATGTCGATGATGGTGATGCCGTCGAGGCCGGTCACGTCGGGCGCCACGTCGCGCGGCACCGCGAGGTCGAGCACCACGAGCGGCCCGGCCGAGGCGAGACGGTCGCGGGTCAGCACCGGCTCGGTCGACGCCGTGGCGGAGATGACCAGGTCGGCCTCGCGAAGGGCGAGGTCGAGGTCCGCGAAGGGTACGGCCACCGCGCCGTACGCCTCGGCGAGTCGGTCGGCGCGCGCGCCGCTGCGGTTGGTGATCCGCACCGGCCCGATACCGGCCCGGGTCAGCGTGGCCACCGTCAGCGCACCCATGGCCCCGGCGCCGATCACGAGGGCCGACTTGCCGTCGAGATCGCCCAGGTAGGAGGAGGCCACCTCGAGCGCGGCCGTGACCACGCTCTGCCCGGCTTTGTCGATGCCGGTCTCGGCGTGCGCCCGCTTGCCGACCCGCAGCGCCTGCTGCATCAGCTCGTGCAGCAACCGGCCGGCGGTGTCCGACTCGGTCGCCGAGTGATAGGCGTCCCGCAACTGGCCGAGGATCTGCGCCTCGCCCACGACCATCGAGTCGAGGCCGGCCGACACCCGGAACGAGTGCAGCACCGCCGCCTCGTCGTAGTGCACGTAGAGATGACCGGCCAGCTCGGTGGCCGGGATGCCGGACGCCTCGGCGAGCACGTTGCAGACGTCGCCGAGACCGCCGTGGAAGCCGCTGACCGCCGCGTAGATCTCCACCCGGTTGCAGGTGGAGAGGAGGACGGCCTCGCCCACGTACGGCTGGCCGACGAGTTTCTGCAGGACCCGTGGGACGTCGGCCTCGGCGATGGTGAGCCGTTCCAGCGTGCTGACGTCGGCGGTGCGATAGGACGCACCGACGCTGAGCAGGTTCACGACCCGACCGCCTCCTGGTTTCCCGCCCCCGTGGCGGAACGGCCGCCCGGCAGCGCCGTGAGCGAAGCCTTGCGGTGCTCATGGAATGAGAGGATCTGCAGCTCGATGGCGAGGTCGACTTTGCGTACGTCGACGTTTGCCGGCACCGAGAGGACACACGGCGCGAAGTTGAGAATGCTGGTGACGCCCGCCGCGACCAGTTCGTCGGCGACCGCCTGGGCGGCGCCGGCCGGGGTGGCGATGACGCCGATCGCGAGGGTCTCCTCGGCGGCGACCGCGGGCAGCTCGTCGATGTGCCGCACGACCAGACCGTGTATGCGCTCGCCGACCTTGGCCGGGTCGGCGTCGAACAGGGCCACTATTTTGAAACCGCGGCTGGCGAAGCCGTCGTAGCCCGCGAGGGCGTGCCCGAGGTTACCGACTCCGACCAGGCCGACGGCCCGGCGCTGGTCGAGACCGAGGACGTACTCGATCTGCTCGATCAGCAGGGCGACGTCGTAGCCGACGCCGCGGGTGCCGTACGACCCGAGGTGGGAGAGATCCTTGCGAAGCTTGGCCGAGTTGACCCCGGCGGCGGCCGCGAGACCTTCGCTCGAGATCGTGTCCGCACCACCCTCGCCGAGGTTGTGCAGTGCGCGTAGGTATTCCGGTAGCCGGGCGATCGTCGCCTCCGGAAGATCCGGGAAGGCGGGGACGGCGCCGGCCCGATCGCCGTTACCGGACGTGCTTCCGTGCCGCTGCTGACTCATCTGACTCCGTGCCGACGAGGTGTCGAACCCTGAATGCGAGCCCCCTGGACGCCTGGCTTATCAGCCTGTGGTACCGGAGCTCGTCGCAGTCACAGAGTAGGCGCTTGTGAAGGCGTGCACAAATCGCGATCTTGGCCCCACGAGTGGACAAAGATCCACTAAACGTGCTAGTGAGCCCCGCCGCTGAAAGTATGCCCGCTGATCGGTCCGCTCGGCCACTTCGCTACAGCATCCGGGCCATCTCCACGGCCTCGAGCAGCGTGTCCGCAACCGGATAGCCCGACGCGCGGAGCCGGTCGGGGTGGGTGAAGCCTCCGGTGTAGAGCACGACCTTGCCGCCGACCGCGTCGGCCGCGGCCGCGTCGTCGAGCGAGTCGCCGATCAGTACGACGTCGTCGCCGGCGACCCCGAGCTCGTCGAGATGGGTGGCGAGGTGACCGGCCTTGAGGTGGCCGCCGACCTCGGTCCGCAGGCCGTCGACCCGGGTGAAGACGCCCGCCAGCCCGTACGTCTCGACCGCCGGGACCAGCTCGTTGTGGAACCACATGGACAGCAGCGACTGGGAGCCCGGCCAGGCCTTGATCGCGGTCATCGCGTCGGCGGCCAGGGTCATGCTGGTCAGCCCCAGCCGGTAGGCGTCGTGGAAGATCCGGTCGAGCTCGCCGAACTCCGCCTCGTCGATCGCCCGCCCCAGGATCTCCGCGTAGAAGTCGGCCACCGGCCGCCGGAAGCGGGACCGATGCTCGTCGGCGTCCACGTTGCGCCCGCCGATCGACTCGAACGCCGTGTTGGTCGAGGAGACCACCAGACTGAGGTCGTCGAGAAGAGTGCCGTTCCAGTCCCAGACAAGATGAGTGCGCGCCACGGCCAACAACCTATATGCGGGGCTCCCCCGGCGGTCGAGCCAAATCCCGTAACAGCCGCGTTTCCTCGACCCGCCAGTAGCCGTGCTCGGTGCCGTCGAGCAGCACCACCGGCACCCGATCGCCGTAGTCACGCTGCAGTTCGACGTCCGAGTCGACGTCCACCCGATCCCACCGGCCAGGAACTATGCGATCGAGCACACCCTCGGCCTCGGCACAGAGATGGCAGCCGTCCCGGCTGATCAGAACAACCCGATTCATGACGACAGATCCCCCTTGCGCACCTTGCCGATGGCCGAGTGCGGAAGTTCACGCACCAGCTCGACGCTCGGCAGCTTGAACCGGGCCAGCCGGGCCGCGCAGAAGACCTGCAGCTCGGCGGGAGTCGGGGCGGGATCGAGGGCGGAGACGACGTACGCGTGCGGGCGCTGACCGCTCGCCTGGTCGGGCACCCCGACCACGGCCGCCTCGGCCACCCCCGGATGCGCGGTGAGCACCCGCTCGATCTCCGCCGGGTAGACGTTGAAGCCGTTCACCAGGATCAGCTCGCCGATCCGGTCGACCAGGTGCAGATCGCCGTCGGCGTCGGCGTAGGCGATGTCCCCGGTCGGCCACCAGCCGTCGGCGTCGGGGCCGCCCGCACCGTCGGGCCAGTAACCGGCGAACAGATTGGCTCCGCGCACCACGATCTCCCCCGGGTCGGTGCCGGCCGTGTCCTCGATCGACAGGTCCAGCTCGGCCAGGTCCTCGTCGGCCGAGGCGGTGCCGTCCTCCCACAGCACGTCGCCGCCGGCCGAGCGCAGTCGCAACGAGACGCCCGGCAGCGGCCGGCCGATCGAGCCGGCCTTGGACCGGTCGCTGACCGCCGTCGTGGTGAGCACCGGGGCGGTCTCGGTCAGCCCGTACCCGATCAGGATGGTCTTTCCGGTGGCCGCGCCGAAGCGGGCCGACTCGGCCCGGTCGAGCGGTGCCGCGCCGCACACCGCGGTGCGCAGACTGCTGAACGCCTTGCCGACGTCAGGTTGGCGGGACCACGCCGAGTACATGCCCGGGACGCCGATCGTCACAGTTACCGCACGCTCAGCAATCACGGACAGTGAGGCAGCGGCATCGAAGCGGTCGATCAGCACCCCGGTGGCCGCATGGTGGGCGACGGTGCCGAGCCCGGTGTTCAACCCGTAGGCGTGAAACAGCGGCATGGCGAGCAACACGACGTCGTCCGGCCCGACGACCGGCGGCTCGATCGCGTCGAGCTGCTCATGGTTGGCGGCGAGCGCGGCGTGCGTGAGCATCGCGCCCTTCGGACGGCCGCTGGTCCCCGAGGTGTAGAGCAGCACGGCGACCTCATCGGCGGCGACTTCCGGCAGGTCACCGGTCGCGGTTCCGAGATCCGGGGGTACGCACGGGGGCGTCGACGACTGCAATCGGGCCCGCACCGCCGGCTCGGCGACCACCACCGCGGCCCGGCAGTCGGTGACCACATGTTCTAGCTCGTCGGCGGTGTATCCGGGGTTGAGCGGGACCGCCACCCGGCCCGCCCGGAGGGTGCCGAAGTAGGTCACCGCGAAATCGACGGAGTTACCGAGCACGATGGCCACCCGTTCGCCGGGCCGGGCCAGCATGACGATCCGACGGGCCGCGGCGTCCACCTTGGCGTCCAGGTCGGCCCAGGTCAGCGCGCTTTCCGGGGTGATCAGAGCGGGATGACCGGGCCGGCGTGCGGCAGCGGCGGCGACTACGTCCTCCACGAGGGACGAGTCTCGCACAGAAGGGCCGAGATTCCGACGGCGGACAGACAGTCCGTCGCGGTCGCGAGAGTGTCCACCATCGTGGCATGCGTTCCTTGTGTCTTGTCTGCGCCACTTCGTATGCTTTTCGCGCAGCGCACATGGTGTGCGACTCCGTGTATTCGGAGCCCGTGATACTTCGTGCCTGAGTAACGGACTCCAAAGCCCTGGGTGAGGTCGGCCGACGATTTGGCGGCTGCCTTCACCCGTTTTGCTATGAGTGATCACCCCTCATCCCGAGGAGGCCGCTGTGCCACAAAAAGCACGGAATTACTGCCAATCCATGTCTGGCGGGACGGATTCGCGGTTGGACCAGGCCCGCCGGGTCGAGGAGGCGCAGTGAGTCATGTGTACGCCGGGGATCCGTACCACCCGCGCCTCGCTGTCTCCGAAGGGTTGAGCTCCCTCCGGCGCTCGGTCGACGACCTGATCGCCAACACCATCCGCGGCGACGGCGGGAAGCGGACGAGCAACCGCCGACATGTCAACGAGTCACCCGGGGTCCGGATGCCACCCACCGGCAATGCCAAGCCGCTGCCGGGTGGTGGCCGGGTCGCGGTGCCCGGACGCCCGTCCATGCCCGCCCAGCCGACCGCCGGCCAGCGCAGCCAACTGCCGGAAAACCCGGTGGTCGGCGACCAGACAGTGGTCGTACCGGCGCAGAGCACCACCGGGCCGCCCAGCGAGAGCGAGCCGCCGAAATATCCGGCCCGCCCCGACCCGGGCGACGCTGCCGCCGAGGTGTGGGCTCTGGTCGAGCGCGCCCAGGCCGGCGAGGCGGAGGCGTTCGGCCTCATCTACGACAGGTACGTGGACACGGTTTTCCGGTTCGTCTACTTCCGGGTCGGCAACCGCCAACTCGCCGAGGACCTCACGTCGGACACGTTCCTGCGGGCCCTCAAGCGGATCGGCAGCTTCACCTGGCAGGGTCGCGACCTCGGGGCCTGGCTGGTCACGATCGCCCGCAACCTGGTGGCCGACCACTTCAAGTCCGGTCGCTACCGCCTCGAGGTGACCACCGGCGACGTGCTCGACGCCGACCGCGAGGACCGCGGGCCGGAAGGCAGCCCGGAGTCGGCAGTCGTCGACCACATCACCAACGTCGCCCTGCTCACCGCGGTCAAGCAGCTCAACCCGGAGCAGCAGGAGTGCATTGTGCTGCGCTTCCTGCAGGGCTTCTCGGTGGCCGAGACGGCGCGGACGATGGGCAAGAACGAGGGCGCGATCAAGGCCCTCCAATACCGGGCCGTACGGGCGCTCGCCCGGTTGTTGCCCGAAGGGTTTCAGTGGTGACCGGGGCCGCGAACATGTCGATCTACGGGTCCCGATATCAGCAGTTGGCCCCCGTAACCGGGGACGAGTGTCACGCGTTTGTCCGGGTGCGACCCCGGAGGGCTTCCAGGACCACCGGTTTCGTCGCTACCGTCGGCGACTCTGCCGACGAGACAGTCACTAGCGAGGGGAGGTGCCCGCTATGAGCTTCGATTTCCTCGACCGGCGGAGCGCCGAGCGCTTCGCGGAGCTTCTCGACGAGAGCACCGGCGGCCGGCGGCATCACAGCCACGGCCCGGCCGACGAGCGACTCGCCGAACTGGTCGCCATCGGTTCCAGCCTCAGTACGGCCAGGCCCGGGGCCCAGGTCGACCCGGAGTTCCGCGTCGGCTTGCGCGCCATGCTGGTCGCCACCGCCGAACGGGACGGCATCGGCCGTACCGCCGCCGACGCCCAGTCCGGGATCGGTGCCGCCGCGGCGGCACCGGCCGGTGGCGGTCTGAAGGCCAGGATTCTCGGCCGGGCGGGCCGGCGGATCCGGGCCCGCGGCGCGATAGTGATCGGCGTCGCGGCCGGCGCCCTGGCGGTCTCCGGAATCTCCGCGGCGAGCGAGAACGCGTCGCCCGGCGATGCGCTGTACGGGGTGAAGCGTTCGACCGAGCGCGCCCAACTGGCCATGGCCGGTTCCGACGTGACCCGGGGTCAGCTGTCGCTCGACTTCGCCCGCACCCGGCTGGCCGAGGCGGTCTCGATGCCGGGCGACGCGGCCGGCTTCCCCGGTGTGCTGACGGACATGGACGCCAGCACCCGCAAGGGCGTCCGGCTGCTCTACACCTCGTCGGTCGCCCACCGCGACCTCAAGCCGCTGGCCACCGTCGAGGCGTTCGTCCAGCAGCAGAGGCAGACCCTGCTCCCGGCGCTGGACCCGCTGAACATGGCCAACCAGCAGCGGGCCTTGGATTCGCTGTCGCTGCTCGACGAGATCGGCAAGCGCGGCGACGAACTGCGCACCGGCCTGAACTGCGCCCAGGTTCTCTCGGCCGGCTCGGACGAACTCGGGCCCAAGCTGAAGGACTGCACCAGCACGGCGGACGGCGCCGCGACGACCCGGCCCAACGGGCACAGCGGCAAGTCGACCACCAAGGCCGAGCAGAAGGAGCCGAAGGCAAGGCCGCAGCGGACCAGCCCGACCGCGAAGCCGAGCATCGGACACTCCGACAAGGGCGGCTCGCCCTCCCAATCGCCGGCTCCCGGCCTGGGACCGGTGGGCGGAACACCGATGCTGACTCCGTCGGAAACACCGGTCGATGAGGGCAGCGAAGACGGCGGCCCGGTCGGTGGGCTGCTCGGCGACATCTTCGGCGACTAGCCGGCACTAGATATGGCGAGGGGCGGTTGCCGGGAGTTACCGGACCGCCCCTCATCTGTCACTATAGCCACTTTCGGCCGGTTATCTCACAGGCCGAACGGGTCCGGTCGCTTCTCCAGAAGCTCCAGCAAGGTGGCCTGAATGGTTTCACGCACCTGGTCGGCGAGGTTGTAGACGACCATCGGGTCGTCCGCGTGCTCGGTCAGGTGAGCGGTGGGGATCGGCGGGCAGAACCGCATGAGCCACTTGCTCGGCAACGGCACCAGACCCAGCGGGCCCAGCCACGGGAACGTGGGCGTGATCGGGAAATAGGGCACCCCCAGCAGCCTGGCCAGCGGCTTGATGTCGGCGAGGATCGGATAGATCTCCTCGGCGCCGACGATCGCCACCGGGACGATCGGGGTGCCGGTGCGCAGGGCCGCCGACACGAACCCGCCCCGGCCGAACCGCTGAAGCTTGTAACGGTCGGCGAACGGCTTGCCGATGCCCTTGAAGCCCTCGGGGAAGACGCCGACCAGCTCGCCCTGGCTCATCAGCCGCTCGGCGTCGGGGTTGCAGGCCACCGTAGCGCCCGACTTGCGGGCCAGCTCGCTGACGAACGGCATCCGGAACACCAGGTCGGCGCCGAGCAGCCGAAGGTGCCGCTCGGCCCTGGTCTGGTCGCGGATCGCGGTCGAGAGCATCAGCGCGTCGAGGGCGAGCGTGCCGGAGTGGTTGCCGACGATCAGCGCCCCGCCGTCGACCGGTACGTGCTCGACACCGAACACCTCGGTGCGGAACCAGTCTCGATAGAGCACCCGCAGCATGGGGTGGAAGAGCGCGTCGGTCAGCTCGGGGTCGAACCCGAAGTCGTCGACCTCGTAGTTGCCGGCCAGCCGCCGGCGCAGGAAGGCGAGGGCCCCCGCGACCCGCTGGTCCCAGACGTCGATCGGCTCGGCCGGCTTTTCACTCCGGGTCGGCTGGGGCGCTTCGTTCGCGGGCGGCACTTCGTTCGCGGACGGCGCCTCGGAATGCCCGTTCATCTGCGGCACCTCCGGGATCGGCCGCCGGCCGTTGAGCCGGACCGGAGCCGCGGGCGCGGGCAGGGCGAAGTCGGCATGGCCAGGCAACATGTCACGGTACTCGGGCTGGCTCAAGCCCGGTCACCCCCGCCGGCGGTGGACCGCAGCGTGCGGACCCCGTCAAGGATCGCGCGCTCGGCCGCTTCCAGCCGGGCGGCGGTCAGCGACGAACCGTTGGCGTGCGCCGCGATGAAGTCGTTGAAGGCGGCCTCGGTGGTGCGCGGCGTGAAGCCGAACTCCCGGACCAGCCGGGCGGTGTCGACCACCCGGCCGTGCACGAAGAGGTCGACCTGGTCGAGGCCGATCTTGCCGATGCCGAGGTTGCGAGCCAGCCCGAGCACCGCGGAAAAGGTGCCCTCGGGCAACGGCACGGACACTCGCCCGGCCCGCCGGACAGCCTGGGACAGCGTCAGGACACCGGCGCCGGCCACGTTGAAGGTGCCCGGGTGGTCTTCGACCACCGCCCGGTTCGCCACCTCGAGTGCGTCGTCGACGTGCACGAACTGGAGCCGGGCGTCCCGACCCAGGACGGTCGGCACCAACGGCTGGGCGAACAGGCGGGTGAGCGTGGTGTCGGCGGTGGAGCCGATGAACGGCGCGAACCGCAGCACCGTCGCGGTCACGTCGGGCCGGCGACGGCGGAACCCCCGGACGTAACCCTCGATGTCGAGGATGTCCCGGGCGTACGAGCCGCGTGGCACCGCCCGCGGTTCGGTGTCCTCGGTGAAGACCGCCGGGTCACGAAACGAAGCGCCGTAGGCAGCCGTCGACGAGCGCACGATGATCTTACGCAGGCCGGGGGCACCCTGAGCTGCCGCGAGCAGCTGCATCGTGCCGATGACGTTCTGCTCCTTCATCGCCTGGCGTCCGCCATGCTGCGAATCCGGAGCACTGGTCACCGCCATGTGCACGACCGCCTCGGCACCGAGGTCGGCCATGGCACCGGCAGCCACGCGAGCATCGGCCCGGACCAGCTCGACGTCCTCCAGGACAGCCCGGAGGGCCGGTGGAGGATCTTGCGGGTCCAGGCCGACGACGCGCTCGATACGCGGATCGGCCGCCAAGCGGGCAGCCACCCGGGCGCCGAGAAAACGGCTGACGCCGGTCACCACGACGACGCGGGGCGGTGAGGTCACCACGGGGAGGACCTTCCGATGCGACTTTCGAAGCGGCGAAAGGCAAGTCGGGCCCGGTCAGGTGCTTGGGTCAACCCGCGGCGGAAAACGCCGAAGGTGAACCCGAGGACACCCGACCGCCCGTCACTTGCCCAGACGGCGACGCTGGACGCGGGTCTTGCGCAGCAGCTTGCGGTGCTTCTTCTTCGCCATACGCTTGCGGCGCTTCTTGACCACGGAGCCCATACGAATTTGCCTCTCGAAACCATGTGGCTCGGACCCGGGTGCCCACCGGGCACGGCCGCATCCGATCTGGACGGCGTCCCGATCTCCTCGCCGCGCGAAGCAGCGGCGGGGGCTGGACCGGGAACCAACCGCACCAGCGTACCGGCCCGGTCGGGGCAGAGCCAAAAGGGCCCCTAGGCGGTCTGAGAGAACGCACCCCGCAGGTAGTCGTGCACCGCGTGCTCCGGCACCCGGAACGACCGGCCCACCCGGACGGCGGTCAGGTCACCGCCGTGCACCAGGCGGTAGACGGTCATCTTCGAGACCCGCATGAGGGCGGCCACCTCGGCAACGGTCAAAAACCGCACCTCGGATAGGCGTTCCTCGGTCTGGGCTGGACCCGTCATCTCGTCGCACCGATCCTTTCCCGGGCACGGCCACCGGCGACTCTCGGCTTCGCGACGCGGCGGCTGACGTGCGTTTCATCAGAACGGTATCGATACCTCTGTGACCAACGCGATGCGTTCCGTGAAATGCGCCAGAAAAAGTCAAGGCCGACACGCCAGTTATGGCACGATTTAGCCCTAAAGAGCTACTTTCCCGCTTCGCGGCGCGGCACGAGAGCGCGCCCGAGCACGGAGATGGTCGAGGGACGTTCGGCCAGGCGACGCATGAGGTACGCGTACCACTGCTCGCCGTACGGCAGGTAGACCCGGACGATGTTGCCGCCCGCCGCCAGCCGCGCCTGCTCCTCCGGGCGCATGCCGTGCAGCATCTGGAACTCGTACTCGTCGGCGGAGCGGTCGAACCAGCGGGCCCGGTCCTCGGCGATCGCGATCAGCCGGGGGTCGTGGGTCGCCACCATCGGATAGCCCTCGCCCGACATCAGAATGTTCAGGCAGCGGACGAACGACTTGTCGATGTCCAGCGCGTCCTGGAACGCCACCGACTCGGGCTCGGCATAGGCGCCCTTGCACAGCCGCACCCGCGAACCCGCCGTGGCCAGCTCCCGGCAGTCGCCCTCGGTGCGACGAAGGTGGGCCTGAAGCACCGCGCCCGTCGACGGATAGTCCTTACGCAGCTCGGCGAGGATCTCCAGAGTCGAGTCGGTGGTGGTGTGATCCTCGGCGTCGAGCGTCACCGAGGTGCCCGCCTCGGCCGCCGTCGCGCACACGGCCTCGGCGTACTCGTACGCCATCCGGTCGTCGATGCGCTGGCCCAACGCGGAAAGCTTGACGCTCACCTCGGCCGCCGGCGTCAAGCCGGCCGTCTTCAACCGGCCGAGCAGGGCGACATATTCGTCGCGGACCACGCGCGCCTGTTCCGCCGTCACGGTCTCGGCCCCGAGCCGGTCCACGGTGATCCCGAGACCGTCGTCGGCCAGCTCACGGGCCGCGCGCAGGGCGTCGGCCACGTCGGCCCCGGCCACGAAGCGGCGGGCCGCCTTCTTGCTGACGGACGCCGAGGAGACCAGCCGGCCGAGACGCGACGAATCCGCGGCGGCCAGGAAGACGGAACGGAGCATGGGCCGAGGGTATCGCCCGAAACCGCGCCGGTCGCGGCAACCATGTCCGTCCGAGCGTGGTGCGGCTACCGTTGTCGGGTGAACTTCGATGCGTACGCCCGCACGGCGGTCGATCTCGTCAACGCGGAGCTCAGCGACATCACCGGGCTGCGTGCTCTGTTCGCCGACGAACAGGGCTGGATGCGGGAACACATCACGGAGAAGGACCTCGGCGTCTTCCGGCGCGCCCAGCGGCGCCTGCGCGACGTCTTCCAACTGGGCACCGCCGGCCGGGACGCCGAAGCGGTGAACGAAATCAACGTGCTGCTCGAGACTTTCCCGGTGCAACCGCGCATCTCCGGCCACGACGCCAGCGACTGGCACATGCACGTGACCAGCCGCGGTGCCTCGGTAAGCGCGGAATATCTGGCCGGCGCCGCCTGGGGCCTGGCCGTCTGGCTGTGCGAGTACGGCAGCGCCCGGTTCGGCATCTGCGCCGACGAGCGCTGCGGCAACGTCTACCTCGACACGTCCTCCAACAACTGCCGGCGATTCTGCTCGGAGCGGTGCGCCACCCGTTCGCACGTGGCCGCGCACCGGGCCCGCAAGCGGGCCGCCAACCTCACGCTCGCCTGAGCTCGCCTCAGGCGCGGGTGATCGCCGGCGCGGCGCTGGTCGCCGGGGCCAGGTGGCGCCGGGCGAACTCCAGCGATTCGCGCAGGTCCTTCTCCCGGGCCGGGCGGCTCGTCGCCTTGCGGGTGGAGACCTCCAGCGCCACCGAACCGGTGAACCCGCGCGCCACCAACGAACGCAGCACCTCGGCGCACGGCTGATTGCCGCGCCCGGGCACGAGATGTTCGTCCCGGCCGGCCCCGGAACCGTCACCGAGGTGGACGTGCTTGAGGCCGGAACCCATCTTCCGCATCATGTCGAGCGCGTCGATGCGGGACGCGGAACAGTGCGAGATGTCCAGCGTGTACGCGTCGAAGCCGGTCTCGGTCGGATCCCAGCCCGGCGTGTAGGGCACGAACCAGCGGCCGGCCATCTTCACCGGGAACATGTTCTCGATCGCGAACGACAGGTCGGGATGGCGCTGCTGGACCTCGGCCAGGCCGGCGGCGAAATTCTTGGCGTAGTCGCGCTGCCAGGTGAACGGTGGATGCACCACCACGGTCGGGGCACCGAGGGTCTCGGCAAGCTGGGCGGCCCGGTTGAGTCGCTCCCACGGATCAGGACTCCACACCCGCTGGGTCACCAGCAGGCAGGGCGCGTGCACCGACAGGACCGGCACGCCGTAGTGGTCGGACAGACCCTGCAAGGCGCCGGCGTCCTGACTGACGGCGTCGGTCCACACCATTACCTCGACGCCGTCGTAACCCACGGTGGCGGCCATCTCGAACGCGGCAGCGGTCGGCTCGGGGAAAACCGAGGAGCTGGACAGAAGCACAGGAACGCGGGAACTCACCCTTTGAAGGGTAGACCCGTTTGTCGCGCGGGCACGCCACACGTAGGGAGTAACCGGTCATACCGGGCGGCAGCGCGGCATTAGGCACCTGCGCGCGTACGCTGTCGCAAGTGACCCGCCGTGACCAGATCCGCCCCGAGGTCGGCCTTGATTTCCCTCGTGAGTGGATCGAGTTCCAAGACCCGGCCGACGATCAACATCTCGTTCGAGCCGACCTGACCTGGCTTCTCTCCCGCTGGACGTGCGTGTTCGGGTCAGCCTGCCACGGCATCGTGGCCGGTCGCGCACACGAGGGCTGCTGCACACACGGCGCGTTCTTCACCGACGCCGACGACGAGAACCGGGTCAAGGCGGCGGCGCAGAAGCTGACCCCGGAAACGTGGCAGCACTACCGGCGCGGTTTCAAGAACTACACCGAGATCGACAGCATCGACGGGGCCAAGCCCGCCCGCCGCACCGCCATCCAGACCCAGGACGGCCCCTGCGTCTTCCTCAACGACGCCGACTTCCCGGCCGGCGCCGGCTGCGCACTGCACGCCCAAGCCCTGCGCGACGGCGTCCACCCGCTGACCTACAAGCCGGACGTCTGCTGGCAGCTGCCGGTCCGCCGGGCCCAGGACTGGATCAAGCGCCCGGACGGCACCAAGATCCTGCAATCCACCCTTACCGAGTTCGACCGCCGCGGCTGGGGCCCCGGCGGTGCCGACCTCGACTGGTGGTGCACCTCCTCGCCGGAGGCCCACGTCGGCTCCGACCCGATGTTCATCACCTACGGCCCCGAGCTGAACGCCCTGATCGGCAAGGCCGCGTACGACAAGCTTGCTGAATTGTGCACAGCGCGGCTTAAAACCGGTCTGATCGCTATCCATCCGGCTACCGCGGCGGCGGCCGAAAGGCCGCGCGAGCGGGGCGGCCGGGAGCCGGCTACCCCGACGGCTCCGGCTACCCCGACGGCTCCGGGCCCGCCGGCCTAGGGCTCGAATTTGTAGCCCAGGCCGCGGACGGTGACGATGTAGCGGGGCGCGGAGGGCTCGGGTTCGACCTTCGAGCGCAGCCGCTTCACGTGGACGTCGAGGGTCTTGGTGTCGCCTACGTAGTCGGCACCCCAGACGCGGTCGATCAGCTGGCCGCGGGTGAGCACCCGGCCGGCGTTGCGGAGCAGCAGCTCGAGGAGTTCGAACTCCTTCAGGGGGAGCTGCACGCCGGCGCCGTCGACGGTGACGACGTGGCGTTCCACGTCCATCCGGACCGGGCCGGCGGCCAAGGTCGGGGTGGACACCTCGGCGGCCTCGGTGCCCTGGCGGCGCAGGACGGCGCGGATGCGGGCGACCAACTCGCGCGGGGAGTACGGCTTGGTGACGTAGTCGTCGGCACCGATCTCCAGGCCGACCACCTTGTCGATCTCGCTGTCCCGGGCGGTGACCATGATGATCGGTACGGCGGAGCGCTGCCGCAGCTGGCGGCAGACCTCGGTGCCGGACATTTCCGGAAGCATCAGGTCGAGCAGCACGATGTCGGCACCGGTCCGGTCGAACTGGGTGAGTGCCGAGGTTCCGGTCGGGGCGACCGACACCTCGAAGCCCTCCTTACGCAGCATGTACGACAGGGCGTCGGAGAACGACTCCTCATCTTCGACCACGAGCACGCGGGCCAATGTGGTTCCTTCCATCTTCCGGACTCCGGGACTAGCGCCCGGCCGCACCGGACTCGATCTCAATTGCCGCTGGTAACGGCAAAGGGGCTTCGGGGGGTTGCGCCGGCAGGCGCAGGGTGAACGTCGAGCCGTCGCCGAGCGCGCTCGTCACGTCGACGCGGCCGCCGTGGTTGGTCGCGATGTGCTTGACGATGGCCAGGCCGAGTCCGGTGCCGCCGGTGGCCCGTGACCTGGCCTGGTCGGCCCGGTAGAACCGTTCGAAGATGCGGTCGACGTCGTGCGCGGCGATACCGATGCCCTGGTCGGCCACGTCGATCTCGACCCAGTCGTCGTCCTGACGCAGGGTGATCGACACCTTGGTGTCCTCGCCCGAGTAGGCGATCGCGTTCTCGACGAGGTTGGTCACCGCGGTGGCCACCTGGCTGTCACTGCCGTAGACCATCGCGCCCTTGGGACCGGCGTACGTCACTTCGATGGTCTTCGCCGACGCGGTGGTGCGCGTGCGGTCGATCACCTCGGCGATCACCCAGTCGATCGAGACGGGCTCGGGCGTGGGCAGCGGCTCGGCGCCCTGGAGCCGGGTGAGTTCGAGGAGTTCGTTGACGAGGCGACCCATCCGGGCCGACTCGTGGTGGATGCGCTCGGCGAACCGGCGGGCCGCGGCCAGGTCCTCGGACTGCTCGTCGGTCGACTTGGCCTCGCTGGCCGACAGGTCGGTCGCGTCGAGCAGGGCCTCGGCGAGCAGCTGCAGCGCGCCGATCGGGGTCTTCAGCTCGTGACTGACGTTGGCGACGAAGTCCCGGCGGACCCGGGCGAGCCGGTGCGCCTCGGTGACGTCGGCGGCCTCGATCGCCACATGTGTCGAGTTGAGGGCCACGGCGCGCAGGTGCAGGCCGAGCGGGGCGGAGGCCCCGCCGGCGCGGCCTCGCGGGAGGTCGAGCTCCACTTCCCGACGCACGCCGGTGCGGCGGACCTGACCGGCGAGGGTACGCAGAATGGGGTGCGCCGCGATCGTGCCGGGCGCGCCGCCGGAGCGGAGCAGACCCATCGCCCGGGCGGCCGGGTTGACCAGCACCGGGTGGTCTTCGGCGTCGAGCACGACCACTCCGACACGCAGCGAGTCGAGGCTCTTGCGGCCGAGCCCCTTCATGCCGTGCTTGACGGCGGCGGCCTCTTCCTCGATGTCGATGGCGGGTCCTTTCTCGTCCGACCGGGAACCGGTGGAAACGGCCTGGTCCGGCGTTTTGCGGGCACGGGCGTACAGCACACCGGCGGCCGCGCCGGCGCCGAGCGCGACGAGAGCCAGGAGGATGCTGTATGCCAAGTCCACGCAGCGATCGTAGGGTCATTGTTTACCTGGGCCCTACGCCTTATCGGACATATCGGACGCGCGTCGAATAATGTTCACCACTGCGCCCGGCGTCGTTCACCGGTGTTCACGTTCAAGCAGTCGGACCGACCTAGCGTAGGCACCAACCAAGGTCATGCCCTGCCCAAACGGCATGACCCCGACCCCCGGGACGACAACATGCGCGAGGAGTTCCAGGCGGATCTCAACGAGGTCAGCCGCCTGCTGGTGACCATGGCGGAGGCCGTGCGGGCTGCCCTGCGCAAGGCCACCTCCGCCCTGCTGACCGCCGATCTCAAGGCAGCCGAGTCGGTGATCGAGCAGGACATCCAGATCGACAAGATCTACAGCCAGGTCGAGAGCAAGGTGGCCGACACCATCGCGCGACAGGCACCGGTCGCCGGCGACCTGCGCATGGTGATCACCGCCCTGCACATCTCCGCCGACCTCGAGCGGATGGGCGACCTGGCCGAGCACGTGGCCAAGACGGCCAGACGGCGGCACCCGTCGCCGGCCGTGCCGGCCGAGCTGCGGCCGGTGTTCAAGGATATGGCCGAGGTCGCCGACCAGATGGCGGAGAAGATCGCCACGCTGCTCGCCAAGCCCGACGCCGAGCAGGCGGCCGCGCTCGAGGGTGCCGACGACGCGATGGACGACCTCGAGCGCCGCCTCTTCCAGGTGATGCTCGACGACGACTGGCCCTACGGCGCCGAGACCGCGATCGACGGTGCGCTGCTGGGCCGGTTCTACGAGCGGTACGCCGACCACGCCGTGAACATCGGCGGGCAGCTGGTCTTCCTGGTCACCGGCGAACCGGTGGACAACCAGAACTGAGGACTCGGCGAAGGAGGAGGCCGGGACGCCACGGGGGCGGCCCGGCCTTTCCGTGTCACGGGAAGGTCAGCGGCCCTGGTTGGCGACCGCGGCCGCGGCGGCCTTGGCGGCATCCGGGTCGAGGTAGGTGCCGCCCGGGTTGGTCGGCCGGAAGTTCTCGTCGAGGTCGTAACGCAGCGGGAAGCCGGTCGGGATGTTCAGCCCGGCGATCGCCTCGTCGGAGACGTCGTCGAGGTGCTTCACGATCGCGCGCAGCGAGTTGCCGTGCGCCGCGACCAGGACCGTCTTGCCGGCGGCCAGGTCCGGCACGATCGCGTCGTACCAGTAGGGCAGCGCGCGCTCGAGCACGTCCTTGAGGCACTCCGCCTTGGGCATCAGCTCGGGCGGGAGGGTCGCGTAACGCGGGTCACCGAACTGCGCGAACTCCGAGTCGGCCTCGATCGGCGGCGGCGGCACGTCGTACGACCGGCGCCACAGCATGAACTGCTCCTCGCCGTACGCCGCAAGCGTCTGCTTCTTGTCCTTGCCCTGCAACGCGCCGTAGTGGCGCTCGTTGAGGCGCCAATGCCGCTTCACCGGAATCCAGTGCCGGTCGCTGATGTGCAGAGCGATCTCGCTGGTCCGGATCGCGCGGCGGAGCAGGCTGGTGTGCACGACGTCGGGCAGAACCCCGTGCTCCCTCAGCAGCTCGCCGCCGCGGCGGGCCTCGTCCTCACCCTTCGCGTCCAGGTCCACGTCGACCCAGCCGGTGAAGAGATTCTTGGCGTTCCACTCGCTGTTGCCGTGTCGCAGCAGCACCAAAGTCCCTGTCATGACCTTCATCCTGCCCCAGCCGGGATCGGCGCGGGCGGCGACCCGGCAGTGGCGGCCGACACGTGGAAAAGCGATTGCCCCAGCCCCTAGGTTGTAAGTGTCAGCAACGCCTTTCGGCACTTACGGGGGACAGCGTGCGGGGTTGGTTCCAGCAGGCCGTGGGCGGATTGCCCAGGCAGTTCTGGTTCCTCTGGACCGGAACGCTGATCAATCGCCTGGGCTCCTTCGTGGTGATCTTCATGGCCATCTACCTGACGACCCAGCGGCACTTCAGCCAGAGCCAGGCCGGCCTGGTCATCGGTTTCTACGGGGTCGGTGGTGCGATCGGCACCACCGTCGGCGGCGTCCTGGCCGACCGCTGGGGCCGCCGGCCCACCATGCTCAGCGCGCAGTTCGGGGCGGCGGCTCTGATGCTCGCGCTCGGTTTCGCGTACGGCTATTGGCCGGTCCTGGCCGTGACGTTCCTGCTGGGCGTGGTCACCGAGGCGGTGCGGCCGGCGTTCTCCGCGATGATGGTCGACGTCGTGCCCGACCGCGACCGGGTCCGCGCCTACTCGCTGAACTACTGGGCGATCAACCTCGGCTTCGCGCTCTCGGCGGTCGGCGCCGGCCTCGCCGCCAAGGCCGACTACCTGTTGCTTTTCGTCATCGACGCGGGCAGCACCCTGATCACGGCGGTCATCAGCCTGATCTTTCTGGCCGAGACCGGACCGGCAACCCCTTCTCCGGTACGCGCCCGGCGGTCGCCCGGCATCGGGGCCGCCCTGCGTGATCGCACCTTCGTCGTCTACCTGGTCATCAGCCTCGGCTCGATAGTCGTGATGATGCAGCACCTGTCCACGCTGCCGATCGCGATGGCCGCCGACGGGCTGTCGGCCGCCACGTACGGCTGGGTGATCGCGGTCAACGGCGTGCTCATCGTGCTCGGCCAGCTCTTCGTCCCCAAGCTGATCGAGGGCTTCGACCGGTCCCGCGTGCTGGCTCTCGCCGCACTGATCATCGGAGTCGGGTTCGGCCTCGGCGCGTTCGCGAACACCGCCTGGTTCTTCGCCCTGACCGTGGTGATCTGGACGCTCGGCGAGATGCTCCAGTCACCCTCCAACGCGGCCACCGTCGCGGCGCTCTCGCCGGCCTCGTTGCGCGGCCGCTACCAGGGATTGAACTCGCTGAGCTGGTCGGCCGGCACGGCCCTGGCCCCGATCGTCGGCGGCTTCACCCAGGAGCACCTCGGCGACACCGCACTGTGGAGCGGTTGCTTCGGGGTCGGCGCCCTGGTGGCGATCGGGCATCTGGTGACCGGGCCGCGCCGGGAACGGCGGATCGCGCAACTCCAGGCGACGCCGGCCTCCGATGCTCCCATCAGGGTTGCCACCCCGGCCACCACGCCGGCCGCCACCCCGGTTCCGCCGGCGGCCGACGATCCGGTCACCGAGTCGCGCGTCTGATCGACCCCCGGTAGCGTCTGTTAAGACGGTTTCCAATCGGGGGTTTGGCGTGCGGGGTTGGCTGCGGACCACGGCCGGTGGCTTGCCCTCGACCTACTGGTACCTCTGGGCCGGGCTGCTGATCAACCGGCTGGGCGGCTTCGCGGTGCTGTTCCTGTCGCTCTACCTGACCGCGGAGCGGGGCGCGAGCACCGCGGTGGCGGGACTGGTCGTCGGCACGTACGGCCTGGGCGGCGTGCTCGGCACCCTGGCCGGCGGCGTCCTGACCGACCGCTGGGGCCGCCGGCGCACGCTGCTCTGCTCGCACCTGGCCGGCGCGGCCGCCCTGGCCGCCCTGGCGTTCGCCGGCAGTCTCCCCCTGATCGCCGCCCTGTGCGCGCTGCTGGGCCTGGCCCAGGCGATGCCGGCGCCCGCGTTCGTCGCCGCGATCATCGACATGGTCCCGGCCGACAACCGATTACGGGCGTTCAACCTGGAGTTCTGGGCCTTCAACCTGGGCGCGGCGGGCGCCTCCCTGGTGGCCGGCCTGCTGGCCGAGTGGAGCTATGTCGGCATGTTCCTGCTCGACGCGGCCTCCACCCTGGCCGCCGTCGCGGTGATCGCCTGGAAGGTCCCCGAGACCCTGCACCGCCCGGCCGCGCCCGACCCCGCGCTCGGGCCAGCGCGCCAGAGCGCCAGGGGCCGGGATGACGGCGGCCGGGATGACGGCGGGCCGCGTGACAGCGGCCGGGGTGACGGCGGGCTGCGGGCGGTGCTCGGGGACCGGATCTTCCTGGCGTTCGCCGGGCTGACCCTGCTGCAGGCGCTGGTCTACACGCAGAACAGCACGATCGTGCCACTGGCCATGCGGGCTGACGGGTTGAGTCCCTCCGCCTACGGCACGGTCGTCGCCGTGAGCGCCGCACTGATCGTGGTGGGGCAACTCTTCGTGCCCCGGCTGATTGACAACCGCCTCAAGGCTCGGGTGCTCGCGACCGCCCAGGCGATCACGGCGGTCGGCTTCGGCCTGCTGGCGGTGGCCGATCGGCTGCCGAGCTATCTGGGCGCGGCGGCCATCTGGACGGTCGGCAGCATGCTCGCCGCTCCGCCGAACGCCGCGATCAACTCCGAGCTGGCTCCGGCTTCGCTGCGCGGCCGTTACCAGGCGGTCTTCTACCTGACCTTCCCGGCCGCGGCCTTCCTCGCACCCGCGCTGGGCGGCGCCGGTCTGCAATACCTCGGCGGCCTGCACTGGCTGGTGGTGGCCGGGGTGGCGCTGCTGGCGGCGGCGCTGCACCTGGTGGCCGGCCCCAGCCGCGAGCGGCATGCCGCCACCATCCGCACCGAGACGGCGGCCACCGCGAAGGTCCGGTAGCGAACAGAGCCCCTGGCGACCAGGCGCGTGGCCCAGAAACACAGCACCGGCGGCGGCGGACGACGCCCATCCCCATAGGCGTCGCCCGCACTAACCGCCGGTCTCGGGTCGCGCCGTCCCCCAACGGCATATGCCACCCGTCCCCAAACGTCGGCCGCGGCGATCATTTCTGATCAACCAGTTCCCCGAACTAACGGTCCGACGTCCATTGATTACGCTAGTTGGGCCGGTCAACTCGTACAAGCCACTTGGCTGTCTGCCATCTGTCTGCACCGTCACAGTCACCCACAAATGGCCGATCGGCGGAGCGCCGCTCAATCATCCGGGCGCCCGGCACCCCCACCGCAACCATTAGTTCACTCAAAAACCGCACAGCATTTGATATTCGGGACCGGCCGCATCAGCCGGCCCCGGAGGTCATCAATCGTGGCTCGAGCGGACAGCCGGGCAGCAATCAGTCATTTTCGGGCACGTCCGGGGCCAAGTGCTTGAAAGCCTGAAGGTTGGCCAGGGACTCGCCCCGCTTTACCCGCCACTCCCATTCGCGGCGGATCGAGGAGCCGAAGCCGATCTCCAGCATGGTGTCGAAGGACTCGTCGGCGTAGGTCAGAACGGAGCCCAGCAGGCGATCCAACTCATCCTCGTCCAGGGATTTCAGCGAGACCCGGCCGGTCAGGTAGACATCACCGGCGGCATCGATCGAGAACGATACGCCGAACATCCTCGCATTGCGCTGCAACAACCACGCCCACAACTCCTCGCGGCGTTCGTCGGGCCGGCGCATCACGAATGCCTCGATGCGCAACGCGTGCTCGCCGACGATCAGATTGCAGGCGGTCTTGAGCTTGTGCGTGCCGGGCAACGAGACCACGTAGGCGCCGGGGCCGGTGGCCTCCCACTCCAACTCGCGCTCGGTGAAGACTCTCTCCAACAGTTCGGTCACCATGCGTACGCCTCCAAGCGAGCGGCGATCATCGCGCGATGCTCGAGCACCGCCGCGCGGTAGATCCGGAGCAGACCTTCGGCCGTACGGTCCCAGGAGAAGCCGGCCGCGTGCGCCGCCGCACCCTCGGCCAGGGCGGCCAGATGGCGCGGCGCGGCGAGCAGGGAATCGAGCGCCCGCGCCCAGTCGCGCGGGTCGTGCCCGTCGACCAGCATCCCACTGACCCCGTCGCGGACCGCTGTCACCAGGCCGCCGACCGCGGCCGCCACCACCGGCGTGCCGCAGGCCTGTGCCTCCAGCGCCACCAGCCCGAACGACTCGCTGTAGGACGGCACCGCGACGACGTCGGCACTGCGGTAGAGGGCGGCGAGGTCGTCACCGGTCTGCGGGGGCAGGAACAGCACCCGGTCGCTGACCCCGAGCGAGGCGGCCAGCTCGATCAACGCGGTCGGCCGGTCCAGGCCGCTCCCGCTGGGGCCGCCACAGATGACCACGGTCACCGCGGGATCGGTCATGAACGGCAACGCCGAAATAAGAACGTCGGGTGCTTTGAGCGGCTGAATTCGACCGACGAAGGCGACGATTTTGTCGGCCGGCGGGAGTCCCAGACGCGCCCGAGCGGAAGGACCCGGGCGGAACCGGTCGAGATCGACCCCCGGCTGCACCACGGCGGTCCGGCTCGGTGACGCGTCGTAACAGGAGACGAGGTCCTGGAACTCGAAGTGGGTGTTCGCGACGAGCCGGTCGGACTCGGCGATCACCTGCTCCTCGCCGATCACCCGGGCCTTGGGCTCGGGGCGGTCACCGGCTGCGAGCCAGCGGTTCTTCACCTTGGCCAGGGTGTGCGCGGTGTGCACGTGCGGCACTCCCCAGCGCTCGCGGGCCAGCCAGCCGACCTGGCCGGAGAGCCAGTAGTGCGAGTGGATCAGGTCGTACCGGCCCGGTGGGTGCGCCGCCTCGGCCCGCAACACGCCGTTGGCGAACGCGCACAACTGGGACGGCAGATCCTCCTTGGCGAGACCCTCGTACGGACCGGCGGTGACGTGCCGCACCGTGACGCCGGGGGCCATCTCGACGACCGGCGGCAGTTCGCTTCGGGTGGCCCGGGTGAAGATCTCCACCTCGACGCCCAGGCGGGCGAGCCGCTTGGAGACCTCGACGATGTAGACGTTCATGCCACCGGCGTCGCCCGTGCCGGGCTGTTCCAGCGGGGAGGTGTGCACCGAAAGGGTGGCGATGCGCCGCGGGGTCGGCCACTCAACCACGATTTTTCCTCCCGAAGCGGTCAAAACTTTGTTACGTCCTTGTCAATCTTCCCCGTCCTTGCATGAGCAATCACTATGCGGAGCCCCGCGCGTGACTGAAGTCATCGGCCCCCGCAAGGATGGGGGCATGCAGAACATCGCAGTGGTCACTGGTGCGTCGAGCGGGATCGGGGCGGCCACGGCCCGCCGGCTGGCCACCGAAGGCTTCCACGTGGTGGCGGCGGCCCGCCGCGCCGATCGGCTCGCGGAACTGGTCAAGGAGATCGGCGCCGACGCCACCGCTGTCGAGTGCGACGTGACCGACGACGACTCGGTGGCCGGCCTGGCCGCCGCCGTGGCCGGCCTCGACGGGGTGCTCACCCTGCTGGTCAACAACGCCGGCGGGGCCCGCGGCCTCGACCCGGTCGCGGCCGGCGGCGTCGACGACTGGCAGTGGATGTACGACGTCAACGTGCTCGGCACGCTGCGGGTGACCAGGGCGCTGTTGCCGGCGCTCGAGGCGAGCGGGCGCGGGACGATCGTGACGGTGGGCTCGACCGCGGCGTTCACGGTCTACGAGGGCGGCGGCGGATATACGGCGGCCAAGCACGCACAGGGCGCCCTGGTCGGAACGCTGCGACTGGAGTTGGCCGGCAAGCCGGTGCGGGTCACCGAGATCGACCCGGGCATGGTGCGCACCGACGAGTTCTCGCTCAACCGGTTCGACGGTGACCGGGCCAAGGCCGACTCGATCTACGACGGGGTCAAGGAACCGCTGGTCGCGGACGACATCGCCGACTGCATCGCGTTCATGGCGACCAGGCCGCAGCACGTCAACATCGACAAGCTGGTGGTCCGCCCGATCGCCCAGGCCGCCCAGCACAAGGTGCACCGGGAGAAATAGGTGACGAAGCCGGTCGGTGCGATCACCCGGGGGACGACCAATCCCAACCGGCTGCGCCGAGTCGACAACTTCATCGCGTACCGCTGCGGTGCGCTTCTGGCCGAAGCCACCGAGCCGCTGGTCGTCGACCTGGGTTACGGTGCGACGCCGGTCACGGCGGTGGAGTTGCGCAGCCGGCTGGCGACGGCGGTCCGGGCGGACCTCGCGGTGGTCGGTCTGGAGATCGATCCGGTACGCGTGGAGGCCGCCGAGCCGTTCGCCGATCCGCCCGGCCTCGACTTTCGCCGCGGCGGGTTCGAGCTGGCCGGCCTGCGGCCGGTCGTGGTGCGCGCCTTCAACGTGCTGCGGCAGTACCGCGAGGACGAGGTCGACGCGGCCTGGCAGCAGATGACCGCGACGGGGGCGCTGCTGGTCGAGGGCACCTGTGACGAGCTGGGCCGGATCGCCACGTGGGCGGTGGTCTCGGCGGGCCGGCCGGCGACGCTTACCCTTTCCGCCCGGTTGTCCGATCTGGATCACCCGGCGACGTTCGCCGAGCGACTGCCGAAGGCGTTGATCCACCACAACGTGGCGGGTGAGCCGATCCATGAGTTGCTGCGTGCGCTGAGCCGCGCGTGGGAGACCGAGGCGACCCCGTTCGGGCCGCGACAACGCTGGGCGGCGACCTGCCGACGGATGCGGGACGAAGGTCATCCCGTACTCGATGGTCCCGGTCGTTGGAAGTTGGGTGAGCTCACGGTGCCCTGGCCGGGCCGGCGGCGGCCGGGATAGAAGGTCGGGCCGGTCCTCCGCAGCGGACCGGCCCGACCCCAGGGGGTGAGTAAAGATCAGTTCTTCAGTTCGACGTCGAAGATCGGGGCGGCGGCGACCTTGCGGAACGCGGTGAGGCTGTCGGCCGTCGAGTTCACCGCGATGTTGCGGTCACCCTCGTCGTCCTTGGCGGTGTCGAAGTAGACGATCGCCTTGATCTTCGGGTGCTTGGCCAGCTCCGGGAGGACCGTGTTGAACGCGGCGGCTTTGCTGGTCGGGGACGCGACGCGGTGGTACATGCCCCACTCGGCCACCATGATCGGCTTGTTCGGGTGGTTCTTCACCGACCAGTCGTAGAAGCCGAGACCGCCGCCGGTCGGCTGCCGGTCGAGCAGGCTGCTGAAGTCGCCGAAGTGGTAGTAGCCCTTCTCCACGCTGACGTACGAGTCGAGGCCCACCCAGTCGACGACGTCGTCGCCCGGGTAGAGGTCCTTCCACCAGGACTGCGCCATCCACTTCTCGTTGCCCATGTAGGCGAGCACGTTGACCATGTTCGTCACCTTGTCGGCCCGCAACCGCTCGATCACATGCCGGTACATGGCGGCGAAGTCCTTCGCGGTCATCCCGGACGCCGTGCCGGTCTGCACGTCGTTCTCCGGCTCGTGGTGCAGGGCCAGGAAGAACTTCTGGGTGCCGTAGTTGGCCCGGACGTAGTCGGCCCACGCGTCGATGCGGGCGTCCTTCTGGCCGGCCGCGACCTTGGCCCAGGTGGTGCCGTAGGCGACCTTCCAGTTGAGCAGCAGAATGCGCGGACGGGCGGCGTCGCGGGTCATCGCCATCTCGGCCTTGGTGGGGAACTTCTCGTCACCCTTGTGGTAGGCGTGGAAGATCGCCGCGGTCCGGCCGGTAAGCGCCTCCCAGTCCTTGAGGGCCTGGTCACGCGGCGCGTCGGTGAAGCCGCCGGCGGCTGCCCCCCAGAGCACGCCGCAGTCGGGCACGAGCAGGTCGCCGGTGGCGCAGGTCGCCGGGGCCGGCGCGGGCAGCGGGGCCGGCTCGGCGGAAGCGCCGGCCGGGTAGTTCAGCACCAGTCGCGGACCGCCCTGGACACCGGATTCGGCCGACCGGAAGCGGGTCACCTCGGTCGTCGACGCCGAGCGCAGCGCGAACGTGTACGTCCCGGCCTTGGTCACCGCGTTGCTGAGGTCGATCGTCACCGTCTGGTCGGTGGCGCGCGGCACCGCCGACCCGATCGCGGTCGCGCCGATCTGCGGCTGGTTCGCCGTGGTGACGGTCCGCTGGTTCCAGTCGCCGGTCACCGGGAAGACGCTCACCCGGTCCTCGGTCGGCTTGCCGTCGTAGGGCAGGATCAGCCGCGCGTCGGCCGGCGTCACGCCCGCCGGGAAGGTACCGGTCGAGAATTTCACCAGCGTGGTCTTGGTCTCGCCGTCGGCGACGCCGATCACCAGCTTGGCGGCCGTGCCGAAGTTGGTGTCGACCCGGGTGCTGGACACGTAGGCGTCGTCGCTCGCGAAGACGGTCCGGATCGCCGGGGTCGCGGTCGCCGCCTCGGCCTGCCCGGTGACGAGGAAGCCGGCGCTCACCGCCGCTCCGATCGCCGCACCCACGGCCGCTTGCTTGCGCTTCACTTCGTGTCTCCCCGCTTCGGTTCGGTCGTTGCTCGACCTCACCGTCGGCGGGATCCGGGTCCCGGTTGGGGTAAGAGCGGGTGCAGCACGGGAGCGGACAATGTGGATTCCGGGGACGACGAAAAGCGCCGCCGTCAGGATGACGGCGGCGCCTCACATGGGACAGGTGTTACTCAGGGGGCGGCGCTCTCGATCAGAACCGAGCGGAGCGCCTCGATCAGCAGTTCGGTGCTGAACGGCTTCTTCACCAGCAGCGCGTCCGGCTCGATGAGGCCGTCCGCGACAGCTAACTCCTTGGGCAGTCCGGAGATGTAGACGACCCGCATGCCCGGACGCAGCTCGGTGGCGGCCTGGGACAGGTCACCACCGGAGACGCCGGGCAGCCCCAGGTCGGTGACCAGGATGTCGATCTCGCCAGGGTGGTCCCGGCAGACCGCGATGGCCTGCTGCGAATCCGCGGCGATCAGGGTAGAGAAACCACGGCGCTCGAGCATGCGCCGCATGATGTCGCGGAGATCCTCCTCGTCGTCGACGACAAGGACGGTTGGCCGGTTCTCCGCGTCGGGCGCCTGAGACATGTGGTCCTCCAGGATTCGCGGTCGGGTTCGGATTCACGCTATCCGCGCCCGGTTGCACCGCTCGTGCTTCAGCGCTTTTTGGCCGCCGAGACAGTGCTCAGATAACCGGTGTAGAGCAGCTTGTTGGGAGAGCCGGTGCCGGGGTTACGCACGAGGCCACTGCCCGCGTTGCCGACCAGGCTTTCCCGGACCTGGGCCGGGCTCTGATCCGGGTGGGTGCCGAGCGCCAGGGCCGCCGCCCCGGCCACGTGCGGGCTGGCCATCGAGGTCCCGCTCATCGTCTTGGTGGCCCGGTCCGAGGAATTGGACGCCGACACGATCCGGGCGCCCGGCGCGAAGATGTCGAGACAGGACCCGTAGTTGGAGAAGGAGGCACGGGTGTCGTTGGCGTCGGTAGCGCCCACCGTGATCGCGGCCGAGGCCCGCGCCGGCGATTGCTTGCACGAGTCCTTGTGATCGTTGCCGGCTGACACGACGTAGACGACACCGCTGTTGATCGAGCGGGTGACCGCGTCGTCGAGGGCTTTGCTGGGGGTGCCGCCGAGGCTCATGTTGACCACGGCCGGCTTCTTCGCGTTCTTGGTGACCCAGTTCACGCCCGCGATGATGTTCGAGTACGACCCGCTGCCGTTGCAACCGAGCACCCGGACCGCGACGATCTTGACGTCCTTGGCCACGCCGTACGTGGCGCCGCCGATCGTGCCGGCCACGTGCGTGCCGTGCCCGGTGCAGTCCTGGGCGACCGGGTCGTTGTCGACGAAGTCCCAGCCGTTGCTCGCCCGGCCACCGAACTCCTGGTGCGAGATCCGGACGCCGCCGTCGAGGACGTAGGCGGTGACGGTGGCCGCCGACGGGGCGGCGAACGACTTGGACAGCGGCAGCGCGCGCTGGTCGATTCGGTCGAGGCCCCAGGTCACGGCCGGGTCGGCGGCTCCTCCGGTGGCAGCCGCTCCGACGGTGGCATCGGCCGCGAGGCCGGCATCGACTGTCGTCACCGACGGAGCAAATGCGGCGCCGGCGGGGCCACTGAGCGTGGCGACGAGAGCTCCCGTGAGAAGGGCAAGACGGCCGGTGTCGATGCGCAAGCTGGTTTCCCCCAAAGTGACAGGCATGCCGAAGGCGGCTTGAGGGAAATGGTGGAAAGAGTTCCCGAGCGATCGGGGACCCGTCCGGTAGTAGCTGCGGTGCAGGGTTTTCGCCCAGCGCGGACGGCCCGCAAGTGCCGAGGGAAAGAGCTAAGGCTGTGTAGTGCAGGGCCGATCTACCCGCTGTACCGCTGCACACCGCCACCGAGCAAGGAGAGCGATATGACCAGCCTGCTGTCGCCTGAGATCACCACAGTGCCCGCGATGACCGACCGCTGCGACCGTTGCAGCGCTGCCGCGAGGCTGGTGGTCGAGCTGTCCAGCGGCGGCGAGCTCGCCTTCTGCGGGCACCACGCCAACCGGCACAGGGACGACATCGTCAAGGTCGCCGAGCGCATCAAGCTTGAAGAGGGCTACGAGTGGGCGGGTAAGTAACAGCATTTGTCACAAAAGCCGCGTTATGCTCATTTCCTCGAACTGAGGGGCTTATGTGCGGATCGCGGCTCATGACATGAGCAGGCTCGCCCGGCTGACCGCCGGGGGCGCCGGTGTCGCCGCCGCCGTTATCGGCGCCGTGACCACCATCTCCAGCGCGCCGCCGGGTCTGCATCCGGCGGCCGCGCTCGTTCCGGCCGGACTCGCCCTGCTCCTGCAGGTGCTGCCCACCGGCCGGGTCGTGCGCGTGGCCGCCCCGATCCTGGCCTTCACCGCCCTCGTGATCGGCGCCCTCTCGTTGCGCCATCACCCGGCCGCCGGAGCCGCCACCATGGTGGCCGGCCTCGCCCTGGCCCTCGGTGCGGTGCTCACCCGGCCCGACACCGGGCCGACCGCGGCGATCCGCCGGGAGTCCGACGACCGGCAGGAATTCGCCGCCACCCTGCTCCAGTCGATGAACGAAGCAGTAATGGTGCTCGACGCCAACCACCGGGTGATCGACGTCAACCGGCGCTGGCGGGAGCTCACCGGGCACGGGCCGGACGAGCCGATCCGGCTCGATCCGCCCCCGCTCCCACCGGCCGGCGGCGGCGACTGGCTGATGCCGCGGGTCGACGGCACCGCGGTGCCGGTGCTGGCCACGGTCGCGACGATCGCCGACGAACAGGGCGAGCCGCGCGCCTACGTGGCCACCTATGTCGACATCGCCGACCGGAAACGGGCCGAGGAATCACTCGGCGAGCAGAACACTGAGCTGCGCGAATCGAACGCCCGGCTCGAGGCTGCGCTGTCCTTCAAGAACGACCTGACCTCGATGCTCACCCACGACGTGGCCCAGCCGATCAGCTCCATCGCGAGCCTGGCCGAGCTGCTCCGGGCCGACTGGGACGACCTGCCCGACGACATCCGGCTCGAGCTGGCCACCAAGATCGACAAGAACACCCAGCGGCTGATCAAGATGATGAACGACCTCCAGCTGCTGTTCCGGCTGGACACCGGGTCGGTCACGGCGCGGCAGGCGCCGGTCTCGCCGGCCGAGGTGGCGGCGCAGGTGGTCGGCGACGCGGACGTGCGAATCTCGATCGACGACGACCTGGCCGCGCTGGCCGACCGGGGACACCTGACGGTGGTGATCCAGAACCTGGTCAAGAACGCGCTCACGTACGGGGATCCGCCGGTCCGCCTGCTCGGTTCCCGCCGTGGCGATCAGGTGGAACTGGTCGTCCAGGACAGCGGACCCGGCATCCCGCCCGAGCTGGTGCCGACGATCTTCGGCCGCTTCGCCCGGGGCTCCGGGCTCGGCCTGTTCATCGTCCGCCACCTGGTGGAGGCGAACGGCGGCACGATCACCTATGAGCCGATGGAGCCGCGTGGCGCCCGATTCGTCGTGACGCTGGAGTCGGCACCCATCTGAAAAGGGGCTCCCCGCATCGCGCGGAGAGCCCCTTCTCACACCGATCCGGTCAGGCCGAGCCCCGATCCTCTTCGTTGATCATGCCGTCCCCCCAGGTGTCCTTGCGTGCGGTGCGTCCGCCCATCGGCGCACTGCCGGCCGCGCCCCCGCTGATCGGACCGGACTTGGCGATCCGGCGTCCCGGCGGCAGCACGTCGTCGAGATCGTGCTCGCTGCGGATGCCGGGCGCGGTGGTGATGTCCACATTGGTGCCGAGGTTGTGCCGCGGGAGGCTCACCCGGCTCGCGTTGCTCTGCTCACCGGCGCTGGTTCCCCAGCCGGCCCCCGGATGCGGGTTCCGGTTCCGGATCCGGGCCGCCACCGCGGCCGGGCTCGCGTTCGGCGTCAGCGACTTCGTGCTGGCCCCCGGCAGCGGACGCTTCGGCGACGGGCGAGCCATGCTGAACGGCTTCGGCCGCCCGCCCAGCACCCCGCTCTCCACCAGGCCCTTGAACGTGGTCAGGTCCTCCTTGAGGCGCCTGGTCAGCGAGGCCTGGCCGTGCCGGTCGCTCGGCATCAGGAACGCGATGTCCGCCTCGAGCTGGGCCACCACCTGCGTCTTGAGCTCACCCAGCGGACGCAGGGTGAGTGTCTCGGCGAGAACCGGCCCCTCCATGGTCGACCAGGAAACCCGCTCGTCCAGGGTGCGCTCGGTGATCCGCGCGTCGAACTCGCGCTGCTTCCCGTCGACCTCCATGATCCAGTGTGTCTGGTCGGCACCGATCGGGGTGACCGCACGAACGCCGCTCATGAACCTTGGATAGTTCTCGAACGCGGCGAGCTGCTCGTACACCGTGTGCAGCGGTGCACTCACCTCGATGGCCTGCTGAACCATACTCATCGCATCTCTCCCATGCCTCGGATGCTCCAACCCGGCATGATCGAGCGTACGGAGACGGTTACTGATCGTGTCTGCTTTCGGCTAGACCCGGCGCAGGTACTGCCAGTGGCCGACCTCGGCCGCGTACCGGGCGTCACTCGCGGGAACGAGCGTCACCCGGGCCGCGCGCAGCAGGGCCACGATCCGCGCCGACGGACACCGCCAGGCCTCGCTGACCTCGACGATCGTGCCGGTCTCGCGACAGGCGGCGGCGAGCGCGTCGACCATGTCCGGCTGGATCGCGGCTTCGTCCAGGCCGACCTGGGCGAGCAGGCTGAGCGGGCGGGCGAGCTGGGTCGGGGCATAGCGGGAGGCCCGCTCGAGGCCACGCACCGTGGCCGCGACGAGGCCCTCGGTGACCTGCTCGGCGGCGAGCTCACCGGTGGCCAGCATCGCCCGTACCTCGCGGGCACCGAGGAGGCCGGCGGCCAGCGGCAGGCGGGACACGGCGACCGAGACGGCCTCCAGCTGACCGAGGTCGGCGGGCAGGGCCAGCCAGCCGTCCGGCTGCACGACCTCGACCTCGGCGGCCACCCGCAGCGTCATCTCGGTGCGCACCTGGGCCCGGCGTACGGCGTCGGCGTAGGCCGGCAGCCAGGTGGTCTCCGGGGTGACCTGGTCGGCGAAGGTGAGCGCGGTGAGCCCGGCCCGGTCGGCGGCCGAGACGACCACGCCGACGCTGTCGCGACCGGCCGCGAACCCGGTGTGCACATGCGCGTCCACCGTGAGGTCCAAGGCCTCGATCACCATTTCCCGCTCTGCGCCCACCATTGCTCCAAGGCTCGAGGTCTTTGTCCTGAACCAGAGTGCCGGGGTGGGGTTGACAGGCGCGGTCTTCGGGTGGTGCAGTCCGGGTGCGTGCCTACAGCCGGAAGGCGCCGACGAGTCCGCGCAGCTCGTCCGCGGTCCGGGCGACCTCACTGGAGGCCTCGCGGGTCTGCTCGACGCCCTGCACCGTGGAGGCGCTGGCGGCCGAGACGTCGGCGATGTTGTGCGCGATCCGGGACGAGCCGTTGGCCACCTCGGCGATGCTGCGGCTCATCTCGCCGGTCGTGGCGGTCTGCTGCTCGACCGCGCTCGCGATGGTGGTCTGGAAGTCGTTGATCTGCGCGATGACCTCGGAGATGCGGGAGATGACCTCGACCGCGCCGCCGGTGTCCTGCTGGATCGCGTTGACCCGGCTGCCGATGTCCTCGGTTGCCTTCGCGGTCTCCTGGGCGAGGTCCTTGACCTCGGAGGCGACCACGGCGAAGCCCTTGCCCGCCTCGCCGGCGCGAGCGGCCTCGATCGTCGCGTTCAGGGCGAGCAGGTTGGTCTGCTCGGCGATCGAGGTGATCAGCTTGATCACGTTGCCGATCTCCTCCGAGGAGGCGCCGAGCTGCCGGATCGTCTCGGTGGCGCGGGCCGCCTCGGCCACCGCGATCCCCGCGATCTGGGCCGCCTCGCTGGTGTTGCGGGAGATCTCCCGGATCGAGAGGCCCATCTGTTCGGAACCGGCCGCCACCGACTGCACGTTGCGGGAGATCTCCTCGGCCTCGGCCGACGCCGCCGACGTCTGCCGGTCGGTGTTGCCGGCCGCCTCGGCGATCTGACCGGCCACCGCGGAGAGCTCCCCGGCCGCGCTTGCCAGCTGGTCGGCGTCCTTGCCGATGGTCTGCAGGGAGGTGTGGATGGAGTCGAGGGCGACGTCCAGACCGGCCGCCATCCGCCCGACCTCGTCGCGACCGGTGATGCCGCTGCGTGTGGTGAGGTCGCCCGCGGCCACCCGCTCGATGACGGCCCCGAGCTTGCGGACCGGGATCAGGATCGAGCGAGCCATCGGCACCGCCAGCGCGATCATCAGGATCAACCCGACGGCGGCCACCGAGAGCACGGTCACCTGGGTCCTGTCGGAGATGCTGTTCATCTCGGCGCGCCCCGTGACGACCAGGGCGTCCACCTCGTCGACCAGCCCGCCGAGTTCGTCGTCGGTGACGTGGTTGCGCTCGGAGATCTCGTCGAGCCGCGACCGCACCGACCTGACGTTGGTCTTGGCGTCGCTCGCGAACTGGGTGATGAACTCGCTGAACGCGGTGAAGTCGGTCCGGTAGCCGGCGAACTTCGCGGTCTGCGCGGCCGGCATCCCGGCGGCCTCGACGGCGTCGGCGGCCTCGACCGACGACTGCACGTCGTCGATGACGTCCTGGGTGACGTCCTGGCCGAGCGCGGCCCGGTAGCCGTCGACCTTCAGTTCACTCTGCCGGGTGTCCAGGTGGTTGAGCGCCGCCGCACCGGCTTGCAGACCGACGAGCATCCGGCTGTGGGCCGTCATCCGGTTCTGGCTGATCATCGTGATGATCCCGAGGGCCGTCAGGATGACCGCCCCGAGCGTCACGATCAACGTGAGCCGCTTCGCGATCCCGAGATCAGCCAGTCTCTTCATCATCGGTTACCCCCTGAGACTGGTACGCCCCGGCGCGGCGCGCCGGGGCGTACCCGATCAACCGGATTCCTCCGGCGACTGCAGCATCTTCGTGACCGCCCGAACCGCATCTTCGGTGGGCGAGGCCGCCTCGCGGTTGGCCGCCTGCAATTCCCGGAACACTTCCTCACGATGGACCTGGACGTCGCGCGGGGCTTGGATGCCCAGCCGGATGACGTCCCCGCGGGCCTCGAGCACCGTGATGATCACGTCGTTCCCGATCATCACGCTCTCCCCGGCCCGGCGTGTCAGCACTAGCATCGTCCGGTGCCCTCCCCCATCCGTGGACGGACAGCATCGTGAGAGGCGCGACCGCGGACCGGGCGGCCGCGCCGGCGCCGGGACGTCAGTAGGCCCGGTGCATGATCGCGCGGACCGGGTACCCGGAGCCGCTGAGCACGACCTGCACGGCCCGCATGGTGTCGCGGTCGACCACGATCGGCGCCATCAGGTTGGCCGTGGTCTCGTCGGTGCCGGCCGTGATGACCGCCATCAGCAGGAGCCGGTCCGGGTCCTTGGTGTTCAGAGCCTGGAAGACGTCCTGCTCGATCTCCGGGGCGTAGTCCGGGAAGAACGGCTCCGGCGGGGCCACCAGGAAACGCAGGTCCGGGTCCTGGATGGACGTGAAAGCGTAGAGCAGTCCGTCCTCGTTGAGCCGCACCAGGACGAAGTCGCGGTGTGCCGGGAATCCGGGCATGGGTACCGCCATGTGGATGGTCGGCAGACCCAGCGACGGGTCGATCATGGACGCCTCAATCGGTCGGGACGCGGTGCGAGTAGTCATGGTCACCTCAGGAAATCGATGAGCGAGGGCTGGATCACCTTGGCCGTGGCGGCCAAGGCGGCCTGGTACGAGGTCTGCTGGATCTGCAGTTCCATGATCGCCTTGGGCAGATCGACATCTTCGATGTCGGAAAGCTGCGACGTCACGGACAACAGATGGTCGTCCGCGGACTGCTTCATCTGTTCAATCCGATTATATCGGGCGCCTACGTCGGAAAGGGCCGATTTTAGTAAGTCGTGGGCGCTATCGAGATTTTCCAGGCCATCGCTCATGCCGGCCGAATCGTTGTTCTTGATGCTGTCCGAAATCTTTTGCAGAACACCGAAGAGCTCGGTGTCCGTGCCAGGCGTTCCGAATGCCTCCGGGCCGCTGACCTCGATACGCACTTTGGCATTCGGGCCGACGGTCCGGGTCGTCTGATTCTGGTTGCCGCTGAACGTGACCGCGCCGGTCGTGCCGTCCTTGGTGTAGGAGGTCGAGCCCGGGGTCGTGCCACCGAAGACCGGCCGGTCCATGTACTTGGCGTTGGCCTGGCCCATCAGCTGGTCCCGGATGTTCTGGATCTCGTCGACCAGCGCCTGCCGGGAACCGCCGTCGTTGGCCGTGTTCAGGGCCTGGACGGTCAGGTCGCGTACGCGGATGATCTCGCCCGACGCGTCACCCAGGGTGTCCTGAATGGTGCCGAGCCAGCCGAGACCGTCATTGGCATTACGGCTGTACTGCTGGGTCGCGCGCACCTCGCCGCGCAGTTGCAGCGAGGTGACCGTGCCGGTCGGCGAATCCGACGGCCGGGTCAGCAGTTTGCCGCCGGAGATCTGGGACTGCAGCTTCTGCGAATTGGCGAGGCCGCGTTGGAGATCCCCGATCGCCTTCGTCATCATGCCGGTATTCGTGACCCGGCTGGAAATTGTCATTGCCGATTACCCCCGCGATTTATCGGCCGACCATGCCGGTACGGTTGATGAGCTGGTCGAGCATCGAGTCGATCGTCGTGAGCACCCGCGACGCCGCCTCGTAACCGCGCTGGTACGTGAGCAGGTGGGTCATTTCCTCGTCGAGGTTGACCCCGGCCTCGCCCTGTCGGGACACATCCACCTGATCGGTGACCGCGTTCTGGATCTCGCTGCGCCGCGACGTTGCCTGGGCCGCGACCCCGAGCCGGCCGATCACCGCCTGATAGGTCGCGTCCGGCCCGCTGCCGGAAGCGCCCACATCGGACAGCGCGTCGGCGACGCCGTGGTCGATCGCGGCCACGTTCGGGTCCGGGTCGGTGGGATTGCCGGTCGAGAAGGCGACCTGGCTCGGGTCGGTGATGTTCACCTTGATCGTGGCCGCCGTCGTGCCCATGAAGAACGGGGTGACGTCGCCCTTGGTGCCGTTCATCGTGTAACCGTCGGCGGTGGCGGTGTTGACCGAGGTCGTGAGGCTCTCGGCGACACTGTCGAGGTCCCTGGCGACGCCCGACAGCGTGGAGTTCATCGTGTCGAGCATCGCGCCCATGGTGCCGCCGGCGCTCGCTTTCAGGCCGGGACTGTCGGTGAACTCCAACGCCACCTTGTCGGTGTCGTTGATGCCGTCCAGGGTGACCGGGCCGGTCATCGTCAATTGCCGGGACTGGAATCCCTCGACCAGCGCGGCGCCGCCGACATAAACGTTGGCGGACCCGTCCGGCTTGATGTGTGCGGACGCTCCGACCAGCTCGGACAGGTTCATGACCTTGAGGTCGCGCTGATCCTGGAGCTCGTTGGAGGGCAGGCCGGCCTTGGTCGCGACCACGATCTGGTTGTTCATGTCGGCGATGCTGCTGGAGAGCGTGTTGATCTGGTCGACGTAGGCGCTCATCTGGGAATGCGTCGCGTCGAACTGGTTGGACAGCGAGGTGTGCGCGTCGTTGAGCGAGATGGCCACGGTGTGGCTGCGCTCGATGAGGGCACTACGCGTCGACGGGTCCTGCCAGTTGTTGGCGACGTCGTTCCAGCCGTCCCACATGTCGTGCAGGCGGGCCTGCAGCGCGGTGTCGCTCGGTTCGGCGAGCACGCTCTCGATCTGGTCGTACGCCGCTTTCGAGCTGGTCAGATAAGCCGAATTGCCGTGTTCGACGCGGCCGCGGTCCTCGAGGTACTGGTTGCGCCCGCGTTCGATGGAGGCGACCCCGACACCCCCGGCGACCGCGTCGGTCGTGGAGTAGATGCCCGGGTTCACCCCGCCCTGCGCCTGCATCCGGACGCGCTGGCGGGTGTAGCCCTCGGTGTTGGCGTTCGCGATGTTCTGCCCGGCTATGTCGAGCCCGCGCCGCTGCGCGTAGAGCGAGCTGAGCGCCGTGTTGATACCGCCGAAAGTGCTGGCCATTTCAGATCGCCTCGTCAACCAGGCTGGAGCGGCGCACGCCGCCGGAAACGGACTGGCCCTGCGGTCCGTACGTTTCCACAGTTTCGGCGAACGCGAGCATGGTTTCGCGTGCTGCGCGTTGACCGGCGGTGAGCAGGTCACGATTCACGTCCGCGAGGGCGCTGATCTCGGAGGTCAGCATCAGGAACGCCTTTCGGTGCTGGTGCAGAAGGTCCGACCAGGGCGCCGGGGCGGCATCGGCGAGCTCGCCGAGGGAGGCTTCCGGCTCGAGCCCGAGTTCGACCGCGACGTCCTGGGAGTAGGCGGCCCGGATGACCTCGGTCTGCCGGATCTGATCCAGCACGACTTCCACCTCGCGGGTGGCGTGGCTGAGCCAGCGTGAGCGGTTGGACGCGAGGAGCAGCTGCTCCTCCTCGAGCTTGAACAGCAGCATTTCCAGTAGCTCACGTGATCGCCACAGGACGCTGGCCAGGTCGGTCAGACTCACCCTGGTCCTCCGTCTCGCTTCCGGTCGGGCCGAGATACCCGCTCATTCGGACAGGTCGGCACGCCCGCCGCTCCGCTGAGGAATTTCCCCCGATCCGGCCTTTTCACGTTTTTTCGCGTTTGCCGGAGAAGGGCGAAGAAATCTCAGAGACTGCTCATGACCGTCGGTGCTGCGCCGATCGGACCCGGCGTAACGCCAGCGGCTCATGGATGGGCCGGAAAGACCCCACTCAAGGAGGATTCACCAATGGGTCTCCGCATCAACCAGAACATCGCTGCTCAGAACGCCTACCGGAACCTGTCGATCACCGACGGGCAGATGTCGAAGTCGCTGGAGAAGTTGTCCAGCGGTTTCCGCATCAACCGGGCGGCCGACGACGCGGCCGGCCTCTCGATCTCCGAGGGCCTGCGTGCGCAGGTCGGTGGCCTGAAGGTGGCCGTGCGCAACACCCAGGACGGCGTCAGCGTCGCGCAGACCGCTGAAGGTGCGCTCAACGAGGTCACCACGATCCTGCAGCGCATGCGTGACCTGTCGGTCCAGGCCGCCAACAACGGCGCCACCGACGCGGAGGCGGCCGGCGCCGCCAACAAGGAAATGACGCAGCTGAACGCGGAGCTCGACCGCATCGGCAGCACCACCGCCTTCGGCAAGGCGAAGCTGCTCGACGGCAGCTTCGGCGCCACCACCCGCTCCAAGCTGGACACCGCGACCCCGGCCAACACCTCCCTCTCGCCCGGCACCGACGGGCAGCCGGTGGTTCCGGCCGCCGCGCAGGGCACGTACACGCTGACCCTCAAGGGCGTCAACGGCCAGACGTCGATCACCCAGAAGGACGGCACCAAGCTCGACCTGACGGCGACCCCGCTCACCATCACGGTCAACGGCGCTGCCACCGACACCGCTCCGGCCGACGTCCTCAAGCGGGCGAACGAGGCGATCGGCTCGGCCCTGCGGGACATCAACCTGAGCGGCAACGAGATGTCCATGACCGCCACGGTGGCCAAGGACGGCACGTCGACCTACCAGATGCAGGGGGTCGGCAACTTCGAGGTCGCCGACGGCACCGGTGGTGCCCTGGCCGCCCTGAAGATCGACGCCACGTCGACCATGGCCGCCTCGACCCTGAACGCGGTGACCGGTGGCAACACCGGCCAGTTCCAGGTCGGCGCGAACGCCAAGGAGCGCATCGCGTTCAACATCGGCGCGACCGACTCCGGCACGCTCGGCACCAAGACGGTCGACCTGACCAAGGACCCGACGTCGGCGATCACCGTCCTGGACAAGGCGCTCTCCACGGTCTCGGACCAGCGCGCCTCGCTCGGTGCTTACCAGAACCGTTTCGAGCACACCATCAACAACCTCAACGTCGCGGTGGAGAACCTCTCCGCCTCGGAGTCCCGCATCCGGGACACCGACATGGCGCAGGAGATGGTGTCCTTCACCCGGTCGCAGATCCTGACCCAGGCCGGCACCTCGATGCTGTCGCAGGCGAACCAGTCCGCGCAGAACGTGCTGTCGCTGCTGCGCTAACCGAACTGCCACCGGTTGGCACTGAATACACAGCTCGTACGACCGAATAGGTGGGGGTAGCCGGCGCACCAAGCCGGCTGCCCCCACTCTTGCGTTCCGCACGAAAGGCAGGGCCTCACGTGAGCAGCTCGGTTGATGGACTCGTCAGTGGCCTGAGCACCTCCTCGATGATCACCCAGCTGATGCAGGTCGAGGCGGCCCCGCAGACCCGGCTCAAGGTCAAGGTGGCCGGCGCGCAGACCGCCGTGTCCTCCTACCAGGCGGTCAACACGAAGATCGCCGGCATCAAGTCGGCCGCGGACACGCTGAACCAGCTCGGCACCTGGCGGGCTATCTCGGCGACCTCCAGCTCCCCCTCGGTCACCACGTCCACCTCGACCAACCTCAGCGCCACCACCGGCAGCCTGACCTTCGACGTGACGTCGCTGGCCAGCAAGCAGTCGAGCACGATTCCGGTGACCACCTACACGGACGCCGACGCCGACGGCAAGCTGGACACCACGCCGGCGCCCATCACGACCGCCTCGTCGATCACCCTGAAGAAGGGCACGTACGACACGTACGGCAACTTCACCCAGGTCGGCGACCCGGTCACGATCGACATCAGCGCGGACAAGTCGGCCGCCGGCGTGGCCAAGGCGATCAACGCGGCCTCGGCCGGCGCGTCGGCGTACGTCCTGAAGACCTCGGACTCCACCGGCGTCCTGCAGATCAACGGCAGCAAGACCGGCGCCAACAACGGCTTCGTGATCGAGGGCCTGGAAGGTGCCGGCCAGAACGGCGAGTCGATCGCCACCACGCCGCCCAAGAGCGCGCAGATCCAGGTTTCCGGCGGCGGCGGCACCACCTACACGGTCAGCAGCGACAGCAACACCTTCAGCAACCTGATGAACGGTGTGACGGTAAACGTCAGCAAGGTGGAGACCGGGGTGACCGTCGACGTCTCCAACGACGTCAGCTCGATCGCCGACAAGATGCAGGCGTTCGTCGACGCCACCAACGCCGCGCTCGGCGAGATCAGCAACCAGACCGCCTACGACCCCGCCACCAAGAAGGGCTCGCCGCTGACCGGCGACTTCTCGGTGCGTGACATGTCGCAGAAGCTGCTCAGCGCGATCAGCACCGGCCTGACCTACCCGAACCCGGACTCCACCGACCTGGTCCCGCTCGCCCCGATCAAGTTCGGCTCGCTCAAGCAGCTCGGCATCCAGCTGGACCGCTCCGGTCAACTGACGTTCAGCAAGTCCGACTTCGTGGCCGCCTACAACGACGACCCGGCCAAGATCAAGCAGGCCGGCATGGCCTTCGGCGAGCAGACCACCAAGCTCACCAAGACGATGACGACGAACCTCCAGTCGGTCATCACCGGTCGCAACAGCGAGATCGACAGCCTCAACAGCCAGATCAGCAACTGGGACATCCGGCTCGCGGCCAAGAAGACGGCGCTGCAGAAGCAGTACTCCGACCTCGAGGTCTCGCTCGGCAAGCTCAAGGACCAGTCCAACTGGCTCTCCGGCCAGCTCGCCGGCCTTTCCTGACCCTGACCGCCAAGACCGAGGAGCCCGATGACCGCCGCCCCGCATCTTCGTGACCGATACCTGCAGGACTCCATCAACACGGCGTCACCCGCCAAGCTCCTGCTGATGCTGTACGACCGCCTCGTGCTCGATCTGATGCAGGCCGAGCAGGCGCTGCAGAACGGCGAGCGCGAAGAGGCGCACGACAAGATCACGCACGCCCAGGAGATCGTCATCGAGCTGCGCACCAGCCTGGACGTCGACGCCTGGTCGGGGGCGCCCGGCCTGGCCAACCTCTACGCCTGGATGCTCACCGAGCTGATCGGCGGCAACATCGCCCGCGACCACGAGCGGGTGGCCGCCGTCCGCAAGCTCGTGGAGCCGCTGCGCGACACCTGGCGGGAGGCGGCCGCCGCGGCCGTCGCCGGCTGATGACCAGCGACTGGCACGGTGCCTGGACCGGAGCCCTGGACGAGCTCGAGCTCGACGTCGCCCACATCGAGTCGATGCTGGCCGACGAGCACCGGTACGCCGAAACTCCGCCGGCCAGCCTCTGGAAACCGCCCACCGAGCTCGGCGCCCTGCCGCTCGAGCTCAAACCGCGGGCCGACGAGATTCTCACCCGCCAGCTCAAAGCGGCCGAGGAGATCGCCCGCCGGCTGACCGCCAACCGGCGGCAGACCGCGGTCACGGCCCGGATCGAGACCGGCGAGGCGATCAAACGCCCGGTCTACGTCGACCGCGCGATGTAATCCCGACAACCCGGACGTCCCGGAGCCCGAAGTGGGTTCCGGGACGTCTTCGTGTGTGCAACCTCGCAGCAACCATTACGCGCTCAGCGGATCGCCGGTCAGGCCGAACTGCATGATACGAGCAACGGAATGCTCCCCGGAAAGCCACGGATCGGCACCTGGACTCATCCTCCAAGGAGCTGCTGTGTTCGACGACATCTCATCGTCTTCGCTGCGCGTCGCCGCCGCCGGTCTCGCCGCCCGTCAGTCGGCCATCGCGAACAACATCGCGAACATCGAAACCCCCGGCTACCGGGCCCGTAAGGTGGAATTCGAGGACGCTCTCGCGGGCGCGATCAAGCGGGGGGATTCGCCGTCGAGCGTCGCCCCGAGCACGAAGTCCTCGCTGGAGCCGACGCGGCTCAACGGCAGCAACGTCAACCTCGACGAGGAGACGTTGTCGCACATCGACACCACGATGCGCTACCAGCTGACGCTGCGGGCTCTGGACACCAAGTACTCGATGCTGCGCGACGCGATCAAGGGGGCCTGATAGATGAGCACGTTCAACGCCATCGGAGTGGCCGGCACCGGCGTCACCGTCTACCGCAAGTGGCTCGACGCCGTGTCCGACAACATCGCCAACATGGACACCGTCACCCGTACGTCCGAGAAAGCCTTCCAGGCCCGTTACGTCGTCGCCCAGGAGGCGGCAGACGGCAACGGCGCCCAGGTCGGCGGGGTTGCCTTCGGCAGCGCCCAGGGCATCGTGACCTACGACCCGGACAACCCGCTCGCCGACAACAAGGGTTACGTCCGCCGGCCCGACATCGACCTGGGCAGCCAGATGGCCCAGATGATGATGGCCCAGCGGGCCTACCAGGCAAACCTCGCGGTCGTCGACCGCGCCAAGGACTCCTACGCCGCAGCGATCAACCTGGGGAAGTGAGTTAGATGACCTCTCCGATCAGTGCCATCAGCGGACTTTCGTCCATCGGCGGCCTGGACGCCGTCTCCAGCGTCGCCGGTCTGGGCGGGTCCAGCCCGGCCACGAACGCCAACGACGCGGTCAACGGGCCCAGCGAGAGCTTCACGAGCATGCTGTCGAAGGGCCTGGAAAGCGTGCAGGGCGCCCAGACCAAGGCCAGCGACCTCGCGGTTCAGGCGGCCGAGGGGAAACTGCAGGACCCGGCGCAATACACGATGGCGGCCACCGAGGCCCAGCTCGGCCTTCAGCTGACGCTGGCCGTGCGCAACAAGGCCGTGGAAGCCTTCCAGGAAATCATGAGGATGCAGGCCTGAGATGACGGACCGCCTTCCCGCTCCGGTTCGCCGCGTCACGGACACCTTCCGGTCTTTCACGCCCGGACAGAAGGCCGTCACGATCGCGGCGGTGATCGCTCTTGCCGTCGGCGCGTATTTCTTCGCCACCTGGGCGTCGAAGCCGACCTACTCGATCCTGTTCAACAATCTGTCGACCAAGGACGCGAGCGCGATTGTCGAGTCGCTGCAGAAAGCCGGCACCAAGTACGAGCTCGCCAACGACGGGCAGACCGTGCTGGTGCCGCAGGACCAGGTGAACAACCTGCGCCTGTCGCTGAGCTCCGAGGGCCTGCCCGGCGACGCCGGCACCGGCTACTCACTGCTCGACCAGCAGGGCATCACCACCAGCGACTTCATGCAGCACACGAACTACCAGCGGGCTCTGGAAGGCGAGCTCTCCAACACGATCAAGTCGATCGACGGTGTCGAGGCGGCCACCGTGCACCTCGTCATCCCGCAGAAGGACGTCTTCGCCGACTCGCAGGACCAGCCGACCGCGTCCGTCCTCGTCGCCTCGAGCCAGACCCAGCCGCTGAGCAGCCAGCAGGTGCAGGCCATCGTGCACCTGGTCGCCTCCAGCGTCGAGGGCCTGGACCCGACCGAGGTGACCGTGGCGGGTGCGGACGGCAAGATCCTCTCGACCGGCGGCGGTGCGGCCGTCGGTACCGGCGGGGACAGCGGTAACGAGGGCCAGACCGTCGCCTTCCAGAACCGGATGAACAGCTCGCTCCAGAAGATGCTCGACAGCGTGGTCGGTCCGGGGCACGCGGTCGTCACCACGACCGCCGAGCTGGACTTCGACACCACGCAGACGTCCAGCAAGTCGTACAACGCCGATCCGTCGCTGCCGGCGCTGTCGGAGAGCAACAACCGAGAGGCGTACAACGGCTCCGGGAACTGTGCCGGCGGTGTCCTCGGCCCGGACAACGTCTCCGGCCCCGGTTGCGCCGCCGGGAGCAGTTCCGGCGGCCCCGGCCAGTACGAGAACAGCAACACCGTGCGCAACAACGCGATCAACGAGACCAACGAGGTTCGCAAGAACGCGCCCGGCAGCATCAAGCGGCTCAACGTCGCCGTCCTGCTCGACAGCACCGTTGCCGGCACCGTCGACCCGGCTCAGGTGCAACAGCTGGTCAGCGCGGCCGCCGGCATCGACGCCACCCGCGGCGACACCATCGCGGTCAGCGCCATGCCGTTCGACACCAGCGCCGCCCAGCAGGCCCAGCAGGCCCTCAGCGCGGCCTCCGCGGCCGAGCAGGCCGCCAAGCAGACCTCGCTGATCAAGACGGGTGCCCTCGCCGCGATCGTCCTGGCCCTGCTCTTCCTGGCCTGGCGGGCGACCCGCCGCGCCAAGAAGCGCAAGGCGTTGACCCCGGAGGAGCGCAAGCACCTCGAGGACATGCAGGCCGCGCTCGAGCAGCAGCGCCTCGCCGAGCTGAACCAGGCGATCCCCGCGCAGATGCTCGAAGCCGCCCCGGAGAGCTACTCGGACGGGGAAGCTCGCGACGAACGCGTGCGCGAGATCGAGCAGATGGTCAAGGATCAGCCTGAGGAGATGGCGGTGCTGTTGCGCGGCTGGCTCGCCGCCGACGCGACGCACTGACGGACCGGGCGGCCCGGCTCGCGCCGGCCGCCCTTCTCCGCTTGGTTTCGCTTGAGGGATTCGCCGACGGGCTGAGGAGAGTACGCGTTGAGCACACCGCAGCTAACGACGCTGTCGATGACGGGCGTGCGCAAGGCCGCGATCATGCTGGTCCAGTTCGGCAAGGAACAGTCCGCGCAGATCATGGCCAGCATGTCGGAGAAAGAGGTCGAGATGGTCTCGGCCGAGATCGCTCGGCTGGGCAAGCTCGACCCGCACCAGGTCGACGACGTCATGGACGAGTTCTACGCCATGGCGACCACGCGCTACGCCGGCTCCGGTGGCATGGAGTACGCCCGTGAGCTGCTCGAGGCGTCGCTCGGCAAGGAGCGCGCGGCCCTGATCCTGGACCGTCTCGAAGCCTCGATGAACGACATCCCGTTCAACTTCCTCAGCCACGCCGACCCCCGCCAGTTGCTCTCCTACGTGCAGTACGAGCATCCGCAGACGATCGCGCTGATCCTGGCGCACATCCCGGCCGCGCTCGCCTCGTCGATCCTGGCCGGCCTCTCGCTGGAGGTGCAGACCGAGGTCGCGCACCGGATCGCGGTCATGGACCGCACCTCCCCCGAGATCATCCGCCAGGTCGAGGCGGCCCTGCAGCGCAAGCTCTCGTCCGTGCTCCAGCCGGACGAGCTCTCCTCGATCGGCGGCCTGGCCCCGCTCGTGGAGATCATCAACCGGGCCGACCGCACCACCGAACGCCTCATCCTGGAAGCCCTGGACGCCCGCAGCCCCGAGCTGGCCGAGGAGATCCGGCGCCGGATGTTCATGTTCGAGGACATCATCAACCTCGAGGACCGCGCCATTCAGCTGGTGCTGCGGCAGGTCGAGCCGGCCGACCTGGCCACCGCCCTCAAGGGGGTGCCGGACACGGTGCGCGACAAGGTCACCAAGAACCTGTCCGAGCGGGGCCGGGAGAACCTGATCGAGGAGATCGACCTGCTCGGCCCGGTCAAGGTCAAGATGGTCGAGGAGGCCCAGGCGAAGATCGTCTCGGTGATCCGTTCGCTCGAGGACTCCGGCCAGATCGAGGTCCAGCGTGGCGGCGAGGCCGATGAGCTCATCGCCTGAGTCCCGCCACCCGTTCCTGCGGGGCACCGTGGCGGAGACCGCCGAGACCGCCCGGTTCGCCGTCGACCTGCGCAACGACAAGCCCGGCTCGGGCTCCGGCGCGGTGTCGGCGAAGATGCGCGAGGAGGCCCGGGTCGCCGGGTACGCCGAGGGCTGGGCCCAGGGCCAGCGCGACTCGGCCGCCGCCGCGGAGGAGTCGGCCGCCCGCCATCGGGCCGCCGAGCAGGCGCACGAGCAGCGCCGCACCGCCGCCCTGGCGCAGGCCGTGAACGCGCTCGGCCGGGCGGTCACCACCATGGAGAACCAGCTCATGCCGACCTTCACCGAGCTGCAGGAGGTGGTGCTCGCGCACGCCTTCGAGCTGGCCGAGGCGATCGTCGGACGCACCCTGGACGACCCGCAGCGACGCGGCGCCGACGCGCTGCGCCGGGCCATGGCGGCCGCGCCCGAGGCCGGTGCGCTGATCGTCAGCCTCTGCCCGGACGACTACCAGACGCTTGTCGGCGACGGCCCGGCCGACTACGACCACGAGGGGCGCCGGATCACCCTGCGCTCCGACCCGGCGCTCCGGCCCGGCGACGCGGTCGCCGACACCGGGATGGCGTCGGTGGACGCCACCATCGGGGCCGCGGTCACCCGCGCCCGGGAGGCGCTTCGCATCTCTTGACGGGAGGCTTCCATGACCGACCTTCTGCGGAATCGGATGACCGCCGCGCTGGCCGCCGCCAAGCCGCTCACCCGCGGCCGGGTGACCGGGGCGGTCGGCCTGCGGGTCACGGTGAGCGGGCTGGCCGCCCGGGTCGGTGACCTGGTGCAGATGGGCGAGGGCGACGACGCGATCTTCGCCGAGGTGGCCGCGCTCGACGGTCAGCATCTCTCCTGCCTGCCGCTGGGCCCGCTGGCCGGCATCGGCTCGGGCACGCCGGTGCTCAACACCGGCGGCCCGCTGCGGGTGGCGGTCGGCCCCGACCTGCGCGGCCGGATCCTGGACGGGCTGGGCCGCCCGATGGACGGCGGGCCACCGCTGCGCGGCGACCTGGTCGGCATCGAGAGCGCACCGCCGTCGGCGATGGAGCGCCAGCTGGTCGACAAGCCGATGGCGTTGGGCGTACGCGTCCTGGACACGCTCGTGCCCTGCGGCCGCGGCCAGCGCATCGGCATCTTCGCCGGTTCCGGCGTCGGGAAGTCGAGCCTGCTGAGCATGATCACCAGAGGCACCTCGGCCGAGATCAACGTGGTGGCACTGGTCGGCGAGCGCGGCCGCGAGGTGCGCGAGTTCATCGAGCACGACCTCGGCCCCGAAGGACTGGCGCGCTCGGTGCTGGTGATCGCCACCTCCGACGCGGCCCCGCTGGTGCGCCTGCGTGCCGGTTCGGTGGCGACCCGCATCGCCGAGTACTACCGGGACGAGGGCAAGGACGTACTCCTGCTGATGGACAGCGTGACCCGCGCCGCCATGGCCCAGCGTGAGGTGGGTTTGTCGGTCGGCGAACCGCCGGCGACCCGCGGCTATCCCCCGTCCGTCTTCGCGATGCTGGCGTCGTTGCTGGAGCGGGCCGGTCCGGGCGCCCACGGCAGCATCACCGGCCTCTACACGGTGCTCGTCGAGGGCGACGACCACAACGAGCCGATCGCCGACGCGGCCCGCTCGATCCTCGACGGCCACGTGGTGCTGGACCGCAAACTGGCCACGGCCGGCCACTTCCCGGCGATCCAGGCCCTCGACTCGATCTCCCGGGTGGCCAACAAGATCACCACCCGGGAGCAGCGAGCCGACGCCACCGAGCTGCGCCGCCTGATGGCCGCCCACCGAGAGGTACGCGAGCTGGTCGAGATCGGCGCCTACGTCCCCGGCACCAACCCCGAAGCCGACCGGGCCAACGCGCTCTGGTCCCACATCACCGCCTTCCTGCGCCAGGACATGGACGAGAAAACCGACCCGGCGGACGCCTGGGCCATGCTCCACGCCCTGGTCACCGCCGCCTGAACGGCGCACCCACAGCCTCCGTTGCAGGTCGGGTGCAGCACTCAGAGTTTTGCCACCCAGGCCGAACCCAACTGTGTGGAGTCCTGACCCGGACCGTCGCTTGGAGGCCTGGACCTTGAATCGCTTCTTTCGACTTCAGCCTGTTCTTCGTGCCCGCAAGGCTCAGGAGGACGCTGCCCGCGGCGCCGTCAACGCCTCGCGGGCCGAGGTTCGTGACGCTCAGGCGCTTGTCAAGCGCCGTTCACTTCAGCTGGTGGGGGCCGACGCGCCCACCGAGGGCACCGCCCGCGCCATGGTCGCCTCGCTGGTGGCTCGGCAGTCGCTGGCGGCGACGCTGTTCGACGCGCAGCGCATGGTGACCGATGCCGAGGAGGTCGAGCGCGAGCGGTTGGCCGTGCTGGCCGATACCGCCAAGCGCCGCCGGGCCGTCGAGATGATGGCGGAGCGGCATGCCGAGCTCGTCCGCACCCACGACCTGCGGGTCGATCAGGCGTCGCTGGACGAGCTCTCCACTACCGCGAAGGCCCGTAATGCCGCCCGGGGCCCGGCATGACGATGATGGGGGTCTCCGGGGTTCTTTCCCGGATCCAGGAGCTTCAGAGTCAGCTGGGTCTGAACCCGATGAGCGTCGACCCGAACAACACTGTGGTGAACGGCTCGGCGGGGGCGAAGGGCGACAAGACGTTCGCCTCGATGCTGGCCGGGGCGACCGATTCGCCGCTGGTGCCCACGGCGGGTGGCGGCACGTCGGGCGGCGATGTGGTGGCGGCGGCGAAGAAATACCTGGGTACGCCGTACGTCTTCGGAAGTACCGACCCGGCCAAGGGCCTCGATTGTTCCGGCCTGGTCCAGCGCGCCTACGGCGACATGGGCATTCAGCTCCCCCGCAACTCGTGGCAGCAGGCGAAGGCCGGCCAGCCGGTGGCGAGCATGGCCGAGGCCAAGCCGGGTGACATCCTCGCGTTCGATTCGCCGGTGGATCACGTCGGCATCTATCTCGGCAACAACCAGATGATCGCGGCTCCGAAGCCCGGCGATCACGTCAAGATCCAGAAGGTGTACGAGACCCCGACCCACATCCGCCGGGTAGTGACCGACACCGCCGCCGTGGCCGCCCAGAACCTGGCCTCGGTCCGCCCGGCGGCGCTGTCCGGCTCGGGGGCACTGGCCGGTGTCCCGTACGGCGATCTGTTCGTCAAGGCCGGCACCAAGTACGGCATCTCGCCGAAGCTGCTGGCCGCGGTGGCCAAGGTCGAGTCGGGCTACAACCCGCAGGCGGTCAGCAAGGTGGGCGCCCGCGGTCTGATGCAGCTGATGCCGTCGACCGCGAAGGGCCTGGGCGTCGACAACGCGTTCGACCCCGAGCAGGCCATCTTCGGCGGGGCCAAACTGCTGGCCCACAACCTGCGGGAGTTCAAGTCGCTTCCGTTGGCGCTGGCCGCCTACAACGCGGGCGGCGGCGCGGTCAAGAAGTACGGCGGCATCCCGCCGTTCGCCGAGACCCAGGCGTACGTGCCGAAGGTTCAGAAGGCCCTCGCCGCCCTCGGCGGCTGATCATCTTCCAAGGAGAGCCGCATGAAGACGCCGAGTTCCGTCACCGGAGCGGATCGCCCGAACATCATCGATCACGGACGCCGGACCAGCGGTAAGCGGGACGGCGGCGACGAGTTCGGTTCGGCGCTGACGGCGGCGCTGGACCGGCCGGATCGCGACGAGGACGACGCCAGCTCGGCGCGACGGGCCACCGCCCCGGAGACGGCCGAGCGGGCCGGCATCGCACGAGCGGCTCGCGCCGACGCCGACCGGACCGCCGCGGCCCGGGCCTCGCTGGACCGGGTGGCCGCCAACCGGGCCGCCACCGACCGGGCCGCCACCGACCGGGCTACCACCGATCGGGCCGCCGGTCGTGCGGCCGATGACCGCGCCGCGAGTCGGGCCGCCGACGAGCGGGCCGGGGACCGGGCCGTCGCCAACCGCGGCGCCCAGTCGCGGGAGGCCGTCAACCGGGCCGCCGCCGCCCGCGCCGCCGACGCCGCCACCCGCCGCGCGGACGCCGACCGGGCCGACGCGAACCGGGCCGACACGAACCGGGCCGGCGCGAGCCGGACGGCCGCGGACCGAGCGGATGCGAGCCGGGCCGACATGGACCGGACGGCCGCCGATCGAGCGGCCGGCGACCGGTCGGCAGCGGACCGGCCGGACAGCCGCCGCGCCGCCGACGACCGCGCCCGGACCGACCGGAGCGACATGGATCGCGACCGGCCCGAGGTGACGCAGGCCAAGAGCGACCCGAAGACCGATGAGGCCAAGACCGCCGACGCCGACCAGGCCGGGGACGCGACGAAGACGGACCCGGCGACGGCCCCGCCCGCAGACGCCAAGACCGGGGAAACTCAGCCCCTGCCCACGCCCGCCACGGCCGGCCCGCTCGCGGCGACTGCCGCGCAATCGGCCCAGGCCCAGGTGCAGGCCCAGGTGCAGGCCCAGACACCGGCGCCGGGACAAGCGGCGGGCACGACCGGCACTGTCTCCGGGGTCGGCGGCGTCTCGCCCGACGGCCGCCCGGCCACCCCGGCCGCCAAGCCGGCCACCGGTCCGCAGACCACCGCCGCGACCTCGGCCGAGGTCGCGAACCTGCCGGCCGGCGACCTCCGGGACGCCTCCGGCAAGCCGGTGACCGGCGCCGGAACCGGCCCAGCCGGCCAGGCCCTGGCCGCGGAGCTCGGCCAAGCCGGACGGACCGGATCGGAGGCGCAAGCCGTGGGCCAACTCGCGGCCCGGCCGGGCGCCCAACCCGACGCCCAACTCGGCGGCCCGACCGGCGCGCCGGCGACCACCGCGGCACCGACCCAGCCGAGCACGACGACGCCCGCTCCGGCCCAGCCGGCCCCGGCGACCACCCCGGCTCCGGGTCCGGCCGCGACCATCCAGCCGGCCGCCCCGGCGCCCGCTCCGACCACGCCGGCCCAGGGTCCTAGCCAAGCACCGCAAGCCGCTCCGGACGCCCCCACCGGGCCGCCGGCTCCCGTCGGCGCGCAACCCGACCGGGCCACTCCCGAGGCCACCACCGGCATGCCGCCGGCCGTGGCGACCACCCCGGGGATCGCACCGGACGGGACGACTGCTCCGGGCGTACTCGGGCAGGCCGGTCTTGCTGGGGTGACCGGACCGCAGGCCACCACGCCGGCCGCGCCCACCGCCCCGGCCGCGCCACCGACCGCGCCGCAGGCCCCGCTGCACCCCGCCGCCGCCCAGATGGCGATGCGGATCACGCCGCTGCGGCTGGAGGCCGACGGCATCCACCGGCTGACCGTCAACCTGCATCCGGCCGACCTCGGACCGGTGCAGGTGGTGGCCGAGATCCGCAACGGCGACATCAACCTGCAACTGACCGGAACCACCGATGCGGGGACCGACGCGCTGCGTAACGCGCTCGGCGATCTGCGCCGGGAGCTCGAGGACGCCGGCTTCGGCAACTGCAACCTGGACCTGCGGCAGGGCAACGCCCAGCAGGAGCAGGCGCGGCAGCAGTTCTCGGCACCGGGCCGGCCGGGAGGCGGACAGCGGGACGGCGGGTCGAACGGACCGAACACCCCGGCTACCGAGCCGGCCACCGTGCCGCGTCGCGCGCCCGGCAACAGCCGGATCGACATCCAGGCGTAGACCCAGCGAAGCCGGTGGACACCAACCGTGTCCACCGGCTTCGTCGTTTCCTCAGGCCGGTCTTTCGTGCCTCTCGGTCGGGGTGGGCGTGACAGCGGTGGCTTCCCCTCCGTCGCCGTTGCGCCCGTACCCCGCCGTGACGAATCGCAACGCGGCCAACAACAGTGCCGCGATCGGCACCGCGATGATGAACCGGATGAACACGTCGGTGAGGTCCAGCTGGTCGAGCACGTACCGGTACAGTGCCGGGGCGCTGATCACCAACGCGAACAGCAGGACCGACGGACGGATCACTGCCGCACCGGGCGTACGGCCCGGCGAGGCGGCGCCGCTACCGGCATCACCTCGGTGGCGATCCGCGCGCAGAGCATGGCAGCCCAGGCGTGCGGGGTGGCCGGCTTACCGTCAAGCGAGTAGATCGGCAGGTCCAGGCCGAGAACCGAGGCCGGGTCCTGGGTGAGCTCCACGCCGTGCACCACGAGCGCCTCGACCTCGCCGAGCGTACGCAGGTGGCGAGCCGTGTCGGCGGTCTTGCGGGTGGCGTCGACGATCGCCCAGACCGCGGTGGCGCCGATCGCGTCGCACATCTCGTTGACCCACAGCGGGTCGGTGCCCCCGACCGGCGAGTCCAGCACGACGACCCAGGCCTGCTCGGCGTTGTGCAGCTTGTCCACACGCGACTCGGCGGCATCCCGGTTCGGGATCAGCCGGGACGAGTGCAGCCCGGTGCCGGCGACCGACGGGGCGGCCAGCAGCAGGTGGTTCTCCGGCACGCCGATCTGGTCGAGCAGGTGCCGCGCGATCGGTACGCCGAGGTTGATGTCCCCCGCCAGCACCAGGATCTCGCCCGGACCGTCCGGGATGCCCGGCGCCGAGGGCCGCGCGGCCAGCACGCTGAGCACCCCCGCGTACGTGTCCGCACCGGTGATCTGGTTGGCCATCTCCGCCGGCATGCCGACCGACATGAGGTTGCGGATGACCGGGTCGCTGTCGGCCACCGGGGCGACCGGTGCGACCGGCGTGCTCGGCGCGATCGGCTTCAGCCCGAACGCCTCGGCCACCGAGGGGGCCGGGGTCACCGGCTCCTCGATCGCCTCGATGGGCGTCTCGTCGATCTCGACCTCACTCGCCCCGAGACCCCCGATGCGCTCGGCCAGGCTCGGCTGAGTGACGGTCGGCGCCGCGTGCTGGGCGACGTGCACCGGCTCGGGAACCGGCGCGGGCGGAGCCGACGCGACCGGCATGGTCGGCTTCGGCGGGTGGTTCACCGCGGCCTCGGTGGTCGCGGCGGGCCGGAACGGGCGCACCGTCGGCGTGTCCTCGCCCCGCAGCGGTGACGTCGCCTTCGGCCGGGGAGGGTGACGTTCCTCGTCCGGCTGGGGCGCGTGCCCGGTCTGGCTCAGACCCGCCATCAGCTCGGCGAAGGCCGCATTGGTGTCGCTGTGCGCGGCACCCCGTCCCTCGTCGGCGCCGAAGTTGTCGTCCTCGGCCGGCCGTGGCACCGCGGCCGGGCGGGGCGGCCGGGAGAACGTCGTCTCCCCGGGCCGCACCTGACCGAAAGCGGCAGGTGTCACGTTCCGGGCCGCCGGGCGGGCCGGTTCGTCGAGCCGATCCTGCGATTCGGCCCGTTCCAGAAGTCGTTCCAGCGTGTGGCCGGTCTCCCCGGTCGTTGTCCGTTTCGCCATGTCAGTCCTGTCCTCGTTCGGGTCCGGCACCTCCACGGAAAGCTCGTAATGCTGCTTCGCGAAGAAGCCCCCGACTCCGCCACTGCGGACCTTGTCGGCTGAGATGATCCGGACACCGGAGCCGTACTCATCACGTACCTGAGCCAACAATGGCTCGATGGCCGGTCCCTCAAGCAGCACCCGCGTAGGCACCGTTCACCACCCCTATCGTCTCGATCTGTGCTGTGGAACCAGAGATTTCGCCGTACGACAGCACCTGCACCCGGCGGGAGCCGGCGCGGAGCAGTCGCATCAGTGGGAGCCGCAGCTGTGGCGAGCAGGCGAGCACGGGCGTCAAGCCCTGTTGCTCGGCGGTCTCGGCCAGGCGGGCGGCCTCCGTGACGATCGCCTCGGCGCGCAATCCGTCGATCGCCATGAAGGCTCCCGTCTCGCTGGGCCGCAACGATTCGAGCAGTTGTTGCTCGAGCATCGGATCGAGGGTGATCACCGTGAGCCGTCCGCCCGCGACGTACTGGGCGGCGATGGCCGGGCCGAGTGCGGCGCGCGCCGACTCCACCAGGCTGTCCTGGTCGACGGAGACCTTCGCTCTCAGGGAGAGCGCCTCGAAGATTCGGACCAGGTCGCGGATGGGCACGCCCTCGTCCAGCATGGCCTGCAGCACTTTTTGGATCTGACCGAGGCTGAGCACAGCCGGGGTCAGTTCCTCCACGACGACCGGGTGCGAACGCTTCACCATCTCGGTAAGCGCCCGGACGTCTTCGCGGCCGAGCAATCGGCTCGCGTTGCTGCGGACGACCTCGGCCAGGTGCGTGATGATCACGCTGGCCCGGTCCACGACCGTGGCTCCGGAGAGCTCGGCCTGATAGTGCAGTTCGGCCGGCACCCATTTGCCGGGCAGGCCGAAGACCGGTTCGACACCGGCGCGGCCGGGCAGCCCGTGCAGGCCGTCCCCGATCGCCAGCACGGTGCCGGGTGGGGCCTCGCCGGTTCCCGCGTCGACCCCGGAGATCCGGATCGCGTACGAGGACAGCGGCAGGTCCAGGTCGTCCCGGGTGCGTACGGGCGGCATGATCACGCCCAGTTCCATGGCCATCTTGCGGCGCAGGGCGCGAACCCGGTCGAGCAGGTCGCCGCTGCTCGTGTCGACGAGGTCGACGAGGTCGGGTGAGAGGGCGAGTTCGAGCGGGTCGACCCGCATCTCGCCGAGCAGTTGCTCGGGCGAGTCGGGGGCCGGCATGTCGACGGCCTCGGCGGCGGCCGCGGCCGCGGCGGCGTCGGCCTCCGGTTCCGGTTCCTTGACCCGCTGGGCGATCGCCAGCACCGCCACCCCGATGATCAGGAACGGGACCTTGGGCAGACCGGGGATGACGCAGAGGGCGAGCGCGGCACCACCGGCGATGCGCAGCGCGAGCTTGTTCTGGCCGAGCTGGGCGGTGACGCTGGAACCCATGTCGCCGGAGGTGGCCGAGCGGGTCACGATCAGACCGGTGGCGACCGAGAGCAGCAGGGCCGGCACCTGGGAGACCAGGCCGTCGCCGACGCTGAGCATGCTGTAGTGGTTCATCGCGTCGCCGGCCGACATGCCCTGCTGGATCAGGCCGATGGCGAATCCACCGACCAGGTTGACCAGGGTGATGATGACGGCCGCGATGGCGTCGCCCTTGACGAACTTGGAGCCACCGTCCATCGCGCCGTAGAACTCGGCCTCGGCGGCCACCTCGGCGCGGCGCTTCTTGGCCTGGTCCTCGTCGATCAGACCGGCGTTGAGGTCGGCGTCGATGGCCATCTGCTTACCGGGCATGGCGTCGAGGGTGAACCGGGCGCCGACCTCGGCGACCCGCTCGGCACCCTTGGTCACCACGACCATCTGGACGATCACCAGGATCAGGAAGATCACCAGGCCGATCACCAGATTGCCGCCGACCACGAAGCTGCCGAACGCGTGGATCACCTTGCCCGCGTCACCGTCGCGCAGCACCAGCCGGGTGGCGCTGATGTTGAGTGCCAGCCGGAACAGCGTGGCCACCAGCAGCAGCGCCGGGAAGACCGCGAAGTCCAGCGGTTTCTCGACGAACATGCTGGTCAGCAGGATGAGCAGGGCGGCGGTGATGTTGAGCGCGATCAAGAGGTCGAGGAGGAACGTCGGCAACGGGACGACCATCATGATGATGATGCCGATGACCCCGACGGGTACGGCCAGTCGACTGATGTTGCGCTTTTTCACGGCACCTTCCCGAGCACAGGGTGTACCTCACCCCTCACGCAGAGTCTCCCTCTTTCGAGGGACGCATGTGAGGAAATCTCCTGAAAACTCGGTTATGCGGCTGATGAGGCAGAATTGGGGTTGCGGTGCATTCCTGCCGCCGAGCCCCGCGCCTTCAGGCTCATCACGAAGGCGAGCACCTTGGCCACCGCACCGAAGAACTCGGCCGGGATCTCCGCCCCCACCTCGACGTTCTGGTGCATGGCCCGAGCCAGCGGCACGTCCTGGACCAGCGGAACCCGCGCTTCCAGGGCGATCTCCCGGATCTTGGTGGCGATCGGGCCCTGGCCCTTGGCCACCACCCGAGGCGCGCCCTTGGTCGGCTCGTAGCGCAGTGCCACGGCCACGTGCGTCGGGTTCACCAGCACCACGTCGGCCATCGGGATGTCGGCCATCTGCCGGTTCCGGGACATCGCCATCTGCCGGGCCCGGATCTGGGCCTTGACCAGCGGGTCGCCATCGGCGTTCTTGTTCTCCTGCTTGACCTCTTCCTTGGTCATCCGCAGCTGCTTGTTGGTGCGGCGGCGCACCACGAAATAGTCGGCGGCGGCCATCACGATGCCGGCCGCGGCGGCGGCCCGGATCAGGCCGAGGGTGGAGTCCTTGACCACCGACACCAGCGAGCCGAGCGGCAACTGACCGGCGGTCATCAGGATCGGGATCTTGTCCTTGGTCGTGGTGTACAGCACGGCGGCCAGCACCGCCGTCTTGACCAGGGCCTTGACCGCCTCCCAGAGGGCCTGCGGGCCGAACATCTTCTTGATGCCGGGCAGCGGGTTGAGCCGGTTGAACTTCGGGATGAACAGCTTGGTGGCGACCCGGATGCCGCCCTGCGCGCCCGCCGACGCGATGCCGACCAGCATCAGCGTGCCGGCCAGCGGCAGCACCGCCCAGGCGATGCCGAACCCGGCATCCTTGAGCATCCGCATCGCGATGGCCGGCTCGGGCCGGTCGATCACCTGGGGCACCTGGGAGAACAGTTCCTCGGCGTGCTGCACCGCGGCGCTGAGGGTGCGGGGCAGCAGGATGCTCGCGGCCAGCATGCCGAACCAGGCCCCGATGTCCTGGGTGCGGCCGATCTGGCCCTCGCGCTTGGCCTTCTTGAGCTTCTGCGGTGTCGGCTGTTCGGTCTTCTCACCGGACATGGCTCACCACCCTCAACCCCCGGTCAATTTGAGTACGCCGGTGACCGCCTTCTCGACGATCGACTCGATGACCGGAGGCAGCAGCGTGATCGCCATCCCGGAGAGCAGCAGGAGCACCAGGATCTTGGCCGGGAACCCGAGCTGGAACGCGTTCAGTGCCGGCGCGACCCGGTTGAGCAGGCCGAACGCCACGTCGGTGAGGAACAGCACGATCACCAGTGGGCCGGCGATCTGCAGTGCCGCCACGAACAACTCGCCGAGACCCTTGAGCAGCAGCTGGCTGAGCGTGGGCAGATCGAAGTGCAGGTTCAGCGGCATGGTCCGGAACGACTGGAGGAACCCGCGCAGGATCATCTGGTGGCCCTCGGTGGCGAACAGGATGGTGACCGCGATCAGGTTGTAGAACCGGCCGAACACCGAGCTCTGGTTCATCGACAGCGGGTCGTAACCCATCGCCAGGGTGAACCCGCCGAACACGTCGAGCAGGTCACCGGCCGCCTGCAGGGCGGCGAACAGCATCGCCACCAGGAAGCCGAGCGAGGCTCCCACGAAGACCTGCAGCGCGGCACTGGCCAGGATGTCGGCCGTCTCCAGACTCGGGATGGTGCCCCGCAGGTACGGCGCGAGCGGCAGGGTGAGCCCGATCGACAGCAGCACCTTGACGTTCCCCGGGATGAACCGCGAGTTGAACGGCGGGCTGATCATCAGGAAGGCCCCGGTCCGGGCGGAACCCAGCATGATCGCCAGAAGGTCCGCGATCGGGACGTTCCAGTTCATCGGTACGACGCCACCAGGGCGGTCAGAATCAGCCCCCAGCCGTTGACCATCACGAACAACAGCAGCTTGAAGGGCAGGGAGATGGTCACCGGGGGCAGCATCATCATGCCCAGCGACATCAGTGACGCCGAGACCACCATGTCGATGAGCAGGAACGGGATGAAGATGACGAAGCCGATGATGAACGCGGCCCGCAGCTCGGACAGCACGAACGCGGGGATCAGCGTGGTCAGCTCGACGTCGTCCTTGTTGCGGGGCTGCTTGGAGTCGGACAGCTTGAGCATGAGGCCGACCTCGTCCTCACGGGTCGTCTTCCACATGAACTCGCGCAACGGCTTCACGCCGTCCTTGAACGCCTGCGTCTGGGTCTTGTCGCCCTTGAGATAGGGCTGCACACCCTGCTCGTTCATGGCCGAGACGGTCGGTCCCATGATGAACAGGCTCAGGAACAGGGCCAGCCCGGCGAGCACCTGGTTGGGCGGCATGCTGGTCAGGCCGAGCGCGTTGCGGGTGATGCCGAGGACCATGAAGACCTTGGTGAAGGACGTGCAGAGCAACAGTACGGCCGGGGCCACCGACAGCACGGTCAGACCCAGCATGATCACCAGTGACGAAGCCGGCCGGCTGCCGTCCGGATTGGTGCCGTTGACGTTGAGGTTGATGCTCGGCGGCGACGGCGGGGTGGGCGCCTGGGGCACCCGATCCGGCATCGCGACGGTCACCACCGCCGGGGCCATCGGCATGGGCACCGGTCTCGGCTCGGCCTGAGCCGCACCGGGGGCCAGCACCAGGGCCAGGCCGAAAGTGACGAACAGCAGCAGGATCGCGCGTCGCATGGCTTATCGCCTCGATGTCCGGTCGCGAATGAGGTCAAGCGTCGAAGTCCAGGTGCGCGGGGTCGGTCGGCCGTCACCGGCCGGGTGCATGCCGGGCAACTCGTCCGGGTCGAGGTGTACGTGTTCCTCGTGCTCGTGTCGCTCGAAGGCCGCCACCTCGGCCTCGCCAAGCAGGCTGACCTGGGTCTCGGTGACACCGAGGACGAACGCCCGGTCGGCCACCTTGACCACGGTCACCGCCGCGTTGCGGGTGAGCTGCTGATGGTTCAGCACGGCGAGCGAGCCGTGCGCGCGGCGGGCGCTCAGCGGGCGGCGTAACACCCGGGCCAGGGCCCACATCAGGCCCAGCACGATGAATACCGAGAAGCCGATCCGCAGCGCGAGCTCGAACACGGCGGTTACTCCCGCTCGGTGCCGGGCGCGACGATCTCGGTGATCCGGATGCCGAAGTTCTCGTCCACCACCACGACCTCGCCGCGGGCGATCAGCCGGCCGTTGACCAGCAGGTCGGCCGGGCTGCCGGCGGCCCGGTCCAGCTCGACGATGGCGCCCGGGTTGAGGGAGAGGAGTTCGCGCACGCTCATCCGGGTGCGGCCGAGCTCGGCCGAGACCTCCATCTCCACGTCGTGGAGCATGTCCAGGCCGTGGGCCATGGCCATGGCGGACGACGGAGCCGGGGCCCGGGTGGCCGCGAGGTTCATCTGACCCGGCTCCTCGGTGGGCCACGGGCTGAGCGCGAGCCCGAGGATCGCGCGGACCTCCTCGCCCTCGACCAGCGGGACCACCACGGCGTCTTCCTTGGTGGCCATCGAGCTCAGCGCGACGCCCGGCTCCATCACCGTGCCGGGGTCGACCACGACCGGTCCGAAGACCCGCGAGGCAGCCTCCAGAGCGGGCCGAACCGCGGCGGTCAGGTCGAGCTCGCCGAGCGGACTCTCCTTGAGCGCGTCCGCGAGGTCCTGGCCGACCACCACGACGACCTCACCGTTCGCCGCGCCGCTGAACCGGGCGGTCACCGCCTGGCCGTCGATGACGGTGTCGGCGGACGCGGCCACCGGCGCGGCGGCGGTGAGAGCGCGGCTGGTGGGCAGGACGGCAAGAGCGGCTTCCGCGGCGCTCCGGGCGAGCGCCAGCTGGGGTGCGGTGATCGTGGGCGCGGTCATTAGCGGCCTGACTCCTTGGGAGACTCCTTGGGCGACGGCACCACGAGACAGGCAAGCCGGGCGCCCTGATTACCGGGAACTGCGTGAGCGAAGACGGTCTCGTTGACGGTCACCTCGAGCGGGCGGCTGGTCGCGTGCGTCAGCGGCACGACGTCACCGGGTCGCAGATCCACGATGTCATCGGTACGCATCCGAATGGGCTGGAATCGGACCGCGACGTCGATCGGAGCCGAGAAAAGGCCGGCGGTCAGGTTGCGCAGCGCCAGGTCCTTGCTGGCCCGCTCCTTGTCACTGAGCACGACCGTCTCGGTGCGCGACAGCACCGGCAGGATCATGTTGAACGGCATGCAGAGACTGGCGAGGCACTCCTCGGCGCCGATCTTCAGATCGAACGTGGCGACGACGCAGGCGTCGCCGGGGGCGTGCGCACGCAGGAACTGGGCGTTGTACTCGATCTCTTTGAGCTTCGGCTGCATGGCGACCAGGGTCTCGAAGCCGTACCGCAGCTCGCCCAGCATCCGCTCCAGCAGGCCACGCAGCAGCGGCATCTCGACCTCGGTGAGCGGCCGCTCCGGCTGCGGGCCCCCGGGACCGCCGAGCATGTGGTCGATGGCGGTCATCGCGGCGGAGGAGGACAGCTCCATCAACGCCGTACCGTCGAGCGGATCGAGGGTCACCACCGCGATCACTGTGGGGTTGTTCAGGGAGGCGACGTACTCGTCGTAGTTGAGCTGCTCGATGGCGGCGAGCGTGACGCTGCTGACCACGCGCAGGCGGGTGGTCAGCAGGGTGCCGCAGCTGCGCGCGTACGTCTCGAACGCGGTCTGCAGCGTGCGCACGTGGTCCCGGGAGAGCTTGACCGGCCGGCGGAAGTCGTACGCCGTCGGCCCTCCGCTCTGCCCGCGACGCGACATCTTGCCCGGGGATCGTGTTGCGGAGGTCACGTCGTCCCCATCGGCTCATTTCCGGAACCGCTGAGCGCGAGGGCCGTATTTATCCGCAGATCGGCAAATGGGCGGGATCACCGAAGTGATCCCGCCCGTCCGGTTACGCCGGCTCAGCGACTTACTGGGTCACGAACTGGGTGTAGTAGATGCCCATGACCATTTCTTTCTTCTCTTCGGTGTACGCCTTCACGATCTTCGCCAGCAGCTCGCTCTTGATCTCCTCGCGGCCCTTCTCGGTGCTCAGCTCGGCGACCGTCTTGCCGGTGTAGGCGTCGATCGTCAGCTCGATGGCCTCGCTCGTGTCGACTTCCTCGGTGCCGGCCTCCGCCGTCTGCTGCAGAGCAAACTTGATCTTGAGGTAGTGACTGTCGGCCAGGTTGATCGTCAGTGCGTCGTCGATCCCGGTGACCGCGCCCTTCTCGGGCGTCTTGGCCGCCTCCGCCTTGTCACCCTTCAGCATGAAGTACGCTCCGCCGCCACCGCCCAGCAGCACGACCACGGCGATCACGATGATCATGAGCATCTTCTTGGACTTCTTCGGCGCCTCGGCAGCGCCGTCCTTCGTCTCGTCAGCCATCGGTGATCCCCCCGTCAGTCGTGCGTGGTCGTGTTGGAAGCAGGCGTGCCGGTCGAACCAGTCGTGCCCGTCGTGCCCGTCGTGCCGGTGGAGCTGTCAGCCTGCTCGACTGCCTTGGCGATCGCCGCGGCCTGGGCCGTGGTCTGACCGGAGTGCAGCTTCGCGTCCGAGCCGGACGCGGCCGGCAGGAGCGCTGCCTGGTCGGCCGGGAGGGTGGTGAGGACGACGACGTCCACCCGGCGGTTCATGGTGATCGAGCGCGGGTCGCTCGGGTCGATGAGCGGCTTGGTGTCGGAGAAACCGACGGCGCTCATCCGGTTCTTGGCGATGCCGTGGCCGGCGAAATAGCGGACCGTGGTCGAGGCGCGAGCCGCGGAGAGCTCCCAGCCGCTCGGGTAGAACGTGGTGACCGCCTTGAGCTGGTTGGTGTTGCCGTCGACCTCGAGGTTGTTGGGCAGCTTCGCCAGCGTCGGAGCCAGCGCGTTCAGGATCTTCTTGCCACCGGCCTGCAGGTCGGCCCGGTTACCGGCGAAGACCACCTCGTTGGTGACGATGGTGACCACCAGGCCGCGCCGGTCGATGGTGAACTTGACCGCGTTGAGCAGGCCCTGCTTGGCAAGCGCGTCGGACAGCTTGTTCTCGACCTTCTTCAGGTTCTCGGACTCCTTGGCCGCCGCCTCAGCGTTCTGCGACTGCTTGAGCCGGTCCTCGGCCTGCACGGCCGCCTTGACCGCCGCCTTCTCCTTCTCAGTCATATTCGAGGTGCCGGTCTTGCCGTCCCCCGGGTTGGCACCCGGGTCGATCTGCACGATCTCGGCGCTCTGGCCGGCGCCGTCAAGCGTCGACTGGGAGCCGGAGAACGCGGCGCTCTGCGCCCCGAAGCCCTGCGACAGACCGGACGCCAGCTGAGCGAACTTCTTCATGTTGACGTCGGACATGGAGTACAGCACTACGAACAGAACAAACAGCAGGGTGAGCATGTCGGCGTACGAAACAAGCCAGCGCTCGTGGTTGACGTGCTCCTCGTGTTCCTCGTGGGCCTTCTTGCGCTTGCCGCCGCCTGAGCTCATCGGTTATGCCGCCTTCTTGGTGTTCGCGGCCGCCTCGGCCTTCTTGGCCTCGTCCGGCGGGAGCAGGGAGCGGAGCTTCTGGGCAACGAGGCGCGGGTTCGAGCCGGCCTGGATCGCGAGTACACCGTCGACGACCAGTTCCATCTCCTCCGCCTCGACCGCGCTGAGGCGGTTCAGCCGAGCGGCGACCGGCAGCCAGATGACGTTGGCGCTCAGCACACCCCAGAGGGTCGCGACGAACGCGGCGGAGATCGAGTGACCGAGCGTCTCCGGCTTGTTCAGGTTCTCGAGCACGTGCACGAGGCCCATGACCGTGCCGATGATGCCGATCGTGGGGGCGTAACCGCCCATGTTCTCGAAGAGCTTGGCGCTGGCCTTGTCGGCCTTCTTCTTGGCGGCGATCTCGGCGTGCAGGATGTCGTGCAGTTCCTCCGGGTCGGTGCCGTCGATCGCCAGCTGCAGACCGCGCTTGAGGAACGGGTGCTCGACCGTCTTGACCGCGTCCTCGAGGGCCAGCAGGCCTTCGCGGCGGGCCCGCTCGGCCAGCTTCACGATGTTGTCGACCAGCTGCGTCGGCGGCGTGACCTTGGCCAGGAACGCCTTCTGCAAGGTCTTGCCGGCGCCGGTCGCGTCCTTCAGAACACCGCCGGCCATACCGGCCATGAACGCTCCGCCGAACACCAGCAGCATCGACGGGATCAGGATGATCGAGGAGGGCGAACCGCCTTCGAGGATCTGAACCGTGAAGACGATGATCAGTGCAACAACTACACCGACGATGGTTGAGATGTCCATCAGTGTTCCTTCCGGTGCAGCGGGAGCACCTTGGCGTCGTGGTCTTCGTCGTCCGTGGACGGCATGGCAACTGGCGCGGGCTCTGACTCAAGGCGGCTCGCCTGGGCGATCAGGGAGGCGCGGTAGTGACGGACCGAGTCGATGAACTCGGGCACGGACTCGGCAACGATGTACTTGGTGCCGTCGACCAGCGTTACGACCGTGTCGGGCGTGCACTCCACACGCTCGATCAGGTCCGGATTCAGGGCGAACACGGCACCGTTTAGGCGAGTTACGAGGATCACTTGCATCCGTCCTTGGGTGGTGGTGTGGTCCTGGCTGGTGGGCCGTCCGTGGCCCGCTTTCACATGTCACTTCGGCGACTTGACGGTTGCCGATGAGAACCAACCGGTCGCATATCGGGTGCAGCCGTTCGGCTGAAGACGAACGGCCGGGACGGACACTCGTGGTGTCCGTCCCGGCCGTCAGCCGTATCGCTCGCTCGTGGTACTAGCGCTTCATGCTGACGAGTTCCTGCAGGAGCTCGTCGGAGGTGGTGATGACGCGGGAGTTCGCCTGGAAACCGCGCTGGGCGATGACCAGGTTGGTGAACTCCTGGGCGAGGTCGACGTTCGACATCTCCAGTGCACCGCTGATGACTTGGCCCATGCCGGCGCTGGCCGGCACGCCCACTTGCGCGTACCCGGAGTTGACCGTCTCCCGGTACCCCGAGTTTCCGGTCTTCTCGAGCCCGTTGGTGTTCTTGAAGGTCGCCATCGCGATCTGCCCCAGGACCTGCTTGAGGCCGTTGCTGTAGACCCCGATGATCTGGCCGGTGTCGGAGACGGTGTACGACAGTGACGTCAGCGCACCGGCCACCTGACCGTCCGCCTCGAAGACGCGGGCGTCGGACTGACCGGAGAAGTTGGTGATGTCCGAGACGTCGACGGTGTACGCGTCACCGTTGGGGTTGGTGATGGTGAAGCTGGGGCTGTCCGGTTTACCGGGCGTGGTGGTGCCGAACGGGATCGGGGTCGTGGTGGCGCCGGTGACCGCGCTGTTGGTCGCGGTGTCCCAGGGGTAGATCGCGCTGTAGGTCCCGTCCGCCGCCTGCTGGAAGTTGACGACCTGGGTGCTCGGTGTGCCGAGTTTGTCGAAACACTTCACCGGGATCGCGTAGTTCTTCGGGTAGGCCGTCGGGTTGGCGGTGTCCACATCGCTTGTCAGGTTGCCCTTCAGCGTGATGTTCGTGGTCGCCTTCGGCGAGATCGTGCTGCCCAGCGGCATGGTGATGTCACCCGGCTTGGCGGCCGAGTTGACCACCCCGTCCTGCGCGGTCCAGCCCTGCACCGCCTCCCCGCTCGCGGTGGTCAGCAGACCGTTGCCGTCGAAGGAGAACGAGCCGGCCCGGGTGTAGATGTTCTCGTTGCCGTTGCGCGTGATGAAGAAGCCGTCGCCTTGGATCATCATGTCGCCGGACCGGCCGGTGGTCTCCTGCGAGCCCTGGGACCAGTTGGAGAGGATGCCGGCGTTGCTCACACCCAGGCCGACCTGGGCCGGGTTGGTGCCGCCCTGGTTGTTCTGGGGCGCACCGGCGGCGCCGAGCATCTGGCTGAGCGTGTCCTGGAACTGCACGCTGCTCGCCTTGAAGCCGACGGTGTTGACGTTGGCGATGTTGTTACCGGTGACGTCCATCATCTGCTGGTGGGCGTGCAGGCCACTGATGCCGGAGTAGAGAGAGCGCAGCATTTACCGATGTCCTTTGCGGTTGCGGGAACGCGGGATCAGGCGGTCGCGGGACCGGTCTTCTCGTCGGCCGGTTTGCCGGGCGCCGGCTCGGCCGGCTTGACCGCCGGTGGAGCGGCCGCGGCACCGGCGGCGATTCCGGTCGGGCCGGCCGCGGCCGCGAGCGCCGCGCTACCGGCCGACTGGGCCAGTGTTTGGACTTCCATGACCTTGGACAGCAGCACGTCCGTGTTCCCGATCCGAAGCATCGGTTCGCTGTCCCCGTTGAGCTTCGCGGCCGAGACGACGCCGCTCTGGTGGTCGCCGTTCCCGTCCATGAAGGTGACCTCGTGCCCGACCAGACTGCTCGCGCCGATCATGCGCTGTGACTTGAGCAGGTCGGCGATGTCGCCGAGCTTCTCGACCTGGGTGAACTGGGCGGTCTGCGCCAGGAACTGGGTCGAGTCGGCCGGATTGCTCGGGTCCTGATACTTCAGCTGGGCCACGAGCAGTTTGAGAAAGGTGTCCTTGTCCCCGAGGTCCTTGGCCTTGTCCGCGATGCTTTTGGAACCGGACGCGGCGGCCGCGGCCGCGGCGGCCGCGGCCGCGGCGGCCGGAGTGCCGGAAATTCCCGAGGTCGGCGAGGTCATGATTTCTCCTGTCCGTTTGCGTCGCTCAACCTGAGCTTCGACCGGACCCGGAAATTGCTTAGCACCAAAAAAATCGCGGGCCCGCAACCAGCGGGCCCGCGATGCATTCTGTAGCGCCGGTCACGGCGCCAGGGACAGGCTGAACTTTCCCTTGCCGTACCGGTTGACCTCGATCGTCAGGTCGACCCGGCGGCCGAGGGCCATCAGGTGTGCCCGAGCGTCGGCCGGCAGCGGATCGCCGGGGTAGATCACCTGATACATCTTGATGTGCGGGCCACCCTCTCGGTTGAGCAGGCTGGTCAGCACGTTGCAGAGTTCGAAGACGTTCTCAGCGAGGTTCGGGAACAGCTTCTTCTCGTCGATGCTGTCCTCGGCCGCGCCGGCCGGGAGCAGGCCGAGGGCCGCTCCCGCGTTGGCCGACAGGGAAAGATCCATTCCCATGACGGCATAGATTTGCTGTGCGGTGTCGGTGAAAATCGCGACCGTTGCCGTCGGGATCTCGTCAGCGGAGATCGGATCGCCGGGAGCGACGGTCACCTCTCGGCCGAGCAGGTCCTCGAAGAGGTTGCGTACGGCGGGTGTGCCAGGAAGAACCGAGACGTCGGACATGTCGTAATCATCCCAGAATAGGAGCGAATACCTCATCGAATCGCTCAGCTGAGAACGGCTTCACGATGAAAAAGAGTGCACCGGCCGCATCGGCCTGGTCCTTCATCTCGGGAGTGCTCTCCGAGGTGACGAAACCGAACTTCACGGCGTTGCCGGCCGCCCGGAGCTGCCGTAGCACCTCGATACCGGTCATTTCCGGCATATTCCAGTCAGAAAGCACCAGATCCGGGTTCTCCGACGTGGTCATGTCGAACGCCTCCCGCCCGTTGCTGGCCTCGATCAGATCGTGGTCACCAAAGCCGGCCTGGCGCAGCGTACGAACGACGATCTGCCGCATGACCCGGCTGTCGTCAGCGATGAGAATCTTCATGCGCCTTCTCCTCCTTCTTTTCCGCGCGGCTCTGCCACATGGAGATGGACACGGGTTCGCCTTCCCAGATGCCGTACACCCCGCCGATCCGCTCGGTGTTCGGGAACCGGGCCGACGACTCGGGGGCGAGCACCACCTGGGGCAGGGAGAGAAAGGCGCCGGGCGGCAGCATCGCCTTGACGTTGCCGCCGACGATGTTCGCGAGTTCACCGAGCACGTCGGACATGTCCTCCTCGCTGACCTCGCCCGGCTCCATGGCCAGGAAGGCGGCGGCGGCCCGCTTGGCCGCGTCGATCGAAGAGGAATAAACCAGGTGCCCGGTCCAGGAACCGGTGATGGAGACCGAGGAATGCACCTCGGAGGGCTGGTTCTCGTCGTACGTCGGGATCAGGGGGTTGATGCCCTCCGGATCCAGGTACGACTCCCAGACCTGTCCTACCATCTCAGCGAGGTCATTCTCGTTGACCTCGACTTCGACGCTCATGAGTTCGCTCCGGTCGGGACGAGGCCCAGCAGGGCCAGCTTTTCGATCATGGCGCCCTCGGTGAAGGGCTTGATCACGTACTCGTGCGCGCCGGCGGCGAGCGCTCGTACGATCTGGCTCTGTTCGCTCTCGGTAGTGACCATGACCAGCGTCATCTCGCGCAGTCGCGGGTCGGCGCGGACGTGGGTGACGAACTCGAGCCCGTTCATGTTCGGCATGTTCCAGTCGATGAGGGCCAGTTCCGGCACCTCGGGCATATCGGTGAGCAGGTCGAGAGCTTCCTTGCCGTCGCCTGCTTCCACCGCGTCGAAGTTCAGCTTGGTGACAATGCGCTTGAGGATCATGCGCATCGCGCGGGAATCGTCGATCACCATGGCGCGCATCGCGGCGTCACCCCCTTCTGACGGCGCCCGCGGGCGCTCCGGTACGAACTCGGTAGGCAGAGGTGCGGCCGGCGGCCACCCGCTCGTAGTTGTCGTCGATCCCGATGGTCGTCTCGGCCGCACCGAGGAACAGCCAGCCGTCGGGGCGGAGCAGCTTGGCCGCGTTCTGCAACACGGTCCGCTTGGTCGCGACGTCGAAATAGATCAGGACGTTGCGGAGGAAGACGATGTCGAAGGGCTGCATGGCCGGCAGCGGCGTGGTGAGGTTCATGAGGCGGAACGAGACGTTCTTGCGCAACTGCTGGGTGATCCGCCAGTGCGCCCCGGCCCGTTCGAAATACTGGACCAGCTGCTGGGCGGGCAGGCCCCGGTTGACCTCGACCTGGCTGTACTCGGCCTTCTCCGCCCGCTCGATCATCACGGTGGAGATGTCGGTGCCCATGATCTCGTACGACCAACCGGCGGGCAGGTTTTCCTGCAGCGTGATGGCCAGGCTGTAGGCCTCCTGGCCGCTCGAGCTGGCGGCCGACCAGACCCGGATCTTGCGGGTCGAGGCGCGGGCCTTGATCAGTTCGGGCAGCACCACGTCGGTGAGTGCCAGGAACGGCTCGCGGTCACGGAACCAGGACGTCTCGTTGGTGGTGAGCGCGTCGATGATCCGCCGCTGGTTGGCCGGATTGGGCCGGCGTTGCAGCTCGGCCAGGAACTCGTTGACGTTGGCCGCGCCGACCGCCCGCGCCACCGGGATGAGCCGGGCCTCGACGAGGTATTCCTTGCCGGGGGCCAGCACGATGGAGGCTTCCTTGCGGACCAACTGCGAGACGTAGTTGAACTCGGCCGGGGAGAGGCTCATCGCGCCACCGCCGCGGATCGGCCGGCCTTGACCCGGTTGACCAGGTGCGCGGCGATCCGGTCCAGCGGCAGCACCTCGTCCGCCAGGCCGGCGCCGACCACGGCCCCCGGCATGCCCCAAACCACCGAGCTGGCCTCGTCCTGGGCCAGGATCTCGGCGCCCGCGTCTCTCAGCACTTTCGCACCACCTCGTCCGTCATGTCCCATTCCGGTAAGCACGGTGGCATAGGCAGATGCCCCGTAGAGGGCCGCGACCGACCGGAACATCACGTCCACGGCCGGGCGGCAGGAGTTCTCCGGCGGTGCGCTGCTGAGTTGCGTCAGCGTCGACGTTCCCCGGCGGTGCAGCACCAGATGTGAGTCCCCCGGGGCGATGTAGGCACAGCCGGCCTGAAGTTCCATTCCGTCGCCGGCCTCGACCACGCGCAGGGGGGTGCTGCGGTCGAGCCGCTCGGCGAACATCTTGGTGAAGACCGGGGGCATGTGCTGTGTGATCACGATCGGCACCGCCAGGTCGGACGGCAGACTGGTGAGCACCTTGGTGAGCGCGTCGGGGCCGCCGGTGGAAGAGCCGATGGCCAGGATGTCGACCTTGCCGCCGGGGGTGCCGCGCTTGGCCGGGCGAGCCGGCGCACCGGGCGGACCGGCCGGTACCGCACCGGGTCGGCCGGGTCGGCCGGCGGGCGGAAGACCCGCTCGCGGCGGCGCGGTTCCGGGACCCGGCCGGGTCGGCATGGCGGGGGCCGGACGGCCGGGGGGGCCGGCCGGCGCACCGGACATCCGTCGTTTGCCGCCCAGTGCGTGGATCTTCGGGACCAGTTCGCTGCGGACCGCCGCGATGGACTCGTTCACCGAACCCACGTTGCTGGGCTTGGTGACGTAGTCGGTCGCACCGGCCGAGAGCGCCTCGAGCGTGGCCGACGCACCCGCCGCGGACAGCGTGCTGAACATGATCACCGGGATGTGTTTGTGTCGCTTGCGCAACTCCCGGACCGCCTCGATGCCGTTCATCTGGGGCATCTCGATGTCCATCGTGATCACGTCGGGCTTCAGCTGATCGATCTTCGCCTGGGCCAGCAGACCGTTGGAGGCCGTACCGACGACCTCGATGTTCTCCGCGCCGCCGAGGGCATCGACGATGAGCCGACGGACCACGACGGAGTCGTCGACGACAAGCACCGTAATCATCCGACCACCTCCTTCACCCGAGCCACGCCGGGCCCAATGCCGCGACCACCGGTGCGAGCAACCGATGCGCCGTGGCAGTGTCCAGAAGGTCACGTACCACCAGCGCCTGCACGGCACCGCTGAGCATGTTCCAAACCCCGCCGGCCCGGTCGGCAAGCGGAATGTCGGCCGTGTCGACGGCCTGTACCAACAGCATCTGCGCCGCGGCGGCGGTGCGGACCCGATCCGAGAGATACGCGGCCCAGGACGCCGAATGCACGGCTGGGGACCAGCCACCGGCGTTACGGCGCGCGTCCTCCGCCGAGGACGAGAGCCGGTTCATGTCCTTGGACCGCAGCGAGCGCAGGCGGTCCAGCAGGGCCGACACCGTGTAGTGGTGGGGGCCCAGGTCGATCGGGGCGCCGGTCGGCAGCTTGCGCATGGCCGACACCCATCCCGCGCCGAGCATCCGGCGCGTCTGGTCGTCCAGCACCTCGCGCAGATAGCTGGCGACCGCGGCGTCGCAGAGCAGCCCCGTGGCGGCCGCGGCCGTCTCGGTCTGCTGCGCGTCTTTGCCGGTCCCGGTCCAGGTCCAGGACATGACGTCGTAGCGCAGGCAGGTGAGCAGCGCGTCGACCGAACCGATCGGCGCCCGCTCGACAAGCGCGAGGCTGCCGGCCGGGTCTTCCTTCGACATCCCCTTGAGCGACGGCATCCGGCGAGCCGCGCTCTCCACCTCGACCCAGAGCGGCCCCCGGACCCCTTCGTCCGGCAGCCGCTCGGCGAGGATGCTCAGATCGTCCTGCTTCAACCGCAGGCCACGCAGCACCACTTCGGCCGTCGCCGACCCGCCGGCCAGGCGGGTCAGGTCGAAGCCGAGCACCGGGGCGCTGACCAGGCTGTACATCAGGTTGTTGCGCGGTACGTATCGACCGCCTGGTTGACGTCGAGCGCCAGCATCAACCGTCCGTCCAACTTGAACGTGCCCACCACGAGCTCCCGGGTCGGACCGCTGAGCGTGTCCGGTGGTGGCTCGAACGCCTCGTCGTCCAGATCGACCACTTCGCCGATCTTGTCGACCAGCAGGCTGACCGGCTCGCCGTCGCCCCGCAGGATCACGTTCATCACCGGGCCTTGGAGCGCCTTGCGCGCCATGCCCAGCTGCACCCGCAGGTCGACCGCGGCGATCACCTGGCCGCGCAGGTTGAACAGGCCGCCCACGGCCGGCGGGGCGAGCGGCACCGGGGTGTACTCGTTGTAGGAGAGCACCTCCTGCACCGTGTGCACCTCGACCCCGAAAAGCTGCTCAGCCACCTCGAACGTGGCGAACTGTCGGCTCGCCATCTCAGGCCTCCACCAGCATCTCGTCGCTCTCCAGGTCGGTGTAGAAGTTCGGGTCGGCGGCCAGGATGGCGCGGCGGACGTCGAGCAGCTCGGTCACCCGCTGCTGGATCACCGCGGTGCCGACCAGGCCGTCCTCCTCGGCGTCCCGGCGGGCCGTGGTCGAGTTCTCGGCGATGTCGACGATGCGGTCCACCACCAGCGCCACGCTCCGCTCGCCCTCGCTGTAGACCACCACCGACACGGTGTCGCCTTCGGGCTCTTCGCCGTAGGCGCCGAGCAGATGCGACAGCCGCACCAGCGGCAGGATCTGGCCGCGGTACTGCACGACCTCGCGGGAGCCGGCGTGCTCGATGCGTGCCCGCGGGAACTCCTCGAGCCGGGTGACGGTGTCCAGCGGGATCGCGACCCGCCGCTCGCCGACCGCGGTGACCAGCAGCCGTTCGCCGCTGCCCGCACCGGCGTTGGCCCGGGACGAGCCCTCCAGGTTCTTGCGATCGGAGTCGGCGGCCAGGTGGCTGCGCCGGGCCAGCGACGACACGTCCAGGATCAGCCCGACCTTGCCGTCGCCGAGGATGGTGGCGCCGGCGTAGAGGCCGATGTCCTTGAAGCGGCTGTTCAGGGCTTTGACCACGACTTCTTCGGTGTTCAGCACCCGGTCGACGACCAGGCCGAACCGGCGCCCGTCGGCCTGCAGCACCATGATGTAGACGCCCTGGTCGCCGCTGGGCTCGAGGCCGAGCGACTTGTCCAACCGGACCAGGGGGAGCAACTTGCCGCGCAGGCGGTAGACGGGCGCGCCGGAGGCGTACTCGATCTTGGTGGAAGTTCCGTCGATGAACACCAGTTCCAGAACTGCGACCTGGGGTACGACGTAGCGCTGCTCGCCGCAATCGACGGTGAGCGCCTGGATGATGGCCAGGGTCAGCGGGATCGTGAGCCGCCAGACCGTGCCCTGACCGGGCGTCGAGTCGACGCTGACGGCGCCGCCGATGTTCTCGATGTTGGTCTTCACGACGTCCATGCCGACCCCGCGGCCGGACACGTTGGTGACCTTCGCGGCGGTGGAGAAGCCGGGCTGGAAGACCATTGCCATGATTTCGCGCTTGTCCATGTTGGGGACCTGCTCCGGGCGGAGCAGACCCTTCTCCACGGCCTTCTGCGCGATCCGGTCCACGTCCAGGCCGGCGCCGTCGTCGGCGACCTCGACCGCGACGTGACCGCCTTCGTGGTAGGCCCGCAGGGTCAGAATGCCCTCCGGGTCCTTGCCGGCCGCGACGCGCTTGTCGGGATCCTCGATGCCGTGGTCGACCGCGTTACGCACCAGGTGGGTGAGCGGGTCCTTGACCGCCTCCAGCAGGCTTCGGTCGAGCTCGGTCTCCTTGCCCTGCATGACCAGCTCGACCTTCTTGCCGAGCGAGTTGCTCAGGTCCCGGATGACTCGGGGCAGCTTCGACCAGATGTGCTCGATGGGCTGCATCCGAGTCTTCATGATGCCCTCTTGCAGCTCACTGGTGATCATGCCGAGCCGCTGCGCGCTGCGCACCAGGGTGGCGTCACCGGTCTCCATCACGCCGCGGACCAGTTGGTTGCGAGCGAGGACGAGCTCACCGACCATGTTCAGCAGGGTGTCGAGCAGATCGACGTCGACCCGGATCGCGCTGTCGGCGATGCTCCGCTTGGGGGCCTGCTGCGACAACGCCTCGTTGACCGCGGCCGGTTTGGCCTTGCCCTCCTCAAGCAGGATCGTGCCGAGCTTGCGCTCGTCACCATCGAGCTGCTGGGCGAGCGCCGAGCCGACGTCCTGCGGTTGCGCCCCGCCGGACTCGACGAGAAGCTCGCCGATCGGCTTGCGCTGCTCCTCGACCGGCTCGGGGGCCGGCCGCACGGCGGCGGGCGTCTCGTCGAGCGGTTCCGGCGTCTCGGCCGCCGGGGCCGGCGCGGCGGGGGCAGCCGGAGCAGCCGCTTCCGCGGCCGCCTCGCCGACGTTCATCTGGGCGTGGACCTGCGCGAGAATGCTGTCGATGTCGACGTCGTTCTCGCTGCCGTTCTCCTCGATCGAGGAGAGGATCGACCGCACGCCGTCGATCATCGCGAGCAGCACGGTGATCGTCGCCGGGGTGACCGGCTGCACGCCGTCACGCAGCTTGGAGAGCAGGGACTCACCACCGTGGGCGAGCTTCTCCAGCCGACTGAAGGCAAGGAAGCCGCTCGTACCCTTGATCGTGTGAATCGCCCGGAAGATCCGCGAGATCAGGTCGCGCGAGTCCGGCTCCTGCTCGAGGGATACCAGATCACGGTCGATCTGGTCCAGGTTCTCGTGGCTCTCCAAAAGGAATTCGCCAACGATCTCACCTAGGTCTTCCACGCTGTACCTCCTGCTCGGCTTCCACAGCTCTCATCGTCGGAGACTGCCGTCACCTGAGAACTCAGGCTTCCCCGCCCGGCCGTCGGTAGCGATATCCGAATCCTCGGACAGATTCGATGGGCGATTCGTCGGGATCGGACCACCCGAGCTTGCGACGCAGGCGCAGGACGGCGAACTTCACCCGCTCCTGACCGATGCCCGTGGGGTCGTCCCACGCCTGGGTCAGCAGTTGATTGGGGCTCAGCACCGCGCCGGCGTGCCGGACAAGGGCATTGAGCAGGCGGAACTCGGTGGGCGTCAGGCGTTTCTCATCGCCCTTGACGTACACCCGCCGCTTGGTCGGGTCGAGATGCACGAGGCCGTCGTCGTAGACCTGACTGGCCCAGCTGTTCTGGCCGCTCGAGGAGCGCCGCAGCAGCGCCTCGACCCGGGCGAGCAGCTCGTTGTTGGCGAACGGCTTGGTCAGGTAGTCGTCGGCCCCGCCGCGCAGGCCGCGCACCTTCTCCGCTTCCTGGCCGTGTGCGGTGAGCACCAGCACCGGTACGTCGGAGACGTCGCGCAGCCGCTCGAGCACCTGCCAGCCGTCCATCTCGGGCAGACCGACGTCGAGCACCACCAGATCGGGGTGTTCGGCGTAGGCCTCCTTGAGACCGGTACGCCCGTCTCCGGCGTGCGCCACCTCGTAGCCCGCACGGCTGAAAAGCAGCCGGAGGGCGAGTGCGATATCCGGGTCGTCCTCGACGACGAGAAGGCGACTCATCGTGTCCTCACCCTGGCCCCCACCCCTCGCTCACGCCGCGTCCGCACACGGCTGACCGCCGGGCCAGCCGGTGACGGCCCGTCGAAAAAGTCAGCGTCTTGCTCGGCATTGCCCGCGACCGCGAGCAGTGGATTTAACCGTGCAAAACCACGATAGCGTGATGTCACGGCCTATTTACGGACAGTGACAGTTTAGCGAGCTATCCGGCCAGCGGGGGCGGTCCGCACGTTTCCGGAATGACACGGCCGAAGAGGGTGCGTCGGGCGCACTCGGCCATCCGATCAGCGTGACACTTTTGCTGCCGCCAATACCGTTTTCGCCCGAAAAAGAGACATACGCCCAAGAAAAGGGTGCGATATGCCGATGTGGGCGACTCGGCCCACCCCTGATCCGGGAGGCACCCGTGCTCGTCCAGGTGGCCAGTCGTCTCGCCCTGCTCGTCGCCGCGCCCGCCGCGCTGCTGGCATTCGGCACGCCGGCCGAGGCCCGGGTGCCGGCACCGCCACTGCCGCCGGACGCACCGGCCAGCGCGCTCGCCCCCGCTCAGCTGATGTCCGAGGTCGTGACGAGGACCAACCAGCAACGGCGAGCCAACGGCTGCGCCACCCTCGCGGTCGACCGGGAGCTGACCATCGCCTCCATCCGGCAGAGCCTCTACATGGCTCGGACCGGGCGGTTCACCCACATCTGGACGGACGGCACCACGTTCGTCGCGCGCTCGCACGCGGCCGGTTACGAGCAGCCCTCGGGCGAGAACATCGCCTGGGGCTACCGAACCGCGGACGAGGTGATCGACGCGTGGATGGCCAGCCCGGACCACCGGGAGAACATCCTCAACTGCGGCGCGCACTCGATCGGCACCGGCGTCGCCTACGGCGACAACGGTCTGCCCTATTACACCCAGGTCTTCGGGTACGAGTGAGGCGAACTCCGCTATTGACAGACTTCTCTTCCCTCTTCTATTAGTTAGGTTAACTAATCTATTCCCGGAAGAGGTCATCCCCATGCGCCGATCCCGTACCGCCCTGTTGGCGGCGGCCGTCACGGTCGCCGCCGGTGTGGCGGGGTTCGTCACCGCCACCTCACCGATGGCCCAGGCCGCCACCACGTCACGCATCCCCGCCCACGTCTTCGCGCCGTACTTCGAGGCCTACAACGGCGACAGCCTGGCCGGGCTGTCCAGCCAGTCCGGCAACAAGTTCCTCACCCTGGCGTTCGTCCAGACGCCCAGCCCCGGCTCGTGCACCGTCTACTTCAACGGCGACACCTCGATGCCGATCTCGTCCGGCACCTTCGGCAGCGACATCACGGCGATCCGGGCGGCCGGCGGTGACGTCATCCCCTCCTTCGGCGGTTACGCGGCCGACAACGGCGGGACCGAGATCGCCGACAGCTGCACCAGCGTCGACTCGATCGCCGCTCAGTTCGAGAAGGTGATCACGACCTACGACGTGACCCGGATCGACCTCGACATCGAGGACAACTCGCTCACCAACACGGCCGGCATCGACCGCCGCAACAAGGCGATCAAGAAGGTCGAGGACTGGGCGGCCGCGAACGGGCGGCCCGTCCAGTTCACCTACACCCTGCCGACGACCACCGCGGGCCTGGCCGAATCGGGTCTGGCCGTGCTCCGCAACGCGGTCAGCAACGGCGCGCGGATCGACATCGTCAACATGATGACGTTCGACTACTACGACGGCGCCACGCACAACATGGCGACCGACACCCAGACCTCGGCCAACGGCCTGGTCAACCAGCTGAAGGCGCTGTACCCGAGCAAAACCACGGCCCAGCTCTGGGCGATGGTCGGGATCATCGAGATGATCGGCGTGGACGACTTCGGCCCGGCCGAGACGTTCACCATCGCCAACGCGCAGACCGTCACCAACTGGGCCAAGACGCAGGGCATCGCGGCTCTGTCGTTCTGGGCGTTGCAGCGCGACAACGGCGGCTGCCCGGGCGGCGCGGCCGCCGACAACTGCTCCGGCGTCGCGCAGAGCACCTGGCAGTTCAGCAAGATCATGCAGTCGTTCACCTCGGGCTCGACGAGCACCACGCCGCCGACCACGACACCCACCACGGCCCCCACCACCAAGCCGACCACGACACCCACCACCAAGCCGCCGACGACTCCGCCCACGACGGCGCCGGGCACGACGACCTGGGCCCCGTACACCGCGTACAGCGCCGGGCAGGTCGTCACCTACGGCGGCAAGCGCTACCAGTGCCGGCAGTCGCACACCTCGCTGCCGGGCTGGGAACCGCCGACCACGCCGGCGCTCTGGCTGCCGCTATAGCGCGCAGTTGATCAGGACCGGTTCGGGATGCAACTCGATCCCGAACCGGTCGCGCACCCCGTCGCGGATCGTCCGGGCCAGGTCGAGCAGCGCCGACGTGGTGCCGCTGCCGCGATTGGTGAGCGCCAGCGTGTGCTTGGTCGAGATCGAGACGCCGGCACCCGCGTACCCCTTGGGGAAGCCCGCGTTCTCGATGAGCCAGGCCGCCGGGATCTTGACCGTGCCGCCCTCGCCCGGCCAGTACGGTGCGTGGTCGAGGCCGAGCGACTCCCGGACCGCGGCCGGCACCACCGGGTTGGTGAAGAAGGAACCCACCGACCAGGTGTCCGGGTCCTCGGCGTCGAGCACCATGCCCTTGCCCGCCCGGAGCTTGCCGACGGTGTCGCGGGCCAGGCTCAACGGGACCCGGTCGCCGGCTTCCGTGCCCAGACTGCGGGCCAGCTCGGCGTAGCGGATCGGGGCCGACTCGGCCGACACCGTGAGCTGGAAGTCGACGTGCAACACCAGATAGCGGTCGCTGTGCTTGAAGACGCTCGAGCGGTAGGCGAACGCGCACTCGGCCGGGGACATCGCGCGGACGGTGTCGCTTTGCCGGTCGTACGCGTGCACCGCCACGATCGTGTGCGCGACCTCCGACCCGTACGCGCCCACGTTCTGGATCGGGGTGGCGCCCGCCGAACCCGGGATGCCGGACAGGAACTCGATTCCCGACCAGCCGTTCGCCACGGCGTACGCCACGAAGTCGTCCCAGACCTCGCCCGCGGCGACCCGCACGACCACGCTCTCGCCGTGCGCCCGCACCACCTCGATGCCGCGCGTGCGCAGCAGGAGCACCTCGCCGGGGAACCCGGCGTCGCCGATCACGACGTTGCTGCCACCGGCAAGAATGAGGACCGGTCGTCCCTCAGCCGCGGCATTACGCACGGTAGCGACCGCTTCGTCGGTTTCGGCGGTTACTGTCAACCTGCCGGGCCGACCACCGAGGCGTAGCGTCGTGTACGCCGCGAGGGAGTTCACGGGTTCGTCGGTTTGGCGTTGGCTACTAACGTCAGGCACGACGTTCACCCTAGGCTCAAGACGCCGGGGCACTCATCGGCGGTCCGATGAAGCGGAGAGATGCGCGATGAACAGGCTGCACGCGACCAAGGAGTTCTGGATCGCCGCCCTCCGGGCCGACAGCCCGGCACTGCGGGATGCGGTGGCCGAGGCCGGCCCGACCGCGGAGGTGCCCTCGTGTCCGGGCTGGACCTGCGCCGATCTGGTCGAACACATCACCACCCTGACGCACTGGGTGCGCGAGACCGTGCCGCGAGGCGTCACCGCCCGCCCCACCACCGCACCGGTGCGCGAGGGTGAGCGGCCCGAGTGGGAGGCCGCCCTCGACGAGCTGCGCCGGGAGCTGACCGGCACGATCGAGACGCTCGAGGCGGTCGAGGCCGACTCCCCGGCGTGGAACTGGGCGCCGCAGGCCAAGCAGGCCGGCTTCTGGCACCGGCGGATGGCGCACGAGATCTCCGTGCACCGGTGGGACGCCGAGTCCATGGCCGGTCGGGCCACGCCGATCGAGACCAAGCTGGCCGCCGACGGGGTGAGCGAGGTGCTCGACACCTGGTTGCCCGCCGGACGCCGGAACGGCCCCACCGACCTGCACGGCGTGGTGCACTTGGTGGCGGGTGACGCCGGTTACGAGTGGTTCGTTCGGCTGCGTGGCGCCGGGGTGGCACTGCTCGACACGAGCACGATTCTCGACTCCGACGACCATCACGCACGGGCCCAGGTGACCGGTCCGGCAAGCGACCTGCTGCTCGCTCTGATGGGCCGGATGCGGATGGATCGCCTGGTGGTTACCGGTGATCCGCGCCTGGTCTCGGCCCTGCGCACAGGCTGACCCGGTTACATTCGCCTTACCACCGGTACGTCGTTACGGTGGCGGCCCCTATGATTAACCGGTTAAGCGAGAGCCGAAACAAATTTCGGAAACACCAGGAAGCGGGGAACGCATGACGGCAACCGTCACGTCCACGTCGGCCCAGCCGGCCCTCGCCGGGATCACCTTCCCCGACGGCTTCATCTGGGGCGCGGCCACCGCGTCGTACCAGATCGAGGGCGCGGCGCGGGAAGACGGTCGCGGCCCGTCCATCTGGGACACCTTCTGCCGTACGCCGGGGAAGGTCTACCTCGGGCACACCGGCGACGTGGCCGACGACCACTACCACCGCTACGTCGAGGACGTGGCGCTGATGGCGGACCTCGGCCTCGCGTCCTACCGGTTCTCCGTCGCCTGGCCGCGGATCCAGCCCGACGGCTCCGGGCCGGTCAACGTCAAAGGCCTGGACTTCTACGACCGGCTCACCGACGAACTGCTCGGCAAGGGCATCGACCCGGTGGTCACGCTCTATCACTGGGACCTGCCGCAGACCCTGGAAGACCTCGGCGGCTGGGCCAACCGGCACACCGCGGAGGCCTTCGCGGAGTACGCCCAGATCGTCCACTCCCGGCTCGGTGACCGCGTCGCCACCTGGACCACGCTGAACGAACCGTGGTGCTCGGCCTACCTGGGTTACGCCAGCGGCCGGCACGCGCCCGGCAAGCAGGACCCGGCCGCCACCTTCGCGGCCGTGCACCACCTGCTGCTCGGCCACGGTCTCGCGGCCCGGGAACTGCGCGCGGCCGGCGCCCGCAGCATCAGCATCACGCTCAACCCGTCGGTGGCCTTCCCGGTCGACCCGACAAGCGCGGCCGACCTCGAGGCTGTGCGGATCATCGACGGCCTGTCCAACCGGATCTTCTTCGACCCGCTGCTCAAGGGCGAATACCCGGCCGACATGCTCACCCACATGGCCCGCTTCACCGACCTGTCCTACATCCAGGACGGCGACCTGAAGACGATGAGCGAGCCGATCGACGTGCTGGGGATCAACTTCTACCAGCCGGCGTACGTGTCGGCCAAGCCCGGCTCGCCCGGTGCCCCCGACCAGCCGGGCAGCGAGGGCATCGCGTTCCGCGACCCGGACGGCCCGGTGACCGACATGAACTGGCTGATCGAGCCGTCCGGCCTGACTCACCTGCTCAAACGGGTCCACGACGACTACCCGGGCACCGCGCTCATGATCACCGAGAACGGCGCCGCATATCCCGAGGGACCGGACGCCGACGGCGAAGTGCGCGACACCCGACGCATCGAATATCTCGACGGTCACCTGCGAGCCTGCCATGATGCCTTGGCGGCCGGCGTGGATCTGCGCGGTTACTTCGTCTGGTCGCTCATGGACAACTTCGAGTGGGCCGAGGGATACGCGAAGCGCTTCGGGATCGTGCACGTCGATTACGCCACGCAGGAGCGGCGGCTCAAGGACAGCGCGAAGTGGTACCGGGAGGTGATCCGCCGCAACGGCATCGCCGAGCCCGCCGAGAGCTAGGGGTGCGCAGTTGGTGATACGGGAGCGACCGACCCTGGAAGCCGTGGCGCGCCGCGCCGGAGTGTCCAGGGCGACCGTCTCCCGCGTCGTCAACGGTTCGACGTCGGTGGCCGCCTCCATCCGCGAGGCGGTCAACCGGGCCGTCGAGGAACTGGGCTATGTGCCCAACCAGGCCGCCCGCAGCCTGGTCACCCAGCGCACCGAGTCGATCGCGTTGATCCTGCCGGAGACAGCCAACCGGGTCTTCTCCGATGACCTCTTCTTCCCGGCGATCATCCGCGGCGTCGGCGGCGAGCTCGAGGCCGCCGACAAACAGCTGGTGCTGATGATGGCGGGCTCGGCCAAGAGCCACGACCGCGTCGAGCGGTACGCGGTGGCCGGGCACGTGGACGGCGTGATGTTCGCGTCCATGCACGGCGCCGACCCACTGCCCGGCACCCTGGTCCGCCTCGGCATCCCGGTCGTCTGCTCCGGCCGCCCGATCGGTGCGGCGGCCGTGCCCTACGTGGACGTCGACCACTTCGGCGGCGTCTGCGGCGCGGTCCGCCACCTGGTCACGGCCGGTCGGCGCCGGATCGCCACCATCGCCGGCCCGCAGGACATGGTGGCCGGCATCGACCGGCTCGCCGGTTATCGCGCCACCCTCGAGGAGGCCGGTCTCGCCCAGCACGTGCGGATCGGCGACTTCACCCGCGAGTCCGGCATGGTCGCGATGCGCAAACTACTCGACGACGACCCGGCCCTGGACGCGGTCTTCGTCGCCTCGGACATGATGGCGCACGGCGCGCTGACCGCACTGAAGGACGCCGGCCGCCGGGTGCCCGGCGACGTCGCGGTGATCGGCTTCGACGACTTCGAGATCAGCCGCTACAGCGAGCCGCCGCTGACCACCGTGCGCCAGCCGATCGTGGAGATGGGGCGCACGATGGCCCGCCAGCTGCTCGGCCTGATCAACGACGAGCCGCACCAGCCCGACGCCGTGGTGCTGCCGACCGAGCTGGTGATCCGCGAGACGGCGTGAGCCGGCTCAGCGGGATCCGCTCTCGAGCGCCACCTCGACGGTGTTTATCGGGTGACCCAGCACCGAGCGGGAGAGCAGCGTCGCACCGGCCACCGCGGCCGGCATGAGCAGCACGGCGCCGAGCGGGATCAGGAAGCAGCAGAAGACCGCGACGCCGAAGCCGAGCGCGAGCGGCCGGGCACCCCGCAGCGCCGCCCGCCGGTCGCCGATCCGCTTGCCTCGCCGCTGGAACGGCACGCCGGTCAGCTCGACCGCCAACAGCCAGCCGCCGACCAGCGCCCCGAGCACCGGGATGACGGTCTGCCCGATGATCGGCACGAAACCGAGAGCGAACAGCGGCACGCCGAACAGGATGGACAGCCCGATGAGCCGGACCGAGTCGACCAGGCTGCGGCGCAGCGACTCCCAGAAGCTGACCTCGACCGCGTCCCGCACACCGCCGAAGCGGTCCTCGACCAGCTCCGAGATGCGTTCGTAGAACGGGTCGCCGATCAGCAGCGTCACGGCGGTGAAGGTGAGGATGCCGAGCAGGCCGGCCACTCCGAGCAGACCGAACCCGGCCACCACCCGCACCACGTCACGCCCGCCGGCCGACCAGTCGTCGGCGAACCAGGTGACACCCCGCGACAGCTGCGGGAGGAAGTCGAGCAGCAGGAACAGGGCGACCGCGTAGAGGACGCCGGAGATCACGGCGGGCAGCAACCCGAGTCCGAGCAGCTTGGGGCTGCGCAGGACCAGGCCGAGGCCCCGGACGAGCAGGGTGGCACCCTGCAGGAATTGCCGAGCTGCACTCACGATCCGGCAGCCTATTAGGTCACGGCTCGGGGAAGTACCACGGCTCGTCGCTGGGCCAGTCCGAGGGGTCCGCCGGATCGGTCGGGAACTCCAGGATCTCGGTGGGAGTCGGCACCGGCGGCTGGTCGAGCGTCGGCAACCCGGCCGTCGGCCGCACGGTGATCGGCGGCATCGTGGTGGCGGTGGGGGCGGCCGCGGGCGCCTTGGCCGGCGGAAGCACGACGGCCGACCGGACCGGTGGAGGCAAGGCCCTTCGCGTGGTGATGGCCGGCCGGGGCTTGGCCCGTTCGGGAGCGGCCCCGACGGCACCGTTGCCGGTCGCCGGGCCGAGGCCGCCGATGGCGGGCACACCGAACGCCGCCGGGCCGGTGGGCGGGGAGGCGAGGGTCCAGCCGGTCGCGACAGCAATCGGCAGTCCGAAAGCTACGAGTCCGAAAAAGATAGATTTGGGGGATACCTGCACGCCGGGACAACCGGATCAGCGGCCGAAAAGGTTACGGCTGTCCGTCAGTCGTTGAGGAACGACGAGATGCGCTCACGAAGCTCGGCCCGGTTGGTCCAGAGCACCGCGGGCCGGTCGTAGACGTGTAGCTCGGCACCCGGCAGCAGCCCGGCCAGACGTTCGGCCCAGGCCGCCGGGTGCACCTCGTCGCCCAGACAGCCGAGCACCAGCGCCCGGCCCCGGAAGGCGGCCAGCGCCGCCTCGTCGGGCACCGCGGGCTCGTGCCACAGCGTGGTCAGCTCGGCCCCGAGACCGTCCTTCTGCAGCTGCTCGACCCGCTGCCGCAGATAGCTCCAACCGGTCGGGGTGTTGCGCACCGGAGCCGGCAACTCGGACTCGACGGCGGCGGCGATCGACGCGGCCTCACCCGATTCGACCGCGGCCAGCAGGCGTTCCACCCGGGCCTCGGCGGCGGCCGGGCGGGTGCCGTCGAGCGGCGCCGGGAGATAGCAGACCACCCGCTCGAAGCGGTCGGGTGACGCACTGAGCAGCCGGGCCAGCGCGCCCGCCCCCATGCTCACGCCGAGCGCCCGGGTGGCCCCGGCCAGATCGGCCACCGCCCGCAGGTCGCCGGCCAGATCACCGAAGCTCCACGGACCGACCGGCGCGTCGGAGCGACCGTGGCCACGGAAGTGGAAGAACACCCGGCGCCCGGTCACCGCGCTGCCCAGCGGACGGGTGCCGGCGATGTCCCCGCCGAGGCCGTGCGCGAAGACCGTGACCGGCTCGCCCACCCCGGTGACGAGCTGTTCGAGGCGTACGCCGGACGGGGTGGAGACGAGCTCGGTGGGCGGACCCGGCAGAGTCGGACGCCCGGTCCGTGGACCGGTGCGGTCGGCTCGTTGCAACCTAGGTCCGCCGTCGGGCGGGGGCGGACCGAACCGCCTCACCAGAAGCCTTTGCCGTCCGACAGGTCCTTGAGGCCGGGCCGGACGTCGAGAAGATAGACCAGCGCGGCTCCGATGCCGATCAGGCTGAAGATGCCGATCGATCCGCTGACCAGCAGGGTCAGCACGATGCAGACGGAGAGAATCGCCGCCCAGGCGCCCTTGGGGAGCGTGCCGATGGCCTGGAAACCGTCGCCTCGCTGGGTCAGGCAGTGGATGAGAGCGACCGCCTGGATGGCCAACGAGAAGATCAAGATGACGATGTTGATATACGCGTAGACGTAACCGTAGAAGATCGGCGCGGAGTAGGCCATGAGGGAAAGTCTATGACGCGGGCCCCGGCAACCACCGAGGCCCGCTGATCACGATTACTGGTCGGCCGGGTTGACGACCGGCTTGGTGGCGCGCTTGCGGGGCTTCGGGGTGGGCGTGGCCGCCTCGATCACCTTGGGCTCCTCGGTGGTCTCGATGTCGGCGTTGACCACGTCGGCGGCCTCGACGATGCCGCTGCCGACCACTCGCTCGCCGCGGGCGACAAGCTGGGTGTACGCCGTGACCGCGCGCTCCTGGGCGAGCTGGGCGAACGAGGTCGCCACGCTGGCGGCGTTGCCCCGAAGGGCGTCGAAGTCGGTGGTGTTGGCCTTCTCGCGCAGCTGGGCGGCCTTGACGCCGGCCTGCTCGTTGTAGGTGCGCAGCGAGGCGGCGGCGCGCTCGCTCAGCTCGGTCACCACGGCGGGCAGCTTGCGCAGCTGCTGGTAGGCCAGGTCACCGGCGCCGGCGGCGGCGTAGAGCGGGGCGGGCAGCTTAGTGTTGGTCTGGTCGGTCATCTCGGCTCTCCTCGGCGATTTCGTCGGTCTCGGGCGCATGCCGGGCATTCTCGTTGCGAAAGGTCTCGTAGATCTGCGACAGCGACTGCTTCTGGGCGATCGTGAGGTCCGGATCCACCGCGATCGCGGCCAGCACCCCCGGCTGGCCCTCGCCGTCCAGCAGGCCGGCCCGCAAATACATCGCGGGCGTCGACACCCGCAGCGCACTGGCGATCTGCTGCAACACTTCGGCGCTCGGCTTGCGCAGGCCACGCTCGATCTGGCTGAGGTAGGGATTGCTCACGCCCGCCTTGTCGGCGAGCTGGCGCAGCGAGATCTTCGCGGTCTGTCGCAGGTCACGGATGAAACTTCCGATGTCCTGAGGCAGATCCTTGGGGGTGGCCATGCTCCGAACGTAGCCCGGAGTGCTAGCTGTTGCAAGCAGAATGCTTGCAACAGCTAGCGTGAAACGAGTCACCCGACCGCGCGGATCTCTCCCACCGGCTCGCCGCCACCCAGCACCAGCTGCTCCATCGCCGGCACCGCGACGCCCAGGCCACGCAGCTCGGCGAGGAGCACCGGCATCCGCGCCCGCTGACCGCCGTCGTCCACCTTTATCGCCACCGCGCCGACCCCCGGCACGCCGACCGCCACGACACCCTCGGCCCCGCCCTTGGCAAGCAGGCCCGGCACCGCCTCCATCAGCACCGAGTCGTCCACCCCGGTGCCCGCCACCAGCACCGGGTGGGCGCGCATCGCGTTCGCCACCCGGCGCTCGAAGGTGTCCGGCGCGGCTTCGACGAGACGCTGGAACGCGCGGGCGAGACCGGTCAGGGACAGCGCGAGGCAGGGCGCGCCGCAGCCGTCCACGCCGACCGCGGCGATCGGCTCGCCGGCCAGCTCGGCCACCGCCTCGGCCAGGGTCTTCTGCAGCGGGTGCGCCGGATCGAGGTACGAGTCGGTCGGCCAGCCGTTGGCCACGCAGGTCGCCAACATCCCGGCGTGCTTGCCGGAGCAGTTCATCAGGATCCGCTCGGGGCCGCCCTGCCGGCGCAGCCAGTCGTCGCGCGCCGACTCGGCCATCGGCAGCGCGGCCGGGCAACGCAGTGCGGCCGGTTCCAGCCCGGCCGCCTCGAGGATCTCCCGGACCCGCCGGATGTGGAGCGGCTCGCCGAAATGGCTCGCGCTGATCATGGCGAGGTCGGACTCGTCCCGCGGCACCAGCCCGGCGCGAAGCATGCCGACCGTCTGCAGCGGCTTGAGCGCCGACCGCGGAAAGATCGGCCGCACCACCTCACCCCGACCGCGTCCGCCGCCGTCGGCCGGCCAGGGGGCGGCGGTCAACACGGCGACCGAACCGTGGTGCACGCTCTCGACGAAGCCCGAGCGGACCACCTCGGCGATGATCATCGGGTCGGCACGCCGAGCAGCGCGCGCGCTTCCCGGGTGGTCAGCGGCGAGCGCTGGGCCAGCTCGGCGAACCCGGCCGCCCGCGCCACCAGCTGCATGTTCGAGTCGACCGACTGGCCCTTCGCATAGGTGACGGTGTCTTCCATCCCGACCCGCAGGTGCCCACCCGCCGACAGCGAGGCCAGCATCACCGGGATGGTGGAGCGCCCGATGCCGGTCGCGGAAAATGTCGTGCCGGCCGGCAGGTCGCGGATCGCCTGCTCGCACGCCACCAGCGCGGCCGTCGTGCCCGGCATCCCGCCCGGCACGCCCATCACCAGGTCGACGTGCACGTGGCCGCCGGCCGGCAGTCCGTGCTTGCCGAGCAGCCGCTGCAGGGTGGCGAGCTGGCCCAGGTCGAAGATCTCGTATTCCGGCACGATGCCCCGCTCCTGCATGCGGGTGTGCAGCTCGACGATGAACTCCCAGCGGTTCATGAACACGCCGTCACCGAAGTTGACCGTGCCCATCGTGCAGGAGGCCATCTCGGGGCCGGCGTCGAGCACGGCCAGCCGGTCGGACTCGGGGTCGGTCACGGCCCCGCCCGAGGAGAGCTGCACGATCAGGTCGGTCGACTCGCGCAGGCCGGCCACGGTGTCCCGCAGGCGGCCCGGGTCGAGGGTGGGCCGGGCGTCGGCGTCCCGGATGTGGACGTGGATGATCGAGGCGCCGAGCGCCTCGCACTCCTTGGCGGTCAGCACCAGCTCGTCCAGGGTCACTGGCAAGGCTGGTACGTCGGTCTTGCTGTTCTCCGCACCGGTCGGAGCAACGGTGATCACGGTCCCGGTCATGCTTTGCATAGTGCCACCCGGGTCAGGCCGGATCGATCGCCGCCACCGATTCCCCGACGTTCAGTGCGGCGTCGTCGGCCACGTTGCGCTTCAGCACGGCCAGCGCGATCTGGCCCAGCTCGTGATGGCGCACCGCGGTGCCGATGAACCCGACCTCGCGGCCGGCCAGGGTCACCGGGGTGCCCTGGGCCGGCGGGTGGTCGGAGGCGATGCCGTCGAAGTGCAGCAGCACCAGCCGGCGCGGCGGCCGGCCCAGGTGGTGCACCCGCGCGACCGTCTCCTGCCCGCGGTAGCAACCCTTGTCGAGGTGCACGGCCGGGGCGACGAACTCGGCCTCGGCCGGGATCGTGCGGTGGTCGGTCTCCCAGCCGAGCCGGGGCATGTGGTGCTCGACCCGGATCGCCTCGTAGGCCCAGAGCCCGGCCAGCGGCACGCCGAGCTTCTCGATCACGGCGGTGCGGGCGGCGCGGGGCACGAGCAGGTCGACGCCCAGCGGCACCCGGCGGGCGAGACCGCCCTCGAACTCGCGGACCGCGTAGAGACTGGTGGCGTGGGCCGGGATCTCGCCGGCCGCGAACTTCGCCCCCGGCACGGCCGCCACCCGGGGTGCCGCGAGTTCCGGGAACAGGTCGGCGGCACCCGGCCCGACAAGCGACAGCACCGCCATCTCGGCGGTCGCGTCGCGTGGCTCGACCCGGGTGAAGAACCGCATCATCTCCAGGTATTTCAGCAACCCGGCACCCGCCCCCGGCTCGGTGTCGAGCCAGGCGGTGGTGCCGTCCTCGGTGACGTAGGCGTGCTGCTCGACGTGCCCGTGCGGCGACAGGACGAGCAGTTCCGAACCCGTCATGGCGGACAGGTCGCTCAGGTGCTGGGTGGTCAAGGTGTGCAGCCAGCTCGCCCGTTCATCGCCCGGGACGGCGATCACGTCCCGGTTGGAACGGTCGACCAGACCCACCGCGGTGGCCAGGGTGCGCTGCTCCCGCACGGGATCGCCGTAATGCGCGGCCACCCCCGCGTCAGCGGACGACGGATCGAGGTCCTCGACCATCACGACGGTCATCTAAAGCTCCTTGCACTGCCCGCAGACGCCGAAGAGCGAGACGTGGCCGACGTCGACCCGGAAGCCCCGCTCCGCCAGCAGCCGGTCGGTCACCGGTTGCATCACTGTCGGGTCTACCTCATCGATCGACCCACATCCACGGCAGACGAGGTGAACGTGCTGATCCTCACCCGCCGCGTGGTAGGTCGGCGAACCGTGCGACAGGTGGGTGTGGTTGACGAGCCCGAGTTCCTCGAGAAGCTCGAGCGTGCGGTAGACGGTGGTGATGTTGACTCCGGCGACCCGCTCCCGGACCGCGGTGTGCACCTGCTCGGGGGTGGCATGGCCGAGGTCGTGCACCGCCTCCAGGATGAGCTGGCGCTGCGGGGTCAGGCGCAGGCCGCGTTCCCGGAGCATTTCAGCTAGCGATGTGGCGGACACGTTACGAGCATAGTTCGATCCGCCGTTACGCTCCGCCCGTGACCGACCGTGTTCTGGTCTCGCCGGCCGAGCTCTTCGGCGACGGCGTGTTCGAGACTGTCCATCTGCGTCCCGACGGCCCTTGGCTGCTTGATCAGCATCTGGCCCGGCTCGCCCGGTCGGCCGGGCGACTTGATCTCGCGCTGGCGCCGGACGAGGTGCGGGCCCGGGTGGCGGCGTTACCGCCGGTGACCGCGGCGAGCGCGTTGCGGATCATCCAGACCCGGGAGTCACTGCACGTGACGGTCTCGCCCATCCCGGCCTCGGTCCTGGCCGAGCGCCGCGACGGCATCCGAGTGCTCAGCGCACCGGTCGCCGACCCACCACCCTGGTCGACGGCGGCGGCGAAAACCCTGTCCTACGGACCCAACTTCGCGGCCAAGCGGTGGGCTCAGGCGCAGGGCGGCGACGACCTCCTGTGGGTCTCACCTGCCGGGTACGCGCTGGAAGGGCCCACGGCCTCGGTCGTCTGGCTGGCCGGGGACGAGCTGCACTCCGTACCGGAATCGGCCGGCGTCCTGGCCGGAACCACCGCCGCCGAGCTGTTGTCCCGCGCGGCCGCCGTCGACCTGCGCGGCTCCTACCGGATGAGCACCCTCTCCGAGCTGGCCCGGGCGGACGCGATCTGGTTCGCCTCCGCCCTGCGTGGCCTCGCCGAAGTGACCTCGCTCGACGGGGTCGCCCGAGCTCGCTCGCCCTGGACCCCCCGCCTGCTGGCGCTGCTCGGCTACTAGCTGGCGCTGCTCGGCTACTAGTCAGCCGCCGATCCGCAGCAGCCGGGCCGACATGTGCGGACGCAGCCCGCTGTCGGCGATGGCCACCTCGTGCGCATAGAGCAGCGCGCCCTCGACGATGCCGAACAGCCGGTGCGCGCCGGTCAGCTTGCGGCCCGACGGCGTGTACGCGATGGCATCGGCCGCCATCTCGAGGCGCGTCGTGCCGATCGCCTTGCCGAGGTACAGCTCCGCCGTGCCTTCCGGGGTGATGATCGTGGCTTCCATCTCGTCGGTCGCCCGGCCCTGATCGAGAACGGGCCGCCAGAAACCGGACTCCAGGGACCACTCGCCGATCGGCTTCGAGTCGTCGTCGAGCAGCCAGGACCGCGACTCGAACCGCAGGAACGGCCGGCCGTCGTGGCTGATCCGGACCTCCTGGGCGAAATTGTAGTCGTCGTCGGCCGGGAAGCCGCCCTGCCCGCGCCCGCGCCACAGCCCCACGAACGGCAGCAGACCCAGCAGCGCCGGGTGCAGATCGGCACCCTTGCGCAGGTCGTGCGTGTCCTCGTAGGGGTAGGGCTCCACCGGTGGCGCGTTGAGCCACGGCGGGGGCCCGAGTGGGTTGTCGTCGCTCACTGGTTCACCAACGTCCTCTCGAAACTCGAACGGCCAGATAGCCGATGCCGCCCGCCAGCGCACCCAAACCGGCGACCAGCAGACTCACGAACCCGATCTCGGTAACCATGACCGGCCCATCCTATGCTGGCGTCCATGGCACGTTTGCTGGTCGTCAAGGCAACCGCCGGCGCCGATGCTCCGGAGCGCTGTTCGCAGGCGTTCACGGTGGCGTCGACGGCCGTCGCGTCCGGCGTGGACGTCTCGTTCTGGCTGACCGGTGAGTCCACCTGGTTCGCCCTGCCGGGCCGGGCCGCCGAGTTCGAGTTGCCGCACGCCGCTCCCCTGCCCGACCTGCTCGACCTGCTGCTGTCGTCGGGCCGCGTGACGGCCTGCACCCAGTGCGCGGCGCGGCGCGAGATCACCCCCGACGCGGTGCTCCCGGGCATCCGCATCGCGGGGGCCGCCGTCTTCGTCGAGGAAGTGACCGCGCCGGAGGCGCAGGCCCTGGTCTACTGACTGACCGTGACCCGCACCCGCTTACCGTCCGGCACCACGACCACCGAGTCGTCGCCGGTCCGGTAGGCCCAGACGCTCGCGTCGCCGCGGATCACCGCCGCGCCCGCGCTCACTTTCCGCAAGCGTTCCTGCAGGTCGGTGGGCTCGTCGAGGGCAACCGTCCAACTGGTCGCTCCGGGCACCGCGGTGGTCGCCGGCACCGACGTCGCCTCGCCGCTGAGCGCGGCCAGCACCGCCCCGAACACCGCCGGCGGCGCTCCCGCGCTGGGGTCGGCCTCCCCCGGGATGTCGTCGCTGTCCGGCCGGCATCCGCTGGTGAGCCGCAACGTCAGCACCTTGGCGGTGGCGTCGACCCGCCCGTCGATCCCGATGAAGTTGCCGGCGTCGGCGTGGAAGGTGAGCCGGGTCCCGCCCTTGGTGGAGATCGAATAAGCCTGGTAGCGCTTCGGCAGCCCGGCCGCGATCTGGTCGAGCGCGGCCTTGGCGCCACCGTCGGCCACATAGATCGTGAGGTCGCGGGCCGCTTCGGTGCCGCTGCGCACGGGCGTGATGCGGCAGTCACCGATGAGCTCGAGCTCGCCGAGAACGAGGGCCCGCCCGTCGCCGTCGGCCGCGGTGAAGAGCGTCCCGGCCGCCTGTTGGAGTTCCGGCACGGCGTGGGCGATGTCGCGCTGCTCCGGCACGGTGGCCGGCTCTCGCTCGACCGACCAGATGGAAAGCCCGACAAGCACGACAATCCACGCGATCACCGCGCCGATGAGCAACCGCCGCCGCTTCCCCTGCCGCAGCAACCCGCCAACCTCCGGACCCGTCACGGCAGCCATGGTGACATGACCGGCCTCGCGGGCTTCAAGGCGATCGGCGACTCACCGGCCGGACCGGCGGGTCCGGGCGGTGAGTCAGGAGAAGAACGGGCGGACCACGAAGTAGCAGAGCGCCGCGATGCCGCCCGCACCCGGGAAGGTCAGGATCCACGCGCCGACGATGTTGCCGGCCACGCCCCAGCGGACGGCGGACAGCTTCTTGGTGGCGCCGACGCCCATGATGGCCGACGTGATCGTGTGGGTGGTGCTGATCGGGGCGCCCAGGCCGATGCCGAACGTGAAGAGCAGGCTGCTCGCCACCGTCTCGGCGGCGAAACCCTCGGGCGGGCCGAGGTCGATGATCTTGCGGCCCAGGGTCCGGATGATGCGCCAGCCACCCGCGTACGTGCCGAGCGCCAGCACCGTCGCCGACGTCCAGTACGCCCACTGCGGGATGTGCGACGTGGAGTCCTGGTAGCCGCCCACGTAGAGGGCCAGCACGATCACGCCGATGGTCTTCGCGGCGTCCTGCAGGCCGTGGCCGATCGACATCAGCGCCGCCGAGACGGTCTGGGCCCAGCGGAAGCCACGGTTCAGCTTGGCCGGGCGACCACGCCGGAAGATCCACATCAGGGCGACCATCACGATGAAGCCGAGGACGAAGCCGGCCACCGGGGACAGCACCATCGGCAGCAGGACCTTCTTGACGATGCCGGCCCAGTGCACCGTCTCACCGGCGACCAGGGCCGCGCCGACCAGGCCGCCGATCAGGGCGTGCGAGGAGGACGAGGGCAGGCCGAAGTACCACGTGATCAGGTTCCAGGCGATGGCGCCCAGCACCCCGGCCAGCACCAGGGCCAGGCCACCGACCACCTGGGGCACGTCGATCAGGCCACTGCCGACGGTCTTCGCGACCTTCTCGCCGAAGTGGGCGCCGATGAAGTTGCCGATGGCGGCCATCAGCAGCGCGATCCGAGGGGTCAGCGCCCGGGTGCTGACACTGGTGGCGATGGCGTTCGCCGCGTCGTGGAAGCCGTTGGTGTAGTCGAACACCATCGCCGCCAGGATCACCGCGAGGACGGCGACGAGTTCGGCAGACAAGGCCTAGGACTCCTTGACCGCGATGGTCTCGACCGTGTTCGCCACGTGCTCGAAGGCGTCGCAGGCGGCCTCCAGCTCGTCGGCGACCTCCTTCATCTTCAGCACGGTGAGGGCGTCGTACTCGCCGGAGAACAGCCGGACCAGCAGCATGCGGTAGGAACGGTCGCCGTCGTTCTCGAGGCGGTTGATCTCGATCCAGTACTCCTCGAGACCCTTCATGGAGCGCAACCGCGGCATCGCCTCAGCGGTGATCTTCGCCTGCTGGTCGAGCACGTTGACGAGCTCGTGCATCTCCCGGGGCAGCGACGGGAGCTCGGTCAGCCCGTACAGGTAGAGAAGGTTTCCGACGGCTTCGAGGTGATCCATCACGTCATCGAGCCCGGAGCCGAGGTTGTAGATGTCGGCCCGGTCGAACGGTGTGATGAACGTCGAGTTGATCTTCTTGTAGAGATCGTGGGTGATCTGGTCGCTGTCGTGTTCCACATCGGTCAGCCGCTCGCTCACCGACATCACGTCGACGCCCGGCAGCGCCAGCTCGTTGAGCAGCTCGGTGCCTTTGACGAGGTTGTGGGCGGCGGACGTGAACAGCTCGTAGAAGGCCCCCTCGACGGGGCGGAAGGAGAACTTCACGACGCGGACCTCGATCGACGGAGGTGGGATGGATCTCCGGGAATGCTAGCGGTCGCCCACGGTTCACCTTTCGTTCGCCCGGTGGGCGGGGCAGTGATGCCCCCGGCGGCGCTGTTCTACACCGATTCGCGGGGACGATCCGGATGCGGCCGGGGCAGGTCTCGGCGGACCGCGACGCCCGGCATCGGGGTGCGTGGCGCCCAGCTGCTGACCGGGTGCCGGCGCAGGTGCCGAGCCAGTCCGCGCTTGTCGAAGTCGGCGATCACGTCCACCCCGGCCGCGCCCAGCTCGGTCCAGAGCGCCCGGCGGGCCGCGCGCGAGGCGGTCGGCAGGCCGGAGATGCGCACGGTACGGCCGTCCTCGTGGGCCGCGCGAACCATCGCGTGCAGCAGGTGACGTTCCTCGGCGGAGATCGGCTCGCGGCCGTCCCAGCCGAACCGGCGGTTCCACGGCTCGCTGATCATCGGGACGAGCCGGGGCGGGGCCGACCGGGAGCCGATGTCGTCGAACGTGCCGTCGGCGAAGGCGTACCGCTCGTCCTGCCCGGCCAGCAGCTGCCGGACGTCGACGATGCCGGCGACCGAGACGGTGACGGCACCCGGCACGAGGGTTTCGCCGGCGCAGTGGCTGAGCAGGGCGGCATGGTCACGCAACTGCTGGTCGAGCATGCGGTACGCCCGGAGCAGCGTCTCCGCCTCGCGGTTTTCCCCGACGAACTCCACGACCAGCCGGAACGGCGTCACCTGGTTGTGAGCGAGACGCCCACCCCGGCTCCGGGCGCGGGCCAGGAGCGGGGTCAGGACCAGCCGGCGCAGCGTACGGCCGGGTTGCGGCCCGCCCGGTCCGAGGAACAACTCGCCGTGCGGGCCGGGAGTGACCGGCACGGTCAGCCCGCCGAGGCCGCTCCGCAGCACCTCGGGCAGCGGGTCGGCGTGCCGGGGCAGGGCGAGCGCATGCCCGGCGGCCAGGTACGGACCGGGCCGGCGCGACCGCACGGCCCCGATCGACACGGCACCGGCGCCCGCGGCCAGCCCGGCCAGGCCGCAGGCGATAGTCGCACCGTTGCTCACGAGCACACCATCCGATTGCAACATCCGATTCGTACGATATGGGCGATTACTACTGTGTCACATCCGGTACCGGCAGCACGGCTTTGTCACGCAGAATTTCAGCCATGCCGTCGACCACCGAGTTCGAGGCCGAGCGGCCGCACCTGCTCGCCCTCGCCTATCGCATGCTGGGCAGCCGGGCCGAAGCCGAGGACGCGGTGCAGGAGGCGTGGCTGCGCTTCGATCGGGCCCGGACCGGCGGCAAGATCCACGACCTGCGCGGCTGGCTGACGACGGTGACCGGGCGCATCTGTCTCGACGTGCTGAAATCGGCGCGGGTCAGCCGGGAGGCCTACCCCGGTCAGTGGCTCCCGGCGTACACCGTTGATCCTGATCCCGGACCGGCCGCCCACGCCGAGATGAGCGACCAGGTCGGGCTGGCCCTGCTGATCGTCCTCGAGCGACTGAGCCCCGAACAGCGGGTCGCCCTGGTCCTGCACGACGCCTTCGGCCTGCCGTTCGAAGACGTCGCGACCGTGCTCGGCACCACCGAGAGCGCCGCCCGCCAGCACGCCTCCCGCGGCCGGCGCGCGATCAACGAGGGCACGGTGCGGCACTCGGCCGGGCCGGCCGAACAGCGCGAGGTGCTCAACGCGTTCCTGGCCGCGGCGAGCAGCGGTGATCTGCAAGCGCTCGCGGCCGTGCTCGCGCCCGACGTGGTCGCGATCGGCGACGGCGGCGGTCTCGTCCCCGGCGTCGGCACCCGCCCGGTCGTCGGCGCGGACCGGGTGGCCCGCTTCTACCTCGGCATCCTCGGCAACCGGCTCAGCGCGGTCACGGTCGAGCCGGTGGTGGTCAACGGCGCGGCGGGGGTGCTGGTGCGCGGCACCTTCGCCGACGGGCGCCCGCTGCTGTCGGTGCTCGCCGTGACGGTCGACGAGGGCCGGATCACCGGGCTGTTCAACCAGCTCAACCCGGGCAAATTGTCACTGGGCGACCTGGGCTAGATATTTCTGGTACTCCGTGGCGAACGGCTCGCTGCCGTCGCCCAGCGCGCCCAGCAGCCGGGCCGCGGCCGCCTGCGCCTCGAGCACCAGATCGTCCGGGTAACCGAACCGGACCCGGTGCTCCTCGAACTCGTCCTCGTCGCGCAACTCCACCACGCCGGTCTCCCGCCGGCGCACCACATCAAGGTCAAGATCAATGATGTGTACGGTGTCACCCTCCCACCGGGCCGGCGTGGTGATGTCGCAGTAGGCCTCGCTGGTCCGCGGCGGCGGGTTGAACATCCCGGTCCACCAGGCGTGATGCGGGATCAGCAGGACGAACGGGATCTGCTCGACCGACGGGCGGCCGTGGTAGACCGACTTCGTGCCGTGCGTCACCCCGACCCAGACGCCGAGGTCGTCGGAGCCGAAGCGGCGGGCCGGATAGTCCCGGTGGGCCGCGCCGTCGTACTTCGTGTAGACGACCCGGACCATGTCGTGCGGCATGACTCGAACCCTAACGGTGGTCGGAATCTGTCGGTGGTGGCGGGTACCGTCTTCGCGTGCCCGCAGCTACCCGCAAGAAGGCGACCGCCGACCAACTCCTCGCCGCCGCCGTCGGCGCGGTCCCCGGCGGCGGCGAACGCCCCGGTCAGCAGGCCATGGTCGCCGCCATCGACCGGGCCATCCGGGACCGCGAGCACCTGCTCGTGCAGGCCGGCACCGGCACCGGAAAAAGTCTTGCCTACCTGACCCCGTCCCTGCTCGTCGACGGCCCGGTGGTCGTCTCCACGGCCACGCTGGCGTTGCAGAACCAACTCGTCGAGCACGACCTGCCCCGACTCGCCGAGGCGGTCGAGCCGGTCCTCGGCCGCCGCCCCACGTTCGCCGTCCTCAAGGGCCGCCACCACTACCTGTGCCTGGCCAAGATGGAGCACGCCGACGAGGAACAGCCGACCGACACGCTGTTCGACGACGCGCCGCGGGCCACCCAGTGGCTCGGCGAGGCGGGCAAGCTCGGCAAGCAGATCCAGCGCCTGCACGCCTGGTCGGAGAAGACCACCACGGGCGACCGCGACGAGCTCGACCCCGGCGTCGACGAGACCGCCTGGCGCCAGGTGTCCATGCCGGCCCGTGACTGCGTGGGCGCGCAGAAATGCCCGTACGGTGCCGAGTGCTTCGCCGAGGCGTCCCGCGCCCGCGCCCGCGAGGCCGACATCGTCGTCACCAACCACAGCCTGCTGGCCGTCGACATGCTCGCCGACCGGCACATCGTCCCGCCGCACAAACTGCTCGTCATCGACGAGGCCCACGAGCTGGCCGACCGCGTCTCCTCCGCCGCCCAGGCCGAGTTGACCCCGGAGGCGATCGAGCGCTCGTCCCGCCGCGCCAAGCCGTTCATCCCCCCGGCCACCGCCGAGCAACTGGCCGAGGCCGCCGACGCCCTCACCGTCGGCCTCGCCGACCACCCCGCGGGCCGGCTCACCAGCGGCCTGCCCGACCTGCTGCGCCAGGCGGTCACCCTGCTGGAGGCGGGCACCCGGGCCGGCCTGACCGCCATTGGCGACATCAAGGGCGACGACCCCGACCCGGTCCGCAAACAGCAGGCCAAAACCGCCCTCAGCGACCTGTCCGACACCGCCCAGCGCCTCCTGGAGGAGTCCGACTTCGACGTGGCCTGGGTCGAGAAGTCCGACCTCGGCAACGGCCGCCGAGCCCTGGTGGTCGCCCCGCTGTCGGTGGCCGGCACCCTGGCCCAGGGCCTCTACGCGGACCGTACGGTCGTGGCCACCTCGGCCACCCTCACCCTCGGCGGCCGCTTCGACACCGTGGCCCGCTCACTCGGCCTGCCCGCCGCCGCCCCGGCCGTGCCGTCCGCCCGCTCCGCCGTGGCCGAGACCGCCGCCCCCGGCTCACTGACCGCCGACGCCCCACCCACCGCCGGCGACGGCTGGACGTCACTCGACGTCGGCTCCCCCTTCGACTACCCCAAACAGGGCATCCTCTACGTGGCCGCGCACCTGCCCCGCCCGATGGCGTCCGGGCTGCCCGACGCGGCCGGCGAGGAACTGCTCAAACTGGTCGAGGCGATCGGTGGTCGTACCCTCGGCTTGTTCTCCTCCCGCAAAGCCGCCACCCAGGCCGCCGAGCTGCTGCGCGCCCGCACCGACCTGCCGATCCTCCTGCAGGGTGAAGAGGCCCTGCCGTTGCTGGTCCGCAAATTCCGCGAAGTCAAAGAGAGCTGCCTGTTCGGCGTCATGTCCCTGTGGCAGGGCGTCGACGTGCCCGGCGAGGCCTGCCAGCTGGTAGTGATCGACCGCCTCCCCTTCCCCCGCCCCGACGAGCCCCTCGCCGCCGCCCGCTCCGCCGCCGTCGACGCCGCCGGCGGCTCCGGCTTCGCCTCCGTGAGCGTCCCCATCGCCGCCATCCGACTGGCCCAGGGCGTCGGCCGGCTGATCCGCTCCAAAGGCGACAAGGGCGTGGTCGCCGTCCTCGACTCCCGCCTCGAGACCGCCCGCGGTTACGGCGCTTTCCTGCGCAAGTCACTGCCCCCGTTCTGGTACACCACCAAACCGGAGGTGGCGCTGGGCGCCCTGCAACGCCTGGGCAAGAGCTGATGCTCCGGATCGCCTGCGTCTTGCTGGTCGCCCGGTCCGGCGCCCTGCTGCTGCAACTACGCGACGACCAAGCGCCCTACTACCCCAACGTCTGGGGCCTGCCCGGCGGCGCCATCGAGCCCGGCGAAACCCCCCTCGAAGCCGCCGAACGCGAACTGTGGGAGGAGACGTCCCTGCGCCCCGCCACCCCACTGCGCCCCTTCACCACCCAGAAACTCGCCCCCCAGCACCGCCTCAAGCACTACTTCTACGGCCCCACCACCGCCACCCAGTCCGACGTGGTCCTCGGCGAAGGCGCCGCCATGCTCTTCATCCCCGCCGCCTCGGCCCTCGCCCGCCCGTTCACCCCCGGCAGCGCCGAGGTGATCAGCACTTTCCTGAGCTCACCCGAATACGCCGAGCTCACCGCCCCACCCACCACCACGTAGCGGGACCACACCCCGATATCGCTTAGCGGGAGCCTCACCGCGACCCGGCCGGCGCGAGCCCCATCGGCATGCGCGTGGGGGGCCGCCCGACCACGCCGGCCCACCCCCACCGTGTCCGGCCCGAGACGCCCACTGCGAGACGACCAAACCGGGCCATCCTTCGCAAGATGACCACACCGGCGAACCGGCAGCGAGACGGAAAGCCCACCGCCGAGCCCAGCCCCATCGTGAGGCGGAAAGCCCACCGCCGAGCCTCAACCCCAACGCGAGGCGGCGATGCGGGACGCCCACCGCAGGGGAAGTCCCCGACCCGCCGCGAGACGACCGGCCCGAGCCCGAGCCCGAGCCCGAGGAAATATGCCGGCCACTCGGAGCATCGAGTACCAGGCGGGGTCGCCGACCCCAAGGGCGCGCCGTGAGGTTGCCGACGTCAAGGGCGCGCCGTGAGGCGGCCGGCCCCGAGCGCGCCGTGAGGCGGCCGGCTGGAGTGCGACGGCCGGTGGCAATGGCGGTGCGGTGGTGGCACGGGGCATCACCCGGCGACTTGCGGGCGAGCGGGCCTGGTCAAGGAAGAGCTGGTCGCCGACATGACCTGGTCATGCGGGCTGAGGGCTCGACAACACCTCGACGACTGCCGCAGAACGGACGTAAGGCGGTTGGCGGCTGCTCGACAAGCCCAAGGCCAACCCAACTTCAGTGAAAGAGGGGTCTCGCCTGGGAGGCCCCATCCTCAGTGAAAAAGGGTCGCTGCGGAGCAGGAGCCGGAGCCGGAGCGGGGCTAGGTTCGGGTGACGCCGGGGGGCCAGATCACGACGGTGGGGATCGACTTCTCGCGGGCGTAGTCGACCACGTCGCCGGTGCCGCCGAAGGAGCGGGCGGGGCGACCGTCCCAGACGGCTATCAGGCGGTCGGCGCGGTCGATCATCAGGCGGCTGGCGTCCATGTAGGCGGTGGGGGTCGACCGGGGGTGCGGGCAGCGGAGAACGGCGGTCGCCCGATTCAGCAGGTCGTCGAGGCCGGCTCGGGCTTGCGGCGGCAGTCCGGCACGGTAGTCGTCGGCGGGGATGACGGCTTCCAGGGTGCCGCCGGCGGCCAGGACGGCGCGGGCGAAGATCTGGTCCGCGCCGTCGGCCAGGCAGGAGACGCCGACCAGCTGGTGGTGGTCGGCGGTCAGGCGGCGGAGTTCGTGTCCGATCTCGGCCGCGACGTAGGCCTCCACGTCGGACGGCAGGCCGCGATGTCCGCTTACCGCGACTCGGGTGAACGATCGTCGGCGTTCGCTCACCCGAGGTCCGCTGACGCGACTCGGGTGGATCGCCGGCGCTCGCTCACCGGTCAACGATAAGTCACCGGACTTTTCCGATGGACCACCAGACGGTGGTGTCCGGCGGGAGGGTGGCTACGCCGTTCTCGACTGTGATCGGGGCGCTGGCCAGCAGCACCTGGCCGGGCGCTTCGACGCGGACCGGGGCGGCGCTCATGTTCACCGTGCAGCGGAACGCGTCGCCACGGTCGAAGGTGAGCCGGCCGGCGGGCTCATCCTGCCAGGTCAGCGTGTCGGCGGCGGCGAAGAGCTTGCGGCGCAGGGTCAAGGCGTCGCGGTACATGGTCAGGGTGGAGCCGGCCACGCCGTCCTGGGCGGCCACGCTCAGCTCGGCCCACGACGGGGGCTGGGGCAGCCAGCTGGGGCCGCCCTCGGGGCCGAAGCCGTACGGGGCGGTTGTGCCGGACCACGGGATCGGCACCCGGCAACCGTCGCGGTAGCCGTCCTGGCCGGTGGCCCGGTGGAAGGCCGGGTCCTGGCGTACCTCCGGCGGCAGGTCGACGACCTCGGGCAGGCCGAGCTCCTCGCCCTGATAGAGGTAGGCGGAGCCGGGCAGGGCCAGGAGCAGCAGCGAGGCGGCGCGGGCACGGCGCAGGCCGGCCTCCTGGTCGACCTCGACGGGCTTCTTGCCGGCCACCTCGCCGTCGTGCTGCCGCATCAGCCGGTTGGTGTGGCGCACCACGTCGTGGTTGGACAGGGTCCAGGTGGTGGGGGCGCCGACGGCGGCCATGGCGGCCAGCGAGTCGTCGATCATGGAGCGTTGGGCGGCGGCGTCCCAGGCGGTGCCGAGGTAGCTGAAGTTGAACGCCTGGTGCAGTTCGTCGGGCCGGACGTAGTTCGCCACGCGGTCCAGGGTGGGGGCCCACGCCTCGGCCACCGCGATGCGGTCGCCGGGGTATTCGTCGAGGATCGTCCGCCAGCTGCGGTAGATGTCGTGCACGCCGTCGCGGTCGAAGCAGGGGCTTTCGCCGACGTCGAGCAGGTGCCAGGTCGCCTCGTGCCCGATGTCCGGCAGCCCGGCCGCCTTGACCAGGCCGTGCGCGACGTCGATGCGGAATCCGTCGACGCCGAGGTCGAGCCAGAAGCGCAGGATCGTCCGGAATTCGTCGGCGACGGCGGGGTGGTCCCAGTTGAAGTCCGGCTGTTCCGGGGCGAACAGGTGCAGGTACCACTGGCCGTCGTCGACCCGGGTCCAGGCCGGCCCGCCGAAGATCGAGGGCCAGTCGTTGGGCGGCTGGTCGCCTCGTCCGTCGCGGAAGTGGTAGCGCGCGCGCAGCGGCGATCCGGGCCCTTCGGCCAGCGCCTGCTGGAACCAGACGTGCTGGTCGGACGAGTGGTTGGGAACCAGGTCGACGATCACCCGCAGACCCAGCTCGTGCGCGTCGGTCACCAGCCCGCGAGCGTCGTCGAGGGTGCCGAACATCGGGTCGACGGTGCGGTAGTCGGCGACGTCGTAGCCGGCGTCGGCCTGGGGCGAGAGGTAGAAGGGGGAGAGCCAGACCGCGTCGACTCCGAGGTCGCGCAGATAGGGCAGGCGGCTCCGGATGCCCGGCAGGTCGCCGATGCCGTCGCCGTCGAGGTCGGCGAAGCTGCGGGGATAGATCTGGTAGATGACAGCATCTCGCCACCAAGGGGTCATGACGCGACACGCTAGCACGTTACTAACACGTGTTACATCAGCGGTTTGGTAACCGAGTCACGCACGATGAGAGTGGTGCCGAGGAGCTGATGCGGGTGCTGGTCCTCGCCCCGCACGGCCGAGATGAGGAACGACGCCGCGCTTCGGCCCTTGGTGACGATCGGCTGCCGCACGGTGGTCAGCCTCGGCCGGAACCACGCCGACTCGGCCAGATCGTCAAAACCGGTCACCGACACGTCCTCCGGCACGCGCAGGCCCAGCTCCTGCAGGGCGTCGACGGCACCGTAGGCGAGCACGTCGGAGAGCGCCATGATCGCGGTCGGCCGGGCCGGGCGGGATATCAGCTCCTGGGTGGCGCGATAACCGTCGACCCGGGTCACCGGCACCTCGGCGAGCGCCACGTCGGCCATGGTCAGGCCGGCGGCTTCGAGCGCGTCGGCGATGCCGTGCATCCGGCGGCCCAACGGGCCGCGATAACCCCGGGTGGCGACATCCGGTCCGGGTGCGATGGAGAGTACGGCGATCCGCCGGTGCCCCAGTTCGAGCAGGTAGCGGGTCACCTCGTGGGCGCCGCCACGATCGTCGACCTCGACACTCGGCGCGTTCTCGTAGTGATCGGAGTCGGCCAGCACGAACGGAACGTCCCGGCGCACCAGCTCGGCCACCTCGGCACCCTCGGTCTCCAGCCCACAGACGATGAAACCGTCGACCGCGGCGTACGGAATGGCCTTGAGCACCGAGTCCTGCAGCGGCGGGGTCAGCAGGAGGGTGTAGCCCTCCTGGTCGCAGATCTGCCCGACGCCCATCAGGAACCTGGCGTAGTACGGGTTCTCCAGGATCTGGGCGAGCCGCTGCGGCAGGAGCACCCCGATCGAGTTGGTAGTGCCGGCCTGGAGCATGCGGGCCAGCGTGTTGGGCGTATAACCGAGATCGGCGGCCACCGCGAGAATCCGTTCGCGGGTGGCCGCCGAGATGCGTTGCGGGTTGTTGAACGCGAACGAGACGGCGGACCGGGAGACCCCCGCGGCCGCGGCCACATCGCTCGAAGTCGGCTTGCCGCCGACCTTCCTCGACGGCATCCACCCACTTTAGTCAGTAGACGACGCCGATCTCCGCCCGGATCGTGTCGAGCAGGGCCATGATCTCGAGCGTCATGGTGTGCGGAACGACGGGACTTTCCAGCTCACCGGCCAGAATGCAGCGCTGCACCTCGGCCGCCTCGAACTGGTAGCCGTTTCCCTCGAACGGGACCTCGAAGGTCTCCGGGTCCCGTCCCGGGCGGTTCAGCACGAACGACTTCGGCATGAAGAAGCCGGGCGGGAGGTCGATCCGGCCGTCGGTGCCGGTGATCGCCGCGGCGTTCCTGCTCTCCCCGTTGATGCTGCAGGTCAGAGCCGCGACCGCGCCGGGCTGCCAGCCGAGCAGGATGCCGGTGTTCTCGTCGACGCCCTCCGGGGTCAGATGCGCCCACGCCTGCGCCGAGGTGGGCGGTCCCATGATCAGATGGGCCAGGTTGATCGGGTAGACGCCCAGGTCGAGCAACGCACCGCCACCCAGGGCCGGGTTGCGCAGCCGGTGTTCGGGGGCGAACGGACCCTGCAGCCCGAAGTCGGCGTGGATGGCGCTGACCCAGCCGATCGCCCCCTCCTCGACCAGCTCGGCGATCTTGCGGATGGCCGGGTTGAACCGCATCCACATGGCTTCCATCAGGAACACGTTGTGGGCGTTGGCGGCCTGCACCAGCTCGGCGGCGGAGATCATGTCGAGGGTGATCGGCTTCTCGACGAGGACCCCCTTGCCGTTCTCCATGCACAGGAGGGCGGCCGCGTGGTGCTGGGCGTGCGGGGTGGCGATGTAGACGACATCGACCTCCGGGTCGGCGGCCAGCTCGGCGTACGAGCCGTGGGCGCGGGCGAAGCCGTACTCCTCGGCGAACGCGGCCGCGGTCTCGGCCGACCGCGAGCCGACGGCGGCGAGTTCGGCCCCCTCCACCAGCGGCAGGTCCTTGGCGAACTGGGCGGCGATGCCGCCGAGGCCGATGATGCCCCAGCGGACTCTCTGAGCGGTCATGATCGCTACGCTACCGTCCGCCGTTCGGGTCCGGCCGGGTCTTCCCGGCTGGGTGCGGGGCGTCGGATGGGGCAGGATCGACTCGTGACCGATGCGAAGCCAGGCGCGACGACGTTCCCGATCCCGGCGGCGATGATCCGGCGAGCGCTCGAGTTCAACGGCGAACCGGCCACCCCGCGCCTCGCGGCCACCGTCGTTCTGCTGCGCCCGGTGGGCGACGATTTCGAGCTGTACGTGCTGAAGCGCGCCAGAACCATGGTCTTCGGCGGGCTCTACGCGTTTCCCGGTGGCGGCGTGGATCCGACGGACCGGCCGGAGACGATTCGCGGGGACTGGGCCGAGCGGCTCGGGGTGCCCGGCGAGCAGGCCCGGGCGATCGTCGGTGCCGCCGCCCGCGAGTTGTTCGAGGAGGCCGGCGTCCTGCTGGCGGGCCCGGTCACCGAGCCCGACCGGACGGTGACCGACGTCAGCGCCGGCGACTGGGAGGCCGACCGGGTCGCCATCGCCGGCCGGGCGCTGACCCTGACCGAGGTGCTGGACCGGCGGGGCCTGCGGCTGCGCGACGACCTGCTGTTCCCGTGGGGGCGGTGGATCACCCCGGAGTTCGAGCCCAAGCGGTTCGACACCTGGTTCTTCGTCGCTCTCCTGCCGGAAGGTCAGACGGCGCGCGACGTGTCCGGGGAGAGTGAGGCCGCCGCGTGGGTCCTCCCGAAGGCAGCCGAGGAGCTTCCGATGCTCCCGCCGACTCGCTCCACAGTCGACTCGTTCAGCCCGTACCGGAAGATCGCGGAAATCATCGCGGCCGCGAGTCGCCGTGATGCCGCGACCCCCGTGGTGCCGCGTGTCGTCGTACGTGAAGACGGAAGCGCCCTGCTGCACGTGTCGTGAGCAGGGCGCCGCGTGCTGGTTCCGGTCAGCCGAAGCGGCCGGTGATGTAGTCCTCGGTCTTCTTCTGGGTGGGGTTGCTGAAGATCTTCTGGGTGTCGTCGTACTCGATCAGGCGGCCCGGGTCGCCCGTCTTGTCGATCGAGAAGAAGCCGGTCTTGTCGCTGACCCGCGCGGCCTGCTGCATGTTGTGCGTGACGATGATGATCGTGAAGCGGTCCTTCAGCTTGAACATCAGGTCCTCGATCGCCAGCGTCGAGATCGGGTCGAGCGCCGAGCAGGGCTCGTCCATGAGCACGACCTGCGGCTCGACCGCGATCGTGCGGGCGATGCAGAGCCGCTGCTGCTGACCGCCGGAGAGGCCGGCGCCGGGCCGGTTGAGCCGGTCCTTGACCTCGTTCCAGAGGTTCGCCGACTTGAGCGACTGCTCGGCCGCGTCGTCCAGCAGCGACTTCTTCTTGACGCCGTTCAGCTTGAGGCCGGCCACGACGTTCTCATAGATCGACATCGTCGGGAACGGGTTGGGCCGCTGGAACACCATGCCGATCAGCCGGCGGACCGCGGTGACGTCGACGTCCGCGTCGTAGATGTTCTGCTCGTCGATCGTCAGCCGGCCCTCGATGCGGGCGTTCGGCAGCACCTCGTGCATCCGGTTGATCGACCGGAGGAAGGTGGACTTGCCGCAGCCGGACGGGCCGATCAGGGCGGTGATCGTCTTCGGCTCGACGGTCATCGAGATGCTGTCGATCGCCTTGAACGAGCCGTAGTAGGAGGAGACGTTGCTCGCCTCGATGCGCTTGGCCATGGGGATTACCTCTTAACGGGTCAAACTATTGCGACGGGCGAGCAACTTGGCGGCGATGGTCAGCACGAGCACGATCGCGACCAGGGTCAGTGCGGCCGTCCAGGCCCGCGCCGGGGCGTACTTCGAAGCGTCGCCGGCCTGCTGATAGACGAAGAGCGCCAGCGAGGACTGGTTGCCGGCGAACGGGTCGAAGTTGATCGCGGCCGCTCCGCCCGCGACCAGCAGGACCGGAGCCGTCTCGCCGGCCGCGCGGGCGATGGCGAGCATGACGCCGGTGACGATGCCGGGCAGGGCGGTCGGCAGCACGATCTTGACGATCGTCTTCCACTGCGGAACGCCGAGGGCGTAGGCGCCCTCCCGCAGCGGGCCGGGCACCAGGCGCAGCATCTCCTCGGTGGACCGCACGATCGTCGGCAGCATCAGCACCGACAGCGCCAGCGAGGCGGCGAAGCCGGAGAAACGCGGCTGCCCGTTGTTGAACCACGGGCTCACGATCAACACCCAGAACGACAGGACGAACAGGCCGGCCACGATGGACGGGATACCGGTCATCACGTCCACGAAGAACCGGACGGTGTTGGCGAACTTGCCCTTGCCGTACTCCACCAGGTAGATCGCGCCGAGCACGCCGAGCGGAACCGCGATCAGCGAGGCGATGCCGACCTGCTCGAGGGTGCCGATGATGGCGTGGTAGGCGCCACCACCGGCGTCGCGGGCGCCGATGTTGTTCATCGAGGTGCCGAAGAAGTTGCCGTCGAGGCGGTCGACACCCTTGGAGACCAGGGTCCACACCACGCTCGCGAGCGGCAGGATCGCCAGCAGACAGGCCGAATAGATGGCCGCGCGCCACATCTTGTCGCGGGCGGCGCGCCGGCCCTCGACCCGCGAGGCCACGATGTTGAGGCCCACCAGGTAGAGCACCGCCCCCAGCACGACGACCAGGACCCAGTTGCCGATGCCGGTGGTCAGCACCACGACGGCGGAGACGATGAACGCCACCACCGCGGTCGCGAGGTTGGCGACGAGCGGCAGCGTACGGGTGCGGATGTTGTCCGGACGCATGACGACGTCGGACTGCTCACTCTCGAGAACGCTCATGCGGCACTGTCCCGGAACTCGCGGCGGCGGTAGATGATCGCCCGGGCGGCCATGTTGACCACGAGCGTGATCGCGAACAGCACCAGGCCGGAGGCGATCAGCGCGCCGCGGCCGGTGTCGTTGGCCTCGGCGAACGTGGTGGCGATGTTCGCGGCGATCGAGTTGCCGCCGACCTGGATCAGGTTGAACGAGATGTTGTAGACCAGGCCGAGGGTCAGCGCCAGGGCGATGGTCTCGCCGAGCGCGCGACCGAGGCCGAGCATCACCGCGGCGATCACGCCCGGCTTGCCGTACGGGAGGACGGCGGTGCGCACCATCTCCCACTTGGTGGCGCCCAGGGCGAGGGCGGCCTCCTCGTTCATGCCGGGGGTCTGCTGGAAGACCTCGCGGGACAGCGACGTGACGATCGGCAGCACCATGATCGCCAGCACCAGCCCACCGAGCATGATCGACTGTCCGAACGGGCCCTCACCGCCGAAGATCGGGATCCAGCCGAAGTAGTGGTTGAGCCACACCGAGAAGTCGGCGACCGGGGCCTGGAAGACGTCGCGTCCCCAGAGGCCGAAGACCACACTGGGCACGGCCGCGAGCAGGTCCATCACGAACCCGAGCGGGGTGGCCAGCCGCTTCGGGGCGTAGTGCGAGAGGAACAGCGCGATGCCGAGCGAGATCGGCACCGCGACGATCAGCGCGATCACCGAGCTCAGCACCGTGCCGAAGGCCAGCGCGGCGATGCCGAACCGGGGCTCCGTCTCGTTCGGGAACCATTCCTTGAAGCTCAGGAAGTTGACCTTGTCGGCGCTGATGGCCGGCACGGCCTTCGAGATCAGGAAGGCCGCGATGGCCACGATGATGACGAGCACCATCGCGCCGGACGCGACGGAGAGGCCGCGGAACCCGCTCTCCATGGAGAAGCGGCTCTTCTTGGGCAGGGCGCCCCCGCCGCCGAATGGAGGTTCTTCGTAGCTACTCGGCGAAACACCGATGCCGACGGGGCTGGCGTGACGTCCTGTCACGCCCGCTCCGCCGGCGTTGGCGTCCGTCGAGCGGGAGGGGTTGTCACCCATTCACTCGCTCGCTGTCGTCTCGGAGGGATGTAGCGAAACCAGGTCAGCTGATCGCGGCGACCGTGGTCTCGACCTTGCTGCGAACGCTCTCCGGCAGCGGCGCGTAGCCCAGGTCCTTGAGGGCGTCCTGGCCGGCGGTGCTCGAGGTGTACTTCAGGAAGGCCTGGATGTCCTTGGCCTTCGCGCTGCCCTTGCTGCAGGCGATCTCGTAGGTCACGAGAACGATCGGGTACGCACCGGCCTCGGTGGTCCCGTAGTCGATGCTCAGGGCCAGGTCGCTGCCCTTGCCGGAAACCTTGGCGCCGGCGATGGTCTTGCCCGCGCTCTCGCCGGTCAGCTCGGTGAACTCGCCCGCACCGTTCTTGATCTTGGCCTTGGTCAGGTCGCTGTTCTCGGCGAAGGAGAGCTCGACGTAGGCGATCGTGCCGGCGGTGCTCTTGACCTTGGCGGCCACGCCGTCCGAACCGGTGGCGGCGACGCCACCCGGGGCCTTCCACGCCTTGGCGTTGCTGTAGGTCCAGTCGGCCTCGGCGGACTTGCTCAGGTACTTGGTGAAGTTGTCGGTGGTGCCCGACTCACCCGAGCGGTGCACGGCCTGGATGGCGACACTCGGGAGCTTCGCGCCGGAGTTCAGCGCGGCGATCGCCGGGTCGTCCCACTTGCTGATCTTGCCAGCGAAGATCTTGGCCAGCGTCGAGGCGTCCAGGTTGAGGTCCTTGACCCCGTCGACGTTGTAGACGACAGCGATCGGGCCGATCACCATCGGCAGGTCGACCGCCTCGCCACCGGCGCACTTCGCGTCGGCCTTGGCCTTCTCCTCGGGCTTGAGCGCCGAGTCCGAACCGGCGAAGTCGGCGGTGCCGGCGACGAACGCCTCGATGCCCGCGCCGGAACCGGTGCCCTGGTAGTTGATCTGCGCGCCCGAGCACTTGCCCTGGTACGCCTTGATCCACTCGTCCATGGCGTTCTTCTGAGCCGTCGAGCCCTGAGCCGTCAGACTGCCGGTGCCACAGTCGGTGGCCGACCCGGCGGAGTTGCTGCTGCCGCTCGGCTCGGTCGTGTTGTCCGACCCGCAAGCAGCGAGCGCGAGCATCGCGGTCAACGCAATGCCGGCCATGTATCCGGACCGCTGGAGCTTCACAATTTTCCCTTCGGAGGTGAGGTGCAGGTGCCGAACCCGTCGGCACACCCCGAAGTTAGGAGTGGCAGGTAGCCGGTTACCCGGCCACAAATGAACGCACGGTGAACACGTCCGTGCCTCTAGTTTGCTTTCTACTGAGCCCGAGTTGTCCGTTCCGTGAACCGCGGGACAGGAGTCCGAAAAATCCTACATATCCGGGCGATGGTTATCGGTTCGAGATATGGTAGTTGCCTTCTCGTTACCAGGACGGATCCTCTTTTGGGAATTCGCTGCCAGTTGCAGCCATTGACACCGGGATTCCAGCCGGCCTCTCACGGCCCAGCACCACGGTGATCAGCGTCGATGCGAGCCGGCGGCGCGGAGCAATCGGGCCGCCAATGCGGGATGCGGGTTGCTCGTGACACTCGAGGATCGAGCGCCGGCTTGCTCGATCGGCCGCGCGTCGCCGAGATCCTGAGCTCGGCCAGAAAGGGCTCGGCCAGAAAGGGCTCGGCCAGAAAGGGCCGGCCAGAAAGGGCCGGCCAGAAAGGGCCGGCCAGAAAGGGCCGGCCGGAAGGGGCCGCTGGAGCGGGTCCGCCGAAAAGGGCGGTCAGGAGCGCTGGTAGTTCACGTCGGTTTTGTAGACGGTGAAACCGAGCTTCTTATACAGGGCGACCGCGGCCTCGTTCGACTCGTCGACGTAGAGGAGGGCTGCGGCCAAGCCCGCGTCGGCCAGGTGGCGCAGGCCGGCGATGCTCAACGCGGCGCCCAGGCCTTTTCGGTGGCCGCCGGGGTCGACGCCCAGCACATAGATCTCGCCCAGGGCCGGGTCGTCGCCGGCGGGTGGGTGGACCTTCGTCCAGTGGAAGCCGACAAGGGTGTCCTCGATGTCGACGGCGAGCAGGAAGCCGGCCGGGTCGAACCAGGGTTCGGCTTCTCGCAGGCGCAGGTCGTCGAGGGTCCAGCGGCCCTGCTCGGGGTGGTGGGCGAAGGCTCGCGCGTTGACCGCCAGCCAGGCTTGTTCGTCGTGCCCGACGGTGAAGGGGCGGATGGTCACGCCTTCCGGCATCACCGACTCGGCGGTGAAGTCGGTCAGCGAGCGGCGCATCTGCCAGAGGACACGGGCCCGGGTGAAGCCGGCGGTCTCAGCGAAGGCCCGGGCGTTGTCACCGTGGGCCCAGAAAGACAACGGGCCGCCGCCGACCAGCGAACTCGCGGCGGCCAGCAAGGAGGTGCCGTGGCCCTGGCGCCGGAAGGACGGGGCGACAACCAACTCGCCGGAACCGGACTCGGCATCCGCCTCGGCGGAACCGGGAGCGGAAGCGGAACCGGGAGCGGAAGCGGAACCGGGAGCGGAAGCGGAACCGGGAGCGGAAGCCGCGGCGAGGGCGGGAGCGTCCACGAAGGCGTAACCGGCCAGCGCGGAACCGGAGTAGGACAGGAGATGCCGGCCGCCGCCGTTGCGGACGCGCAGGACCACGTCCTCGGAGAGCGGGTAGACCCCGTCGGCCTGGGAGGCGGAGGTGGCCAACGCGAGAACGTCAGCCACCTCGGCATCACTCAACCGGTCAACGGACCGGACTGTCGTCATGAAATCAGACCGGCAGCGAGACCGGCTCGTTGTCGGGCAGTTGGCGACCGGTGGGCGGCGTGACGAACTTGTAGCCGACCTGGCGCACGGTGCCGATCATCGACTCGTACTCGGAGCCGAGTTTGGCGCGCAGGCGACGCACGTGGACGTCGACCGTGCGGGTGCCACCGAAGTAGTCGTAGCCCCAGACCTCGCGCAGCAGCTGGTCGCGGGTGAACACCCGGCCGGGGTGCTGCGCCAGGAACTTGAGCAGCTCGAACTCCTTGTAGGTGAGGTCGAGCGGGCGGCCCTTGAGCTTGGCCGCGTAGGTGTCCGGGTCGATGTTGAGCTCGCCGGCCCGGATCGAGCCACCGGCACCGGCGGTGGCGTTGTTGAGCCGGCCGACGCCCAGGCGCAGCCGGGCCTCGACCTCGGCGGGGCCGGCGCTGGCCAGGATGACGTCGTCGACACCCCAGTCGGCGTTCAGCGCGATGAGGCCGGCCTCGGTGACCACCGCGACGAGCGGGACGCCGATGCCGGTCGCGTGCAGCATGCGGCACGTGGCGCGGGCTTCGGAGAGCTCGGAACGGGCGTCCACCAGGACCGCGTCAGGGCTGGGCCCCGACACCAGGGTGCGGACATCACGGGGGGCGGTGCGTACGGAGTGGGGAAGCAGATCCAGCGCGGGCAGTACGGAAGATGGTTCGCCAGCACGTGCCGACACCAACAGAAGGATTTCCACACTCACCTCCGTCCTTGCGGCACAGCGGCCGCTAGGGTGACCCGGTTTGCGGCGTTATGAAGGCCGCTCCCGGAGGACTGTTTCCCCGGCGTCACCGACGGGTGGGCTGGCGTTACCTTAGCCGATGCATCGCCTTGAACACCCCGGTCGTGTGGGCAAGTGATGTAGTAAACGCTCGTAAGGTGACCGAACGGCCCAGTCGTAACCAGCCTTTTACCCGATCGGCGAAAGGTGCTGTTAACAAGCGCGCCCGACCACGACCCGGGCGAGTCTGGCACCATCGCATGCGTGTTCCCCTCCATGCCGCAGGAAGACAAAGACCCTTGGGACGAAGACGCCTCGCGCGAGATCCCGCGCGGTGGTGCCGGCCGTGGGTTCCTCGGCGCGGTCGTCCCCGAGTCCTCGAAGACGAAGTCCGAGCTGCAGGAGGATGACGACGAGGAGTTCGAGGAGGTCGAGGTCGTCCCGGTCCGGCGGCAGTTGGCGCTGGCCATCGCCGGTTTCGCCGCGCTGCTCGGGCTCGGCCTCGCGCTGGGGGCACAGACGTCCGCACCGGACTACCGGTGGCCGTACGCGGTGGTGCTCTTCGGGGTCCAGTCGCTCTATCTGCTCGCCTGGATCATGGCGTTGCACCCGCCGGCCCCCGGGCCGACCGCCGCGGTCTGTGCGGTGGTCGCGGTGGCTGCCGACTATTTCGCGGTGACGAGTACGCCCGCGGCACTGTTCCCGCTGCTGCTCGTCGCGCTCGCCGGTTTCGTGGCGGCGGTGGCGAGTCAGCTGTTCCGGGCCGATTACCGCAAGCGCGCCACGGACTCCTGGCGTAACACCCTGTTGATCGTGCTCGGCGTGGTGGCGTACGCGATCCCGGTGATCCTCACCCGGCAGCCGGTCGGCACCCAGGCGATAGTGGTCTGCGCCGCCGGCGCGGGGGTGGCGCTGCTGGTCGCCCGCGCGACCGACGCCGTGTTCCCGAAGCCGCGGATCGCGCCGCAGGTGCCGCGGGGCGCGACCGGCGTGGTGCTGGGCGCCATGCTCGGCACGCTGGCGTCGGCGGCGCTGGGCAGCGTGCTGGTGCTGCCGTTCACGCCGGCCAAGGGCGCGGTGATCGGCCTGATCGCGGCGGTGATCGCCAGCCTGGTCGACCTGGCGGTGAACTTCGGCGACGCGGGCCGTGAGCTGGCCGGCGACGCGCCCACCTTCTGGGTGGCCCGGCACATGCAGGGTCCGCTGGGCGCGTTCGCCCTGATCGCCCCGGCCGCCTACGCGCTGACCCATTGGTACCTGACCTAGGCCCGGTTTCAGGCAGGGTTGGATCCGGGCATGTACGGTCCACCACAGTCGATGGTCAGGAGGCCCGGTGGGCGAGGTTTACAGCGATGGTGCGCGACCCCGGCGGCGTTGGGGACGGCGTCTGCTGATCACGTTCATCGTGCTGGTGTTGCTCCTGCTGGGCCTCGCGGTGGCGGCCGACCGGGTGGGCAAGTCCTACGCCGAGCGGATGATCAGCGACAAGGTGGCCGAGCAGGTCGCCAACCAGAAGGCGACCAGCGAGAAGCCGGCCGTCACGGTGGAGGGCTTCCCGTTCCTCACCCAGGTGGCCCGCGGCCGCTACGACGAGATCAAGATCGGGCTCGCGAACTTCTCCGGCCCGGCCGGCAACAACCGGACGGTCAAGATGAAGCTTCTTGACGTACGCGCGAAGGACGTCACCGCGCCGCTCGACACGATCCGCTCCGGCAACGGCAACATCGTGGCCGGCACCGTGACCGGCGTCGGGTTCATCGACTACCCCCAGCTGATCGAGCTGATCGGGCAGCCGGGCGTGAAGCTGGCGGCCAAGGACGGCAAGTTGACGGGGGCCGCGCCGGTGCAGGTGCTCGGCCAGACCGTCAACGTGACCGGCACCGCGGCGCTCACCGTGAAGAGCGGGAACGTGGTTCAGGTGCGTTTCAGCAATGTGTCGGCCGAGGGTCTGCCGGACAACCCGATCGTCAAAGGACTGATCAACTCGTACGTCAACAAGTTGGCCTTTGATCTTCGGGTCCCCGCGCTGCCGCTCAAGTTGACTGTTCAGAACGTGGATGCGCAGCCTGACGGCCTGAAGGTCACGGCCGGAGCGTCCGATGTCGCCCTCAACTCGAGCGGTCTGTGACCCCGGCCTCGTTCCCGGATGGTGGTCGAGTCTGTTCCGGGGTCTGGAACCGCTGGTAGGGTCGTTTTTCATGAGCCCCTTGCTCACGAAAAGGCGCGCGATCGACCTGTGTCGCGTGGCCGCGTGCCTGTGTCGCCCTGTCATCTGACGGGGCCACCAGTGTTGAGCAACTTCTAGCTCTCAATGATCGGCAGTGGCGCCGTCGCACGCTGTGCAGCTCCAAATCGTGAGATCCCACCAAGTACCGATGGGTCCCGCGCGGGGTGCGACCAAATCCCTGTGCGCTGACTCTCCCCCAATCTCTCACCTTCACAGGGAGTAAAAGATGAGTCGCGACACCGCACTCGTCTCGGCCGACTGGGCCGAGAAGAACCTCGACACCCCCGGTGTCGTCTTCGTCGAGGTCGACGAGGACACCTCGGCCTACGACGGCGGCCACATCCCGGGCGCCATCAAGATCGACTGGAAGCAGGACCTGCAGGACCCGGTCCGGCGGGACTTCGTCAACCAGGAGCAGTTCTCCGCTCTCCTGAGCGAGCGGGGCATCAGCAACGACGACACGGTCGTGCTCTACGGCGGCAACAACAACTGGTTCGCCGCGTACGCGTTCTGGTACTTCAAGCTGTACGGCCACGGTGACGTGAAGCTGCTCGACGGTGGCCGCAAGAAGTGGGAGCTCGACGCGCGCACCTACACCAAGGACGTGCCGAGCCGGGCCAAGACCAACTACCAGGCCGCCGCGCCCGACCTGACGATCCGCGCGTTCCGCGACGAGGTCGTGCAGGCCATCGGCGTGCAGAACCTGGTCGACGTGCGCAGCCCCGACGAGTTCGCGGGTCGCCTGCTCGCCCCGGCGCACCTGCCGCAGGAGCAGTCGCAGCGGGCCGGTCACATTCCTACGGCGATCAGCGTGCCGTGGAGCAAGGCCGCCAACGAGGACGGCACCTTCAAGTCCGACGACGAACTCGCCAAGATCTACGGTGACGCCGGGCTCGACGGCAGCAAGGACACCATCGCGTACTGCCGGATCGGCGAGCGCTCCTCGCACACGTGGTTCGTGCTCAAGGAGCTCCTCGGCCAGCAGAACGTCAAGAACTACGACGGCTCCTGGACCGAGTACGGCTCGCTCATCGGCGTGCCGATCGCCCTCGGCGACGAGCCCGGAAAGGCGTGATCATGACGTCTCCGTCAAATGTCGCGGCCGGTTGCGCCGCCCCTGACCAGTCGGCGCCCCTCCCCGCGAGCGTCGACCTGGAGAAGGAAACCGTCATCACCGGCATCGTGAGCAATGCCGACGGCGACGCCGTCGGCGGTGCCTACGTTCGCCTGCTCGACGGCACCGGCGAGTTCACCGCCGAGGTCGTCACCTCGCCCGAGGGCGTGTTCCGCTTCTTCGCCGCGCCGGGTTCGTGGACCCTGCGGGCGCTGAGCCGGGCCGGCAACGGTGAGGTCATCGTCGACGCCACGCGCGGCGTCAACGAGGTCGCGATCGGCGTGACCGCGACCTAGCCCACGCTCTGTTCGTGGTTCAGGAGGGGGCGGGACCCGATCGGGTCCCGCCCCCGACCACTACCGCGCTGGCCGGGACCTCGGGCCGGGTGCGGGCCAGCCGCCGGACGCCGGTGTTGAGCACCGCGATCAGCGGCACCGCGACCAGGGCGCCGATGATGCCGGCCAGGGTCGCCCCGCAGGCGATTCCGATGATCACGACGAGCGGGTGGATGGCCACCGCCCGGCCCATGATCAGCGGCTGGAGGACGTGGCCCTCGACCTGCTGCACCAGGATCACCGCGCCGAGCACGACAAGGGCGATCACCCAGCCCTGATCGACCAGCGCCACCAGCACCGCCACCGTGCCCGACACGCCCGCACCCACGATCGGGATGAACGCGCCCAGGAACACCAGCGCGGCCAGCGGGAACGGGAACGGGATGTGCAGCACCACGAGCGCGATGCCGACGCCGAGCGCGTCGATGAACGCGACGAGCACGGTCGCCCGGACGTACGCGCTGAGCGTCGCCCAAGACGCGTCCCCGGCGTCGGCCAGCGACCAGCGGGCGTTCACCGGGAACAACCGGACGATGAACCGCCAGATCTTGCGACCGTCGCGCAGGAAGAAGAACGTCGAGAACAGCACCAGCAGCATGCCGGTGACCACCTCGAACAGGGTCGCGGCGGTGGCGATGCCGGTCGACGTCAGCTGCGAGGTGTGCGAGTTGACCCACGCCTGGCCCTGCTCGATGGCCCGGTTGACCTGATCGTCGGAGAGGTGCAGCGGGCCGTTGCGCGCCCAGTCCTGGATCTGCCGCACCCCGTCGCTGGCCTTCTCGGTCAACTCGTCGGCGCCGTCCACGAACTGGGTGATCACCAGGGTCAGCGTGCCGGCGACCGCCGCGATGCCGCAGATCAACACCATGAACGTGGCAAGCGACCGCGGCACCTTCAGCTTGAGCAGCCAACTCACGGCGGGCGCCAGGATGGCCGACAGCAGCAACGCGATCGCCAGCGGGACGACCACGATGCTGACGATCGCCACGAAGTGCAGCAGCGCCCAGCCGATCACGCCGACCACGATCAAGCGCCAGCTCCAGGCGGCCGCGATCCGCAGCGAGTGCGGCACCTCGGCGTCGTCCCGGCTGCTGATCGAGCCGTGCACCAGCTCCGGCTCGCGCGCGGGCGGCACAAAATCGTCGTCGATGCTCGGACTTCCGGCCGGCACCTCGTCCGCCCGGGTCTCCCGCACCGACTCCCGACCGGAGTTGTAAGCCTTGCGCAGATTTTCCCGGACACGCTGCAAGCGGTTCAACCGCCAACCCCCTCATCACGGCACGCGGTAACCACCGTAGTAGCCCGGCGCCGCACAGTTACCTCCGGCACCATCCGTCGGACCGGCGCGCGAGGGGCCGCCACACCCGGCGTACCGTCTGGATCGTGAGTACGGAGCCCGTTACCGAGACCGGATTGCCGATCCGGATGCTGCATGACCGAGTCCTCGTCCGTCAGGACGGCGGCGAAGGCGAGCGGCGGTCTTCCGCCGGCATCCTCATCCCGGCGACCGCATCGGTCGGCCGGCGGCTGTCCTGGGCCACCACCGTGGGCATCGGCCCCAACGTGCGCTCCATCGTGCTCGGCGACCGGGTGCTCTTCGACCCCGACGACCGCTCCGAGGTGGAGTTGCACGGCCGCGAATACGTCCTGCTGCGCGAACGCGACGTGCACGCGGTCGCGGCCGACCGGGTCCAGCCGGACGGCACCGGCCTCTACCTCTGACCGGCTATTCGCCGGGTGCCTTCGGTTGCGGTGGCTGCCACCCGGGCTCCGGCTGCTGAGGTACGGGCGGAGCTCCCTCGCCTTGCCCAGCCCCCGGCGGCCCGTAACCGGACTCGGCCGGCAGCCCCGCTGAGGGCAGGCTGTAGTCCGGCCCCGCTGCGGGCAGGCCGTAGTCCGGCGCCGCCGCGGAAGGCTGGCCGGGATAGGCCGGCGGTGCCGAGTAAGGCTGCTGGTCATAGCCCCCGGGGTAGCCCGGAGCGGAAGGCTGGCCGTAGCCACCGGGGTAGCCCGGCGCAGGAGGCTGGCCGTAGCTGCCGGGATAAGCCGGGGCGGAAGGCCGGCCGTAGCCACCGGGGTAAGCCGGAGGTGCCGAGTGGGGCTGCTGGCCGTAGCTGCCGGGGTAGGCCGGTGCGGGGTAAGCCGACGCGGAAGGCTGGCCGTAGCCGGCCGGGTAGGCCGGGGGCGCCGAGTAGGGCTGCTGGCCGTAGAGCTGCTGGCCGTAGGGCTGCTGGCCGTAGAGCTGCTGGCCGTAGAGCTGCTGGCCGTAGGGGGCGGGGCCGGCGGCGTAGGGGCTGTAGGCCGGGGTCAGGCGGATGGGGACGGGCACGACCGGGCTCTCCGGGGGCGCGACCGTTCGGGTGGCGCCGTCAGGGAACATGAGTTGGTAGTTGGCGCCGTCCCAGAACGCCTGCGGTGAGTTCGGGTCTCGCCCGTTGAACGCCTGGCGGTGCGTGAGGATCTCGGTGAGCAGCCGGTTTTCCTCGGTGGCGTCGGTGTGCTGGGCGATCGCGGTGGTGTGCAGGCCACGCTGCATGCCGTCGCGGAGCAGGGCCAGCTGGGTCGCGGCGAACTGGAAGTCGCGCATCGCCTTGGCGCCGGTGGCGCCGGACACCCGGCGCGCCCACTGACGGGCGGAGTGCCGGCGACCGAGGCTGCCCAGGGCGGCCACCTCGGGCGGGGAGAACCAGCCGGCTCGCACATAGAGCGGGAGCACCCGTTCGGTCAGCCGGCCCTCCCAGGCGCGCAGGGCGATCGCGAAACCGACCACGGCGAAGAAGAACGGCACCATGAAGCCGAGGTAGCCGTACAGCATGATCAGGGGTTGGGAGAGGCTCACCGAAAGCGTGGGCAGCAGGTTGAACGTGCCGTGCAGGATCATCGCCAGCAGCAGGCCGGCGATGGGGGCGAGCCACCGCACGCGACGGTCGCCGGAGCGGGCCGCGACACCCAGGCCGATGCCGGTCATCGAGGTGAACAGCGGGTGGGCGAAGCCGGTGAACAGGATGCGCACGATGAAGATCAGGAAGACGTTCTGCAGGCCGGTCGCCGGGCCGTATTCCTGAGCGCCCGCCGCGTAGCCGTGGCCGCCCAGGTAGAGAACGTTTTCCACCATGGCGAAGCCGAGCGCGGACAGCCCGCAGTAGACGATGCCGTCGGTGATGCCGGACCACTCGCTGCGCCGGCGCCAGCTCAGCAGGATCGGGCCGGCTGCCTTCATCGACTCCTCGATGAACGGCGCGACAAGCACGGCCACCAGGGCGTCGGGCAGACCCCAGCGCTCGAAGAGGTTGGCGGTGAGCGTGTTGACCGCCAGGGCCACGCCGGTGGCGACGGCGGCGCCCCAGCCGAAGCAGAACGCGAGGTAGCGGATCGGCTCGGGCTCGTAGCGGTCGAGCCAGAGGAAGCTCGCCACCAGCAGCGGAACCGGCAGGAACGCGGCGACGAGGCCGACGACGAGGCCGGTGACGCCGATGTTGACGCCGAGGTAGAGGAGCATGCCGACGGCGGCGAGACCGAGAACGCTGATCACGATGGCGATCGGCAGCCAGCGCCGCCAGCCGGTGCGCGGCGCGATCTCGAGCTTGGGGGCGCCGGCCACCGCCTCGGAAACCTGAAGTTCGCCGGGCAGCGGCGAAGGCGCCGGATCCAGGCCGGGCTCCGGATGCACGGGGCGGGTCACCGCTTCGGTCGAGGGCACGGCGTCAGTCGGGGGCGGCTGGTGAGCCACGGCGGAGGGGTCGGGCGGCCCGCCCGGCGAAACGTCGGCCATGCCAGCCAGCGTAGTCACCCTCCCTGACAACTTCGGCCCCGCCGCGGCCTCGCGTCCGGACGGGGGCGGTCAGGCGTGGCCGGGAGCGGGCGGGCGGCGGCCGGAGCGGCGGTTCGTCCGGGGGCGGTTGTGCCAGCCGGCCGCCCGCCGGACCAGGCGTGGCGCCTCGGCGACATCGACCCCGGCCGCCCGCAGCAGGTCGGTCGCGGCGCTGCGGACCTGGGCCACGACCACGCCGCCGGAGAAGCCGACCCCGTCGTCGTACGCCTTGGCCGCCTCGGTGACGGCCCGCAACGCCCGCTCCCGGGCGGCGAGCGGCTCGGTGCCCTTGGCCCACTCGTCGCGGAGCAGGTCGACCGCGTCGCCGAGCAGCCCGACCGCGGCGGACAGCACCTCGGGCAGCTTCTCCTCGTCGCCGAGGGCGGTGCCGACCCGACGGATCAGCACCCGGGAGTTCCGCAACGCGTAGGTGACCTCCTTGGCCCCGTCGACGTACTGGGCGAGGGCACCGCGGGTGCGCCACCGGGCCGGGGCGAACGCGACGTTCTCCTCGGCCGCGCTGACCGCGGCGGAGAAGGCGGCGAACGACGTCTCGGCCGCCCGCAACCGGGCCAGTGCCCCCTCCGCTCCCGCGGCGTCGCGCCTCGCCATGGCCGCGCCGACCTCGCGCAGGCCGTCGGCGAGCGCCCGCAGGGCCGGGTCGGCGGCCCGTTTCACGACGCTGAGCGGGTTGAGCGGCAGGAGCAGGGTCATCACGACAAGTCCCACGCCGCCACCGACGAGCGCGTCGAAGAACCGGGTCCAGGGCAGACCGGTGCTGCTGGTCAGGGTGGCGACCAGCACCGCCGACGAGGCCGACTGCACGATGAGTGGGCTGCCGCCCCCGACCGCGGTCGCGATCAGCACCGCCAGCAGCACGATCAGGCCGATCTGCCACGGGCCGCTGCCGATCAGCAGGATGAGCGCGTCGCCGATGCCGATGCCGATCGCGACGCCGAGCACCAGCTCGACGGTGCGCCGGGCGCGCTGCCCCACCGACGAGGCCAGGGTGATCACCGCGGCGATCGGGGCGAAGAACGGCGTCGGGCGGCCGATCACGTCGTGGGCGAGGTACCAGGCGATCCCGGCGGCGACGCCGGCCTGGACGGCGAGCATCAGGCCGCCGCGCACCCGGTGCAACCCGGCACTCAGGCCGGTGCGCAGGCGCGCTGGTGGGGACGTCACGGTTACCGACCCTACTTACCATGGCTTGGTGACATCACTTGTGGATCAGTTCCGCGACGCGGCCCGGGCGGCCGGCGCGACCGCCGCCGACGCCGACCTCGACGCGGCCGGGCACTACCTGCTCTCCCGCTGGTCGGAGCCGCAGCGGCACTATCACACGGGGGCCCACCTGACGGCCGTGCTCGAGGTGATCGACAAGCACGCCGGGCTCGCGCCGCATCCGGAGCGGGTGCGGCTGGCCGCCTGGATGCACGACGCGGTCTACGACCCGCGGGCGCTCGGCGACGCCAACGAGCGGGACAGCGCCGAGTTCGCGGGCGGGCTGCTGGCCACGCTGGGCGTGCCGGACGAGGTGGCGAGCGAGGTGGCCCGGCTGGTCGGGCTGACGGCGGGGCACGCCACCGGCGAGGACGACCCGGACGGCGAACTGCTCTGCGACGCCGATCTGGCCATCCTGGCGAGCGACGACGAGGGGTACGCGGCCTACACCGCGGCCATTCGACAGGAGTACGCCCACGTGCCGGACGACGCGTTCAAGGACGGCCGGGCCCAGGTGCTCAAGGCGTTGCTGGAGCTGCCGACGATCTACCGCCTGGAGCCGCTGCGGGCGGCCTGGGAGTCGACGGCCCGGGCCAACCTGGAGCGCGAGCTCAAGGCCGGTCCGCAGCCCGGCTGAGGACGATGCCGGGGCGGTCGAGTCGCCGGTGCTTCGGCCGGCGCAGGCCCGAGGCCCGCAGGCGGGCGGCCAGGTCCCGCGAGCGCACCAGGGTCGCGCCGAGCCACAGCGCGCTGCGGAACCGGTGCTCCGGGATGTCGTAGTGGTCGCGGTCGAAGGCGCGCCGGGGCGCGCCGAGCATCTCGGCGAAGACGTGCAGTTCGGCGTACGACAGATCGCTCACCAGGTGCGACCAGAGCCTTCCGCGGGCCGGCCAGAGCGGCTCGTCGACGAGTATCAAATGTCGACTTCCAGCAGGTCGATCCCGCGGTCGGCGGCGAACCCGCGCACGTCGGGCACGCCGATGCGGGCCGCGTCGGCGGTCAGGTCGTCGGGCATGGTCTGCGACTGCCGCTCGGCCGCGACCCGGGCCAGGTAGTGCTCGACCTCCCGCTCGCGCACCACCTTGTCCCAGTTGAGCACCTCACCCATGATCCGGGCGGCGTGCTCGGCGGTCTCGCTGCCCCGGTGCGCGGTCTCGAACGAGATCCGGGTGCGCCGGGTCAGCACGTCGTCGAGGTGCAGCGCGCCCTCGGCGAGAGTCGCGTAGGCCACCTCGGCGGCCAGGTATTCCGGCGCGCCGGCGAGCGGGGTGGCCAGGGTGGGGTCGGCCGCCATCATCGCCAGCAGGTGCACGGTCAAGGTCCCGTACCGCTCAAGCAGGTGCTCGACCACCCCCGCGGTGACGCCGTGCCGCCGGGCCGTGTCATGTCGATCGCGCCAGGCGGCGGCATAGCCGTCGGCGCCGAGAAGCGGCAGCTGCTCGGTGCGCGACGGGCGCGGGGCACCACCCAGCCGGCGCACCGCCCGATCGATGACGTCCGCGGCCATCACCCGGTAGGTCGTGTATTTACCGCCCGCCACCAGCATCAGCCCGAGCATCGGCTCGAAGACCGCGTGCTCGCGGGACAGTTTGGAGGTCGAGTCGGCCTCGCCGGAGAGCAGCGGCCGCAGACCGGCGTAGACGCCCTCGATGTCGTCGGTGGTCAGCGGCCGGTCGAGCACCGAGTTGACCTGGTCGAGGAGGTATCGGATGTCGCGCGCGGAGGCGGCCGGGTGGGAGCGGTCGAGCTTCCAGTCGGTGTCGGTGGTGCCGATGATCCAGTGGCCGCCCCACGGGATGACGAAGAGCACCGAGGTCGGGGTGCGCAGGATCAGGCCGGCGTCACCGGTGATCGCCGAGCGCGGCACCACCAGGTGGACCCCCTTGGAGGCCCGGACCCGCAGGCCGGGGCGGACGCCGACGTCGCTGAGCATCTGCGACATGTCGTCACTCCACACGCCGGTGGCGGCCACCACCGTGCGGGCGCGCACCTCGAACTCGGGGGCGTCGGGCGACTCCAGGTCGCGGACCCGCACGCCGACCACCTGGCGCGCCTCGCGCACGAAGCCGACCACCCGGGCGCTGGTCACCACGGCCGCGCCCAGGCTCGCGGCGGTGCGCGCGAGGTTGACCACCAGGCGGGCGTCGTCGACCTGGCCGTCGTAGTAGCGGATCGCGCCGGTGATCGACTCGGCGCGCAGGCTCGGGAACAGGTGCCGGGCGCCGTCGCGGGTCAGGTGGCGGTGCAGCGGCATGCCCCGGCCGGTGCCGAAGAGGCCGGCGAACACGTCGTAGGCCGCCACCCCCAGGCCGTAGTAGCCCCGGTGCCAGACCCGGGCGAGCGGGCCGGCGGCCGGCAGCGGCACCAGGATCGGGACCGGCCGCACCAGGTGCGGGGCCAGCCGGGTGGAGAGCAGCCCACGCTCGGTGAGCGCCTCGTGCACCAGGTGCAGCTCGAGCTGTTCGAGGTAACGCAGGCCGCCGTGGATCAGCTTGCTGGACCGGCTGGACGTGCCGGCGGCCAGGTCACGCGCCTCGACCAGGGCCACCTTGAGTCCACGGGAGGCGGCGTCGAGGGCGGCACCGGCGCCGGTGGCACCGCCACCGACGACCAGCACGTCGAACTGCTCGTCGCGCAGGCGCCGGAGGTCGGCGACCCGGCGGATGGGAGAGAGTCGGCCGGCCGTGTAGCGGGAGACGGAGGGATCGCGCACCTGTCCCACGTTAGCGCTCGGGGGTGTCCCCCCGGCGGAGGAAATATCCACCCGGGGTTCACCTGGAGGCGGTCCGCTAGGTTCGGCGGTTGTGGACCGCGAATTCTGGATCTCCGAGCTGACCGACGACGACCTGCCCGCCGTGATCGCTCTGTGCCGGGACGCGCTGGATCTCCCCGAGGACGCGGCCGAGGCCGCCGAGATCGTCCGGCGGCTGCGGCAGACCGACAGGCGGACGGGTTTTCTGGCGGTCGCCCCCGGCGATCGGGTGATCGGGGTCGTGCTCGGCTCGATCTCCCACCGGGACTCCTCGATCGGCCACGTCGACCTGATCGCGGTCGACCCGGGCGAGCGTCGCCGCGGGGTCGGCCGGGCGCTGCTGGGCCGGGTCGAGGGCGCGCTGGCCGGGCTCGGCGCGGACGATGTGGTGCTGGCCGGCAACGCGCCCTGCTACGCCTGGCCGGGCATCGACGTGCGGTACACCCCGGCGGTCTGCGCGGCGATGGCGCTCGGCTTCGCCCAGGACCAGCCGGCCTGGAACATGACGGCCTCGTTGCTCGATCTCGCGCCGACCGCGGCGGAGGAGGAACGGCTGGCCGGCGAGGGCGTCACGATCCGCCGGGCGCTTCCTGCCGATTCCGCCGGTCTGGCCGAGTTCGCGCTGGCCAACTGGGGTTCGGGCTGGGCCGGCGAGATCGTCGACTCGATCGGGCGGCCGGGGGCCGGCTGCCACCTCGCGGTGGAGTCGGACGGCACCCTGCTGGGCTTCGCGGCGTACGGCTCGTCGCGCCCGAGCTGGTTCGGCCCGATGGGCACCACGGCGGCCGCCCGGGGCCGGGGCATCGGCTCGATCCTGCTCCGCCGCTGCCTGGCCGATCAGCGCGACAGCGGCCTCGAGTCGGCTCAGATCGGCTGGGTGGGACCCGTCCCGTTCTACTCGACCGCAGTGGGCGCCCGAGTCGAACGGGTGTTCTTCCTTTATCGCAAACAACTCTAATTCGCCCCAATTAACCCGCTTCGCTCCCTAGCCTCAGCGTGTGGGGGGCTTGGGGATTCGTCAGGCGGTCGCGGCACTGATCGCGATCGGGGCACTGCTGCTGGCCGCGACGGCGCTCGCCATCCACCCCGCCGAGGCGGCCATCACCACCCCGTTCACCACCCGCTTCGACGTCAACACCAACGGGTCGATCCTGCTGCGCGGCAACACGGTGCTGACCTGCCCGAGCACACCGGCCTGCACGGCCGCCCGGAACGGCTCGGGCACGGGCGCGGCGCTGAACAACAACAACTACACGATGATCTACACCGACGCGGACGGCGATCCGATCGGTACGTTCAACGACAGCAACGCCATGATCACCATGCCGCCGGGCAGCACCGTACTGTTCGCCGGCCTCTACTGGGGTGCCAACTCCATCCTGGCGAACCGCAACCAGGTGCGCTTGCGCACTCCGGCCGGCTCGACCTGGAACGCGGTGACCGCGTCCAGCCTCTACGCCAACTCGACCTTCTACCAGGGCTTCGCCGACGTCACCGCGCTGGTCGCCGGGGCCGGCAACGGGGTCTACGGGGTCGCGAACATCCAGGCCTCGCTGGGCGGCGGCCAGTACGCGGGGTGGTCGCTGGCCATCGCCTATCGGAACCCCGCCGAGGACATGCGCAGCCTGCGGATCTTCGACGGCTTCGGGACCATCCAGAGCGGCACCATGGACATCCCGATCACCGGCTTCGAGACGCCGCACTCCGGCACCGTGCACGCCAAGATCGGCGCCGTCGCGTACGAGGGTGACCTGGGCAACGTCGGGGACAGCCTGCAGGTCGACGGCCGGGCCCTGACCGACGCGGCCAACCCGGCCGACAACTTCTTCAACAGCACGGTCAGCGAGTCGGGCGCACCGGTCAGCGGCCGGGATCCGGGCTACCAGAACACCCTCGGGTTCGACGTCGACCAGGTCGACGCGACCGGCATGTTCACCAACGGCCAGCTGGCCACCAAGCTGACGCTGACCACCAGCGGCGACACCTACTACCCCGGCGTGATCACGTTCAGCATCGACCTCTACGCCCCGAAGATCACCACGACCGTGACCGGGACCGACGTGGACGGCGGCGACCTGCTGCCGGGCGACACCATCGAATACCGGATAGACGTACGCAACGAGGGCAGTGACACCGCCGACGACGTGCTCCTGACCGATGCCGTGCCGCCGTACACGACGTACGTCCCGGGGTCGCTCTTCCCGAGCGCGACCGGCTGGCTCACCGGTGGCACAGTCAACTGGAAGCTGGGCAGCATCCCTTACTCCGGGACGACCTATGTCACCTTCCGGGTGACCGTGGACGTCGGCACCCCGCCCGGTTATGCCATCACCAACCTGGTGAACGTCAGTTACTCCGGGCGCACCACGAGCGTCTCCGTGGCCGGGCTGGCCGGCTCGGTCGCCACCCCGGTGCTCCAGCCGCACGTCGACCGGGCCGCCGCCCTGACCGTGACACCGGCGTTCCTGCAGCGCGCCGCCCTCCCGGACAACGTCACCTACACCGCCACCGTCACCAACGTCGGCGGCGATCTCGAACCGGCCGCCCGGGCGGTGCTGACCCTGCCCGCCGGCGTCACCCCGGACACCCTGCCGGCCGGCTGCGGCGCCACCCTCCCGGTGGTGACCTGCGCCCTCGGCCCGCTGGTGGCGGGCAGCTCGGCGAGCGTGGCGATCCCGGCAGTGGTCGACGGCACGGCCGCCGACCATCCGGTCGCCGCACTGCGCGCGGACGGCGGCGGCGCGGACGGCGCCGCCGGCAACGACACCGACACCGCCGCGCTCGCGGTCAACGCGCCGCCGGTGGCGGTCGCCGACAGCGCCACCACGACCCACAACGCCCCGGTCAGCGTGCCGGTGCTGACCAACGACTCGGACCCGGACGACGCGCCGGCGACGCTCACCGTCTCGATCGTCAGCGGGCCGGCCCAGGGCGCGGCCGTGGTCGCCGCGGACGGATCGGTCACCTACACGCCGGTGCCGGGTTGGGCCGGCGCCGACCACTTCGACTATCAGGTGACCGACTCGCACGGCGGCACGGCCACCGCCACCGTCACGGTGACCACCGCGAACGTCGCGCCGACCGCTAACGACGACATGATCAACACGCCGACGAACACGTCTGTCGACCTGGATGTGCTGGTCAACGACGCGGACCTGAACGGCGACACACTCACCGTGACGGCGGTCGCCGCGCCGCCGCCGGCCGAGGGAGTGGTCACCTTCACCGGCACGCGGGTCACCTTCACCCCGACCGCGTCGTTCGCCGGCACGTCGCGGTTCGGCTACACGATCAGTGACGGCCACGGCGGCACCGCGAGCGCCGCCATCAGCGTGGACGTGGCCAACGCCGACCCCACCGCCGCCGACGACGTGCTCGCCGTGCCGGCCGCCGCCGCCGGGGTGCAGCTGCTCGTGCTCGCCAACGACACCGATCCGAACGGCGACTCGCTGGCCGTCACCGGGGCCGGCCCGCAGAGCGGCGTCACCGTCGCGGCGGACGGCCTGAGCGTGCTCTACACCGCCCCGGCCGGCTTCGCGGGCGTGGTGAGCTTCCCGTACTCGATCGACGACGGCCACGGCGGGATCGACACCGCGAACGTCACGCTCACCGTGGCCAACGCCCGGCCGACCGCCAAGGACTTCTCGGTGAACCCGGAATGCGGCGAGACGGTCACGATGGACGCGGTCCTGTTCTCGACCGACCCCAACTCGGACACGCTGCGGGTCTCCGGCACCACCGATCCGACGCACGGCACGGTCTCGCTCGACCCGTACGGAAAGCTCACCTATGTCCCTGACCTCGGGTTTTCCGGACCGGACAGCTTCACCTACACCATCGACGACGGCCACGGCGGCACCGACACCGGGCACGTCTCGATCCTCGTGAAGAACGGCGTGGCCGTGGCCCGGCCCGACGTGGTCACCGCGGTGCTGGGGCGGCCGCTGGCGATCCCGGTGCTGGCCAACGACGATCCCGACCCGAACGGCGACCCGCTCACCGTCACCGCGACGCCGGCCCAGCCGGTCGGGGCCGACCGGCGGATCACCTACACCCCGGCCGGTCTCGGCACCGACACCTTCGATTACGAGCTCGACGACGGGCGGGGCGGCACCAGCCGGACCACCGTCACGATCACCACCGTGAACACGGCGCCGACCGCCCGGGCCGACGCGGTCACCACCGACACCGACACCGCCGTCACCGTCGCGGTGCTGGCCAACGACGACGACCCGAACGGTCAGGCGATCACGCTGGCCGTGGTCGGCGCCGGTGCGCACGGCGCGGTCACCGACAACCACGACGGCACGGTGACCTACAGCCCGGCCACCGGCTTCTACGGCACCGACTCGTTCCTCTACTCGATCCGGGACCCGGCCGGGCTCACCGCCTCGGCAATCGTCACGGTCACGGTGCGCAACGCCGCCCCGGTCGCGGTCGACGACACCTTCCGGGTACGCGCGGACGTGCCCACCCGGCTCGACCTGCTCGCCAACGACCGCGACCCGAACATCGGCCAGCATCTGAGCGTGGCGTCGGTCGGCCCGGTCGCCAAGGGCACCGTCGGGCTGGCCGCCGACGGCACGGTCACCTACCGGGCGGCGGCCGGCAGCATCGGGCCGGACGGCTTCACCTACGTGCTCACCGACGACCTGGGCCGCACCGACACCGCCGACGTACGGCTCACCATCGACGGCCGACCAACCGCCGTGGACGACACGGCCGCCACCGCCGGGGCCACCCCGGTCGACGTCCCGGTCCTCGCCAACGACACCGACCCGGAGGCCCAGGCCCTGACCGTCGTCTCGGCCGCCACCCCGGGCAGCGGCCGCACCCGGGTCAACCCGGACGGCACCGTGCGCTACACGCCGGCCACCGGCTTCTCCGGCGTCGACACCTTCGGTTACACCGTCCGTGACCCGATCGGGAACACCGACTCGGCCCAGGTCCGGGTGCAGGTCGCGAACGCGGCGCCGATCGCCCGGCCGGACGTGGCCGCCGGACTCGCCGATCGGCCGCTCTACATCGACGTACTGGCCAACGACGACGATCCGAATCCGGGTCAGACCCTACTCATCGACGCCGTGGCGGGCTCGGCCAACGGCACCACCGGGGTGGTCTCGGGGCGGGTCCGCTTTCTGCCCGCGCGCGGGTGGAGTGGCCAGGACACCTTCGCCTACCGGATCAGCGACGGCCACGGTGGCACCGCCGGCTCGACCGTCACGGTCACGATCAGCAACGGCACGCCGGTCGCGCTCGCCGATCAAGGGACCACGCCGTACCGCAAGCCGATCACCCTCCGCGTGCTCGCCAACGACCTCGACCCGGGCGGCGACCTGGCGGTCCAGGCGGTGACCCAGCCCGCTCAGGGCACGGCCACGTTCACCGCGGACAGCGTCACCTACGACCCGCCGGAGGGCTTCGGCGGGCCCGTCACCTTCGGCTACAGCGCCACCGACGGAGCCGGACACAACACCTCCGCCCCGATCACCGTGACGGTCGGGGCGCCACCGACGGTGCCGGACCGGTCGGCGACCGCCGAGCCGGGTGGTTCGGTCGCGGTGCCGCTGCCGCACGAGGACAAGGGCGGCCGAACCGTCACCGTCACCTCGGTCGGCAAGCCGGCGCACGGTACGGCGGTGCTCAACGCCGACGGCACCGTCACCTACACCCCGGATCCGGGCTTCAACGGCGTCGACACCTTCACGTACGAGGTCGTCGACGCGGACGGCAACATCGCCACCGCCTCGGTCATCGTGACCGTGACCGCCCCCGCCGCCACCAACAGGCCCCCGATCGCGATCGCCGATCGCGTCACCATGGCGGCCGATGACACGGTGGTGGTGCGCCCGACGCTCAACGACAGCGACCCGGACCGCGACCGGATCACCATCGTCAAGCTCGGCACCCCGGCCCACGGCTCGGTGCTCGCCGGCGCCGGCGACACGGTCAGCTACCGGCCGGCGGCCGATTTCGAGAGCGGCACCGACACCTTCGACTACACCATCGCCGACGGACGGGGTGGTCTCGCCACCGCGACCGTGACCGTCCAGGTGAAGCCGCTGACGTCGCTGCCGGTGACCGGCGGCGACGTTCTCGTGCTGGCCCGGGCGGGCCTGGTGGCGATCGCGGTCGGCGCCGTCATCTACTGGATGGCCCTGCCCGCCAAGCCCACAAAACCTGATCAGCCCCGCAAACTCTGACTTTTACCCTTACCCGGCGGGACTTGCGCTGCACCCGTCCTGCTCTTGATCGTCCCTAACTTGAGACTCGGCCCTTTTCCCGATCTCCAGCCGAGGACGACAATGCCTGCTGCCGTTTTGCGCCTCCAGCCTCGCCGCGCCGTGGTGCTGATCGTCGTGCTCGCCGTCGCGATGACCGCCACCACGGTGCTCCTGGCCCGCCGGGCCGAGGCGGCGATCACCGACCCGTTCACCAGCCGCTTCCAGGCCAACACGAACGGTGCGATCATCCTGCGCGGCAACGCCAACCTGGCCTGCTCGACCAGCGACGCGGGCTGCACCACCGCGCTGAACGGCACGGCGACCGGCGACGCGTTGGACAACAACGCGTACGTCATGCAGAACATCGACACCGACAGCGACCCGACGACGTTCAACGCGAGCTCGTCGACCGTCTCGCTGCCCACCGGCAGCACGGTGCTGTTCGCCGGTCTCTACTGGAGCGCCGACCCGACCAAGGGCACCAGCGGCGCCGCGGCACCGACCGCAGCCAACCGGGACAAGGTCCTGTTCCGCACCCCGGCCGGGCCGGCCACCTGGAACAACGTCACCGCCGACAAGGTGTTCACGAACACCGGGATCCAGGCCTACCAGGGCTTCAAGGACGTCACGCCGCTCGTCTCGGGTGCCGGCAGCGGCGTCTACACAGTGGCGAACATCCAGGCGGGCACCGGCAAGGACCGTTACGCCGGGTGGTCGCTCGTGATCGCCTACAAGAACTCCGCACTGCCGATGCACAGCCTGCGCGTCTACGACGGGTTCGGCGTGGTCAAGGACGGCGACACCAAGGTGGACATCGCGGTCTCCGGCTTCCAGACCCCGCACACCGGCACCGTGAACGCGGCCGTCGGCACCGTGGTCTACGAGGGCGACCGCGGCAAGACCGGCGACTCCCTGCAGATCGGCACCGCCTCCAAGCCGCTCGCGTCGATGAGCGACGCCAAGAACCCCGCCGACAACTTCTTCAACAGCACCAACAGCGAGGACGGTACGTCCGTCGCCGGTCGCGCCCCGAACAACGACAACCTGATGGGCGTCGACCTCGACCGGTTCGACGCGTCGGGCAAGCTCGGCAACGACGAGACCACCGCGACCCTGCGCCTGACCACCGGCGGCGAGACGTTCTACCCCGGCGTCGTCACGTTCACCACCGACCTGTACGCCCCGAACGTGATCGTCACCCCGGCCGGCGTCGACCTCAACGGCGGCGACCTGCTGCCCGGCGACACCGTCGAGTACCGCGTCGACGTGCGTAACGACGGCACCGACACCGCGAACAGCGTCACGCTGAGCGACGTCGTGCCGGCCGGCACCTCGTACATCGGTGGCTCGCTGACCGTGGCCGGCACCTCCGTCACCGACGCGGCCGACGCCGACGCCGGCAAGATCACCGGTGGCACCACCAGCTTCGCCGTCGGCAACCTGGCCCCGGGCGCCACCAAGCGGGTCACCTTCCGGGTGCGTGTCGACATCGCCGACGCCCCCGGCACCACGATCGTCAACACCGCGAACGCCGACTACACGGCGGCCTTCACCAACGGGGCCGGCACCAGCAGCGGCACCTCCTCGATGACCGTGCAGCAGCCGAAGACCAACCTGGCGGCCACCCTGACCGTCGCGCCCGCCGTCGTGCAGCGCGCCGCCTCGCCGAACACCGTCACCTACACCGCCACCGTCAAGAACAGCGGCACCGACCTCGAACCCGCCCCCAAGATGGTGCTCACCCTGCCCGCCGGCGTCACCCCGGGCACCCTGCCGACCGGTTGCTCCGCCGCTGGTCAGGTCGTCACCTGCACCCGCCCGGCGCTGGCCGCGAACACCAGCGACAGCCTGCCGATCCCGGCCGTCGCGACCGGCTCCGCCGTCGCCCACCCGGTTGCCTCCCTGCAGGTGAGCGGCACCGGTCTGGACCCGGACTCGTCCGACAACACGGCCACCGCGACCCTGGCGGTCAACTCGGCGCCGGTCGCGGTCGACGACACCGCCCCGACCACCGACAACGCCACCCCGGTCGGCATCGACGTGAAGTCCAACGACCACGACGACGATGACGCGACCAGCGACCTCGTCGTGCAGATCGACACGGCGCCGGCGCACGGCCGGGTCGTCGTCAACACCGACGGCACCATCACCTACACGCCCCGGTCCAGCTGGGCCGGCCCCGAGACCTTCACCTACCGGCTGCTCGACGGCCGCGGCGGCAGCTCCGTCGCGACCGTCTCGGTGACCACCCGCAACGCGCCCCCGGTCGCCGTCACCGACAACTACAGCGCCAAGACCGGTGGCCCGGCGCTCACGTTCTCGCCGAAGGACAACGACACCGACCTCAACGGTCAGACCCTGAGCATCGCCTCGGTCGACCAGCCCGCCACCGGCGAGGGCACCGTCACGATCAGCGGTGACCAGGTCACCTACCTCCCGGACGCCACCTTCCAGGGCACGACGTCCTTCCACTACGTGGTCAGCGACGGCAACGGCGGCACCGACACCGGGACCATCAACATCACGCTGGCCGGCTCCGCGCCGGTGGCCGTGACCGACACCGCCACCGTCGCCTACGGCGGCAACGTGACGATCGACGCGCTCGCCAACGACGCCGACAACAACGGCGACCCGCTGACCATCACCTCGGTCGACCAGCCCGCCCACGGCAGCACGTCGGTGGTGAGCGGCGAGATCGTCTACCAGGCGCCGACCGGGTTCTCCGGCCCCGACACCTTCACCTACCACATCTCCGACAACCACGGGAACACCGCGACCGGCACGGTGACCGTGACCGTCGGCAACGGCCGGCCGACCGCCGGCCCGGTGACCGCGACGACCGGCACGAACACCGCCAAGACGATCGACGTGCTGGCCGCGGCGAGCGACCCGAACGCGGGCGACCACCTGACCGTCACCGGGATCACCACGCCGGCCCACGGCACGGTGGAGCGCAACGCCGACGGGACGCTCACCTACACGCCGACCACCGGTTACTCCGGCGCGGACACCTTCACCTACACCGTCAGTGACGGACACCCCGGTGGCAGCGCCTCCAACACGGTCAGCGTCACCGTGAACAACGCCCCGCCGGTGGCCGTCGCCGACGCCGTCACCGTGCCGGCCGACCAGCCCTCCACCGTGTCCGTGCTGGCCAACGACACCGACCCGAACACCGCCGACCACCTCACCGCCACCATCGACCAGCCGCCGCTGCACGGCACCGCCCAGGTCAACGCGAACGGCACCGTGACCTACACGCCGAGCTCCGGCTTCGTCGGCACCGACACGTTCCACTACCTGGTCGGGGACGGCAACGGCGGCTCGGACGGCGCCTCGGTCACACTCAGCGTGGTCAACTCCGCCCCGAGCGCCCGGCCGGACTCGGACGCCACCGACACCAACACCGCGGTGACCCTGGCGGTGCTCGCCAACGACACCGACCCGAACAACGACGCGCTGACCGTCACCGCCGTCACCGCGCCGGGCCACGGCCAGGCCGCCATCAACGCCGACGGCACCGTCACCTACACCCCGAGCAACGGCTTCTGCGGCACCGACACCTTCACCTACACCGTCTCCGACCCGTCCGGCACGGCCTCCACCGCCGTCGTCACGATCACCGTGCGCAACGCCGCGCCGATCGCCGTGGACGACGACGTCGTGGTGCGGCCGGGTGTCCTGACCACCCTCGACGTGCTGGGCAACGACACCGACCCGAACACCGGGCAGGGCCGCAGCGTCGCCTCGGTGGTCGCCGCCTCGCGAGGCACGGTCACGCTCAACGCCGACGGCACCGTCACCTACCGGACGTCCGCGACCAGTGGCACCGACACCTTCGACTACGTGCTCACCGACGACCTGGGCCTGACCGACACGGCCACGGTCACCATCACCATCGACGCCGCGCCGATCGCCGTCGACGACGTGGCCCCGGCCGCGTACGGCACCGCCGGCACCATCTCGGTGCTGGCCAACGACACCGACCCCGAGTCGGAGGCGCTGACCCTGGTGTCGGCGACAGCGGCCGCCCACGGCACGGCGGTGATCGTCGGCAACCAGATCCGCTACACCCCGGCGGCCGGCTTCTTCGGCACCGACACGTTCGGCTACACGATCAAGGACACGGTCGGGAACACCGCGACCGCCACCGTCACGGTGCAGGTCTCGCCGGGCGCGAGCGACGTCACGGCCGCCGTCCTCACCGGCCACTCGGTCGACGTCACAGCGGTGACCGACAGCCGGCTCACGGTCAGTCACGTGGACACGCCGGCGCACGGCACGGCCACGGTGGTGAACGGGAAGATCCGCTACACCCCGGCGGCCGGCTTCACGGGCACCGACACCTTCAGCTACACGGTGTCGGACGGCAACGGTCACACCGCCACGGCCACTGTGACGATCACCGTCTCGGACAGCGCCCCGGTGGCGGTCACGGACAAGGCGGCCACCGCGTACGGGAAGCCGGTGACCGTCCGGGTGCTCGGCAACGACCTCGACCCCAACGGCGGGCTCGCGGTCACCTCGACGACCACGCCCGCCCACGGCACCGTCACGTTCACCGGCGACAAGGTCGTCTACACGCCGGCGGCCGGCTTCTCCGGCTCCGACACCTTCGACTACACCGCCAAGGACGGCGACGGCCACGCGGTCACGGCCACCGTCACGATCACCGTCGGAGCCCCGCCGGTAGTGCCGGACAAGACCGCGACCGCCAAGCCGGGCACGGCGGTGCGGATCGCGCTGCCGACCACGGATCAGAACGGCACCCCGGTGACGATCAAGTCGGTGGGCAAGGCCAAGCACGGCGCGGTGAAACTGAACGCCGACGGCACGGTCACCTACACCCCGGCGAAAGGCTTCGCGGGCGTCGACACGTTCACCTACCAGGCGGTCGACGCGGACGGCAACCTCGCGACGGCGTCGGTCAAGGTCACGGTGACCGGTGCCAACAAGGCGCCGACGGCCAAGAACGACAAGGCCACGGTGGCGGCCGGCAGCGCGGTCGTGCTCAAGCCGCAGACGAACGACTCGGACCCGAACAGTGACAAGCTCACGGTCACCAAGATCGGCAAGCCCAAGCACGGTACGGCGGTGTTGAACGCCAACGGCACGGTCACCTACGCACCGGTGGACGGCTTCGCCGGCCAGGACTCGTTCAGCTACACGGTCAGCGACGGCCACGGCGGCACCGCCACGGCCACCGTCACCATCACCGTGGCGGCCGCGGTCACCGCCGGCGGTTCGGGCGGCAACCTCGCCCGGACCGGCGACAACCTGGTGCCGGTCGCGGTCACCGGCGCGCTGGTGGTGCTGCTCGGCGGGGCGATGGTCTGGTTCGGCGGCGGGCCCGGCCGACCGAGCCTGGCCCTGACCGGCCGGCCGCTCCTGACCCTGGCCGGCCGTGGGCCGGGTCGGCACCGGCCCGGCCGGCACCGAGGCTGAGAAAAGCAGTAAGGGCGGGTCGCCGAGGCGACCCGCCCTTACTGCTCGTTACGACTGGACTCAGAAGTCCATGTCACCGCCGCCCGGGGCGCCGGCCGGAGCCGGGTTCTTCTCGGGCTTGTCGGCCACGACGGCCTCGGTGGTGAGGAACAGCGCGGCGATCGACGCGGCGTTCTGCAGCGCCGAGCGGGTGACCTTGGCCGGGTCGATGATGCCCGCGGCCAGCAGGTCGACGTACTCGCCGGTCGCGGCGTTGAGGCCGTGACCCGCTTCGAGGTTGCGCACCTTCTCCACCACGACGCCGCCCTCGAGGCCGGCGTTCACGGCGATCTGACGCAGCGGGGCGTCGAGCGCGAGCTTCACGATCTGCGCGCCGGTCGCCTCGTCGCCGACCAGGTCGAGCTTCTCGAACGCGGTCTTGCCGGCCTGCACGAGCGCGACGCCACCACCGGGGACGATGCCCTCCTCGACGGCCGCCTTCGCGTTGCGAACGGCGTCCTCGATGCGGTGCTTGCGCTCCTTGAGCTCGACCTCGGTGGCCGCGCCGACCTTGATGACCGCAACGCCGCCGGCCAGCTTGGCCAGGCGCTCCTGCAGCTTCTCACGGTCGTAGTCGGAGTCCGACTTCTCGATCTCGGCACGGATCTGGTTGACCCGGCCCTGGATCTGCTCGGCGTCGCCGCCGCCGTCGACGACGGTGGTCTCGTCCTTGGTGATGACGACCTTGCGGGCGGTGCCGAGCAGGCTCAGGTCGGCGTTGTCGAGCTTGAGGCCGACCTCTTCGCTGATGACGGCGCCACCGGTCAGGATGGCGATGTCCTCCAGCATGGCCTTGCGGCGGTCACCGAAGCCCGGGGCCTTGACGGCAACGGACTTGAAGGTGCCACGGACCTTGTTCACGACCAGGGTGGCCAGGGCCTCGCCCTCGACGTCCTCGGCGATGATGATCAGCGGCTTGCCGCCCTGCATGACCTTCTCCAGCACCGGGAGCAGGTCCTTGACCGCGGAGATCTTGCTGTTCGCGATCAGGATGTAGGGGTCGTCGAAGACGGCCTCCATACGCTCCGCGTCGGTCATGAAGTAGGCCGAGATGTAGCCCTTGTCGAAGCGCATGCCCTCGGTGAGCTCGAGCTCGAGACCGAAGGTGTTGCTCTCCTCGACGGTGATGACGCCTTCCTTGCCGACCTTGTCCATGGCCTCGGCGATGATCTCGCCGACCGTGGTGTCACCGGCCGAGATGGAGGCGGTGGAGGCGATCTGCTCCTTCGTCTCCACGTCCTTGGCCAGCTGCTGCAGGGCCTCGGAGACGCTGGCAACGGCAGCCTCGATGCCCCGCTTGAGGGCCATCGGGTTGGCACCGGCGGCCACGTTGCGCAGGCCCTCGCGAACCAGGGCCTGGGCGAGGACGGTCGCCGTCGTCGTGCCGTCGCCGGCCACGTCGTCGGTCTTCTTGGCGACCTCCTTGACCAGCTCGGCGCCGATCTTCTCGAAGGTGCCCTCGAGCTCGATCTCCTTGGCGATGGATACCCCATCGTTGGTGATCGTGGGGGCGCCCCACTTCTTCTCGAGCACGACGTTGCGGCCCCGGGGGCCGAGCGTCACCTTGACGGCGTCGGCGAGCTGGTTCATACCACTCTCGAGGCCGCGACGAGCTTCCTCGTCAAATGCGATGATCTTGGCCATACGGCTGTGTCCTCCTGGACATACGCGGTGCCGGGCCGCTTGGCCCCGCATTCCCGCACGGTACGAACTCTGCGGACGTCACCACCTGGCGATGTGACGTCCTCAGGCCGAGCCGGATAGCCCGCGACGACCGGCCCCGTGCCCCGGCGCCGATGGCGGCACCGTGACCGAGACCCCACCGTCCCGACCTGCTTGGCACTCAGCAGTCGCGAGTGCCAATGACTTGTTTAGCACTCCCTGGGGGCGAGTGCAAGGAAACGCGGGCAGCGTGGGATCAGTCGAACTCCGGCGCCGACAGCGCCGCGTAGAGAGACCTGCTGGTCACCGGCCCTTCAGCCCGGCGTGCCTGGCCGTACGCCACGACCGAGGCCATCGCCCAGAGCAGAACCAGCGGGATCGAAACCAGCGTCGAGGCGAGCCCACCCCACGCCGTGTCAGCCAGCCGGGGCAGCACGGTGACCGCCAGCGACGCGACCACCAGGCCGGTCAGCGGCGCCATCGAGATCAGGTGCATCGCGCGGCGGCCGCCGCTGCCCCGCTCGACCAGCACGACACAGCCCAGCATCCCGGTGAAGGTGAGCACACCGGTGGAAAGCAGGGCCAGGGCGAGGGCGAGCGGCACCGTCACCGACGGGGCGATCGCGATGCGGTCGACCGACAGGAGCACCGGCAACGCCTGCGTGAGCAGCCCGAACGGGGTGAACCACAGCCAGACGGCACGCAGGCGGTTGGCCACCAGGCGCCACACCGCGCCCGGCCGGGGCGGCACGCCGAGCGTCGCCCGGTAGACCGCCACCGCGACCGTGCCGGCCAGGCAGATCACCAGGGGCAGCACGGAGACCGTGAAATAGGCCAGCCACATCAGCGGGAGCAGCAGCAGCCCGAAGCCGCCCAGCAGGTCGGAGAGGGCCGGCGCGGCCACCACGGTGTCGTCGACCCGGCCCACGAAGAAGTGCATCGGCAGCGCCGCCAGCAGGCCGACCGGCAGCAGCAGCAGACCGCACCGGAGCAGCGTGCGGCCGAACCGATCGAACCACCCGGCCAGGCCGGAACCGGGCGGCGGGATCAGCGGGTCGTGGTCGTCGACGGCCGGCTCGGCCGGCGCGCCCCGGTAGGGCAGCTCGGCCGTGCGCGACTCGGGGTCGAACGGATCGGCCGGCTCGACCACCACGTCACCGACGACGTGCAGAGCGTCCTCACCGCGGTCCATCGACACACTTTGCCCCAGGCGTCCGGTTCTCGGCAACAGGTTGCCGGAGCAGGCCACGCAGGGTAGGCAGGACCCGTGGACAGCTGGCGGGTGCACCGGGTGACGGCGGACGACGCGGCCCGGATGCGTGCGCTGCGCCTGGAGATGCTGGCGGACAGCCCGCTCGCCTTCCTGGAGACCCTGGCCACCGCGGCCGCCCGCCCGCACGAGGCCTATCGGCAGCGAGTCGCCCAGGCGGCCCGGGGCGGCCGGCTGGCCCAGTTCGTGGCCGACCCGGGTGAGCGGTCCCGGCTGCTCGGGCACGCGGGCGGCACGGTGCTGCCGGACGACCCGGACGAGACGGTGGTCTTCACGGTCTACGTGACCCCGGCCCAGCGCGGCGGCAAGATGCTGGCCGAGCTGATCGAGGCGGTGGCCGCCTGGTCGCGTACGACCGGCCGGGAGAGGTTGATGCTCGAGGTGGCCGAGGGCAACCGGCGCGCCATCCGGGCGTACGAGAAGCTGGGTTTCGAGGACACCGGTGAGCGGGTGCCGCACCCGGTGCTGCCGCAGCTGACCGAGCTGCGGATGCGGCGGCGGCTCTGAAGGGTCGGGCCCCACACTCGACGGACGTCGGGGCGACCGAGTGCCTCAGTGGACCGGTGAGGCAGCGATGGCCACCACCCGAGCGGGTGGCGGCCATCGGCACAAGTTTTGGTCGGGAGGACGAACGCACAGCGCCTCCGGCGCTGGGTCGTTGGGCACCTCGAGAGATTGTCGCCAAGCTCGAAGGTGAGGGGCCTCGTACGGCGTCGGCCCTCCCGCAGAGAGCATCTTGCCCACGCGGAGAACGGTTCGCAAGTCCTCTGCGGATGGAATCTTCAACTTTCGGCAGACCACTGACTACCGAGAGTTATCCGAGCAGGCCGGCCTCCCGCGCGCCGCGGAGCGACGGCTTGATGCGATGGGTCGGCCCGACGAGCTCGGCCACCGCGTCGAGCGTCTTGAGACCCTCACCGGTGTTGAGGACGACGGTTTCCTTCTCCGGGTCCAGCTTGCCGCTCGCCACCAGCTTCTTGAGCACCGCGACAGTGGTGCCGCCGGCCGTCTCGGCGAAGACGCCGGTGGTCTCAGCCAGCAGCCGGATGCCCGCTCGGATCTCGTCGTCGTCGGCGTAGTCCATCCAGCCGCCGGTGCGCTTGACCGCCTCGATCGCGTAGGCCCCGGCGGCCGGGTCGCCGATGTTCAGCGACTTGGCGATGCCGGTCGGCCGCACCGGGACGATCTCGTCGGTGCCACCCTGCAGGGCGGTCGCGATCGGGTTGCAGCCGGCCGACTGGGCGCCGAAGACGGTCCAGCCGCCCTCGGGCGCGGTGGCCAGGCCGATCTCGACCAGCTCGGAGAACGCCTTGTCCACCTTGGTCAGCAGCTCGCCGGAGGCCATCGGGATGACGACCTGGGCCGGGATGCGCCAGCCGAGCTGCTCGGCGACCTCGTAGCCCAGGGTCTTGGAGCCCTCGGCGTAGAACGGGCGGACGTTGACGTTGACGAACGCGGTGTCCTCGAACTCGTCGGTCTCGACCAGTTCGCCGCACAGCCGGTTGACGTCGTCGTAGGAGCCCTCGATGGCGACCAGTTCACCGCCGTACACCGCGGTCGTGATGATCTTGCCGGGCTCCAGGTCGTCCGGGATGAAGACGATGCTGGGGACGCCGGCGCGAGCCGCGTGGGCGGCGACCGAGTTGGCCAGGTTGCCGGTGGAGGCGCAGGCGAAGCGGGTGAAGCCGAGACCGCGGGCGGCGGTGAGGGCGACCGAGACCACCCGGTCCTTGAACGAGTGGGTCGGGTTGGCCGAGTCGTCCTTGACGTAGAGCGGCGCGCGCAGGCCGACGGCGGCGGCCAGGGCGGGCGCGTCGATCAGCGGGGTCAGCCCCGGGTCGAGAGTGACCCGGCCGGCCGGGTCCTGCCCGGCCGGGAGCAGGCCGGCGTAGCGCCAGATGTTCTGCGGGCCCGCCTCGATCTGCGCCCGGGTGACCCGGGCCAGGGCGGCCTGGTCGTAGGCGACCTCGAGCGGGCCGAAACACTCGTAACAGGCATGCTGCGCGACCAGCGGGTATTCGGCGCCGCAGGCACGGCAGACGAGGCCCCGGGCCGGCGAGGTGGTAGCACTGGGGGAACTGACGGCAGACGTCATCGAGGCCTTCCCTCTCATCTTTCCCCGCGGCGATCTGCCGACCGGGGACGGAATTAGCACCTGCCGCGCGCGGCCTCTTCTTCGAGACTCACGCGGTGGTTGCCGGGGCTTCACAGGGCCGTTCCCTCTGCCCCTCTGGATGAGGTATTCAGTTATGTTTCCAACACCTTACGTCCGACCCGGGGATCCTCCGCCAGCAGAATCCCGAGGTGTGAGCCGGACAACGCCTACGAGGTGATGTCCTTACGGGTGAAGCGCCAGAACGCCAGCGACCAGAAGAGCGTGGCGTAGCAGATCGCCGCGATGGCGCCCTTTACCAGGTCGTCCACCTGTGGCGGGGTGGAGAGCAGGCCCAGCCAGGCGTCGCTGTAGTGGGTCGGGAGCACCGTGCGGACGCTGCCCAGGGCGGTGATCTGGTCGAGGATGCTGGACAGGATCCAGAGCAGCACCGCCCCGCCCACCGCGCCCAGCGCGGCGTCGGTCAGGACCGACAGCAGGAAGGCGAGGCCGGCCACGACCAGCATGATCACCGCGAGGTACGCGACGATGCCGAGCAACCGCAACAGCCCCTCGCCGGCCGGGATCGCGGCGGCGATCGTGCTGCCCATCGGATGCCACCCGTATCGCAGGGTGCCGACCAGCAGCGCCGTCGCGGTCAGGATCAGCAGTGCGAGCAGGGAGTAGCCGAGCGCGACCACCAGCTTGACGGCCAGCAGGCGGGCCCGGGGCACCGGGATGGCGAGCAGGTAACGCAGGCTGCCCCAGCTGGCCTCGCTGGCCACCGGGTCGCCGCAGAACAGGGCCACCACCACGACGAGCAGGAAGCCGGCCGAGACGGCGAGGCAGAACAGCGCGAAGTTGAGCCCGCCCGAGGTGGCCAGGTCGACGAGACTGCCGAAGGCACCCCCGCCGTTGTCGTCGTCGCCGTTGCCGCCACCGAACTCGAACGCGAGCAGGATGATGATCGGCAGCAGGACCATGAAGCCGAGCGCCAACTGGGTGCGCCGCCGGGACGCCTGCCGCTTCACCTCGGCCCGGATCGGCAACGTCGCCGACGGCCGATAACTGACCACCGTGCTCATCGGTCCCCACTCCCCCGCGAGTTGTCGCCGACCAGGGCCAGGAAGGCATCCTCCAGGCGCCGGCGCGGCACTACCCGATCGACCTCGACACCGGCCTTCACCAGCGACGCCACCGCTTCCGAGCGGGACGTTCCGTTCATGTCGACGATCAGGGCGGACGGTCCGTCGGGAACCACCGACTTCACCCCGAGCGACGACAGCACCGCCGACGCGGCCGGCACGTCGGAGACCGCGATCTGCACCGACGGCGACTCGCCGACGATCTCGTCGACCGGCCCGGACGCCACGATCCGACCCTTGTTGACCACGACCGCATGGGTGCAGGTCTGCTCCACCTCGGCGAGCAGGTGGCTGGAGACCAGCACCGCCCGGCCGTCGGTGGCATAGCGCTTGAGCACCCGGCGCATCTCGGCGATCTGCGGCGGGTCGAGGCCGTCCGTCGGCTCGTCGAGCACCAGCAGCTCGGGCAGGCCGAGCATGGCCTGCGCGATGGCGAGCCGCTGCCGCATGCCGTGGCTGTACTTCTTGGTCTTGCGGTGCACCGAGTCACCCAGACCGGCGATCTCCAAGGCCTCCTCGAAGTGCGCGTCGGCGGCCGGCCGGCCGGTCGCCCGCCAGTAGGCCTCGAGGTTCTCGTAACCGCTCAGATGCGGCAGGAAACCCGGCCCCTCGACGAGCGCGCCCACCCGGGACAGGATCGGCGCACCCGGCATCAGGCGGTGCCCGAAGACCAGCGCGTCCCCGCCGGTCGGCATGGTCAGGCCCATCAGGACCCGCAGAGTGGTGGTCTTGCCGGCACCGTTCGGCCCGAGCAGGCCGACGACCTGCCCGCGCGCGACCGTGAAACTGATCTCCTCGACGGCGACGAAGCCGTCCGCGTACGCCTTGCGCAGTCCGCGCACCACGAGCGGCGTGTCCTCGTACTCCTCGAGGGTCTCGTCGTGCCGGCGGCGCCGCAGGCGGCGACGCACCAGCAGGACCACCGCCAGACCCAGCGCGATCGCCAGGAGCAGGCCGCCGAGCACCCAGCGCCACACCGTCTGCGGGTTGGCGATCGGCGTGCCCACCACCGTCGGCAGAGTGATCGACGAGCCGACCTGCACGGTGTAGGTGGCCGGCTGCGCGGGGGTCAGGAACGCCTGGTCACTGGTGGCGACGACGACCCGCACGGTGTGCCCCGAGTCGATCCGGCGGACGATCGCCGGCAGCGTCACGGTGACCGGTTGCGCCTGCTCGATCGAGGCCGGCAGGCCGGTCAGCCGCACCGGTGCGACCAGGCCCGCGCTCAGCGTCTTGGCACCCGACTCGTCAACGTCGTAGAGCTTGACGAAAACCGTCGCCTCGCCGGTCGGGGAGGCCACCCGCAGCTGCACGGTGGGTGCGCCGGCCACCTCGATCGCGCTGCTCACCGGGGTCGACTGGAAGCTGGCGTGCTGGCCCGGGATGTCGGCGGCCAGGCCGCCGAGCAGCTCGCTGAGGCGGCCACCGGTGCCGGGCAGCGACGACAGGGCGGCCGGGTTGCCGTTCGGCGGGTTCGCGACCGGCTGCGCCGGCCCGGCCAGGGAGACCTGGGTGCGTCCGGTTCCGCTCATCCCGGGGTACGCGTCGGTGGAGTAACCGTTGGTCACGAGGCCTCGGTCGAGCGCGCTGAAACCGGCCACCCGCGAATAGGTGAAGCTGTCCGACGGCGCGTCGCCCTCGCCCTTCACGTAGTGGTCGAGCCACTGGACGGTCAGGTATTTCACCCGGTCCTGATCGGTTTGCGGACCGGCGCCGCCGTCGTGACCGCCGGTGAACCAGGCGACCCGCACCGGCGTACCGGTCGCGGCGATGCCCTTCGCGTTCGCGTCCGCCTCGCTGAGCGGGAAGAGCGTGTCGACCGCGCCCTGGATCAGCAGCGTCGGCGCCTTGATCCGGCCGAGCACCGTCGCCGGGCTCGACTTGCGCAGCAGGTCGAGGGTCTTCTGGTCGGCCGTGCCGGTGGTGGCGAGCTGAAGGTAGGCGGCACAGATGTCGGCCGCGAACCGCCCGCACGCCGGGTCCTGCCCCGGCACGGGTGCGGCGGCCGGCTCGGGGGCCAGGGTCGCCGCGCCGTTGCCGAAGTAGAGGCCCGCCCATGTCTTCTTGAAGACGCCGGTCGCGGTCGTGTCGGCCGACTGCTGCAGGAAGGCCTTGTTCAGGTCGTTCCAGGTGATCGACGGCACGATCGCGTCGACCCGCGGGTCCTGCCCGGCCAGCAGCAGGGCGAGCGCGCCGCCGTAGGAGCCGCCGACCACGCCCACCCGTGGGTCGCCGGTCTCGTCCAGCTTGATCTCCGGCCGGGCCGCCAGCCAGTCGAGCAGGCCCTGGGCATCGCGCACCTCGTAGTCGGGGCTGTCCAGGTGAATCTGCCCGCCGCTGCCGCCGAAACCCTGCGCGGTCCAGGTCAGCACCGCGTAGCCACGGTCGGCGAGGGACTCCGCGTCGTCGCTCACCGAGTCCTTCGTGCCCCCGAACCCGTGCGCGAGCAGAACCGCCGGCACCCTTCCGTCGCGATCGCGAGGCAGGTAGAGGCGAGCGTCCAGCTCGACGCTCTCCGCGTCGGCCGGGCCGGTGCGGACCGTGATCCGCTCATCCGCGCTGGTCCAGCCCGCACGATCGGGCCACACCGCCCAGCCGACAAGCGCGGCGACCACGACGAGCACCACCGATCCGGAGATGACGCGGCGGCGGGTGAGTCTCTTGGCGGGCATGCGGCAAAGCTATCCGGCGGCGTCTGAGCCCCACCTGTGAGGCGCCCGAAGGGAACGGCGCTCCGGCGGCGCGGCAGCGATAGCATCCAGGAGTGGCCGACGAACTGACACTCACCGTAACCACGCAGTCGGCCCCCCTGGATGCCCGGCGCGGCGTCGTGCGGCTGCACCCCGAGGTGATGGCCGCCCTGGAGATCAAACCCGGTGATCCGGTACGCCTCGCCGGCCGCCACACGACCGCATGCCGGGCCATCCCCACCAAGACGGCCGACGCCAGCCGCGCCCTGCTCTACGCCGACGACCTGATCATCGGCAACCTCGGGCTGCGCGACGGCGGCCAGGTCACCCTGACCAAGCTGCCGGTGGTGCACGCCCGGCAGGTCACGCTCAGCGGCCCGGCCGAGATCGCCGCCCTGGTCACCCCCGAGATGCTGCGACTCGCCCTGCTCGGCAAGGTGGTCAGCACCGGCGACGACGTGTCGCTGCTGCCGCAGGACGTGCTGCCCGGCGACAACCGCGCGCTCGTCGAGGCGGTCACCCCCAGCCTGAAGAATCGGCTCGGCTACAGCTTCACCAGCGCCCTGCTCAACGTGACCTCGGTCGAGGACGGCGACGCCGCCCTGGTCAGTCCGGACACGGTGGTCGGCTGGTCGGGCGGCCGGCGCACCTCCGGCGGCACCGCCGGCACGGTCGCGGTGGCGCCCAGCTCGCCCGCCGCCACCGACCCCGAGGTGCCCCCGCCCAGCCTCGACGACCTGCCCGGACTGCGCGCCCAGGCCAAAGAGCTCGAAGAACTGCTCGACCTCGGCTTCCACCACGGTGAAGTGCTGGCCCGGCTCGGCACCAAGGTGTCCCTCGGCGTGCTGATCTCCGGCCCCTCCGGTTCGGGCAAGTCGGCGCTGGTGCGGGCGGTGGCGGCCCAGGTCGGGGCGCGGGTCCGGCCGGTCTGGGGCCCGTCGCTCGCCGCCCTCACCAACGACTCCGCCGCCGCCCAGCTGCGCAAACTGGTCCAGGAGGCACGCGAGCACACCCCCAGCGTGCTGCTCTTCTCCGACGTCGAGGCGCTCGCCCCCCGCGACGAGCCCGGCCCCCTCGCGACCGTTTTCCACCAGCTGCTCGAGGAGGTCGTCCGGGCCGGCGTCGCGGTCGTCTGCACCACCAGCCGGCCCGAGTCGGTCGACCCGTCCCTGCGCGCGCCCGACCTGCTCGCCGTCCAGCTCGCGGTTCCGCTGCCGGACGCGGCCATGCGGCGGGAACAGCTGAGTGTGCTCACCCGCGGCATGCCTCTGGCCGAGGACGTACGGCTGGACGACGTCTCCGCCCGTACACCCGGATTCGTCGCCGCCGACCTCGGTGCTCTCGCCCGCGAAGCGGGGGTCCGGGCCGCCCTGCGGCAGAAGGACGCCGAATCACCCACCGTGACCATGGCCGATTTCGAGGCCGCGCTCGATGTGGTGCGCCCGACATCGATGGCCGAGTCCACCCTCGAGGTCGCGGCCGTGACCCTCGACGACGTCGGCGACCTCGTCGAGGTCAAGCAGATGCTCACCGAGTCGGTGCTGTGGCCGCTCACCTATCCCGACACGTTCGCCCGGCTCGGCGTCTCGCCACCGCGCGGCGTGCTGCTCTACGGGCCGCCCGGCTGCGGAAAGACCTACCTCGTCAAGGCCATCGCCGGCACCGGGAAGGCCAACGTGCTCTCGGTGAAGGGCGCCGAACTGCTGAGCAAATGGGTCGGCGACAGCGAGCGGGCCGTCCGCGAGCTGTTCCGCCGAGCCCGGGAGGCGGCCCCGACCCTGGTGTTCCTCGACGAGGTGGACGCGCTCGCGCCGACCCGGGGCCAGGCGACCGACGGCGGCACCACCGACCGCGTGGTGGCGGCCCTGCTCACCGAGCTGGACGGGGTCGAAGATCTGCGGAACGTCGTGATCATCGGCGCCACCAACCGCCCCGACCTGATCGACCCGGCCCTGTTACGGCCCGGCCGCCTGGAGCGTCTGGTCTATGTGCCGCCGCCGGACGCGGCGGCCCGGGCCGCGATCCTGCGGGCGTCGTCCAAGGCGGTGCCCCTCGACAAGAGCGTCGATCTGGACGAGTTGGGGGCGGCGCTCGCCGGTTTCTCGGCCGCCGACTGCGCGGCCCTGATCCGCGAGGCGGCGCTGGCCGCCATGCGTGACTCACTGGAGGCGTCGACGGTCACGGCGGCAAATGTGGCCGCGGCCCGGGAACGGGTGCGGCCCTCGCTCGACCCGACCCAGGTGGCGTGGCTCGAGGCCTACGCCTCGACGCATCAGCCCGGCTGAGCGGTCAGCGGCGGCGGGTGCGGGCCCGCGAGGTGCGCAGGCGTCGCAGCCGGCCCACCAGGAGCGGCTCCTGCTCGGTGGCCTCGGGCTTGTCGAGCAGGGCGTTGAGCAGTTGGTAGTAACGAGTGGACGAGACGCCGAAGCTGTCCCGGATCGCCTGCTCCTTGGAACCCGCGTGCTTCCACCACCGCGCCTCGAAGGCGAGGATGGCCTGCTCACGCTCGGTCAGCCCGCTGCTGCGCGGGGCCGGGACGTGGGTGGTGGTGGACTCTTCGGACGGGTCCGCGGCGGCGGGCTGCATGGTGCTCCAAGGAAAAAGGCGAGGGGCCGCCCGCAGCATATGTCGCCGACGACCCCCGCGCATGACCTGCCCGACGTTACCTCACGTTATGTCCCGCTTACGCATTGTCCACATAGCGGCACCCACCACGAGGACGAGAATGATCGCGAGCGCGCTGCCCGCCATCTGCCAGGTGATGGTCAAGGTGTCCGGCTGACAGCCGCCGCCCACGTCGAAGTTGCAGGAGTTGTAGTCCTCGGCGACGTACTTCTTGGCCATCCACGCGATCACCCAGAACGGCGCGAGATAGAGCTCCGGGAACTTGACATGGGCGATCGCCAGCACCGTGCCCACGCCGAACTGGAAGATCACGATCACCCCGATCGCGACACCCAGCGCCATCGCGGTGTGCCGGCCCAGCGACGCCAGGCCGAAACCGAGCGCACCCGCCACCAGCACCAGCACCAGGGCCCGCAACTCCATCAGGCCGAGCGACTGCCACGTGCCGGAGGTCAACCCGGTGGTCACTCCGCGCAACGACGCGATGCCGTAGAACACAGCCGTCCAGATCGCCGCCACCAGCACCGTCAACCCGGTCATGGCGACCAGGAAGGCGGACAGCTTCGTACCCAGCACCTGCAACCGGCGCGGCCGCCAGAGCAGCAGGTTCATCATGCCGCCGCTGTTCCACTCGGCGCCCACGAAGGACGCCCCGATCACGAAACCGACCAGGGCCAGCACCGCGGCCATGGTGGTCACCATGTCCGGGAAGCCCTTCTTGAAGTCGAACGTGGCCGGCAGGTACCACTCGGGGTCGAAGTCCGACTCGGCGGGCGCGGCCAGCTCACAGTTCGGCGGGAACTCGCCGGCCCGGGACGTGCCCCGAGCGGCTTCACAGTCCTTCCTGACCTGCTCGGTGCTGGCCACCGACCGCAGGTATTCGGCATGGGCCTTGCCCTTGGCCTCGGCGATCTGATCGGTTCCGACCTTGTGATTGGTGAAGAACACCCCGGCCGCCACCGCCGCCAGAATCAGCAGCGCCCCGATCGTGAAAAGCTTGGTGAACCGCCGCTTGAGCAGTCGGCGCGTCTCCGCTCTGTACAGGCTCACTGACCCCACCCCGCCGCTGCCACCTGGTCGACCTGCCGGTTCTGCCCGTCCACCGGCGCGGTGCCGGTCAACTCGAGGAAGACGCTCTCCAGGTCGGCCGAGGCCGGCGTCAACTCGCTCACATAGATCTGACTCTCGGCGAGGATGCGAGTGATCTGCGCCGGATTGTTGGCGTTGCCCACCGTGAAGAAGTCGGTGCCGAGATCCACCTGCGCCCCCTTGGCCCGCAGGATCTCGGCGGCACCGAGCAGGTCGATGCCCGGCTCCAGCCGCACCCGCACCGACGACGACGCGTGCGACGCCAGCACGTCGGCCACCGACCCGGTGGCCACCCGCTTACCGGCCGCGATGATCGTCACCGAGTCACAGATCAGCTGGATCTCGCCGAGAATGTGGCTGGACAGCAGCACGGTCATGCCCGACTCGGACAGCGTGCGCATCAACGTGCGCATCTCCCGGATGCCGCCGGGGTCGAGCCCGTTCGCCGGCTCGTCCAGAATCAGCAGCTTCGGCTCCTTGAGCAGCGCCGACGCGACGGCAAGCCGCTGCTTCATGCCGAGCGAATAGGTCCGCACCCGATCCTTGCCCCGATCGCGCAGCCCGACCAGCTCAAGCACCGCCTCGACCCGCTGACGCCGCACCCCGCCCGCGTCGGCGAGCAGCGACAACGTGTCCCACGCGGTGAAGTTTCCGAAGAACTGCGGACTCTCCACGATCGCGCCGACCTGCCCGGCCACGGCCGGCAGGTGCTCGGGCACTTCCCGCCCGAGGATCGCCATCCGCCCCCCGTTGGGCCGGATGAGTCCGAGCAGGGTACGCAGGGTGGTGGTCTTCCCCGACCCGTTGGGGCCGAGGAACCCGTGCACCTGCCCGGCTTCGACAACCATGTCGAAGCCATCAAGCGCCCGGCGCACGCCTTTCCGGCTGCGATACGTCTTCTGCAGCCCAGCTATCTCGAGTACGGCTTCCATGCCGCGAGACTTTAAACAGCAGCGTCAATGTCTGCCGTCTCGAAATGCCAAAATTTCATGCTGAAGGTTGTCATCATCGACCTCGTCGGGCCTGACCCCAGCGACGATGCCGCGCAGCCGGGCCGCCCACTCCGCGTGCACTTTCCAGTAGTCCACAGGCAGCCGGAGCATCGCGGAAAGCAGATCCCCGGGAAAGAAATCCCCCTCGGCGAGCGGCTCCACCGCGAGGACCTCCAGTGCGACCGGCACCAGGACGTCCAGGCCGACCTGCTGTCCGAGCAGGACCCGAAGATCCTCGACCGTCAGCTCCGAGACCGGCCGGCGTCGCAACTCGTGCACGGTCTCGATGAGCCGGGTCGCCCCCGCGGGCGGATCACCCCAGGCGTGCCCCTCGATCTGCTCGAGCGACCGCTGCTGCTCCACTGCTCCCATTGCCAGCTACCTCCGGCCTAAGCGGACCTGATGCTAACCGCGCGGCACGAACTGCTCCGAGTGGTCGAGCAAACGGCTCGCCTCGGAAAGCTCCGACTCATACGCCGCCCGGTCGCCCGCCGAGGTGCGCCCGTCTCCCAATAACCGCTTGAGCTGCCCGATCCGCCGCACCAGACCACGCTGGGCGTTCTGCACCTCGTCCACGTGATCCCACGGCTGGCCGCTGCGCTTGATCGCCACCACTTCGCCGTTCAACTCACGTCTGGCCGCATCGAGATCTCGCTCGGTGAGGTGTTCTTTCATCCGATCCGTCTTGGTCGGCACCGACCGGGACGGCGAACTGCCGCTTACCGGCGAGACCGCGTCCTCACCGGCGGCGTGCCGCATGAGTGAGGTCGTGGCGGCACCGGTGAGTCCGGCCCCGAACACGAGCCCGGCCGTGGAGATCGCGTTGAGAGGCACGCCCGCTACGGCACCCACACCGGTCGCGTCGAGGACGAAGCCCGCACCCTCGCCGCCCGCGCTCAGCGCGGTCAGGGCGAGCCCGCCCGCCAGCACCGCGGAGTCGCCCGGGTGGTGGATCATCGCGTTTCCGAACGAGGCCAGGCCGTTGACGATGTTCGCCCCGGTCTCTTTCGCGAAGTCGCCGAGCCGATCCAGCCAGCTCGACTTCTCGGGGGCGGCGTCGGCCTCCTGGGTCAAGAAGCGTGCCGCCACGTCTCCCGCGGCGACAACTTGCCCGCGGGCCAGCTGGAGGGTGTCGACCGCGGCCTGCCGTCCATCCGCACCGGGATCGGCGAACGGAACAGCGGGCGGGCCGGCCTGCTCGTACGCGGCCAGCGCTCGCTGGGACGCCTCGGTCGCCTCGTCCCAGCGCCGGATCGCCTCGCCCGCCTGGCTCTGCGCCCACTCCAGCGTGCACACATAGGTGGCCAGCGAATCGGCGGCCGTGTCGAGCGCGTTCGCCGCCGCGTACCACCGGTTGGGTTCGTAGCTGAACTTCTCGCGGAAGGCATCGCCCGCCGGCCCCGTCCAGGCCCCCGTGTCGATGTCGACCAGACCGTCCGCAGCGGCTGCCGCATGCCGCGCCCGAGTCCGCAGAACGGCGATGTTGTCACGAATGCCCGCCGGGTCACCGGGAACCAGTGCTCGGGGGTCGTGGGTCTGCCCCAGTTCAGTCATCGACGACCGGCCGTGCCGGGTCGGCGGTCAGCCGCCCGGCCGAGGCGGCATCCGCCTCGCGGTACGCCCGGGCGACCGCACTCAGCAGCCCACTGATTGCCTCGGCGTCATCGAGCAGGAGGTCGAAGCCAGCGTTCCAACGGCCACAGAAGCCCTCCAAGGCCTGATGAACGCCATCGTGGCCATATGTGTCGGCAGCGCCGTCGACCTGGTCGAGCCTGGTGCCGCGCTGGTCGGAAACGCTTGCCGAGATCGCCGTGGCGGCCGCTTCGAGGACGCCGACATCCACATGGAAACCTGGCCCATCCACCATGCCGCACCCGCCTCCGGTGAGTAACCGTTCGGTTACTCGGTTCGGATGCTAGTGCCGTCGAGCAACTTCGATGCCCGGAGTCGCCCTACGCGCTGATGACGTCGACTCCGGCTTCGTGGAACGCGGCGACAGTGGCGGCTGAGGCACCCGAATCGGTGACGAGGGTGTCGACCTTGGTGATCGGGCAGATTCGGGCGAACGCGTGGCCGCCCAGTTTCGACGAGTCGGCGATGACGACGACTCGCTTGGCGCGGGCGACCATCAGGCTGTTCATCGCCGCCTCGCCTTCGTGATGGGAGGCGGCGCCCAGTTCGACGTCGAGGGCGTCGACGCCGAGCAGCACGATGTCCAGGGTCACCTCGTTCAGCAGGGCCCCGCCGAGCGGGCCGACCACCTCGAACGACTGGGGCCGCACCACGCCGCCGGCCACCACGATCTTCATGCGGGAGCGGACCAGCAGTTCGTTCGCGATGTTCAGCGCGTTGGTCACGACCGTGAGTTGGGCGCCTTCGCCGCCGGTGTTCAAGTCGGGTCTAACGGCCAGGGCACGGGCGACTTCGGTCACGGTCGTTCCGCCGTTGAGGCCGACTACCGTTCCCGGGGTGACCAAGCCCGCGGCCGCCTCGCCGATGCGCTGTTTCTCCGCGGAGTGTTTGGCCGACTTGTACCGCAGGGGCAGGTCGTACGAGACCCCGTTGGCGACCGCGCCACCCCGGGTCCGCGTGATCATCTGCTGCTGGGCCAGCTGGTCGAAGTCACGGCGAATGGTGGCCTGGGACACGTCCAGGCGGGCGGCGGCGTCCTCGACGCTCACTCGTCCCGATTCGGCAAGTAACTCAAGCAGGGCATTCCACCGCGCGTACCGGTCCACCAACCACTCCCGATGCACGTTCCGTGATAAGTGTGTGCACATTAGTGCGCGAAAGGCCGGGAAGCAAAGCTCGCCTGCTGCGCGGTCGGGGGATGACGGTTGCATCCTCGCCGGTGCTCCACGCAGAATGACGCTCGAAAGTGCCGGGAACCGCGCGCTTCCGCGCAGACGCGACGATGCGACCTGCCCATATGAACGAAGGGTGGCCCATGACGTACGTCAAGGCGGAAATTGCCAGCCAGCCGGACTGCTGGCGGCTCGCGGCGAAGCTGGCCGACGCGCCGGGGCTCCCGGTTCGCGGGGAGCGGGTCGCGGTGGTCGGTTGCGGCACGTCGTGGTTCATGGCCAAGGCGTACGCGGCCTTGCGCGAGCAGGCGGGCCACGGCGAGACCGACGCGTTCCAGGCGTCCGAGTTCCCGCACACCCGCCGGTATGACCGGGTCCTCGCGATCACCCGGTCCGGCACCACGACCGAGGTCGTCGAGCTCCTCGGCACCCTGCGGAACACGACCGTGATCACCGCGGACGGCGGGCAGCCCGCCGCCGCCCGCGCCGGCGAGACGATCCTGCTCGACTTCGCCGACGAGCAGGCGGTCGTGCAGACCCGCTTCGCGACCAGCGCCCTCGCTCTGCTCCGCGCCCACCTGGGCGAGAACATCGAGTCGGTGGCCGCCGACGCCGAGGTGGCGGTGCGTATGCCGCTGCCGGTGCACCCGGCCCTCGCCGAGCAGATCACCTTCCTCGGTCGCGGCTGGACGGTCGGCCTGGCCGAGGAGGCGGCGCTGAAGTGCCGGGAGGCCGCCGGCTACTGGGCCGAGGCGTACCCGGCGATGGACTACCGGCACGGCCCGATCTCGATCGCCGCGCCCCGCCGGGTGGTGTGGGCGTTCGGAGAGATCCCGGTGGGCCTGGCCGACGACGTGGAGGCGACCGGCGCCCTGTTCGTGCACAGCCGGCACCACGGCGGATATGCCGCGCTCGGCAGTTGGTGCGGCGGCCGGGCGCCGCTAGACCCGATGGCCGACCTGGTGCTGGCCCAGCGGGTGGCGGTGCTGCTCGCGACGAGCCAGGGCCTCGACCCCGACCACCCACGCAACCTGACCCGATCGGTTGTGCTGACGTGAGCGAGCCCGTCGTCGTAGCTCTTGACGTCGGCGGCACGGGCATGAAATGCGCGCTGGTCCGCCGCGACGGCACGGTCCTGCACGAGGAACGGCATCCCACCCTGGCCGCACGCGGACCGGCGGCGGTCACCGAGAACATCCTCGACATCGCCGACGGCCTGGTCCAGCGAGCCGACCACCCGGTCGCGGTCGGCATCGCCGTCCCCGGGGTGATCGACGAGGTGAACGGCGTCGCGGTCTGGTCGTCGAACGTCGGCTTCCGGGACGTACCGCTGCGGAAGTTGATCTCGGAACGGACCGGCCTGCCGGTGACGCTGGGCCATGACGTGCGGGTCGGCGGCATCGCCGAGGCCCGCCTCGGCGCCGGCCGGGGCGAGAGCCACGTGCTGTTCGTGGCGATCGGCACCGGCATCGCGGCGGCCCTGGTGGTGGACGGCAAGGGCTACGGCGGGGCGCATGGCGCGGCCGGCGAGCTGGGGCACATCGTGGTGCGGCCGGGCGGCAGTCCGTGCGGCTGCGGGGCCCGGGGCTGCCTGGAGTCGATCACCTCGGCCCGCGCGATCGGCCGGCGCTATGCCGAGCTCTCCGGCCAGGAGCAGGCCACCGCGTCGGACGTCGTGGACCGACTCGACCGGGATCCACTTGCTCGACAGGTCTGGCACGAAGCGATCGACGCTCTGGCCGACGGCCTGCTCACGGCCCAGGCGCTCTATGACGTGAACGTCCTGGTGCTGGGGGGCGGCCTGGCCGAGGCCGGCGACGCCCTGCTGACCCCGCTCCGCGGCGAGCTCGAACGACGGATCACCTTCCATCGCCTGCCGCGAATCGCCCGGGCCCAGCTCGGCGACACCGCCGGCTGCCTCGGTTCCGCCCTGCTGGCATTGGATCACCTGGAGAAATAGTGATCAGCGGTCAGATCGTCCGACCCGGCGCAGTCGTGCCCGGCCACCTCACCGTCGACGGCCCGACGATCCTGGAGATCACCGAGGACGACCGGGCCGGCGACGACATCATCGTGCCCGGCTTCGTCGACATCCACTGCCACGGCGGTGGCGGCCACACCTTCACCACAGGTGACGCCGAGCAGACCCGCAAGGCCGCCGCGTTCCACCTCGCGCACGGCACCACGACCATGCTGGCGAGCCTGGTCAGCTCGCCGTTCGACCTGATGCGCGAGGCGGTGGCGGCCTACCTGCCGCTGGCCCGGGCGGGCGTGATCGCCGGCGTGCATTTCGAGGGCCCGTACCTCTCGGGGGCGCGCTGCGGCGCGCAGAACCCCGAATTCCTCCGGGACCCGTCGATCGAGGAACTGTCCGCGCTGGTCAAGCTGGGCGAGGGAACGGTACGGATGGTGACCGTCGCGCCCGAGCTGCCGGGTGCGCTGGAGGCCATCACGTTCCTGCGTGACCTGGGTGTGGTGGTCGCGGTCGGGCACACCGACGCGTCGTACACCGAGGCGCAGGCCGGGGTGGCCGCCGGCGCGACCGTCGGCACCCACCTGTTCAACGGGATGCGCCCGCCGCATCACCGGGAGCCCGGCCCGGTGATCGGCCTGCTCTCGTCGCCGGCGGTGTGCGAGTTGATCGCCGACAACATCCACCTGCACCCGGGCATGCTCGCTTTCACCGCGAAAACCGCGGGTCCGGATCGTACGGCCCTGATCACCGACGCGATGGACGCGACCGGCATGCCCGACGGCACCTACGACCTCGGTGGCCAGGAGGTGACCGTGGCCGATCGGGTGGCCCGACTGGCCCGCAACGGCTCGATCGCCGGCAGCACGCTGACCATGGACGCGGCGCTGCGCAACGCGGTGGCGGCCGGGATCTCCCTGCCCGACGCGGTCACCATGGCGTCGACGACCCCGGCCCGGGTGCTGGGGCTGGCGGACGAGGTCGGCGCCCTGACCGCGGGGCGGCGGGCCGACCTCGTGGTGCTGGACGTGGAGTTCCGGGTCAAGCGGGTGATGCGGGGCGGGCGCTGGGTCGACTCCACCACTCGATAGGCACCCGCTCGATCAGTCGGGCCAGGAAGAGGCCGAGGAGGGCGCCGGCGACCGAGTCGGTGACCCAGTGGAACCCGGTGTAGATGGTCGTGCAGAACAGGATCGACACCGGCACGACCCGGACGGCGATCCACTCCCACCGCTTCAGCTGCCGCCCCGCCAGAGCGGCCAGGAGCAGGGCGATCACCGCGTACCACACCATGGAATTACCCATATGTCCGGATGGGTAGCTCATCGCCTCCGTACCGCTGGCGGCCGGGTTGAACATGATCGCCTTGTCCGGCCCGGTGAAACGGGGCGCGGCGCGGTCCGCCCAGATCTTCAACGGGCCGATCGTGAGGTAGGTGAGCACGAATCCGGCGGCGAACGGGATGACCGAACGCCACGACCGGGTGCGATAGACCAGCAGCCCGGTCAGGATCAGCACCACCGGCATCAGCACCTGGCCGCCCTGGCCCAGGTAGTTGAAGACCCGGGCGGTCCAGTAGAGCGGGGCGGGCTGGTGCGCGAACGCCCAGTCGGCCACCCGCTCGTCGAAACCCAGCAGATGGCCGTTGATGAGGGCAGCGGTCAGCGCCACGAACGCCGCCACCAGGACGACGTCCAACCACCAGCGGATCTTCACGCCCTCAAAGCTAGAGGAGGCCGCGCAACTTGGCTGCGAGCAGGTCGGCCCGGACCCCCGAGTTGGGGCAGCCGCCGAAGTGGTGCAGGGCCACTACCCGGTTGGTCTTGCGGGACAGCACCGGTGAGCCGGACGAGCCACCCTCGGTGTCGCAGTAGTAGGCCACGTCCGAGCCGGCCGCGTACCCGGTGTAGTTGGGGTCGGTCACCGCGCAGTTGCTGGCCTTGTCTCCCAGCGAACCGGCGATCCGGGCGGGCTGGCCCGCCGGGTGCTGCGGAACGTAGAGCTCCTGGCCCTTGGCCGGCCGAACGGTGTCGAGCGTCAGGTAGCCGAACTTCTTGATCGAGTCGAAGTTGTCGACCGTGAACAGCGTGTAGTCGTACACATGATCGGTGGAAAGGACCTGGGCGCCCCACACCTTGGTCGGCTGGAAGACGTCGTAACCGCCGCAGGTCGCGCACTGGTAGTTGAACCAGACCTCGGTGTCGTGGGCCGCCGCCGAGTCGGTGAAGCAGTGGTTGTTGGTGATCATGCGGTTGGTGGCACCGATGCGCCAGCCGGTGCACAGCTCGGTGCCGTTGATCAGGAGCCGAGCGATCGCCTTGGACTTGGTGTAGGCGACCGGGTCGGCCGAGCGGTAGCAGACCGCGTCGCTGGAGGTGTCGCTGCCGCACACCGACTCCTCGCGGCCGGTACGACCGGGCACGGTGAGCTGCTTCTCCGGCAGCCGGGCCTGCTCGGTACGGCTGAAGCCCCGAGCGACGCGGTCGACGCCGATGCCCAGGGTGCCGGGCCGGTCGTCGCGCCCGAGCGGGTCGGCCGCCCGGTGCATCTCCAGCACAGCGGTGTCGCCGGTGACCGACATCGCCCACCGGTCGGTGACGAGCTCCGGTGCCTCGTAGCGGTAGGACTCGGTGCCGTCGGAGTTCGACACGGTCAGGTAGTCACCGGGCCGCATCGCCATGCGCTTGAAGTGCACCTTCACGTAGGAGGCGCCCGGGTAGCGGAAGGTCTCCTTCGCCGGCCCGCCGCCGACGTAGCCGAGGAGCCGGTCGACCCGGTGCGTCTCGCCGACGCGCTGCCGGCCGGCGGGCGTCGCAGCCGACTCCAGCGGTCGTCCGCTTTCGGGGTCTTTTTCGGTTTCTTCGGGTTCCGCGCCCGCGCTGGTGGTGGCGGTCCGGCTCGTGGCCTCGGGCTTCGCCACGCCGGTGGCGCCGGTGGGGGCCGCCGGTGTCGGTCCGGCCGGTTCGGCATGATCAGCTGCGCCGGGGCTACGGGCGGCGCCGGGCGCTTCCTGCCAGGTGCCGACCGGGCGCCCCTCGTCGCCGGCGTACTGCCAGGCCGCGATCCCCGTCGCACCGGCCAGGACCAGGGCGACTACCGCCCCGACGGCCAGGCCTGCCTTACGTCGCATTTGATCCGCCATTCGCTGTCATACCACGGAACACGTACCGAGCGGGCGTTCTCTCGAACCTGTGTAACGAGCCACCTACGACCTCGACGCGCCGATCCGACATGCACACTGGTGGCGTGCGCATCACGTCCGCTGTCATCGACCCGGCGCTCCTCGAGCTGCCCTGGGGGATTCCGCTGGAGGATTGGCCCGCCGACCACCTGGTCGCTCTTCCGCAGGGCATCTCCCGGCACATCGTGCGGTTCGTCAAGCTCAACGAGGTCGTCTACGCCCTGAAAGAGACGCGCGAGCGGATCGCCGAGAAGGAGTACGACCTCCTGCGCGCCCTCGAACGCATCGACTTCCCGGCCGTCGAAGCGGTCGGGATCGTCACCGACCGGTTCGACGCCGACGGCGAACCGCTGGAGACCGTGCTGATCACCCGGCACCTCCAGTTCTCCCTGCCCTACCGGGCGCTGTTCTCGCACGTGCTCCGGCCGAACACGCTCAACCGGCTGCTCGACGCGATGGTCGCCCTCTTCGTGCGGATGCACCTGACCGGGTTCTTCTGGGGCGACTGCTCGCTGTCCAACACGCTGTTCCGGCGGGACGCGGGCGCGTTCGCGGCCTACCTGGTCGACGCCGAGACCGGCAACCTGCACCCGAAGCTGTCCGAGGGGCAGCGCAGCGAGGACATCGAGATCATGCGGGTCAACGTGTTCGGCGAGTGCCTCGACCTGCAGGCGGCCGAACTGCTGCACGAATCGATCGACCCGGAGCAGGTGGTCGACGACATCGTGGCCCGCTACGACCGCCTCTGGCACGAAGTGACGTACGAGCAGGAGATCGCCCACCGGGACGCCCGGCACGACATCGAGGGCCGCATCCGCCGGCTCAACGAACTCGGCTTCGACGTGGCCGAGGTGGCGATGTCCACGACGGACGGTGGCTACCGGGTCCGCCCCAAGGTCGTCGACGCCGGCTACCACACCCGCCGTCTGCTGCGCCTCACCGGCCTGGACGCCGAGGAGAACCAGGCCCGGCAGCTGCTCAACGACCTCGACACCTATCGCGCCGAGAGCGCGCTCATCGACGAGCAGCAGGCCGCCCACCGGTGGCTCACCGAGGTGTTCGAGCCGGTCGTCCGGGCGGTGCCGCCGGCCATGCGCCGCAAGCTCGAGCCGCAGGAGATCTTCACCCAGATCATCCAGCACAAATGGCTGCTGTCCGAGAAAGCCGGCCGGGACGTCGGCATGGCCCCGGCCGTGCAGTCCTACCTCACCGACGTGCTCGCGAAGAAGCCCGACGAGCAGGCCGTGCTCGGGGTCGAGGTCGACTCACTGGCCGGCAGCGCCTAGCTCGTCCAGGGGCGAGGTCGCCTGCTGGCGCAACACCCGCAGACCGGCCCGGCGGGCCACCACGACGACCTCGTCGCCGGGGTTGAGCACTCGGCGCTGATCGGGGTGCCAGTCGACCCATTCCTCGCCGGCCGCGCGCATGCTGATCACGCGGGCGCTCCGCGGCCGGTCGGCGGCACTCAGCGGCGCACCGTCCAGCTCCGACCCGGCGCCGACCTCGACCGCCGCGACCAGCACGGCGTGCCGCTCGACCGGGATGGTGGCGAGCACCTCGCGTTCCAGCAGCGCGGCCGCGAACGCCGGCGCGCAGAGCCGGGGAACGCTGCGCGAGATGTTGATGTCGAAGACGTCCTCGACCCGGGTGGCGAAGTCGTCGTCGAAAAGGCGGAGCACTACGCGTACGTCGTCGCGCGCGGCCCGGGCATGCAGGGCCGCCTGCAGGTTCACCGCGTCGTCGGTGGAGACCACGACCAGCGCCCGGCAGGTGTCGATCGAGGCGGCGCGCAGCGTCTCCTCGCGGGCGGCGTCCCCGACGATCAACGGCACGCCGAGTTGCTCGGCGACCCGCGCACCGCGGGCGTCCGGGGCCACGTCGATCGCGACCACGTCGACGCCGAAGTCGTTCAGCTGGCGCAGCACCCGGGTGCCGACGTTGCCGAGTCCGACGAGCACGACATGGTCGGCGTACCGTCCGAAGACCTCGCCCCGGTCGCGCGCCAGCCGGGTCTTGACCACGCCGTCGACCACCGCCGCGGTGACCAGTGGCAGCAGCGCGACGCCGGCGACGGTGAGCACGACCTGCGCGACCTTCGCCGTCGCGTTGTACCGAGGCTCCACATCGGACGTGCCGAACACGGTCATCACGGCCTCGTAGATCGCCTCCCAGAAGTTGTGCACGTCGGTGTAGGCGGCCAGCACGATCCCGGCCGCGGCGATCACCCCCAGCGTCACGAGCACGGCGGTGACCACCTTGCGGGTCAGCCCGACCCGCATGGCGTGCCGAAGCGACATCCGCCACCGGTTCTTGCGGCGCAGTCGACGGGTGACCGCGGCCGGCCCGGCGGACCGGCCGGTCGCCTCGGCCAACACCAGATCGCCCGGCCGGGCCGCGGCGGCGTCCGCTTCACTCGGCAGCAACGCGACCTCGCCGCCCCCGACCGGTGCGGTCAGCGCGACGACCACGGTCTCGGATGGCACCTCACCGCGACGTGCGACATAGAGGGTGCGTCCGGCGTAGCGGAAGTGGGTGGGGTCGACCGCGCCGAGAGCGGCGGCAACGAACGCGGGGGCCGCCATCGAGGCGTCGGAGAGCACCGCGCAGTCGGTGAACAATCGACGCACACCCTGTGCGAGACCGGTGGTGAACATCCGCAGGACGAGCCGCAGATCACCCTCGATCGCGCGAGCGCACAGGGCGGCGTGCAGATTGACCATGTCGTCCGGCATGACAAGCGCGAGGCCCGCCGCGCCGTCCAGGCCGGCCTCCCGGAAAGTCCGCTCGTCCAGTCGCGCCGCCGTGCTCACCCGAGCCCCACGAGCCACCAGATCCTCGAAGTCGGGGACGTCCGGGTGCAGGTCAGGCGGCACGAGAACAGTGAGCCGCAGCGGCCGGTCGGAGTTGATCAGTTCATCGGCAACCGTGTAGACCAGGGCGTCCGAACCGCAGACGATGAAATGTGGACGGTCGTCACCGGAGCGGTCCCGCAGGCGGGAGACGAGCGACCGGCGCGCCACGTCCTTGATCGGTTCGGTAGCCACGATCGCGATGGTAACCAGCCGGAACCCGCCGATGGGGTCCCTCGTTGCCCCATCCGACGCCGCTCGTCCGCGATGCCTCGCACCGACGCCAGGGAGAATTCAGTGCGCAAGTTCTGGTATGCCGGTGCGGTCGTCGCGGGCGGGATCCTCCTGTTCGGTGCCGGCGCCCCCGCGCACGCCGACCTCCGGGCCGGAACCGGGCCGGCGGAGCCGGCGGGCAATCAGCTCGCCGACCTGCTGGCGGCGGCCGACGGCGCGGCCGGGCAGGACCAGCAGCGCTACCGCACGCTGGGCAAGAGCCCGCTGGGCGAGCTGCGGCCCGCCGACCTCAAGTCGGCCGGCCCCACCGGCCTTCTCCCCGACGGCGGTACGCCCAGCGCGATGCGCCCGGTCGCGAGCGTGCGCCAGGCCGACGCCTTCAACGGCGGTGTGCCCCTGCTCGGCGGCCTCGGCGGCCTGCCACCGGCGAACGCCCTGCCGACGCCGAAGGCCGGGGAGGTCTCCGACGGGTCCGGTCTCCCGCCGGGCGGCTTGGTCCTTCTGCCGGCCGCCACCAGCCGGCCCGGCCTCGGCCAGGCAGTGCCGGGCATCGCCAAGGCGGCCACCTCGCGTCCGAGCGCGAACCAGCTGACCGCCGGCGAGCCGGCCACCTCCCGGGCAACCACGTCCCGGGCGACCGCCGCGCAACCGGCCACTGCTCCGCCGGCCGCCGCCCCGCAGCCGGCCACCGACGAGCCGGCCGACACCCCGCCCACCGCCGCGACGGACGGGATGCCCACGTCGGCGGCCGACCCGGGCCGGCACGAGGAGCCGGTCGGCAACGAGGTCCGGCGCACCTTCTCGGCCGACGGCCGCCCGGTGGCCGGCGTGGACCAGCAGTACAGATAGGACAGTCGGCGGCTCGGACCGTCAGCCGACTCGGTCGGGGACCCGGCGACCGACCGTCGAGTTGATCGCCACCAGGAGCACCAGCAGGACGGCCAACAGCTCCAGCGACGCGTGGGTCAGCGGGGTGAGCAGCGCCAGAACCGCGGCCACCGGGAAAGCGAACAGCATCGGCCCGGTCTGGTGGGGACGGACATGCAGGAGCCAGACGAAGAAGAGATAGACCGCTACCGGTACGGCGATCGCGTAACCGGTGAGCGTCGAGGAGATCTCGGCGTGATGGGTGGCGTGATCCACCGCTACGCCCAGACCGGCACCGACCGCCGCCGCCGACGCGAAGATGAAGTAGTGGCCGTAACCCCACCGGATCGAGGCTCGCATCGTGATCAGCAGGGCGTGCGCGGAACGGTCGAAATAGAGCCACCACAGGGCGAAGACCACGATCAGCCCCGCCACTGCCAGACGCAGCAGGACCGACGTGTAGTGGCTGCCCTCGTCCAGGGCGCCGCGGAAAGCCACCGTTGCCGACGCCACCGACTCGCCCAGCACGATGATCGTGAACAGGCCGTAGCGTTCGGCGATGTGGTGCGGGTGATAGGTCGTCGGGCCTCCGGCCGCCCGCTCCGCCCAGATCGGCACCGCGATGTCGGCGAGCACCAGGACCAGGAAGACCGGCAGCACCGGCCAGGACTCCGGCGCCCACAGGCGGAGGATCCAGAGGAGCTGCACCACCGTCACGCCGAGCGCGTAACGCAACGCCACATCGCGGCGCGGGCGGTCGGAGCGGGACGCGCGCAGCCACTGGGCGACCAGTGCCAGCCGCATGATGACGTAACCGATGGTGATGACCCGGAAGTCGTTGTCCTCGAACGCCGGGCCCACCCCGGCCGCCAGCACCAGGGCCCCGGCGATCTGTACGAACGTGGTGATGCGGTAGACGTCGTCGTCGGTGTCGTAGGCCGAGGCGAACCAGGTGAAGTTCATCCACGCCCACCAGATGGCGAAGAAGACCATCAGATAACCGCGCAGGCCCGGCAGCAGGTGATCCTCGGCGATGCTGTGGTGCAGCGGGGCGGCAGCCTGTGCGACGGCGACCACGAAACAGAGGTCGAAGAACAGCTCCAGCGGCGTGGACACCCGGTGCGGCTCGGCGGTGTCCCGGGCCCGCATCGGCAGCAGCCAGCTGCGGGTCGGGCCCGTCATTCCCCAGCCCCCTCGATCAGATCCCAGTTGAGCAGGGTGAAGGACGTCTCGTCGGTGGCTCCGGCGCGGCGGTAGGTGGCCAGCGCGGCCTCGTTGTCGACCTCGGTGCCGACCCACATGCCGTAGCAACCGTGGTGCCGGGCGATGCCGGCCAGTTCGGTGACCAGGCGGGTGCCGATGCCCTTCAACCGGGCCACGGGGGCGACGGCGAGCTCGTAGATGAACATCTCGGTGCCCTTGTCGGGGTGGGTCATCTCGACCCCCGAGATCATGCCGACGGCGCGCTCGTCCTCGTCGTACGCGAAGAGCAGATGATGCCCCGGCGCGGCCAGGAAGCGCTCGGTGGCCGCCGCCATCGGCGGCGCATCGAAGAGGTCCGCGGCGGCCAGCACCGCCGCGGCATCGGTCATCCGTTCGACGCGCATGCAGGCCACCCTAGGGCCCGGCCATCACGACCCGGTCATGGCCCGTGCGATCGCCGGCGTGTCCTGATATTCGCGCCAGTGGGTGATCCGGCCGCCCCTCGCCCGGATCACCGCGATCAACGGTGAAGCGTGCCGTTCACCGGTCGCCCGCATCGTGCCGACCAGGCGATATTCGACGACGATCACCTCGGGGTCGGCAGTCTCGTGGACCGTGTCGACAAGCACCTCGTCGATCCGGAACGGCAGCGCGGCCCGCGCCGGGCCGGCCATCGCGGCGAACGCCGCCCGGCCCTCGATCCGCCGCCCCCCGAACGGCCATTCCAGCACCACGTCGTCGGCCAGGTGGTCGGTGTGGACCTCGCCGGTCAGTCGCTCCGGTCGCATGGCCCGTTCGAAGACCTCGCGCGTGTTCATCCGCTCTCCTGCCGGTAAAGTGAGTAGTGACTCAAGTAAATTATGAGTCGAGACTCACTTTGTCAAAGGAGCAGGCCATGTCCCCGCGTGCCGATGCCGTCCGCAACCGGGCGAAGATCCTCGAGGTCGCCGCCCGGGTCTTCGCCGAACGGGGCGCCGCGGCCTCGACCGAACAGGTGGCGGCCGAGGCCGGGGTCGCGATCGGCACCGTCTTCCGGCACTTCCCGACGAAGGCCGACCTGCTCGCCGCGATCATGAAGGACACCCTGGCCGCGCTGGCCACCCGCGCCGCCGCGCCGCAGGCCACCCTGGCCGGCGTCTTCACCGACCTGGTCGCCTCGGCCGCCGACCGGCGCTCGGTCATCGACCTGCTGCCCGGCCTCGAGGTAGCCGAAGCGCTGGCCCAGTTCCGGGCTGTGGTGGCCGATCTGCTGACCCGCGCCCAGGCGGCCGGCGAGGTACGCGCCTCGATCGGCGTCGACGAGGTGATGGCGCTGCTCGTCGCACTCTGCCAAGGTGCATTGCGCGGCGGCTGGTCTCCCACGCTGCAACGCGACACCCTGGCGATCGTCCTCGACGGGCTGTCGTACCCGGGCCGTAGCATGGCGGAGGCCGAGGGATGAGCTGAAGGGGCGCCAGCGTGACCGGAACCGAAGGCTTCGTGCTCGGTGTCGACCTGGGCACCTCGCACACGGTCGCGATGCTGCGACACCCCGACGGGCGCACCCGGCCGCTGCTCTTCGACGGCCGGCCGCTGCTGCCCTCGGCGGTCTACCTCGACACCACCGGCCGGCTGCACGTCGGCGCCGACGCCCTGCGCCTCGGCCACGCCGAGCCCGGCCGGCTGGAGCCCAACCCGAAACGGCACGTCGACGACGGCACCGTGCAGCTCGGCGGGGCCGACGTGCCGGTCGCCGACCTGTTCGCGGCCCTGCTCGGCGCCATCGCCCGGGAGGCGGTCGCCACCACCGGCTTCCTGCCGCCGGCCATCCTCACCTACCCCGCCGCCTGGGGCGCGGCCCGCCGTTCGGTGCTGACCGAGGCGCTCGGCAAAGCCGGCTGGCCCGCCGGGACGAGCCTGGTGCCGGAGCCGGTGGCGGCCGCCCGCTACTTCGCCGAAGTGCTCCGCCGGCCGGTGCCGACCGGCTCGTCGATAGCCGTCTTCGACTTCGGCGGCGGCACCCTCGACGTCGCCGTGGTGCGAGCCGACGGGCCGGGCACCTTCTCGGTCACCGCGTCCGGCGGCGCCGACGACCTCGGCGGCCTCGACATCGACGCGGCCCTGGTCGAGCACCTCGGCAAATCCCTGGCCGGCGCCGAGCCCGCCGCCTGGCAGCAGCTCACCGAACCGGCCACGCTCGCCCAGTGGCGGGCGCGCCGCCGGTTCTGGGAGGACGTGCGCGGCGCCAAGGAAATGCTGTCCCGCAGCTCGTTCGCCCCGGTGCCGGTGCCCGCCGTCGAGCACGCGGTCCACCTCACCCGCGACGAGCTGGAGGCATCAGCCGACCCCCTGATCCGGCGCGGCGTCGCCGAAGCCGCCTCGGTCATCGCCGCGGCCGACCTCAAGCCGGCCGACCTGGCCGGCCTGTTCCTGGTCGGCGGCTCATCCCGGATCCCCCTCGTGGCCCGCCTGCTGCACAGCGAGTTGGGCATCGCCCCCACCGTCCTGGAACAGCCCGAACTCCCGGTGGCCGAGGGCGCGATCATCACCGCCGACCAGCCCGCCGCCCTCCGCTACGCCACCGGCACAGCCGCTGCCGCCACGCCCACTCCCACCTCCCCCACCAAGCACGACTCCCCACCTCCCAGCACCGACACCCGAGCCGACGCCCCCTCCCCGGTCTCCCCCGCCGGCCCGGCCACCAGCCCCGCCGGCCCCGCCGCCGCACCCGCCGGCGCCGCCTTCGCATCGGCTACTCCCGCCTCAAGCGCACCCGGCTCAGCCGGGCCGCCATCAACTCCGCAGCCCTCGGCTACGCCGCCTTCGCCCCGGTCGCATTCAGGCTCGCAGCCTTCGACCCAGCCGGCTTCAACCCAGCCCGCTTCGGCGCAGCCGGCTTCGACCCAGCCCGCTTCGGCCCAGCACGCTTCGGCGCAGCCGGCTTCGACCCAGCGGCCCTCGGCCCAGCACGAGGAAGAGACCGACGAGCGCCTCCGATCCGCGCCGGTCGACCCGTGGGCCACCGGCGAAGCCGCCGCGTGGCACACCGTCGCCGGCCCGCCGATCATGGCGCCCTCGTCGCCCTCCATGTCGCCGCACACGCCCTCATGGCCATCGTCCGGCCCGCCATCGTCCGGCCCGCCGTCATCCGGCCCGCCGTCATCCAGTCCGGCGTCATCCAGCCCGGCGTCATCCAGCCCGGCGTCAACTGGGACGCCGTCATCGAGAACGCCGTCGTCCGGAACACCCTCGGCGGGACCGCCCTCCTCGGGAACGCCCGCGGGAGCATCGTCGACGGGCGCGCCATCGGGTGCGCTGGGGCCACCTCACCAGCGCGGTTGGACACCGCCGGCGCCGCCGGCCGCGGCGGGGACCACGGGACGCCGGCGCCGCGCGTACCTCATAATCGCCGCGGCCGTGACCGTCGTCGTTGCCGCGGGTGCCGTGCTGACCTGGGTTTTCTGGCCCCGCTACGGGGCGCTCGACTATCACGCGCTGAGCGACCCGCGACGCATCCAGCCGATCGTGCCGGTGACCACCGACTTCAGTGACGCGGAGATCTACCGCGACCGGGCCTATTTCGCCAGCGTGGACAGCACCGCCGGCGGCATCATCGGGGTGGTCGCGGTGAAGCTGAACTCGTCGAAGCCCCTGTGGAGCAGTAAGGACGGCGGCACCGCCTACCGCTGGAAGTCGATGATCGCGCTGCCGGTCGGGCTCGCCCTGTTCACCGATTTCGACTCCAACAACGGCTACCAGCGGCGGATGGCCGTGCTCGGCGCGGCCGACGGCAAACTGCTCTGGCAGCGCACCCTGGCCGAGGAGGACGAGGTCTTCTTCGCCGGGGACACCGCGGTGGTCGCCGACCGGAAGGGCAAGCAGCTGCTCGGTCTCAAGCTCAGCGACGGCTCGCAGCGGTGGTCGTTGCGTGAGCCGGAATCCAGCTCGTCCGGCCGCAGCAAGGTGCTGACGGTGACGACGCCGACGGATCTGGGTGGGCCGGCCACCGTGTTCGGCCGCCCCTTCGAGCCGGACCTCGCCGACGACCCGCGGATCGTGCAGATCGGCGCGGACAAGTCGGCCCGGGTGATCGACGCCAACACCGGCAAGATTCTCACCGACCGGCAGAATGTGGCCCAGCCGACCGACGAGGTGGTCGCGCACAACGGCCGGCTCATCGTGCTCCAGCCCAGCGACCAGCGCATCCTCTCCTACCAGCTCGACAAACTCGGCGAGCCGAAGGTGGTCTACACGACCCAGACGGCCGACGCTCAGCTGAAGGACGTCACCCCGTGCGGCGACGATCGGGTCTGCTTCGACGAGGAGGTCGGGTACGACGGCAAGACCGCGTCGGTGATCGCGCTCGACGTGACAGGCGACGCCGACCATGTGGCCTGGCGTTACAAGCTGGCGAATGTAGAGACGATCGTTCCGGTCGGCGAGGCGGTCGTGGCCGGCACCACGTCCAACGACACCACCTTGATCGACGGCTCCGGCAAGCAGATCTGGACCCGCCCCGGGGAGGCGGCCCGGCTCGACGGCGGCAACCTGCTGGAATTCTCCAAGCCGCTGAGCAAGTCGCCGGACGACCCGGCACTGTCCGGCCGGCACCTCGGCGACGAGGCGGTGCCGCTCGGTGCCTTCAGCGACATTCGCTCCGACACCTGCGCCTGGAACACCTCGACGGTGGCGTGCGTGGCCGAGAAGGACTTCGTCCTGCAACGCTTCGCCGGATAGCAGAACGGGCGGCCCCTTTCGGAGGCCGCCCGTTTCCGTCAGTGCTGCTGGGTTCAGATGCGGATGCCGCTGCCCGCGTTGAACGCGTGGATGCCACCGATCTGCGGCTTGATGTAGACGGTGTCACCCATCTGCGGCATGTGCTTACGGTCGGTGCGAACCGTGAAGCGCTCCTGAGAACCGGCAAGGTCGGCGTGCCCGTAGACGTTGGCGTCCGAGCCGAGGTCCTCGACCAGGTCGACAACGATCGGGAACGCGCCCTCGCCCTGCGAGACCAGCTCGGCCGACTCCGGCCGGAAGCCGATGGTCACCTTGCCGTCGCCGCCCTGCGCCGCCGCCACCTGCTCGCGGGTCAGCGGGATGTTCAGCGAGCCGAAGCTGCCACCCGACTCGGTGAGCGCAACGGTCTTGATGTTCATGGCCGGGGAGCCCATGAAGCCGGCGACGAAGACGTTGCCGGGGGTGTCGTAGAGCGCCCGCGGGGTGTCCACCTGCTGCAGCACGCCGTCCAGCATGACCGCGACCCGGTGTCCCATGGTCATGGCCTCGACCTGGTCGTGGGTGACGTAGACGGTGGTGACGCCCAGTTTGGCCTGCAGCGTGGCGATCTGCGAACGAGTCTGCACACGCAGCTTCGCGTCGAGGTTCGACAGCGGCTCGTCCATGAGGAACACCTGCGGCTCACGCACGATGGCGCGACCCATGGCGACACGCTGACGCTGGCCACCGGAGAGCGCCTTCGGCTTGCGCGAAAGGTACTCGTCCAGCTGCAGGAGCGCGGCGGCCTCCTTGACGCGGCGGTCGATCTCGGCCTTGCTGGTCTTGCGCAGCTTCAGCGCGAACGCCATGTTCTCGTACACCGACATGTGCGGGTACAGCGCGTAGTTCTGGAAGACCATCGCAATGTCGCGCGACTTCGGCGGCAGGTTCGTGACGTCCTTGCCCTCGATCAGGATGCGACCCTTGTCGACGTCCTCAAGGCCGGCGAGCATGCGCAGGCTGGTGGACTTGCCACAACCGGAGGGACCGACCAGAACGAGGAACTCCCCGTCGCCGATCTCGAGATTGAGCTCGTTGACCGCGGGCCGCTCAGAGCCCGGGTAAATACGAGAGGCCTTGTCATAGGTGACCGTAGCCATAATGAATCCAACTTCCTTTCCACCGGCAGGAACGTGCCGGACGATCCGAGTGGAGGGAACAGCGCTGTAAACGTAAACCGTTTTACGTGACATGCCAAGGCGTCCACCAGAAGTCAGGACGTTATGCTGTGCCCCACATGCCCCTGTAGCTCAGCTGGCCAGAGCACCCGTCTTGTAAACGGGAGGTCGTCGGTTCGACCCCGACCGGGGGCTCCGAGGTGGGTTCATCCTGTCTGCGGGGTGCGCAGGCCTGGGCTCTCCGCATTCCTGCCGGGGGGCCGAGCCCCCCGAACCCCCACGGTGTGTCACTTGCGGTGGGATTTGGGGTGCGCAGCTCCTTGTGTACGGGTGAGCACCGGCCCGCGAGGGAACCGCCGAGCCTGCGGCACTTCCGCAGCGACCCGCAGCCCCGCCGGGCACAGTCAGCCACGTGCCGCATGACCGTCCGACCCGCGCAGCACCACACCGGGCCCGGCTGTCGCGATGCACCGCCCCGCCACCTCATACCGCCCGGGGCCGCCTCCCACCCACGTTGCTGCTGATCTTGGGGTGCAGCGTGGGCGAGACTGAAGATTGGTGGAAAGAAAGCTGGGTTCGTGACAACCCCCATGGTGGGGGGTGGGTCTTGGTGGGTGTGACGACCGTAATGAAGCACCGACCGGCCGGGACGGCGAGCGGCACGGAGCAGGAGTTCCGGGATTTCGTCCAGGGGATCGCCGCATCGCTGCACCGCACGGCGTATCTGCTGAGCGGGGACTGGTACCTGGCCGACGACCTTGTCCAAGAGGCCCTGGCGCGCGCCTACAGCCATTGGAGCAAGGTTCAGCGGGCCGAGAACCCGGCCGCGTACGTGCGGCGGATCCTGATCAACGAGTCGAAGCGGGGCTGGCGCCGGAACCGGAACATCAACCCGCATCCGGGCGGCTTCGTCGACGACATCACCGTCGCGGACATGTCCGATTCGGTGGTGAACCGGGCCGAACTGCTGCAGGCGTTGCAGTCGTTGCCCGCACGGCAGCGGGCGACCGTGGTCCTGCGGTTTCTCGAGGGGCTCAGCGAGCGGGAGACCGCCGCGACCCTGGGGTGCAGCGAAGGCACCGTCAAGAGCCAGACAAGCCGGGCGTTGATCAAGCTCAAGTCCGTCCTGAACCGAGGAGATTTTTGATCATGTCGCACGACACCGAGGGACGCCTGAGTGCGGCCATGCGCGGCGCGGTCGGGGACCGCCCGTACGCGCCTGATCTTGACCAGATCCAGCACCGGGGCCGGCAGTTGAAATCCCGCCGGACGATGTGGCGGGCCGCCGCCGGCGGCACGTTCGCGGTGGCCGCGATCGCGGCCGTGGCCGTGTCGGTCACCGGCACCGGCACCCAGGCCCCAGCCCCTCAGCTGGCCGCCCCGAAGCCCGCCGTGACGGGTGGCGCGTCGCCGGCGCCGGATGCCCCGCTGGTGCAGCTGGTCGGTTACCTGACCGCCGCACCGAAGCCGACCGGCGACGCGACGCTGCTGCTGCGTGACCAGGTCTACGACAGCGGTCTCAAGGTCGACGTCTGGGACCTGCACGCCGACAACGGCGACTACTACTTCGCCAAGACCAAGGCGGCGATGCCGGGCCAGGTGCGTAACGGCCGCAAGCAGTCCGACGAGGAGGGTCGCCGGAAGGCGGTCGCGGCGGCGAAACTGGCGGCCAAGGGCGACCTGAACGACGCCCGCGAGAAGATGGCCAACGCCTACCTGCCGAAGAACCCGAAGGTCCAGCCGACCATCGAGGCTCCCGGCGTGACCCCGACCATCACCGACGAGCTGAAGAAGGCGCTGGCCAAGCTCCCGAAGGAGAAGCAGGGCGGCTGGCAGATCAACTCGACCGACAACTGGGTGTGGAACAACTCGATGGACGCGCTGCGCGACGGCGCCGGTGACCCGCTCGTGCGGGCCGGCGTGCTGCGGCTGCTCGGCCAGATGCCGGAGGTCAAGGTGGAGCGTGGCACCGTCGGCAGCCAGCCGGTGCTCAAGCTGACCGCCGGCAAGCCGGCCACCGTCGGCGGCGACGAGACCCTCACCGTCAACGCCGACACCGGCCTGCCGATCAAGTACGCCAGTGAAGGCGGCTCGATCAACTACACGGTGACCCGCGTGACCATCGCGGACGTCGCCAAGGGCAAGTTCTGATGACGTCGGGGGCCGGCCCGTCCGCCGGCCCCTGACCCCTACTAACCGTGTACGCGGCGGCGGGCGACCTCAGCGAGGGTCACCGCCGCCGCGACGCTTGCGTTGAGGGACTCCACATCGGAGGCCATCGGGATGCTGACCCGCAGATCGCAGGTCTCGCCGACGAGGCGGGACATGCCGCGGCCCTCGGAGCCGACCACCACCAGCAGCGGGCCGACCGCGGCCTCGAGCTGGTAGAGGTCGGTTTCGCCGTCGGCGTCGAGGCCGATGACGGTGAAGCCCGCGCTCTGCGCCTGCTTGAGCGCCCGGGTCAGGTTGACGACCTGACTGACCGGCACGCGCGCGGCGGCGCCGGCGCTGGTGCGCCACGCCGTAGCGGTGATGCCGGCCGCGCGCCGTTCGGTCATGAAGACGCCGTGGCCACCGAACGCGGCCACCGACCGGATCACCGCACCGACGTTGCGCGGGTCGGTGACGCCGTCGAGCGCGACCAGCAACGGGGCGGTCTGCTCGAGGGCGGCGGCCAGCAGGTCGTCGTAGTTCTCGTACGCGAACGGCGGCACCTGCAGGCCGATGCCCTGGTGCAGCACGCCACCGGTCATCCGGTCGAGTTCGTGCCGCCCGATCTCCAGGATCGGGATGCCCCGGTCGCCGGCGGTGCGGACGATCTCGTTGACCCGGTCGTCGATGTCCAGGCCCTGGGCCACGTAGAGGGCCGTGGCCGGGACCGCGGCGCGCAGCGCCTCGACCACCGGGTTACGGCCGAGCAGCAGCTCCGGACCCTCTTTGGTGGGGTTGGACCGGCGCCCGGGGGCGACCCGCGGGCCGGTGCGGAACTGGCCGCCCCGCTGCGCGGCCGGCCGGCCGGTGCCCCGGCCGCCGCCACGACCCCAGGTGGTGTCCTTGGAACCGGGCTGGCCGATCTTGGGCGGACGGCCCTCACCGGCCGCCTTGCGACGCTCGTTCTCCTGCTTGCGGGCGGTCTTGTCGGGCAGTTTCTCGGTGCCCGAGTAGCCCTTGTGCCAGGGACGCTCGTCGGCCGGCAGCGTCTTGCCGCGACCCTTCAGGCTGTCCCGGTTCTTACCTCCGGAACCCTTGACGGCGCCCTTCTTGGAAATGGTCCGCTTGCTTGCGTTTCGGGAGTTACCCGGCATCAGTGCTCTCCTACCGTCCAGCGCGGCCCGGCCGGAGTGTCCTCCACCTGAATTCCCGCGTTCTTGAGCTGATCACGGACCGAGTCGGCAGCCGACCAGTCCTTACGTGCCCGCGCCTGGGTCCGTTGTTCAAGCGCGAGCTTCACCAGGGCATCCACCACCGGCTTGAGGTCGTTCTTCACCGCACCGCCGCTCCACGCCTCGTCGAGCGGGTCAAGACCCAGGACACCCAACATGGCGCGTACGGCGGTGAGCGCCCCCCGGATGCCGGCCTCGTCGCCGGCGGTGAGCGCGGTGTTGCCCTCGCGGATGGTGTCGTGCACGACCGCGAGCGCGGCCGACGTGTTGAGGTCGTCGTTCATCGCCGCGGCGAACGCCGGCGGCACGTCCTTGGGCCGGCCCGGCCCGACGATCTCGGCGGCCCGCTGCACGAAACCCTCGATCCTCCGGTACGCCACCGCGGCCTCACGAAGCGCCTCGTCGGAGTAGTCGATGCGGGACCGGTAGTGCGGCGTACCGAAGTAGTAGCGCAACTCGACCAGGCGGATGCCCATCGCCTGCACCGCGGCGATGTCGATGACGTTGCCCAGCGACTTGCTCATCTTGGCCTCGCCCAGGTTGAGCAGCGCGTTGTGCACCCAGTACCGCGCGAACGGCAGCCCGGCCGACCGGGACTGGGCGATCTCGTTCTCGTGGTGCGGGAAAGTCAGGTCGAGCCCCCCACCGTGGATGTCGAACTCCTCGCCGAGGTAACGCCGGGCCATCGCGGAGCACTCGATGTGCCAACCGGGCCGGCCACGACCCCACGGCGACGCCCAGGACGCCTCGGCGGGCTCGTCGGCCTTCACGCCCTTCCACAGGGCGAAGTCGCGATAGTCCCGTTTGTCAGGCTCGCCACCGTCGGTCGGCGGCCGCATGTCGTCCGGGTTCTGGCCGGACAACGCGCCATAACCCGGGTAGGACGGCACGTCGAAGTAGACGTCGCCGCTCCCGCCCGCGGCCGGGTAGGCGTGCCCGAGCTCGATGAGCGAACCGATCAACTCGTGCATCTCCGGGATGTGCCCGGTAGCCAGCGGCTCGTAGGTCGGCGGCAGCACGTTGAGCCCGCGGTAGTCGGCGTCGAGCACCAGCTTGTTCGCGTACGCGATAGCCCAGAACGGCCGCCCCTGCGCCGCCGACTTGTCAAGAATCTTGTCGTCGACGTCGGTGACGTTCCGGACGAAGGTCACCTCATAGTTGGTGTGCAGCAGCCATCGACGCAGCACGTCATAGTTGACACCCGAGCGCAGATGCCCGATATGCGGCACCGACTGCACCGTGAGACCACACAGGTAGATCCCGACCTGACCGGGCGTCTTCGGGACGAAGTCCCGGACGGATCGGGTCGCGGTGTCATACAGGCGCAGCGTCACCGTACAAGGGTAGCGACCCCCCCCAAGCCGAGGTTATCCACAGGCCTCCCCGCCGCTCCCCCCACTCCGCCAAGCTCGCCTCCTGCACGGGGTACAGCACGCCCGAGACGACGGGTCAGGGGCGGGTCATTCGGAGGACGTCCAAGGCCTCGTCCAGCTGCTTCTCGGTCAGTTTGCCCGACTCGAGATGGCCTCGTTCGATCACTACCTCGCGGATGCTCCGGTCGGTGGCGAGGGCGGCCTTGGCGATCGCGGCGGCCTCGTCGTAGCCGAGGTAGCGGTTCAGCGGGGTGACGATCGACGGGGAGCCCTCCGCGTAGGCGAGCGCCACCTCGATGTTCGCTTCGAGGCCGGTGATGCAGCGGTCGGCGAGCAGGCGGGCGGCGTTGGCCAGCAGGCGGATGGACTCGAGCAGGTTGCGGGCCATCACGGGCAGCATCACGTTGAGTTCGAAGTCGCCCTGGGTGCCGGCGAAGGCGACGGTGGCGTCGTTGCCGATGACCTGGGCGCACACCTGGCGGACGGCTTCGGGGACGACCGGGTTGACCTTGCCGGGCATGATCGACGAGCCCGGCTGGAGGTCGGGCAACCGCAGTTCGCGCAGGCCGGCGCGCGGCCCCGAGCCCATCCACCGGATGTCGTTGACGATCTTGTAAAGACCGACCGCGATGGTACGCAGTTGGCCACTCGCCTCGACCAGGCCGTCCCGGGCGCCTTGGGCCTCGAAGTGGTTGCGGGCCTCGGTCAGGGGCAGTCCGGTGGTCTCGCGCAGCTTGTCGATGACGGCGGCGGCGAACCCGGGCGGCGTGTTCACGCCCGTGCCCACGGCGGTTCCGCCGAGCGGCAGTTCGGCCAGCCGGGGCAGCGTGGCGTGCAGGCGCTCGATGCCGTAGGTCACCTGTTGCGCGTACCCGGAGAACTCCTGACCGAGGGTGACCGGCGTCGCGTCCATGAGGTGCGTCCGGCCGCTCTTGACCACCGTCGCCCACTCTTCCGCCTTGGCGGAGAGTGCGCCGGCGAGATGTTCCAGGGCGGGCACGAGGGTGCCGGTCACCGCTTCGGTGGCGGCCAGGTGGATCGACGACGGGAACACGTCGTTGCTCGACTGCGACGCGTTGACGTGGTCGTTCGGGTGCACCGGCCGGCCCAGGTCGCGTTCGGCGAGGGTGGCGATGACCTCGTTGGTGTTCATGTTCGACGAGGTGCCCGAACCGGTCTGGAACACGTCGATCGGGAACTCGTCCTCGTAACCCCCGGCGGCCACCTGGGCCGCTGCCTTCGCTATTGCTTCGGCGATTTCCTTGTCGAGTACGCCAAGGGAGGCGTTCACCTGGGCGGCGGCCCCTTTGATCCGCGCGAGGGCGGCGATGTGTGCCGGCTCCAGTCCGCGCCCGGAGAGCGGAAAGTTCTCCACGGCCCGTTGCGTCTGCGCTCGCCAAAGGGCGTCCGCGGGCACGCGAACCTCGCCCATCGTGTCTTTCTCGACCCGGTAGCCACTCTGCTCGGTAGTCACCGCACCATCGTCTCTCGCGGCTCGCCGGATCGCAGATGATCCACGCCACCCAGCTGAAGCTCGACCCGGAACTGCTCGGGTACGCCCAGCGCGCGGTAGGTGGCCCGGGCCGCCGTCCACGACCGGCGGGCCCGTTCCGGGTCGCGGCCCACGACGCACTCGGCGATGCCCTCCTCGGCGCGGGCCGCGCTGTACCGCATCCTCGAGGCGTTCGCCTGGGCCAGTGCGGCCTCCAGCAGCTCGAGCGCCCCGTCGGCGTCGCCGGCCGCATGACGCGTCGCCGCGTAGTCGACCTGCCAGTCGACTTCGTCGCGCCGGTTCGAGATGCGGCGCACCTCGGTCAGTGCGGTCTCGTGGGCGGCCATCGCTTCCGGATAGCGCCCTTCCGTACGCAATAAGTTGCCCATTTCGTTGTAGATGTCCGAGACCACGCTCAGATGTGCTCCGCGCTGGGCGATCCGCAGCGCCGCCGTGAGGTAGCGATGGCCGTGGGTGGTGATGCCGGCGAGCCGCCGCACCCGCTCGATCTTCATGAGCGAGCTGGCGATCAAATCGTGGTCCTGGTGCTCGATCGCGGCGAGCAGCGAGAGCCGGCGGTAGCGCAGAGCTTCCGGGTAACGGCCGAGCCGTTCGTAACCCTCGCTCAGGTAGCTCAGCGGGGCGCGGGTGCGGGTGCGGTCCCCGGCCAGCGCCGACATCCGCCGGGCGGCCCGCGCCGCGTCGATACATTCGTGGAAGCGGCCCAGCGCCTCGTAGACCCCGGCCAGGTTGCCGAGCCCGGTCGCCGCGGCCCGCCGCTGGCCCAGTTCCTCGCGCAGCCGCACCGACAACCGCAGCAGTTCGAGCGCGCGCTCAGCGTCCCCGAGCCGGGCGTACGCCGAGGCCAGGTAATTGGCGATGGCGGCGATACCGGACCGGTCGCCGGCCACCTCCATCAGGGACATGGCCCGTTCCAGCAGGCTGCGCATCTCCTCGGCGCCGTGCCCGCCGTGCCGGTAATAGAGGTGCCACCACGCCGCGCGGGCGATCCACCACGCGTATTCCGGCCGGCCGGTCGCGGGTGCCGCCTCGATGTAGGCGGCCAGGTGCGTGCGCTGCCGCTCGATCCGGGCGACCGGGTCGGTGATCGCCGCCAGCAGGTCGGGGCGCAGTGGCACCGGCGAGCCGAGGTCGCGGTACAGCACGTCCCGGTACGCCTCCGGCATCGACAGCGCGACCGCGTGCGTCTGCAGGTCGAGCACCCCGATCAGCGCCTCGCGCCGATCCGGTCCGGCAAGCGTGGCGGCGAATTCCCGCAGCAGGTCGTGCAGCCTGTACCAGCCCGGGGCCGGCTCCTCGACGAGGTGTACGTCGATCAGGTCGTCCACTGTGTCCTGCGCCTCGTCGAGCGGCAGCCCGCACAACGCGGCCACGGCGGGACCGTCGAGCACCACCCCCGGATAGACGCCGAGCAGCCGGAACATCCGCTTCGCCGGCTCCGCCAACTGCCCGTACGACAGGGCGAAAGCGCTCGCCACCGACCGGTCCTCGGCGGCCAGCTCGGGCAGCGCCGACTCGCCCAGCCGGCGCACCAGGTCGGCCACCCGCCATCGTGGACGGTGCGCCAGCCGGGCCCCGGCCAGTCGTAACGCCAGTGGCAGCCCGCCGCAGCGACGCACCACCTCGGCGGTCGCCGCCGGGTCCGCGGTCACCCGGTCGCCGGCGATGCGGGCCAGCAACGCGGTCGCGTCGGCCGGGGTCAGCAGCGGTAGCGACTCCGGGTCGGCGCCGTCCAGTCCGACCAGCCGCCGCCGGCTGGTGACCAGGGCGAGCGTGCCGGCCGAGGTCGGCAGCAGGTCGGCGAGCTGGGCGCTGGAATGCGCGTTGTCGAGCACCACCAGCACCCGGCGCCGGGCCAGCTCGGAGCGCCACATCGTCACCCGGTCACGGGCCTCGGCCGGGATCCGGTCGGGCGGGATGCCGAGCTGCCGGAGCAGGGTCAGCAGCGCCGCCGACGGCTCGGCCGGTTCATGTTCACCGTGCCCGTGCAGGTCGATGAAGAGGTGCGCGTCCGGATAGTCGGCCCCGGCGAGCGCGGCCACGTGCAGGGCCAGGGTGGTTTTGCCGCTGCCGGCCATGCCGTCGATCACGACCATCGCCGGTCCCTGCGGGCCGGCGGCCGCGATCGACTCGAGCAGGCGGGCTACTATCGCTTCGCGTCCGGTGAAGTCCCCGACCGTACGCGGAAGGCTGCGCACCCGCTGGTCGTCGCTCCCGCCCAGGATGCGCCGATGCAGGTCCTGCAGTTCGCGGCCCGGCTCGATGCCAAGTTCCTCGTGCAATGCCGCCCGCAGCCGGCGGAACTCGGCGAGGGCGTCACCGGTTCGACCCGCACCGTGCAGGGCGCGCATCAGCTGGCCACGCAGCCGTTCACGCAGCGGGAACCGCTCGGCCAAGGCGTGCAGCTCGCCGATCAGATCGCGGTCGTGTCCGGCGTCGAGTTCGAACTCGGCCCAGTCCTCGGCCACCGCCGCGTACCGCTCGTCGAGAGCCGCCGCCGCGGCCCGCACCGCCTGACTGTCCAACCCGACAAGGGTTTCGCCCCGCCACAGGTCGAGGGCGCGGCGCAGCTTCGTCCCGTCCGACTCCTGTTTCGCCTCGGCGACGAGCCGGGCGAAGACCGACGCGTCCAACTCGTCCGGCTCGCAGGTCAGGCGGTAACCCGCCGGGTCGTGGGCGATCGCTCCCGCCGGAAGCTGGCGACGCAGCCGGGACACGCAGGTCTGCAGTTGAGCACGGGCGGTCGCGGGCGGATCAGCCGCCCACAGCGCCTCGACCAGCGCCGGAACGTCGACGACCCGGCCGAGGTTCAGCAGCAGCATGGCCAGGACGACCCGGTCGCGCCCAGCAGTGATCGCCACTTGCTGTCCATCGGCGGTGACGGACAGTGGCCCTAAGATGCGATAACGCAACGGTGCCACTCCGATCCGTATCAGTGCCCAAGGGTACCGAGTCGGTGATAGCGGATCGACAGCGTTACGAGAGCGACGTACGGCACCATTCTTCCCGCGAGGCTCCAGCGCGGATGTTTTCCGACATCGCCCCAGCGCGCTGGGCCGCGCATCGCATGTACGGGGGATCAGCAGCCCGCCCACGCCTGGCGCGGGCGGGCTGTTTGTATCGCGGTGCTCACGCTCGGTTGGACGTCCTGGACGACGGAACGTACCGTCGTGCGGGTTCGGACGTCCCCCCACAAGAAGGATCCCCGCATGCGACGCGCCCTCCTGGCCGCGACCGCCGGCTTGTTCTTGCTGGCCGGCTCTGCCTGCGACAGTGACGCGAACGGCAAGCCCGAAGCCGCGTCCACCGCCCCCACGGCGGCCGCGACCGTCCTGGCGGCCCCCGACTATTCAGCGAGCACCGAGCAGGTTTGCTCGAAGCTGCAGACCCTCTACACCGCCGAGCTGCGCAACTTCGGCACAGCCATGGGCAAAATGGTTTCCTACAAGGAGAACAAACAGGCCGCCGACGCCGAAAAGGCCGAGTCGACAGCAGCCGCCCAACTGAAGGCCGCAGCCGCCAAAATCCGCAAAGAAACCGCCCTCGCCGAAGACCCCGACTTCATCGCCGCCGGCAAGGTTTCCGCCTCAAAATTGGAGAGCAGCGCCACCGACCGCCGCTACTTCGACACCGTGAAAACCTTGGCCGACCTCAATAAAACAGTCCAGAATCAGTTCACCGAATGGCTGAACCCGGTCGCCGGCTATTGCCGCACAGCCGACTCCTCGCCCTCGTCACCCTCCTCGCCGACCCCGAGCGTGTCTTCGCCCTCTTCGCCGACCCCAAGCGCCTCTTCGTAGCGCACATCCCACCCAGTCGCGACGCCCGCCCCGCACCGCCCGCCAGATTCACCCAAGCCAAGCAGCGCCCGCCAGATCACCCAGGCCGGGCGACAGTCGACCGGCCCTGGCGGGCCCCACTCCGCCTCGTCCGGCTCATCTGCCGAGCGCAGGGCGCCAACGCGCGGGACCGACACCGGAGGCCTTTGGATCCGCAAGCGGGACCCGCAGGCGAGCGGAGGCCCTGGGTCCGCAAGCGGGCCCGCAGGCGAGCGCCAGGCCAGCACGTGGAACCCGCAGGCGCGGGATCCACACGAGACCGACCGGCACGCACGGAACCGACCGGCACGCACGGGACAAGCGCGACCGTCAGCCGGCACGCCGACCGTGGCCAGGCGCACGAGAACAGCGAGCGCACGAGCGGCGGCGCACGGGGCCGAAGCGGAGGCCCGCGGCCGGCAAGCGAGACGCGCGCACGGGCGCACGGCCAGCACGAGGACCGAGCGCGCACCCATGGGACCAACGCACGCGACCGCCCCGTGGGCCCTGAGTCAGCACGCGAACAGGCGATCGGCTCGCGGGACCGGCACGCAGCCGTCGAATCAGCACGCAGCCACGGGACCAGCCCACGCGGCCGGCAGGCAGCGGCATCACCGACATGCGGGACAAGGCCGACAAGCGGGGCCGGGTCAGCAAGCGGACTCAACCGTGCACGCCGATCCGGGCCATCGCACGGGCCGGAACCAACACCCGGCTCAACCCCACCCAACCACCCCGACCAGCGCCCAAGACCGGACCGGCTCGCGAACCGGTCCTCGACCGCCGGCATCGAATCGGCAAGCGCGGGCAGACCGGCAAGCGCGGGCAGACCGGCAAGCGCGGGCAGACCGGCAAGCGCGGGCGAATCGGCAAGCGCGGGCAAATCGGCAAGCGCGGGCAGACCGGCAAGCACGGGCGAATCGGCAAGCGCGGGCAAATCGGCAGCTGGAGCCGGCATCGGATCGGTGAAGGGCTGCGTCTCGGAGAGAGCGCGAGCGGCGGTCTCTGGCAGAACCGCGCAACCGGTCCGGGACGGCGGTACGGCCTGCGGCGACTCTTCAGCAGCCTGGAGCGTGGGCTCAGCCGGAGGTCTAGCTGGCACTGGTGACGGCCGCCGCGTGAGGACTGCGTCGGCGGGCCAGATCAGGGGCGGGATCTCCTCGGCCTCCTCGTGCAGGCCCAGCTCCGCGCACTCCCGCGAGCAACCATGTGCCCGGCACAACTTCCACCCGTAACGCCTTGCAAGCCCCCACCGCCGCCGGCGCGCGTGGTCACGGCGGAACTCGTCTTTCTCCGGCCACCAATTACGCGCTTTCGTGCGATCCCGCATAGCAATTGTTGCCGGGCGGGAGAAGAACGAAAGCTGCTGGTGCCGCATAAGTAAATTCTCTCGCACTCAGCATGCCACCCGCCAAGAGTCGATCGTGCCATTCTAAAATCTCAGCGGGACCGGAGAATTATCGCGGGCATTAGGTGAGCCAGGGCAAAAGGAGCGACCAGGCTTCTTCGCCCGCGCCGGTGATCGGGCCGTCGTCGCCGAGCGCGGCTTGGAGTAATGGTGGTGGTGCGGGGCGGTGGACCCGCATCAGGCCGGCTCGGTAGGCAGTGGCTATCTCGGCGGGGGCCGCGGCCAGCAGGTCCGCTCCGAGGCCGCCGAGGGTCACCAGGTCGGCGTCCAAGCCGTTGACCAGGCCGGCGATGCCGCGACCCAGGGTGGCGGCCACCGCGCGGACGGCGGCCTGTTCCGCCGGCTGGGTGGAGGAGATCAGACGCCGCGCGTAGGTCACCGGGTCGGGTGGGGCGGGGCGGCCCAGCAAGCGGGCCATCGCGGTGCCGTCCACGGCCGTGCCCCAGCAACCCTGGGCACCGCATGGGCAGGTCACGGCCGGGTCGCCGAACGGCATGTGGCCGAACTCGCCGCCCGCGCCTCGGGCGCCCGTCAGCACCCGGCCATGGTCGACGACCGCGCCACCGAGGCCGGCCTCGATCCGTAGGTGTAAGGCCACCGTCGCACCCACCGCGGCGCCCCGAGCCGATTCGGCAGCAGCCGCCAGCGAGGCGTCATTCCGAGCCACCAAAAGCGGCCCGAGCGAGGCGTCACCCCGAGCCATCAGATGAGGCCCCGACGAGGCGTCAGCCAGGAGCAACGCGGTCAGGTCGACGTCGTGCCAGCCCAGGCCGCTGGCGTCCAGGCGAAGGTCGGGGGAGACGGTGCCGGGGACGGACAGGCCCATGGCGCGCAGTCGTTCGCCGTACGCCAGTCGTAAGGAAGAGGCCGCGGCCGTGACGGACGCGGAAACCGCAGCCCAATCCGGGCTGGTATGGGGGGCCGCGACCGAGGTCAAGGTGGCGCCGCCGAGTTCGACCACGTCGATTCGCCAATCCTCGTGGGTGATCGCGACGGCCAGCACCAGCGGGCCGGTCGGGTGGGCGATCAGGGCGGTGGTCGGGCGGCCCCGGCCTCCGCTCGGTGGGGCCGGCGCCTCGGCGAGCAGAGACGCGTGCGCCAACCGGCTGACGATCTCGGTGGCGGCGCCGGTGCCGAGGCCCAGAAGTCTGGCCGCGTCGGCCCGGGTCACGCCGGGGCGGGTGTGGGCCAGGCGGAGCAGTTCGGTTGAGCGCGTCGTCACAGCCGACCTCCTTCTTTTACTCTTTGGCAGAGCATATTCTGCGGAGGTGCGCATGAACCGGCCGGCACTGGCCGTCCTCGGGGCCTCCGCCTTCTGCTACGTGACCGCGGAGACCCTTCCGGTCGGCCTGCTTCCGCAGATCGCGGGCGGTCTCGACGTGGCCGAGTCGGACGTCGGCCTGCTGCTCACCAGCTATGCCGTGGTGGCGGCGGTCAGCACTATCCCGCTCACCGCGGTCACCATGCGCGTCCCCCGGCACACGCTGATCGCGGTCACCATGGCGATCTTCGTGTTGTCGCAGGCGGCGGCCACCTTCGCGCCGTCGTTCCTGGTGCTCGGGGCGACCAGACTGGTCTGTGCGCTCGCCCATGGGGTGTTCTGGTCGATCATCGGGCCGATCACAGCGCGGTTGGCGCCGCCGGGGCAGGCGGGCCGGGCCACCGCGCTCGTCTTCGTCGGCAACTCGCTCGCGGTCGTCGCCGGCGTGCCGATCAGCACCGCGATCGGGCAGTGGCTGGGCTGGCGCGTCGCGATCGGCACGATCACCGTGGCGGGAGTGGTCTGTGTCGTGCTGCTCGGCAAGTTCCTGCCGAAGCTCGACCCGCTGCCGCACGACCGCGCGACCCGCCTCGGCCCCCAGCTGCGCGCGTCCGTCGCGATCATCCGGGACCCCAAGGTCGCGCTGCTCTGCGCGGTCACCGTTAGCCTGGTCATCGGCCACTTCGCGGCCTACACCTACATCGCCCCGCTGGTCCGGCGCGACGCCGGGTTGGCGGGCTTCGGCCTGAGTGCGTTGTTACTCGGGTACGGGGCGGCCGCGCTCATCGCCGGATACACGGTCGGCCGGTTCATCGACCGCCGCCCCGGTCCCGCCCTGATGCTGCTGCTCGGCATCCTGGCGGTGGCGGTGGCCGCGCTCGCCCCGGTGCTCGGCCTCGTCCCGACCGTGCTGGCCACCCTGCTGTGGGGCGGCGCGTTCTGTGCCATCCCGGTGTGCCTGCAGGCGACGGCACTGCGCATCGCGCCCCAGGCCCGGGACGCGGCGAGCGCCGTCTACGTGGTGGCGTTCCAGATCGGCATCGGCGGCGGCGCATTGGTCGGCGAGCGCCTCACCTCGGCCGGCCACCTCGGCACGCTGCCGCTGATCGCCGCCGGCCTCGCGCTCGCCGCCCTGGTCCTGACCGCCACCGCCCGCCAGGTCTTCCCGAGCCACCTGGCCGACGCCGACCACCACCCCGAACCCCGGGCCGCCACCCCACCGCTCCGCTGAACCAGGCCGGAGCCGCGCCGCTGAGTAAGACCCGAGCCGCGCCGCTGAGCAAGACCCGAGCCGCGCCGCGGAACCAGGCCCAAGCGGCGCCGCTGAGCAAGACCCGAGCCGCGCCGCGGAACACCTACCCCAGCTGCTCGAGGGCGATCTCCGCGGCGGCCAGGAAAGCGTCGTTCTCCTCGGCGGTGCCGATCGTCACGCGTACGCCATCGGGCTGGAACGGGCGGACGATGACCCCGCGCCCCTCGCAGCTCGCGCCGAACGGCGCCGCCTTGTCGCCCAGCGGGAGCCAGACGAAGTTGGCCTGGCTTTCCGGGACCTCGACGTTGAGCTTGCGCAGCGCCTCGGTGACCCGGTCGCGTTCGGCGACGACCAGCGCGCACCGGCGTTTGACCTCGTCCTCCTGCTGGAGGGCGGCCAGCGCGGCGGCCTGCGCGACGAGGCTGGTGGAGAACGGGGTGAGCACCTTGCGGATGGCCGCGGCCACCGCCGGCTGCGCCACCAGGTAGCCCATCCGCAGGCCGGCGAGGCCCCACGCCTTCGACATGGTGCGCAGCACGACCACGTTGGCGCGGTCGGCGTAGGTGTCGATGGCGTCCGGCACGTCGGGGTCGGTGACCAGTTCGCGGTAGGCCTCATCGAGCACCACCAGCACGTCCGACGGCACCGCGGCGAGGAAGCGGTCGAGCTCCGCCTTGTGCACCGCCGTGCCCGTCGGGTTGTTCGGGTTGCACACGATCACGAGGCGGGTCCGGTCGGTGACGGCGTCCGCCATGGCCGCCAGATCGTGGCCGTGACCGGCCGTGTTCGGCACGCGCACGCTGGTGGCGCCGACCCCGGCCGAGATGATCGGGTAGGCCTCGAACGATCGCCACGAGTGGACGATCTCGTCGCCGGGCAGGCAGGTCGCCTTGGCGAGGGTCTCGGCGAGAGCGACCGAGCCGCAGCCGGTGACGATCCGGTCGGCGGCCACCCCGTAGCGCGCGGCGAGCGCGTCACGCAGCGCCACCACGCCCATGTCGGGGTAGCGGTGCGACTGGCGCATCGTCTCGGTGACGGCCTCGATCACGCCGGGCAGCGGGCCGTAGGGCACCTCGTTCGAGGCGAGCTTGATCGCCTCGGCGATGCCCAGCTCACGGGTCAGGTCGGCGAGGCTGCGGCCGGGTACGTAGGCCGGCAGTCCCTCGAGGTCAGCGCGAGTGAGCCGAGTCATCGGTGTTGTCCTTCCGGGTAGCCGGTAGCTGGTCGTGCGGTGGCAGCGCGACCACTACCGTGCGCGCCGTCTTGTCGTGGAACGCCTGCCGCAACTGCTGGTCGAACAGCGGCGAGATCGAGTCGATGAACTGCATGACCAGGCCGAACCCGGCGCAGCCCCAGGCCGGGGTCCACAGGCCCAGCCGGGCCCAGCGGCCGAACGCCCGGCCGAACCCGAGCGGCTCGGTGTTCTCCACCGCCACCACCCGGATCCGCATGAGGCGCTTGCCGAGCGTCTGCCCGCTGCTGGCGGTGGCCGGCGCCTCGTAGAGCAACCACAGCAGGGTCGCGACGATCAACATCACCCAGAGCAGGGCATCGGTACGCCCGGAGGCGGGCTGCACGTCGAAGGCGCTCTGCCCGTTGGCCACCGCGTCCATGCTCGCCCGGTAGGTGGGCAGGAACTCCTGCCAGAACTGGTAGGCGAAGTAGCCGTTGACGACCACGTTGAGCACCAGCACGGCGAGGATGTCGAGCAGCCGGGCGACCAGGCGCGGGCCCAGACCGGCCAGCGCGAAGCCGTGCGGGCGCGGCTGCACCGGGTAGGGCGTGTAGTTCCAGCCCGGTTGCGGTCCCCCCGGCATGCCCGGCATCGGGCCGTCCTGCTGGGGCGGCTGCCAGCCCGGCGGAGGTGGGGGCATGGGTCCCCAGCCGGGCGGCGGGGCCGGTGCCGCGGGCGGCGCCACCGGGGCGGGGGTCGTGGTCGGGGCGGGGGCCGTGGCGGGCGCGGGCGGCGGCTCCTCCTCGACCGGCGGGGGGCCGTCCGGCGGGACCGCGTCGGCCCCGATGGCCTTGCCGATCCAGCCCTCGCCGTCCCAATAGCGTTGGGTGGCGGGGTCGGCGGGGTCCTTGTACCAGCCGGCGGGCAACGAACTCATGGGGAAACCTTAACGACCACGGTTCCGGCCACCTTGTCGTGCAGGGCCTGCTGGTAAGGCTTGTCCCAGAGTTGCCACAGTCCGTCGAGGTAACTGAAGAACGGCACAAGGACGCCACCGACGTACTCGATGAGGAATCGCTTGGCCGCCATCCCCCGCGTGTAGCGCAGATGGGGGTCGAGCGGCACGATCCGGATCTTCATCGCCTTCTTACCGAGCGTCTGTCCGCCCCGGTGGGCGTATTCGACCGAATAGAGGTAATAGCCGACCAGCATCACGACGAACAGAGCCAGCTCGAAAAGCAGCAAGGGCCCGAGGAAGTCGCCCAGGAACCGGCCCGGCGAGGTGTCGTCGGCGTACTGCGCGGGATCGGGCAGATGGCGCAGGACCAGGAACAACCCGGGCACCGCGAGGATCAGGGCGAAAACCGACATGAACAGCGAATCGATGATGTACGCGACCAGACGCGTCCCGAAATCGGCAAGCGGAAGACCGCCCGGACTCACCGGAACCGGCGGGCGCACGGGCACGTAGTAGTAGCCGGGCGGCACCGCCGGTGGGTAATGACCCGGCGGTGGCCCGTACCCCGGAGTTTGCGTCACGCGCAGAGTGTTACAGATTGCCGCGAAGCTCTTGCTCCCGCTCGATGGCCTCGAAGAGGGCCTTGAAGTTGCCTTTGCCGAACCCGAGCGAGCCGTGCCGTTCGATCAGCTCGAAGAAGACCGTCGGCCGGTCCTGCACCGGCTTGGTGAAGATCTGCAGCAGGTAACCGTCCTCGTCCCGGTCGACCAGGATGCGCCGCGCCTTGAGCTCCTCGATCGGCGCCCGGACCTGACCGATGCGCGCGCGCAGGGAGGGGTCGTCGTAGTACGAGTCGGGCGTGTCCAGGAATTCGACACCGGCCGCGCGCATGGCGTCCACGCTGCGGATGATGTCGTTGGTCGCGATCGCGATGTGCTGCGCGCCCGGACCGTCGTAGAACTCGAGGTATTCGTCGATCTGCGACTTGCGCTTGGACACGGCGGGCTCGTTCAGCGGGAACTTGACCTTGCGGTGACCGTCCGCGACGACCTTGGACATCAGCGCGGAGTAGTCGGTGGCGATGTCGTCACCGATGAACTCGGCCATGTTGGTGAAACCCATGACCCGGCCGTAGAACTCGACCCACTCGTCCATCTTGCCGAGCTCGACGTTGCCGACCACGTGGTCGACGGCCTGGAAGTAGCGCTTCGCCGGCGGAGCGACGATCGGGGCGCGGGTCACGAAGCCGGGCAGGAACGGACCGTCGTACTTCGAGCGGTCGACCAGCGAGTGGATGGTGTCGCCGTAGGTGGCGATGGCGGCCATCCGTACGGTGCCGCGCTCGTCGGTGACGTCGTGCGGCTCGGTGACACCACGCGCGCCGGCGCTGATCGCGTGCCGGTAGGCGGCGTCCACGTCGGGCACCTCGAGGGCGATGTCGCGGATGCCGTCGCTGTGCTTGGTGACGTGGTCGGCACCGGGTGCCCCGGCGTGCACCGCGCCGGTGATCAGGAACCGGGCCGAGCCGCTGACCAGCACATATTCCGAGTGGTCGCGATAGCCCTGCTCGGGCCCGCGGTAGGCGACACACGTCATGCCGAACGCGGTCGAGTAGAAGTGGGCGGTCTGTTTGGCGTTGCCCACCAGGAATTGGAGGTAGTCGACGCCCTTGACGGGGAAGACGTCGGCCTGGCGGGTCTCGGATTCCATCATCTGCGTCATATGCCGAGGCTGCCCTTCTCAAAAACCCTGGGCAACAGTGGAAATATACGCTAGGCACTCTGCGCAACTCGTACGGTAACTTGCCCTTGTGGCTATGCAATCTGTCCAGCTCGACCCGCTCGACGCCAAGATCGTGGAGATGCTCGCCTCGGAGCCGCGTATCGGCGTACTGGAAATGTCTCGGCGTCTCGCGGTCGCTCGCGGAACCGTTCAGGCCAGGCTGGACAAGCTGATCGCGCGGGGCGCGATCAAGAGCTTCGGGCCCGAGGTGAGCCCGGAAGCCATCGGCTTCGGGGTGATGAGCTTCGTGACCTTGGAGATCAGCCAGCGGTACGGGCATGGCGCCGTCGCCGCGCACCTGGCCGACATCCCGGAGGTTCTCGAGGCGCACACCATCACCGGGAGCGGCGACCTGCTGTGCCGCATCGTCGCCCGCTCGCACGCCGACCTGCAACGGGTGATCGACCAGATCGTCGGCTACGAGGGCATCACCCGGGCGCACACGATCATCGCGCTGGCCGAGGTGATCCATTACCGTACGTTGCCGCTGGTCCGAGCCGCATCACTCGCATAACGGACGACACGGAAATATCACCATCCCTCGTCGGAGTGAAATAGATCGTTAGCGTGTCGCCCATGGCATCGGGTGGCAGCTCCCGGATGGGGTACGTGCTGATCTCCGTCGTGGTGCTCCTCGTCGTGCTCGCCACCACCCAGACCTGGAACCCCTGGCCGGGCTGGTGGGCGAAATTCAACACCAGCGGACCGATCGCCGACGGCGCCTCCCGCTGGCAGTCGACCATCGGCGGCAGCCCGCAGAGCGTCACCCTCGCCGGCGACTCGGTGATCGTGGAATACCGCACCTCGCTCGAGGCGTACGGGTTGACCGCCGGGGTCAAGCTGTGGGACAACGACGCCGACTGGGCCGGGGTGGCCGGGGACGGCACCGATGCGGTCGTGGTCGTCGGGCGCCTGCTCACCAAGGGCTACCAGGTGCTCGACCCGCGCAGCGGCACCGTACGGCGCGAGGACAAGACGGCCACCGCGGTCTGGACCTACCGCACCGGCATCCTCGACCTGCACTGCGGCAAGGGCAGCGACTGCGAGCTGACCGCCTGGGACACCCGCGGCAACGTGCGCTGGCGGGTCAACACCGGCGGGATCGGCTTCGTGCTCGACGCCGCCAACCCCGACCTGCCCGACACCAACCCGATGACCGCCGACAACATCGACGACGACGTGGCCGGGCCGCGGCAGATGCCGGCCCTGATCGGGTTGCCCGACGACGGCAAGGTCCGGGTGATCGACACCGCCAACGGCCGGCTCGTGCAGACCGCCGAACCCGGGGCCGGCCAGCGCGTGGCGGTCGCCGGTGGGCGGGTCCTCACGATCACCGCCACCTCCGCCGACGGCACCTGCTATTTCGGGGTGGTCGCCACCGACCCGCCCGACCGCGGCACCGTCTGGCGCCGGGACGGGCTCAACCTGCGCACCGCCTCCAACGGCTCCGGCTGCAAGCAGGACCGTGACCCGGCCGGCGGGGAGGACGTGGTGCTCGGCGTCGACCCGGTGGGCCGGCCGGAACTGATCGCGGCCCATGACGGGCGGGTGCTGTGGCACGGCGCCAAGGGCGAGGAGGTGCGGGCGGTCAACGACTCGTACGCGATCATCCGCAAGGGCTCCACGTTGCGTTGCCTCTCCCTGTCGCGCGGATCGGTGACCTGGACCCGGGAATCCACCGGCTCGGCGGCGCTCACCCCGGACGCCGTGGTCATCGCCTCCACCAAGCCCGGCCGGGTCGCCGCGGTGGCGCCGGCCAGCGGAAAACTCCTCGCCGATGTCCGGACGAATGCCAAGATTTTCGCCACCGGGCCGAACGGAATGATCGCTGTCGACGGCCGCGACATGGCCTACCTGCCGTTCGCCTGACCGAACTGGTATATGCGCACGGCCGGGTGCGGCTCGCGCCGTCCCGGGCGACTGTCCTAGGCTTGCCCGTCATGAGCAGAGGCGCCGCATTCTCGTACTCGCCGCTGTTGCCGATCGGCGACGACCTGACCGAGTACAGACTGGTCACGGACGAGGGTGTGGACGTGGTGCACGGCCCGGGTGGCCGGCGGTTCCTGACCGTCGACCCGGCCGCGATGACCCAGCTCACCGCTGAGGCCATGCACGACATCGCGCACTACCTGCGCCCGGCCCACCTGTCCCAGCTCCGGTCGATCATCGACGACCCCAAGGCGTCGCCCAACGACCGCTTCGTGGCGCTCGACCTGCTGCGCAACGCCAACATCGCGGCCGGCGGGGTGCTCCCGATGTGCCAGGACACCGGCACCGCGATCGTGATGGGCAAGCGCGGCCGGCACGTGCTCACCGACGGCACCGACGAAGAGGCCATCGCCCAGGGCGTCTACCAGGCGTACACCCGGCTCAACCTGCGCTATTCGCAGCTCGCCCCGCTGACCATGTGGGACGAGAAGAACACCGGTTCCAACCTGCCGGCCCAGATCGAGCTCTACGCCGAAGACCCGGGCGGCCAGCCCGACGCCTACAAGTTCCTGTTCATGGCCAAGGGTGGTGGCTCGGCCAACAAGAGCTACCTCTACCAGGAGACCAAGGCGCTGCTGAACCCGGCGCGCATGATGGAGTTCCTGGACGAGAAGCTGCGCCTGATCGGCACGTCCGCCTGCCCGCCCTACCACCTGGCCGTGGTCATCGGCGGCACGTCGGCCGAGTTCGCCCTCAAGACCGCGAAGCTGGCCAGCGCGAAATACCTCGACAACCTGCCCCGGCACGGCACGATGTCGGCGCACGGCTTCCGCGACGTCGAGCTCGAGGCGGCGGTCCTCGAACTGACCCGCGACTTCGGCATCGGCGCCCAGTTCGGCGGCCGCTACTTCTGCCACGACGTACGAGTCGTCCGCCTGCCCCGGCACGGCGCCTCCTGCCCGGTCGCGATCGCCGTCTCCTGCTCCGCCGACCGCCAGGCCCTCGCCAAGATCACCCCCTCCGGCGTCTGGCTGGAGCGCCTCGAGACCGACCCGGCCCGTTACCTGCCCGAGGTCGAGCTCGACGAGGGCCCGGTGGTCAAGGTCGACCTCAACCGCCCGATGTCGGAGATCCGCGCCGAGCTCTCGCGATACCCGGTGAAGACCCGGCTGTCCCTGACCGGCCCGCTGGTGGTGGCCCGCGACATCGCCCACGCGAAGATCGCCGAGCGGCTGGCCGCCGGTCAGCCGATGCCGCAGTACCTGCGCGACCACGCGGTCTACTACGCCGGCCCGGCGAAAACCCCCGAGGGCTACGCGTCCGGCAGCTTCGGTCCGACCACGGCCGGCCGGATGGACTCCTACGTGGAGAGCTTCCAGGCCGCCGGCGGCTCGCTGGTCATGCTGGCCAAGGGCAACCGCTCGACCCAGGTGACCAACGCCTGCCGGTCCCACGGCGGTTTCTACCTGGGCTCGATCGGCGGCCCGGCGGCCCGCCTCGCCCAGGACTGCATCCGCCACGTCGAGGTCCTGGAATACCCGGAACTCGGCATGGAAGCGGTCTGGAAGATCGAGGTGGAGGATTTCCCCGCCTTCATCGTCGTCGACGACAAGGGCAACGACTTCTTCGCCGAGGTGACCCGGCCGAAGAGCGTCCTGCAGATCGGCAATCGCCCCTGACGGGCCGACAGCCGTCAGCCGACCACCTTGCCGGGGTTGAACAGGTTCAGCGGGTCCAAGGTCTGCTTGATCGCGATCTGCATGGCCAGTACCTCCGGCGACAGCTCCCGCCGCATGCCGGCTCGTTTCAGCAGACCGACGCCGTGCTCGCCGGTCACTGTGCCGCCCATCGCGATCGCCGCCGTCAACATGTCTTCGAAAGCGGCCTGAGCTGCTCGCTTGGCCGCCTCGTCGCCGGCCGGGGCGAGGATCAGCGGGTGCAGGTTGCCGTCACCGGCGTGCGCGATGGTGGCGATCGTCGTGCCGTGCCGGGCGGCGGTCTCCTCGATCACGGCAAGCATCTCGGGTACGCGGGAGCGGGGCACGCAGACGTCCTCGGTGAGCACCGGGCCCAGCCGCTCCAGCGCGGGGTAGGCCAACCGGCGGGCGGCGAACAGCGCCTCGGCTTCGACCTCGTCCGTCGACTGCTCGGCCCACAGCGCCCCGGCGTCGCGGAACACCGAGGCGACCGCGGTGGCCTCCTCGTCGCCGGGCGTGTCCAGCTGAGCCAGCAGCAGGGCGGCCGCGTCCGCCTCCAGCCCCAGATGCTTCCACTCCTCGACGGCACGCAGGCAGGTGCGATCAAGCAACTCCAACGCCGCCGGGAGCAGGCCCGCCCGAGTGATCGCGGCAACCGCCTCGCCCGCCGCCACGACACTGCCGAACGCGCCGACCACGGTTTTCGGGGCTTCGCGGCGGGCCGGGCGCAGCCGTACCGTGATCTCGGTCAGCACCCCGAACGTGCCCTCCGAGCCGGTGAACAGGCCGACCAGGTCATAGCCGCTCACGCCCTTGGTCGTACGCCGGCCGAGCCGCACCGCCGTGCCGTAGGCGCCGGCCGCCCCACCGACGACCGCCTCCAGGCCGAGCACGTAATCGCGGGTCACACCGTACTTCAGGCAGCAGAGACCACCCGCGTTGGTCGACACGTTGCCGCCGATCGTCGACCAGGGCGCGCTGGCCGGATCCGGCGGATACCACAGGCCGTGCTCGGCAACGGCCTTCTTCAGATCGTCGTTGATCACGCCCGGCTGCACCGTGGCGGTCATGTTGTCGGCATCGATCGCCACGATCCGGTCCATCCTGGACAGATCCAGGATCATGGCCCCGTCGACCGCGTTCGCCCCACCCGACAACCCGGTGCCGGCCCCCCGCGGAACGATCGGGATCCCCCGCTCCGCACAGTGCCGCACGACCTCGCGCACCTCCGCGGTGGTCCGCGGCCGGACCGCACCGAGCGCCTTGCCGTACGGCGCCCACTCCGCCTCATCGTGGCTGAGGCTCGCCAGCACGTCGGGGTCGTCGATGACTTCCACACCAGCGACCCTACGCGTCCGGTCCGACGCGGCACGCTGGACAGGCGCGAGGCCGGCCCCGAGGACCCGGGACCGGCCTCACCGGCGAACGACCTAGCGGCAGAAGGCGCTGAAGGCCGGAAGGAGCAACCACGGCTTGTACGTGACCCCGGCGCTCGCCTTGTCGCCACGACTGCGGGCGCCCGCGCCCGGGCCGGTCGGGGCGCCCCACCAGTTGCAGGTGGCGGTGGTGGCGGCGCCGGAGGTGGGATCGTCGTAGACGCCGTACATGGTGTTGCCGCTGATCAGGTTGTGGGTCACCAGGACGACGCCGGTGGTCGAGTTGGCGGCCACCTGCACGCCGTACTGGTTGCCGCGCAGCGTGTTGCGGGTGATGTCGACGCCGGAGTTCGGGCTGCCGATGGCGTTGCTGACCTTGACCGCGGAGCCGGCTGAGCTGATCGTGTTGCCGCTGACCGTGATCTTGCTGTTCTTGCCGCCGATGAAGATCGCCGACGAGTTGCTCGTGCCGACGACGGTGTTGTCGACCACCCGCGCACCGGTCGTCTTGAACAGGGCCACCAGCGTGCCGTCACCGGTGCTGCGATTGCCGGAGACGGTCAGGTTCGCGTTGCCCTCGATGAAGGTGACGTCGGCGTTGTAGTGCGACGAATCAGCGCCGCTGAAGTTGTTGTCGGCGATGACCACGTCGCGCAACGGTGTGCTGTTTCCCTGGAATCCATCGGACGCCGTCGACGTATTCTTGACGACATTCTTCCGGAATACGGTACGGCTTGTCGTGATCGACGCCGCCCGGCCGGGATTGTTGATGATGTTGTTCTGAATGAGCTCGCCGGAATTGCCGCCCGGCATGACGAGGGCCGCGGTGCCGCCACCGGGCGGGCCGTTGAGGGTGAAACCGTCGATGACGACGTTGTCGGCGGTGATGGTGAAGGTGGGCGCCACACCACCGTTGAGGACCGTCTCCCCGGTGCCGCGCCGGCCGCGCGCGTCCTGCCCGGCCTTCCCACCGTTGATCGTCACACTGCGGTTGACCTGGACGTTCTCGGTGTAGACGCCGGGCGCCACCTTGATTCCGGTGCAGGTCGTGGCGTTCACGGCGGACTGGATGGTGCGGTATTGCGCCGACGGGACACTGCACGGCACGGTGCGGCCGGAGGCGTGACTCACCCCGCCACCGACGCCGGACATGGCGACGGCGACGGCCGCGATCCCGGCGGCGGAGAGTGCCGATCTGGTTTTCCGCATGCGAGCCTCCGAGCATAGGAACAATTCCTGGATGCCGGACGACCCTATCTCCATAGCCGTTCAATAGCAGTTGACGGGCCACCCGAAAGCCGTCGGGAATTGTTCGCGGCGGTTTAGATCAAGGGGTGACCTGGGGTTTTTCGCAGCCGAGACGGCTCTGAACGAATCTCATTCCGCACCGCCTCACTCGAACGAGGTCGGCGCCTTCCCCCGACGGTGGAGCCGGCTCAGCGCGAAATCGCGAACAATCGTCCGGTGCGGCCCCCGAACATCGCCGCGGGGTTGGTGTAGTCCGCTGTCAACGCGTAGAGCGTCCGACCGTCCCCGGACAGGGCGCAGTCGAAGGCGCCGTCCGGTAACGGGATCGTGGTGACCACCGCGCCACCCTCGCGCACGAGGCTGCAGTGCTCGTTGGGCACGGCGGCGTACCAGATCGCGCCGGACGGGTCGAGGCAGATGCCGTCGGGGGCCACGCCGGGCAGGTCGGCCCAGACCCGGCGGTTGCTCAGCGAACCGTCCGAGGCGATGTCGAAGGCGGTCAGGCGGGAGCCGTGCGACTCGGCCACGATCAGCGTGCTGTCGTCGGCGGTCACGGCCATGCCGTTGGGGAACTCCAGCCCGCCGGCCACCGGCCGGGCGACGCCGTCCGGCGACACCACCGCGATCAGTCCGGGCGCCGGGGTGCCACCGGGGAAGTCGTAGCCGATGTTGTTCACGAACGCGTTGCCGCGCGAGTCGACGACGATGTCGTTCCAGGGGTGACTGCCGTCTATGCCGGCCAGGTCGGCGTACGGCACACCGTCGCGGAGCAGCCGCGCGCCCGGTCCGTCGAGCAGCAGCAGCTCTCCCCCGGGCCGCCAGTCGATGCAGAACGGCATCCCGCTCGCCCCGGCCATGACCTCGGCGGTGCGGGACGCGGAGAGACGCAGCACCGAGCCGGCACCCCAGTCGCAGAACCACAGCGCGCCGTCGTGCCAGCGGGCCGACTCACCCATCACCAGGCCGGACAGGACCAGCTGCGGATCCGTCATGAGCCCAGATTAGTCAGAGTTCGGCGACCAGCACCGGCTCGGTCGAGTAGTAGTACCCGGGCGCGTCCGGAGACTTCGGGCCGGCCGGGGCCAGCCGCTCGATCGCCACGAACCGGGGTGTCACCTGCCAGGCGCCGACGTCGTACTTGCGGACCTCCTTGCCGAAGGACGCCAGGAACATCAACTTCCCCTTGGCGGTACGGGTCTCGAGCTGCAGCAGCCGCCGGTCCTTGGTGAGCAGCAGAATCCGGTCGCCCGAAGCACCCAGCACCTGCGTACCGGCCGGCGACCTGCGCAGGGTCGCGCCGGTGACCGGGTCGACCGCGAGGAGGGCGGCGGCGGTCGACTGGAAGACCACGCCACCGGCGACCGTACTGCCCGGCCCGTCGAGGGGGCGGGAGCGCCGCGGAGTCGAGGCGTCGGTCAGCCACCCCTGGCCGGTACCGTCGCGCAGGCCGGCGCAGGCGGAGGTGGCGACGTCGCAGCCGAGCGGGGTGAACGGTCCGGTCGGGAACGACGCGACCTTGGCGCCGGTGGCGGTGTCGTACGCGCCGTCGGCACAGACGTAACTGCCGCCGGCGGTGGTGAATCCGTCGGCACAGAGCGGGGCGGTCCAGCGGCGGGCGCCGGTGCTCACCTCGTACGCGTCGACTCTTGCCGTCGCCGTGACCAGCACCGTGCCGCCGGCGACCCGCAGGCCGACCGGTCGCCAGACCGTGTCGGCGCCGGTGCGGTGCCCGGCGAAACCCTCGGCGGGCGCCGGCCCGGAGATCCGCCAGATGATCTTTCCGGTCCGCCCGTCGATCGCCACCACGTCGCCGTCGGACCAGCGGCTGACCACCGTGGAACCGGCCGCCACCACCCCGGTCAGCTGTTGTGGCCAGCGGCGGAACGACCAGATCGCGGAGTACATCGTCCGGGCGTGGACCGGCGCGTCGGCACGGATCTGCCGTTTCGCGGCGTAGACCCGGACCGTGTCGTCGACGATCAGCGGCGCCATCGAGAGCTTGCTGGTGACCCCCGCCCGGATCAGGGACATCTTCGGAGTCGGGCCGTTCACGCTGGCCAGGACCTCGGCCGGAGCGAGCACGCGCCAGCCGACAAGCACCGCCACGGCGGCCACGACGAGCGCGGACAGGGACCGCAGCAGTACCTTTTTCACCGCGAGAGACTATGTCAGGCGGCTGCGGCGAGGTCGTCGAGGTCCCGTCGCAGCGCACCCTCGGCGGTCTCGGCGGCCAACCCACCGAAGATCAGGGCGAGGAAGCGGCCGATCGGCCCGGTGGCGCCACCGTCCTGAACGGCCGTGACCATGGTGCCGCCACGGTGGCGGCCGGCGACGACCGGAACGAACGAATAGGTCATCTTGTAGTCGGCGCCGATGCCGGGCGACCGGACCACGAACCGGTCGGGCATCTCGCACAGCTCGACGAGGAAGTCCTCGGTGATCTCACCGCCGTCGGCCATCCGCCGGGTCTCGCGCCAGGCTGTCCCGGCGCCGAACGGGCCGGTGCTGAGCACCTCGACCCGGGTGACGGTGGAGAGCCGGTCGCGGCGCCGGGCCAGATCGGTGAACACCTGCCAGACCGCGGCAACGGGAGCCTCGATGAGGCGCGTTACCGCGATCGTCGACATCGAGTGACCTCCCGCAGGCACGCTACTGAGGGTAAGGCCACGCACGCCAGGGGTGGAGCCGATCAGTCGGACCCGCCGATCACCAGTCCGAGTCGAATCAGCTCGGTCAACGGCTCCACGACGCCGACCGCGCCGAAGCCGACGAACATCGGGCGGGCGGTGTCGCGCCTGGCCCGGCACGGTTCGACGAGCGGCAGCGGGTGGGTCGCGGCCAGCACCTCGGCGACCTCGGCCACCTCGGCACCGTCGACCGCCGCGATCGAGGCGGCCAGCACGTTCAGGAAGCCGTGGTGGGTGAAACCGGTCTCCGGGTCGGTGTGCCGGATCGCGTGCCGCAGCCCGGCGGCCAGCCGGAACGGCAGCTCGCGGTCGCGACAGGCGCAGATCACCGCGGCCAGCTCGACCGGGGTGGGGAAGAGCTCGGCGGCCAGTCCGCCGACTCGGAACTTGGGAGCCACCCGCAACCCCGCGGACCGCCACTCGGCCACCGTGTCGAGCGCGTCGAGGAGGCCCCAGCTGAGCGGGATCTCGGCGTACACCTGGAGGTCCTCGTCGTGCCCGGCCAGCGCGTGCAGATCGCCGAGCCCGGGTTGCGGGTCTTCGCCGCGCCGGGCCACCGGCGCCTCGACGTGCAGCACCGCCGCGCCGGCCGCGCGCAGCTTCTCGACCGCGATCGGCAGCGCGCTCACCGGCACGTCACCGACCAGCGCGACCGGCACCGCGCGGGCCGGCAACTCGATGCTCATCGATGAAGCCGGCACCAGCAACGGGCCGAGCAGGGCGGCGAACCAGGCACCGCGATGCTCGCTGTGCTTGGCCACGGCCTCGGGCAGGCTCGTCCGGCTGGGCGGGAGCAGGGACGCGTCATCGACCAGCCCGGCGAACAGCTTAGGCACCATCGTTGACACCATCTGAACCTAATGGACGCTTCGCGGGGCGAACAACCACGTCCGCTATGTCGTTTTCCCCCGGCGCCTTCAACCGAGCGCCACGACCTCCGCATTCAGCGAGGTCGGCAGCGGCTGATCGGCCGGAAAAGCGGGCACCCGGAAGGCATGTGTCCGCTTCGGATCGGCGGTGAGCCGGGCGCAGTAACTCCGGCCGGCGGCCAGCTCGAGGTAGCCGGGCGCGAACGAGACGTCGCAGGCTCCGGGGTCGGCGAACGGATCTCCACTGGCCGCGGCGAGCACCGCGCGGCCGGCGAGCGGTTCGACGGTCCACACCCGCGGGTCGGTGCCGGTGCAGTTCTGCTCGTTGTCGGTCTTGCCGGGTGTCGAGCAGAGCAGCGACAGATCACCCGTGTAGGCGTCGGTTCCCGGCCGGGGCGGGTCGAGCCACAGCGCGCCCTGCGGGAGCTTGTCGCCCGTACCCAAGGAAAGCTCGATCTTGGAAATCGCGGCGCCGGGCGCCGGGCCGGCCGAGGAGGCGATCGGCAGCGGAACGACGACCTCGGCGGCCGGCGAGGACGAGGCGTGGTGGTAGATCGCCCCGGCGAACGTGCCGGCCGCCAGCACGATCAGCGCCACCAGGCCGGTCAACCGCGCTCGGCCGAGGCGCTCGGACCGGAGCAGCACGACGGTAGCGATGACGAGCAGCACTACCGCCGCGCCGCCCAGCAGAAAATCGACCATGGTCGACAAGGTACCGGGGCGCCGAAGCGCCCCGGACGCTCAACCGATGTGGAAAGGCTGGTCGTAGACCCGGAAATCGAGCGGCGTGTTGAGGTCGAAATTGCCGTTGTTGAGGAAGACCCGCTGGGCCGTGTCGACCCGGCTGGTGTCGGAGTGCGCCTCCTCCTTCTTCATCTCGATGACCCGCTCGTCGAGGAAGACGTTGAGCCAGGTGCGCTCGTCGCCACCCTGCGCCGGCGGCTTGGCCCGCTTCAGCGCGGCGCTGCGAATCGACCGCATGCCGTCGTAGCCATGCATGACCGAGGCGTCGTAGTAGGCGAACTGGCCGAGCGCCCGCACCCCGTCGGACTTGCCGTCCCGCACCGACGGGTTGAAGTAGACGCGGTCCCGCTCGGACTCCTGGGCGGCCTGGAACACCGAGTCGGCCGCCGCGGTCTTCCAGTCCTTGGTGAAGTTGGGGTCGAGACCGGAGTGCGACGAGGTGCCGTCGACCTTGCGCAGCGCCGGCAGATATTTGGCGAGCACGTTCGACGGCTTGGTCGCCGTGTAGGCCTCCACCAGCTCCAGCATGTCGCCGGTGCCGGAGCAGAACCCGATGATGCCGGCGGTGTAGCCCCGCCCGTCCTTGATGTCCTCGATGTAGGCGAACTGGGCCCGCCAGTCCAGCGAGGAGTTCTCGGCCGCCGAGACGATCTGCATGGCGACGTCCTTCTTCGCCGGATTGTCAAGGTTCTTGCCTGTTGGGGCAGAGGTCGGCGGCGTAGTGGGCGGAGTTGTCGGACTGGTCGAGCCGGGCACGACCCAAGTCTGGTTCGCGGTGTTGCCACACGTCCAGATCTGGAGCCGGGCACCGTTCGCGGTGCTCTTGTCGGTCACGTCCAGACACTTGCCGGAACCGGTGTTGACCAGCGCTCCGTTGGAAACGGTCCACTTCTGCGCGCCGGTGGCGTTGCAGTCGTAGATCTGAATCTTGGCTCCGTTCGCGGTCGAGGCGGAGGGTACGTCGAGGCACTTGCCGAGGGCCCGGACGGTGTTGTCGCTGTTGCCGACGGTCCATTGCTGAGCGGCGCTGCCGTTGCAGTCGTAAAGCTGCACGGCGGAGCCGTTGGCGCTCGACCCGTTGGCGATGTCGATGCACTTGTTGCCGAGCCCGGTGATCGGGCCGGAGACGGCGGCACTGGCCGGGAGCAGGCCATATGTGATGGCTGCTGCGGGGACGACCAGGGCCAGCGAGGCGTAGGCGATTGCCCTCACGCGTTTCATGGCTCTCCTGACGGAGGAGGGGGGATGGGTGATCACGCGCGTGATGGGCAGTGACGTTAGAACAGTTAAAAAGGTTTATCAATAGCTGTCGATGACGGGGTCTAGTCTGCGATGTGGGCCTTGACACGGGGGAAGGGCCTGTCTACCGTCCGAGCAACTGTTAGTCAGTTTGCCTATCCCGCAGGGAGCCCCGTTGACCCGTCTGGCCGGATCGTCCAAGCTGCTCCGCGCCATGAACGAGAGCGCAGCTCTGGCTCACCTGCTCGACCCAGGGATGCTCACCCGCTCCGACTTGCGCAAGCTCACCGCCCTGTCCACGCCGACCATCTCCGAGGTCCTGCGCCGGCTCGTCGACGCCGGCCTGGTCAACGTGGTGGGTCACAACAGCGGCCGACCCGGGCCGAACGCCGAGATCTACGCGGCCAACCCGGACGCCGCGTACGCGGTCGCGATCTCGGTCCGCGACGTCGGCACCAGCGGTACGCCGTCGGTCACCGCCGCTCTCTGCGACCTGACCGGCCGCGTCCGCGCCCGGTTCGAGTCGCGGATCGACTTCCTCGCCACCGAACCCGCGGGCGCGATCGTCGACGTGGTCGCCCAGCTGGGCGAGGAGGCCGGCGTGCCGGCCGACCGCATCCGGCACGTGCAGCTCGGCGTCCCCGGCTCGTGGGACGCCCGCACCAACACCATCCGGCACGTGGACGTCCCCGGCTTCGGCCGGACCGGTCTGGTGCCGGAGATCGCCGCGGCGCTCGGCACCCACGTCGGCGTCGACAACGACGTGAACCTGGCCGCGGTGGCCGAGCGCAACCGCGGCACCGGACGCGACGCGGAGAGCTTCGCGCTGCTCTGGATGGGTCAGGACGGTCTCGGTCTGGCCATCGACATCGCCGGCAAGCTCATGCGGGGTGCCCGCGGCGGCGCCGGCGAGATCGGCTACATGCCGCTCTACGCGCCCGATTCCACCGATCGCAAACTCGACCTGCAGGACCTCTTCGGCGGGGCGGCGCTGATGGACCTGGCCCGGGACCACGGCATCGCCGGCCGCACACCGGCCGACGTGGTGCGGGCCGCCACCGACTCACCCGGCGAATTCCTCAACACCCTCGCCGACCGGGTCACGGTCGGCCTGGCCGCGGTGATCGCCGTGCTCGATCCCTATCTGGTTGTGCTCGCCGGCCCGATCGCGCAGGCCGGCGGCGAGACGTTGCTGGCCGCGGTGACCGCCGCGTTCCGCCGCGCGGCGCCGCTGGAGAGCTCGATCGCGGTGACCACCCTCGACGACGACGCGGTGTTGCTCGGCGCGCTGGACGCCGGCCTCGCCGCGGTCCGGGAAGCCCTCATCGCCAACATTCGCGACAGCTGACGCTTTTCTGAGAGGCCTGAAGTGAACAAGCGGATACCCTATGCCCTTTTTGCCCTTACTTTGCTGACAACTGCCGCCTGCACCCCCGCTCCCAAGGAAACCAAGATCGCCAACCCCGGCGCTTCGGTCAGCGGCACCGTCGAGCTCTGGCACTTCTTCGCCGAGCGCGAGGCCGCAGCCATCGACACGGTGGTCAAGGACTTCGAGGCGAGCCACCCCAACATCAAGGTCACGGTGAAGTCCGGGCAGGACGACTCCAAGGTCACCCAGGCGATCGGGGCCGGCAACGGACCCGACATCGGCCTCTCCTACTCCACCGACATCGTCGGCAAGTTCTGCTCCTCGGGCGCGTGGGTGGATCTCAACCCGTACCTCAGCCGGGACAAAGTGGACCTCAACCAGTTGAACGCCACCACCCGGCAGTACACCGAGTTCGGCGGCAAACGCTGCGCGATGCCGTTCCTCGCCGACGCCTACGGCATGTTCTACAACAAGGACATGTTCGCCAAGGCGGGCATCGCCGGGCCGCCGAAGACCCTCGACGAACTGACCGAGGACGCCAAGAAGCTGACCGTGCGCAACCCCGACGGCTCGCTCAAGACCGTCGGTTTCCTGCCGCTCTACGACTTCTACGAGAACGCCGCCGCCCACCTCGCCCCGGCCACCGGCGCCAAGTGGCTCACCGCCGACGGCAAGTCGGCGATCGGCGCCGACCCCAACTGGAAGACCCTGCTGAACTGGCAGAAGAGCCTCGTCGACTGGTACGGCTACGACAAGTTGACCAAGTTCAAGGCCGGCCTCGGTGACGAGTTCAGCACCGACAACGCGTTCCAGAAGGGCCAGGTCGCGATAAACATCGACGCCGAGTACCGGCTCGCGTTCCTCAAAGACCAATCACCCGCGCTGAAGTACGGCGTAGCGCCGCTCCCGACGGCCGACAGCGCCGGCTACGGCGGCGGTTACGTCACCGGCAACATCATGGGCATCTCGAAGAACGCCAAGAACCCCGAAGCGGCCTGGGAACTGATCAAATATTTGACCACCGATGACGCCGCGGTGACGAAACTGGCCGGGTTGCTCAAGAACGTGCCGACCACGACCAAGGCGATCGCCGACCCGACGCTGAGCTCGGACCCCGACTTCAAGACGTTCATCGACATCTTCAACAACCCGAACTCGATGACCACGCCGCCGTCCGCCTCCGGCCCGGCCTACCAGGAGACCTTCGGTCAGTTCCTGACGAACTACCAGGCCGGCAAGGTCAAGGATCTCGACTCCGGGCTGCGGACCGCCGACCAGCAGATCAACAGCGTCATGCAGCTCGGCGGCTGAGACATGCACACCGTACGGAAGAATTTGACGACCCTGTCGTTCCTGGCGCCCGCGCTCATCGGCATCGCGGTGTTCTTCCTCTACCCCCTGGGCTCGGCGGTCTACTTCTCCTTCACGAAGTTCGACCTGCTCTCCGTGCCGCAGTGGGTCGGCCTGGACAACTACCGGCAGATGGCCGACGACCCGTTCCTGCTCCAGGCCGTTCGCAACACGCTGTGGATGGTGGTGGTCTTCGTCCCGGCGCGGATCATCGGGGCGCTCGGCCTGTCGATGCTGCTCGCGCAGCTGCGCCGGGGCGCCGGTTTCTTCCGTACGGTGTTCTACCTGCCGTCGCTGATCCCGCCGGTGGCCGCCACCATCGCGTTCGTCTACCTGCTCAAGCCGGGCACCGGCCCGGTCGACCACTTCCTGGAGAAGATCGGCATCAGCGGTCCGCTCTGGTTCAACTCACCGACTTGGGCCAAGCCAGCGCTGGTCCTGCTCGGCCTGTGGGCCGTCGGCGACCTGCTGGTGATCTTCCTGGCCGCCGTGCTGGGCGTTCCGGAAAGCCTCTACGAGGCCGCGTCGCTCGACGGTGCGAACGCCTGGCACCGGTTCCGGTCGATAACGCTGCCGTCGATCCGGCCGGTGATCCTGTTCGCGGCGGTCACCGGCGTGATCTACACGTTGCAGTACTTCGACCAGGCGGCGGTGGCCGGCTCGATCGCCAGCGGGCAGGCCACCGTCGGGGCCGGCATCTCCCAGTCCTTCGGCTACCCGGAGGGCTCCACCTTCACCTATCCCCTCTGGCTCTACACCGTCGGATTCCGCTACAACGCGCTCGGCTACGCCAACGCGCTGGCGATCGTGCTGTTCGTGGTCGCGCTCGCGGTCACCGTGATCCTGATGCGCCGAGCGCGCGCATTCTCCGGGGAGGAAGCATGACCGCGGTCTTGGAGCTACCGGCACCGCCGATCGTCGAAGTGAACCACAAGGCCAAGCGGCAGAACCGGCTGGCCTGGATCGCCCGGCACAGCATCGCGATCGTGCTGGTCATCATGTTCCTGACCCCGGTCGTCTACCTGGTGCTGCTCTCGCTGATGACCAGCAAGCAGGCGCTGACCAGCAACTACTGGCCCGACACCTGGCACTTCGAGAACTACGTGAACGTGTTCCGGTCGACGCCGCTGCCGCGCTATCTGCTCAACACCGTCAGCTACGCGGTGTCGGTCACGCTGCTCACCCTGCTGTCCAGCGTGCCCGCCGCGTACGCGTTGGCGAAGTTGAAGTTCCGTGGCCAGAACGCCCTGTTCCTGACCATCATCTGCGTGATGATGCTCCCGCCGCAGGTCGTGACCGTTCCGCTCTACCTGATGTGGGCCCGTTACGGCCTCACCGGATCGCTCGCGCCGCTCATCGTCCCGGCCCTGTTCGGCGACGCGTTCACCATCTTCCTGCTGCGGCAGTTCCTGCTGACCATCCCGACGGAGTACCTCGACGCGGCCCGGGTCGACGGCTGCGGCGAGTGGCGCACGCTGCTGCGGGTGGTGCTGCCGATGGCCCGGCCCGGCATCGCGGCAGCCGGCCTGTTCCAGTTCTTCTTCTGCTGGAACGACTACTACGGGCCACTGCTCTACACGAGCGAAAACGAACACTCGTGGACGCTGACCCTGGGCCTGGCGTCGTTCCGGACCGTCCACCATGTCGACTGGAACCTGGTCACGGCCGCAACGGTGCTGGCCATGGCCCCACTGATAATCATTTTCTTCTTTGCCCAGCGCGCGTTCGTGCAGGGCATCACGTTGACTGGCCAAAAATAAGGTGGAGTAAAGGGTGAAAATCGCAGTCATCGGGGGCGGGTCGACCTACACGCCGGAGCTGGTGGACGGCTTCGCGCGGCTCGGCTCGATGGTCGACGAGTTGGTCCTTGTCGACCCCGCGTCTGAGCGCTTGGAGATCGTCGGCGCCTTCTCCGCTCGGATCTTCGCTGCTCAGGGTCACCCCGGAAAGGTCACCTGGACCACCGACCTCGACGCCGGGGTCACCGACGCCGACGCCGCGGTCATCCAGCTGCGGGTCGGCGGCCAGCAGGCGCGGATCAGCGACGAGACGTTCCCGCTGGAGTGCGGCTGCGTCGGCCAGGAGACGACCGGCGCGGGCGGGCTCGGCAAAGCCTTGCGTACGGTCCCGATCGTGCTCGACGTCGCGGCCCGGATCCGGCAGCGGGCGAAGCCGGGTGCGTGGATCGTCGACTTCACCAACCCGGTCGGCATCGTGACCCGCGCGCTGCTCGATGCCGGCCATCGGGCGGTCGGCCTGTGCAACGTGGCGATCGGGTTCCAGCGCCGGTTCGCCGGCTACCTGGGCGTGGCGCCGTCGTCGGTGGTGCTCGATCACGTCGGCCTCAATCACCTGACGTGGGAGCGGGCCGCCTATGTGGACGGCGTCGACCAGCTCCCCTCGCTGCTTTCCCGGCACCTGCCGGAGATCGCCGCCGAGGTGGACATCGACCCCGCCGTGCTGACCACCCTCGGCAACGTCCCGTCCTACTACCTCTCCTACTTCTACAGCCACGACAAGCACGTCCGGGAGTCCCGTGGCGCGCAGACCCGCGGACAGCGTGTCGCCGAGATCGAGGCCATCCTCCTCGACATGTACCGGGACGTGGACCTGGTCGAGAAGCCCGCGCTCCTCGGCGAGCGCGGCGGCGCCTACTACTCCGAGGCCGCGGTCGGCCTGCTGGCGTCACTCCACGGCTTTGACGACAATTCGGTCCACTCGGTAAACGTGCGCAACAACGGTGTCCTGCCCTTCCTCCCCTCCGAGGCGGTCATCGAGGTCTCGGCCCGAGCGGGCCTCGACGGCCCGGCTCCGTTGCCGGTCACCGCACTGCCGCCAGATCTGTCCGGCCTCATCGCGCACGTCTGCGGGTACGAGGAACTGGCGCTCGACGCCGCGCTCCGGGGCGGCCGCCAACGGGTTTACCGGGCCCTGCTCGCCCACCCGCTGATCGGCCAGCACGAATACGCGGACGCCCTGACCGACAAGCTCCTCGCGGCCGGCCGCGCCCATCTCGCGTGGGCCTCATGAGAGCGCTCTATCTGGCCGTCGACGGTGGCAACTCGAAGACGGACGTGGTGCTCGGCGACGAATCCGGCCAGGTCCTGGGCTTCGTCCGAGGCGGCACGTCGTCACCGCACAACATCGGCCTGCCCGGCACCGTCGAGGTGCTGGGCCGGCTGATCCGGGCCGTGCACGCCGAGGCCGGCCTCCCGGTCGGCACCCCGATCGACACGCTTGCCGTCTACCTGGCCGGCGCCGACCTGCCGATCGAGGTGACCCGCCTGCACCAGGCGATCTCCGCACCGTCCTGGGCCCGGCGCACCGTAGTGGACAACGACTGCTTCGCCCTGCTGCGCGCCGGCACCGCCACACCCGACGCCGTGACCGTGGTGTGCGGCGCCGGCACGAACTGCGTGGGCCGCACCGCCGACGGCCGAACCGCCCGCTTCGTGGCCCTCGGCCCGATCTCCGGTGACTGGGGCGGCGGTCACGACTTAGCCGACCACACCCTGCGTGAAGCCGCCCGGGGCGAAGACGGCCGCGGCCGGCCGACCGCCCTGTCCCCCGCCGTGGCCGCCCACTTCGGCCTGCCCACGGTCGAAGCGGTAAGCATCGCCCTGCACTTCGGTGACCTGCCCATGGACCGGATCCGCGAGTTGTCCCCGCTGCTGTTCGAGGTGGCCGCCACCGGCGACGAAGTGGCGTCCGCGCTGGTCGACCGGCAGGCGACGGAGATCCTGGCCCAGCACCGGGTGGCCGCCACCCGGCTCGGCCTGCTCACCGAGAAGCACGCCCTGGTGCTGGGCGGCGGCGTCCTCCGAGCCCGCCACCCCCAGCTGCACGACCAGGTCGTCGCCGGCGCCATCGACCAGGCCCCCCAGGTGGAGGTGACGATCCTGAACACCCCGCCGGTCACCGGAGCCGCCCTGCTGGCCCTGGACACCATGAACCACCCCGAGGCCGAACCAATGCTGCGCGCCGCCCTGCACCACCGCGTCCCCGCCCCCGCCCTGCTGGAGTCCGCCCAGAACGCCGACGCCCTGGACTCCAGCGCCCCCGCACTCTGACACCGCACCCTGACACCGCACCCCACCCCCGGCCGCAGCGCGGACGCACTGCTGCCCGCGGGTGCCGCGGCGCTGCCCGCGCTGCCCGCGGGGTGCCGCGCTTTTGCCCGCGGAGGTGCCGCCCGCGGGGTCCCATGCTGCCGCCCGCGGGGCTGCCGCCCGCGGGGTCCCGCGCTGCCGCCCACGGGGGTGCCGCCCGCGGGGTCCCGCGCTGCCGCCCGCGGGGGTGCCGCCCGCGGGGGTGCCGCCCGCGGGGGTGCCGTGCTTTTGCCCGCGGGTGCCCCGGTCAGCGCCTCGTCAGCAGCAGCATGGTCGCGGCGGCCGCCAGGACCATGCCGGCGATCAGCGGGATCACCCCGCCGACGGCCGCGTAGACCGGCAGCAGCACCGGGGCGGCGAAGCTCAGATAAGCCGCCGCCGCGAGCGGCCGGTTCCCGGCCCGCACCTGCGCGAGGGCCGGCCCGAGTCGGCCCGGCACCGCTCGACCCAGCCAGATCAGCACGCCGACCAGGATGAGCACGCCGAGCAACCCGCCCCACGCCCGCGAGATGCCCTCGCTGATCAGCATCATGCCGGCGGTCACCACGGCCCCGATCAGGGTGGCCTGCGCGGCGATCGAAGCACCGCGACGCACGATCTGCACGGTGTCGGACGACATGTCCAGCACCGGTTTGCTGGGCCGGCTGACCGCGGATTGCCCGGTCCAGCCGGCGGACGTGTGCTCGGGCGCAACTTCCTGGTCGGGCCGGTCGGGCGCCGGATAGGGGCGGGGAAACGGCGAAGGGTACGCCCCGTCGTCCGGGCCCGGCGCCGGCACCGGCGCCTCGCCCGGCACCGGTAGCGACGCGTCGTCGGCCAACTCCTCGAGAGCCAGTGCCCAGCGCCGCCGCTCGAAGCGGACGATCCCGACGTCGTTCTGCGCCTCGCCGATCGCCGGATCGAGGTCGAGTGCTTCCGCGTAGGCCCGCTGGGCCAGGTCGAAGAGCCGCAGCCGGGCGGCCACGACGGCCAGCACCAGGTGGGCCTCGGCTTCGGCGGGCGCGACCCGCACCCCGTTCCAAGCGGCATTCAGCGCTTCCTGGCCGTTGCGTGACTCGCTGAGCAGGGCGGCACCGGTGCGCTGCGCGTACGCGTCGGCGGGCCAGCGCCGCAGGATGTCGGAAGCGACCCGGGCGGCGTCGGCATATCGGCGCGAGTCGCTGAGGGCCATGGCGCGCACCACGAGCGTGGGCAGGGTGTCGGGCGCGGACGCGGCGGCCCGCTCGGCGGCGGCGAGGGCCTCGGTCGGCTGCTCGGCCGCGAGGTAGATGCGGGCGAGGGTGGCGAGCAGGGACGCCTCACCCGGCTCCGCGCTCAGCCCAGCGGCGATCTCCTCGGTCGCTTCGTCATAGCGCCCGAGGTCGGCGAGCAGCAGGGCCCGCTGCCGGTACTCCTCCGGCGTGGTCTCGGGATCGAGTGGAGCGGCCACGGGTCGAGCGTAGGCGCTGGGCGCACGGATCGCGGCCCGGGGGCCGTCCGCGATCTACTCCGGGGCGGTGACCAACGCGATCGCCATGGCGGCCAGCCCTTCGCCGCGCCCGGTCAGGCCGAGACCGTCGGTCGTGGTGCCGGAGACCGTCACCGGCGCCCCGACCGCTTCGGAGAGGACCTTCTGGGCCTCGGCCCGCCGAGTACCGATCTTGGGACGGTTGCCGATCACCTGGATCGAGACGTTGACGATCTGAAACGAAGCGGCGTGCAGGAGACGTACGGTCTCGGTGAGCAATGCCACGCCGGAAGCTCCGGCGTACTCGGGTCGGCTCGTACCGAAATTGCTTCCCAGGTCCCCCAGGCCGGCCGCGCCGAACAGCGCGTCGCAGGCCGCGTGCGCAGCCACATCGGCGTCCGAGTGCCCCGCCAGGCCGACCTCGCCGGGCCAGTGCAGACCCGCCACCCAGCACGGCTGTCCGGGGGCGAACGCGTGCACGTCGGTGCCGATGCCGACCCGCTGATTGATCACCCGATCACGATACGTGCAGCAGCGCCTCGGCCAGGATCAGGTCCATCGGCCGCGTGATCTTCAGGGCGAGCTCGGAACCCGGGACGCAGGTGACCGGCAGGCCCGCCTTCTCGACGAGGCCCGCGTCATCGGTGAGTGAATCGGCTGCCGCCGCATGCACCGCCGCCAGCACGTCGTGCCGGAACCCCTGCGGTGTCTGCACGCTGCGCAGGACGGCCCGGTCGACGGTGCCGAGCACGACCTCGAGCTCGGGGCCCGGGCCCACTTCCTTGATCGTGTCGACCACCGGAAGGACCGGGATCACCGCGGGATGACCGGCCCGGACCGCGGCCGCCACCGCCTCGATGAGCTGCGGTGGAGTGAGCGCGCGTGCCGCGTCGTGGACGAGCACGATGTCGATGCCCGGCGGGACGGCAGCCAGGGCCAGAGAGACGGACTCCTGCCGCTCGGCGCCGCCCGGCACCACGGTCACCGCAGCGACCGGGGCCAGCAACTCGCGCACGGCTTGCACGTCAGACGCGGGAGCGGCGACCACTATCGCCCGCACGGAAGGGGCCGCCGCCACCCGCCTGATCGCATGCACCAACAGTGGTTCCCCGGCAAGCAGGCGAAGCGCTTTCGGGCCCCCCGGCCCGAGTCGCAACCCGGCGCCGGCCGCAGGAACAAGGACCGCGACGTCACCCCGAGCATTGAGCTGCGCGGTCACGTCGCGGTCCTGTGCAGAGATGATGTTGTCGAGCGCTTGTCAGGCCTCGGTGAGGACCTTGTCGAGGAGGACCTCGGCCTCGTCCTTCGTGCTCTTCTCCGCAAGAGCAACCTCGCCGACAAGAATGTCGCGAGCCTTCGCAAGCATGCGCTTCTCTCCGGCCGAGAGACCACGCTCGCGCTCGCGACGCCAAAGGTCACGAACGACTTCAGCAACCTTCAGGGGGTTACCGGAGGCCAGTTTCTCGAGATTGGCCTTGTAACGCCGCGACCAGTTGGTCGGCTCCTCGGTGTGCGGTGCGCGGAGGACGTCGAAGACCTTACCCAGGCCTTCCTCGCCAACCACTTCGCGCACGCCGACGATCTCGGCATTCTCAGCGGGCACCCGCACGGTCAGATCACCCTGGGCAACGCGCAAAACGAGGTACTGCTTTGGTTCGCCCTTGATGACCCGTGTTTCGATTGCCTCGATGAGTGCGGCCCCGTGGTGGGGGTAAACAACGGTCTCGCCGACACTGAAAACCATAGGTTCGAAGCCCCTTTCGCTGTGTCTAGGGTAACACGCTCAGGCAGCTATGTCCCGCCCTGCCGGTGACTGTTAGTGCAGCTCAGGGGCCTTGTGACGGGCCTTTCTACGGCTTGACAGAAGCGCCGGGAGCTGCCTCGGTAACGCTAGGTGACGATTGCGTGACCGCTTTGCCCAGCGAGTCGGATATTCCGGACCTACGGTTATTGAGAGGTCAAGCTTATCGCTAAGGTCCGCAAGCGCGCACTACTGGCGGTCGGGCCGAGCTTAAGGGAGGCTGGACCTCAGGTCCCCGACCGACGAACCGCTGGCCAGGGGGGAGGGTGAGGCATGGCTGGTCCGAACGAGAGCGGCGGCTGGTCGCCCGACGATCTGCCCGACCTGCCCGAGGAGTGGGGCGTGATCGTCATCCCCGACGATCTGTCCGAGCTCTCCGACGAGGTCGACGCCATCCGCGCCGAGCTTCGCGAGATCGAGCACCCGTCCCGCTGGCAGCAGTTCCTCAACCGGCCGGGCATGCGCCAGATCCGCAAGGTCGCCAACGGCGCCGTTCGCGCCCCCGTGCTGATCATCACGCTGGCCATCCTGGTGACCGTGGCCAGCCTGTTCGCCTCGGCGTGGCCCGGCCCGACCCGGCAGCCCGCCGCCCAGCGCACCGCGAGCACCACCGCCACCCGCGCAGCCGCCCTGCCCGCGCTCGAACTGGTAAATGCCGACGGCCAGGCCGTCTCGCTGCGCCACGACCTGCCCGCGGTCATCCTGCTGATCGACGGCTGCGAGTGCGACACGCTGATCGCCGACACCATCGCCGCGGTCCGCCCCGAAATCGTCGTGATCACCGTGGCCGGCGCGGTCACCGCCGCCGCCTCCGCCGGCACCGCCCCGCCCACCGGTGCCGCCCCGCAGGCGCAGGGCAAGACAGTCCGGGTGCTGCACGACCCGTCCGGCACAGTGCGCACCCAGCTCAAGGTCGGCGCCCCTGACGGCACCGCCGCAGCCCTCCTGGTCGACAAGGCCGGCGTCATCATCCGCACCGACGCCCGCACCGCCTCGGTCGACACCTTCCGCCCCGACCTCGCCCGCCTCTAACCACCCACCCCGGACACCGCCGGCCCCGCAGCCCTCGCCCACGCTGCCGCCCTTCGCGGACGCCCGGCCCGGTCACCCTGCCGAAGCGCCCACCAGTGCCACCGCCGCAGCGCCCGGCCCTGCCGCGCTGCCACTGCCACCCCGACGCAGCGCCTGCTCTGTCGCTCGTCCGCCACGCCCCGATCTGCCGCTCCACTGCTACGCGCCCAGCTCTTGTCGCCCTGCCGCCCTGCCCAGCACTGCCGCCCTGCCGCCACGCCCGCCCCGGCGCAGCGCTCAGCTCTGTCCCCCGGCCGCCACCTCCAGCAGTGCAGCCTGCCGAAGCGCCCAGCGCTATCGCTCCGCCGCCACGGCGCAGCGCCCGGCTCTGCCGCCCGGCCGAACCGCCCGCCGCTGCCGCCACGCCGCCATGCCCGCCATGCCCGCCACGCCCGCCACGCCTGCAGCCAGGACCGCACGGCGGCGCCGACTGCTGGCGCGCACCGGCACCTCCATGGCCGGGGGCCGCTGCCGGGCGCAGAGCGGCAATCCGCCCCTGGTCAGTTGCAAGGCGGCGCAAGCAGCACTCGCCGGAGGTTTGAGCAGCGCTGCAGGACTACGCCAAAACCCCCGCCACGCGCCCCTTGTCGAAGCGAGCGGACACCGAGGCTACGGGGTGTTCTGGCGTTGCAGGGCGTAGCGGAGGACGACCGGGCCGGCCGGGCCGACTGTGAGGGTCATTCGCAATTGTCCGGCTGTGCCTACCGTGAAACTGTCGGGCTCGGTGGTGCGGTCGCAGCTCAGGCCACGGCCGGAGTCGCTGCCCTCCTGGCCGAGCCGGACCCGCACCTGACTGTCCGGCCCGCCGACGCAGAGAATCCGCACCAGGTAGCTGCCGTTTTCCAGGTTGGCCTCCACCTCGCGGTCGACGCCGGCTCCGAGCGGAAGGGTGGCGGCGGTCTCCTGCTCGTCGGTGTCGGGCAGCAGCCGCAGAGCCGCTTGGCTCCACTGTTCGATCCGGGGGTCGATTTCGTCGTTCGGAGCGGTCCGGAACCACCAGAGTGCGCCGCCGGCGAGCAGCACGGCGGCACTCAGGTAGAGCACGACGCCGCGGGCCCGCTCGCCTGTCACGCTGTGACTGTAGAGGCCTCGAGGAGGGTTCCGTAAAGAGTGAGCCCTGGGCCGAAGGCGAGCATCAGGATCCGGCGCGGCGGTACCGCGCGGCGCCGGAGCGCGTCGAGGACCAGCAGGACGGTGGGTGAGGAACAGTTTCCGTACGCGGCGAGCGTCTCCCGGGACGTTGCCAGGGCCGCCTCGTCGAGCCCCAGCCGCTCGCCGACCACGTCCAGGATCCTGGGGCCGCCCGGGTGCACGGCCCAGCCGTCGATGTCGGGGATGGTCAGGCCGTGCCGGGCCAGCAGGTCGTCGACGAGACCGCGGACGTGGGTGGCGAGCACGTCCGGTACGCGTGGCGACAACCCCATCCGGAAGCCACGGTCCGTCACCTCCCACGTCATGTAGTCCGCGGTCGTGCTGTCCGTGACGGCGGCGACCTCTTTCACCGCGTACCCGCCGACGTCGCCCGGAACGACCACGACGGCCGCCGCCGCGTCGCTGAAGAGCGCGTGGGAGACGATCTGCTGCACGTCCGCCCGCACCGCGGGCGGCTGGAGATGCAGACTGGTCAGTTCGGCGCAGAGGAGCAGGGCCGGGCGGTCGCGGGCGACCACGAAGTCGGCCGCGGTGCCGAGGCCGGGCAACGCCGCGTAGCAGCCCATGTGCCCGACGAACAGCCGCTGCACGCCGGGGGCCATGCCGAGGTCACGGGCGAGCAAGATGTCGAGGCCGGGGGTAGCGTAGCCGGTGCAGGAGCAGACGGCGAACAGACCGATCTGGTCGGCGGTGAGGCCGGCCTCGGCGATCGCCCGCTCCGCCGCTTCCTTGCCGAGCGGCATCGCCTCCACCTGGTAGCGGAGCATCCGGCGTTCGGTGGACCAGTCGGCGACGTCCTCCAGCATCGGGCTCACCGCGGCCTGGCGGCTGCGCACCCCGGAGTTCTCGAAGATTCGCTTGGCGAGGGCGCGGCGTGGGCCCTCGTACTGATATTGGAAGTAGCCGTCCCAGATGTCCCTCTGCTCGACCGCCGGCGGCAGTGCGATGCCCAGCCCCGCGATGATCGCGTTGCGCTCCACGAAAATTGCCTCCAGCTACCAGCGCGGGGCGAACCCCTCCGAGTCGGGATCCCCGCCGAGTGCGTCGACGCCCAGCCAGTCAGCGCACACGTCGCTGGTGGCCGGCTGCAACGAGCCGGCGCGGGCGTCACGGTAGAGACGTTCCAGGGGGTGGCCGCGGCGCATCGCCGACGTGCCGGCGGCCTCCAGCATCGACGCCGCCACCTCGGCCGCGGTGGTGCCGGCGAGCAGCTTGGCCCGCCACACCCACCGGTTGGTCTCGGCGTCGCCCGGTGCGGTGTCGACCCGGCGGGCCGCCTCCAGCACCGCGAGGTGGGCGGCCGAGACCGCGGCGTCGGCCCGGCCGATCCGGGACCGGATCGCCGGCAGGTGGCTCAGCTTGCGCTCGTTGACGTGCTCGATCGCGGCGTCGACGGCGGCGCGGGCGACGCCCACGTAGACGGCGGCATAACTGGCCACCATCCAGTGCGGCGCCAGCTGGGCGACGATCAGCGCCAGGCCCTCCACCCCGCCGAGCAGGGCGCCGGCCGGCACGGTCACGTCGACGTGCAGGTCGTGCGAGGAGGTGGCCCGCATGCCGAGCGCGTCCCACGTGGGCTCGACCCGCAGACCCTCGCCGGCCGGCACCAGGAACTGCGAGACCTGCGACGGGTCGGCGGCACTGCGGGCGGCCACCAGGTAGGCGTCGGCGTGCCCGGCCCCGGAACAGAACGTCTTGGCGCCCTGGAGGTGGAAGCCGTCGTCGACAGCGGTGTACCGGGTGGACATCTGGGACAGCCGGGAGCCAGCACCGCGTTCGCTCATCGCCACCGCGTACCAGGAGCCCTCGGCGGCGGCGCGCAGATAGTTGTCGCGGGCCTCGAGGGCCGACGGAGGCAGTCCGAGGGCATCGGCCAGCTCGTCGGTGACGCCACTGAGCGCCCCGGTGACCGACGCGTGCATGTTGAAGACCAGCGCGGTGGCGCCGTTGCCGCGGGCCAGCTCATAGGCGATCGCGGCGTAGTCGGCGAAGCCCGCACCGGCTCCACCCAGGCGTTTCGGCACCATCAGCCCGAACAGACCGGCCTCGCGCAGGTCGGCGAAGTCGTCGGTGGGGAAGGTGCCGTCCCGATCGTGCGCGGCCGCCCGGGCCGCGAATCGGGGCACCAGCCGCCTCGCCTCGTCGATCATGAGCGTTCTCCCTCTTTGCGGCCGGTCCCCTGGTAGAGCACGGCGGTCAGCCCGGTCGGCACGATCCGGCCGCGGGTCGGTCGGCCGCGCAGCACCCGCCAGCGCACGAGGCCACCCAGCGTCGGCCGGGCGCCGCGCACCCGAAGGCGTACGCCATGGCGGGCGAATTCGCTGATCAGCCGACGCGGGCGCACGAACAGGGAGGCGTCATGGATGCCGGGTGGCGCGAAGCCGAGCCACTCACCGGCGGTGACCGTGATGAAGCGACTCAGCGCGTTGTCGTTCACCGTGTCGATCACCACCAGGCCGCCCGGTCGCAACACCCGGGACAGCTCGGCGACCGTCCCCGGCAGATCGGTGACGTGCTCGAGGATCTCGCCCGCCGCCACCACGTCGGCCGTCGCGTCGGCGAACGGCAGCGCCGTGACGTCGCCGTTGACCGGCTGTACACCGTGTCGCGCGGCCAGCTCCAGACCGGTCCGGCCAAGATCGACACCCACGTGCCGGTAACCCTTCCCGAGCACGTGCGGGGCCATCAGGCCGGCGCCGCAACCCGCGTCGAGAAGCACCGCGCCGGCGCGCCCGGCCGGCGGGATCAGCGCCGCCCGCGCCTCGGCGAGCCAGTGCAGCATCTCGAACTCGCCGCCCGGGTGCCACCACTGGTCGGCGAGCTCGTCGTACTGACGCGGATCGTTACGAACCATCGACGGCATGTGATCGAGCCTGGCACGCCGGAGCCACAACCACCACACTGGCCGCATGAACCGCGCCCTCGCCCTGATCAAGGCGTCGCATCCGGAGCCGGGTGGCGCGGTCACCCTCGCGCTCACGCTGCTCGCCGTCGGGGCGGGTCACCGCGGCTGGGCCATTCCCGGGATCTTCCTGGCCGTCGGGGCGACCCAGCTGTCGGTGGGCTGGGTCAACGACTGGCTCGACGCGCCGCGCGACCAACTCGCCGGGCGTCGGGACAAGCCGATCCCGGCGGGTGCGGTCTCCCGGCGTACGGTCGGGATCGCCGGCCTGATCGCCTCGCTGGCCGTGCCCTTGACCGCGGTGCCGTTCGGCTGGTGGCCGACGGTGATTCTCACCGTGGTCGGCGTGTTCGCCCTGCTCTACGACTGGCCGCTGAAGTCCACGGTGTTCTCCGTGGTGCCCTACCTGGTGGCGTTCGGCCTGCTCCCGGCGTTTGTGATCACCGCGCTGCCCGGCCATCCCGCCCCGCCGGTCTGGCTGGTCCCGGCGGGCGCGCTGCTCGGCGGCGGCGCCCATTTCGCCAACGTGCTGCCCGACCTCGACGACGACGCGGCCACCGGCATCCAGGGCCTGCCGCATCGGCTCGGCGCCGCCGGCTCCGCCGCGGCCGCCGCGTTTCTCCTGCTCGGCGCCACCCTCACGCTTGTCTTCGGGCCGCCCGGGCCGCCGTCGTGGCCGGGCTGGGCGGCGGCGGCCGCGGCCGTCGTGGTCCTGCCGATCGGCTGGTACGTCAATCAGCGCGCCCCGGGACGACGGGTGGGGATGTTCCGGGCGGTGATCGTGGTGGCCCTGATCGACGTCCTTTTGCTGATCTTCTCGGGCCTCGTGGTGTGAATGGCCGGGTCGCCGCACGAGCCCGATCCCGGACCGATAACCTGAGGCTCACACCATTGGTGTCACTACTTGGAGGATCGTGATGCGCTCGCTGGGAACCCGCCGCGTCGCTCAGGCCGCGGGTGCCGCGATGGTCGCCGTGATCGCCCTCGCCGGCTGCTCCGCCGGTCAGGTCGCCGAGACCGCCATCCTGAAGGCTCCGGTCTCCGGCCTCAACACCCAGAGCCCCGACGGTGGCCTACTCATCCGCAACCTCCAGGTGCTCTACAACAACCCGGCGGGCTACAAGTCGGGCTCCGACGCGCCGCTCGAGCTGGGCCTGTTCAACCAGACCCAGCAGTCGATCACCGTGACGATCAGCAGCCGCCCGCAGCCGGACGCCCGCGCCAACATCGTCGCGGCCCAGCAGATCGGCCTCAGCGGCGGTGCCGCAGCCGCCTCGCCGAGCGCCAACCCGGAGCCGACCGGCAGCCGGCCCGACGCCACCTCGGGTCTGCCGTCGGAGCAGGTCGACACCCCGTCCCCGGGCGCCTCGTCGGGCACTCCCACGGTCGCGGCCACGCCGACCAAGGCCGCGCTCGAGCCGGCCCGCATCACCATCCCGGCGCTGAGCAACGTCACCTTCCTGGCCGACGGCAAGCAGTCGCTGGTGGCGCAGGGCCTGACCGGCGACCTCCGCCCCGGCTACTCGTTGAGCCTCACCATCGAGGTCAGCGGCAGCAACCAGCCGCTCGAGGTGACCGCGCCGTTCGCCATCCCGACGTCCCCGGCGTCGCGCGCCCCGGGCATCGAGGACGAGAACTCCGAGGAGTAAATGTCGTACCCCCGGGCTAACTTGGCCCGGTGACGACCACCAGGGCCACCAAGGCCGCCCGCCCCGCCTACGTCTGCGACGCCTGCGGGCACCAGCCGCCGAAATGGCTCGGCCGATGCCCCGAGTGCGGCGAGTGGGGCTCGGTCATCGAGTCCACCGTGACCAGCCCGCTCGGTGCGGGCCGGGTGGTCAGCTCGCGCATGCCGGCCGAGCCGGCCCGCCCGATCGCCACGATCAGCGCGGCCCCGGCCAAAGCGGTGCCCACCAACGTCAGCGAGCTCGACCGGGTGCTCGGCGGCGGCCTCGTGCCCGGCGCGGTGGTGCTGCTGGCCGGTGAGCCCGGTGTGGGAAAGTCCACACTGCTGCTCGATGTCGCCCAGCAGTGGGCGGCCGGCGCCGGCACCCCGTCGCTGGTGGTCAGCGGGGAGGAGTCGGTGAGTCAGGTCCGCCTGCGCGCCGAGCGGTTGGGCGCCCTGCACGACAAGCTCTTCCTGGCGGCCGAGAGCGATCTCGGCGCCGTGCTCGGTCACCTCGACGCGGTCAAGCCCGGCCTGCTCATCCTCGACTCGGTGCAGACCATCTCGGCCCCCGGCACCGAGGGCGTCCCGGGCGGCGTCACCCAGGTCCGCGCGGTGACCTCCGCCCTGGTCGGGGTGGCGAAAGAGCGCGGCATCGCCACCGTCCTGGTCGGTCACGTCACCAAGGACGGCCAGGTCGCCGGCCCGCGCGTGCTGGAGCACCTGGTCGACGTCGTGCTGCACTTCGAGGGCGACAAGCACTCGTCACTGCGCCTGGTCCGCGGCGTGAAGAACCGTTACGGCGCGGCCGACGAGGTGGGCTGCTTCGAGATGAACGAGAGCGGCATCACCAGCCTGGCCGACCCGTCCGGCCTGTTCCTCACCCGCTATCAGGAACCGGTCCCCGGCACCTGCGTGACCGTTGCCATGGAGGGCCGCCGCGCCCTGGTCACCGAGGTGCAGGCGCTCATCGGTGCCGAGGTGCAGGGCTCACCGAGGCGCACCGTGTCGGGCCTCGACAGCGCCCGCCTGGCCATGGTCCTGGCGGTCCTGGAGCGCCGCACCAAACAGTTGAAGCTCTACAACCGCGAGGTCTTCGCCGCCACGGTCGGCGGCATCCGCCTGGTCGAGCCGTCCGCCGACCTCGCCATGGCCCTGGCCGTCGCCTCCGGCGGCCTCGACCTGGCCATGGCCCCGACCCTGGTGGCGATCGGCGAGGTCGGCCTGACCGGTGAGATCCGCCGCGTCGGCGCCGTCGGCCGTCGCCTCGCCGAGGCCGCCCGCCTCGGCTTCAAGGACGCTCTCGTCCCGCCCGGCTGCGATCCCGAGGGATCCGCGCCCAGGGGCATGCGCATCACCGAGGTGTCCGACCTTCGCTCCGCGTTACAGGCCGCCGCGCGCGCTTCATCGGGGTGACCGAGGGTGACGTTAGATCACGCTACGGAGCATTCATCGAACCACGGCTCGTTGGCCTGGATGACAGTCCGTAGAATGTACAGGTGCCGCTCGACCGCGATGGTTCCAAGCCCGCTGCCGCTACCCCGACGCCACGTCCCGGCGTCAACGGGACGGCGCACCGCGCCGCGTCGACAAACCCCTCCACGCCCGGCCTCACCGGCGGTGGCGTAAGCGCCGATCCGCTGCGCGCCAACCTGGCGTTGATGGCGCCCGGCACGGCCCTGCGAGACGGCCTGGAGCGCATCCTGCGTGGTCGCACGGGTGCGCTGATAGTCCTGGGGCACGACGCCGTGGTGGAGAGCATCTGCACCGGTGGCTTCCCGCTCGACGTCGAGTTCTCCGCGACCCGGCTGCGTGAGCTGTGCAAGATGGACGGCGCCGTCGTCCTGAGCAGCGACGGCACCCGCATCGTGCGAGCCGCCGTGCACCTCATGCCCGACCCGTCCATCCCGTCCGAGGAGTCCGGCACGCGGCACCGCACGGCCGAGCGCGTGGCCAAGCAGTCCGGCTTCCCGGTCATCTCGGTGAGCCAGTCGATGCGCATCATCGGCCTCTACGTCAACGGCCAGCGCCACGTCCTCGACGACTCGGCGGCCATCCTCTCCCGCGCCAACCAGGCCCTGGCCACGCTGGAGCGCTACAAGCTGCGCCTGGACGAGGTCTCCGGCACCCTGTCGGCCCTGGAGATCGAAGACCTGGTCACCGTGCGTGACGCCGTCGCCGTCGTCCAGCGCCTCGAAATGGTCCGCCGGATCGCCGACGAGATCTCCGGCTACGTGGTCGAGCTCGGCACCGACGGCCGCCTCCTGGCCCTGCAGCTCGACGAGCTGATGGCCGGCGTGGACGCCGACCGCACCCTGGTGATCCGCGACTATCTGCCCACCGGCCGCAAGGCGCGCACCCTCGACGAGGGCCTGGTCGAGCTCGACCTGCTCTCCGCCACCGAAATGATCGACCTGGTCGCCGTGGCCAAGGCGATCGGCTACCCCGGAGCGACCGACGCCCTCGACGCCGCGGTCTCGCCGCGGGGCTTCCGCCTACTGGCCAAGGTCCCCCGCCTGCCCTCCCAGATCGTCGACCGCCTGGTCGACCATTTCGGCAGCCTGCAGCGCCTGCTGGGGGCCACGGTCGAAGATTTGCAGGCGGTCGAGGGCGTCGGCGACGCCCGCGCCCGCGGTGTTCGTGAGGGCTTGTCGCGCTTGGCCGAGGCCTCGATCCTGGAACGCTACGTCTAAGCCGGTCGTCGAGCGGCGCTGGTTCGAAATCGTGGAGATGCCGCTCCAGGACCTAGATAGAGCGGCGTCGCGAGGGCAACGCGGCCCCGGATCCCTCGGCCCGCGTGCTGGGGACGGCCGCCCAGGTGTGATCCCCCGGGCGGGCGCGGTGTGCCGACGGAGGGCTCAGGGCTGGATGGTGAGCGTCACCGGTTCGCTGCGGAGGGTGCCGAGACGGGCGCGCAGTTGGAACTGGCCCTGGGGCGGGGTGGGGCCGGCGGGGGCATTGCCCTCGCAGATGTTCGACTGGCGGCCGTTCCAGGTGACTTTGTAGACGCGGACCTCGCCCGGGGCGAACGATCGTACGTCGCCACCCTTGGTGTTGCTGCACTTGTCCGACGACCAGTACTGGAACGCGCCCTGGTCGATGTAGAGCTCCTGCGGGTCGGGGCCGACGTCGCGGCCGCAGGCCCGGGTGCTGGTGTTCTTGACGGTCAGGCTGAACTGGACCGTGGTGCCACGCTTGAAGGTGGCCGGAGCGGCCGCGGCGACCAGGGCGATCTCCGAGTCGGCGCAGGAACCGTCGGCGGGGGCGGTGACGTTGGTGTTCTGACCGGTGCCGGTACCGGTCCCATTGCCAGTGCCGGTTCCATTGCCAGTGCCGGTTCCAGTCCCGGTTCCGGTTCCGGTGCCAGTGCCAGTGCCGGTTCCGCCCGGGGACTTGGACTCCAGGTCGCCCAAGGCGGGCAGCGACGGGCCGTTACCGCCGGGCACACCGTCCAGGAAGGACGGCCCCGGGGAGGGCGTCGTGTCCTCGGGGGCCGGGGTGGGCAACTGGGACGACGGGGGCGCGCCTTTGCCGCGCTGGTCGTCCTTGTCGCCGCCGGAGCAGGAAACGAACAGCACGATGATGCCGAGCAGCACAGCACCCAGCACGACCGCACGACGCCGCCAGTAGACGGCGGGAGGAAGGGAACCAACCGTCGTTCGCATGATGGGGCAACCGTAGACCCGGACGGCCTACGGCACGGGGACGACGCGCCGGTTATGCGACACGTACTCGGATAACGCTCGTTAGAGATAGACCTTGCGCTGATATATGGCGTGTGCCCCGGCGACCCGGTCGAGGAAAAGTTTGCCCGTGCAGTGGTCGATCTCGTGCTGGAGGGCGCGGGCCTCGAAGGCGTCGGTGGTGATCGTGACGGCCTCACCGGAGCCCGGCAGCACGGCTTCGACGACGACCCGGGCGGCTCGCTTCACGTCCCCGGTCAGGTCGGGAACGGACATGCACCCCTCGCGGCCGGCCTTCCAGCGGGACGCCTCGATGATCTTCGCGTTGCAGAGGGCGAACGTGCCGTGCACGGTGGCGGCTTTCGGGTGGTCGACGACGTTCACGCAGAACACCTGGAGGCCGACGCCGACCTGGGGGGCGGCGAGACCGACGCAGCCGGGCGAGACCTGCATGGTGGCGATCAGGTCGGCCGCGAGTTGGGCGACCTCGGGCGAGGTCGGGTCCACTTCCTCGCCGACGGTGCTGAGGACGGTGGCGGGCGCGGTCACGACCGGAAGCACGCGACCTTCCGGCAACTCCGGAAAGTTCACAGGATCTCCGAATCGGCGCGCCGCAGCGTCACCTCGACGCCCAGTTCGGAGGCGGCCACGGCCAGACGTTCGGCCAATTCGTCGCCGGCTCCGGCGGGAAGGTCGACTTCCGCGATGAGTACGTAGAGGGTGCCGGCCAAGCGCGTACTCAAATCGGTGATGTTGCCCTTGGACGCCGCCACCACCCGGGTGACCGCGGCGACAATGCCCAGGCGGTCGGCGCCGTGCACGCTGACCACCCAGGACTCGCCGCTCTCGTCGACTGATGAGGGCGACACCTCACGCACCGTCGTGGTCACCCCGGTGAGTGATTTCAGGGCGGCCTCGGCGGCGGACGGCTCCGCGAGGGTGCAGATGAGGGTCATCGCGAAGTGGCCGCGAAGCCGGGTCATGGTGGAGTCGGTGAGGTTGGCGCCGACTTCGGCGAGGGCTTCGGCCACGTCGGCGACGATTCCGGTGCGGTCGGGGCCGATGACGGTGATGGCAAGCTCGGGCACCCGCCTACAGTAAGTCCTGCCATGACTCTCGCTGACGACGCCATCACGTGGTACGACCAGAATGCCCGCGATCTCCCCTGGCGGCAGCCCGACACGAGCGCGTGGGGGGTGCTGGTCAGTGAAGTGATGCTGCAGCAGACCCCCGTCGTTCGGGTGGAGCCCGCCTGGCGTTCCTGGATGACCCGCTGGCCCACCCCCGCCGCCCTGGCCGCCGACCCGCCGTCGGAAGCGATCCGCATGTGGGGCCGCCTCGGCTATCCCCGGCGTGCGATGCGCCTGCATGCCTGCGCGGTCGCGATGGTGGAGCGACACGGCGGGGTGGTGCCGGACGATCTCGATCAACTGCTGGCCCTGCCCGGTGTCGGCACCTACACCGGGCGGGCGGTGGCGACCTTCGCGTACGGCCAGCGGCATCCGGTGGTCGACACGAACGTACGGCGGGTGGTGTCACGGGCCGTGGAGGGCAAACCGGACGCGGGGCCGGCGACGACCGCTGCCGATCTCGTCGCGATGGAGGAGTTGCTGCCCGAGGACGAGACGCGGGCGGCGCGGGCCAGCATCGCGTTCATGGAGCTGGGCGCGATCGTCTGCACGGCTCGGGCCCCGCGCTGCCCGATCTGCCCGTTCGAGGCGGTCTGCGCGTGGCGGGCGACCGGTGCGGAGCTGCCGGCCGGGCCGAGCCGCAAGCCGCAGCGCTATGCGGGCACCGACCGGCAGGTGCGTGGCCTGCTGCTCGAGGTGTTGCGGCACGCCAGCGGCCCGGTGCCGCGGCAGCGCCTCGACGTCGTGTGGTCCGACGAGGTGCAGCGGGCTCGCGCCCTGGCCGGCCTGGTCGAGGACGGCCTGGTGGAGCCGCTGGGCGCCGACGACTTCGTGCTCGCCGGCGACGCCCAACTGCCGAAGCCGCAGAACCTCTAATAGACGTACGGCCATCCGCTCGAGTCGTAGCCGAGAAGGTTGATACCGAGCTTGGCCGTGCCGTTGTCGGCGTAGTAGTGGTAGACGAGCACGTCGGCGTCGGCGTCGGAGTAGACGGACTGCCCGCCGGGTCCGTGGATGCTGCCGTGCCCGGCCAGGATCTCGCTGCCCCCGCTGTTGGTCATGGCGGTGCCGTTCTTGTCGACGAACGGCCCGGTCACGCTCGTCGACCGGCCGACCATGATCCGGTACGTGCTGGACGCCCCCTTGCAGCACTGGTCGAAGGAGACGAACAGGTAGTAGTACGACCCGTGCCGGAACAGGAACGGCGCCTCGATCGCGCCACCACCCCGGCCGGCGAGGGACCGGATCGTCCCGTCCAGCCGCTTGCCGGTGGACGCGTTCAGCTGCACCTGCTTGATCCCGGTCCAGAACGAGCCGAAGCTGAGCCACCAGTTGCCGGCCGGGTCGACGTAGAGGTTGGGGTCGATCGCATTGAAGTTGCTGCTGGTCGTCGACTCGAGGACCAACCCCTGGTTGCTCCAGCTGCCGGCGGCGCCGGTCGAGCTGGTGGCCAGGAAGATCCCGGAGTGGTTGGACCCGAAGGTGGACGCCGAGTAGTACATGAAGTACTTGCCGTTGCGGTACGAGATGTCCGGCGCCCACAGGTTCGCACTTCCCGCGGTGTATGACGTCGTCCAGGGCGCCCCGCCCGGGAAGGCCACCCCGGCGTCCTTGACGGCGGTCCGGTCACTCGAGGTCTTCAGGATGATGTTGTTGCCGGTGTGCGCGATCAGGTAGGTGCCGTCGGGCTTTTTGACTATGCCCGGATCGTGCACGTTCGTGCTGCCGGTCACCCGCCCCGGGTTGGGGTAGGTAGCCGCCTCGGCGCTCCCGACTCCGACCGCCGTCGCGCCCGCCGCCACCAGGGCGGTAAGTGCGATGAGTGCCTTCTTCATGATCGTCATAAGACTCCCTACGCGCCGCTGACATTTCCGGGGTGTTACGGCTAGAGTGAACGTTCACATAGATGAACGTCAAGCGCTTGGGTGAGGCTTAAGACGGCTTTCATCAGCAAAAATTCGCACGAACTGCACCTCGCCCGCTCCCCGATATGACCGCACGATGTTGACGTGCACATCGATATCCCGGAGGACTGAAGTCCATGCCCCGACTTCGAACCAGGATCGCCGGCACGGCCGTCGCCCTGACCGCCCTGCCGCTCGCGGTGGCACCCCCGGCTGCCGCGGCCACGGACCCGGACTACACGATCACCTTGACACCTTCCGCCAACGGCGCCGCCATCGACGACTCGATGTACGGCGTCTTCTTCGAGGACATCAACTACGCGGCCGACGGCGGGCTCTATGCCGAACTGGTGCGCAACCGCTCATTCGAGTTCCGGCCGGCCGACAACAGCTCGTTCAACGGCCTGACCGGCTGGACGGTCACCGCCGGGACCGCGGCCACCACCGACGACGACGCGCGGCTCAACGACCGCAACCGCACGTACCTGCGGATCACCGGTGGGGCGTCGTTGACGAACGGGGGCTACGGCACCGGCTACGCCGTACAAAAAGGGCAGATTTACGATTTTTCGGTTTGGGCCCGTGCGGACGCCGGCGCGAAACTGACAGTGGGCCTGGACGGCGCCACGCTCACCAAGTCCATCACTACCGATGCCTGGACCAAATACACCGGCACGCTGCGGGCGACGGCCACCACGAACACCGGCCGGCTCACCATCGGAACCGACAAGTCGTCCAGACTGGACATGGTCTCGCTTCTGCCCCGGAACACCTACAGGGGCCACGGCCTGCGTAAGGACCTGGCCGAGAAGATCGCGGCGCTCAAGCCCGGCTTCGTCCGCTTCCCCGGCGGCTGCCTGGTCAACACCGGCAGCATGTACTCCTACGACGCCGCCGACAACTACCCGCGCGCCCGCTCCTACCAGTGGAAGGACACGGTCGGGCCGGTCGAGACGCGGGCCACCAACGCCAACTTCTGGGGCTACAACCAGAGCTACGGACTCGGCTACTACGAATACTTCCAGTTCGCCGAGGACATCGGGGCCAAGCCGCTCCCGGTGCTGCCGGCCCTGGTCACCGGCTGCGGGCAGAACCGGGCGACCAACGACCCCGAACTCCTCCAGAAATACCTGCAGGACACCCTCGACCTGATCGAGTTCGCGAACGGCCCGGTCAGCTCGACGTGGGGCAAGGTTCGCGCCCAGATGGGTCACCCGAAACCGTTCGGACTGTCCCAGGTGGCGATCGGCAACGAGGAGAACCTGCCGGACGAGTACTTCGCGAACTTCCTGCGATTCCGGGACGCGATCAAGGCGAAGTACCCGAACCTCACGGTGATCAGCAATTCCGGGCCGGACGACGCCGGGGCCACGTTCGACAACCTGTGGGCCAAGAACAAGGCGGCCGGCAGCGACATGGTCGACGAGCACTACTACAACAGCCCGTCCTGGTTCCTGCAGAACAACGGGCGCTACGACTCGTACGATCGCCGTGGCCCGAAGGTCTTCCTCGGCGAGTACGCCTCGCTGGACGCGAAGTTCCAGAACTCGCTGGCCGAGGCCGCCTACATGACCGGGCTGGAACGCAACGCCGATGTGGTGAAGATGGCGTCCTACGCGCCGTTGCTCGCCGACATCGACAACGCGCAGTGGCGACCGGACCTGATCTGGTTCGACAACGACGAGTCGTGGGGCTCGACCAGCTACCAGACGCAGAAGCTGTTCATGAACAACGTCGGTGACCGGGTGGTGCCGAGCACCACAAGCGGCGGCGGGGTCGTGCGGCCGCAGCCGATCACCGGCCGGGTCGGCCTGTCCACCTGGGCCACCGCCGCGAAATACGACGACGTCAAGGTCACCGGGACGGACGGCGCCGTGCTGTATTCCGACGACTTCGACGACGGGAACGCGGACGGCTGGTCCACGCTGTCCAACCGCGGCAACTGGTCGGTGCGGGACGGCGCCTACGTGCAGTCGGACACCGCGGCCAACAACACCATGATCGCGGCGGCCACGAACATCACCGCCACCGACTACGACATCACGCTGAAGGCCACCAAGACGGCCGGTGCCGAGGGCTTCCTCATCCCGTTCGGGATCAAGAACTCCGACACCTGGTACTGGTGGAACCTGGGCGGCTGGAACAACACCCAGGGCGCGGTCGAGAAGGCCGCCGGCTCCGCCGACGCCAAGGAGCAGATCCTCACCAAGCCCGACACGGTGGTGACGGGCCGGACCTACGACCTCAAGATTTCGGTACGCGGCACAAAGGTCACCCTGCTCAAGGACGGCGTCGAGTGGGGCAGCTTCGACGACAACCACGTCTCGGAGCCGTTCGCGCAGGTCGTCACGCGGGACACCGGCACCGGCGAACTGATCGTCAAGGTGGTCAACGCGCAGGACAAACCGGCCGTCACCAAGATCGACCTGGGTGGACTGAAGGTGGCCCGCACCGCCCGGATGACCGTCCTGGCCGGTGACCCGGGCGAGCAGAACACCCGCTCGGCCGAACCGATCCAGCCCGTGACCAGCACCGTCTCCGGCATCGGGGCAACCTTCACCCGCACGTTGCCGGCCAGCTCGGTCACCTTCCTGCGAATCAAGGAGCGCTGATGATCAGCCGACGCACGTTGCTGCGGAGCTCCCTGGGAGTCGCCGCCGGCGCCGGGATAGCCGGCCTCTCCACCGCCGGCCCGGCCGAGGCCGCCATCCCCCGGACCGACGCCGAGATCTACGGTGTCCCCACCGTCCAGCCGTTGATCAGTCAGCGGGCCGACCCGTTCATCACCCCGCGCACCGACGGGATGTACTACTTCACCGCCTCGGTCCCCGAATATGACCGGCTCGTGGTGCGCGGCGCGGCCACGCTCGCCGGCCTGACCGCGGCCACCGAGACAGTGATCTGGCGGCGCCCGGCCACCGGCAAGATGGCCGGCCACATCTGGGCGCCGGAGCTGCATCGCATCGACGGCCGCTGGTACATCTACTTCGCGGCCGGCGACTCGGACGACGTGTTCCGCATCCGCACGTACGTGCTGGAGTCGACCAAGGCGGACCCGACCGACCCGAGCGGCTGGACGCTGAAGGGCCAGGTGCTCACCGAGTGGGACGGCTTCACCCTCGACTCCACCACGTTCTCGCACCGCGGCCGCCGCTACCTGGTGTGGGCGCAGAGCGAGCCGGAGATCGCGGTCAACACGAGCCTCTACATCGCGCGAATGGCCAACCCCTGGACCTTGGCGACCAAGCCGACCCGGATCACCACCCCGACCCGGAGCTGGGAGATCCTGGGCTACAAGGTCAACGAGGGGCCGGCCGTGCTCATCCGCAACGGGCGGGTGTTCCTGACCTTCTCGGCCAGCGCCACCGACGCCCGCTACTGCATGGGCCTGCTCACCGCGGACGCGGACGCCGACCTGCTGGACCGGGACTCATGGGTGAAGACCCCCGACCCGATCTTCGAGACCGACGCCGAGACTTCCCGTTTCGGTCCAGGGCACAACTCGTTCACGGTGGCCGAGGACGGGGTGACCGATGTGCTGGTCTACCACGCCCGCGACTACCGCGACATCACCGGCGACCCGCTCTACGACCCCAACCGGCACACCCGGGTGCAGAAGCTGTACTGGCATCCGGACGGCACGCCGCTGTTCGGCATCCCGGTCGGCGACGGCGGCCCGATCGTCCGGGTCTCCGCCGCGGACCGGCCGACCGACTTCGTCCGGCACACCGACGACGGCCTCATCCTCATCGAGCGGGCGCCTCGTGACCTGGCCGCCACCCAGTTCCGCTTCGAGGCCCGACCGGACGGCACCGAGGTGATCCGCTCGGTGGCGCACCCGGCGCGGTTCCTGCACGTGGACAGCGGCGTCGTCCGCCTCGACGCGGCCCCGACCGGGTTCCGCCGCGAGCGCGTCCGAAACGGCGTCAAGATCGCCGTGGCCGGTGGCGGCTATCTGCGGCGCAGCGGCGGGGCGATCTCCGTCGCGCCGGCCGGAACGGTCTTCCGCCTGTCCTGACCGTATGGAGGTTCTCCCGGCCCGCTTGACGGGTCTCGACGGGATTTATCGGCTGCGGCCGGGAGAACCACCGGCGGTCATGGCTTCCACGCCGCAGCCGCTGTCGATTCCCTCGCCGGCCCCTGAACATCCGCTAGTTCCCGCAACGCCGACCGGAGATCAGCCTCCGGCCTCACTCGACCTTGCACAGAGCCGCCGCCAACCGCCCCGCCCTGTCCGCGCGGGAAGCCGCCCCGCCCTGCCCGCGCGGGAAGCCACGCCGCCCTGCCCGCGCGGGAAGCCACGCCGCCCTGCCCGCGCGGGCACGGCAACGCCCAGCTCATCCGGACTTGCGCCCTGCTCGGGCCGGACCCCCGCCGGCGCAGCGCCACCCGCCACCGCCGCAGGGAGCGCCTGGCGCGTGGCTGATCAATGAGAAGACCTCCGGCGAGGTGGAAGTTGCGAAGCTCCCCAATCGAGCGGAGGTCTCCATCGCCCACCGTCGGCCCGCGGTCGCACACGTCGTCAAAGACCTCGGCATATCCCGAGCGACCCGGTGCCCTGCGCCCCGACTCAAACGCGGACCCCGATGCCCCGCCGCGCAGCTGACCATGCCAGCCTCCGCCGCACGCCGTGCTGACCCCACACGGCCCGCACCGCCTGGTCGGTTTCGACCACCCACCGCCCAGCCGCCCAGCTGATCCGCCGCCCGCCGGCCAGCGGATCCGCCGCTACGAACGCGACCGGCCCGGCGACCTGCCGCACCTCGATGTCAGGAAAGGTCGCTCGGCGGCGCGATGGCGGCGGCCGGCGAGTCCACGGCCGTGACAGCCTCGAACGCCGCCGAGCCCGCGTCGCGCCGGCGCCGCCGAACACTTCGCCGCCCTCGGCATCCCGGCCGTCCAACGCGTTACGACCGACAAGGCTCTGGCCTACCGCCGCGGCCACGGCGGGCGCGAAAGCCGGCCACCCAGCAGCCGCGTCAACAACGGTCCTGCTCGCGACAGCTAGCCGGTGCTCCCCGAACCCGCGCTATGCCTGCTCAACCCGGCCAAGAGAGCTACCACTCTGCTCCTTGACGACCCACAGAAAAACGGCCCGGCAGCTATGCCGGGCCGTTCTCTGTGTCGTGCTTACTCTTCGGTTGCGGTGGCACCCAGGTCGGCCGGAACCGCGTCCGGCACCGTGTCACCCCGGTCGGCGCCGCGGAAGACCAGCTTGGACTTCTCGACGTTTTCCGGGTCACCCTCGCAGTCCACGACCACGATCTGGCCGGGGCGCAGCTCGTTGAAGAGGATCTGCTCGGACAGGGTGTCCTCGAGGTCACGCTGGATCGTGCGGCGCAGCGGCCGGGCGCCCAGCACCGGGTCGAAGCCCTTCTTCGCCAGGTACTTCTTCGCGTTGTCGGTCAGCTCGAGGCCCATGTCCTTGTTCCGGAGCTGGCCCTCGATACGCGCGGTGAAGATGTCGACGATCTGAAGGATCTCCTCCTGCCGAAGCTGGTGGAAGACGATCGTGTCGTCGATGCGGTTCAGGAACTCCGGGCGGAAGTGCTGCTTCAGCTCGTCGTTGACCTTGACCTTCATCCGGTCGTAGTTGCTCTCGGTGTCCTCGGAGGCCTGGAAGCCCAGCGAGACCGCCTTGGCCACGTCACGCGTGCCGAGGTTGGTGGTCAGGATGATGACCGTGTTCTTGAAGTCCACGATCCGGCCCTGACCGTCGGTCAGCCGGCCGTCCTCCAGGATCTGCAGGAGCGTGTTGAAGACGTCCGGGTGGGCCTTCTCGATCTCGTCGAACAGGACCACACTGAACGGCTTGCGGCGCACCTTCTCGGTGAGCTGGCCGCCCTCGTCGTAACCCACGTAACCGGGAGGGGCACCGACGAGGCGGGACACCGTGTAGCGGTCGTGGAACTCGGACATGTCCAGCTGGATCAGAGCGTCTTCCGAACCGAACAGGAACTCGGCGAGCGCCTTGGACAGCTCGGTCTTACCGACACCGGACGGGCCGGCGAAGATGAACGAGCCGGACGGGCGCTTCGGGTCCTTCAGGCCGGCCCGGGTGCGCCGGATCGCCTTGGAGACGGCCCTGACCGCGTCCTCCTGGCCGATGACCCGCTTGTGCAGCTCATCTTCCATGCGCAGCAGCCGGGAAGTCTCCTCCTCGGTGAGCTTGTAGACCGGGATGCCGGTCCAGTTGCCCAGAACCTCGGCGATCTGTTCGTCGTCGACCTCGGACACGACGTCGAGGTCGCCCGCCTTCCACTCCTTCTCCCGCTGCGCCTTCTTGGTGAGCAGCTGCTTCTCGTTGTCGCGAAGCTGGGCGGCGCGTTCGAAGTCCTGCGCGTCGATCGCCGACTCCTTGTCGCGGCGCACCTGAGCGATGCGCTCGTCGAAGTCGCGCAGGTCTGGCGGCGCGGTCATCCGGCGGATGCGCATCCGCGCGCCGGCCTCGTCGATCAGGTCGATCGCCTTGTCCGGCAGGAAGCGGTCCGAGATGTAGCGGTCGGCCAGCGTCGCGGCGGCCACCAGCGCGGCATCGGTGATGCTGATGCGGTGGTGGGCCTCGTAACGGTCACGCAGACCCTTGAGGATCTCGATGGTGTGGGCCAGGGACGGCTCACCGACCTGGATGGGCTGGAACCGGCGCTCGAGAGCGGCGTCCTTCTCCAGGTGCTTGCGGTATTCGTCCAGGGTCGTGGCACCGATGGTCTGCAGCTCACCACGGGCCAGCATCGGCTTGAGGATGCTCGCGGCGTCGATCGCGCCCTCGGCGGCACCCGCACCCACCAGGGTGTGGATCTCGTCGATGAACAGGATGATGTCGCCCCGGGTGCGGATCTCCTTGAGCACCTTCTTCAGGCGCTCCTCGAAGTCACCGCGGTAACGGGAGCCGGCGACCAGGGCACCGAGGTCGAGCGTGTAGAGCTGCTTGTCCTTGAGCGTCTCGGGCACCTCGCCCTTGACGATCGACTGGGACAGGCCCTCGACGACGGCGGTCTTGCCGACGCCGGGCTCGCCGATGAGCACCGGATTGTTCTTCGTGCGGCGCGATAGCACCTGCATGACCCGCTCGATTTCCTTTTCCCGGCCGATCACCGGGTCGAGCTTGCCCTCCCGGGCGGCCTGGGTCAGGTTACGGCCGAACTGGTCGAGGACCAGGCTCGTCGAGGGCGCTGCCTCGCCGGCTGCCGCACCGGCCGCGGCCGGCTCCTTGCCCTGGTAACCGGAGAGCAGCTGGATCACCTGCTGGCGGACCCGGTTGAGGTCGGCGCCGAGCTTGACCAGCACCTGGGCGGCGACACCCTCGCCCTCACGGATCAGCCCGAGCAGGATGTGCTCCGTGCCGATGTAGTTGTGGCCGAGCTGCAGCGCCTCGCGCAGCGACAGCTCCAGCACCTTCTTCGCCCGGGGCGTGAACGGGATGTGCCCGCTCGGCGCCTGCTGACCCTGGCCGATGATTTCCTCGACCTGCTGCCGGACTCCCTCGAGCGAGATGCCGAGACTCTCCAGAGCCTTGGCGGCGACGCCCTCGCCTTCGTGGATCAGGCCGAGCAGGATGTGCTCGGTCCCGATGTAGTTGTGGTTGAGCATCCGGGCCTCTTCTTGGGCCAGGACGACAACCCGTCGCGCTCGGTCGGTGAACCGCTCGAACATGCCCTCGTGCTCCTCACGTGCCGTGCGCCAATAGCTGGCGGGGCCCAAGCCCTCGCGGGCCAGCACCGGCATCGGTGATGCCCGTGCGGTAACTACTCTATCGCCGCCCGGGGGTCTTGCTGGGCCCTCGTGGCCCCTCGAAACTGTCCCGCAGCGTTGATTTAGCCAACTTCGCACGCCGGACGGCTGTTCCCCCACCCGAACGACTACGCGCACAGCGAAATCGGCGAGGCAACCGCGTCCACAGCCTGTGGACAACCCGCTCCACATCTGTGGATAACTTTACTTTCCCAAGCTGAAGATCAGGTCAAAAGCCGAGGGCCCGCCGCGCATCGAGCGCGACGGGCCCCGCAGACTACGCCTGACCTAGGCCCGGCCAGGGCCCTTCGAGTGGAACTCGTCCACGATCTCCTGTGGGATCCGACCCCGGTCGGAGATGTCCTTGCCGGCCTTCTTGGCCCACTCCCGAATAGCCTTGTTCTGCTCCCGGTCGGCGGTCGCCCCGCCGCGACCGCGGGCGGCCCGGCCACCGACGACCACACCGCCACGAGCCACCTTGGAACCGGCCCCCACGTACTGAGCGAAGACGTCCCGCAATTTAGCGGCGTTCTTCTCCGAGAGGTCGATCTCGTACTGAATGCCGTCGAGCGCGAACTTGACGGTCTCCTCGGCGTCGCCGCCGTCCAGGTCATCGACCAGTTTGTGAATGATCTGCTTGGCCACGCGCCGCAATCCTCCCGAACACAGGTACGTACTCCCGCAACGGTCAAGACAATAACGCCAGGGCCGCGGTATACGTCAATGGCGGGTCGAATATTACTCGGGCCGGACGAGCGGGAACAGGATCGTTTCCCGAATGCCGAGCCCGGTGAGCGCCATCAACAGCCTGTCGATTCCCATTCCCATGCCACCGGTGGGCGGCATTCCGTACTCCATCGCCCGGAGGAAATCCTCGTCCAGCTGCATCGCCTCGGGATCACCGCCGGCCGCCAGCAACGACTGGGCGACAAGCCGTTCCCGCTGGACCACCGGGTCGACCAACTCGGAATACGCGGTGGCCAGCTCGAAACCGGATACGTACAGATCCCACTTCTCGGTCAGACCGGGAGTTTCCCGGTGGGCCCGGGTGAGCGGGGCGGTCTCTTCAGGATAATCCCGCACAAATGTCGGCGCCTGCAGACCCGGCACGACCAGGTGCTCGAACAGCTCCTCGGCCAGCTTGCCGGTGGTCCACTTCGGGTCCACCGAAAGGTTGTGCTTTTCGGCATAGCCCGCAAGTTGCGCGCGATCGGTGGTGATCGTCACTTCTTCACCGAGTGCGTCGGAGAGCGAACCGAACAGGGTGATCGCGGGCCACTGCCCACCGAGATCCAACTCGCTGCCGTCGAAGTGGGTCACGACGTGTGATCCGGCAACTGCAAAGGCGGCTTCCTGAATCCACTCCTGCACCTGCTGCTGCATCACGTTGTAGTCGGCGTACGCCTGGTAGGCCTCGAGCATGGCGAACTCGGGAGAGTGGCTGGAGTCCATACCCTCATTGCGGAAGTTACGGTTGATCTCGAAGACGCGCTCGATGCCGCCCACGACGGCACGCTTCAAAAATAGTTCCGGCGCGATCCGAAGATAGAGATCAGTGTCGAGTGCGTTGCTGTGCGTCACAAACGGACGGGCCGTCGCACCGCCGTGCAGCAACTGCAACATTGGCGTTTCGACCTCGAGGAAATTGCGCCGGAACAGCGACTCCCGAAGGCTCCGCACGACGGTCGCCCGAGCGCGTACGGTATCGCGCGCCTGCGGCCGGACGATCAGATCGACATAGCGCTGCCGCATCCGCGTCTCCTCGGAGAGCGGCTTGTGCGCCACCGGAAGCGGCCGCAGCGCCTTGGCGCTCATCGCCCACGAGTCGGCCAGCACGGACAGCTCGCCGCGCCGGCTGGTGATCACCTCGCCCTCGATGCCCACCAGGTCGCCGAGGTCGACGAGTTGCTTCCAGTCGGCGAGAGCGGGCTCGCCCACCTTGTCGAGGGAGAGCATGGCCTGCACCTCGGTGCCGTCGCCGTCGCGAAGGGTCGCGAAGCACAGCTTGCCACCGTTACGGATGAAGATCAGCCGGCCGGTGACCGCCACCTTGTCGCCGGTGGCGTGGTCGATCGGCAGCTCCGCGTACTTCTCCCGGAGGTCCTTGAGAGTCGTGGTGCGGGGCAGGTTCACCGGGTAGGGCGGCATCCCCTCGGCGAGCAACCGCTCCCGCTTCGACCGGCGGACCCGCATCTGCTCGGGTAGGTCCTCGGCGGGGTCAGTTGCGGGCACATTCTGCTCGGTCACGGCACTGCTCTCTGTGGGGTTCTCTCGAAACGAAGAAAGCGTACTAAGGGCCGCTCAGACGTTCCGCTCATATACCATCCGGAGCCCGATCAGGGTGATCATCGGCTCGTGCGCGGTGATCGTGCGGCACTCGTCCTTCACCAGCCAGGCCAGGCCACCGGTGGCGATCACGGCGGAGACGCTGCCCCCGAGCTCCTCGGTCATCTGCTCGACGATCCGGTCGACCTGCCCGGCGAAGCCGTAGTACATGCCGCTCTGCAGGCACTCGACGGTGTTCTTGCCGATCACCGAACGCGGCTTGGCCGGCTCGACCTTGCGCAGCTGGGCGGCCCGGGCGGCGAGCGCGTCGAAGGAGATCTCGATGCCGGGCGCGAACGCCCCGCCGAGGAACTCGCCCTTAGCGCTGATCACGTCGAAGTTGGTGGTCGTGCCGAAGTCGACCACGATCGACGGTCCGCCGTAGAGGGCGTGCGCGGCCAGGGTGTTGACCACCCGGTCGGCGCCGACCTCCTTGGGGTTGTCGATGGCGAGCTGCACACCGGTCTTCACGCCCGGCTCGACGACCACGTTGGGCAGGTCGGCGTAGTAGCGGGCCAGCATCGTACGCAGGCTGCGCAGCGCGGCCGGCACGGTGGAGCAGGCGGCCACCCCGGTGACCTCCACGGCGTCGCCCGCCAGCAGCCCGCGGAACATCAGGCCCAGCTCGTCGGCGGTCGACCGGGCGTCGGTCTTGATCCGCCAGTTGTGCACCAGCTTGTCGCCGTCGAACGTGGCCAGGACGGTGTTGGTGTTGCCGATATCGATACAGAGAAGCATCAGGGCCTCAGGTCCAGAGCGATGTCCAGGATCGGGGACGAGTGTGTCAGGCCACCGACCGACAGATAGTCCACACCGGTCGCCGCGTACGCCTCGACGGTCTCCAGGGTGAGGTTTCCGGTGGCCTCGAGCTCGACCCGGTCCCCGACCGCCTCGACGACCTCCCGGAGCAGCGCCGGCGACATGTTGTCGCAGAGCAGGAAGTCGGCGCCCGCCTCGACCGCTTCCTGGGCCTCGGCCAGCGTGGTCACCTCGACCTGGACCGGCACGTCGGGGAACTGGGCACGCACGGCGCGGTAGGCCGCGGTGATGCTGCCGGCCGCGAGTTTGTGGTTGTCCTTGATCATGGCCACGTCGTAGAGGCCCATCCGCTTGTTCGTGCCGCCGCCGGCCCGAACCGCGTACTTCTCCAACGCCCGCAGCCCCGGGGTGGTCTTGCGGGTGTCCAGCACGGTCGCCTTGGTGCCCTCGAGCGCGTCCGCCCATTTACGCGTGTGGGTGGCCACGCCGGACATCCGGCACAGCAGGTTGAGCGCGGTCCGTTCCGCGGTGAGCAGCGCGCGGGTCGGACCGGTGACCACCGCGAGCACGTCGCCACGGCGTACCCGGGCACCGTCCTTGGTCTTCGCCTCGAACCGCGCCGTGCCGCCGGAGGTGGCCGCGAAGACCTGGGCCGCCACCTCGAGGCCGGCCACCACGCCGTCGGCTCGGGCCACCAGCTCGGCGGTGTCGACCTGGGCCGCCGGGATGGTCGCCGCACTGGTCACGTCGCGCGGCGGGTCGCCGAGGTCTTCACCGAGCGCGGTGAAGACGATGCGATCCACCTCGGAAGGGTCGAGAGTCACGCCATCTCCTCGAAGGTCTGAGTGAGCTTGCCGTCGCGGCCGAGACCGTCGAGCAGGTGACCGCGCCATTCGTCCACGGCCACCGGGAAGTCCTCGCGCCAGTGACAACCGCGCGTCTCCCGCCGGGTCGACGCCGACGCCACCAGTGCCGACGCCACGGTCAGCAGGTTCGTCGCCTCCCAGGCCGCGTTGCGCGGGGTGCTGCGCAGGCCGGCCAGCCGGGACAGTTCCTTGACGGTGCCGGCCAGCGACTCGGCCGAGCGCAGGACGCCCGCGCCCCGGGTCATGGCCCCCTGCAACTCGGCCCGGATCTCGGTGTCGACGACCCAGGCCGGCCCGGCGGGCGCCGGGATCGGATCGACCTGCGGCGGCAGCGCCCGGGCGATGTCGTCGGCGATCCGCTTCGCGAACACCAGGCCCTCCAGCAGCGAGTTGCTGGCCAGCCGGTTGGCGCCGTGCACACCGGTGCAGGCGACCTCGCCGCACGCGTAGAGGCCCGCGATGCTGGTGCGTCCGTGCAGGTCGGTGCGCACCCCGCCGGAGGCGTAATGGGCGGCCGGCGCGACCGGGATGAGGTCGACGGCGGGGTCGATCCCAGCCGACCGGGTCGACGCCACGATCGTCGGGAAGCGGTGCTCCAGGAACTCGCGGCCCAGGTGCCGGGCGTCCAGGTAGACGTGGTCGGCACCGGTGGACAGCAGCACCCGGTGGATGCCCTTGGCCACGACGTCGCGGGGCGCCAGCTCGGCCAGCTCGTGCTGGCCCACCATGAACCGCTTGCCGGACTCGTCGACCAGGTGGGCGCCCTCACCGCGGAGCGCCTCGGAGATCAGCGGCCGCTGCACCGAGGTGACCGCCGAGCTCACGAACGACGTCGGGTGGAACTGCACGAACTCCACGTCGGTGACGACCGCGCCGGCCCGGATGGCGAGCGCCACCCCGTCGCCGGTGGACACCGACGGGTTGGTAGTGGACGAGTAGATCTGCCCCATCCCGCCGGTGGCCAGCACGACCGCCCGGGCCAGGATCGCGCCCACCCCGTCCTCGGCCCCCTCGCCGAGGACGTGCAGGGTGATTCCGCAGGCCCGGCCGTCGGCACCGCGCAGCAGGTCGAGGACCAGGGCGTGCTCGACGAGCCGGATCCAGGGGTCCCGGCGGACCGCCTCGTGCAGCGCCCGCTGCACCTCCGCGCCGGTCGCATCGCCGCCGGCATGCACGATCCGGTCGGCCCGGTGGCCGCCTTCCCGGGTCAGCATCAGTGAGCCGTCCGGGTGCCGGTCGAACTCGGCCCCGATCCGCATCAGCTCCTTGACCCGGGCGGGCCCCTCCTCCACCAGCACCCGCACCGCCGCCGGGTCGCACAGCCCGACCCCGGCGATCTCGGTGTCATTGGCGTGCGCGGACGGCGTGTCCAGTGGATCCAGCACCGCCGCGATGCCGCCCTGGGCCCAGCGGGTGGATCCGTCGTCGATGTTCACCTTGGTGACCACGGTGACGTGCAGGCCCTGTTCGCGCAGGTGGAGCGCCGCGGTCAGCCCCGCGATCCCGGAACCGACGACAAGCACGTCGGTGGTCTCGTTCCAGCCCGGCTCGGGGGCGGCGAGCCGGCGCGGCAGCTCCGGAAGGTCGGCGAGAAGTGACATCTGCTCAGTACACCCCGCCGGTGCCTGGAGCCCACCGCGGGGGCGGGCTCAGTGGTGGGAATTACTTGTACTGGATGGGGAGACTCTTGACCCCTTTGCCCTTCAGAGTCGCTTTGAGCTCGGTGCCGTCCAGCCAGAGATAGCAGCGTACGCCGGAATCGCCGAGCGCCCATACGTCGGTATTGCCGGGTAACGAAACCACGCCGGTCCGGTATTGAAGGTCGGCGTCATTCGGCACCCCCGCGTAGGTCGCGATCAGCCCGCGGCATCCGTCGTGGAACTTCGCCCAGGTCGCGTCGTCCTTCGGATAGGGCAGCCCGGTGGCGAACCACACGCCCACGAACTCGGCGTTGTGCTTGGCCTCGCAGCCGACCCCCGGCATGGCGGCGATCGCGCCGGAGCTGTCCTGCGCCACCGCATAGCAGGTGAGCAGCAGGTCCGAGGTCCCGTCGGCGAGCGCGTTGCGGAAGGTGCCGACCCGCTGGACAAGCGCTCCGTCGTCCTCGACCGAGCTCAGTTCGACGGCCTCGCAGCGGAACCACCGCGATCCACCGGTCCAGGCGGCCTGGGTGGGATGGGTGACGCCGATCCAGATGCGCGCCGCGCGCCAGGTCCCGCCCAGATAGGTGGTCGTCTTCTCGTCACACACCTGGTAGGCGGCGCCGGCCCCGGCCGACCCTTCCGCGGGCGGCGATTCGGCATCGGCGGCGGGCGACTCGTAGGTGCCGACATAAACCGTTTCGGTGCGATGCCGAAGCGCACAGTCGAGCTCGTCATAGGTGGCCCGAGCCCCCACGGCGGTGAACTTGGCCCCATGACAGGTCCCGGCCGACGGCTCGAACGCGGTGGCCGGCCCCATGGCACCCCACCCGTTGGTCAGATCGCCATCGACCCCACCAGGCGTCGCACACCCCGCCACCAACAGCGCGAGGGCAGCCAGAAACCCCACCCGGACGCCCACCCGGTGTCGCATGCCCGCCGATCCCCCATTCATTAGGAATCACGAGCATAAGGCGGTTTTAAACCGCAAAAGCCAGAAAACCCGGTTTACGTACACCCGCCCCGCGATCACCGCGGCGCAGGTCACGCTCGTTGCCGGGGCCGGGGATCCGGCAGCCGATCTGATGGCGCGAGAGTCAGCGGGACGTTGTCGATCAGCCGGGTGCCGCCCACCCGCGCGGCCACCAGCAGTCGAGCCGGGCCGGAGGCCGGCGGCGGGCCCAGGTCGGGGGCGGTCAGGGCCAGGTAGTCCACCCGTACGGCGGGCTCCTCTGCCAAGATTTTGGTGGCCGTGGCCAGGGCTGATTCCGCGTCCGTCGACGCGGCGCCCAGGCGCAGCGCACGAGACAGGGCCAGCGCGGCGGAGCGATCGGCCGGCGACAGGTAGCGGTTGCGGCTCGACATGGCCAGGCCGTCGGGCTCGCGGACGGTCGGCACGCCGACGATGTCGACGGCCAACTCCAGGTCCCGCACCAGGCGGCGGATCAGGGCCAGCTGCTGGTAGTCCTTCTCGCCGAAGTACGCCACGTCGGCCCGGGTCAGCATCAGGAGCTTCTGCACGACCGTGAGCATTCCGGCGAAGTGACCGGGCCGGCTCGCGCCCTCGAGAATCCCGCCGACCGGGCCCGCGTCCATGGTGATCTGCGGAGCGCCGCCGGGGTACATCTCGTCGCGGGACGGGGCGAACACCACCGCCACGCCCTCGGCCGCGCAGGCGGCGACATCGGCGTCGAGGGTCCGCGGGTATTTCTCGAAGTCCTCGTTCGGACCGAACTGCAGCGGGTTCACGAAGATCGTGACCAGCACGAACGGCGCGCGGGCGCGGGCGGTGCGCATCAGGGTGCGGTGGCCCTCGTGCAGCGCGCCCATGGTCATCACCACCGCGACCTCGCCGGGCACGGCGGCCACCGCGGCGGCCAGCTCGGCGCGAGTGTGGATCACCGAGGTCATCCGACGCTCCCCACCGCGACCCGGGACAGGACGTCCATCAACTGGGCGGCGTCCTGCGGGCGCAAGCGGCCGGCGGCCACCGCGCGGCCGGCGGTCCGGCGGGCCAGCGCCAGGTAGGTGCCGACGGCGTCGGGCGGCAGCCGGTCCAGATGCTTGGCCACGGTGCCGGCGTCGCCCCGGGAGACCGGGCCGGTCAGCGCCGCGTCGCCGAGGCGCAGCGCGTTGTCCAGGGCGGCTCGTAGCAGCGGGCCGAGCACCCGCTCGGGGTCCTCGACACCGGCCGCACGCAGCAGGTCGGCGGCCTCGTTGACCAGTGTGACCAGGTGATTGGCGCCGTGCGCGAGGGCCGCGTGGTAGAGCGGGCGGTTGTCCTCGGCGATCCACTCGGGGATGCCGCCCAGGTCGGCGACCAGCCGGGTGGCAAAGGCCCGGTCCCGGGTGGTGACGCCCCAGGCGATGCCGTCGAGCCGGGCCACGTCGGCGTCGGCACCGGTGAACGTCATCGCGGGGTGCAGGGCCATGCCGTGCACATCGCCCAGAACGGCCAGGCCATGCGCGCCGGACGTGTGCGCCACGATCTGGCCGGGCCGCAACGCACCCGTCTTGGCCAGGCCGGCGACCACATCGCGCAGCGCGTCGTCGGGGACCGCCAGCAGCAGCAGGTCGTCGGCGGCTCGGGCGACCTCGTGGGCCGGGCGGATCGCGGCGTCCGGGAGCAGGCGGGCGGCCCGGTCCCGGGAGGCGGCGGAGACGGCCGCCGCGGCCACCACCCGGTGGCCGGCCGCGTTCAGGGCGGCGCCGACGACGGCGCCGACCCGGCCGGCGCCGATAACACCGACGGTGAGGGTGCGGTTCATGTGCGGATCCAGTCCTCGAAGTGGGTACCGGTCGAGCGCCAGTATGCGCACCCGTAACACGCTCGTGACAACAACGTGTGGTCAACTGCACGTGTGACTGGATGGCGGGCGGCGATGACCGCCGGGCTGTACGGGCCGGCGGGATTCTTCACGCGCGGCACGACCGGTCCGTCCCAGCATTTCCGGACAAGTGTGCACGCGTCGCCGCTGTTCGCGGGTGCCCTTCTGAAACTGGTCACGCGGCTCGACGCCGCGCTCGGACACCCGGCGGTGTTCGAGATCGTCGATGTCGGGGCCGGGCGGGGCGAGCTGTTGAGCACGCTGCGCCAATTGCTGCCCGAGGACCTGGCGAGCCGTGCCCGCCTGACCGCCGTCGAGCTGGCCCCACCCCCGGCCGCCTCGGCCCCGGCCGCCCCAGCTCCGGCCGATGGCGGAGGCGGGCGGGCTGAGCCGGGGATTCGCTGGCGGCGGGACATTCCGGGGGACATCGTCGGGCTGCTGATCGCCACCGAGTGGCTCGACAACGTGCCGCTGGACGTGGTGGACGTCGACGACAACGGGCGGCTGCGGAAAGTTCTGGTCGACCCCGGCAGCGGGGCGGAGTCGCTGGGCGGGGCGGCCGACGCGGCCGACCTGTTCTGGCTCAGTCGCTGGTGGCCGCGACCGGGCCGGGCGGAGATCGGCTGGAGCCGGGACGCGGCCTGGGCGGACGCGGTCGGGCAGGTGCGGCGAGGAGGCGCGCTGGCCGTCGACTACGGACATTTCCGGGACGCGCGGCCGACGCACGGGACACTCACCGGCTTCCGCGCCGGGCGACAGGTGTTACCCGTACCCGATGGAAGTTGCGACGTCACGGCCCACGTCGCGATGGACGCGGTGGCGGTCGCGGCCGGAATCCCGTACCAAATGAGCACCCAGCGGGAGGCGCTGAAAGCGCTCGGGATCGACGGCGCCCGGCCACCACTTGATCTTGCCCGCAGTGACCCGGCCGGTTACGTGCGGGCGCTCGCCGCCGCCGGAGCCGCCGCCGAGCTGATCGAACCGGCCGGACTCGGCGGACACTGGTGGCTGCTGCACACGGTGGGGATCGACGCGCGTGGGAGCATGCTCCTGTGACGGACCAGCTGCGTGAGATGACCGTCGGGACCGGCGCCGGCCTCGACACGGCGGACATGGTGCTCAACATCGGACCGCAGCACCCGTCCACCCACGGCGTGCTCCGGCTCAAGCTCACCCTCGACGGTGAGCGGGTCGTGACCTGCGAGCCGATCGTCGGCTACATGCACCGCGGCGCCGAGAAGCTGTTCGAGGTGCGCGACTACCGGCAGATCCTGGTGCTCGCCAACCGACACGACTGGCTGTCCGCGTTCGCCAACGAGCTGGGCGTCGCGCTCGCCGTCGAACGACTCATGGGCATCGAGGTCCCCGAACGCGCGGTCTGGCTGCGGATGGCCATGGCCGAACTCAACCGGGTGCTCAACCACCTGATGTTCCTCGGCTCCTACCCGCTGGAGATCGGCGCGATCACCCCGATGTTCTACGCGTTCCGTGAGCGCGAGACGTTGCAGGCGGTGATGGAGGAGGCCACCGGCGGGCGGATGCACTACATGTTCAACCGGGTCGGTGGCATCAAGGAGGAGGTCCCGGCCGGCTGGACCAAACGGGCCCGGCAAGCCATCAACACGGTCCGTAAGCGACTGCCCGACCTCGACAACGTGATCCGCAACAACGACATCTTCCTCGCGCGCACCGTCGGAGTCGGCGTCCTCACGGCCGCCCAGGCCGCTGCCTACGGCGCGTCCGGGCCGGTGGCGCGGGCGTCCGGCCTCGATTTCGACCTGCGCCGGGACGAGCCCTACCTGGCGTACGACCAATTGACGGTTCCCGTGGTCACGAAGACGAGCGGGGACTGTCACGCCCGCTTCGAGATGCTGCTGGACCAGTCGTACGTGTCGCTCGACCTCGCCGAGGAGTGCCTGGATCGGGTCGACCGGATCTCCGGGCCGGTGAACGTACGCCTGCCGAAGGTGGTCAAGGCGCCCGAGGGCCACACCTACGCGTGGACCGAGAACCCACTCGGCGTCAACGGCTACTACCTGGTGTCCCGAGGCGAGAAGACGCCCTGGCGGCTCAAACTGCGCACCGCCTCCTACGCGAACGTGCAGGCCCTGGCCACGCTGATCCCGGGCTGCCTGGTGCCCGACCTGATCGCCATCCTCGGGTCGATGTTCTTCGTCGTCGGCGACATCGACAAGTAGCCGCTCAGCGCCCGCCGAAGTCCTGCACATAACGCTCGTCGGGCTGCCAGCCCTCGTACTCGGCGAAGTCCGCCATCGTGCCGATGTTGGTGTCGTTGGCGGAGGGGCGATGCCGCTTGGCCCGGTAGCTGGGATCGCCGGCCGGAAGCGGCCCGTCGTAGCCGCCGTCCAGGCTGTAGCTGTCGTCATCCTCGTCGTAGCCGCCGCCCGCGCCGTAGACGGTGGGCTCGGCGGAGCCGCTCCCGTACACGTTGGGTTGCTGGACCGAACCGGTGCCGTTCCCGCCGCCGTAGACGTTCGGCTGCGGGACGGGGCCGTTGCCGCCGTAGACGTTCGGCCGCGGCGGGGCGGAGCCGTAGACGTTCGCGGGCACGTGATCGCCGGCGCCGGGTGGGGCGAAGCCGTTGGGCGATTGGGCGTAGCCCTGATTCGGCTGGGCATAGCCGGCGTCCGGCGGACCGTACGCGTATTCCTCGCCCGCCGGGCCGTAGCCGTTGGCACCGGCGTAGCCGTACTCGGTGCCGTAAGCCCCGTCCGAGCCGTACTCGGTCGAGTAGCCGGGCGCTTCGAATCCGTCGGACGGGTCGGCGTAGCCGTACTCCCCGCCGTCCGGGACCGGGCCGGAATACACGTTGCCACTCGGGCCCTCGCCGACAGCGGCATAGCCGGCACCACTCGGGCCCGCACCGGCGGCGTAGCCGGAACCGTTCGAGGGCGGGCCGGCAGCGGCGTAGCCGGCAGGATTCGAGGGCGGGCCGCCGGCGGCGTGGCCGGCTCCGTTCGAGGGCGGACCCGCAGCGGCGTAGCCCGGGCCGTTCGGGGCCGCCGCCACGTCGGAGTAACCGTCACTGGCGCCGAAGTCGCTGTCGAGGCTCTCCGGACGGCCGTACGTGCCGCCGGGGCGGACTGCGGCCGCGGCGCGCGGCGGAGTGGGCGCGGAGGGCGGCACCGCCACCGAGGCGGCCCCGCGCTGGCGTGGGACGGCGGGCCCGGCGGGGGGCGCAACCGGACGCGCGCCACTCGTCATGCCCGGCGCGGGGCGCACCGCGGCGACGGCCGCGGCTGGGGCATGGGTGCTTGCGCGGCCGCCACCGGCCGGGTCGGCGCGGCGCTGGTCGGCGGGATCGGCGCGGCGCGGGGGCGGGGCGACCGGGAACGGGCCGTCTGCCGCCGGCGGAGCGTCCTGGAAGAAGCCCGCGGGAGCAGGCTGGGCGTCCGGGAAGAAGCCCGGAGCCGGTGGCGCGTCCGGGAAGAAGCCCGGAGCCGGTGGCGCGTCCGGGAGGAAGCCGGCGGCCGCGGGTGGGGCGGCGTGGCCGAACTCGGCTCGCAGTTGGACTCGCAGGGCTTCGACCTCTTCGGCGACACGTTCCTCGACGTGGCCGCGCTGGAGCACCGGATCGCTGCGGATCAGCACGGCGGAACCGACAAGCACGACGCTCACGGCGATCAGCAGCACGGCGAAACGCACCGAGCCGGAGCTTTGACCGAGCAGCACAACGACCGCGGCCAGGGGGGCGAGCAGCACGCCCGCCCAGATGAGGCCGCGGAGCAGTCGTGCGCTGTGTCCCGCGTCGGGGTCCCTGTCCGGCATGGCCGCCCATGCTACCGAGAACGGGCCATAGACGAAATGGCAGAACGCCGGGCTTCAAAAGGTAGAAACCCGGCGTTCCCCTCGTAGCTGTCGCGGTCGGATCAGCCGGCGGCGAGAGCGCTGTCCGAGCTGAACACCAGGCCGACACTGATCGTGGCGGTCTTCAGCGCGGTCTTGGTGAGCGGGCCGCCCGCGTCCAGGCTGGAGAACTTGCCGGCCTGGAAGTTGTAGACGTCGACGAGACCCTGCTGACACTTCGGCCGCTGCGGGCACTCGGCCGGGCCGCCGAGCACGGTCGCCGCGCCGTTGCACTTGGCGGCCAGGTCGGAGAGCGTCTTCACGCCGTACTTGTCGGCGAAGGCGCTGGTGGTCGCGAACGCGTTCTGGTCCTGCGCCTGCGACGGGGCACCGAAGGTCAGGCCGACCTTGTCACCGAGGGCCTTGAGGTTGGTGACGGTGGTGTCGAGGTCGCTGGAGGACGGGTCTTTCCCGTTCTTGTCGACCTTGCCCTGGAGGAAGGTGGCGAGGGTGGCGGCGTATTCCGGGACGACCGCGATGTCGCCCTTCTCCAGCGCGGGCTCGTAGAGCTCACGGTTGCCGATCTGCTGGACCTTGACGGTGTAGCCGGCCGCGGTCAGGGCTTGGGCGTAGAGCTCGCCGAGCGTGGCACTCTCGCTGAAGTTCGCCGCGCCGACCGTGATGTTGCCGCCCTTGCCCTTGGTGATGCCGGCGGTCACGTTGTTGGCGGTGACGAACTCCTGCGCGGCGGCCTTGGAGGACTTGCGGTCGACGTCGACCGCCTTGTTGAGCGCGATGAGCTTGGCCGTGTCGAGAGCCGCGGACACCTTGTCGAGGGCGGCGATCAACTCGGGCGAGGACGCCTTCTTGTTGATCGCCGGGAGGACGTTGTCGGTGTTCTGCAGCTTCTTGTCGTCGGTCAGCACGACCAGGGAGTCACCGGCGACGGGCGCGCAGCCGGCACCGGCGGCCGACGACGGCGGTGCCTCGGTGCCGGACGAGCCGGCGCTGCCGCAGGCGGTGAGAGTGAGGACGGCCGTCGTGGCGGCGGCCATCAGGAGCAGGTGAGGACGCATACTGCCGCCTTCTGTGTCCCGGCACGGCCAGGGTGGCCACACCGCGTGTCCGTTTGGTATGCCCTGCCAGGTCTACCCGCTGGGTATGACAACTTTGCCGAAAGATGCTGGTCTGTTACGTGGTACCCACCGGACGGGCGACCCGGCGGCGTCGGACTGTCCGCAGCGGACGGGGTGTGACCAGGCGTTCCACTCCGGCGAAGACGGCTTCGACGAGGAGTGCGAGGAGCACCACAGCGATGCCGCCGGCCACGATCTGGTTGCCGCCGACGTTGATGCCGAGCCCGAATCCGGCCGTGATGATCTGGCCGAGCCCGCCACCGTTGACAAACGTGGCAAGTGTCGCGGTCGCCACTACCTGCACCGCCGCCGTCCGCAGGCCGGAGGCCAGGTAGGGAACCGCGAGCGGCAGTTCGACCCGGCGCAGCAGCTGACCGCCGGACAGACCCATGCCGATCGCCGCCTCCTTGGTCTCCGGATCGACCGAGCGCAGCCCGGTGTACGCGTTGGCCAGCAGCGGCGGGATCGCGAAGATGGCCAGCGCGATGATCACCGGAAGCTTGCCGAAGCCGATCGGGGTCAGCGGCAGGATGGTGAGCAGGGCGAGGGTGGGCAGCGCCCGGGTCAGGTTGGCCACGGTCACCACGACGCCGCCGCCCCGGCCGCGGTGGCCGAGCCAGATGCCGAGCGGCAGGCCGATCAGGCAACCGATGAGCACGGCCCAGAAGGTGATCTCCAGGTGTTCGCCCAACCGGTCGAGCAGGCCACCGGGGTTGGTCCAGTTCAGCGGATCGTTGAGCCAGACCAGCCCGTCCTTGAAGTAGTTCACGCGGCCCTCCGCCGGCTCCAGGGCGTGAGCAGCCGGCCGAGGCCGACCAGCGCCAGGTCGAACACCAGGGCGAGGGCCACGCAGAGGACGGTGCCGGTGACGATCTCGGCGCGGTAGAAGTTGTTCCAGAAGCCGCCCATGATCAGGTCACCGAGCCCGCCCTGCCCGATGATCGCCCCGATCGTGACGAGCGCCACCGTCGAGACGGTCGCGAGTCGCAGGCCGGTGATGATTCCGGGCAGCGCGAGCGGCAGCTCCACGTGCCAGAGCCGCCCGAACCGGCCGTAGCCCATCCCGGCCGCGGCGTCCCTGACCTCCCCCGGCACCTGCGTCAGCCCGGTCAGGGCGTTCCGCACCAGCAGGAGCAGGGCGTAGAGCACGAGCGCGATCAGCACCGTCACCCGGTTGGTCGCGCCGAGCAGCGGAGCCAGCAGCGCGAGCAGTGCCAGCGAAGGAATCGTGTAGAGAACGCCGGACAGTGCGAGAATCGGGCCGGTCAGCGGTCTGATCCAGTACGCGACGACAGCGAGTGGCACGGCGACCAGCAGCGCGATGACCACGGTCTCGAGAGTGATCCCGACGTGGAAGCCGAGCTTGGTCATGATCGTGCCGGCGTTGTCCTGAACGTACTGCCATGAGAACCACGGATTTCCCGGCCCGTCACCGGCGGGTGCGGCCAGCGGCGACGAGGCCGCCGGCACCCACGACAGGAAGGACATACGTGGACGCTACCGCTCTTGAGCAGTCCGGGCCCGCCGGCAGCGCGGCCTCGATCACGCTCGAACACATCGGCAAGACCTACCCGGACGGTACGGTCGCGGTCGGCGACTTCGGCCTGGAGGTACGCGCCGGCGAGCTGACCGTGCTGATCGGCCCGTCCGGCTGCGGCAAGTCCACCATCCTGCGCATGATCAACCGGCTGATCGAGCCGACCAAGGGCCGGATCCTGATCGACGGCGAGAACATCCTCGAACGCAACGCGGTCGAGCTGCGCCGGCACATCGGCTACGTGATCCAGAACGTCGGGCTGTTCCCGCACCAGAACATCCGTACCAACATCGGCACGGTGCCGCGCATGCTCGGCTGGGACAAGAAGCGGATCAACGAGCGCGCCGACGAGCTGCTGGAGCTGGTCGGCCTCGACCCGGCCCGCTACGCGAAGCGCTACCCGCACGAGCTCTCCGGCGGCCAGCGGCAGCGGGTCGGGGTGGCCCGGGCGCTCGCCGCCGACCCGCGCGTGCTGCTCATGGACGAGCCGTTCTCGGCGGTCGACCCGATCGCCCGCGGCCGGCTCCAGGAGGAGTTCCTCAAGCTTCAGGCGACCGTACGCAAGACGATCGTGCTGGTCACCCATGACATCGACGAGGCGGTGCGACTCGGCGACCGGATCGCGGTGCTGGCCGAGGGCGGCCGGCTGCTTCAGTACGCCCCGCCGGCCGAGCTGCTGAGCCGGCCCGACTCGACGGCGGTGGGTGACTTCGTGGGCGCCGACCGGGGCATCCGGCGGCTGGCCGTGACCCCACTGCGGCCGGCCCTGAAGCCTCTCGACCGGGGTGCGCCGGTCGACGGCCGACCCTCGGTGGCGGCGGACGGCACGCTCTACGACGCGCTCGCGGCCATGCTGGCGGCGAATGCCACCGAGGTGGTGGCGGTCGAGGACGGGCAGCCGGTCGGCTCGTTGTCCCGGGCCGCGGTGTTCGACGTACCCCAGCAGGAAGCGGAAGCGAAGGTCTGAGACCTCGGGCCGGGGTTTGTGGCCCCGGCCCGAAGCGTCACCTGGTGCCGCGATAGCCACCGAGCGAGGCGAGCCCGACGATCCAGCCGACGAACAGGCCGTAGCCGGTTCCCTCGGCGGCCGTCCGCATCGCGCCCAGCAGCGACGGGTTGGCCAGGAAAAGCGTGGTGAGCAGGGCGGCGAAGCCGGCGGCGAAGATGAACGCCGCCCAGCCGGCGAAGAACTGGCTGATCGTGCCGCGCGCCCTCGCCAGCTGCGAGCCGGGCAGCAGGTAGAGGAACAGCGCGGTCAGGACGACGAGCAGGATCGCCTTGAGGTCGCCGACGATGATCTCGCGGAGCGAGTCGTTGGAGTTGAACGTCCACGCCGGCCAGGCGAGCAGACGGAGGAAGTAGCCGCCCGCCGTGTTGGCGTTGGTGTTGTCGTTTGCCCAGGTCGAATACCAGGGGCTGCCGAAGACGAGAACCAGGATGAGCGCGGCGAGAGTGCCCGCACCAGGCGCAGACTTGTATCGGTTACCGAGAGCCATGCGCCGATATTTCCCAGCGCCCTGTTCTTTTCAAACGACAATGGTAAATGCCCTATTACGGATGATCTTGGTGCTTTTGCAGGTAGTCGATGAACGCCGCCCGCAGCAACGCCTCCTGCTCGCCGTAGCCGTGCTCCTCGTAACCGCCCTTGCCGGTCAGTTCCCGCCACAGCGCGACATATTCATCGATCGTCGGGCCGATCGAGTTGGGCGCGCCGTCGAGCTCGGCGGCGTCGTCCGAGTCGGGCAGGTGCTTGATCACCGACCAGAAGAACTTGACGTCGAGGTTCTTACGGGCCTGGGCGAACGCGCGCTCGCGCAGCTCCTCGGTGGGCAGGGCGTCCAACTCGGCGAAGCTCGGAGAGGTCATGCCGGCAAGCATAGGGCTGACCTTGAAGTCACCTGGCGGATCCCCAGGGTCCGTCGTCCCAGCGGTCGGTCCGGCCCGCGGCCGGTGTCGTGGCCGTTGTCCAGCTCTCCAGGTCGGGCGTCCAGTTCTGGGCGGTCGCGGCCGGTGCCGCGTTCCATTCGTCGCCGCTCACCGGCGACAACGGCCGCCCGAACGACTCGACCAGCCGGGTCACGACCAGGCCGCCGCCGAGCACCCCGGCCGCGGTCGCGAACAGCGCGATGTCCAGCCCTTTGCGGGTCGACCAGTCGAGGTAGAGGGTGAACGCGGCGACCGCGAAGAGGGTGCCGAACATGCCGCCCCGCCGGCCGAACGCACTGGTGCCGGCGAGCAGGGCGAGCCCGAGGGCGATGCCGGTCCACTCCAGGCCGGTGCCGGGCACGATCGGCGTCTTCGACTGCGCGGCGATCAGGGTGCCGGCGCCGACGGCGAAGATCGAGGAGAGTACGAGCGTGCCGATCACCGGTAAGGCGACCACGGCGCCTCGACGGCGGGCCGGGTCGCCGGGCGAGCGCAGGCCACCCAACCAGCGGCGCACCGGTGTCACCGTGCCCAGCGCGCCGCCCAGCACGGCAAGCAACGCGAACCCGCCGAACAGGAAGAATGCCTGGTTGGTCGGGTCGTAGGTGCCCTGCACCGCCACCGGGGTGACCCGCAGCTGGTCATAGACGATCACGCCGAGCGCGGCCCCCAGGGTGGCCACCCAGCCGGGCACGTGCAGCACGACGATGAGCAGGCCGACCGCGAGCGCCCCGGCGGTCGCGATGATCAACGCCGGGACCCCCGCCCGCAGCAGGCCCAGATCGCCCTGCTCGGCGTAGTGCAGGGAGGCGGCGAGCGCGATCGGGCCGATCGCGAGGTTGGGCACACCCGCCCGCAGGGTCAGGCCCGCACCGAGGGTGAGCAGGCCGATCGCCGCGCCGGTGATGAGCAGGCCGTCGAGGGCGGGGCGCTGGAAGGTGTTCGCGTTCTCCCGCCACAGCAGGAAGCCGAAGGCGCCGGCCGCGAGCAGGAGCACCACCTCCCAGCCGAGGTGGATGCCGAGCCGGTCGCGCCGGCCGTCGTCCGGGGCGGCCTCGACCGCCATGGCGTCGGCCGCGTCCAGCTCCTCGGCCCGGCGTCGCTGCTCGGCCGCGGCGAGGGAGTTCGCCCGGTAGGCGGCCGGATCGGTCGGCGGCTCGTCACCGCGGCGGAAGGCCGTCTCGTCGTACGCCATCGCGCGCCTCCTCGTGTGCGTCCCCCGTGCGGCCCAGACGCATGCCGGCTCAGGCGCACGCCGGCTCAGGCGCACGCCGACCACGCCGGGCACTGCGGCCCCGCGCCCAGAGCATACGGATACGAGTTGGTCTCAGTTCAAGGCCGAATGTGCCGTCAACGACGGCGTTCTACCTCGTTCTCGTTCTCACTGTCCGGCTGCTCCGGGATGCGGCAGGAGCGCTCGAGCCACAGCGCGGCGCCGATCAGCGCGGCCGCGCCGACCAGACCGCCGCCGGCGGTGGGCAGATCGTTGTGCGCGGCCCTGGTGGGCTCCATCGCGAGCCACGCCAGCAGGCCCGCCGAGAATCCCGCGGACAGCGCACCGACAAGCGACGACGCCTTGGCCAGAGCGACATAGCGGGCCACCGCGAGCGGGTCGACCGGGAGCGTGCCGGGCTTGCGCTGGATGCGAGCGGCGGTGTTCTGCGCGAGCAGGCCCTCGGCGATGGCCAGCACCACCAGCACGAGCACCGGCGACCAGGGCAGCTCGGGCAGGGACGAGTAGGTGAAGCTGAGCAGCAGCCAGCCCACGGCGGCCGCGCCGAGGCCCGCGACGATCAGCACCGAGATGCTCGTCGGCCGCAGCGACGGGTCCGATTTCGGAGCCTGCGGATTACTGCTCACAGCGACAACTCTAACGGGAGATCGGGGCGGGGGCTCATCCCCGCGAGGTCGTCGGCGAGGGCCGGGTCGTTCAGCAGATCGGTGAGCCATCCGTGGCCGGGCAGCCGACCGTAGGGCTGGATGTCGATCCACGGCCGCAGCACGAACGCGCGCAGATGGGCGCGCGGATGGGGCAGGGTCAGCTCCGGATCATCGCTGAGGATCGGCTGGTCGGCGTCGTCCCAGACGGCGATCACGTCCACGTCGAGGCTGCGCGGGCCGAACCGGCGCTCCGGGTCACGCACCCGGCGCGCCGCGGCCTCGCAAGCATGGGCCCGGTCAAGCCAGTCGCGCGGCTCGGCCCTGGGGTCCACGGCGAGGAGTACGGCATTGAGGTACGCGGGTTGGTCGGCATCGCCCCACGGTGGGGTCTCGTAGACGCCGGAGACCACCGCGACGCTCTCGCCGAGCACGCTTACCGCCTGCTGGAGATGACCGTGGCGATCGCCGAGGTTGCTGCCGAGGGACAGCACCGCCCGGGTCACGCGCGGCTCCGGCGCATCGTGACGGCCACGTCGGCGAACTCGTGCGGGATGGGCGCCTGCGGCTTGTGGACCGTCACCTCGGCCGCGTCGACCCGCTCGTCGGCCAGGCAGACGTCGAGGAGCCGGCCGGCCAGGGTCTCGATCAGGTTGACCGGCTCACCGGTGAGCACGGCGACCAGGGCGGTGGCCAGTTCGCCGTAGTGGACGGTGTCGGCGACGTCGTCGGTCCGCGCCGCCCGGGTCAGGTCGAGCTCCAGGGTCACGTCGACGACGAACTCCTGGCCGTCGGCGCGCTCGAAGTCGTAGACGCCGTGGTGGCCGGTCGCGCGCAGGCCCACCAGTTTGATCATTTCTGCTCCAGTCGGGGGCGGCCGGAGGCCCGCCAGACGGCGAGCGCGTCGGCGGTGTCTCGGACGTCGTGGACGCGTACGCCCCAGGCACCCGCCGCGACCGCGAGCACCGAGGTGGCGAGCGTGGCCGCCGCCCGCTGATCCACCGCTCGCGGTGTGCCGTCCGCATCGGCGAGCAGCCGGCCCAGGTAGGTCTTGCGGCTGGCCGCGAACAGCACCGGGAAGCCCAGCCCGACGATCGCGTCCAGCTGGCGGGTCAGCAGCCAGTTGTGTTCGGCGTTCTTGGCGAACCCGAGGCCCGGGTCGAGGATGATCTGTCGAGGGTCGACGCCGGCGGCGAGCGCCGCGTCCACCCGCTCGAGCAGCTCGGCTCGAACTTCGGCGACCACATCGTTATAAACGGCCAGCTTGGTCATCTCGCGGGAGTGGCCGCGCCAGTGCATCAGGACCCACGGGCTGCCGGCCTCGCGGGCCACGGCGGCCATCCCGGGATCGGCCAGGCCGCCCGAGACGTCGTTGATCACGGTGGCGCCGGCCTCGAGCGCAGCGGCGGCGACCGCCGCGCGGGTGGTGTCGATACTCATCGGTACGCCGGCCGCGGCCAGCTCAGTGATTACCGGAACTACCCGCTTGATTTCCGTCGCCGCGTCCACTCGCTCCGCGCCGGGGCGGGTCGACTCACCCCCGATGTCCACGATGTCCGCGCCCTCGGACATCAACCTCGTGCCATGTTCCACAGCCGAGGCGACGTCGGCGTAGCGGCCGCCGTCCGAGAAGGAATCCGGCGTGACGTTGAGGATCCCGATCACGACCGGGTGATCTCCACGGATTCTTTCAACGCCCGTGAGCTGCGCATCCCTCGACTGACTAGGCACACAGGAAGGGTAGGCCGGGCCGGTAGTAGTACGTGTGTACGATGGCTCGTAACTCATTTTCATTCATGTGCTCACCTTGAGTAACGTTTCAGGCGCTTGTAGACAAGAAGTACGGGCCGTACTCTTCGGGTCTGGGCATCATGAAGGAACCGAAGAGAGCAGACGAGCATGGCAGTGCCCGAATGGCTCACTCGACGCGGTGAGTCGCAGGCAGAACGATATGGGCTTCGTCATGCGGCTTCACAACTGCAGCGTGTCCGGATCCCCCAAACCGGACGCGGGGAGGTTTATCAATGATCGCCACAGAGCTCGCCACGCAGGTAGCGACACTGGCAGCCGACCCCAAGGGCATCAACACCCAAGGGATCGTCACCTTCTTCGCCAGCAACATCGCGCCGATCCTGCTGGCCGTCCTCGGTGTCATCTTCATCGGACGGGCCAGTCGCGGCGAGATCTCCAAGGTGCTCACGAGTTCGGCCATCGCCATCGTCGGCCTGGCCTTCATCGCGGGCGCGGCCACACTGTTCTTCGTCGGCGACGCCTTGATCAAGCTGATCTTCAACTGAGATGCGGCTCCGTACCGACGACGACATCTACCGGGCGCGCCTGGTCTACCTCGGTCCGCCCGGTTACACCCTGCCGGTCCATCTGCCCTACGCGCAGTACGGCATGTTCGTCCTACTGGTGCCGGTGTTCATGTTCCTGCACTACCTGATCACGTTCGACTTCGACCCGTTCCCGGCGTGGGAGATCGCCCTCGCCATGGTCAGCACGTCGTACGTGTTCCGGCATGTCGATCCGGACCGACCGGCCCGGCTCGTCATCAAGACCGCGCTGACCGACTGGCGCCGCACTCGCGAACCCGCCGTCGAGCAACGCGATCCGAGACTTGTCGCCACTCGCATCCGGGTTCGGGAGGAGTTGGTATGACCGGTTTTGCCGCACGCTCCCTCGGGGTTAACGCATGACCGAAACCTCACCGCACGGGCAGCCCCGCGCGGATGCCAACACGCCGGGCAGGCAGAGTAACGGTATGCGTTCGGACAACTACTCTTCGTCGGATTCGGTTGACGCGAACCCCGACGAGTTCGTCGTCGCGCCGAGCCACGGCGCAGTCGGTGTCTTCCAGGCCCCCCAGCCGGTCCGCCCACGCAACGGGACAGTCGACACCACGCTCGACATCGACTCGCCCTTCCTCGACCTCTTCGGCGCCACCCCACCACCGGTGTCCGCCGCCCCGGCCACCGCCGATGCACCCGAGCACGACCCGGAGTACGACTTCGGCTTCGACTTCGACACGCCACCGGCGAACCAGGCGATGCCAACGGTCCAGCCGTCCGCGCGTCTGGCCCCACCGCGCCTCACCCCACCGCGCCTCACCCCACCGCCTGAACCCGCCCGCGACGCTTTACCGCCCACCCGCAACGCGCCGCCGCCCACCCCCGCGCGCCCCACGTCCCCACCGGCAGCCGAGCCGGCGCGGGCTGCGACACCAGCGCCGCTCCCCGACTTCAAGCGGGGCGCCACACCGCCCACGCGCAGCGCGCCGCTGCCGGAGACCCCCCGCGGCGGCGACAAGCCGGTCGCCGAGGTGCCGTTCGCGGTGCCGGTCGACAGCGGACCGTACAACCAGGCGCCGGGCGGGCCGCTCACCGACTTCCAGCAGGACGGCGAGTGGCCGGACTTCGACGACTGGCCGGCCGCGCCCACGATCGCGCCCGCGTCGCCGTCGCCTTGGCAGACCAGCGACCTCCGGGAGACCACGGCCGCGGTCCAGCCGTACGCGAATCCGGTGCAGCCCGAGCCCGACTCGACGGCCCTGCCCGTACCCGCGGAGCCGGCGAAGCCGCCCACCAAGCGCACGAAGAAGGCCCCGGCCCGGAAGAAGGAAAGTCTTCCGGCGCAGCCGAAGAAGCAGAAGGACGTCAAGCCGGCGCCGCTGCGACCCAACAAGATCAAATTTGGTGATCGCGACCCCGCCATGGAGCTCGCGATCAGCGAGATCGCCGGGCACCTCACCTTCACCCAGAGCACCGTCACGGCTTGGTACTACCTGCCCGAGGTGCGCTGGGCCTTCCGGCCCGACGCCGAACGCGAGGCGTTGCTGTCGGCCATTTCCGAGCAGTACGCGGGTCTGGCCGGTTTCCGCCTGCACCTGCGCCGCACCAACCGGCCCTTCCCGGCCGACGAGTGGGCCCGCACGGTCGACTCGTTCACCGCGAAACCGCTGCCCGACGTGCGCGGCTCCACCTCGTGGTCCGATCACCTCGTGGCCGCCCAGCGGCACCTGCTCTCGGTCAACCACGCGGAAGGCCAGACCTACCTCGGGGTGACCTTCGCCCGGCGATCACTCGGCGACACCTTCGCCGAGCGGGTCATGCGCGTCTTCGGACGCGGCACCACCGACGGCGAACGACGCAAGCTCGGGCGCACCGTCGAACAGTTCGACGAGGTGCTCAACGCGTTCGGCATGCGCGGCCGCCGGGTCACCCCGGCCGAGCTGGAATGGCTGCTCTACCGCTCGGTGGCGCTCGGGATGGCCCCGCCGACGATGCTCTCGCCGATCACCAACGGACAGTGGGAGACCGGCGACCTGCTGGCCCTCACCGAGCAGGTGGAGCGTTACCGCACGCCCTACGGCTCCACGGTCAAGCTGGTCAACCGGATGACCGGCGAGGAGCGCCACGTCGCGGTCCTCTCCGTGGGCCGGATGGAACCGCTCGAGATCCCCGAGAAGCACGAGCCCTGGCTGCACTTCCACGAGCGTCTCCCCTGGCCGATGGAGCTCTCGTCGCGGATCGACATCCTCGGCTCGGGCAGCTCGTTCAAGAACCTCGAGCACCGGCTCCGGATGATCCGTTCGCAGCAGCTCGACTACGCCGAGCACGGCATCGACGCGCCGCCGGAGCTGGAACGCCTGGCCAAGCGCGCCCTGGTCATCGGCGACGAGATGACCACCGGCCTGCCCGTCGAGTCGGCCCGCGCACACGGCTGGCACCGCATCGCGGTCAGCGGCGCCACCCGCGAGGAATGCCTCGAACGCGGCCGCCGGCTCATCCAGCTCTACTCCCGCGAGCTGCGGATCTCGCTGCAACACCCGAAGAACCAGGACCAGTTGGCCCGCGAGTTCATCCCCGGCGAGCCCATTGCCAACACCGGCTACGTGCGGCGCATGCCGGTCAAGCTGCTGGCGGCGGCAGTGCCGCAAGCGGCCTCGACCGTCGGCGACCGGCGGGGCGACCTCATCGGGCGTACGGCGGGGACCTGCCGTCGTCCCGTCTTCCTCGACCTGCACTTCCCGATGGAGGTACGGGAACGCTCCGGCCTCGGGGTGTTCGTGGCCGAGCCCGGCGGTGGCAAATCCACGCTGATGGGTGCGCTGGGCTACCTGAACGCCCGCCGTGGCGTCCAGGTCACCCTGCTCGACCCGTCCGGGCCACTCGCCCGGCTGTGCTCGATGCCCGAGCTCAAGCCCTACTCGCGAGTGCTCAACCTGACCGGTTCCGAACAGGGCACCCTCGCGCCGTACGCGCTGATCCCCACCCCGGTCCGCTCCGAGTTCCCCACCGGACCCGGCGGCGACCGCGAGTTCGAGATCGCCGTGTCCAACGCCCGCGCCGAACGCCGCATGCTGGTCCAGGACATCTGCTCGATGCTGGTGCCGCCGCAGGTCGCCAAGGAAGCCTCGACCGCGACCCTGCTCCGGCACGCTGTCCGCCAGGTGCCGGCCGAGGAGACCTCCACCCTCGACGACGTGGTCCGCACCCTGCAGAGCCTCGACAACGACGAGGGCAAGGAACTCGCCAACCTGCTCCTCGACACCGCCGAGATGCCGCTGGCGCTGCTCTTCTTCGGCTCGCCGCCACCCCACCTCCTCGGCGCCGACGCGGCCCTCACCGTCATCACCATGGCCGGCCTCCGCCTGCCCGACCTGAAGATCGAACGCGAGTACTGGTCGGCCGAGGAATCCCTGGCCCTGCCCATGCTGCACACCGCCCACCGGCTCGCCGTCCGGCGCTGCTACGGCGGCTCGATGGCGTCCCGCAAAATGGTCGGTCTGGACGAGGCCCACTTCATGGAAGGCTGGCGCTCCGGCCGCTCCTTCCTCGTCCGCCTCGCCCGCGACTCCCGCAAATGGAACCTGGCAGCACTCGTCGCCTCGCAGAACCCGCGCGACATCCTCGGACTCGACGTGCAAAACCTCGTCTCCACCGTCTTCGTCGGCCGGATCGCGGAAGACCAGGAAATCGCCTCCGAGGCACTACGCCTCCTCCGCGTCCCCGTCAACGACGGCTACGAGGCGACCCTGGCCTCGCTGTCCCAGGTCGACACGTCCTCCTCAAGCCGTCTCGGCTTCCGCGAGTTCGTCATGCGAGACGTCGACGGCCGCGTGCAAAAAGTACGTGTCGACGTGTCGTACGTTGAAGGTCTGCTGGAGCACCTGGACACGACGCCCGCGGCGGCCAAAGCGGCGCCCACGGCAATCCCAATGTCGCCGTCCGACCTGGAGGCATGATGGTGCGGCGGGCGTTGGCGCTGGCCATGACGATGTTCATCACCGTGGTGGCATCCATCGTGTGGGCCGTGGCCGCACCCGCCCCCGCGGGTGCCTCCGTGAGCGGCGGCGTGCTGAGAGAACCGGGCGGCGCCTGCAGCACCGAGGAGTGGCAGCAGGACTTCAAGTCCTGCGTCAGCCGCTTGGCCGACGTCAGCGCAAGCCGCGCCCAGTGCTTGATGCCCCCGACCCCCAGCACTCCCGATTCCGGCCTCGCCGGCTGGTTCGCAGAGCGGCCGGCGTCTTCAACAAAGCCTGGGCCCCAAGGCATCTACAGTCAGTACGGCTACGCTGGATATAGTTACACAACTTACGACCTTGATAGTGGTTGCGCTTCAACACTCATCGACCCTGAATACAAGTTTGAGACAACCGTCGCTAACGGCGAATTTATGATTGCGACATCGGTTATTGGCGCCTCCAATGCACTTCGGGAGCGCGCATGGGATCCGCAATCTCTTTGGGGATGGGCCGACCCGCTTGTTGATCAGGCCACGAAAGCAGTCTACGAGAAGGTCTTTAGCGTATTTGGGGTACTTACCCTCGCCGTTGTTGGCCTTTACCTGCTTTGGCGATCTAGGCAGGCAGACATGGGTGCCGCGACCACGACGGCTGGCTGGGCAATCCTCGTGATGGTAGCCGTAACGGCCATCGCAGCATGGCCGGTTCGCTCCGCCAATATTGCCGACCAGAGTCTAATTACCTCGCTCGGCGTAGTTCACGATGCCGTGGGGCCGCGCGCCTTGGACACTCCTGCCGGCAAATGTGATGACCCAACGCCCGGTGCATGTGAAGACCACCGACCGCCTGCTGTCCGGGCAAGCGATACGGCTACCGACACAATGCTCTATCGCAACTGGCTTCGTGGCATCGTGGGATCCGCAGACAGTGAGACCGCTAAGAAATACGGACGGGCGCTCTACGACGCTCGCTCTCTCACCTGGGATGAAGCCCAAAAGATTCGCGACAACCCACAGACCCGCGAGGGAACACTCAACGGCAAAAGAACCCAGTGGGAAAAGGTTGCCGAGCAGATTAAAAAAGAAGATCCTGAGGCGTACGAATATCTGCAGGGTGTTAACGGCATGGATCGAATCGGCTCTGGATTCATCGCTATGCTTGCTGCCTTTATGTTTGCGATGTTCGACTTGACCGCTTCAGTACTTGTGTTGCTCGGCTTTTTGGTTTTCCGTTGGGCAGTCATCGCTGCGCCGATTCTTGGCACTGTCGGTCTCTTGAGGCCCGCAAGTGCTGGGATTCGTCGTCTAGGCAACGCCGTGGTCGCCGCAATTTTCAACATAGCGATTTTTGGTACCGGAGCTGCAATTTATCTTTTCGCGGTCGATCTCATCATGAACACGGCGAGCCTTCCCGGTTGGCTTCAAGTAGTTCTCGTGTGGCTCTGCGGGGTCGTGGGTTGGCTGCTGCTCCGGCCGTACCGGCGGATCACGCAACTTGGCGGTAAGGACGGCACCCGGGCCATCGTCTCGGCCGGATCGTGGCACCGGCGTTTCTTCAGAGACATGAGGGAGGCCGCGAAGCTCGACGTCGCCGAGGGAGGCGGCACCCGCGAACCGACCATGGGCAAGAACGGCCGGACCGTCTACCTCGACCAGGGCAACCTTCGACCGGAGGCCCGTCTCGAAGATCCAGCTCACGCGGCAAACCGTCGGGAACTGGAACCGTCGTCGTCAAGAGGACGGAAAGTTGCACCGGTACAGACCAGGCCGGACGGCAGCGAATCAGTACGCGAGGATGTCCCGGTAACGACCGGCGATACCCCGCGGCAGAAGCCCACTGCGCCTGCCCGGCCGCAACGAGCCACAACGTGGGCCGAGCCAGATGTTTCCGAACAGCCGGCGTCCTACGCGATCTACAGGCCAGAAACCGGGAACACCACCCGCGAGCCGGCTACCCCCCGGGTGCGCACCGAGGCTAAGTGATCGGTATGCCGCGTATTCTCGAACAAGGCCTCAACAGCATTTTCCGGTCGCGATGGGGCGTCGCGATCGTAATCGTCGCGATTGTCGCAGCAGTGATAGGCATCGGTCGCATATTCGCCGACGGAAGCTCTAGCTCTCCTACGCTGGGCAGTGGCTCACCCGCTCCTGCGATCAGCATCGACCCCAGCGACGACGACAGCGTGGTCGACTCCGACCCGCCACCTGAGCCATCGACGAGTCCGGGACGTGCCCAACCGGAGACGGTCGCGTACGCATTTGCCTCGGCATGGTCCAACCACAAGGGCGTGACCCCGAAGGCCTGGCGCGACCGCCTTCTGCCTAACTCGACGAAGAACCTCGCGAGCGAGCTGGATGGCGTCGACCCGGCTGGTGTCCCCGCCGACCGGGTGATCGGCCGGCCCAGCCTCGTACCGGTCGGGGCAACCGTGGTGAGTGCGGTAGTCACCATGGATTCCGGCAAGCTCAACCTGCGCCTGGTCTCGCCGGATGGGCATTGGCTCGTCGATGGCATCGACTGGGACGGTTCATGAAAATCCCGCGGCCGCGCAAGGTAGTCCTCCTAGTCGCGCTGGTCACGACACTTTCTTTGCTTTGCTGCGGCGGCGCCGTCGCAGCGGTTCTGCTGGGTGGCCTCACCGATGACGGCTCCAAAAAGATCAACGCTTCGCTCGGATGCGGCAAGGGCGGTCCGGTCGACCCGGACTCCAAGCTGCCGAAGGTCAGGTCCTACGGCGGTGCGCAGATCCGCAACGCCGCGATCATCATCAACGTCGGTGCCGACCTGAAGATGCCGCCGCGAGCGTGGGTGATCGCGGTTGCGACCGCGATGCAGGAGTCCCGGCTCACCAACCTCGGGAACCTGGGTTCCCGGAACGACCACGACTCGCTCGGGCTTTTCCAGCAACGGCCCAGTTCGGGGTGGGGCACACCGGCCCAGGTGATGGATCCGGTCTACGCCAGCACAAAGTTCTACGCGAAGCTCAAGACAATCGAGGGCTGGGAAAACATGCCGCTGACCGAGGCGGCGCAGCGCGTGCAGATCAGTGCTTATCCAGACGCGTACGCGAAACACGAACCAGTAGCCACCCAGATCGTGAACATGCTCGCAGACGGGGCGGCAGCCGCAATCGGCAACTCGATCAGCATGGTTTGCGCCTCGGCCGGGCAAATCGCCGCCTCCGGCTGGACCCTGCCGGTCAAAGCAGGGGTCGGCTCCGGCTTCCGCACCGCCAGCCGCCCTACCCATCAGGGCGTAGACCTGATCGCCAGCCGGTATACGACGATCCACGCCGCAGCGAGCGGCATCGTCTCCAAGGTGAAGTGCGATGAGGACCACAGCGGCCGGCAGACCTGCAACGTCGACGGCTATCCCGGCAAGGGCGGTTGCGGCTGGATGGTGGAGATCCAGCATGCCGGTAACATCATGACGCGGTACTGCCACATGGTGCAGCGGCCGTTCGTGAAAGAGGGCCAAGAAGTCACAGCCGGAGAGGTCCTCGGCCGAGTCGGCACCAGTGGCAACTCCTCGGGACCACACCTGCACTTCGAGGTTCACCTCAACAACGATCGATCTAGCGCCGGCGCCATCGACCCTGTCCCGTTCATGCGAGAACAGGGCGCGCCATTGGGAGGACAGGGATGACGGGCGAGTCGATACCCGATCCCTTCGCCGGCCACCCGGACTGGGCGCTGGACCCACCGCGCTCGATCGTTCCCACTCCGGCAAACATGAGCGGCCAATTGCGTGGGCGACGAGTAATCATTGGATTGCCTGGTCACGGATGGCGTAGCGACCTGCGTGCTGACGAGAAGGTAGTGCAGGGAAGCCGGACTTACGTGCCAATCATTCCCGAGTCAGAGTGGTATCGCGCAGAGTCAGAACAGACTGAAGTCTTTGCACCGCTGGTTCCGATCGAGCGAGTTTGGGTCGAGGAGTTTGGCCTAGCTGGCTCGATCTCGCTGGAGCAAGGCATCGATGTTCGCCTCGTCTCGCTCGACGAGCCTTCGCGCAAGACGCCTATTCCTGCTTTTGCGGCCGGACCGCTAAGCGGGCGGCGCGTCGTAGGGCTCCTGGATGATGGCAGTGAGCGTCGCGATCTGCGAGCTGTAACGGAAGTTCACACAAACGAGGTCGGCGATATTTGTGCTCGGGTCTCGGCGGAACTCGACTGGTACCGATGGGCGTGGAGTGGAAAGGCCCCCAAGACTCTTGAAATACCAGTTCATTTGCTTTGGGTCGAGTAGCTTTAGGGGTTTTTCATGGCGCGGCACACGCGCCAGCCATCGTCGTCCACCAGGCCAAATGACCAAGATTCGGTTCGCCTACTGATTGTGTTTCCATCCAGCGATCCGGCAATTATTAGATCAGTTCTGACATTTTTCCAATTTCCATCATCTGTCACCGTCAAAGTGCTCCAGCTCGCGGAAACTTTAACGCCATAGTCTTTTTCTCGACTGATCATTTCCTTGCGAAGCGTCGACAAAGCCTCGAGGTCAGGGCGCGACTTACAGGTATAAAGCGAGGATTCTTCGTCATCCCTATTAACGAGATAGGACCGCAAGAAACTGTCGGCGACCGCGTCGGGTTCGCTTCGTTTGATTTCGGTGGCTTCGTCGTAGAGGGACACGAAGACGCCGGCCCCGCCCAAGCAGAGCAATCCCAAAATCCCCGCGACCAAGGCCAGGACCAACCGCCCCCGCCGGTTCCGCAGCCTGCGGCCGCCTTCGGCGCCTGGGGTGGGGGAAGGCAGCGGGGTGGGAGGAGGCACAGGCGTAAGGGAAGGCAGCGGGGTGGGGGCGCCCCCGGACACCGGCACCGGCCCCCGCGCCTGTGGGGGCTGCGGCGGCTGCGACACGGGTCCGGTTACGGGCTCCTGCGGCTGCACACATACGACAGTAGTGCCTCCCGGCACCCGAACCGTGCCACACCACCCAAGCACGTGAATGTACGCGCCGCGCCAGCTGCTGGCCCCCGGGAACGCGATACCCGCGCCGGTCTGGGATAAGTTTTACCCGCACACAGGAGGTGAGGGCGGTGGCGGATTCGGGTTTGCGGGTCCAGCAGGCTGCTGCCCTGCATCGGCAGGCGACGGCGACCGCTGAGGCGGCCGCGGCCGTGCTCGATGGTGAGGCGGGGCCGGCGGTGGATCCGCTGGAGCAGCACACGCTGGCGGCGGAGCTTCGGTCGACCGCGTCGATGCTGGCGCCGGGGTGGCTGGGGTCGCCGCTGGATGCTCAGTCGGCCAACACGCCGCTGGGTGGTGTCTATCCTCCGCAGTTCGTGCGGCTGGGGGTGGCCCAGTTGCTGGACGACGCCCGTTTTCCGGCGATCGTGCCACTGCTGGGCACCGGGCATCTGACGATCGATGCCTCAGCCACCGACGAGCGGGTGTTCGGGCTGTTGCGGTGCCTGCTGGTGCGTCTGCTCGCGGCCGCGCCGCCGGGCTCGTTGCTGGTGCGGGCGGTCGACGGGGTCGGCGGGGGTGCGGTGTTCGCCCCGTTCGCTGATCTGACCGACGCCGGCCTGCTGGAGCCGCCGGCGACGGACCGGCCGGGGCTGCGGGAGGTGCTGGCCGACGCCGAGAAGTGGTTGCGGCCGGGCCGGGGTGCGGCGCCGCGGCGGGGGCGGCGGGACCGGATGAAACTGGTGGTCATCGCGAGCCTGCCGGAGCTGACCGAGGGCGAGGAGCTGCGACGGATCGCGGCGCTGGCCCAGCAGGGTCCCGATTCGGGCCTGCACCTGATCGTGGCGGGCTGGCCGCCGCCGCCGTTGACTGCCGAGACGACTCAGCCGCCGCTGCCCCGTACGACCATGGTGTCGGTCCGTAACCCGTACGCGGTGATCGGTGATCCGCCTGGCGCGACGTTCGGTTCGCAGCCGGAGGCGAAGTGGTTGAACGCCCGGGTGGAGCTCGACAAGGACCCGCCGCCGAGCTTGATCGACGCGGTTTGCCGGGAGCTCGCCGCGCACACGTCGGCCGACTCGCAGGTGGCTCTCACCGATCTGCTGCCCGATCCGGAGGAGATCGCGAAGGGTGCCGCCGCGGATGGGCTGGGCACCGTGGTCGGTCATGACGGGGACACGCCGCTGGTGCTGCGGTTCAACGACCTGACGCCGCACTGGCTGCTCGGCGGCCGGTCCGGGGCCGGCAAAACGGCCTTCTTGATCAACGTGTTGTACGGGTTGGGCGCGCGGTACAGCCCGGCCGAGATGGCGCTGTACCTCCTGGACTTCAAGGAGGGGGTGTCGTTCGCCGAGTTCGTGCCGACCCGTCGTGACCGCACCTGGCTGCCGCACGCCCGCGCGGTGGGTGTGGAGTCGGACCGGGAATATGGCTTGGCCGTGCTGCGCGAGCTGGACGCCGAGATGACCCGCCGTTCGGTCGCCTACAAGCGGGCCGGCGTGACCAGGTTCGCCGATCTGCGGCAGGTGGCGGCCGAGGAGGGCGAACGCAAGCCGATGCCGCGGGTCCTCTGTGTCATCGACGAGTTCCAGGTCCTGCTGACCGGTAACGATCCGATCGCCACCGAGGCGGTGGGCCTGCTGGAGTCGCTGGCGCGCAAGGGCCGGTCGTACGGCATCCACCTGATCCTGGCCAGCCAGACCGTGCTGGGCGTGGAGGCCCTCTACGCGAAGCGTGACTCGATCTTCGGCCAGTTCCCGGTGCGGATCGCCCTGCCGGGTGGCGGCGACGTGCTGGAGCCGACGAACGACGCGGCCGCGGGTCTGCCGCTGGGCACCGCGGTGGTCAACACGGCGGGAGGTCTGGGCGGCCCGCGCGGCGCGACCCGGGGACACGAGCGGGTGGTTCGTTTCCCTGATCCGCATGCCGACAAGGACGTTCTGAGCGAGCTGCGGCACAAGCTGTGGGGCAACCGCGACCCGGAGGCGGTGCCGCCGCGCATCTTCGCCGGCTACGCACATCAGCATCTGGCCGACGACCCCACCTATCGGGCCGCGCTGGCGGGCCGGGCGGCCCGGCCGGCGGCGCTGGTCGGCCGGGTGATCGACGTGGGTCTGTCCACGGCCGCGTTCCCGCTCGACTCGTCACCCGGGCGGCACCTGGCGATTTTCGGGTCGCAGGCGTCCGGCTCGGAGGTGCTCGACGCGGCGGCTCGCAGTGTGGCCGCGTTCCATCCACCGCGTACCACCCGGTTCGTGATCTCTTCGCTGGTGGCCGAGGGCGATCAGCTGGCCGAGCGGCTCGCCGCCGAGATCGGGTCTCGGCAGGAGGTGGTGCTGGTCGACGGGGCCGGTCTGGCCGCCGAGCTGACCGATCTGGACACGCCGGGGTACCGCGTGGTGTTCGGCATGGACGCGGCGAGTCCGGGCAGTCTGCCCGGCCTGCGTCAGCTGCTGCGTGCGGGCCCGGGGCGGGGCGTGCACCTGCTGTCCTGGTGGCGGGGTCTGCGTCGGTTCAGCGAGGAGACCGGCGGCAGCGCCGGCCGGGAAGATGTGGCGGGCCTGCTGTTCCTGAACGTGCCTCAGTCCGACGTGGCCCTGATGCTGGGCCGGCCGATCGACTGGCATCCGAGACCCAACCGCGCCCTGCTGCACGACCGCCATGCCGACCGCACGGTCACGGTCGTCCCGTTCCTGCAGCCCGAAAGCGACGAGCTGTGAGCGGCCGGCGAGACCTCGACGAGCTGAGCAGCCAGCCGGGAAGCCAGAAGTCATGACGGAGCAGCAGCAGGAGCGCGAGATCACCGACGGGATTCCACTGCAGACCGGGCAGGCGCCGGGTCCGTGGGCGGAATATCTGGCTGCCGCGCAACAGCTGGATGCGGTCCGGCGGGCGGCGAGTGCGGCGGTCGGGCAGCAACAGGCGGCGGCTGCGGCGGCAAGGCAGGAGCTTGATGCGGTACGGGCGCGACTCGCTCCGCAGGCGGCCCGGATGGTGCGCGACTTCGGCGTACCGGAAGCGGATTTGATCCCTCGGCCGGCCGAGTTGGCGGCGGCGGCGCAGGCCGTGGCCGGCGGTCCGGCCGCGGTGCTCGCGGCGCTGCAGCAGGCGCGCCAGACCGCGGACGCCGCGGATGCCACCATCATCGGGCCGGGTTTGCCGGGCCCGATCCGGCCGTGGGCGCGCAACCTGCTGGTCTACGGCCCGTTCGCGGCCGCCGTGCTGATCGTGCAGATCGTGCTCTACCTGGTGGCCCCGTCGGGTTCGGTGCCGACCTACGCGCTGCTGTGCGGCCTGAGCATGCCGGTGCTGGCGTTCGGCCTGGGCTGGGTGACTATCGGTTTCGTGTACGGCGGTGGTCAGGAGCGGGTCGACCGCACGCCGATCCTCGGTGCCGTCACCTGCCTGACCCCGGTGCTGCTCACCTGCATGGGCGTCGGCCTGCTGGCGTTCTTCCGTTAGCTGGCCCACTGAGGGCCAAGGAGGGCCTACTGATGGCGAATGTCGAAGAGGTCAAGGCGCACGTCTCGGCGTCGGTGGACGGCGCGGGCCGGGCGGCGAACGGCATCCAGCAGGTGACCGATCAGCTGGACGACGCGTTGGCGCTGTTGCGGATGACCGCGGTGGGTTCGTTCCACCCGTCGGTGGCGTCGGCGATCGCGCAGCTGGAGCAGGCTCGCACCAGGTTGGACGAGGCCGCGCAGCTGACCCGCGCCGCGATGCACGACGCCGACACTTTCCGCACGGTCATATAGCGGCGGTCAGGTCCACCTCGACGAGCTGTCCCCGATAGCCGAGCACGGTCACGCCGAGCAACGTGCTCGCGCTGGTGAAGGCGGGCCCGAGGGGCGACGCGTTGAGTCGCTCCCAGACCGAGGCGAGCACCGCGCTGTCCGAGCTGACCACGTAGATGATCGAGCGGACGACCTGGTCGGGCTTCGCTCCGGCGGCCGCGAGCACGGTCAGGCAGTTCTCGATCACCTGGTCGGTCTGCGCGTCGTAGTCGCCGGGGGCCCCGACCACCGTGCCGTCGAGCGAGAGGGGGCACTGGCCGGCGAGGTGGGCGAACCGGCCTTCGGCCGAGATGGTCACATGGCTGTAGCCGGCCGGGTCGTGAACGCCCGGCGGGTTGAATTTGTGCAGCACAGCGGCAGTATCACCCGAACCACCCCGGCACATCGACCGGATATCCGGCGCCGGGCACCATGGCCCGCAGTGACGACTCCAACGACCGCACCTGGTCGGCGCCCAGTTGGGCGACCCACGCGGCCCGTAGCCGGTCGAAGATCTCCGCGGCCTGGCGGAGCGAGTCGAGCCCGCGCGGGGTGAGCCGGACCAGTTTGCTGCGGGCGTCGCGCGGGTCGTCGACCCGTTCCACGTAGCCGAGTGCGGCCAGCCGGTCGACGGTTTTGCCGGCCGCTTGCTTGGAGACGCCGAGCCGCCGCCCGATCTCGCTGGTGCTTGCCCCGTCGAACCCGATCGCCTGCATGGTGAAGCCGTACACCGGCCGGACGTCCGGGTGCCCGCGGGTGGCCAGCTCGGCGTGCAGTTGGTCGATGAGGGTGCGGAAGCCGGCGAAGAGCAGCAGGGGCAGTTCCCAGCCCGGCGGGTCAGCTGAAGCCATTGGCAAACTCGACAACCTGGTTTACTGTTTGGACAACCACGTTGTCGATCGTAGGGGAAAAGATCGTGTTCATCCAGCACACCCTGGAAACGGCTCCGGCCGCGTCCCGCCCGATCCTGGCGCGCAACAACCACAAAGCCGTCGGCCTGCTTGCCGAGTCACCCGAGATGCTCACCGGCTTCCTGCAGGCCAGCGACCTGTTCGAGAGCAGCACGCTCGACCCGCTCAGCCGCGAGGTGGTGGTCATGACGATCGCCGTCCGCAACGGCTGCCAGGTCTGCGTCGCGATGCACACCGGACGGCTACGCCAGATCGAGGGCGGCCCTGAGCTGATCCCGGCACTCCGAACGGGCGACAGTCTGGCCGACCCACGCCGGGAGGCCCTGCGACAGTTCACCCTGCGGGTCGTCGAGACGGCCGGCGAGGTGCCGGAGGAGGAGATCGCGGAGTTCACCCGGGCGGGCTACACCAACCGCAACGCCCTGGAAGTGGTGCTCGGCATCGGCGCCTACACGATGTCGACCCTGGCCAACCGGCTGGTGCGGGCCTAACGGGCGTTTATCAGCGCCATTGCTTCGGCACGAACCTTGCCGTCGGTCTGGAAGGCACCCCGGACGGCGCTGGTGACCGTGCGGGCCCCGACCTTGCGGATGCCGCGCATCTCCATGCAGAGGTGCTCGCACTCGAGAACGGCGATAACCCCGCGGGCCTCGAGCCGCTGCAACAGCAGATCGGCGATCTGCGAGGTGAGCCGCTCCTGCACCTGCGGGCGGCGGGCGTAGACCTCGACCAGCCGGGCCAGCTTCGACAGCCCGGTGATCCGGCCGTGCGGCCCGGGGATGTATCCCACGTGGGCGACGCCCTTGAACGGCAGCAGGTGGTGCTCGCACATGCTCATCACCTCGATGTCGCGGACGAGCACGAACTCCTCGTGGTCGGCCTCGAACGTGGTGGTGAGGACCTGGGCCGGGTCGACCCGGAGGCCGGCGAAAAGCTCGGCGTAGGCCCGGGCGACGCGCGCCGGGGTGCGGGTCAAACCATCGCGGTCCGGGTCCTCACCGATCGCGATGAGGATCTCCCGGACCGCCTTCTCGATCCGCGCCAGGTCGACGGTCTGCTCGACGGGGGTACCCGTGAGCTTGCCGTCGACCAGGCGCGCGGCGAGATAGTCGAGCTCGTCGTCGTCGGAAATCAGAGGCTGCCTTCCACCGAGCCGTTCGGGTTCGGGCCGACCGCGATCTGCCCGTCCGCCTCGGCTTGCGCCTTCAGCTTGTCCCGCTCGGCCGGTGTGAGGACCGGCGGCGCCTCGGACGGCAGCCGCTTGCCGAAACCGTTGAACGGCGACATCGGCGGACGCTTGACCACGCGCTCACAGATGCGGTCCATGTCCTCGCGGGTGATGGTCTCTTTCTCCATCAGCTCGAGAACCATGCTGTCGAGGACGTCCCGGTATTCCACCAGGATCTCCCACGCCTCGTCGTGCGCGAGCTCGATGAGAGCGCGCACCTCGGCGTCGATGTCGGCGGCCACCGAGTCGGAGTAGTCCCGCTCGTGACCCATGTTGCGACCCATGAACGGCTCGTCGCCGCTCGTGCCGTACTTGACGGCGCCGAGCTTGGAGCTCATGCCGTACTGGGTCACCATGGCGCGGGCCAGACCGGACGCCTTCTCGATGTCGTTGCCGGCACCGGTCGTCGGCTCGTGGAAGACGAGCTCCTCGGCCGCGCGACCACCCAGTGCGTACGCCAAGGTGTCGATCATCTCGGCGCGGGTCTGGGTGTACTTGTCCTCGGTCGGGAGCACCAGCGTGTGGCCCAGCGAGCGGCCACGCGGCAGGATCGTCACCTTGTGCACCGGCGCGGAGTGCGGCAGCGCATAGGCCACCAGGGCGTGCCCGCCCTCGTGGTACGCGGTGATCTTCTTCTCGTTGTCGCTCATCGCCCGCGTGCGGCGCTCCGGACCGGCGATGACCCGGTCGATCGACTCCTCGAGGAAGTAGTTCGTGATGGCCCGCTTCTCGTTACGGGCGGTCAGCAGCGCCGCCTCGTTGATCACGTTGGCCAGGTCGGCGCCGGAGAAACCGGGCGTGCGACGGGCCACCGAGTCGAGGTCGACGTCGGGCGCGAACGGCTTGCCCTTGGCGTGCACCCGCAGGATCGCCTTGCGGCCCTCCATGTCGGGGTTGTCCACCGGGATCTGCCGGTCGAAGCGGCCGGGACGCAGCAGCGCCGGGTCGAGGATGTCGGGCCGGTTGGTGGCCGCGATCAGGATGACCCCGCCCTTGGTGTCGAAGCCGTCCATCTCGACGAGCAGCTGGTTGAGCGTCTGCTCACGCTCGTCGTGGCCACCGCCCATGCCGGCACCACGGTGCCGGCCGACCGCGTCGATCTCGTCGACGAAGACGATCGCCGGCGCGTTGGACTTGGCCTGCTCGAACAGGTCTCGGACCCGGCTCGCACCGACACCGACGAACATCTCGACGAAGTCGGAGCCGGAGATCGAGTAGAACGGCACCCCGGCCTCGCCGGCGACCGCACGGGCCAGCAGCGTCTTACCGGTTCCGGGCGAGCCGAACAGCAGCACGCCCTTCGGGATCTTGGCGCCGAGAGCCTGGTATTTCGCCGGGTTCTGCAGGAAGTCCTTGATCTCGTAGAGCTCCTGGACCGCCTCGTCGGCGCCCGCCACGTCGGCGAACGTCGTCTTCGGCGTGTCTTTCGTGATCATCTTCGCTTTGGACTTGCCGAAGTTGAGCACCCGGGAGCCGCCACCCTGCATCTGCGACATGAACAGCAGCAGCAGGACCACCAGAATGGCGATCGGTAGCAGGTTGATCAGCAGGCTGAAGAGAATGTTGTCGCCGGAGACCTTGGTGTCGATCGTCCCGGTGATCCGGCCGGCCGACTTGGCCTGCAGTACCTGGTCCCAGATGTCTCCGGTGACCTCGTAGGGGTACTGCGTCTCGATCTTGTCGGTCGTCTTGCCGTCGAACTTCTCCGGGCTGGCCAGATCGATCTGGAGCGTCTGCTCCTTGTCTTTCTGGAGGACCTTCTTGATATTCGGCTGATTCAGGCGCTCAAGCGCCGTCGAGGTCTCAACGTGCTGGTAGCTCGGACCACTGGTGAAGAACGAGCTCAGCGCGATAACGCCGATGATCACCAGAATGATCCAGACCACCGGGCGGCGGAAGAAACGCGTACGCTCCATGCTGTTGTCGGGCGGCGAGCGCCCGGACCCTCCTGATCGGCGTCTGGTCACCAACGTCGCCGCCGATTGGCGGCCCCTCCAGCGCTAGTGACACTGCGCCATCGGTCACTCGACCGTACACCGTGGGTGCCGGTCACGACTCCGTGAGCCCGGTGCACGCACACCAGCAAACGTCCGCCCGTTCAGCCCGCTTTCATGCCAAATCCACCCATAAAGACGAATTCTGAGAAGAGGCTGAGAAAGCGGTTCAGCTACGGGCGTACACCTCAGGCCGCAAGACACCCACGTAGGGCAGCTCTCGGTAGCGCTCAGCGAAGTCCAGGCCGTAGCCCACGACGAACTCGTTCGGGATGTCGAAGCCCACGTACTTCACCGGGACCTGCACCTTCACCGCGTCCGGCTTGCGGAACAGCGCCACCACCTCGACGCTGGCCGGCTGCCGTGACTGCAGGTATTTCATCAGCCAAGACAGGGTCAGGCCGGAGTCGACGATGTCCTCGACGATGAGCACGTGCCGGCCGGTGATGTCCCGGTCGAGATCCTTGAGGATGCGCACCACCCCGGAGGAGGTCGTCCCCTGCCCGTAGGAGGAGACCGCCATGAACTCCATCTCGGTGGACGGTCCGAAGTTGCCCAGTGCACGGGCGAAGTCGGCCATGAACATGACCGCACCCTTGAGCACGCAGACCAGAAGAATGCCGTTCTCGGCCTCGACGTGGTCCGCGGAGACCTGCTTCGCCAGTTCGGCGACCTTCTCCCGGATCTGCTCCTCAGAAATGATTACGTGATCGATGTCGGCGTCATACCAGGAGCCGTCAGCCATGGGGCTAAGACTGCCGCATCAAGGTTGCCGACCGTCGCACGGGGCAGCGTTCGGAGAGTGAAGAAACCAGAGGAAAGTGCCCGTTCCGCCCGTCTTGCCCGGTGCAGCGAACACTCCGAGTGACAACTCTCACAGGTCAGTCAGGCACTCGAACGAGTTCTTCGCGCACTCGGGCGACCCGGATCCCGCCGGGAAGACTCACCGGGCCCTGCCCCCGCCAGTTGGTGACGAACGCGTCGAGGGCTTCGACGTGCCGATGCGACAGCGCCGCCCCGCCGGCCCCGAGCACCTTGGCCCACGAGTGCAGGACCCGAGTCCGGATCGCCGGTGCCAGGGCCGCCAGAACCCCGAGATCAAGGGCACGATCAGCGGTGTACGCCGCGTCCAGCGCCGCCGCGGCGAGAGCGTCGAGCGTCGCGTTGTCGGCGGCGATCTGCTCCGCCGAGCGCGCCAGGTTGGCCACCACGGCCGGCCCGAGCGCCTCGACCAGCGCGGGCAGCGCCGCCCATCGCACCCGAGACCGGGCGTACGCCGGATCCGAGTTGTGCGGGTCCTCCCACGGCACCAGGCCGAGCGCGGCGCACGCCTTGCGGGTGTCGGCCCGTGCCACGTCCAGCAGCGGCCGGCCGAAGATCCCCTTCTGCCGCGGCATGCCGGAGAGCCCCCGGGTCCCGGCACCCCGGGCCAGGGCGAGCAGGACGGTCTCGGCCTGATCGTCGCGAGTGTGCCCGAGCAGCACCGCGGCCGCCCCGACCCGGGACGCGACGGCGGACAGCGCGCCATAGCGAGCGGTGCGAGCAGCCGCTTCGGGCCCACCCGGCAGCCCGGTCACCGAGACGGTCGCCACCTCGACCGGGTCGAGCCCGATCGAGCGGCCCCAGGCCGCGACGTCGAGCGCCCGCCGGGCCGAGCCCTCCTGCAGCCCGTGATCGACGGTGACCAGACCGACCGACGACCCGACGAAGCGGGCGGCCGCGGCAAGGGCCAGCGAATCCGCCCCGCCGGAGCAGGCGACCAGGACCAACCCCGGCGGCAGAGCCCGCCGGACGGCAGTTCGAATCGCCGCCACCGACGGCGGGATCCGCGCCACCTACCCCCCGATCGCCGGCTGCGGCCCGTGCACGCGGGTCACCCAGGCGTCCGGGTCGCCGAGCTCGTCGAGCCGGGGCAGGGTCAGCGGCGAGTCGAAGACCTTGTTGAAGCCCGCCATGCCGACCCGCTCCACGACACCGTGCACGAACTTGCGGCCCTCCGCGTACTGCCGCATCTTGACCTCGATGCCGAGCAGCCGCCGGATCGCCTTCTCCAGCGGGTTGCCGCTTTCGCGGCGCCGGTTGAACTTGGACCGGATCGACTCGACCGAGGGGATCACCTCGGGGCCGACGCCGTCCATCACGAACTCGGCGTGCCCCTCGAGCAGCGTCATCAGCGCGGTGAGCCGGTCGAGCACGGCCTTCTGCGCCGGGGTCTGCACGATGTCGATGACCGAGGACCGGCTGTCCGGGTCGCGCAGCGCGTCGGAGAGGGTGGCGACGCCGCGGCGAAGCCGCTCGAGGATGTGCTCCCCGCTCTGCGACGCGTCGACGAACGCCTGCACCTCACCCAGGAAATAGCCACGCATCCAGGGCACGGCGGTGAACTGGACGCGGTGGGTGACCTCGTGCAGGCAGACCCACAGCCGGAAGTCGCGGGAGTCGGCGCCGAGCTTGCGCTCCACCTCGACGATGTTGGGCGCGTTCAGCAGCAGCTGGCCCGGGTTGCCGGAGAACACCTCGTATTGCCCGAGCACGCGGCCGGAAAGGTAGGCCAGGATCGTGCCGGCCTGCACACCGGTGACCCGCGAGCCGATCGCGTCGGCCAGGCCGCTCGGCGGCTTGTCGCCGGAGAGCCGGGACACCAGCGGGATGATCACCTGCTTGAGCCCGGTGATGTTGACCGCGGCCCAGTCCTTGCGGTCGACCACTCGCACCGGTGGCACCTCGACCTGCGGACTCAGGCCGGTGTAGGCGGTCACGTGACCGGCCGCCTCGTCGGTGAGCGCCCGCAGCTCGGACACCACCTGCATCGCATCGTCGTAGGAAACCGCCGGGCCGGATTTGGACAGCGCGCCCGCGGTTGCGGCGGCCAGGTCCCAGTCAACGAACTGCGCCATGCCACCCACCGTACCCGCGGGAATCGACCCCGTACTCCGGTGAAACCCTGACTAGCAGCCGCACTGCACCAGACGCGCCGGAACCCGGTCCAGGGCCGCCTTGGCCGTGTAGGCGTTCGCCGACCCGCTCGCCATCATCGCGAAGACCAGCAGCCGGCCGTCCGCCGTGAGCACCTGACCGGCCATCGTGTTGACCCCGCTCAGCGTGCCCGTCTTGGCCCGGACCAGGCCCCGGGCGACCTGGTTGGGCTTGGGCGCGGCGAACCGGTCCTCGAGCGTTCCGGACCATCCCGCCACCGGTAGCCCACCGAAGATCCCGGTGAGGGCCGGCTGCTGCCCGCCGGCCGCGAGCGTGAGCAGGTGGGTGAGCAGCGCCGGACTGATCCCGTTGTGCCGGGAGAGTCCACTGCCGTCGTACAGGTCCGCCTCGTCATTCGGTAGGCCCAGGTCCCGGAGCTTGGCGATGATCGCCTCGGTGGCCCCGTCGAAGGTCGCCGGCTTGCCGGCGGCGATCGCCACCTGCCGGGCCAGTACGTCGGCGATGGTGTTGTCGCTCTGCTCGAGCATCCAGTCGGTGATCTGCACCAGCGGCGGCGACTGCACCGCCCCGAGTTCCCGGGCGCCGGCCGGCGCCCGGCCACGCACGACCGTCGTGACCCCCAGCATCTTCGCGAACGCCTTGCCCGCCCCGATCGCCGGATCGGGATAACGCGGATCCCCGCCGTGCTCGTTGTGCACCGGCTTGATCCGGCCCCCGTTGGTCATCAACGGCTGGATCCGGGCCACCTGCCCGAGCGGCGAGATGTCGTCGGGCGCCCACCCGCTGGCCGTCTCCGGCCCGCTGAACAGCGTCGTGTCCACGATGACCCGGGTCGGCGCGACCCCGGCGAGCGACTTCTTCACCTGGGTGGCGAGCTCATCGAGCCGAGCCGCGCCCGGGAACAGCGCCTTGGCATCGACCGACAGCGTCGGATCACCACCCCCGACCAGCACGACCTCACCGGCACTCCCGGCCACGGCCCGCGTCGTGAGCCGATAGGCCGGCCCCCGGGCCGCGAGCACGGTCGCCGCGGTCAGCAGCTTGGTGGTCGAGGCGGGCGTCGCCGGAACGTCGGCGTTCCGTTCATAGAGCACTTTCCCCGAGGCCGCGTCGATGACCGACGCATGCACCTCGGTGCCCAGCGCCACCGACGTCATCAGCGGGTCGAGCGCGGCCTTGACCTTCCACGGATCCGGTGCCGTCCCCACCGCCCCGGCCGGCGCGAGCACCGCCGACGGCGTCGGATCCGGCGTGCGGGACACCGCCGCCCCGCTGGGCGCCGCCCCACCCCCGAGCATCCGGTCGACCGGCCCCGGCCGCACCACCGCGACGACCCCAAGCCCCAGAACCAGGACCACCGCGACCGCGAGCCAGGCGATCCACCGACGCCTTTTATCAGTACGGGATCGACCGACACTCCCGTGGCGCTCAGGCCGGCCGCCGTCGCTGCCCACGGCCGTAGCGCCGGCCCGGCCCGGCCCGGCCGCGAACGCTCCGAACCCACCGGCTCCACCCGGCTCACCCAGGCCTCGCACCTCGGCCGCCCGCCGATCGGCACCAGCCCAGCCCGACGAGCCGGCCGATGGGCCAGCCGGTGGGGCAGTCAGGGGGGCATCCGATGGAGAAGTCAGCGGGGCGGCCGGTGGGGCGGCCCACGGGCCGGTGGCCGGCAGCGGAGGCTGTCCGGTTTCCGACCCGGGGTGGGCAGGCACCCGGGCCCGGCCGGCGTTGCCGGCACGCGGGGTGGCGGGGTCCGGCCGGTTCGCGCCGGGGTTCTCGGGTCGCATCAGTTGATTTTCCGCCCGTTTCGTCCAACCAAGTTCGTACTTGCCGGTCATCCGACCGGGGACGCCGTCCCCGCACCGGCATCTCAGCATCGCTCGCCGCGCCATGCCAAGCGGGTGACCCACCATTCAGCCCAGGACCATGGCCAATCGCGCGACCACCGGACGGATTCGCATTCCACCCCGGCGGACGATGCCCGCGCACCGAACATCCGGAAGGGTCGCTCCGACGGCGGGTGGGTGGGTTACCGTTTCCTTCCGGCATGAAGCGGCTCGGGCGTGCCCTGGCGAGCGGGCTTGTTGTGTGAATCTTGCCTCCCCACGCGCCCCTCCTCTTCCGCCGCGTGAGACTTAGGGGAGACTAGCGACATCCGGCACATCGTTGCGCGCGGATCAGGCAGGCGATGATTCCTGTCCCGGTTCCCGTCATAGTGGCCGGCATTTTCGGTGGGCGAGTCAAGGGAGCTAATCATGGATTTCGACGTTCTGGTTGAGATCCCCAAGGGCCAGCGCAACAAGTACGAGGTGGACCACAAGACGGGTCGCATCCGGCTCGACCGGACCCTTTTCACCGCGACCCAGTACCCGGCCGACTACGGCTTCATCGAGGGCACCCTCGGGCAGGACGGCGACCCGCTGGACGCCCTGGTCCTGGTGCAGGAGCCGACGTTCCCAGGCTGCCTGATCCGGGCCCGGGCGATCGGCATGTTCCGGATGAGTGACGAGAAGGGCCGCGACGACAAAGTCCTCTGCGTGCCCTTCGAGGACCCGCGCCAGGAGCACCTGCGCGACATCCACCACCTGGGCGAGTTCGACCGGATGGAGATCCAGCACTTCTTCACGGTCTACAAGGACCTGGAGCCGGGCAAGTCGGTCGAGGGCGCGACCTGGGTCGGCCGGGTCGAGGCCGAGGAAGAGATCCGGGCGTCGTTCAAACGCGCCGAGACGCTCGAGGACAACGAGCACTGACCCCGAACATCCCCGCCGATTTCGAATAACGCGGGCGGCCTTTGGCCGTCCGCGTTTTCGTTTATGAAATGGAGATGTCGCCGACCGCGTCGTAGAGACCGATCACCGCGCATGCCACCGGAATCACCGAAACCACGACGAGAGTGTCGAAGAGGTCGGCGGCGCGGCCCAGATAGGGCGACGGCGGTTTCCGCGAATAGGTGGCCCCGGCGGTGATCGTGACGATGGCCAGCACGACGGCGCTGCCCACGATCGTGAGCAGAACCGGACCGTCGGCGCGCAGCAGCAGGTCGACGCCGAGGAAGAAGACCCCGCTCAGGCCGCCGATGACGAGCGGAACCCGCTGCCGGAGAGTGACGAAGAGCCGGGACCGCAGCAGCAGGGAGGCCGCCGCCACCGCGGCCAGGATGCGGGCGGAGAGCGTGCCGGCCGCGGCCAGCACGGCGAACGCGCAGGCGGCCAGCACGGTGTGGCCGAGCAGCATGCCGGCCAGCAGTTCCTCGGTGCGGGTGACGGCGGCGAAGACGGTCGCCCGGTCCGGCCGTTCGCGGGCGGCGTCCAAAGTGGTGCCGGCACCGGTGAAGCCGGCCGAGGCGTCGGTGCCGGTCGGCAACGTGACCGGCGGCGTGGGCATCTTGCCGAAGCGGATGGCCAGCAACGGCAACGCGCCGATGCCACAGACCAGCACCGAGAGCAGCACCGCCGCGGCCCCGGCAGCCGTGGTGAACATGCTGACCAGCGCGGTGAGAGCGGCCAGCAGCCCGGTCACCGCGCCGGCCGTGAACAGGCGCATCGAAGCGGCCACCCCGACGCCGCCGAGGGCGGCCGCGATCAGCAGCGCGACCGAGCCCGCGAGCAGTTCGGAGTCGCCGAGCCAGGGAATCGCCGGGAGCACCCCGACCCGGTCGTTCGACCCGACCAGGACGGCGGCCCCGGCGAACGCGTAGGGCATCGCATAGGCACCGAGGGCGGCACCGGCCCGGGCGTCGCCATAGGCCCGGGAGGCGGTCACCCCGGCCAGCGCGAGCACGACCGCGGTGGTGAGCCCGGCAATGGCCCCGGCGTTCCAGGCCGGCCCGGCGAGCAGCACCGCGATCAGGCCGAGCAGCAGGAGCACACCGGCCGCCGAGAGGGTGGCGGTGCGGGTCGACGAGGGCGTCCAGGCGCTGCCCCGGCGGCGGGCCCCGGCGGCGATCGCCTCGACGACGTCGTCGTACTCCAACTCGGGCCAGTCGTTGTGCGCCGGCACCAGGTGGAGCACTTCCCCGTCCCGTACACCCTGGGGGAAAAGCCCTTGGGACGTGGAGAGCGCGACCCCGTCGGTGCGCCGCAGCACCCACCCACCGTGTTTCTCGCCGTCGTCGGCGAGTCCCTCGCCGGCGTGCCGCAGCACCTCGGGCAGCAGCTCGGCCAGCGCGACATGCTCCGGAAGCGCGACGTCGACCCGGCGGTGAGGTGCGCTGATGGTGATCCGGGCAAGGCCGAGGCTCACGCCGTGCTCACCACAATGGAGTGAAACGCGCGGGTCATGACTCTTTTCCCATCGATGGCGACAAGGCTGCGGAACCGCTCGCACTTTACCTACCATGGGCGCTTAGCGATGTCCGGTGACGGACGGCGCACGGGGAAAGGGATGTTCCAGGCATGAGCACGGTGGTGATCAAACGGTCGGCGCGCCGCCCGGCGCCCGAGATCCCGACCGGGGAGATCGCCGTCGAGCCGCCGCCGGAGATCCCGCAGCAGGCGGGCGGGCGCTGGCAGCAGGCGATGATGGCGCTGCCGATGCTTGGCGGCTCGGTGGCGATGGCCATGATGATGGGTCAGGGCCGCGGCGGTGCGTACTCCTATGTGGTCGGTGGGCTGTTCGGCATCTCCTCGATCGCGATGCTCACCACCAGTTTCGGCGCCTCCGGCTCGCCCAAGAAGGCGGAGATGATGGCGGCCCGCCGCGAATACCTGCGGCACCTTTCCGGCCTGCGCAAACGCGTGCGCGAGACGGCCACGAGGCAACGCGTCGGTCTGCTCTACCGGCACCCCGAGCCCACCCAGCTGTGGTCCACCGCGAGCAGCCACCGGGTGTGGGAGCGTCGCCCGGCCGACCCCGATTTCGGCGTGGTGCGCCTCGCGGTCGGACCGCAGACCCTGGCCACGCCGCTGATCCCGCCGGTGACCCGGCCGCTCGACGAGCTCGAACCGATGACCGCGGGGGCGCTGCGCCGCTTCCTCGACGCCTATTCGGTGGTGCCCGACCTGCCGGTGGCCGCGTCGCTGCGCGGTTTCGCGCGGGTCTTCCTGCGCGGCGCCGGCACCCACGGCGAGTCCGAGGCGCGCGCGCTGACCCGGGCCGTGGTCTGCCAGCTCGCCACCTTCCACGCCCCCGACGACATGATCATCGCGATCTGCGCCGGCCGGGACCGGCGGGCCGAATGGGAGTGGGTCAAGTGGCTCCCGCACAACCTGCACCCGTCCCGCACCGACGCGCTGGGCCACGTTCGGCTGGTCGCCAGCACCGGCCCCGACCTGGAGAAGCTGCTCGAGGACGTGATCGGCAACCGGCCGCGGTTCAACTCGGCCGGGGCCGGCACCCAGTCACCGCACGTGGTGATCGTGCTCGACGGCATCAACCTGCAGGGCGCCACTCAGCTCGACGACGGCATCGACGGCGTCACCGTGCTCGACCTCGACGAACAGCCGCCGCGCCTGCTCGACCGTTCGCTGCTGGTGCTCGAGGTCGCCCAGCACGGCGGCCGGCGGGTGCTGAACACCTACGCGATGGACCACGAGGCCGAGGTCGGCACGCCCGACCAGCTCAGCGTTCCGCAGGCGGAAGCGGTGGCCCGCCGGCTGGCCCCGCTGCGGCTGGCCGCGATGTCCAAGTCGTCGGACACCCCGCTGGCCGCCGAGATGGGCCTGCCCGAGCTGCTCAACCTGGGCGATCCCGAGACGTTCAGCGTGGCGCGGAGCTGGTTGCCGCGGCCCAACCGCGACAAGCTGCGGGTGCCGATCGGGGTGGGCGGCGACGGCAGCCAGGTCGAGCTCGACCTCAAGGAGTCGGCGCAGGACGGCATGGGCCCGCACGGCCTGCTGATCGGCGCGACCGGCTCGGGCAAGTCGGAGCTGCTGCGCACCCTGGTGATGGCGCTGGCCGCGACCCACTCGTCGGAGACGCTCAACTTCGTGCTCATCGACTTCAAGGGTGGCGCCACCTTCTCGTCGCTCGACCGGCTGCCGCACACCGCCGCCGTGATCACCAACCTGGCCGACGAGCTGGTGCTGGTCGACCGCATGGTCGACGCGATCGACGGCGAGCTGATCCGCCGGCAGGAACTGCTGCGCAAGGCCGGCAACTACGCGAGCCTGCGCGACTACGAGAAGGCCCGCGCCGGCGGGGCCGCCCTGCCCCCGATGCCGTCGCTGCTGGTGATCTGTGACGAGTTCTCCGAGCTGCTGAGCGCCAAGCCCGACTTCATCGACCTGTTCGTCCAGATCGGACGGCTCGGCCGCTCGCTCGGGGTGCACCTGCTGCTGGCCAGCCAGCGGCTGGAGGAGGGCCGGCTGCGCGGGCTCGACACCCACCTGTCCTATCGGATCGGCCTGCGTACCTTCTCGGCCCTGGAATCGCGCGCGGTGCTGGGCGTCCCGGACGCCTACGAACTGCCTCGTTCACCCGGGCACGGCTACCTCAAGTTCGGCACCGAGCCGCTGCTGCGCTTCAAGGCGGCGTACGTGTCGGGTCCGGTGCGCAAGGCCGGGGCCGGCGCGGCGGCGGGCGGTGCGGGAGCGGTGCCGCAGGTGCTCGAATACTCCACCCGCTATCTCCCGGCCCCCAAGCCGGCCAAGCCGGTGAAGCCCGAGCCGGACGAGAACCAGACCGGCCAGAGCGTGCTCGACGTGCTTGTCGACCGGGTCAACGGCCAGGGTCCGCCGGCGCACCAGGTGTGGCTGCCGCCGCTCAACCAGTCGGCCGCCCTCGACGAGTTGCTCGGCCCGGTGGTCGCCGACCCGGCTCGCGGCCTGGCGTTCGCCAACCCGGAACTGCACGGTGCGCTCCAGGTGCCGATCGCGATGGTCGACAAGCCCCGCGAGCAGCTGCGTGACGTGCAGTGGCTGCAACTGGGCGGCTCAGCCGGTCACGTGGCCGTGGTCGGGTCCACTCTGTCCGGAAAGTCGACGGCGTTGCGGTCGATGATCTGCGGACTCGCACTCACCCACACCCCGGCCGAGGTGCAGGTCTACTGCCTCGACTTCGGCGGCGGCTCACTCGGCACGCTGCGCGACCTGCCGCACGTCGGCGGGGTCTCGGGCCGGCTCGACACGGTCGGCGTGCGGCGTACGGTCGGCGAGATCTCCACTCTGCTCACCGAGCGCGAGACCCGGTTCGCCACGATGGGCATCGACTCGATGGCGTCCTACAGGCGGCGCCGGGCCAACGCGGCCGACCTGGGTGGCAACGCGGCCGACGGCGACCCGTTCGGCGACGTGTTCCTGGTGGTCGACGGCTGGTCGACGCTGCGTAAGGAATACGAGGAGCTGGAAGGGGTCATCACCGACCTCGCCACCCGCGGCCTGTCGTACGGCATCCACGTGGTCGCCGCGACCTCGCGCTGGATGGACTTCCGCCCGGCGATCCGGGACCTGTTCGGCTCCCGGCTCGAGCTGCGACTGGGCGACCCGAGCGACTCGGCGGTCAACCGGCGGGCCGCGATGAGCGTGCCGGAGAAACCGGGCCGCGGCATCACCGACCACCCGACCGACAAGAACAAGTTCCTGCACCTGCTGACGGTGCGTCCCGAACTGAGCACGATGGCCGACACCAACGCGCTGGTCAAGGCGATCGCCACCAACTGGACCGGTCCGCTCGCCCCACGCGTACGCATGTTGCCGGCCTCCGTCCCGTACGCGGAGATGGACCTCAGCCGCAGCAGCGGCCTGCGCATTCCGATCGGCATCTCCGAGGCCGACCTCGGGCAGGTCGAACTCGACTTCGCGACCGAACCGCACTTCCTGCTCTTCGGTGACTCCGAGTGCGGCAAGACCTCGTTCCTCCGGGGCCTCGCCACCACGATCATCCGGCGGTTCGCGCCCGACGAGGCCCGGATCATCCTGGTCGACTACCGGCGCGGGCTGATGGACCTGCCCGAGTCGGAACACCGCATCGGCTACGGCATCGCGGCGCAGAAGACGCTCGAGTTGATGGAGTCGGTGGCGGGCTACATGGAGCGCCGCCTGCCGCCCGCCGACGTGACCGCCCAGCAGATGCGCGACCGTTCCTGGTGGACCGGCCCGGAGCTGTTCGTGCTGGTCGACGACTACGACACGGTGGTGGCCGGGCCGACCAACCCGCTGACGCCGCTGCTCGAATACCTTTCCCAGGCCCGCGACATCGGCCTGCACCTGATCCTCACCCGGCGGGCCGGTGGCTCCAGCCGCGCCATGTTCGATCCGGTGATCCAGCCGCTGCGGGAACTGTCGGCGCCCGGCCTGGTGATGTCCGGTCCGTCCGATGAGGGCGCTTTGCTAGGAACGGTCCGGCCCACCCTGATGCCACCGGGTCGTGGCCGTCTGGTCACCCGCCGTGAAGGGGTTCGCCTCGTCCAACTGGCGCACCTCCCGCCATACGCGTAGAAGCGACAGATTTGACAGACTCACAGTGCGATATGGATCGACCGGCCCCACCAACGCGACGCGGTTTCGGAGTAATCTGCATCGACTGTCCGGGATTGGATTGGCGATGAGTGCGGCTTCAGCGATGAGTGCGGCGAGCGTGCGTTTCGAGCCCGTCAGGGCGCGATGGTGCGTACCTGTCGGCGGTGCCGGTTGCTGACTCCACGCCGCCTGGTCGCGGCCGCCCTCGCCGGATTCATCGGCTTGAGCGCACCGGCCGCACCAGCCCTGGCCACGCCGTCCCCGGTGGCCGAGCCGGTCAACCCGCTTGTCGGCGACCAGGTCCGCGACGACCAGTGGTACCTGAAGGCGCTCGACGTGACCGGCGCGTGGACCTATGCGAACGGCACCGGCGTCACCGTCGCGGTCATCGACTCCGGGGTCGACTCCACCCACCCCGACCTGCAGGGCCAGGTGCTTCCCGGCCTGGACCTGGTCGACAGCAAGGGCGACGGCGACACCGACCTGGTCGGCCACGGCACCACGGTCTCCGCGATCATCGCGGGCCGCGGTGACGACACCACAGGCGTCATTGGCATCGCCCCCAAGGCCAAGATCCTGCCGGTCCGCGTGCTCGACGAGGAGAACCGCTACAACGACGCGATCATCGTGGCCAAGGGCGTCCGCTGGGCGGTCGACCACGGCGCCAAGGTGATCAACCTGTCGCTCGGCGGCAACGGCAGCAGCGCCACCCTGGCCGCCGCCATCGACTACGCGTTCGCAAAAGACGTCGTGGTGGTGGCCTGCACCGGAAACACGAGCGCCTCGTCCGACACCGACGTGTGGTACCCCGCTCGCGAGCCCGGCGTGCTCGCCGTGGCCGGCATGGACAAGGACAACAACGCGCTCTGGGGCGGCTCGATCACCGGCAAGGAAACAGTGGTCACCGCCCCCGCCACCCAACTGGTCGGCGCCCGTGCCGGCGGCGACTACTGGAAAGTCCAGGGCACCAGCTTCGCCTCCCCGATGGTGGCCGCCACCGCCGCGCTGATCCGCTCCCGCTGGCCCAACATGCCGGCCGGCGAAGTGATCAACCGAATCATCCGCACCGCCAGGGAGCTCGGCCCACCCGGCCGCGACGCCACCTTCGGTTTCGGCGAAGTCAACCCGACCGGCGCCCTGACCGCCGACGTCCCCGCCGCCTCCGACAACCCCCTGGACAACTCCCCCTCCCCGGGCATCGCCCGCTTCGGCAGCGCCCCCACCCCCGGCCAGGCCCAGTCCGCCCCCGACGGCTGGAACGAGCCCGCCGAAAAACCAGTGGCCGCCGGCCAGGCCGCCTCACCGACCTCCCTGGCCCCGCCCCCACAGCACAAGGCCTGGTGGCTGGCCGCCCTCTTGCTGCTGATCTCCGCCGTAACCGCCATGCTCACCGTCCGCCGCTTCGCCCACACCACCTGACCTTCACCCGCCGCCCGCGCCCGCCGCCCCAGTTGCGCTGCCGCGCCCGCCGCCCCCGTCACCGCCCCGTCACCGCCCGCCGCGCCCGTCCTGCCCGCCGCGCCGGCGTGGCCGTCAGGCCCGTGGGCTCGTGGGCCCGTGGGCTCGTGGGCCCTTGCAGCGTCAGGCCGTGGCCGACAAATCATCTTTTTTCTCCGCGGGAAGCAGACGCTCCCCTCCGCGCGTGGCACGTGACCCCCTTTTCACTGACGACGGGTATCCACTGCACTTCGAGGCCCCTTCTTCAGTGAAAGGGGCCTGGCCGACTCGGAGCGCATCCCGGGCGACCATTCGATATTGGCGCATTTCACGCGTATCGCCCTCCTGGTGTCCCGGGCGCACCCACCAGCGGGCGAACTGACGCGGCCCGAAGCCGATTCGATATGGGACGGCGCGTTCAGCACGCCGCCGGCCCGGAGAGCCCCAGGGTCGATGCTGTCCGGCACGCCGCGGGATCGACGCAGCACCACACGACGCGGCACCCCCCGACGCGGCACCGCCCGACGCGGGGGTCAGCCACAGCACGACGCGGGATCGACGCAGTGCGGAGCGATACGGAGCGCGCTTTGCGTCAGGGCGGGCGGCGTAGAGCAGGCCGCGGCGCGGGCGACGCAGCGTGGCCACAAACCCAAGCGGGACCGGTGAAGCCCGGGGGCGACACGGCGGCCGGGCCGCTCGCGGGAAGACCCAGCACGGGGCGGCCCGACGTCGGGGCGGCCCGACATCGGGGCGGAACCGGTGGGGTGAGGCGCGGAGCGGCGGTGGTGAGGCGCGATGCGCGGCGGGGTGAGGCGCGGAGCGCGGCGGGGTGAGGCGGTGGGTGGGCTGGGGCGGGGTCAGGCGCACTCGGAGGTGGAGACGCCTCTGGTGCGTTGGATGCCCTCGCTGGCGACCGGGGCGGCTTCCTTGGCGGTCAGCGCGAAGCCGGTGTTTTTGTCGTCGGCGGCGGCGGCGAAGATTACGCCGAGCACCTGGCCGTTCGGGGTGATCAGGGGGCCGCCGGAGTTGCCGCTGCGGACCAGGGAGCGGATCGTGTAGATCTCGCGGGTGACGTCGCCGGAGTCGTAGATGTCGGGGCCGGTGATGTTGCCGACGTCGCTGACCCGGGCGGACTGGGCGTCGTAGGGGCCGTCCTGGGGGTAGCCGAGGACGATGCCGCTGGCGCCGCTGCCGGCCTGCTTGGAGACGAACGGCATGATCGGGGCGCGCAGGCCGGGAACGTAGACCACGGCCAGGTCGCGCTCCGGGTCGTACACCACGACTTTGCCGTTGAGGGTGTCGCCGTTCGCTTCGACCTTGACGTCGCGGGTGCCGGCCACGACGTGCGCGTTGGTCATCACCCGTTCGGTGGCGTAGACGAAGCCGGAGCCCTCGATGCGCCGCGAGCAGCTGGGCGCGGTGCCGAGCACCTTGATGACCGAGCTCTGCGATTTCTGGACGATCTGGGAGTTCCTGAGCTTGGGGTCGGGCGCCGCGACGTTTTTGGTCCGGGTCGGCGCGAGTCCGCCGAACACGTCGGGGAAGCCGTTGGTGTCGAGGGTGTTGCGCAGCGCCGAGGACAGCGCCTGGGCCTGGTCGGGCATCAGGCCGTCGAGCCCGCGCAGGATCGCGCTGTTGCGGACCTCGCGGTTGAGCCCTTCGAACGGGGTGGAGCCGAGCGGCACCGCGATCAGCGACGCCACGACGAGCACGGCCAGCAGGGAGATCACCGCGCCGCCGGCGTCGTCGACGCGTTGCAGCGGCCGGCTGGAGATCTGCCGGCGCAGGTGGGTGCCGAGCCAGCCGGCCAGGGTCTGCCCGAGCACGGCCAGCGCGAAGATCATGCCGAGGGAGACGACGAGGCGGGCCGTCGGGTCGGCGAAGTTTTCCGCGATGAGCGGGCCGATCTGCAGGCCGATGAGCACGCCGCTGAAGAAGCCGCCGAAGGACAGCGCCCCGATGACGAAGCCCTGACGGTAACCACTGATCGCGAAGACCAGCATCAGCACGATCAGGATGACATCGACCACGGGCACCCACTCAGCGTAGCGACGGCGAGCCAATGCAGGATCATGGCAGAACCTCGTCGGGTGCGCCGCCTCGCGCGGCTGGTACCGGTACGGCTGCCGCCGGCAATTCCACTATGCGACCCGGTTGCCACGACCGTGTCCAGCCACCCATGTCGAGCAACGCCGAGATCACTCCTGCCGTGAAGCCCCAGACCAGCAGACCGCGAACCTGGAACGCCGGTCCGACCCAGCCACTGGGATGTCGCACCCGAATACGGTTCGCCGGGTCGACGAGTTCACTTATCGGTAACCGGGCGACATGTGCCACCTCGGCCGGCTGCCGGGGGCTCACCGGGTGCGGTTGCCGCCACCAGGCGAGCACCGGCGTCACCACGAACGAGCTGATCGGGATGTAGAGGTCGGGCAGCAGGGCGAGCGGCTCGGCACTGGCCGGGTCGAGGCCGACCTCCTCGGCAGCCTCGCGCAGGGCGGTGGCGACGGCGTCCACGTCGCCCGGGTCGGTGCCGCCGCCGGGGAAGGCGGGCTGGCCGGCGTGGTTGCGCATGGTTGCGGCACGCTGCAGCACGAGCAGGTCGGGGTCGCCGGACGGGTCCGCGCCGAGCAGCACCAGGACCGCGCTCGGCCGGCCGCCGTCGACCGGTGGGCGCAGGGCGGTGAAGTCTTCGGTGCGGCAGGTGCCGACCCGGCTCAGCAACGGTTCGAACCAGGACGGCAGCCCATCGGGCCGGGCGAGCAACCGTCCCTCGGTCACCGGGCCACCTCGGTTCGCGCGCTCACAGTGCCACCGCCACGCCGGTGTGCTCCTTGACCATGGCGGTCAGTTTGGCGGCGTCCAGCGGCAGCAGGTTGACATATGTCTTTCCGGCCGCGTCGATGAAGACGGTGACCGGGAGGTTGATGCCGCCGACCGCGTTAACCAGCTTTTTGTTCTCGTCGAACAGCGTCGGGAAGGATACGGCTTTGGCGGTGGCGAACGACGCGCCCGCCTCGCGGCTGTCGCCGGTGTCGACGCCCAGGACGGTGAGCTTGTCCCCGGCGGTGTCGGCCAGTCGCTGCATGACCGGCAACTCCTCGCGGCACGGCGTGCACCACGAGGCCCAGAGGTTGATCACGGCCGGCCCTCGCAGCGAGCGCAGCGACACCTTTTCCTCGCCGGTGAAGCAGGGCAGCTCGAGATCGGGCAACGTGTTGGCGGTCGCGGCCCGGCCGAAATCACAGCCGGCGAAGGGCGAGGGCGTCTTGGGGGAGGCGGAGCAGGCACCCGACAACAGGGGCAGGACAGCGAAAAGGCAGAGGAGCCGTCTCACGGCTCCTCCGGCGCGGCGACCGCGGCGGCCGGAACCAGTTCGGGGTCGACGCCGGCGGCGACGGCCAGCTCCCGGGCGCGGGGGCCCTTGAGCAGCTTGGCGGCGGCTGCCGGCTCGGTCGGGCCGGTGCCGTAGGAGGGGCACATGGCGGCCAGCGTGCAGGCGCCGCAAGCGGGCTTGCGGGCGTGGCAGACCCGGCGACCGTGGAAGATCACCCGGTGCGACAGCATGGTCCAGTCGCGTTTCTCGATGAGGTCGGCGACCAGGAACTCGATCTTCACCGGGTCTTCCTCCAGCACCCAGCCGAAGCGGTTGGTCAGCCGGCGGAAGTGGGTGTCGACGGTGAGACCGGGAACGCCGAACGCGTTGCCGAGGATCACGTTCGCCGTCTTGCGGCCGATGCCAGGCAAGGCGACCAGCTCGTCGAGCTTGCCGGGAAGCACGCCGTCGTGTTTGTCGAGGAGCGCGTGACCCAGTTTGATCAGCGAGTCGGTCTTGGCCCGGAAGAAGCCGGTCGGACGCAGCAGCTCCTCCATCTCGGCCCGGTCGGCGGCGGCGTAATCAGCGGCCGTCACGTAGCGCTTGAACAACGTCGGCGTCACCTGGTTCACCCGCACGTCGGTGGTCTGCGCCGAGAGGATGGTGGCGACCGCCAACTCCAGCGGGGTGGTGAAGTCGAGCTCGCAATGCGCGTCGGGGTGCGTCTCGGCCAAGACCTTGGCCATCTTGCGGGCGCGTCGTTTACGCCCGATCGGCGTCTCCCGCGCGAAGCGCTTCGCCGATGGCACCACCTGCTGAGTCACCGGTAAAGAGTACGTCGCGGGTACGACAGGTTCGCGTCACGCACGGGCCCGGATCGACCCGTCCGCACCGATCTCCGCCGCGGTGTCGCCGAAGTCCGCCTGGCTGAGCTGCGCCACCAGCTTGCGGCCCATCTCCTGCGAGGTGTCCCGGGTCGGGAGGCCGACAGAACTCATGTACGTCGAAAGGAACTCTCCGCCGGCATAGGTGCCGTCCTTGGTCAGTTCGACGCGCAGGATCCCGCCGTACTTCAGCACACCGGTGCTGGAGAGCGTCTTCCCCCCACCGGCGAAGTTGCCGAGGCTGTACGCGATCAGCTTGCCCTTGTAGAACTCCATGCCCCGCAGCACGTGTGGACTGTGCCCGACGACCAGGTCGGCACCGGCGTCGATGACCGTGTGACTGAACTTGATCGGGTCGCCCCGGTTCTCTCCGTGGAACAGTTCGCTGCCCGGCTTGACGTGCTGCATCGTGGCGCCTTCGGCCCCCATGTGCACCTGCACGACGACCAGGTCGGCCTGCTGCTTGGCCTTTTCGACGACGGCCCGGGAGTGGGCGAGGTCGTTGAGGTTGTTGGCGCCCGCGTACCCGGAGAAGCCGACGACCGCGACCTTGACGCCCTTGCTCTGCACGACGGTGATCTCGTCGAGGTTGCCGGTGTATTTGAGGCCGGCGTCGTCGAGGGCGGCCCGGGTGTTCTTCGCGCCGGCCGTGCCGAAGTCCTTGGTGTGGTTGTTGGCGAGGTTCATCAGCTGGAACCCGGCGTCCTTGAGGTGCTTGGCGTAGGACGGCGGGGAGCGGAACGCGAAGCAGTTGGGCGAGGGCGGCGAGCCGCACTTGGAGGCGCCGGTGTCGTCGGTGAGCGGCTGCTCGAGGTTGCCCATCACGACGTCGGACTTGAGGCCTTCCGTCACCGAGTCGAAGAAGCCGGCACCGTCGTCGGGCGGCATCTTGCCGGGTGCGTTGCTCATCATGATGTCGCCGGTGGCGGAAAGCGTGATCGTGTCGACCTGCGCCGATTCCGTTTTAGAGGGCTTTGCGGAACTCGTCGCCTTTGTCGGGCCGACCGAAGCGGCCTGCCATTGCGGTTTCGGGTCGCCCCCGCTATTCGCGAACGCGACAGTTCCGGCACCGACCCCCAGCAGGGCGGCCAGGACAATCGTGACAGTGAGGACAGGCCTGCCGAAAAGGCCCGGACGCGGTGCAGGGGGGTGGGAATTCATCGACGGCGACGATACCTTCAGGTGGCAACGCGGACGAACCGACTAAAGGCCTGTATCAGTCCAACCGGACCGATGAAAAACACGGCCCGTCACGGTCGGATTGGTTACCCTGCGGTATCTGGATCAAGGGGTGCCTGCCCGATTCCCGCCCGCGTGCGCCTAGACTGATCGAGCGCAGGTGTTGCGCGTGTTCGGAGGTGCGGCGATGGATGAGGTGCTGGCGCGGAGCGGGATCTTCCAGGGCGTTGACCCGGAAGCCGCCGAGGCGCTCGCCAAGGAGATGGACACGGTCGAAGTCCGCAAGGGCGACGTCCTGTTCAACGAGGGCGAGGCCGGTGACAGCCTGTACATCGTGCTGTCCGGCAAGATCAAGCTGGGCCGCCGCGCCGCGGACGGCCGGCAGAACCTGGTTTCGATCATGGGCCCGTCCGACATGGTCGGCGAGCTGTCCCTGTTCGACCCCGGGCCCCGCACGGCCACCGCGACCGCAGTGACCGACGCTCGGCTCGCTCGGCTCAAGAAGACGTCGCTGCGCCCGTGGCTGAACAACCGCCCGGAGATCGCCGAGCAGCTGCTGCGGGTTCTCGCTCGCCGGCTGCGTCGCACCAACGACGCCCTGGCCGACCTGATCTTCACCGACGTGCCCGGCCGCGTCGCCAAGAACCTGCTCCAGATGGCCGGCCGCTTCGGCACCCGCGACGGCGGTGTGTTGCGCGTCACTCACGACCTCACCCAGGAGGAGCTGGCCCAGCTGGTCGGCGCTTCCCGCGAGACGGTCAACAAGGCGCTCGCCGACTTCGCCTCACGCGCCTGGCTCCGCCTGGACGGCAAGAGCGTGATCATCCTGGACCCGGAGCGCCTCGCGCGACGCGCTCGAGTCTGATCCTCCAGAGGCCGTTTGCGGGCGCGGTACCGCAAACGGCCCTTTTACGCCCGAAAAGGCGATGAAGCCGCCGCATTCAGATCCGTGTCGCACCTGCTCGGCCGCTCGTTACGGAGGTGGTCGAGAGGCACCGGCGAACACGGAGAGGGCGCGGCTTTGAACACAGGGGGCGTAAGGCGCTACGGGGTCCCGTCGTGACCGTGCTCGACACGGCGATCGACCCGCGCACCCCTGCCTACCTGGAGAGCCGCGGCGTCGCCCTGGAACGGCTCGGCAAGCTGGAAGCGGCGCTCGACGAGGCTCGGGCCGGCGGCGGCGAGAAGGCTGTGACCAGGCATCATGCCCGCGGCAAGTTGTTGCCTCGGGAACGCGTCGAGATGTTGCTCGACCAGGACAGCCCGTTTCTCGAGCTGTCCCCGGCAGCGGCCTGGGGCACCGAGTTCGCGGTCGGCGCGGGCGTGGTCACCGGCATCGGCGTGGTCGAGGGCGTCGAATGCATGATCATCGCGACCGACCCGACGCTGCCGCGGAACCCGGTCGACCCGTACCCGATCGAGAAGATCCGCCGGGCCGCCCGGATCGCCGCGACCAACCGGCTGCCCCTGATAAATCTGGTCGAATCGGCCGCCGAACCGGTCGAGGGCGGCCCGCAGCCCGGTGGCGGCCTGGCCCGCGACCTCGGCCGGCTCGCCGCCGACCGGGTGCCGTCGTTCTGCGTGGTCTTCGGGCCGATCAGCGGTGAGGCCGCACTCCTGCCCGAGCTGTCCGACTACACGATCACGGTGCGGATGACCGCCGGCCGCACCGGCCCGGCCGATCAGCTGGCCGAGGACGAGCGGGACGGCCTGCGCCTCGCCCGCCAGTGTGTCCGGCGGCTCAACTGGCGTAAGCGTGGTCCGCAGCCGCGTACGTTCCTGCCCGCGACACCCAAGTACGACCCCGAGGATCTGCTGTCGATCGTCGGCCTCAAGGACCAGGACCCCCGCGAGATCCTCGCCCGGATCCTGGACGGCAGCGACTTCGACGAGTTCAAGCCGGCCCAGGGCAGTGCACTGCTCACGGGCTGGGGCGAGCTGCACGGCTATCCGGTGGGGGTGCTTGCCGGCACCGGCGCCCCGCATTCCCCGGCCGAGTCGCAGAAAGCCATCCACTTCATTCAGCTCGCCAATGCCACCGACACCGCCCTGGTGTTCCTGACCGCCCAGTTCGGCCCGGCCGAGACCGAGGCGCTGGCCCACTCCACCGTGCCGCACCTCGCCCTCGACACCGGCCGCACCGGCGACCCCCGCTTCGTGTTCAGCTGGCCGGCCGACGCGCCGGTCGGTCGTGACGACGACGGTGTCATCGACCCCCGCGACACCCGTACCGTCCTCGGTCTCTGCCTCTCCGCTGTGCACAGCGCGGTCGTCGAGGGCGCCGGGCACGTCGGGGTGTTCCGATCCGGAAAGGTTGACCAGTGATCCGACGCCTGTTGGTGGCAGACCGTGGGGAGATCGCCCGCCGGGTGTTCGCCACCTGCCGCCTGGTCGGCATCGAAACGGTCGCCGTCTACTCCGACGCCGATTCCGACGCGCCGCACGTCGGCGAGGCGGACTACGCGGTCCGGCTGGACGGTGGCGTCCCGGCCGCCGCATACCTCCGCGGCGACCTGATCATCAAGGCCGCGCAGCGAACCGGCGCCAACGCGATCCACCCGGGAAACGGCCGGCTGGCCGAGGATCCCGACTTCGCGGCCGCCGTCGCCGAGGCCGGGATGATCTGGGTCGGCGCGCCCGCCGAGACCCTCGGCACGCTGCGCAGCAAGAGCGCCACCAAGGCGCTGGTCGCCGAGGCCCGGGTACCGGTGCTGCCGACGTACACCGATCCGGCGAAGGTGCCCGACTTCCCGGTGCTGATCAAGCCGGACGCCGGCAGCGGCGGGGCCGGCATGCGGGTGGTGCGGGACGCGACCACGCTCGCCGAGGCGGTCGCCTCGACCCGGCGTGAGGTCGGCGGGGACGTCTACTGCGAGCCGTACGTCGAGGACGTCCGGCACATCGAGATCCCGATCCTGTCCGACGGGCACGGTTCGATCGTGCCGTTCGGCGAGCGGGAGTGCTCGGTGCAGCGCCGCTACCAGCAGATCATCGAGGAGACCCCGTCCCCGGCGGTCGACCCGGGACTGCGCGAGGAGCTGTGCCGGGCGGCGATCGTGGCGGTCCGCACGATCGGCTACGTCGGTGCCGGTGCGGTCGAGTTCCTGCTCGACGCCGAGGGCGACTTCTGGTTCCTCGAACTCACCCCCACCCTGCAGGCCGAGCACGCGGTCACCGAGTGCGTCTCCGGCTACGACCTGGTGCGCCTGCAACTGCTGGTGGCCGAGGGCGGCGTCCTGCCGATGCCGGGGCCGCCACCGATCCGCGGGCATGCCATCGAGGTACGCGTCTGCGCCGAGGACCCGGCGTACGCCTGGCTGCCCGCCTCCGGCACGCTGCACCGTTTCGCCGTCCCCGACGTGGCCGCCGAGTTCCGCCCGCTCCCCCAGCCGGGCCTGCGCCTGGACGCCGGGGTGGAGGACGGCTCGATGGTCGGCGTGCACCCCGACCCGACCCTGGCCAAGCTGATCGCGTGGGCGCCGACCCGGCAGGAGGCGGCCCGGATGCTGGCCTCGGCGCTGACCCGCACCCAGCTGCACGGCGTGGCCACCAACCGGGATCTGCTGGTCCGGGTGCTGCGCCACCACTCGTTCCGCAGCGGCGACCTGGACACCAACTTCCTCGACCGGCGGCCCGAGGTGTTCGCGCCGCTGCTGTCGGCGGTCGACGCCGTACGCATCTCCTGCCTTGCCGCCGCACTCGCCGGTGCGGCCGGACGGCGCGCGACCGCCGCCGTGCTCGCCTCGCTCCCGTCGGGCTGGCGCAACGTCCCGTCCGGCTCGCAGACCGCGGTCTACGACGGTCCGGCCGGCCCGGTCGAGGTCGGTTACCGGATGAACCGTTTCGGTGAGCTGTCCGGCTGGTGGGTGCGCGCCGTGGACCCGGAGGAGCTCGACCTGGCCGGCCTCGGTCAGGCCCCGGTGCTCGACGATCACCCGCGAACCGTGGTGGTGGTAGCCAGTGACGAGCGGGTGGTGCTCGACGTCAACGGCATCCGGTTGACCTTCAACGTGCACCGGGTCGGCGAAGTGTCCTACGTGGACAGCCCGGAGGGCTCGGTGGCGTTGCGTGAGCTGTCCCGCTTCCCGCTGCCGGCCCCGGAGGCGGCCGAGGGCTCGCTGATCGCCCCGCTGCCCGGCGCGGTCCGCCGCGTGCTTGTCGTGCCCGGTCAGCGGGTGCGCGCGGGCGAGCTGCTGCTGACGCTGGAGGCGATGAAGCTGGAGCACCCGGTGCACGCGCCGAGCGCCGGGGTGGTGGCCTCGCTGCCGGTGCACCCGGGGGCCGAGGTGAACACCGGCGAGTTGCTAGCGGTTCTGGATCCCGAGTAGGCCGTGGAACCACCGCTTCTTCGGCTGTTTCAACTGGTGACGCACCGTCGGCGTGTCGTCACCGTGTCCATAGCGGGGTGGCGGTGGCGTCCAGGGCCGGCTCGAGCCGTCCAGGTCGACCTTGGCGAGCAGTTCGTAGAGCTGCTCGGCGGTCGGGCGGGACGCCGGGTCGTTGTCCATGCCGTAGCGCAGGACCTGGATCAGCTCCGGCGGCACCCCCGGCAGATCGGGAATGTGCCGGTGGAAGAGGTCCAGCAGGGTGATCAGGCTGGGGCTGCGGTCGGTGTCCCAGCGCGGCGGGTGGCCCCGCATCACCGCGTAGAGGGTGGCGGAGAGCGCGTAGACGTCGACCGCCGGTGACGGGCTGTCGTGCCGGAACGACTCGGGCGGAGCGTAGGCCGGGGTCAGCACCTCGAGGTTTACCGACGAGTCGCGCATCTCGCCCAGTACGGCCAGGCCGAAGTCGGCGAGCACGGCCGAATTGAAGTGCGAGTAGAGGATGTTGGCCGGCTTGACGTCGCGGTGCAGCACCCCGTTGGCGTGCGAGTGCACCAGCGCGTCGGCGATCTTCATGCCGAGATCACGGGCCTCGGCCGCGCCGAGCGGCGAGACGCGCATGCGATCCAGGTATGACCCGTCGCAGAGCTCCATGATCAGGTAGGGGTGCTGGTCGACGGTGACACCCACGTCGAACAGGTCGACCACGTGCGGGTGCGACGACATCTTGCCGGCCGCCCGCGCCTCCCGCAGGAACCGCGCCTGGTCACGGTTGCTCTCCAGGCGGCGGTTCTCCATCTTGATGGCGACCTCACGGCCGACCGAATCCTGGGTGGCGCGATAGACAGTTGCGTGTCCACCCCGCGCCATGACTGACAAACCCGACATCCCCGGCACGTAGGGGGTCGGCAGTCGTCCTGGCGGGGTCTCCGTCATGCCACAGAACTTACGCGCTCATCATCCAGGCACGTCGGACGCGTACGCGACAGTTTCCGGCGGGGCCGACTCGACCTGGGCCGACGCCAGGGTCGCCCGCAATTCCTCGGCCGCCACCCGTTCGCTCGCCTGTTCGGTGGAGTAGGCCATCAGCACCGCCTCGTCGGCGGCCTGGCCGGCTTCTTCGCACCGGTCGGCGGCGGCGAGCACCCGAGCGTGCACCATCGCGGACAGCACGCCGCTGCGCACGTCCTCGGCCGGAACCGCGCGGGCGCGTTCGATCCAGGTCGTCGCCTCGGTCACGCGGCCGTCGGCGAGCAGCGCCGACGCGTACGCGGTCAGCGCATGCCGCCGCGAGAAGAGCAGCGACGGCGAAGTGTCGCTGGCGATCGGCGCGAGCAGTCCGATCGCGGTCGCCGCGTCGCCCGAGCGGGTGCGCGCCTCGGCCAGCAGCACCCGGGGCCCGGCCTGAGCCGGGGCCAGCGGGTTGTGCGGCTCGACCGCGGCGATCACCCGGCGGGCGTCCTCCTCGGCCAGCGCCAGGTCACCACGGTGCAGCGAGACGAAGCCGCGCAGCGTGCCGGCCATCCCCAGCAGCAACGGATGACCGGTGCGATCGGCGTAGCCGACGGCATCGGTGAGCAGGTCGAAGGCGTGGTCGAACTCGCCCAGCCCACGAGCGATGGAACCGCGCACCACGAGCGCGAGACCGCGGCCCCAGTCGTCACCGACCGCGTTGAAGTCACGGAAGGCGCGGCGGGCCTCGCCATCGGCCGCACCCAGCTCACCGAGCTCGCTCGACGCGTACGCGTCCACCGCGCGCAGCGTGCCGACCGCCCAGGCCTCGCCGACCCGGTCGCCGAACGGCAGGAAGACCCGCGCCAGCCGGCGTGACTCCTGCAGGCGCCCGGCCAGCAGCCGGGCGAACGCCGTGGTGCCACGCAGCCAAGCCCGGCCGACCGGGTCGCCGAGCTCGGCGAACAGTCGCGCCGCCCGGCCGAGGACCGCATCGGTGCCGGCGAAGTCCCCGCGGGTGGTGGTCACCCAGGCCAGGTTCTGCAGCGCCCAGGCCTGCCCGTGCCGGTCACCGGCCGCGAGCGTCACCTGATAGGCCGCCGCGAACCGGCTGCTGGCCTGCCCGAGCCGGCCGGCCAGGAAGTCGGCCATGCCGAGCCGGCGCATCGCGTTGGCCCGCTCCGGCAGCAGTTCGGCCTCGGTGGCCACGTCGAGCGCTTCCTGCCAGGCGCCGACGGCGAGGCCGGTGTCGCCCAGCGCCTCGTGCGCCCGGCCCACCACCAGCAGCGCCTCGGCCTTGCAGACCGGCTCCTCGACCGAGTGCTCGGCGATCTTCTCGCCGTGCGCGAGGGCTTCCTCGGCGCGGCCCAGGCGCAACAGCGCGCGGGCGTGCACAAGCTGGTCGGGCAGCGGCAGCGGTTCCTTGGCGAGGGCGGAGGCGCGTTCCGCGTATTCGATCGAGGCACCCGGCTCGATGTTGGCCAGCGCCCGCCGGGCCAGCCGGCCGAGCGCCGCGACGCCGAGCGGAGCCACGTCGCGGGCCGTCGCGTCGGGCCGCAACCGCACCTGGTCGGCGAGCTCGACCGCGCACTCGGCGTGCGAGGCCACGAAGGCGTCCCGCTCGTTCTCGCTGAGGCTGAGCCGGCTCGCGCCGTCGTAGCCGAGCCGGTTGATCGTCTCGACCGCCGCCCAGTTCGCGAGGTAGGCGTGCCGGTCGGCGAGGTCGGCCTTGCCGATGCCGGCGTAGGCGGCCTCGCGCATCAGCGGCGTGGTGAAGGCGTAGCCGCCGCGCGCCCGGTGCAGCATGCGCCGCTGCAGCAGCTCGTCGATGGAGCGCTCCAACTCGACCGCCGCCACCGCGCCCGGCCGCGCGTCACTGGCCGCTCGCCGCTCCCGCAACGCCTCGATCACCCCGGTCGGCACGGTGTCGCCGACCACGGCCGCGTCGCGCAGGACCGCGCGTGGTTCGGCGGGCAGCGCGTCGATGCGGGCCGCCAGCACCGCCGCGAGGTCGCGGGAAAGCAGCTGGCTGCCGAGCGAACCGGCGGCGAGCTGCCACTTGCCGGCCGCGTTGGCCCCGATCGCCGGGATCAGCGCGCCCCGCTCCATCAGCAGCGTGACCATCTCGGCCAGGTAGAACGGATTGCCCTGGGCGGTGGCGAGCAGCCGGTCGGTGTCCGCCTGGGGCAACTTGCCGCCGTTGAGATAGGAGGTGAGCAGCCGGGACGCGTCGGCGCCGCGCAGCGGGGGCAGGGTGTGCACCTCGGCGTCGGCGAGCCGGGTCAGCGCCCCGGCCGTACGCACCAGTTCGGGGCGGCCCAGCAGCATCACCACGACCGGGCCCTCGATCATCGACAGGGTACGGCCGAGCGCGTCCACCGTCGACGCGGTCGCGTCGTGCAGGTCGTCGACGATGACCACGAGCGGCGCCTCGCCGGCCAGCGCGGTCAGCAGCTCGGCCACCGCGCCGGAGATGGCGTCGGCGTCGAGGCTCTTGGCCGCGGGCTGCCAGTCGGTGTGCGCGGCCGGCCCGACCGGGTTGGCCGGTGCCTCGCCGTAGCCGAGCAGGGCCAGCAGCCGGTCGATGTCCAGCGGCACCGGCCCGAGCCGGTTGGCCAGCTTGCGCAGCCGCTCCTCGACCACCACCCGGCCGACCGTGGAGACCACGTCCTTGGGCAGGCCGACCGACTTGCGGACCAGGTCGGCCAGGGGCGCGAACCGGCGCCGCTCACCGAACGCGCGACAGCGGACCCGCAGCACCCGGGCGCCGGTGTGTGCCGCGTACCGGCCGCCGCTGCCCACGTCATAGCCGGTAGCGAGGCGCTTGACCTCGCCCGCGAAGCGGGATTTGCCGATGCCGGCCTCGGCGGTCATCACCATGACCCGGGGCGTGCCCGAGTCGATCGCCTCGGCGAGCCGGCCGGCGACCCGGCCCAGCTCGGTCTCCCGGCCCACGAACGGCGCCTCGTCGCCGAGACCGGAGCGGGTGCCGGGCGCGTCGTGCAGGCCGAGCAGCTCGAACGCCGGCACCAGCTCGCGTTTGCCCTTGAGCCGAAGCGGGCGCAGCTGCCGCCAGGAGGCGACGTGCCGGGTGCCGCCGCTGGTGCGCGAGCCCGCGTAGACCGCGCCGACCGCGGCCGCGTCGGCGAACCTCGCGGCCGTGTTGACCGTGTCGCCGATGACCGTGTATTCGATGCCGGCCTGGATGCCGGCCACCACCTCGCCGGTGTTGAGACCGACCCGCAGACCGAGCGGGGCGCCGCCGCCCCGCTCGTCGTCAAGCACCCGGCGCACCGCGCGTTGCATGCTCAACGCCGCTCGCACCGCCCGCTCGGCGTCGTCCTCGTGGGCCACCGGGGCACCGAAGACCGCCATGATCCCGTCGCCGGTCAGCTTGTCCACGTGCCCGCCGAACGTCTTCACCGCGCCGGCGAGCGCGGCCAGCACCCGGTCGGTCACCGCGCCGACCCGTTCCGGGTCGAGATCTTCCGACCACGAGGTGAAATCGGACAGGTCGCCGAAGAGCACGGTCACGATGCGCCGCTCGGTGGCGGGCAGGGAAGCCGCGGCCGGCAGGGCGGCGCCGCAGTTGTGGCAGAAGCGCGCACCGGGCACGGCGACGGTTCCACACACCTGGCAGGTCACAGCCGATCCAACCCGTTCGCCCTTGTTCCTGATTCCCGATTTCTGTGACGGAGATAATCCAGCTGGGCCTTGGCCGAGAAGACGGCCGCGAACCGGACCGCCGGATCGATGTCCGGGTAGACGAGGTCGACGACCTGCTCGGGGGTCTCGGCACCGCCCGCCACGGCCGCCTCCACCTGCGCCAATCGCTCGCGTCGATGCGCCAGATAACCCCGGGCGAGGGCGGCCACGTCGTCCTGCGCCGGGCCGTGGCCGGGCAACATCACGACATTTCGGTACGCGGTGAGCGTCTCGAGGCTGGTGAGGTACGACCCGAGATCGCCGTCCGGCGCGGCCACGACAGTGGAGCCGCGACCGAGAATCGTGTCGCCGGTGAGCATCGCCGACGCATTCCCGTGTTCGACGAGAAAACACACCGAATCGGCCGTATGCCCGGGTGTCCCGAGAACACGGAGGTCGAGCCCGTCCTCGCGATGGTCGCGCAACGGCGCGCCGTGCTCGGCGGCGGCCGCCAGCACCGGCGTGCCCCCCAGCAGCTGCGCCAACCGGGCCGCGCCCTCGACGTGATCGTGGTGACCGTGCGTAATCAGGATCGAGCGAAACGGGCCGTGCTCGACTATCCGGGACAGGTGCGACTCGTCCAGCGGACCGGGATCGACCACCACCCCCAGGGCCTCCCCGGGCGCGCGCAGCACCCAGGTGTTGGTGCCGTCGAGCGTCATCGGTCCCGGGTTCGGGGCACGCAACAGCGTCACCCAGTTCGGCAGACCGTCGGCAGCTTCACCCCCCATGCGCGAAATCGTACGTCGCGCATGGGGGTTCAGCCGAGGACCGGATGTGCGATCTCAGCGGCCGCTCAGGTGACTCTGAGCAACCTTTCTACTGAACTTCGGCGATGACCTCGACCTCGACCGGGGCGCCGAGCGGCAACTCGGCCACGCCGACCGCGCTGCGGGCGTGCGTGCCCTGCTCGCCCAGAACGTCACCGAAGAGGTTCGAAGCACCGTTGATCACGGCCGGCTGACCGGTGAAGCCCGGCGCCGACGCCACGAACCCGGTCACCTTGACGATCTTCACGAGGTTGCCGAGGCCGGCCACGAACTCGATCGCCGCGAGTGCGTTGAGCGCACAGACGCGGGCCAGGTCGGCGCCCTGCTCCGGGGTCACCTCGGCGCCCACCTTGCCGGTCGCGGCCAGTTTGCCGTCGACCATCGGGAGCTGCCCGGAGACGTACACGTAGTTGCCCGATTTGACCGCCGGCAGATAGGCCGCCACCGGCGGCACCACCGCCGGCAGGGTCAGACCGAGCTCGGCCAGCCGCCCGTAGGCGTCGACGCCGCCCTCGCCCGCGATCGGGGTCGTCACGACTTCGGTCGCTTCATGTATGCGATCAACTGCTCCGGGTTGGGCCCGGGAACGACCTGGACCAGCTCCCAGCCATCCTCGCCCCAGTTGTCGAGGATCTGCTTGGTCGCGTGGACCAGCAGGGGCACGGTCACGTACTCCCACTTCTGCATCGCCTGGATACTCCCTAATCGTCGGGTACCGCGCCAGCTTAGGGCCCGCGGGAGGGCCCGCTTCGTTAGGCTTGACCACACCAAGTGAGATCACGGAGGGCGATATGACGCACCCGCAGAGCGGCTACCCGGGTCACCCGGAGCCCGCCCCGGTGCCGTCGCCCGATCCGGAGCCACCGCAGCCCGTTCCGCCGGCCGAGCCGATCCCCGTGCCGGAGCCGCCGCACGCCTGGCCGCCCTATCCGCAGCAGGCCTACCCGGATGAGGCACCGACCGACACCATGCCTGTCGTGCCGGCGGAAAACACGCAGGTCATCGGCCCTGAGGGCCAGTGGCACGCGCAGCACGAGGCACCCGGGCAGTGGCAGACGCAGCCACCGGAGCACCCCGCCTGGCCGGCCGATCCGATCTGGGCCGGCCCGCAGCAGACGATCCCCGCCCCGGCCGCCCCCGCGGGAAAGCGCCGGCGCGGAGCGGTGTGGGTCTCGCTCGCGCTCGCCGCCACTCTGCTGTTGTGCGCCGGCGGCGCCGTCTCCGCCTACTTCCTTCTGCGTGATGCCGACAACCCGGGCTCACCCGATCCGGGGACGGCGGTCAACCGTTTCCTGACCGCCGTGTACACCCAGCAGGACGCCCGTGCCGCCGACGACCTGGTGTGCCGGGAGGCGCGCGACAAGACCAAGCTGTCCGACCGGGTGGCCGAGATCAAAAGCTATTCGGACGGCTACCAGGACCCGGTCTACCGGTGGGAGGAGCCGGCGGTGGCGAGCTCGGGGGAGAACCGCGCGGTGGTGGCGGTGCAGCTCACCATGTCGACCGCGGACGAGAAGACGGCCAAGCAAGATCTCGAGTTCACCGTGATCCGCAAGACCGGCTGGCTGGTCTGCGAAGTGACCGGCTGACCGACCGCCGTACCGTTGGGGTCATGGGCGAGCACGTGAGCAGCAATTGGCCGGCGCGGCTGCATGTCGTCACCGGTAAGGGTGGCACCGGCAAGACCACGGTGGCCGCCGCGCTGGCGCTCGGCCTGGCCGCCACCGGGCGCCGCACGCTGCTGGTCGAGGTGGAGAGCCGGCAGGGCATCGCCCAGCTCTTCGAGGTGGAGCCGCTGCCCTACCAGGAGCTACGGATCGCCCAGGCGCCGGGCGGCGGGGAGGTGCGCGCGCTGGCCATCGACCCGGAGGAGGCGCTGCTGGAATACCTCGACATGTTCTACCACCTGGGCGCGGCCGGTCGGGCGCTGCGCAAGGTGGGCGCCATCGACTTCGCCACCACCATCGCCCCCGGCCTGCGCGACGTGCTGCTCACCGGCAAGGTCAAGGAGGCGACCACCCGCTCGCAGGACGGCAAGCGGGTCTATGACGCCGTCGTGCTGGACGCACCGCCGACCGGTCGCATCGGCCGGTTCCTCAACGTCACGGCCGAGACAGCGAAACTGGCGAAGGTCGGCCCGATCAAGAATCAGAGTGAAGGCGTCTCGTCGCTGTTGCGCTCGCCGATCACCGCGGTGCACGTCGTCACCCTGCTCGAGGAGATGCCGGTGCAGGAGACGCTCGACGCGATCGCCGAGCTCAAGGCGCTGAACATCTCGGTCGGCCGGATCATCGTCAACAACGCCCGCCCGGCCCTGCTGGCCGGCGGCAAGGTCACCAAGGCCGAGCTGAAGCGGGGCCTCGCCGAGGCCGGGCTGCCGACCGATCCAACCACGGTGAACGGCTTGGCCACCGAGGCCAAGGCCTATCTGACCCGTCGTGAGCTGGAGGAGTCGCTGCGCGGCGAGCTCGCCGAGGCGGGTCAGCCGGTGATCGAGTTGCCGCTGCTTCCGGGTGGCATCGACCGGGCCGCGCTGGACGAGCTTGCTTCGTCACTCATGCGGGCGTGACCTGTTACGCGTCAGTACGCTCGAATGGTGCCCCTTACGGAAGACACCCCTCGTCTAGACGTGGACGGTCTCCTCGCTGACCCGTCCACCCGGATCATCGTGTGCTGCGGCGCCGGCGGGGTGGGTAAGACGACCACCGCGGCCGCGCTCGGCGTACGGGCCGCCGAGGTGCACGGCCGCCGCACGGTGGTGCTGACCATCGACCCGGCCCGCCGGCTCGCCCAGTCGATGGGCCTCAGCGAGCTCGACAACACCCCGCGCCAGGTCAAGGGCATCGACGCCGAGAACGGCGGCGAGCTGCACGCCATGATGCTCGACATGAAGCGGACGTTCGACGAGGTGGTGCAGCAGCACACCACGCCGCAGCGGGCCGCCGAGATCTTCGCGAACCCGTTCTACCAGGCCATGAGCTCGACGTTCTCGGGCACGCAGGAATACATGGCGATGGAGAAGCTGGGACAGCTGCGGGCCACCGACGAGTGGGACCTGATCGTGGTGGACACCCCGCCGTCCCGCTCGGCGCTCGACTTCCTGGACGCCCCGGCCCGGCTGTCCCGGTTCCTGGACGGGCGGATGCTGCGCCTGCTGCTGGCCCCGGCGCGGTCCGGCAAGAGCATGTTCAGCCTGGTCACGGCGTCGTTCGGGCTGTTCTCCCGGGCGGTGCAGAAGGTCCTGGGCGCCCAGCTGCTGACCGACCTGTCGGGTTTCGTGTCGGCCCTCGACTCGATGTTCGGCGGTTTCCGGCACCGCGCCGACGAGACGTACCGCATCCTGCAGGACCCGCAGACCGCGTTCCTGCTGGTGGCGGCCCCGGAGCGAGACGCGGTGCGGGAGGCCGCCTATTTCGCGGAACGCCTGGTGGCGGAGCGGATGCCGCTTGCCGGTCTGGTCCTCAACCGGATGCACGGTTCGACGGCGGGCGAGCTCTCCGCGGCGCGGAGTGAACAGGCCGCGGCGGCCTTGGCGGCCACCGGCGAGCAGACCATGACGGCCGATGCTCTGCTGGTGCATGCGGCTTTGATGCGGCAGGCCGAGCGGGAGGTACGGGTGGCCGAGACGTTCACCGATTCGTTCCCGGCCGTCCCGACCGTGTCGGTCACGGCGCAGCCCGCCGACGTCCATGACGTCGACGGGCTGCGAACGATCGGCGCATTGCTCGTCAGGCTCGGCGACGAGGCTTAGCGAGTCGGTACCAGCACCTTGTCGGCGCTCTTCTCCTTCAGCGCGGCCTCGAACATCTTCCGCCAGCTCGCCACGTGCGGGTGACGGCGGAGCAGGGCTCGCCGCTCCCGTTCCGTCATACCGCCCCAGACGCCGAACTCGATCCGGTTGTCCAGGGCATCGGCGAGGCACTCGTAGCGGACCGGGCAGCTGCGGCAGATCCTCTTCGCCACGTTCTGCTCGGCGCCCTGCACGAACAGCGCGTCAGGGTCGCCACTCTGACATGCCGCCATGCTTGGCCAGTCGCTGATCATCCCCATCTGTACACGTCCCCCCTTGCGTTCACCCCCTGACGCCTGCCCGCTTATGTCCCCCAAGCACTGCAGACGTCCTGCGATAGCTCGCCGCACCATCATGCTCTGTAGTCGGGTGATTACGCAACGTTGTACGTCAAATACCTACAGCTCGGTCCAACTGGGCAAATGCGGTCGTGGGTAGCTCGAAACTCCGCCCGGAGCGAGGCCGAACGAGGCACAATCAATCTGGGCGAACCGTGACGTTCTCGACGCGCGGCCTCGTGGCGCCTTCGCGTACCCTGCTCAGGTGACCTCCTGGATGCGCAGAAACGATCACAACATCTTCGCTAACGCGTCGTCGTTGCTGGTCTGCGGGCTACTCGCCGGCGTCGTCGTCGCAGCCGCCGCCTTCCCGGCCGCCGCGATGTCGGGCCTCGCCGCCAAGGCCGGCGGCCAGACGTTCGCGAGTCTGCCCAGTGAGCTCAAGAGCTTCAGCTCCCCGCAGATCACCCGGATCTACGCGTCCGACAACAAGACGCAGATCGCGCAGTTCTACGACGAGTTCCGCAGCGACGTACCGCTCAAAGACATGTCGAAATACATGCCCGCGGCGATCATCGCGGCCGAGGACCGGGAGTTCTACCACCACAACGGTGTCGACCTCAAAGGCGTCGCCCGCGCCTTCGTGAGCAACAACAACGGCAGTTCCAAGCAGGGCGCCTCGACCATCACCATGCAGTGGGTGCGCATGTCGCTGGCCTATTCGGCGACCAGCGCCCAGGAGGTGATCGACGCGACCAAGGACACCCCCAAACGCAAGATCACCGAGATGAAGTACGCGATGCAGGTCGAGAAGGAGCTCTCGAAGGACCAGATCGTCGAGCGCTACCTGAACATCGCGCCGTTCGGTAACCAGGCGTACGGGGTCTACGCGGCCAGCCAGATCTACTTCAACAAGAAGCCGAAGGACCTCACGATCGGCCAGGCGTCCATGCTCGCCGGCATGGTCAAGGCACCGACCAGCTTCAACCCGACAAGCGAAGAGGGTTACGAGCAGATCCTCCAGCGCCGCAACAACTACGTCATCCCCGGCATGGTCACGATGGGCGCCATCACCCGGGCCGAGGCCGACAAGGCGCTCAAGGAGCCGATCCCGCGCCAGGTCAAGCCGATCGGCAACGGCTGCGTCTCGGTCGCCAAGAACGCGTGGGGCTTCTTCTGCGACTACTTCTACCGCTGGTGGATGGGGCGCGAGGAGTTCGGCGAGACGACGTACGACCGGGAGCGTCGCCTGAAGAGCGGTGGCTACCGCATCACCACGACGATGGACATCAAGGCGCAGGACGCCGCCCGGAAGAGCATCACCGACGAGATCTCCGACAAGAACAAGAACGCGCTGCTGATCGCCGCGGTCGAGCCCGGCGCCGGCAAGGTGCGCGCGCTCGCCGCCAACCGGCGCTACAAGCTCGACGATCCGTCGAAGCCGCAGAACGAGCTCTCGTCCGACCCGAAGAAGAAGGCGAAGGGGATTCGGGGCACCTACCCGAACACCACCAACCCGCTGCTCAGCGGTGGTGGCGACATCACCGGCTACCAGGCCGGCTCGGTCTTCAAGATGTTCACCATGGTGGCGGCCCTGGAAAAGGGCTATCCGCTGGGCTGGACGTACAACGCCCCGGTTCGCTACAAGTCGGGCTACATCATCGATTCCAGCAACCCGTCCGCCTGCGACGGCACGCACTTCTGGTGTCCCAGCAACGCGGGCGAGGGCGAGGCCGGGGTCTACAACATGTGGACCGGCTTCGGTAACTCGGTGAACACGTTCTTCGTGCCGCTGGAGGAGCAGGTCGGCGCGGAGAACGTGATCGCCGTGGCGAAACGGTTCGGCGTGCAGTTCCGGGTCGCCGACCCCGACGCCAAGTACGCGAACGACCCGGCGTCGGCCCACCAGTGGGGCGCGTTCACGCTCGGCGTCTCGGCGTCGACCCCGCTGGACATGGCGAACGCGTACGCGACCCTGGCCGGTGACGGCATGTACTGCGAGCCGACCCCGATCGAGCAGATCGCCACCCAGACCAACGAGAAGCTCGACGTCGGCAAGTCGCACTGCATCCGGGCGACGAGCGCCGACGTGGCTCGCGCCGCGCTCGACGCGGCCCGCTGCCCGGTGGGTGACTCGGCGCAGCTCGGCCAGTGCCGCGGCACCACCGCCGGACAGACCCGGGGCGTCGTGAAGCACCCGGTCTTCGGCAAGACCGGCACCACCGACCACGACAAGACCGCCGCGCTGATCGCCGGCACGACCTCGCTGGTGGTCGCCGGTTACCTGGTCAACCCCGACTACCAGGACCACCCCGACCGGATGTCGCACGGCGTCGTCAACCCGGCGGTGTGGAACACCCTCGGCGACTTCATGGACGGCAAGCCGAAGGTCCAGTTCAAGACGCCGGACAACAAGAAGATCGCGGTCGGTGACCAGCGCTCGATCCCGGACGTCACCTGCGACTCGATCGACAGCGCCCGCGATCGCCTGGAGGGGGCCGGCTTCGATGTGTCGGTGGGCGGCGACACCGACTCGTCCTGCCCGCCCGGCACGGCGGCCGGCACCAACCCGAGCGGCCGCACCATCAAGGGCGGCGTCGTGGTGATCCAGAAGAGCAACGGCAAGAACCAGCAGCAGCAGCCGACGGCCCCGGAACCGGGCGGCGTGGTTCCGCCGACAAAGCCGAACAGACCGGGCCGCTAGGCAGGCAGAAGACGAAGAGGGCGGGTGCCGTGCGGCACCCGCCCTCTCCCTGTCCTTGCCGGTCAGCGAGCGGCTTCCCGGATGGTCTCGATCCGGGGCAGCGCCGCGCACCAGTCGGTGGCGGCGTGCTCGGCGGGCAGCCGCGGCCGCACCTCCGCGCACATCGTCACCAGGGCGGCGCGCGTGCTGTCCAGCCAGGCTCGGGCGGAGGCGAGCCGCGGCCGGTCGCCGGCCCCCGCCCGCACCCGCTGGAACTCGGTGAGGGCCCAGGTCAGCGTCTCGCGATAGCGGTCGAGGTAGGCCTGCGGGTGGCCACCCAACGACTCGGCGAGATGACCGAACACCAGCTCCGGGTCGCGGACCGGGTCACCGGCCCGCTCCCCGAAGTAGTGCATCGCCGCCGCGCAGGCCATCGTTCGCCGAAGCACCGTGCCGTTGAGGCCGACCGAGGGGCGGCGGGCGGCCGCGTCCAGGGACTCCACCAGCACCGACGCCCACTCCTCGGCGTCGAACTCACCGCTCTCGGCGCCGGCCAGCCCGGCCTGGCCGACCGAGATCACCGCCGACCACCACTGCGAGTCGTCGGGCAGGTCGGCGCGGCGGACGAGATCCCGCATCACCGCGGCCGACCCGATCCGATTCACCTCGGCGAACGAAGGCACTGTCACCGGTTGGGATCCACCGCCAGCAGCCAGTCACCGGTTTCCTCCCAGCGACCGGCGAACATCACGTCGATGCCGGCGTCCTCGAACGCCTGCCGGCCGAGTTCGACCGCCCCGTCGCCGGGTTCGAAGTGACCACTCGAGTTGTTGATTTCCAGGCCGCCGAACAGATCGTCGTAGTGCCCGGTGCCGGCCGCCTTGACCTGGCCGTTCAGGCCACCCAGGACGGTGTGCGCGAGTTCGAGAACCGGCCGGCCGCCACCACCGGCGAAGGCCGGCATGACCTTGAGCTCACCATCCATCGTGATCACCCACTTGAAGTAGCCCTCGGTGCCGGGCGCCGCCTGCCGGATCGCGTCGAGCAGGCCGTTCATCCCCGAGCCCGGCCCGAGCACCACCGGCTGCACCCCGCGGTCGGTCGCCGACTTCAGCTCGATCTTCTGGATCGCCTCGGTGCGGTTGTTCGAGTAGCAGTTGTGCACCAGCACCGGAGTGCCGGCCGCGACCACATAGTACGTGTGCAGGTCGGCAACGGTGAGGTTGTGCATGAACCGGCTGCCGGTGTACGGCTGGACCGCGGTCACCGTGGCCCCGCCGCTCAGCTCGTCGCCCGTACGCAGCTCGCCGGCGTCCGTCCAGTCGTGCGCGGTGGCACTCCAGAACGGGTGGTGCTGGGTCGTGCGTACCGTCTCCTCGCCGATCTCGCTCTTGATCGTGACGTCGGCCAGGTCGGTGTCGAGGTTGCGATGCAGCTCGACGACCGGCTCGGCGAAGTTCTCGCCGGTGCTCGGGTCGGCGGCCAGCACCTGGTCGCCGACCTGGATGTCGACGATCCGGGCGGTGGTGCGGTCAGCCAGCAGCACCAGGGTGTCCGGCGCGAAGCTGTCCCGGGCACACGACTTGAGCAGGTCCTCGAGACCGTCGAGAATGCTCTTGCCGGTGGGCAGTGCGCCGAGCGCCTTCTCCACCGCGGGCAGACCCTTGACGTCGATCGCCAGTTTCAGCGCGCCCAGCTCGTCGGCGTTGAACGTGAACTTCCTCGGCATGTCGACGTTGAGCTCGAGCAGCTTGGTCAGCTTGAGCGCGCCGAGCTTCTTGATCGCGGCGTCGACGGCGTCGATGCCGATGTTCTTCAGACCGGTGAGCAGTTCCCCGGAGATCAGCTTGGCGACGCCCGCGACGATGCCGTCCTTGAGCACGTCGAGGCCCGCGGTGATCTTCCCGATCTTCGGCAGGTCGAGCGTGAGCAGGTCGATCACGGTCATACCGAGCGCCTTGGCATATTCGCCGTTGCGCCACTCGTCGAGGTGGATCAGCGACCCGGGGTTGTCGATGAGGGCCTTGACCCCCTCCTTGAGCATGTTGCAGGCCTCTTCGGAGTCCGGCGTCTGGCCGGGCGAGCCACCCGGGGCGCCGAGTGCGCAGAGGCCGGTGAGCCACGCCCCGCCGACGATGCCGAGCACCGCCTCGCTCTCACCGCGGTAGAAGTTCTTCAGCCACTCCGGGTAGTCCTTGGCGTTGAGCTTGTTCTCGACGTAGTCCTTCCAGGTCTGCATCCAGGAGGTCTGGCTGGCCCGCTTCTCCGCCTCGGCAAGATCAGCAAGCTGCTGTACGGCGGCATGCGTGTCCTGGGCGATCTTGGTCATCTGCACCGCGGTCGCCTTCATCGCGTCCGCGAACTTGTTCGCCGAGTCCGACGCCGCCTTGATCTGCTTGGCGATCGTGTCGGCGTTCGTCGCGGCGGTCTGCGCCTGATTCGCGTAGCCCCGGGCGGCACCGGCCGCCTGCCGGGCCACCGCCGCGTTGTGCCCGGCCTCCACCGCCATGCCCTGTGCGGCATTCGAGTACGCGGTGGCCTGCTGCGCCGACCGGGCCGTGTCCTTGGCGGCCGTGACCGTCGCGTTGGCCTCCTCGGCCGCGGCCCGCGCCGCGTTGATCGCGGCCTGGCTGGCCTTGATCGCCCGGTTCGCCTCCTCGGCCGCCTTCTTCGCCGCCGCATACGCCGGCTTGACCTGCTCCTGAGCCCGCAACGCCTCCTCGGCCGCGTGCACCGCGGCCGCCTCGGCCGCGGCCGCGTGCTGCTCGGCCGCCGCGCTCTGCTCCGCTCCGATGAGGATCGCGCTGTTCGCGATGTCGATCGCCATCGCCGCGTCGTTGTCGGTCTCGCCGTACTGGTCGGCAACGCTGAGCGCGCTCGCCGCCGGATCCGCGATCGCCATCGCGGACGCCCGCGCGTTGATCGCCGCCCGGCCGGCCACCCGGCTCTGGAACGACGCCACCCCGGCCTCACGCAACGCCGAGTCGGCCGCCGAGCGGGTCAGATCGGCGTCGGCCTTGGCGGCCGCCGCCCGGTTGATCGCCTGCCGGGCGATGTTCACCGACTTGCGGGCCAGCTCCTCGGCCCGCTGCGCGTCGTCGATCGCCCGGTTGGCGGCCGCCGCCGCGTCGGTGGCGAGACGTCGGGCGGCCGCCGCGGAAGCGGCCGCCGCTTCGGCCTCGGCCTTGGCCGCGGCCGCCGCCGCACCGGCCCGCTGGGCGGCGGCACCGGCGGCGTCCGCCGCCGCTGCGGCACTGTTCGCGGCGTTCTGCGCGGCTGTCGCCGCCGCGTTGGCGCCGGGCAGCTGAGCCTCGATGATCGCGGCCTGCTGCGCGGCGTACACACCCTCGGCGGTGCCCGCCCTGGCGGCCGCGTCCTGCTTGTAAGCCTCGTACTTGAGCTGCTTGGTATTGCGGTCCTCGATCGCCTTCTGGGAGCGGACCGACGCCGCCTTCGAGTCGTTGACCAGCCCGTCGAACCGGGTGATGGAGTTGGTCACCTCGTCGGCCGCCGCCTTCGCGGTGGCCCCCTTGGCGGCCGCGACGTTCTGCTGCTCGATCGCCCGCCGGGCGGCGTCGTAGGCGGCGGCCTGCTGGGCGACCGCGATCGACGCCTGCTGCATGGCGATGTTCCGCTGCGCCTTGGCGTTCAGGTAGTGATCCTTGGCGTCGGCCAGCCGGTCCCGGGCGTCCCGGGCGTCCTGCTCGGCCCGCAGCCGCTGCTTGTGCGCGTCGGCCTGGGCGGCCTGCGCCGCGGCGGCCAGCTTCTCCGCCTGGTCGGCGAGCTTCGTCGCGGCGGCGGACTCCCGTTCGGCCGCCTGGCGGTACTTCACCGCATTGTTGGCGTCCACAGTCGCGTTCTTGTCGGCGTCCAGAGCCTTCGCCGCGGCCTCGGTCGCCTCGGCCGCGTGACATGCGGTCTCGCTCGCCTGCTTGGCCGCCTCGGCCGCGTCGCCCTGCGCGTTCAGCACGGCCGACCACTCGATGCCGTGCGTCAGGCCGGTGTCGACAAGCGTCCTCGCGGCCGTCGCGGCCACTCCCGCGTGCGCGATCACCTGGTCCGCGTTCCGGGTCGTGGTGGTCCACTCGGCGCACGCGTCGGACCGCGACTTAGTGATGGCAGCCGTGTGGGTGGCCCCGCCCGACTTGCGGATCGGCAGGTCGGACGCATAGGTCGCGTCGGCCTGCTTGGCGTACCTGTTGACCAGCCCCATCGAGTTGGCGGCCACGGTCAGCGACTGGGTGGCGGTCACGCTCTCGGCGATGATCGTGGTGCGCGCGTCCGCCGCCCGGGTGGCCTTCTCGGCCAGGCTCGCCAGGTCGTCGACGGCCTTGTTACGGGCCGCGAGCGCCGCCTCGATCTGCTGCTGGGCGGTGTTGTCCCGGGCCGACGCCGCGGCGTAACCGGTGTTGTAGAAGGCGGCGATGGTGACCGCGTCCTCGGTGTCCAGTGCGGCCTGGCCGGCCCACTTCACCTCGTACCCGCCGGACGCGACGATCTGCTCGACCCGCGCCTTGATGGTCTTGGCCCGCTCGGCCGCGTTCACCTCTTCCTGCTTGTCGGCCGCGACCGCGGCGGCGTGCCCGATCGCCACGAAGTCCGCGATCTTGAGGTCGTTCTTGGTGGCGAGCACCGCCGTCGCCTGCTGCTTCACGACCGGGCCGCCGGTCGTGGCCCACTCCTGCACGGTCGCCCGGTTGGCCTCGGCGGCCCGCTTCTTGCGTTCGGCGGCGGCGGCCCGATAGATCGGCAACGCGTCGTCGAGGAACGCGGCGAACTCGGCCGGGTTGTCGGTGCGCAGCACCTCGGCCGCGGCCGCCCGGACGGCGGCGTCCTCGTCGTAGTCGGCGAGATCCTGCACCAACATCCGGTTGAGCTCGGCGTCGTCGATCGGGCCGCCCTCGGCCAGCTGCCGCTCCATCGCCGCCTCGGCGGCCTGTTGGCGGGCGATCCAGTCCTGCAGCACCGAGGTGCTGCTCTTGGCCGGCGGTGCTTGCGGCACGGCGGCGTTGGCGGCCTCCGGCAGCAGCACGACCGCCAGCAGACCCGCGAGAACCGCGGCTATCCGGTTACGTGGCATGGCGTCTTTCCCCCGTGGAATAAGACAGACCAGGCCCGGACCGTACGATCCGAGCCTGGTCTGCGCCGTTTCGCCTTACTGGGTGATGCGAAGGTCGTCGATGAACCCGCGGTAGGACCCGGTGTTGGGCGCCTGGTCGTAACCCACGTCGACCTTGACGATGCGCTTGCCGTTGGCCACCGAGCCGACCGGCACGACGATCTGCGTCCACGTGTCGAGCGGCAGCTTCCCGCACTGCTTAGCCGGGTGCAGGATGTTGCCGCGCTGGTCCTTGACGTCCGTGTCACGCAGCGAGATCGTGCTCGTCCCGCCGACCTTGTCCTCGAGGATCATGTCGACCGCGACGCATGAACTGTTGTTGCCGGTGACCGTGCTCCACTGGGTCTTGCTCTGCGGGTAGATCCAGTAGGACAGCTTGGTCGCGGCGGTCACGTATGTGTCGGTGAGGGCGAAACCCTTCATGTACGCGTACGACGCGGTGGCGCTGTTGTCCTTGCCGGAGTAGAGCAGCACGTTCGACCCGGTGCGCCCGGTGGTCGCGCCGTACTTGAGCTCCGGCCCGGTGACCGAGGAGACGATCGGCCCGACGTTCGCCGCGTTGCCCGCCGGCTTGGCGTCCGCGTCGACCGTGTTGTTCCAGGTCAACGGGGTGTCGCCGGGCTCCGCCGAGGTGCGCAGCTTGGGCGCGCTCTCCAGGTCGGTGAACTTCACCTCGTCGATGTAACCGCGGTAGCCACCGGTGTTGACCGCCTGGTCGTAACCGACGTTGATGCGGGTGACGGTGCGACCGGCCGCGACCGCGCCGAGATCCACCACCACGTCGTTCCAGGTGTCGAGGGTCAGCTTGTTGCACTGCCCGCCCGGGTGCATCAGGTTGCCGCGCTGGTCCTTGGCGCCCGAGTCACGCAGCGTGCTGCCGTCCGAGAAGACCAGGTCGATGCCCACGCACGTACTGTTGTTGCCGCTGATCCCGGCAAACGTGGCGGCGCTCAGCGGCTGGATCTTGTAGGACAGCTTGGTGGTCGGCCGGACCGAGACCTTGCTCAGCCCGTACGCCTGCAGGTAGGCGAACGACCGGGTCGTGCTGTTGTCCATGCCGGAGTAGAGAAGGACGTTCGTCCCGCCCAGCGCCCGCGGCACGTTCCGTACGCCCAGCTCCGGCACGGTCACCGAGCTGACGATGCCGCCGATGTTGGCGATGCCGCCGTTGCCCGCGGTGTTCTCCCAGTTCGGCCGGGGGTCGGTGGTCTCGAAGCTGGTGTTGAAGTCCAGCCGGCGATCCGCCGCCCGCGCCTCGTCCTGGCCCTTGAGCAGGAAGGTCTGCAGCGCGACAAGGGTGTTGGTGCTCAGCGCCGTGTTGGCGGCGGCGAGCAGCTTGGGCAGGAACCCGTCGTGCTGCGCCTCGTCCCGGATGACGATCGCCCGGGCGCGGTAGCCGGCCAGTTCCCGGGCGGCGGCCGCGTCCTCGTCCCGTTTGTTGGCGGCGGCGCCGCCGGTGAAGATGAAGTCGCTCAGCGCCTGCGCCAGGTCGGCGTCCGGCGCGTTCAGCGCCACCTGGGAGGCCAGCTGCACCTCGGGGCCCTTGGCGTTGTTGTGGACGAACAGCACATACTGCCGGTTGGGCGCGTTCACCAGTTCCTCGGTCACCCCCAGCAGGAGCAGCTGCAGCAGCGACCGCTTGGCGTTGACGAGCTGCCGGGCCCGCAGCTGGGCGGCCAGCTCCTCGTCGGCGTCCGCGATCGCCTCCCGCATGTCCTGGTCCGCGGCGGCGGCCGCCCCGACGTTCAGGAACGCGTCCCAGTCGTCCTGGTCGGTGCCGTCGGCGATGGCGTCCCGCGCCGCCGTCCAGACGTGGCTGCCGGCCGTGGCCCGCTGCCACACGCTGAAGATGAAGTCGCGGTCGGCCTTCTCGATGAGAGCCGTCTCCGACGGGTCCAGCCCGACAGTCACCGCCACCGAACGCCGCCGAGCCTTGGCCGCCTCCTCGGTGATCTTCGCCTGGGCGTCGTCCTTGGCCGCCACGAAGATCCCGGTCACGATGAACTCGTAGGCGGCGCGAGCCTCATCCGACCCGTACGCCCGAAGTGCCTCGGCCTTGACGTAGGCCCCCGCCTCGGTGCGCTCCCAGATCGCGAAGACGAACTGCTGGTCGTTGAGCACGAGCATGTCGATGCCCGGGTTGACGCCGATCGCGCCGGCCGCCTTGACCTTGTCCTCGTCGGTGGCGAGGTTCGTCGGATCGGCGAGCAGAGCGGTGCCGGCCTTGTTGGCCGCCCGCAGAGCTTTGGCGGACGACGACGCGGACGGCGATGGTTGCGGCGCCGCACTGGCCCCAGCGGGCACAGCAAGGACACCGATGACGAGCCCGGCCGCGAGCAGCCCGGCTTGCACCGTTCTTGGTGACATATTTAATTTCCCCCGTGACAAGGCAGAGCCCGGCCTGTCGCACGACCGATCGCCGCCCAGAGTGGACCCTTACGGTCGCCAGCCCAGCCTGCGCCGGGTAGCGACGGTCGCAAATATAGAGGAAACAATCGCTCCGCGTGACCCCGTCACGCCGCCCGCGAGCGCCCCGCCAGGCGGAGCCCCTCTCCCAAGCGGGCCTGATCCGGTCCCGGCCGCGAGAGATCTGGCACGTGACCGTCCGCCTGTACCGCAACGAACTTCGGCGGAATGGGCGGTGGGCAGACAAGCCGAAACGTTCGAAAATCGGACTTTCAAACGGTGCGAGCTAACTGGGTATTACCCAGAGAGGGCCCATGATGCGGGGTCAGGAAAAACCAACAGTACGGCAGCGGCCCAATGGTGATCATGTCGTCGGCGACATGGATCGAGCCGAGCGTCTCTACGCGGCCGGCACCCCGCCGATGCACGGTTTCTCGGCGAAGCACCCGATCTCGTCGAAGGTATCGAAGATCAAGATCGGCGATTCGCTCATTGTGCTCAGGAGAGACAAGGTCTGGGTCGCGAGCAACAACGACGGCGAGATTGGGACGTTGAGGTGGACGCCGGCCACTGATGGCAAGGCGCACGCAGTGACCAGCGACATCATTCGGCTGCCTGCAACCGGGACTCTTCATGTGTGCCAGGTCGTGCAACACCTAGGAAGCGTGAAGGACATCATGGGCTATGTCGTACCGACCAATATCGAACCGACAGGATGACGCCCTTCCGTGTAAGGAATGATCGTGACGGATTGACCTGCACCTGCACCGTTGCTGAGCTGCTGTAACGGTCCACGACGTTCCATGCCCGTCCATCGCTGCGACACGTTCCCGGGTGTCCCGGGCCGGGGCAGAGGTGCAGCGAGCCGTGGCGACTCCTGTTGGGTTCCGATCGCCAGGGGACTGACTCCGCACGGGCTACGGCACTCGCACAAAACGATGATGGAAGAGATCGGCGTACCGAAGAAGTTGCAGGACGACCGCATGGGCCACGCGGACGGCTCGGTTCAGGCCCGCTACTCACACATCACCGCAGCTATGCGGCAACGGCTGATGGACGACCTGACCGGTCAATGGGAGACAGCTCTCCGTGCCCGAAAGATCATGTCGTCAGGCTCGCCAGTTCGGGCACTCGACCTGCTGTTGCGGGCGGTCTAGCGCACCATCCCAGCAAGATCTTCTCCCAAATTTTCTCCCAAACGACAGGGAGAAGCAGTCAGGGCCGGTCTCCCTCAACGGGAGACCGGCCCTGAACTGGTATTTCGTTGGTCGGGGTAGCCGGATTTGAACCGACGGCCTCTTCGTCCCGAATTGGGATCATGACCGGTCGGCATCCTGCGCTCCATCCAAAAGCCCAGCTCGCGACGTTGACGCGCGTCGGGATGAGCAGGCCTGTGGGGGGTCACCTTTTCAAGGTCCACTCCCCGATCACTCCCAAGAGGGAGCTGGACGGACTGGCCGATGAGTAGGCTGCCTGACTCGTCACCCAGCTAGAGTCGCTGATCTCGACGACGGAGGAGCGCATGGATACAACCAACGGGAGCACCGATCCGGAGTACCTGTTACGGATCGAACGACTCTCGCATGCCATCGTCGAGGAGGCCGCGCGGGAAGGATGGCTGGCCTTCGACTCCGCGAAGGGAGTCGGCGCGACGCCGCTTCAGTCTGCCGTCAACGAACTTGCACGCCACCTTCGATTCGTTCACTTCCGAGGCGACGGCTGCGTGGAACATTGAGGCACTGCAAGGGCGCCATAGCGTCAAAGATCGTAGGCCGTCTGGCGATATTTGATCGTGGGGTCACCAACCTGGTGTGCGTGTCCGCTTGTGCCCGCTGAGGGCCCGAGGAGGAGGCTGCTACTGGCGCGGACGACGACCTCCTGATCCGTAGATTTGCGCCGTCGTGTTCCAGCGGTCCGGATCCGTTCGGATCATGCGGTCAACCAGGGCCGTAGCGTTCGATCTTGTACATACCGGTCCGCGCCAGATCAGCCTGGTGGCTCCCTGCCGCGACCATCATCGCGGTCGACCGAGGGCTCGGGCCCCAAATCTCACGGGTAGACGGCGAGCCTAAGGCTGCCGCTGGATGATGCCTGTGGCGAACCAGGTCACCAAAGTGCCGGCGAGATGCACTGCGGCGCGGGCTTGCTCGACCGTCTCCCACACTGTGGGACGCTGTCCTCCATGCCGCGACGTCTGCCCCTTCCAAAGCACATCCATCATCGCGATCACACTTTCGATGCCAGCGGAGGTGCCGGGCTGCCCTACGCCCGCCGTGAAACGATACGGCAGTTTTCGCAGCTCACCAAGCATGGTGCCAAGGGTCGCCTTAGTATTGCTGGGCTCCACGACTGAGTGCGCTGCGGCTTCGACGGCTTTGATTGCGTCGCTGTACGCCCGGGGAGCATCCGGGTGCAGAGCACTTGTCGCGGTCCAAGCTGAACGGAGGAAGTCTGCAGCCGAGCCCGATGCGGGCATCTGATCAAGCGCGTTACACGCATCATCAAGCGCTAGTGCACTTGCGGGGTCTGTGCGGCGTACTAGACGACGCCCGTCCTTCGAGATGGTGTAGATCAGTCTGGCGTCGTTGAGGTGCTGTTGCAGGTTCTTGCGGTGGTCGGGCTTTATCGCTGACATCGCTGCGACGATGCGAAGCGGCATCGAGTCGGTAGCCTTTGGCGCAGGCGAGCGAGCAGGGAGCAAGTCAAGGTACGCATCGACCAGATCAAGTAGGGCGCGGTCCGGCGCAACGCTGGCCAAGGAATGAGAAACCCGGGTGCGGCGGTCGCGGAAAGTGGGCGGGTCGCTGTCCTCGTCGTACGGCCCAGGCTCCCAGTCCACCCGGAGGCCCAGCCGCACAGGTACGCGCTCAAGGTCTGATCTGTCTACGTCATGACCGGCACGGAAGAGCCACTCCCGTAGCCCAGTGGCCAAGGCCGGGGACACCTTTTCGTACCACTGCTCGTTCCCGCTTTGACGAGCAGACAGCGGCTGCCACAGTTCAAACGTCGACACAGGAAGACGGTAGCGCTCCGGATCGACGCGACGCTACGGAGATGCCGCGTGCCCCTGGTGCCCACGCGGCCCGACCGCTGCCGCCACATGACCCAGTGCCCTTGCCGCCATCCCGTCCGCCGTCGACCCACGCCCTGTGGAGTGGGCCTGGCCCAGGGCGCCAAGGTGGAGCGCCCTACTGGACGTACGACCTTGGCGCCCTGGGCCAGGTCTGCTCGGCTTCGCCTGGGTGGACGGTGGACGGGATGGCGCACCATCCCAGAAGCCAGAAGCGCCCCCGCCGGAGGTGAGGACTGGGTCCAGCGCAGCCAGACAGCCTTGGCCGGTGCGCCGGCCGATGCCGGCCGGAGGCCGCCAGCAGGCCGAGCGCGTCCGGCCGCGCCGCGCTTGCGCGGCGCCTTGATTCAGAAGAGATCAATTCGGCAGTAATCCGCGGAAACAACCAGGCAGATAGGCCCGATGGAGCGGCTGGAATCCTGACCGCCGCCGTAGACACGCCAAGGCTACGGACACGCGGTCCGCTGGCAGGTTTGCCCGACCGGGCAGAGTTCGCACCGCCGAAAGTACGGTACCGTGTCGTCCGCATCGACAAAGATCGCTGCCCACAACGGCTGCTTCGAGCGATTTGTCCAGGCCTAGGTGTTGACTCTCCGGAGCGAAAAGGGCACCGTCGGTCGCAGATCAGGGCTGCGTATCCGAGGCGGGGGGTTTACAGTTGGCTAAAGTGACGCGCCGACCGATCTGTGAAGGGGAGTGCTACGTGATCGAGTGCGCGGTTCGAGCCGACGGCGTCACCTCGCCTGCAGCAGCCTTCCTAGATCATCTTAGTCAAGGCACCTGGATCGAAGATCCAGACTTCGGGGACGACTTCCCAGACGACGCGCAGATCAGCGACTACGACAAATTGCTGACATTCTTTCGAATGCTAGCTGATGAAGGTGAACCGCCCTACACTGGCGCGGTTAACGACCTCGACGATGGGATCTGGGAATTTAAGCTGGGAGCTAAGCGCTTATCGTTCTTCGACACTCCAGGTGATGGGACCTTTAACCCTAAGCCGAGACCTGATAGTGCAGGCAAGGCGAGTCGCGGTAGATATTACTGGTTTCCCGATTTTGATGAATACGTTCGTCTTGGACATGCGTTTCCGAAGACTGGCCAACGCACGACGGACGACGATCTAGACATGACGCTCATCGTTCGAGAGGAGGATATCGAGCATGACAAGCGATAACCCGACCGTCTCCTTCTACGAGGAGCGAGCCTCAACACCCCAAGGACGTCTGGGGCTGGCGGCCGCAGCAGCTGCCGCTGGTATCACGCGCCTGCTACACGCGGCAAAAGCCGCGTCCGGCTTAACCTCGAAAGAGGTAGCGGCGGAGTTGGGCGTGACTGAGGGTCGTGTATCTCAAGTATTTTCAGGAGACGGAAACCTACATATCGCCACGATTGCTCGTTTCGTTCGCGCAATGGGCTACGAATTGACGATCGGCGCTGTGCCTGCAGAAAAAAATCGACCGCCACTAGATCTCCGAGGCCGGCGTTCCCGAAGAAGGGCAGCCGAGCAGGCCGAGAAGACCTTCGAGGTTTTCGTTCAGACCTTCTTGACCCATGAGGGTCCCGTGACAGTTCCCATGGTGGTAGCTGCCGATGACATCCTCCGTACGACGCCGCACGGAGCTCCCTCACAGGTCGCACGCGTAAGTGTCTCGCGGACGGGTCATGTTAGGCGCCTTCCGACATCACCTCGTTCAGATAGTTGGACGACGGGAGCGGTTGAACTCACCGGTTCGGTCGAAGCAAACCGTACGGCTTCGTGAGAATACGATGACAGATACCGTAAGCACACTTGTTGACCAGTTAGCGCTGGAAACGCTATTCCTAGATGAATGCCAAGTGGTTCGTGGGGACGCAGATGATGCCACTCCGGGCAAGGTTGATCAGAGCATCGAGGTTGAGTTCTCACTCCAAGAAGCTTTTGTCTTCACCGTCCGTACTAGCTTCAAATTCCTGAATTCAAATGGTGCACTGGTTGCCCAGATCGACGCTAGCTTTGTAGCTTCATTTTCGCACGGTGGCGAAGAACCTGAGCAAGAGGAGATAGAGAAGTATGCAAAAGGTCCTCTCCTCCTTACAGTCGTGCCATTCATACGCGAGTTTTTAGCATCGACGACGAACCGTCTTGCCCTTCCACCGTTCTACCTGCCACTGTTTGCACATCGTGGGGCTGTTCTTCGCGCTCGGGCCCAAAGCGGTGGGGCATAAAGCACCAAAGGTACGGCCATTCTTTGCGGTAGCGATAGCCTTGGCTGAGATTCCCACGGCCAAGGCGTTATTGCTTTCGCAGTGACCAGTCGGCGTCGCCGTCTTTGACGGTGGCGTCGTTGTACTGGGTGGTGTTGGGTTTGGGCCAGGTGCCGGCGGGGAAGCTGGTGGGGTCGACTGCTTCGCCGTGCAGGGTGATCATGGCTGCGGCTGGGCGCCAAGAAACAGGGCGAGCGTTGAGGTTGCGGTGACGATAATTCCGGTGTTAACGCTGGCTTCTTCGAGGACGATCGCGGCGCCGGCCCAGGAGAAGACGGCGGAGCCAAATGCGGCGATGGCGGCGACTGTCGCGGCGATGAGTTTGGCGAGGACGCCGGCGAGGACTATGTAGAACCCCAGCCCGGCCGCGGCGCAACCCAGTAGGTAGCCGGTGGTGTTACCGGCTATGGAGCCGATGCGGGCGGCGGACGTGGATTGGGCGCCGGCGGCAGCGAGGTAGGCGTCTCGGGCGGTGCCGGACCAGTGGGTGTCGTCGACGATGAGGCTCTGGGTTGTCAGGTCGGTGGATACGCCGTTGGCTTTGCCCTTGATGTCCATCCAGCGGTAGGAGTCGATGAACATCCAGATGGGTGCGGTGGCTCCCTTGAGCAGGTCGCGGATCCACCGGAGGATGCTGGTGCCGACCTCGACGGTTTCCTTGGCGATCCAGTTGATCGCTTCGGCTGCTGGTGGGGTGATCCACCAGTGGTTGGTGGGGGAGTGTGCGGCGGGGCCGACCTCGGCGAGTTTGGCTTCGAGGGTCGTCGTGCCGTTTTCGAGCTCGCGGATCACTGCCTCGTACTGCGCTTGACTGAACATCGCTGGGCTTCTTCCGTCAGTAGATGTTCTTGATCCGGTGCATGGCGGCTTTGTCCTCGGCGTCGTAGGTGTCTGCGACGGTCCGCAGCGTCTGACCGATCTGCGTCATCGCGGTGGCACCTTCCTTGGTGCGCGCGGCGACGGCGTTGATGACGTCGTTGTAGGGGCCGACCAGCAGTTGGAACAGTCCGGCTTCGAGCCGGCCAAATTCCATGTCAGTCGCCCTCGTGCTGACGTTCGCTATGGTCGCGCTCTGGGTGTCCCACTCGCCGGCTTCGCTGCGCAGCGCGTTGGTCGCGACCGCGACTTCCTGTGGGCTGGGCTGTGTCATCAGTCCTCGCTTTCGGGCGTCGGCTGGCGGGTCAGAGCGGACAACGTGGCAAGAGCATCGCCCAGCACGCCGTCCAGATCTGCTCCGGATTGGGTAGTGGCGGCGGCGCGCTCAGCGGCGGCGCGGACCAGGGCGGCGGATACGGCCGCGGTGATTGCGGCGCCCTCGTAGCGGGCTGCCCATCGTGGGTCGATGGTGCATCCGGTCAGGCCGCCCAAGCCGAGCTGGACGCTGACGTGCGCTCCGTCGTCGGTTCCCGTGTACTCGGTGGGTTCGGTGGCTGGTGATCGTTGAACCTGCTGCAACGTGACGAGGACTCGTTCGGCAAGCTCGGTGGCCTCGGCTACCTGGCCGTGCGGTAGACGTTCGGCGTCCTCGCTGTCGGGTCTCTCGGCGCGGTGTTGCTGTCGATTTTGCCCTAGGTCTGCGGTCCAGGCGGCAACGGCTCGTTGTACTGCATCGTTCTTGGCTTCGGTCACCGCCGCCGCAAGTTCGTCCGGCTCGCGGAGTCGTCGCCAGCGGTCCAGGATCTGGATCTGCGTGGGCAGACCATCGGCGCCGATAGTGACTTTTACGCAACCTGTCGAGTCGGTGCCTTGCGACGGAGGCGGGGTGGCGTTCGCAACGGCCCGCGCGATCTGCCCGATGTGCTCGACGTGGCGTTGGAGCTCTAGCAGCCCTGGAGGGAACCTTGGGGTGCATCGCTCAGCCCTTCGTCCTGGTCGGCACGCGCAGGGCAGCTCGCGCGATCAACGCGACGAACAACGCGGCGTGGGCCAGCAGGAACGCGAAAATGATGGTGGTGCTCCCGCCTGTCAGGAAGAATAGGGCCATCAATGCGATGACACCTGCACCGGCGGAAACCACGACCGCCACGATGACCCGAACCGTGCCGGAGGTGCCGATCTGGGCAGCCACCGCGCCAGCGAGTGTGACGACGGCGAGCGCCACGGCCACCGCGATCGTGCCTCACCCCGACCATGCGCCTTCAGTTCCTCTCCCAACTGACAGAGCTGTGGGGAGCTGCGTTGGACGAGCGGCTCGCTATGGCGTCGCATTCGCCGGTCGTAGTCCTGGACCGGCTCCTGGAAGCTCGCCGCAAGGAGGTCGGGGAGTGAGTTTGCAAGATCCACTCCCAGATCACTCCCAGACGCGAGCCGGGGAACAAATCAGGGCCGGTCCCCCTTGCGGAGAACCAGCCCTGAGCTGGTGTTTCTAGTGGTCGGGGTAGCCGGATTTGAACCGACGGCCTCTTCGTCCCGAACGAAGCGCGCTACCAAGCTGCGCCATACCCCGAGCTGCCAGGAAATAGTATCCGACGCCGACGCGATCGGCGAAATCGGTATCCCCCTTACGGCAAAACCGCAGGTCAGCGCGGTATCAGTGTCAGCACCGAGGCCTCCGGGCGGCAGGCGAACCGGATCGGGGCGGTCGGGTGGGTGCCGAGGCCGGCCGAGACGTGCAGCCAGGTGTCCGAGCCCGGCCACCGGTGCAGTCCGCGCGCCATCGCGGTGGGCAGGTCGCAGTTGGTGGTCAGGGCCCCGTAGAACGGCACACAGACCTGACCGCCGTGCGTGTGGCCGGCCAGCAGCAGCCCGAACCCGTCCGCGGCCATCGCGTCGAGCACCCGCGTCGCCGGCGTGTGGGTCACGCCGATGTGCAGGTCGGCGCCGGTCGAGATCGGGCCCGCCACCGACTCGTAGTCGTCCCGCTCCACGTGTGGATCGTCGACCCCGACCAGCTCGATCGAGCGCCCGCCGGCCTTCAGGACCGTACGCGCGTTGTTCAGGTCGGCCCAGCCGGCCTCCACGAACGCCGACCGCAGGTCCTCCGTCGGCAGGTCGACGCCCTGCACGTACTCCCGCTCGACCGGCAGGACATATCGCAACGGATTACCCCAGACCGGACCCTGGTAGTCGTTCGACCCGAAAACGAACGCCCCGGGCACCGACAGGAACGGGTCGAGCGCCCGCAGCACGCCCGGCACCGAGTCCGGGTCGGCCATGTTGTCGCCGGTAACGACCACCAGATCGGGGTCGGCACCGATCAGCGAGGCCACCCACGCCTGCTTGCGCGCCTGCGAGGGCATCATGTGCAGGTCGGAGATGTGCAGGATGCGCAGTGGCTCCGCGTCCGGTTCGAGCACCGGCACATCGAAGCGCCGCAGCGTGAACATGTTCCGCTCGATGAGCGACGAGTAGGCGAAGGTGGCGGCCCCGGCCGCGGTGACTCCGGCGGCCAGACCGATAAAGGAGCGCTTGCGCATGACGGCAAGAGTAGTTTCTCCGTCCATGGGAACGCTGAAAGACCGCCTGAACGATGACCTGCACACCGCGATGAAGGCCCGCGACGAACTGACCACCGCCACGCTCCGGATGACGCTGGCCGCGGTCCGCAACGCCGAGGTGGCCGGCAGTGCGGCCCGCGCGCTCTCCGACAACGAGGTGCTGGCCGTGCTCACCAAGGAGTCGAAGAAGCGGCGCGAGGCAGCCACCGCGTTCGCCGACGCGGGCCGGTCGGAGCAGGCGTCCAAGGAGCGTTCCGAAGGCGAGATCATCGACCGCTACCTGCCCAAACCGCTCACCGACGCGGAGATCTCGGAGCTCGTCGCGGAGGCATTGGCGGCCGGCAACTTCGTCGGAAAGGCCCAGCTGGGCCCGGCCATGAAGGCCGCCCAGGCGGCCATCGCCGGCCGCGCGGAAGGCGGTCGAGTGGCGGCTGAGGTGCGCAAACAGCTGGGCATCTGAATCGTACGCGCGTGCGTCGTCGCCAACCGCAGCCGTGGTTGCCCGCTGGCGCACGCGTGAAAAGCAGGCAGTTCTCAAGTGCCGCCGGAAGCAACCGATGTGCTCCCCAGGACTACCCCTGGAGAGCACATGAACTGCGTCAACTGTGGCTCGACCCAACCATGGCCGACCCCCTATTGCGGCACGTGCGGCCAGCGGGCGTCCTCCCTGCCGCCCCCACCCCCGTCCGCACTCCCGGCCACAGCTCCACCCTCACCTCCGCCGCCTCCTCCGTGGCCCCCCATCCAGCCCGGCCCGCCCGCGCCCGCCGCCACCCCCGCCGCGCTCGCCGACACCCCGGCCGCGCCCGCCGCCACCTCGGCCCCGCCCACTGGCACCCCGGCCGCGCCCACCCCGGCCCAGCCTGTCGGCGTCTTCGGCACCGCCCGCCCCTATGGCATCCCCGGCGGCCACCCGTTCGGCACCGCCCCCATGCCGCTCTCGGTCACCCCGCTGTACCCCCCGCTCAGCGAGATGTCGCTTGGCGGCCTACCCCCATTCCCCCTCCCAACCGCCCTCCTTGAGCACGCCGGCGACCCCCCGATCGCCACCGCACCCCTTGCTCCCCCACTGAACCAAGCGCCCCCCAGCCCTCCACCCCACGAGCCTGCGCCCCAAGGGCTCGCCCCCGACCAGGAGCCGGCGCGTCCCCCCATCGCCGAACCCGCATACCCCCTAGCCAGCGAACCCGCGCCCGCATCCCCCCTGATGGACGAGCCCGCGCCCACCTACCCCCAGGCGGATGAGCCCGCACTCGACCACGAGCCGGCATACCCCTCGACCCACGAGCCTGGGCCCCACTACGACTCGGCCGACGAGCCGACGCTCGACTACGAGCTGGCATACGACACGACCGAAGAGCCACCGCCCAGCCACGAACCAGCCGACGAGCCCGCGCTCGACTACCAGCTGGCATACGACACGACCGAAGAGCCGGCACTCGACTACGAGCTGGCATACGACCCGAACGACGACTTGGCGCTCGGCTACGACCCGAACGACGAACCCCCGCTCGACTACGAGCTGGCATACGACCCGACCTACGAACTGGCGATGGGGGAAGAACCCCCGTACCCGCAAGACGGCGAGTCAGGGTTCGATCACGATCCGGTATATCCGCCGTCGAGTTGGCTGTCGTTCGGCACGGCTCCGGTGTCTCCGTCGCCGGGGGGTGTCCCCTATGCGTCCGAACCGATGGCGCCGGCCTCGGGCGACTTCGTGCCGACGGGCGGGGCGATGGACAGGACGATGGACAGGACGGCGGGCGGGCCGGCGGGCGGGCCGGTGCTGCTTGACGGGCCGGAGCCGATGGTCCCGGCCTATGAACAGGTCGGCGGGGGTGTGGCGCTGGCCGTGGATCCGTTTGCCGACCAGCAGACGCTCGAGTTTCCGGCGGTCTCGGTGGCCGTGGCCGAGATGGCCGCTCTCACCGACCTGGCCGCGCCCACCGAGCTTGCCCCGTACACCGGACCGACCAGCCTGCCGGAACAAGCCGCTCTGACCGAGCTGGCCCCACCTGTCGAAAAAGAGGCCCAGCAAACCAGCGAAGCCGAGCTGGCGGCGGAATCACTTCAGCTGGCGGCAACAGCACAAAAAAGCGGCCGTAATGACAAAAGAGACGTCTTAAGCGTCGCGACATTCATCCTGGCCGCGGTGGCGATCCTGTTCTTCCCGATCGGGGCGGCCGCGGTCGCCTGCGGTTTCCTGGCGGGGCGCCGGGCTGAGCAGCTCGGTTCGATTGCGGTCAACGTGGCGGCGGCCTGCACTGTATTCGGGGTTGCGTTGTACGCACTGTCCTGAATGTGCGGAGACCCGGGGACGGCTTTACGCCGTACACCCGGGTCTGTGGAATGGGAGATCTAAAGGGCGAGTTGCGGTCGCACCGGAACCGAAGCCACCGCCGGTCCGACCGTGCGGCCCGGCAGTTGTTGCTGCGGCACGGCGTAGGGGCCGAGCATGGTTTCGACCGCGGGCGCGATGGCGGGGCGGCCGTTCAGTTGGATCAGGCGTGCCGCTCGGGCCAAGGAGCCGGTCTCGCCGTCGCGGAAGCCTTCCCGATATCCCTTTTCGTAGCGTTCGCCGCGGCCCAGAGCACGGCCTAAGGCGAAGCAGGACGAGCCGGCGAGTGCGATGAGGAAGAACAATGCGAAGGGTGTCACGGAATGTTCCTTCCGAGTAATTAGCACCATTTAGGCGAAAAGTACCCCAAAAGGATCTCCGATGTAGTAGACCGCGAATCAAGTACGCGGACGGGTGATCATCGGTGCTCGACCAGCGCCGTGAGCAGGCGCGATGGCACTTCTTCGGGATCGGTCGGCCGACACAGATGGTAGCCCTGGCCATAGCCGCAGCCCAGCCCGCGCAACGCCAGCAACTGGGCCGCGTTCTCGATGCCCTCGGCCACCGTACGCAGGCCGAGGATCTGCGCGAGCTCGACGATCGTGCGCACCAGCGCCAGGTCCTCACCGGTCAGCTCGGCCCGCGCGATGAAGGCCCGATCGATCTTCAGCTCGTCGACCGGCAGCTCACGCAGATAGGCGAGCGACGAGTAACCGGTGCCGAAGTCGTCGATGGACAGCTGGACACCCAGACTCCGCAGGGTGTGCAGGGCGGCCTTACCGAGGTCGGGCTCACTCATCAGCACCGACTCGGTCAGTTCCAGGGTCACCGCGCTGGACGGCAGACCGGCGATGGCCAGCGCACGCATGACGTTGTCGGCGAAGCGCGGGTGCACCAGTTGGTGGCCCGAGACGTTGACGTTCAGACCCAGGTCGGGGAACTCGCGCCGCCACGCGGCCACCTGGCGGGCGCTGGTCTCGAGCGCCCATTGACCGATCTCGACGATCAGGCCGAACTCCTCGGCCATCGGGATGAAGTCGACGGGCGACACGAGACCGCGGGTCGGGCTGTGCCAGCGGATCAGCGCCTCGACCCCGGCCGGCACCCCGTCGGCGAGCCGGACCAGAGGTTGGTACTGCAGGCGGAACTCGCCCTCGCGCAGCGCTCGTTGCAGGTCACCGCGCAGGCTGAGGTGGTCGAGCGCCTCGGCGTGCATGTACGGCTCGTAGACCAGCACCCGGCCCGGGCCGTCCTTCTTGGCGCGGTACATCGCGACGTCCGCGTTGTGCAGCAGGGCCTCGGACTTCTCCGCGGATTCCCGGGACACCGCGACGCCGACGCTGGCACCGATGAAGATCTCCCGACCGGCCACCCGGAACGGTTCCTTGATCGCGGCCACGATCCGGTCACCGACGATGGTGGCGGCCTCCTTCGGGGAGTCGTGCAGGATCGCGGCGAACTCGTCCCCGCCGAGTCGGGCGGTGGTGTCGGACGCCCGTACGCAACCTCGCAGCCGTCTCGCGACCAGCGCGAGCAGTTGGTCTCCGGCCTCGTGGCCGAGGCTGTCGTTCACCGCCTTGAAGCGGTCCAGATCGATGAAGAGCACACTCGTCGGGTCGGTCGAGATGACCCGGGAAGCCAGTACGCGGTTGAGGATCTTGAGGAACAGGGCCCGGTTGGGCAGGCCGGTGACCGGGTCGTGGTGCGCCTCGCGGACCGCCTCGACGGTGCGGGCGTCGGTCAACGCGAGACTCACCTGCTGAGCGAACGCGTCGAGCTGGTCGCGCTCCTCGGCGTGTTGCTCGGTGCCGCCGGGCAGGTGCGCGACCAGGCAGCCGGCCATCTCGCCGGTGACCCGAACCGGGGTCGCGATGAGGGTCCCGGTCTCGTCCGGCTGGATCAGCACCGTGCCGGAGGTCATCGCCGCCCGCGCGGTGGCCTCCGGAAACAGCTCGCCGCCGCAGTTGGAGGCGATGGTGAGCCGCCGGTCCGGGCCGCCCTCGGCGAGCAGCAGCGCCACCGTCGCGCCGGCCAGCAGCTCGGACGCGCCGCCGGTGACCGCGTCCAGGATCTCCGGCAGCGGGCGCCGGGCCGAGATCGCCCGCTGGATCGTGAGCAACGACTCGACCAGCCGCTGCCGGGTCTGCGCGGAAGAGGCCTGCCGTTCCTTCTCCGCCCGCAGATGCCGCTCGGCCGACAGCACCCGGATGCTTCGCAGGGCCAGACCGAGCACCTGGGCCATGCCGAGCAGCAACTGCCGTTCCTCGGCCCGGAACGGCCGGCCCTGCCGGGCCACGATCAGCGCGTCCGCGTCGCCGCTGCCCAGCGGGCTCGGCACGGCATGCAACTCGCCGATGCCGGCGACGTCGAGCAGGTTCTCGCCGGCGGCCACCCCCAGCAGCCGGGCCTGCGGAACGTCCGGCCCGAAGCCGTACGCGCCGAGGACCTTGCCGTCGCGTACGACCGCACCCACCTCGGCCTCGACCATCTCGGTGGCCAGCTCGACCGCGCCGGAGATCGCGTCCCGCTCGTCCTCGGCGGCGTTGACCGCGGTGAAGAACTCGGTGAGCAAACGCGTCCAGGGCATCGTCACGCCAGGGCGAGGGTGACAAGGGTGAGGTGATGCAGGCCACTCGCGCCGCGCACCCGGGCGATCTCGCCGGACGTGTAGAAGCCGGCGAACGGCGCACCCTTGAGCGCGTCCCGCATCACCGCCATCTCCTCGTCCACCCCGCCGTCCATCAGGCCCGCCCGCCGACCGGCGCAGTCGAACGCGATGACGCCGAGCGGGCTGAGTCCGTCGAGCCGGGCCAGCGCCTCGGTGCACGACCAGGTGGCGCCGTCGAGCAGCGCCTGCCGGTCGGCTTCCATGAGCCAGACCAGCGCGCCGTGCGGCACGTCGGCGGTGCCCCATACCGAGCGGGCCTCGTCGTCGCCGGCGTGGATCACCCGGATGTCCTCGCCGTTGCGCCGGGACAGTCCGAGCGGCTGCAGCGACCGGCCCAGGTCGAAGAACTCGTCGGCGGTCCCGGTGAAGTTGTTGCGGCGCAGCAGGACGTCCAGGGCCGGCTCGCCGTCGAGCTCGAAGATGTGCGCGCCGTGGCTCTTCGAGACGATCATCGGCGGTTCCTTGCGGCGCCACCCGTGCGCGACCCCGATGCCGATCGGCCCGTCCGAGCCGAGCGCCAGGCCGACCACCGAGTTGGTGAGCACCTCGTCGCCGTGGAACTGGTAGGTGCGCTCGAACTTCCGGTCGTCCGCGCCGAAGCCGCCGACCAGCGGAACGGTCGCGCCGACACTCGAATAGGCGCCCCGGACGATGTCGTGCGGATGCCCGGTCAGCCCGTCGCAGAGCAGGATCAGCACCTTGTGGTCGTCGTGCAGGCCGCGCAGCGACTCGGCCGCCGCCGCGCCGGCCGCGCGCGGATCCGACTCGTGGATGTGCGCCGCCCGGGTGTGCACGGTGAAGCCGTCCCCGCCGAGCGCCGCCACCGCGACCCCGCCCACGGTCAGCCCGGCGTTGCCGATCTCGCCCATCGTGCTGCTGCCGACGATCGCCGCGTCCGGGCCGGCCTGCTCACGCACGCCGGCGAGCAACGCCGGCAGGTCATGGGCGACCGAACAGAAGACCAAGACCGCTTTGGGCGTACGGCCACCGATCGCCTCCGCCGTGGCCTCGGCACCGGCCTTGGCGGAATCCGCGGCACTGCTCTGCCCGGCGCCGAACCAACGGTGCGGGATGCTCTGCATAACCCTCCAGTCGGCACCATTTGTCGGTTGCTGAGTGGTTGCGTGTGGGGTGCTGTCATCCGTCCCCGAGCGGCCTGACAGGCTTGTTACTTGTGACTTCCTCTGAAGACCTCGCCCGGCAGGTCCGCGACGTCAGCCGGCTCACCGGCGAGTTCGTTCTGCGTTCCGGCCGCACCGCCACGGAGTATTTCGACAAGTACCAGTTCGAGGCCGACCCGGAACTGCTCGACCGGTTGGCCGAGCGGATGGCGGTGCTGATTCCGGAGGGCACCGAGGTGCTGGCGGGACTGGAGATGGGCGGCATCGCGGTGGTGACCGCGCTGGCCCGGCACGCGAAGCTGCCGACCGCCTTCGTGCGCAAGGAGGCCAAGAAGTACGGCACGGCCCGGCTCGCCGAGGGTGCCGAGGTGGCCGGCCGCCGAGTGCTGGTGGTCGAGGACGTGGTGACCTCCGGCGGCCAGGTCGTCATCTCCACAGGTGAGCTGCGCAAACTCGGCGCGCACGTGGACCACGCGCTGTGCGTGATCGACCGTCAGGAGGGCGGCTCCGAGGCGCTGTCGGCCGAGGGCATCCAGCTGCGCGCCCTGCTGACCCGCGAAGACCTGAGCTGATCGCGGCCGGTCCGGCTAGCTGTTCCGTGCGTGCGGGGCGACCCCGAGTTCGCGGTCGTCCCGCCCCGCGGTGCTCACTTCTTCTCCGCGGCGATCAGCTCGGCGATCTGCAGGGTGTTGAGGGCCGCGCCCTTGCGTCGGTTGTCGCCGGTCACGAACAGGTCCAGGGCCCGGGGGTCGTCCATCGCCCGGCGGATGCGGCCCACCCATGACGGGTCGGTGCCGACCGCGTCGATGGGCATCGGGAACTCGCCCGCCTCCGGGTCGTCGACCAGGATCACGCCCGGGGCGCCGCGCAGGGCCTGGCGAGCGCCGTCGGCGGTGACCTCGGACGCGAAGACGGCGTGCACGGCGATCGAGTGGCCGGTGACCACCGGGACCCGTACGCACGTGGCCGAGACCTTCAGCGCCGGCAGCCCCAGGATCTTGCGCGACTCGTTGCGCAGCTTGAGCTCCTCGGAGGACCAGCCGAGCGGCTCGGGGAGGCCGGACCAGGGCACGACGTTGAGCGCGAGCGGTGCCGGGAACGGACCGAGGTCGTCGCCGACCGCCTGCCGAACGTTGCCCGGCCGGGAGCCGAGCAGCCGGTCGCCGGCCACCTTGCTGAGCTGGTCGTGCAGGGTGTCCACGCCGACCTGACCGGCGCCCGAGGCGGCCTGGTAGGAGGCGAGGACCAACTCGCGCAGGCCGTACTCCCGGTGGAGCGGCCCGATCGCCATGATCATCGCCAGCACCGTGCAGTTGGCGTTGGCGACGATGTCGCGTGGGCGGTGGCGCAGTGCTTCCTGGTTGACCTCGGGGACCACCAGCGGGACGTCCGGCTCCATCCGGAACGCGGCCGAGTTGTCGACCACGGTCACGCCGCGCGAGGTGGCGATCGGCGCCCACTCCAGCGACACGTCGTCGGGCACGTCGAACATGGCCACGTCGACGCCGTCGAAGGCCTGCGGCGTCAGCTCCCGCACCGTGAGCTGCTCGCCCCGGCAGCTCAGCACCTTGCCGGCCGAGCGGGCGGAGGCGAGCAGCCGGATCTCCCCCCAGACGTTGCGCCGGGAGGAGAGCAACTCGAGCATGACGGTGCCGACGGAGCCGGTTGCTCCGACGACGGCGAGCGTCGGCTGCGCCATCGAGGACTTACCGGCCGGTTCCGCCGTAGACCACGGCTTCCTCGGTGCCACCGAGCTCGAACTGGTCGTGCACGGCGCGAACGGCGGTGTCGAGATCGGTGTCGCGGCAGACGACCGAGACCCGGATCTCCGAGGTGGAGATCATCTCGATGTTGACGCCGGCCTCACCGATGCAGGCGAAGAAGGAGGCGGCGACGCCCGGGTGCGAGCGCATGCCCGCGCCGATCAGCGAGACCTTGCCGACGTGGTCGTCGAAGAGCAGGCTCTTGAACTTGATCTTTTCCTTGATCTTGTCGAGGGCGGCCATCGCGGTCGCGCCGTCCGCCTTCGGCAGGGTGAAGGAGATGTCGGTGCGGCCGGTGCCCTCGGTCGAGATGTTCTGCACGATCATGTCGATGTTGATCTCGGCCTGGGCCACCGTGTTGAAGATGTGGCCGGCGGAACCGGGCTCGTCGGGCACCCCGACGATGGTGATCTTGGCCTCGCTCCGCTCGTGGGCGACCCCGGTGATCAGCGCTTGTTCCACAGAAGGGTCCTCCATCGATCCGGTGACCATGGTGCCGGGCTTGTTGGAATACGAAGAGCGTACGTGGATCGGCACCTTGAAGCGGCGGGCGTACTCGACGCATCGCAACATCAGCACCTTCGCCCCGCCGGCGGCGAGCTCGAGCATCTCCTCGTAGGTGATCTGCTTGATGTGCTGCGCGTTCGGCACGATCCGCGGGTCGGCGGTGAAGACCCCGTCGACGTCGGTGTAGATCTCGCAGACGTCCGCGTGCAGGGCCGCCGCCAGCGCGACCGCCGTGGTGTCCGAACCGCCGCGGCCAAGCGTGGTGATGTCCTTGGTGTCCTGCGAGACGCCCTGGAAACCGGCCACGATGCAGATCGCGCCCTCGTCCAGCGCCGAGCGCAACCGGCCCGGGGTGACGTCGATGATCCGCGCCTTGCCGTGCACCGAGGTGGTCAGCACGCCGGCCTGCGAGCCGGTGTAGGACCGCGCCTCGTAGCCCAGGTTGTGGATCGCCATCGCGAGCAGCGCCATCGAGATCCGCTCACCGGCGGTCAGCAGCATGTCGAGCTCGCGTCCCGGGGGCAGCGGGCTGACCTGGTTGGCCAGGTCGAGCAGCTCGTCGGTGGTGTCGCCCATCGCGGACACCACGACGACCACGTCGTCGCCGGCCTTGCGGGCGGCCACGATGCGCTCCGCCACCCGCTTGATGCGCTCGGCGGTCGCCACGGAGGAACCGCCGTACTTCTGCACCACCAGTGCCACGGGTAACCAATCCTTCGGCTTCTTCAAAACGCCCGGTCAGGGCAATCCGCCACCACAGTAGTCGCGCCGGAGCCGGAGGCCGACAGCTGATCCCAGAATTCGGCCACGCGACACGCCAGACACGCGAGACGGCCGGTTCGGCACTTGGAGGCGAGAATGTCTCGGTGCGCCCTTGCTCCCGCCTTCTGTCCGCCCTTGCCCTGATCATGCTGGGCTGCGTCGCGGCCTGCGGTGGGACGCCCAAGGCGACCCCGACCCAGTCGGCCTCGCCGACCCTGGCCGACGACCCCGCCCTGGACGCGCGGGTCGATCTGGCCGGCAAGGCCGCGGCGGCGCAGGACAAGGCGTACGCCGCGCTCTACTCGCTCGACGACGACAGCGGCGGCCGGCAGCACAACGTCGTCGCCACCATCGCCGCCGACGGCACCTGGCGGGTGGACGTGAGCAAGGCGATGCTCGGCGGCACCACCGACGTGTCGATCGTCTCCACCGCCGCCGGGGTCTACCAGTGCACCGTCTCCTCGCCCAGCAACCCGATCACGCCCGGCTGCGTGAAGGTCGCGGCGGCCGGCAAACGGGTGCCGAAGGACAACTCCCCGCAGGTCGAGCGACTGTTCCGGCAGTGGCTGCCGGTCTTCCGTGACCGGCAGTCGCCGCTCTCGGTCACCGAGGTGAAGCCACTCGCCGGGGCGCAGGGCACCTGCTACTCGGTCGACTCGATCGCCGCCTCCATCCAGGCGCCGGTCGACATCGGCATCTACTGCTACGCCACCGACGGGGTGCTGACCGCCGCCCGGGTCGGCTTCGGCGTGCTCAAACTGGTCAGTCAGGTGGTCGGGCCGGCCACTGTGCAGCTGCCCGGCCCGGAGACGACGGGGCCGGCCATGGGCCTCGACAACCTGCCGCCGACGGTCGGGCCACCGGCCGGCCCGCTGCCCTCCGCCTGACCCCGGCGTTCCCACGATCCGGGCGTTGAGTTAGCGACCTCCGGGTTGATCACGTAGGGTGATTTCGACATGTGGCAGGCACTCCTTCTCCTTCGCTGCCGCGACGAGGCTTGATCCCAGGCCGGCACCTCGTCGCGGAGTTGACGCGCGCCGCCTGTTCGTCTCGCTTCCCGTTTGGAGCAGCCTCCATGTCAACCGACAACCCCTTCGCGACGCAGCGGTCCAGCGCAATGCCCTACCAGCGGTACGCGCCGTACGAGAAACAGTTCAAGGTCGAGGTAGCCGACCGGCAGTGGCCCTCGCGGCACGTCGAGGCGGCCCCCCGCTGGTGCGCGGTCGACCTGCGGGACGGCAACCAGGCCCTGATCGACCCGATGTCCCCCGAGCGCAAGAAGCGCATGTTCATGCTGCTGGTGCAGATGGGCTACAAGGAGATCGAGGTCGGCTTCCCGGCGGCGTCGCAGACCGACTACGACTTCATCCGCCAGCTGATCGAGCAGGACCTGATCCCGGAGGACGTCACCGTCCAGGTGCTGACCCAGTGCCGGGAACACCTGATCGAGCGCACCTTCGAGTCGCTGCGCGGGGCCAAGCGGGCGATCGTCCACTTCTACAACTCGACGTCGGTGCTCCAGCGCCGGGTCGTGTTCGGCCTGGACAAGGACGGCATCACCGACATCGCCACGAGCGGCGCGCGGTTCTGCCAGAAGTACGCGGAGATCCACACCCCGGACACCGAGATCTTCTACGAGTACTCCCCCGAGTCCTACACCGGCACCGAGCTGGAATATGCCCTGGAGGTCTGCTCGGCCGTCATCGACGTCATCGACCCGACCCCGGCCCGGCCGCTGATCATCAACCTGCCGGCCACTGTCGAGATGGCCACGCCGAACGTCTACGCCGACTCGATCGAGTGGATGCACCGGCGCCTGCCGCGGCGCGATTCGGTGGTGCTGTCGCTGCACCCGCACAACGACCGCGGCACCGGTGTGGCGGCGGCCGAGCTGGGCCTGCTGGCCGGCGCCGACCGCATCGAGGGCTGCCTGTTCGGCAACGGCGAGCGCACCGGCAACGTCGACCTGGTCACCCTGGGCCTGAACATGTTCTCCCAGGGCATCGACCCGATGATCAACTTCTCGAGGATCGACGAGATCAAACGTACGGTCGAGTACTGCAACCAGCTGCCGGTGCACGAGCGGCACCCGTACGTGGGTGACCTGGTCTACACCTCGTTCTCGGGCTCCCACCAGGACGCGATCAACAAGGGTTTCGCCTGGCTGAAGGCGGATGCCGACGAGGCCGGCGTCGAGGTCGACGACTTCACCTGGGGCGTGCCCTACCTGCCGATCGACCCGAAGGACGTAGGCCGCAGCTACGAGGCGGTCATCCGGGTCAACTCGCAGTCCGGTAAGGGCGGCGTGGCGTACATCATGAAGGAGGAGCACAAGCTCGACCTGCCGCGGCGGCTGCAGATCGAGTTCTCCGGCGTGGTGCAGCACCACACCGACGAGGAGGGCGGCGAGGTCTCCCCGCAGCAGATGTGGGACATCTTCGCGGGCGAATACCTGGTCGACCACCAGGTCGCCGCGGCCTTCAAGATCGAGGGCTACAGCACCGCCACCGTGGACGGCAAGGTCGAGATCGACCTGGAGGTCTTCCACCGCGGGGTACGCCGTCCGCTGGTCGGTGTCGGCAACGGCCCGATCGACGCGTTCGTGCAGGCCGTGGCCCCGCTGGGAGTTCAGGCCCGAGTTCTGGACTATCAGGAGCACGCGCTCACCGCGGGTGGCGACGCGCAGGCCGCGGCCTATGTCGAGGTCGAGGTCGGGGACCGGGCGGTGTGGGGCGTCGGCATCGACGCCAACATCGTCAGCGCCTCGATCAAAGCGGTCACCAGCGCCATCAACCGCGCCCGCTGATCTCATCCCCGCGTGCCGCCGTGTCACCCGGCGGCGCGCGGGATGATCCACCCACGAGGGACCGACTCGGGCAGACCGGGCGGAGCACTTCTAGTCTTAAGGCGTGCCCCCTCACACTCCTCGCTGGACTCTGTTCGTCGCCGCCGCCGCCCTGACCCTCGCCACCACCGCGTGCGAGAACGTCTCGGCCGGCGGCGGCTCCACCAACGCGCCGACCACCACCTCGACCTCCGGTTCCGGTGGCGGTAACGCCACCGCCCAGTTGGGCCGGCTCAAGGTCGCGGTGGCCGGCTCCATGAAGGGCTACAGCCGGGAGAAGTTCCCGCACTGGAAGAGCACCGGGACCAACTGCGACGTCCGTGACTCGGTCCTCAAGCGCGACGGCACCAAGGTCAAGCTCTCCGGATGCAACGTGGTGGCCGGCACCTGGAAGAGCATCTACGACGGCAAGACGATCACCTCGCCGACCCAGATCGACATCGACCACATGGTGCCGCTGGCCAACGCGTGGCGTTCCGGCGCGGCTGCCTGGACCACCCCGCAGCGGGAAACCTTCGCCAACGACCTGGACGATCCTCAGCTCGTAGCGGTGTCGGCGTCGTCCAACCGATCCAAGGGCGACCAGGATCCGTCCACCTGGAAACCGACCGACTCCAGCGCGTGGTGTGAGTATGCGACAGACTGGGTGGCGGTGAAGACCAAGTTCAAGCTGACGGTCACCACTGCCGAGAAGAAGGCCCTAGTCGACATGCTGGAGAAGTGCTGATGAGCGACGCCGCTCCCACCGGCTCCACCCCGAAGCCCGCCGCACCCAAGCCGGCTCCGCCCAAACCAGCCCCGCCCAAGGCGGCCACCACGCAAGCGACCCCACCCCCGCCGGCCCCACCCCAGCCGGCCCCGGCGCAGCCGGTCGCCGACAAGCCGGCCGAGGACAAGCCGGCCGAGGACAAGGCGGCGGGGTCCGGACCGCTCGCGGCAGCGGCGGCCAAGGCAGTGGCCGCGGTGGACGCCGCCGCGGACAAGGTTGCCGCCATCGTGAACAAACCGGCGGAGCCCGCTGCGGCGACTCCGCCGGCGGCGCTCACCACCGACATCACCGCCGGGCAGGGCGGGGTGATGACCGACGAAACCGGCGTGATCACCGGTGAGTTGACGCTGAAGACCGAGGTCAGCGGCAACGACGTCGTCGTGCGGGTGCAATACAAGGAAGCCGACGAGTGGTACGCGGTCACCGGCGCCAAGGCCACCGTGAAGGACCCGGCCGACGCCGAGGCGATCCACAAGGTCGCGGTCGGCATCCTGAACCGCCCCGAGGGTTAGGCGGTCGCCGCGGCACGCGGCTTGCCGTCATGAGAGCTCGCGCACCCGTCGGGCCGGGAACTGCCCCGGTCCGGCGGGTGCGACGCACCCTCGTACCTCTGCGGATTTAAGCCGGCGCCGAAGCCGGCCGCCGGCCCGCCACCTGTTCGTCGTCCACGATCGGGAAGTGACACGCGGTCTGGTGGGACTGCGGGTCGTCGAGGCGGGTGACCAGCGGGGGCTCCTCCGTCGCGCAGATGTCCTGGGCCTTCCAGCAGCGGGTGCGGAAGCGACATCCGGACGGCGGGTTGATCGGGCTGGGCACATCGCCGGTGAGCAGCACGCGCTCGCGCTGCGCGCGGTCGCGCCGGACCGGGTCGGGCACCGGCACCGCCGACATCAGGGCGACGGTGTACGGGTGGCGCGGGTTCTTGTAGAGGTCGTCGCGGTCGGCGATCTCCACTACCTTGCCCAGGTACATGACGGCGACCCGGTCCGAGATGTGCCGGACCACCGACAGGTCGTGCGCAATGAACACGTAGGTCAGGTCGAACTCGCGTTGCAGGTCGTCCAGCAGGTTGACGACCTGCGCCTGGATCGACACGTCGAGCGCCGACACCGGCTCGTCCGCAACGATCATCTTGGGGCGCAGGGCGAGCGCGCGGGCGATGCCGATGCGCTGGCGCTGGCCGCCGGAGAACTCGTGCGGATAGCGGTTGTAGTGCTCCGGGTTGAGACCGACCAGTTCGAGCAGCTCCTGCACCGCCTTCTTGGTGCCCTGCGGGGTGGGGATGCTCTGGATCTGCAGCGGCGCGGCGATGATCGAGCCGACCGTGTGCCGCGGGTTCAGCGACGAGTACGGGTCCTGGAAGATCATCTGAACGTCGCGGCGCAGCGGCCGCATCTGGTTCACCGACTTGTGGCTGATGTCCTGACCCGCAAAGAGGATCTTGCCGGCTGTCGGCTCCAGGATCCGGGTGAACAGCCGGCCCGCCGTGGACTTGCCGCAGCCGGACTCGCCGACCAGGCCGAGCGTCTCGCCGGCCCGCACCTGCAGGTCGATGCCGTCGACCGCACGCACGGCGCCGACCTGCCGCTTCAGCAGGCCCTTCGTGATCGGGAAGTGCTTCTCCAGCCCGGTCACCTCGAGCAGGTTCTCGCTCATGTTCATCAACTCCGCTCAGAGGTTCGGTAGCACTTCCTGCTGGAAGATCTTGGTGCGATCCTCCTTGGGCAGGTGACAGGCGACCATGTGCCCATTGCCGACCTCGGCATCACGCAGCAACGGCACCTCGGTGAAGGATCGAGTGCCGTTGCGGCCGGCGAAGGGACAGCGGGGGTGGAAGGCGCAGCCGTCCGGCAGATTGATCAGGCTCGGCGGGGTGCCCTTGACCGGGGTGAGGCGGTCGCGGACGGCACGGTCCAGGCGCGGCATGGAACCGAGCAGACCCCAGGTGTACGGGTGCTGCGGGTTCTGGAACACGTCGACCGCGTTGCCCTTTTCGATGATCTTTCCGCCGTACATGACCAGGACGTCGTCGGCGAGCTCGGCCACCACACCCAGGTCATGGGTGATCATGATGACCGCCGACCCGAACTCCTCCTGCAGATCGCGGATGAGGTCGAGGATCTGCGCCTGCACGGTCACGTCGAGCGCCGTGGTGGGCTCGTCCGCGATCAGCAGCTGCGGGTCGTTGATCAGCGCCATCGCGATCATGGCGCGCTGCCGCATGCCGCCCGAGAACTGGTGGGCGTAGTCGCTGAAACGCCGCTCCGGCTGCGGGATGCCGACCCGGGCAAGCATGTCGATGGCCCGTTCCCGGGCCTCCTTCTTGCTCGCCCTGGGGTGGTGCACCCGGTAGGCCTCGACGATCTGCGACCCCACGGTGAAGTACGGGTGCATGGCGCTCAGCGGGTCCTGGAAGATCATCGCCATCTTGCCGCCGCGCAGCAGGCGGACCTTCTCGTCGGTCGAGGTCACCAGTTCCTCGCCGTCGAGCCAGATCTCGCCGGTGACCTTGGCGTTGCTGCGGGTGCGGTGCAGGCCGAGGACGCCGAGCGAGGTGACGCTCTTGCCCGAGCCGGACTCGCCCACGATGCCGAGAGTCTTGCCCTTCTCCAGGGAGAAGGACGAGCCGCTGACCGCCTGGACGATGCCGTCGTCGGTCTCGAAGCGGATGTTGAGATCTTTGACCTCGAGGTACGGCCGTGGGTTGGCACCGGCGACGGACTCAGGGGTGGTGGTCATGGAAGCCTCCCTCAGCCCAGCCGGACGCGCGGGTCGATGACGCCGTACAGCAGGTCGACGATCAGGTTCATGATGACGATGAAGAACGCGGCGAACAGGGTGACGCCGAGAATGGTCGGCAGGTCGTTGGTGCGGATGCCGTTGAGCGCCCAATATCCCAGGCCGCGCAGGTTGAAGACAGCCTCGGTGAGGATCGCGCCGCCGAGCAGCGCGCCCAGGTCCAGGCCGAAGACGGTCACCAGGGGCGTGAGACCGGAACGCAGACCGTGCTTGCCGATGACGGTGCTCTCCCGCAGACCCTTGGCCCGAGCGGTCCGGATGTAATCCTCGCCCAGGGTCTCGAGCATGTTGGCCCGGGTCAGTCGGGCATAGGTGGCGGCGAACAGGAACGCCAGCGTCACCCACGGGAGAATCAGGCCGGAGAACCACTTGGCGGGATTGTCGACGAACGGGGTGTACTCCGGGTTCGGCAACCAGTCCAGGCCGTACACGAAGATCGTCAGCGCGAGCAGGCCGGTGAAGTAGATCGGCAGTGAGACACCGGCCAGCGCCACCGTCATCACCCCTCGATCCCAGACCGAGCCGCGCCTGAGTGCGGAGATCACGCCGAAGAGGATGCCCATCAGGACCCACAGCACCGCGGCGCCGATGGCGAGCGAGATCGTGACCGGGAGGGCCTTGATCAGGATCGGCCAGACCTCCTGGTTGGTCTTGAAGGTGTAGCCGAGGCAGGGTGCCGAGCAGTGCGTGACGTCGGGACCATTGGCGTAGTCACGGCCGGCCACGATGCCCTTCACGAACTTGCCGTACTGCACGATGATCGGGTCGTTGAGCCCGAGCTTCGTCCGGATGCCTTCGACCGCGACCGGGTCGGCCTGCTTACCGATGTAGAGCAGGGCCGGGTCGCTGCCGGTGGCCTTCGGCACGAGGAAGAAGACGCCGAACGTCACAAGGGTGACCACGAGCAGCGTCACAACGGCGTTGAGCAGCCGCCGGATGAGATATGCCAGCACGACTTTCGGCCGAACACCGGGCGGGTGCCGAGCTCTCGCGAACCCGGCACCCGCCTGGCGGGGGCGGCCTTCACCTGCCCTTCGATTTACCCGTTGCTACAGCGACTGGTTACTTGCCGTCGCTGACGCCGAGCGACGCGAAGTCCACCATGGCCAGGCCGGAGTGGAAGTACACGTTCGTCAGCCGCGGGTTGTAGTAGTTGAGCGCCTTGTCGAAGACGAACGGCAGGTAGTAGAAGCCGTCCATGACCTTCTTGTTGGCTTCCTGGTAGTCGGCACCCGCCGCGGTGGCGTCCTTCTCGCTCAGGCCCTTGGCGAACAGTGCGTCCACCGACGGGTCCTTGATCTCGGGAAGGTTGTAGTTGCCGTTCGCCACCAGGAACTTGCTCGAGGCGAGCGGGGCGAGGTATCCGTAGCCGGTCGGGAAGTCAGCACCCCAGCCGGCGATCATGATGCCGTAGCCCTTCTGGTGCACGTTGTTCGGCGAACCGACAACGGTGGCGATCTGCGAGCCGTCGTACTGCTCGATGGTCGCGTTGATGCCGACGGTCTTCAGCGACGCCTGGAGGGCGGTCGCGGTCGCGATCTCGGCCGGCTTGTTGTTCCGGACCGCGATCTTGGTGCTGAAGCCGGTGGCTTTGCCACACGCGGTCAGCGCCGCCTTGGCCTTGTCCACCTGCGGCTTGCCCTGGGCCCGACCGTACGGGTCGTAGCTCTTGTCGGCGCCGAGGATGTTCGGGGGCAGCATGTTGGTCGCGATGTCGCCGCCGGCCACCGGGCCGCCACGGGCGGTCTGCAGCGTGGTCGGGTCGGACGCGTAGACGACCGCCTTGCGGCACTCGATGTTGTCGAACGGCGCGACGTTCTGCGAGATCGCGGCGTAGCGGATGAAGCCGTTGTTCGGGTTCGCCGCGTTCGCCTTGAGCTTCTCGTCGGTCAGGATCTGGGTGCGGGCCTGGGTGGCCACACCGCTCTGGCTCGCGTCCATGTCGGCGGTGCCGGCCAGCAGACGGGAGTCCATGTCCTCAGCGTTCGTGGTGATCGTGAGGGTGATCTTGTCCGGCAGCGCCTTGCGGTTCGGGTCGGTCGCCGCGTCCCAGTTGGTGTTGCGCACCAGGGTCGCGCCCTTGCCCGGCTCGATGCTCTCGAACTTGTAGGGGCCCGAGGAGGCGGGGGCCAGGCCGTACTTGGCACCGGTGTCGCGCTTCTGCGGAACCGGAGCGCCACCCGGCAGAGCCAGCTCGTACGGGAAGTTCGCGTTCGCGGCCGCGAGCTTGAAGACGATCGTCGAGTCGTCCGGCGTCTCGACGGTCTTCAGACCCAGCTTGTTCGGGTCGGTGTCCTTGTACGGGCCGGGGTACTTCTGGCCCTGGTCCAGTTCGTCGGTCAGGTACAGCGGGCCGCCGGGGACGACGTCCTGCGCGAAGATGCGCTCGATGCCGTACTTGATGTCCTTCGACGTGATCGCGGTCCCGTCGTCGAACTTCAGACCGCTCCTCAGCTTGAAGGTGTAGGTCTTGCCGTCGGCGCTGACCTCGGGGGCGGCCTGGGCCAGGTCCGGAGTCAGGATGAGGCCGTCAGCGCCGGGCTTCGGCGTGTAGGTCATCAGCGTCCGGCTGTAGAGCCGGTTCATGTTGATCGTCCAGGCGTAGTAAGAGATCGCCGGGTCGAACGAGTCAGCGTCCTGGGGGCTCCACAGGTTGAGGGTGCCGCCCTTCTTGTCGCTGGCGTTGACGACCTTGGTCGCCGCCGCGTTGAAGGCCGCGCCGGTGTCCGACGAGCTCCCGTTGCTCTTGTTGTCATCGGAGCCGCCACCGCATGCGGCGGTCAGCCCCAATGTGAGAGCGGCCGTCGCGGCCACCATCACCTTCGTCTTGCCTGCCACCTAAACTCCTACCTCCTAGAACGGCGACCTGCGGGTGTCGCCGAGACTCATGCGTTGGAACGCTCCGTTGCCGGAGGGGTCTTGCTCGTTCCGCGGGCCGACGGACGCTTACCGGGCTTTTGGATCCAGGGCGTCGCGCAGACCGTCGCCGAACAGGTTGAACGCCAGCACGGTGATGAAGATCATCGCGCCTGGGATGATCATGAACATCGGGTCGTACCGATAGAACTGGAGCGCGTCCGAGAGCATGCCGCCCCAGGATGGGAAGGGCGGCGGGATACCCACCCCGAGGAAGCTCAAGGCCGCCTCGGTGAGGATGTTCGTCGGGATGATCAAGGTCGTGTAGACCAGGATCGGGGCCGCGAGGTTGGGCAACATCTCGCGGAACAGGATGCGCGGCGAGCGGGCGCCGAGGCTTCGAGAAGCCTCCACGAACTCGCGCTCCCGCAGCGAAAGCGTCTGGCCACGGACGATCCGACCGATGTACGGCCAGCCGAAGAACCCGATCACCACGATCAGCACGATCGTTCGCGACCATCGGGTGTTGAAGCCGAACATCGACTGCGGCAGCACCGACACCAGCGCGATCGAGAACAGCAGCTGCGGGAACGCCAGCAGGAAGTCCATGATGCGGCTGATCACCGAGTCGACCCAGCCGCCCAGGAAGCCGGCGCTCATGCCGAACAGCACGCCGAGGAACGTCGACAGGAAGGCCGACAGGAACGCGACCGTCAAGGTCGTCTGCGCGCCGTAGACGATGCGGCTGAAGATGTCCCGGCCGTTGACCGGCTCGACCCCGAGGATGTAGTCCTTCGAGAGACCGCCGAGCTTGCCGAGCGGCAGGCCGAGGGTCGGATCGATCCGATCGTTGTGGTATTCGTCGAACGGATGCCCGAGCAGCTTGATCAGGAGCGGGGCGATTATCGCGATCACGATCAGGGCGATGATGACGACGCCGCCGCCGACCGCGACGCGGTCCTTCTTCAGACGTCGCCAGGCGATCTGCTTGAGCGACCGACCAGCGATCGCCTTCTCGCCCTTATCCCGAACCTGAGCCGCGTCGGCGGTGGGCGTCGTCTCGTCATGCAGCGACGTCTCCGGGCCAAGCGACATCTAGCGCCGGTCCTCTCCCGGTGACCGGCGCAAAGCGGGCAGCTCACAGCCCATCAGCACGCCGTCGAGGGGCGGACCGTAGGCGATGGCTCCCGCAGCGTCCGGCAACCGATCGGTTGTCTCGTGCCTCGAGTGCCGACCCTCGTCGCGGCGGTCAGATGAGCCCGCAGCACGAAGGCACTCGACGGCGGGGGTGCCGCCATCGGAAGGAACATTCACCTAATGCGGTGCCTCGGTCAAGTTCACCGACCGCACACGGGCAGTTCCGTGTCTCCCTCGTGATGTGGCTGTGACCTCTGGCACCGACCAAACGGAAACTACCGCGTCAGATGGATCGGATCTAGCTATTCCGGACTAAACACGTGCGAGCCGTTACAACCAAGTTACGCAATGTCGATCTAGATAGCTCTGCGTCCCTCGAAAGCACGACCCAGCGTGATCTCGTCCGCGTATTCGAGGTCTCCCCCGACCGGCAAACCGCTCGCCAGCCGAGTGACGGAGATCCCCATCGGTTTGATCATAAGAGCTAGGTACGTCGCCGTGGCCTCACCCTCCGTGTTCGGGTCTGTGGCGAGAATCAACTCCTTGACCTCGCCCGTCCCGAGCCGGAGAAGCAGCTCACGGATGCGTAGCTGGTCCGGTCCGATGCCCTCGAGCGGGTTGATCGCCCCGCCCAGCACGTGGTAACGCCCCCGGAACTCATTGGTGCGCTCGATCGCCACCACGTCTTTCGGCTCTTCCACCACACACAGCACCTCGCCGGTGCGGCGGGTGTCCCGGCAGACCCGGCACTGCTCCGACTCGGCCACGTTGAAGCACGTGGTGCAGAAGCGAACCAGCTCCTTCACCTTGCGCAGCGCGGTCGCGAGCCGGTTGACGTCGGCCGGGTCGGCCGAGAGGACGTGGAAGGCGATCCGCTGGGCGCTCTTCGGGCCCACGCCCGGGAGCCGCCCCAACTCGTCGATCAGGTCCTGGATGGCGCCTTCGTACACCGGCTCAGAACCCCGGGATGCCCAGGCCGCCGCCGAGACCGCCGGTGGCCGGACCCATCTTGGCCTCGGTGAGCTCCCGCTGCTGCTCAGCGGCGTTACGGATGGCGGCGAGCACCATGTCCTCCAGCGCCTCCACGTCGTCCGCGTCGACAGCCTTGGGGTCGATGCGCACGGACTGGACCTCGCCCAGGCCGGTCATGACCACGCTGACCAGCCCGCCACCGGCCGTGCCGGTCAACTCGGCGGCGGCCAGCTCGGCCTGCGCCTGAGCCACCTGCGCCTGCATCTTCTGCGCCTGCTTCATGATCTGCTGCATGTTCGGCTGTCCACCGGGCCGCATCGCCACGTCTCCTCGAGCTAAAAGTCGCCGATTGACCACTCGACGCCCAACGCCTGTCGCGCCGATCGCCGCCCAGCGTAGCCGCCCCACCGGCTGCCCCAGCCACACGCCACCCACCAGCCTCGACCCGCCCAGCCGCCCGCAGCCCCAGCCGTCGCGGGCCCGCTCTCACCGGCGCGTCAGCTCTCGCCGATCTTCTCCGCGCCGAGCAGTTCCCGCAGGAGTCTCATGGCCTGTTGTTCGCCGCTTTCCCGGGCCGCCTTCTCGTCGAGCACGTCATCAAGCGGCTCGTCGCCCGGGTCGAAGCCTTCGAACGCGCTACCTCCCGACGCTCTGGCCCCCGACGCGCCGGCCCCCGCAGCTTTGGGCCCCGCCGCCCTGACGCCGGACGCTTTGCTCCCCGACCCGTTGCCCCCGGGTGCCGGCGGCCCGTCGAACTCGGGGTCGTAGGGCGCTTCCTCGGTAGGCGAACCGTCGGCCCAGTTCCCGTTCCGGGCCGCGGCCGCTCCGCGACCACCGTTCTGCCGCCCGGCGGCCGCGGCGGCCGCTGCCGCCTTGGCCGCGGCAAGACCCCCACCGGCGTTCCGGGCGGCCGGCGCGGCCGTGGCGGCACCTCCCGGGGCGGAGGGCGCTTCAGCGGGCGCTCCGGGCGCCGTTTCAGCCGCGGACGTCACAGCGGAGCTGACCGCCCCAAGATGAGTCGGTGCCGCCGCAACGGAGTCGGCGACCTCGGCGCGGTCCGGCGCGGACGCAGCGGAGCGGACAGCCTCTGGGCTCCCTGGTGCGGACACCGTAGGGCTGCCGGTTTCAAGATGGGCCGGCGCGGACCCGGGGCCGGCTGACCCGGGACCGGGCGGTGCTGACGCAGCGGGGCCGGCGTCGACCTCCGACCGAGCCGTTGGCGCCATGGTGGCGCCTGCAGCTGCTGAGCCGGCCGGCGCAGAGCCGGGCGGCACAGAGCCGGGCGGCACAGAGCCGGGCGGCACAGAGCCGGGCGGCACAGAGCCGGGCGGCGCAAAGCCGGGCGGGTCGGCGGCTTCGGGACCTCGCGCTGTCCGAGACGGCTCGGGCCGGTCTGCGGAGCCGGGATCGGCTGCACCGCCACCCCCGGTGGCAGCTGGGGGCATTGCGGCTGCGGGCGTCGTCGCTGGGGGCGTTACGGCTGCGGGCGCTGTGGCGGCCGGCTCGCCGGGGCGGGCGGTGGCCTCGGTCGCGTCGTCGGCGGGTCCATCGACCGGCTTGTGGGTGCTCGGAGCGACTCCGCCGACCGGGTGTACCTCCGGCCAGTCCTCCTCGTCGTCCTCGACCGGGGCCGCGGAGGACGGCGTTGCCAGGCCGCCGGGTTTGGCCGGCTCAGGCCAATCGTCGTCGCCACCGGCCGGCGTCTCGGTCTCCTGGCGCCGAGCCTGCGGTGGGCGGGCCGCCGCGGCCTGCGACTGGTTCGCGCCCGGTGCCGGCCGGGAAGGCGCCGTGACCTGGGCGCGCGCGGCCGACTCGCGGGGGGCTTCGGTGCGCGCGGGCGCCCGGCCCCCGCCGTTCGGCGGCGTGTCCCGGCGTGCGGCGACCCGGGCCGCCGGCACGTTGCCGCCGCTACCCACCTCGCAGCGGATCTGCCAGCGAACGCCAAGCGTCTCGTAGAGCGCGTCACTGATCAGCGAGATGAACCGGGAGATCCGCTCGACGAAGCTCGGGTGCTGGAAGACGAGCACCAGGGTGTCGCCCGCAAGAGCACGAACCACCGCGCTGGCCGCCATCGGCCCCGCGATCTTGCCGCCGGACTGCTGCTTGATCGCCGTGATGATCTCCGGCCAGGCCTCCCGGACGTCATCCACCGTCAGCTGCCCGGGGATGTCGGCGACGGCAGCGGCGCCCGGCTCTTCCGGCGCATCGGGCAGAAGCCCGACCGGTTCGGCGGACGACGCTCGAGCACCAGCCACCGCCGGCTCCGCGGACCTGTCGGCCGCTTCGCCTGGGTGGGACGCCGCGTTCTCGGCAGACGCCGCGCTGCCGGCCGCTTCGCTCGGGCGAGACGCCGCGTTCTCGGCCGCTTCGCCCAGGTGGGATGCCGCGCTGTCGGCGGCCTCGCTCGGGCGGGAAGCCGCGCTGTTGGAGGCTGGGTCCGCCTGCGCCGGGCCTGTTTCCGGCCCGTCCGCGGCGGCCGCTGGAGGACCCTGGTCGGCGACGGGCTCGTAGTCCGGCTCGTCGTCGTCCCACGGCGGTTCGTCTTCGTAGTACTCCGGGTCGCCGGGCATGCCCTCGTTGGCCAGCCGCTTCGCCGCGGCCGTTTCCGGCTCCGACCCGCTCGGTCCGGACAGCGCCTCAGCGGTCCCCGGCGGCGGCGCGGTGGGTTGGGACGCCGCCACGGCCTCAGCCGGCTCAGGCGCGACCACAGGCGATGCCGACCCGGACAATCCGTGCCCGGAAGCAGCCGACGCAGGTGCAGGCGCAGCCGACGCAGGCGCGGGCGACGCAGGCGCAGCGGACACGGGGGCAGCGGAGGCAGGCGCAGGAGACACGGGGGCTGCGGACACGGGGGCAGCGGACACGGGGGCGGCAGGTGGCGCGGACCCCGGCTGGCCGGCCGGTCGGCGGCCGGCGGCGGACTTTCGGCTGGCCGCGGCGGCGGCAGCGGCGCGAGCGGCGGAGAGTCCGCCACCGCCCCGGGCGGCCGCCTCCGAGGTCGACTCGGCCGCGGCCGGCGTCAACTCTGCGGCGGGGACGCCGGAGATCGGGGCGGAACTGGTCTGGGTCGGAGCGGGTGGGGCGGGCTCACCTCGTACGGCAAGGAGGTCGCCGCCCTGCGCGAGTCGCCTCTCCATGCGTTCCAAGCGCTGCAGGAGCGCGCCGGTGGAATCTTCCGCGCCGGGCAGCAGCATGCGGGCCGTGACCAGCTCCAGGAGCAGGCGGGGGGCCGTTGTGCCGCGCATCTCGACCAAGCCGTTGTGCACGATGTCGGCGCAGCGGGAAAGGGTGGCCGGGCCCAGGCGGCCGGCCTGGGCCGTCATGGTTTCCAGCTGGTCCGCGGGGCCGTCGATCAGGCCCTTGGTGGTGGCGTCGGGGATCTGCTGCAGGATGATCAGGTCGCGGAAGCGCTCGAGCAGGTCGGAGGCGAAGCGGCGCGGGTCGTGGCCGGCCTCGGCGACGCGGTCGATCGTGCGGTAGGCGGCAGCGCCGTCACCGGCGGCCAGGGCGTCGCACATCTCGTCGATCAGGGCCACGTCGGTCACGCCCAGCAGGGCGACGGCACGCGAATAAGACACACCGTCGGGGCCGGCGCCGGCGATCAGCTGGTCGAGCACCGAGAGCGTGTCCCGGGCCGAGCCGCCACCGGCCCGCACCACCAGCGGGAGGACGGCGGGCTCGACGTGGACGCCCTCGGCCTCGGTGAGCTGCTGGAGGTAGGGGCGGAGCACGGCCGGCGGAATCAGCCGGAAGGGGTAGTGGTGGGTGCGCGAGCGGATGGTGCCGAGGACCTTCTCCGGCTCCGTGGTCGCGAAGATGAACTTCACGTATTCCGGGGGCTCTTCGACCAGCTTGAGCAGCGCGTTGAAGCCGGCCGACGAGACCATGTGGGCCTCGTCGATCACGTAGATCTTGTAGCGGCTGTTGGCGGGCGCGAAGAACGCCTTCTCGCGCAGCTCGCGGGCGTCGTCGACACCACCGTGCGAGGCCGCGTCGATCTCGATGACGTCGATCGAGCCGCCGCCGTCGTTGGCCAGCGAGCGGCAGGAGAGGCAGACGCCGCACGGCTCGGGCGTGGGTCCCTGCTCACAGTTCAGCGAGCGGGCCAGGATGCGAGCGCTGGAGGTCTTGCCGCAGCCACGTGGGCCGGAGAACAGATAGGCGTGATGCAACCGGCCGCTGCGCAGCGCCTGCGACAGCGGTTCGGTGACGTGTTCCTGCCCGATCACCTCGGCGAACGTCCGCGGACGGTACTTGCGGTACAGAGCGAGTGACACTACCCCTCCTCAACGACCGCGCCATTGTCCGTCGGGGGTACGACAAGAACCAAAAGAAAGGACCTCTCGTGCACCCGTCAGAGCCCGCTTATCCTTGCTGCCTTCCGGCCCTGGGGAGGTTCACGAGATACACGCCGCACGAGAGGCTGCCCAGAAGTCTAGCGAACCCGGACGGCCGCCCGCGCGCCGACCCGCACGAGACCCGGGCAACCGGCGTCTGTATCCTGGCCGACGGAGGATTCGCCTAGTGGCCTAGGGCGCACGCTTGGAAAGCGTGTTGGGGGAAACCCCTCACGAGTTCGAATCTCGTATCCTCCGCCAGCCTGAGGAGGGCGAAGCGTGAAGGCCGGACCGACAGGTCCGGCCTTCGCTGTACCTCCGTCTCAGTCCTCGTCTCAGTGAGGGCGCTGGCCAGAGCGGCGGGCACATACGTTGCGCGGGCTTGCCATCAGCGGTGGGCGCCTGATCCTGGGGCCAGGCCAGGGCCACCCCTTGCACCAGTCGATGATGCTGGATCGCCACGAGACCGATCCTCAGGGCCTGGCCATGAAAAAGCCTAGTAGAAGAACACAAAGCTGGATTACGCCTATCAGATTGCCGACTATCGGCCTTCTACATATACGATCCACTACCATACCAATGTGTTCAATGGAAAATTCTCAGACGATCCCATCACAACGAAGAATGAAGATCGACTAGACCGGGCCGACTTCGCAGATCACGTCAGTGCTCTTTGCCGTAAGTTACCTGAGCAAGGGCCGTCCTCAGTAATCGCACTGGTAGGACCATGGGGGAGCGGAAAATCATCACTTTTATCAATGATTCGAGAGAATTTCATTGCGGATGACACCTGGCTCGTTACTGACTTTAACCCTTGGCTATTTTCCGATCTCGAATCCCTTGTCTTGAGCTTCTTCGGGGCCTTGAAATCTGGTTTGCCCAAAACGATGAAGGCGAAGGACGCCCGCGAGAAACTTGGCAAATACACGGAAGCCGTAGCTCCGCTGGGAACACTTGGAGCCCTGTTCGGCTTGAACGCTGCCCCTGCGATGCAGAAAATCGGAGAGTTACTCAAGGGCGACGTCTCGGCGGACGCACTACGCATTCAGCTTGAGGACTCGCTCAAGAAGCTCGGCCAGAAGGTACTAGTAATCGTCGATGACCTCGACAGATTGGATCCAATTGACCTTCTACTGGTATTAAAACTGATTCGACTGGTAGGACGACTTCCCAACGTCTTCTATCTGCTTGCATACGATGAACGCACGCTGATTGACGTTCTGCGCCGTTCCGACCTAGCCTGGAACGAGCCGGGACGAGCACGTAGTTATTTAGAGAAAATAATCCAGGTCAGACTGGATCTGCCCGAGGTGCACCCTCGCGAGATCGAGGAGATGGTCGATGCAGGGTTCTCGGCCCTCTCTGCTGGCCACAAGGTCGCCCTCACGGGGAGCGACCAAAGCAGACTAGGGAGTTCGTACGTCAAAGTCATGCGAAGGTACTTAAGCACCCCTCGCGCCATCAATAAGTACTTCGCACAAATTAATGCGACCTACCCTCTCGTGGAAGGTCACGTCAATTTCATCGACTTTGCTCTCGTTAGCTTCCTCCGGACATTCGAATCGTCCGTATACCGCATGATCTGGGAGAACCGCGACAACTTCATCAGGACCGACCGCCATAGGATCCCACGAGCCAAACCGGAGCCTAGCGAGTCGCTGGTCTATTGGCGCAATAAGATAATTGAATGCGGTATCACCGAAGACAGCACGCAGCCGATGCTTGACTTTTTGAAGATGCTTTTCCCTGCATTCGGCTCAACCCTAACGGATAATGGCTCCTTCATCGACACCGAAGGATTGGAGGCTCGCCATTCAGTCGGCAGCGAACACCACTTTGACCGATACTTCCAATTCGGGATAAGCAAGTTTGACCTGCCAGACGCCACCATCATCAACGCCCTAGCAGAAATCGATACCCAGCGGCCTGCCGAGAACGCTGCACTTCTGGGAAACATGTTCGAGGTTTCCTCCACGTCGGCCATCACCAAGACCTCTCGCCTAGTACAGGCCCATCGTCCGTCGCGGCCTGGTTTGTTGGTGGACTACCTGTCAGAAATCTATCCAAAACTAGACAACACCTTCAACCTGACCAACATATCGAGCAAGATTTCTCTGCGCCAACTAGTTTTCTCGATTTTGGACTACATCGCTGACGAAGTTAAGCTACGACAGGCACTTTCAGATATATCAAGTAATGAGGCCACGTTCTTGCTACTAGAAATCTCAAGAATGATCAGTAAATCTGGCGAGGAGATAACGTGGGGAAGCACGCTAGTCTCAAACGTCCTCCTTAGGGCCATGACCCTTGCCCGCGCTACTGAAAGCGTTCCATTCGAGCAGGTCGACAAGCGGGTACTTCAGCTCGTTCGCTTTTGGCATCAACACGAGCCTGATCGGTGCAGGTCTTGGATCTGGTCGCCAATTAACGACGGCACTTGGCCTCTGACAGAATTGCTGGTTTGTCTCGTCCAAGAGGCTGTTATGATGAGTGCCGATGCATCGCGCACGATAGCTGGTTTCGATACAGAATTTGTGACGCAAATTCTGGGGCTCGATGAAGTAGTCTCAGCACTCGGCGAAAACCTCACCGAGGCTGAGCTCCCTGAGAACTTCGAAGACATATGGAATCCGTCGGCAGAACTGAAGAAGGACTATGCAATACGAAAGATCATTGATCTTTCTCACGTGCACGGATCTGCCGACTTGGCGCCTATCGAAGAGCCTCCAGAGGTGCAACTCGACTCGGGTGAAATTCCAGACAATCCGCACCGCTAGGCAACAGCTATTTGGGTTATTTGGGGCCTGCGTTCAAGACCACATAAATCTATTTACTGAAGGTCTCACGATTGTGCTACAAGGGCCAGGGACAGTCTCTGACCCTTGTAGCTAAGCATCTTCAAGCCGGCACCTTCGCCAAGACCCAGCAGACTCGGCATATAGTGAATTTTCCGGACCGCCTCTCCGCGGTCAAGTACTCGCGTGCCATATAAGTTCTCCGACCCGCGACATCGTCCCGAACTGGATCGGTCACGTGCTGATAGCACGCGGCCATGCCGGTAGTAGCCCAACCCATGACGTCCATCGCCAGGCGTTCGTGGACTCCGAGAATCATGAGCATCGTCGCGCCGTATGCCGCGCGTCGTGCAACCGAGCGTTCCTCACGCCAGCCGCCTTCGACCTTTTCCACTCATGAAACTATGGAACCTGCGCCTGATCGCCAGCCTTGGCCAAGATTCGCAGCTCTGGTCAACGCTGTCCTTCACAAGTCCCGCCTACGGCCACACGGTTCAGGAGATATTCACCCTTGCATGCACGACCGAGGCGATGATCGACCGCACTTTGATCAAGATTCTCATCAAGGATGACCTCGCGAAGGCCGAGTTGGTGGCTGACAAGCTCCTCGGCCCACTAAGGCCTGTTTCAGAAGTCGGTGGCTGATGTGAAGGTCACGGCGTGGCGGTGATCAATAACTGAAGAGGTCTCCGGTAAACGGTTCTGCGACCAAGCAAGAACTTCATACCGGAGATCTCGTGGCCACCTTAACGGTGACGAGGCGGCATGACCTGACCGATAGGCGGTGGGCTGTGCTGGCCCCGCTGCTGCCTGCCGCGTCGTCGATGGGTCGGCCGCCGAATTGGGAGAAACGGCAGCTGATCGACGGGATCCGGTGGCGGATCCGCATCGGCGCACCCTGGCGGGATGTGCCGGCCGAGTACGCGCCTTGGCCGACTGTCTACGGGCCTTTCCGGCGTTGGTAGCGCGACGGAACCTAGGATCGGATCCTGTCGGCGTTGCAGGCCCAAGGCGATGCGGATGGTCGCATCGACTGGACGGTCAGCGTTGACTCCACGACCAGCCGCGCCCATCAGCACGCTGCAGGTGCCCGCACCGACGGGCATCTGCAGAAGGAATCACCCGGTGGGGTCCACGACGAGCCGGCCGATCATGGACTGGGCCGATCTCGTGGCGGGCTGAAGACCAAGACGCATGTGGCCTGCGAACAAGGTCAGAAGGTGTTGTCCCTGATCGTCACCGCCGGCCACCGTGGCGACAGCCCGCAGTTCATCCCGGTCTTGCGCCGCATCCGGGTGGACCAGCCCGGTGTCGGCCGGGCCTGATCGCGTCCTGTGCTGGTGCTCGCTGATAAGGCCTACACCAGCCGCGGCAACCGCAGCTACCTGCGCAAGCACGGAATCAAAGCCTGTATCCCCAGCAAAAGCGACCAGGACGCCCACCGCAAAGCCAAAGGCTCCCGCGGCGGGCCGCCCGCCGAAGTTCGAACCGCAGCTCTACCGGCTACGCCACGCCATCGAAAACGGCATAGCCCGACTCAAACGCCACCGTGGTATCGCCACCCGCTACGACAAGTTAGCCGTCCGCTTCCAAGCCGTCCTGACCATCACGATCATCAGCGAGTGGCTCTGACCGCCCTTATGAAACAGGCCTTAAGGCGCGAGCGAAAGGTGACTTTGCTTCGGCCAGCGCTAAAAGTTGAAGGCGCCAGCGATGCCGACGAGCTGTCGACCAGGTCAAGACGATCTTTCACCTCCTAGCCAGGCTCGTCCACGGAGCCGTCACGGACGCCCTCGGAAGCGGAACCAGTATCCGTCTCTCTGTCTCACAGCGAGGAAGGACGGCGATGGTAGATCTCGACCTTGAGGATGCTCTGCGCGTGGTTGAGGAAGGTGGCCGCACGCTGGACCGACTCGCCGAGATTGCCGATCAGAAGCCGAGCTAGTCACCAATGACCCCCCGATGCCGTAAAGCCTCCTGAGAAGCGCGCTCGCGGATGTTTCCACTGGCGTGGAGGAGAGGGCCGGGTCGAGGCAACCCGCAGGCGGCGTCCAAGTCAAAGCAACCCATGGCTCGCACACCCGGAATCCGAATTACAAAGCAAAGACACAACACCACAGATAGAATTCTGGCTACCCCAGCAACAACCTTGTGCCCGGAATCCGATTGGAGAGATTTTATGTGGCCCGACCTATGCGTTCGATCATGGCAAGGCGTGTTGGCGGCGAGGCTTCCCCCCGAGGACCTCTACGATGAGGGCGCCACGGATCATCTTCTAGAGGCTGCAGAGGCCCGACGGCTTCATGAACTACGGGGCCTATTCTTATCTCAGGTATCCGAGATAGAAGACCTGATGACTCAAATAGTTCAGCATGTTCACGATAGGCAACCAAATCTAATCGGGGGGAAGATCGACAAAATTCCTTTAAGCCGCGCGATAAATGTCGTTCAAGAAGTCACAAAGGAGCTTGATTGCAGCGAGATCGCGGAGAGCGACTTTCCGATGTTCTATTGGATGGTTGCGAGGCGCAATCAACTTACCCACTCCCGCGTCTCGATCGGATACTCCCAGGTCGACTCTCGCGCTCCGCGAGAAGCTGTGATTGCTCTTCTTTACGAGATTCAACCGGGGCGAAATCCAGTCCCCTGGAACGATGCGCCGAAACTCGACGGATATCGCAACCCCGACGACTCCGGATGGACGGGCGACGACGGTGATTTCAGTGAACACGACGTCGAGGTTGACCTCCGGAGACTGTACGTCTGCTTGGAGGTTGCGGTTGACATCCATGAGGCTATCCGGCGAAAGTTGGAGCTTGGCAGTTGACCACGATACCTTCATTTCGGCTATTTGAGATCATCTGGCCACACCGTTACCCCGAACGAGCGACCCATCTCGACGAAGAACCTCGTTAGTGCCTGATCTGCCCCCGGTCCGTCTTTTCGCATCGAAACCACTATCACTCATCACAAAGTTTCGAACCGTCGGCCCAGAGTTTTATTTCTAGTTTCTCTTGATGACATCCGACAGTGAATATCTACTCCCCTGCACGGCGCCCTACACAAGATCAAGATCACCAAGACTCGGGATCTCAAGCGGCGCGGATTCTGGATTCTGAAGATGCCCCGTCTCACGCAACCGATCACGCACTGTCGCCTGCATTTCCGGATGGTTCGGAAAACCCTCAGTGTTCACAACAATAGGATAAAATCGACAAGCACCTTGTGACGGTACGAAATTTCCGATCCGCGCCGGCGATTGTCGATCGTCACAGCGACCTGGCGCACCTCTTCAACAGCCAATTCGCTGTTTTGTTCCAAGCCACGCGGCGAAGCAGCATTCACAGTGTCCCGAGCGGCTTGGCCGGCTGTGACCACTACGACGACCCATGCATCACCGTAATCAACGACGAATGATCGTTTTTGCGGTACGTCTTCGGGAACTCCGCCCGAACGATGAGCCCCGCTTGGACGTGTTGTCTGCGTCCGCCGGGACGAGGAGCGCCGACTGCCTAACCATGAGCTTCCGCGTGTCGCCCGTGCGCCTCGCCGTGTGGGCCGCGATTTCCACTTTTCGTAGCCGAGATTTGACGGTATCAAGACCTGGTGATCGCAGAAGTGTGGCGCGATATCCGCGCCCTACGAGCCCAGCCCACCGGGCTCGCCGCCGCTGACCCCGACCGGGCGTCCTGGTTCAGAGCGGCTCTACGCCAAGCCGAAGATCTCGCCGTTGCGGCAGATGCCACTGACTACGCGACCAGCCCGCTCAGCCTGTTCTACGCTGTAGAGCAGGCTGGCCAGGCCATCGTTCAAGCGCGGAAGCCAGACGTCAGCGAAACCGCAAAATCCCACGGGCTTTCCATCCGCATGTCTTCCGGCGGGCTGCTTACGTCGATGATGTGCCCACCACGACTTCGGGAGAGCGCGACGCCAGGGAGGTCCGGCGGATTTCAGGACGTATGCACAACCATTGGCTCGCCGGGGCTCGCCGCTTGTACGGAA